>NZ_CP047385.1:1398016-2796032 GCF_000807775.2 Pandoraea fibrosis | reverse complement strand
AGCATCGCCACACGGGTGTATTTGGCGTCTTCGTGTCGCGCCACACCGGCATTGTGCGCAGACGCCGAAGAAACTGAGGGGGGCAGAGAATTCACGTCGGAGATCCTGAAATCACAGTGGAGATGATTGCATAACGCGGGTTGAATCGCGCTTATTCCCGCGTTGCCGTAAAAAAGATGGTTACGGGCGGTTACAGCGCACGTTCAGCCCCATATTGGGGCTCGGCACGGAAAAACGTCTCACAGTCGGCATTTCGTCTCTCTGGCGCCGAACCTGTCTTGCGAGCCCGACGCAAAACCGCGATGATCGGTTTTCCGTGCGCAGCGCGTCAGCCAACTGCGCGCCATTCAGGAGACAAGCCATGCCACGCAGCACTGCCGAAAAACGCGCCGCCTTTCGAGAACTCCATCTTGCCGGTTGCTTCGTGATCCCGAATCCGTGGGACGCCGGCAGCGCGCGGTATCTCGAACACGCCGGCTTCAAAGCCATCGCCTCGACCAGTTCGGGCTTCGCCTGGTCAACGGGACGCCCCGACAACGGAGTAACGCGCGACACCGTCCTCGCCCATTTGCAAACGCTCGTCGACGCCACCGACCTGCCCGTCAATGCCGACTTCGAAAGCGGCTTCGGCAAGACGCCGGATGAGGTAGCGCAAAGCGTCAAGATGGCCGTGGCGACCGGCGTTGCCGGATTGTCCATCGAAGACTCGACGGGTAACGTCAACGCACCGCTTTTCGCGCTCGACGAAGCTGTCGCACGCATGAAAGCCGCACGCCGCGCCATCGATGAAACGGGGGGCGACACACTCCTCATCGGCCGCGCCGAAAACTTCTTCGCCGGGGTCCCCGACCTCGACGACACCATCGCACGGCTGCAAGCCTATGCCGAAGCGGGCGCCGACTGCTTGTATGCGCCAGGCATTCAGTCGGCAGACCAAATCCGGGCGGTCGTCACGGCCGTGGCGCCCAAACCGGTCAACGTGCTGATCGGGGCGACGTCACCGCTGACGCTGGAAGATCTGGCCGATCTGGGCGTGCGCCGCGTGAGTGTCGGCGGCGCGCTTGCCCGGGCGGCATGGGGTGGCTTCATCCACGCCGCCACAGCCCTCGCCCAAGGTCGTTTCGACGGCTTCGACGGCGCTGCCAGCGGCGCAACACTCAACGGGCTGTTCGGGCGCGGCGAATAATCCCTACGCGTTGGGGCTCAGGAGGCGCGATAGATGACGGCAATCGGTGCGGCAAGGACATGACCAGTGACTTTTCGTCGATGGACGCAGCGCAACCCGCCCGGGACAATGCGCTGTCAGCCGATGCGCCGCGTCGCGACGTCCTCCGAATGCGGCTCGCACGGCGTTCCCATCAGACGGAGTCGCCCCCATGAACACGCCGCACGAGGCCTTTGCCATTCCCACGCCGCTCGGCGCACCGCTGCCCAAGCCACGCGTTTTCGATAACGTCGAGGAGGAGCGCGCCGACCGGAAGCTGCGTCTCGCCGTCGCTTTCCGGATCTTCGCCCGCTTCGGTCTTGCAGAGGGCATCGCTGGCCACATTACCGTGCGCGACCCCGAGTTTCACGACCGCTTCTGGGTCAATCGCTACGCGCAGCATTTTTCGTCGATCCATCCGGACGATCTGATTCTCGTCGACGAAACGGGGGGACTGCATCACGGCGAAGGCCCGGTAAACGCTGCGGCCATGGCCATACACGCCGGCATTCACGCCACCCTGCCCCACGTGACGGCGGCCGCACACACGCACACGACACATGGACGCGCGTTCTCTGCCCGCACGCGGGCGCTGGCCCCGATCAATCAGGAAGCGTGCCTCTTCTATGACGACCACGTGCTGTTTCGCGGCGACGTGCTGGTGCTCGGTGCCGACGAAGGTCGCCGTATCGCCCAGACAATGGGACACAAGCGCGCCGCCGTGTTGCTCAACCACGGGTTGCTGACCGTGGGCTCGTCCGTCGATGCCGCCGCCTATCGATTTCTGGCGATGGAGCGATGCGCGCAAGTGCAGTTGCTCGCCGAAGCCGCCGGCCCGCTCGAAGTCCTCACCGATAGCGAAGCCCGCGAGGTGCATCGTCTGCTCGGCTCGGACTATGTGGCGTGGCTGGGCTATCAGGGCCTCTACGAACAGGTGCTGCGCGAAAGTCCCGACTTGTCGGTACTGGCGACCCGGTAGGCCTCGGCCGCCCGACGCAACCAGGCGTCGAACTGACGCAACGGTGCCCAGTCGCGGCGCTGCGCCGGATAGGAAAAGTAGATGGTTTGCGGATTGGCGAGCGTATGCGGGTGCGCCTGCACCAGCGCGCCGCTGGCCAGTTCGCGCTCGATCAGCACGCGGGGCAGCAACGCCACGCCAAGTCCCGCAACCGCCGCGTTGATCGCCATGATGAACATGTCGTAACGCTGCGCGCTACGCGCGGGTTTGATGTCCATGCCGACCCCAGAGGCGTCGGATACCCCCACCGACGCGAACCAGTCGTCCCACACACGCGGCAGGTCGCGCGGGCAGATCCATGACAGCGCGGCGATCTGTTCCAGCGAGAGCGACGTCTGCCCTTGCAGCAAACGCGGTGCTGCGACGAGCAGGAGCGCATCATCGGTGATAAGGGCACTGCCGGGCATACCGGGCCATAACCGCGTGCTGAAGTAGACTGTGGCGTCGAACGCGGAATCGTCGAAGAACACCGGTTGATCGCGCCCGAGAATGTGCAGGCGAACATCGCGCGTGTTCGCATAAAAATCGTCGAGCCGTGGAATCAGCCATTGCGCGGCAAAGGTCACGCCGACGGCAATTTCCAGTTCCGTCTCGCGCCCCTGCTGCACGACGTCGAGCGTATCGCGTCGAATCTGATCGAGATGCACCCGAATGCGCTTGGCATACTCCGCACCGGCCGGGGTCAGTACGAGCCGTTGCTTCACGCGCTCGAACAACGCCACACCCAGATGCTTCTCCAGTTCGCCAACGCGTTTGCAGACGGCGCCGTGCGTGAGCGCAAGTTCCTGCGCGGCCTGGACGAAATTCTGATGACGCGCGCTGGCCTCGAAGGCCTGCAACGCCGAGAGGCTGGGAACGCCCAGTCGCATGGTGTCTCCTGCGGGAATACGAACTAGCCCGACAGTCTATGCGAAGCGTTCCGGGGAAACAAAGCGGCCCGCCATGCCAGAGCATCGACGGGCCGCGAGCGGCTGGACGAGCGAGCCTTACCCCTCCAACCCGGCCATCTTCTCCAGAAGTTGCGTGGCGGCCCAGATATCCCCTTCCGGATACATCGAGATGGTTGCCTGCATGACCTCGTAGGCGGCACTCGTTGTGAACATTGCTACGCCATGGCGCCGGGCCAGCCCCATGCTGATCCCCAGATCCTTGTAGATCGTTCCCACATGCGCGCCCGACGCCGAAAAGCGGCGCGCGAGAATCATGTTCGTCGTATTTCGGACCAATGGGCTTCCCACGACGCTTTCCGAGAACACTTCGGCCAGCTTGTCACCGGGGATACCCGCTTTCCGCCCCAGCACCATCGCCTCGCAAAGCGCCGCAAATGTGGCGCCGATCAATGCTTGCAGGGCCGCTTTGGTCGCCTGCCCCAACCCGATCTCCTCGCCGACGTGGGTGATCGTCCGCCCGACGGCAGCCAGTAGCGGACGGTTTTCCTCGAGCACCGCTGCCTGCCCCGCCACCATCAATGCCAGCGTCCCCGCTTCGGCACCGAACTGACCGCCGCTCACCGGGGCATCGAGCAGATGAATGCCGGCCGACGACAACCTCGCCTGCAATTCCTGTACGGCAGTATCACTGACGGTAGACGTCACTATCACCGTCGAGCCGGGCCGCATCACCGTTATCAGCCCGCCTTCGCCATGGACGACGGCCCGCATCTGCTCTTCGTTCATCACCATGACGAACACGGCATCCGCCACCTTGCCGACATCGGCCAGAGACAGCGCAAACCGACCGCCCGCCTCGACCAGCAACTTCCCGGGCGCCTCCCGAACGTCAAACCCGATCACTTCGTGCCCCTGTCCGATCAGGTTGCGCGCCATGGCCAGGCCCATATCGCCCAGCCCGACAAATCCGACTCTGCTCATCGTCATCTCCAACGTGTCTGAGGTGATGCGACGGGGCCGTTTCCGCCCGCCGCGCCATCCATGTCATTCCCAGCGAGATTGTCAGTTTGCCGTACCCTCAACGTTCAGCCCCGTGCCGGAAATCGGCACTCCCGACACGCTCGCCGTTTGCTTCGGTGTTCGCAGCAGTCCCACTATTCCCAGACAGAGAAGCCCGACAATGACGAACATACCGATATCGGCGCGGCCGGTCGTCTCTTTCACATAACCGATCATGTAAGGGGAGAGGAAGCCGGCAAGATTGCCCGTGGCGTTGATCGTCGCAATACCAGCGGCGGCCGTGGCGCCGGCAAGCATCGCCGTGGGAATGTTCCAGAACAATGTCGGGACCGACATCGCGCCCATACTCGCCAGACAAAGTCCGGCGATGCCCAATGCGGGATGACGGGCCCATACCACGATCAGCAAACCGGTAGCTGCCATGGAAAATGCCGTCACCAGATGCCACCGGCGTTCTCGGCATCGATCCGAGCTGTAACCGAAAACCACCATGCTCACCGTTGCGCACAGCGCAGGCAGCGCGGAGAACAATCCGATCGACCATTGATCTCTCACGCCCATCGATTGCACCAGCGTCGGCGTCCAAAAACTGATCGCGTACAGCGCCGAGTTATAGGAAAAGTAGATGAAGATCAGCAGCCACAGCTTTCTGTTACGCATCAGCTTGCCGAAACCGATCGACAGCTTTTGGCGGTTCTCCTGTGCAAGCACGTCCGTCAGATACTGCTTTTCATGCGCCGACAACCACTTCGCGGTCGCGATTCTCTCGTTGAGAAAGAAGAAGATGTAGACGCCGAGCAGTAGCGTCGGCACGGCCTCCAGCAAAATCAGCCATTGCCACGACGCCAAATGACCGATACCGGACATCTTCGAGAGGATCAGCCCCGACATCACGCCGCCTGCCGCACCCGCGAGCCCGAGCGACGTGTAGTAGATGCTCCAGGCCCGGCCACGGTATGCCGCAGGAAACCACTGGCTCGTGTAGTAGATGACGCCAGGCGCGAAACCCGCCTCGGCAAGTCCGAGCAGAAAACGCATCACGTAGAACTGGGTGGGTGTCTGGATGAATATCGTGAGGGCCGAGATCAGCCCCCACGTCAGCATGATCCGGGAGATCCATCGACGCGCACCGACGCGATGCAAAATGGCGTTGCTGGGCACCTCGAAGAGAAAATATCCCAGGAAAAAGACACCGGCACCGAAGCCATAAACCCCATCGCTGAATCCGAGAGCAGGCGCCATCTCCAGTTTTGCAAACCCGACATTCACGCGGTCAAGGTAGGCAAGAAAGAATCCCAACATCAGCACGGGCAATATATGCCACGCTGTTTTCCTGAATAGCTTGTCCGGGTCGATCGCGTCCATGTCTTCATCTCCTGGTAGTTCTTTATCGTGTGTTTTGTTTTGTGTTGGTCATGAGCGCGGGGCAGCGATGCCCCGTCGCTCAATGACTCAATGAATGTGGCTGCCGCCGTTGGCATCGATCTCTGCGCCGGTCACGTATGAGGAGAGAGGGCTTGCGAGAAACAGGCAGCAACCGGCAATCTCGGATGCCTCGCCTGCCCGTCCAAGCGGCGTCTGGGCCAGGAGCATCGCCCGGCGATCCGCCGGAATGCCACCTTGTGTGATGTCGGTATCGATCATTCCCGGACAGATCGCGTTCACCCGAATGCCCGCCGGCCCCAGCTCTCGCGCCATGGCCTTGGTCAGCCCCAATACCCCCGACTTGGACGCCGCATAGTGAGCGCCGCCGAATACACCGCCGCCGCGCTGCGCAGCCACGGAAGACATGTTCACGATGACGCCACGTTGGCGGGTTTTGAAATGCGGCACGAACGCCTGACTCATGAAGAACGTGCCACGCAGGTTGATGTCGAGCACGCGCTCGTAGGTGGCATCGTCGATATCCATGAAGCGATCCGGCGAGGCGATGCCTGCGTTGTTGATCAGCACGTCGACCGCGTCGAAATCGCTGAGAATCGCCGTGGAAACGGCCTCACATTGCTCACGAGATCGCACGTCACAGGCATACGCCTTGTGACCCGTGCCAGGCAGGATGGCGCAAGTCGCCTGCGCATCTGCCAGGTTCAGATCCAGGACCGCGATGCGGGCCCCCTGCTGGGCAAACAACATGGCCGTTGCCCGGCCGATGCCCCGAGGGGTGCCGGCGCCGCTGATGACACAGGTATATCCGTCTAACAACATTTTCGAATGCTCTCTTGGGTGTCTCTGTCGTGGCGTCAGCGAATACGCCTTCGCCGCGAAAGGTTGAAATCAACTCGGCCAGCGCGTACGCGACCGAAACTCACTCACGCGCACTCAGGCGCGGCTCACGATGTCGTCCATTTGGGGGTAATCGGTGTAGCCGGCATCATCACCGCCATAGAAGCTGGGGACGTGAGGCTCGTTAAGCGGCGCCCCGTGTGCATAGCGTTCGACCAAATCCGGATTGGCGATGTAGGCGCGGCCAAACGCGACCAAATCCGTCGCTCCATCACCGACCGCGCGCTCGGCCAGGCCGAAGTCATAGCCGTTGTTGCCGATATACGCGCCCCGGAAGGCTTGCCGGATCTTTCGGTAATCGAGCGCGGGACCGAAATCGCGTGCGCCGCGTGTTTCGCCCTCGATGACGTGCAAATACGCGGGGGCAACCGTGTTGAGCGTTTCAACGGCATGGAAGAACAGCGGCAACGGATCGGAATCGAAAGCGCCATTGGCCGGGGTGACGGGCGAGAGCCGTACCCCGAGTCGATCACCGCCAATCTCGTCGGCAACCGCTTGCGCCACTTCCCGCAGAAAGCGAACGCGGTTCTCGATCGAGCCACCGTAGGCATCCGTGCGGTGGTTCGACCCGTCGCGCAGAAATTGGTCGATCAGGTAACCGTTGGCCCCATGCAGTTCCACGCCATCGAATCCGGCGGCAATGGCATTGGCGGCGGCGCGCCGATACTTGGCGACGACATCGGGAATCTCTTCTAGGGTCAGCGCACGCGGGGGGGAGGTCGCGACGAAGTCACCCGCGACCCATGTGCGCGCCTGCGCCTGAATCGCCGACGGCGCCACCGGGGCGACGCCGCCGGGCTGGAGCGCAACGTTGGACACACGACCGACGTGCCAAAGCTGGAGGAAGATCCGTCCGCCGCGCTCATGCACCGCATCCGTGACCTCGCGCCAGCCAGCAATCTGCTCGGCGGAATGGATGCCCGGCGTGAGGTCGTAGCCCTGAGCTTCCGGACTGATTTGCGTGGCTTCGGAAATGATCAGGCCGGCCGAGGCTCGCTGGGCGTAGTACTTCACCATCATGGCAGTCGGCACGTTGCCGGGACCGACGCGATTGCGGGTCAGCGGCGCCATCACGATCCGGTTTGGCAGGACGAGGCGCCCCAGGGAAAACGGGCTGAGTAGTTTTTTCGAGGTCGTCATGATGCTTTCGTCTAGGTTTTGATTTGAAAAAAGGTGCACGCTCAAGTGCAAGTCAGGGAATGGAAACGCCGGCGTCGTCCGACACCCAAGAGGCAAGCTCCTCACTTGAAAAAATGAACTCCACGACGATGTCGTTGGGATCGGAGACGAAAATCTGGTGCTCTCTCAGGTCGGGGACAGTGCGCGCGCGATAAGCGATCTCCAGCGCGCGCAACCGCTGCTCAAAATCCGGCAGTCCCTCACAGCGAAATGCGATGTGATCCAGCGCACCACTTCCCGACGGGCCGATACTCGGGCGTTCCCCCAGATACCGCGACAGTTCCTCATCTGCATCGACGTCGGCTTGAGCGAGGTGAACCACGGGCTGCTGATTCCTGTAGAGCCAATAGCCAGGAAACTGGAATGCGGGTCTCGGCCCTACGTGCAACTCCGCCACCTTCATGAAGAATTCCTTGGTTTCTTCCAGCTTCGCGGTGCGAAGCGTGAAGTGATCCAGTCCGAGCATTGCCATTTCGCCCCCTTGGACAATCATTAATTATCGATTGATAAATTAGATGTTGGACGGAAGCATGTCAACCAAGGGGTTACCCGGACAAAACCTCGGAATTATTTGACGTTAACGCATGGATTTCATCCGAGAGCTACAAGCGGCAAAGGCTCACGCGAGAGATCTCAAGTTATTTTGTGATAAATTAGCCAACTAAAACCAGGATCACCCGAACGGAGCCGCCATGAAGAAACCTCAGCAAACCAGCGAGACTGAGGCCGGATCGAAGGAAATCGGAAACTCCGGGGCCGCCCCCGCAACGAGACGTCTTGCGCCCGAAGATCGCGAGCATCAGATCGTTCAAAGCGCGATCTCTTTTTTCGCCAGCCGCGGATTTGAAGCGAGCACGCGAGATCTGGCGCGCGAACTCGGCGTTACGCAGCCATTGCTTTACCGGTACTTTCCGACCAAGGATGCGCTGGTCGACCGTGTCTACGAGGAGGTGTTCGTGCGGCGCTGGAATCCCGACTGGGAGGAGTGGCTCGCCGACAGGTCGTCGACACTTGCTGAGCGTATGAAGCGCTATTTCCGGGACTACGCCCGCTTCATTCTCCGCAGTGAGTGGGTACGAATTTTTATCTTCGCCGGACTCTCTCGTCCGGGAATCAATCAAAAGTATCTCGATCGCCTGAAGGAGCGCCACTTCAAGGTCATGGCGCGCGAGATGCGCCATGAATACAAGATTCCCGATCCTGCGTCGCCTCAGGAGGAAGACGACGAAATCGAACTGATCTGGGCCATGCACTCGAGCATTTTCTATATCGGCGTGCGCAAGTGGGTCTACCAGCAGCCCGCGCCCAAGGACCTGGACCGCATCATCGATTTACGCGTAGACGCATTCCTCACAGGCACGCCCCAGGTGTTGCTTTCGCTGCGCGCCTAGTCGTTCTGTGATTGGCGAAGCGGCTTTGAGCTCCCCTCGATATCTGGCCCGGAGCGAAGCGCCCTGCTCGCCTCGGTGTGGCGGCATCGATTTGACGCGCGCTCTTGTCGACAACTCGGCGATTCGCGCCACGCCGGCGAAGAAAAACCGGCCCGAATTCCACGGACCGGCGCAAGCTCGGCAGCCCCCTCGTCGTCGACGCGCAAGACATGTTTAAGATCTTTTCCAAAACGATTGCGCAACCGCTTCTTGGCCAACCTTACTCGACGTGCGCCACGCCGCCTGCCAGGACCGCACCACCCGCCACCTCCTTCGGCAATGCCCACGACATCCAGTGCGTGCGCAGCGCGAGAACCAGCACGAACGCCAGCGCCGCCAGCGCACCGAACGTGGCAAAGCCCATCTGATAGCTGCCCGTCGATTCCTTCGCGATGCCCATGATCACTGGCAGATAGAACCCGCCGATGCCACCCGCAGCGCCGATGATCCCGGACATCAGGCCTGTCTTGCCCTGCCAGCGTTGCGGCACGAGTTGGAACGTTGCGCCATTGCCAAGGCCGAAGCACACGTAGACCAGCACGAGCAGTGCGATACCGGCACCTTGTGGTGGCATCCATGCGGCGAAGATCAGATCGATGGCCGAGATTGCAGCGAGCAGCAGCACCAGGGCACGCACACCGGAAATCTTGTCGGCGACCAGACCTCCGATCGGACGCACCAGGGCGCCGAGGAACGCGAGCAACGACATGAAGAGGCCCGCTTCGATACGCGCCATGCCGTATAGAGAAATCAACAATGTCGTGACATACGAGGACATGCCGACGAAACCGCCGAACGTGATGCTGTAGACCAGCATGATCACCCACGTATCGCGCTCGGCCAGCACACCGCGATAATGGCGCGGCAGGACGGCAATCGCGAGCAACGCCCCCAGCACCGGCAGCAACAGCACGCCGGCCTTGCCTTCCCCGAATGCGCCTGCATGCACGCACAGCACGAGGGCAATGAGGCCGAACACGGTGATGAAGAAGCTCGTGAATGCGCGCGTTGCGCTGCCCGATTTCACGCCCTGATCCTTGGCCCAGAACACCAGCGCCAGCGCAGCGAGCGCGAGCAGCGGCAATGCAGCCCCCGCCGCGTGCGCCCACCCGTAGTGCTCGGCGAGTCCGGGGAACATGAAGCCGTCGAGCACCGCGCCGACATTGCCTGCCGCCGCAAGACCGAGCACCAGACCCTGTACCTTCGGCGGGTAGTTGCTGCCCGCCATCGGCAACGCCACCGCGAAACTTGCCCCGCCGATACCGAGGAACACGCCCAGCACCAGCAGCAGCGTGTACGACGGTGTTCCCGGCATCAGCAACAGCACCACCGACGGGATGGCCGAGAGCGTGAGCCCCATCAACGCAATCTTGCGACCGTCGAAGGCCTGATACAGATTGCCCAGCGTGACGCGCAGAATCGCCGCCCCCAACACCGGCACGGCCACGAGAAAGCCGGTCTGTGCGGGTGTCATCGCAATGTCTTTGCCGATGAACGGGGCCAGAGGTCCGAGCATCACCCAGACGGTGAAACCGGTGTCGAAGTAGAGAAAACACGCAACCAGCGCGCGCCAGTTGCCACTTTTCAACGATTGCGTGAGCGTGCTCATGGATACCCTCGTGTTCGAATGCCGAAAAAAAAGCGTCCCGAAGCCTTACGCCTGTGAACAGGCCTATGGCTTCGGGACGCCGTTGCCCCGAAGTCCCCGCTCGCGCGGGGGTATGCATGCGGTGCAGAAAATTCGCTTGTCTTCACTCGGCCACCGTTGGCCTTGCGCAATGACTAGCAAGTGGTGTGCCAAGGGGATGTTCAACGAAGGCGGCATCGCCGCAGACGTCCATACTGCGGCGGTTTGCGAAAGGGAGGAGCGCGTGAAGGCGATTAGTGCCAGAGCACACACCGGTGGCGCGGCCCCCATGCGGTGGCATGACAACGGGCACAATGCCGCATCGCGATGCGGCGGCGCACCATTAACGTGCGCTCACTTGATAGTTCAGGGCAATTTCAGGACAGTCGGAACTTAGCCGCATCTGGGGCCCACCGAACGGCCGCAGCCCCTCGGCGACTTCCATCACCAGCATCGCGTCCGGCGGCGGTTGCGAGTTATGCGGTTCGCGGTTCGCCCAAAGACCCGACGGGGCACGGCGTTAGTGGATAATCGAACCGCTCGCCGTCATCGTCCGGACATTGCCAATGAATGCCAAGCTCTTCCCGCACCTGGTTCGCTTTCACCCCCGGCTACTCATCGCCATTGCCATCGGCGTGCTCGCCGGTCTGTTCGTTCAGCTTGCAGTGAAGGGCGAGTTCAGTCCCATCACCCGAACCCTGATCGGCTGGAACGCGGGCGCGTGGTCGTACCTCGCGATGATCTGGTTCATGATGGTCACCGCGCCCAAACGCAGCATCGAGCGTTTCGCAGAACAGGAAGACCAGAGCGCCGCCATCGTGCTCACGGTCGTCAGCCTGTCGGCCATTGCCAGCGTGGTCGCCATCATCCACATTCTGGCCAGCGCCAAATCCGGCAGCCCGCACCAGACGTCCGAACATGTGCTGTTCGCGGCCGCCACGCTCATTGCCGGCTGGTTCCTCGTACCGACGATCTACACGCTGCACTACGCACGGCTGTACTTCACAGACACCGAGTCGCCCTACGCGCTGGCGTGGCCAGACCGTGACTGCGATCCGGATTACTGGGACTTCCTGTACTTCTCGTTCACCATCGCGGTGGCGTCGCAGACCGCCGACGTCGCGCTCAAGTCACGCCGCATGCGGCGCGCCACGCTGGCACAAGCCATCCTCTCGTTCTTCTTCAATCTGGCCGTGCTCGGTCTGTCGATCAACATCGGCGCCGGGCTGCTCAGCTAAGCCACGCCGCGCGCCGCTCCCCACACCTCGCCCCGTGCGACATGACGTCGCACGGGATACCGACATAATCTTCTTTAGAAACATACAAATAGCACCGATGGCCGCACCGAAGCATGCCGCGTCAATGCGCCACATGTGACGACTTGTCACGCGTGCTGCGTCGCAGCATCTCCTAATATGCATGCAAATAAATGGCGATTAGTCTATCAATACGCCATACATGACAGGGTTTATTTGCATACATAGAGCGCAACATGACTGCCGTTCCGGAAGCCCTCGACCTCGCACGCCTGCAATTCGCGTTCACGGTCTCGTTCCACATCGTTTTCCCCGCCGTCTCCATCGGTCTGGCCAGCTTCATTGCCGTTCTCGAAGGTCTCTGGCTCAAAACACGTCAGCCACACTATCTCGATCTCTGCCGCTTCTGGTCGAAGGCCTTCGCCGTGTGCTTCGGCATGGGGGTGGTCTCGGGGGTGGTGATGGCCTATCAGTTCGGTACCAACTGGTCGGGCTTTTCGAGTTTCGCCGGAGCGGTGACCGGCCCGCTACTCACTTACGAGGTCATGACCGCGTTCTTCCTCGAAGCCGGCTTCCTCGGCATCATGCTGTTCGGCTGGAATCGGGTGAGCCCCCGTGCGCACTTCGCCGCCACCTTGTGTGTCGCCATCGGCACGCTGATTTCGACGTTCTGGATTCTCGCGTCGAACAGTTGGATGCAAACACCGCAGGGTTACGAAATCGTCGACGGCCGCGTGGTCGTGCTCTCGTGGTGGGACGTGATCTTCAATCCATCTTTCCCGTACCGTCTGGCACACATGAGCATCGCGGCGTTCGTCGTGGCCGCGCTGGTCGTGGCGGGCACCGGTGCATGGCATCTGCTGCGCGGGCGCCGCGATCCTGCCGTCAAGACCATGTTCTCGATGGCCATGTGGCTGCTGCTGATCTTCGCACCGTTGCAGGCCTTCGTGGGCGATCTCCACGGGCTGAACACGCGCGAACATCAGCCCGCCAAGCTCGCCGCCATCGAAGGGCTTTGGGAAACGAAGACCGGCGGCACGCCGCTCAATCTGTTCGGCTGGCCCGACATGGAAGCCGAGACCACGCGCTACGCGCTCGAAATCCCGCATCTGGGCAGCCTCATCCTCACCCATAGCTGGGACGGTGAGATTCGCGGTCTGAAGGAGTTTCCAAAGGACGAGCGCCCCAACGTGCCTCTGGTGTTCTGGAGCTTTCGCATCATGGTCGGTCTCGGCCTCGCGATGATCGCCGCAGCCCTTGCCGCCGTCTGGCTGCGCCGTCGCGGCACGCTCTTCACATCGCGCAACTTCGCTCGCGCCATGCTCGTGCTCTCGCCGACCGGATTCGTTGCACTGCTTGCCGGCTGGGTCACCACCGAGGCCGGGCGCCAGCCGTGGGTCGTCTACGGGGTGATGCGGACCGCACACGCCATGTCGCCGGTGAGCGCGCAGCAAGTGCAAGTGTCGCTGCTGATCCTCGTGCTGGCCTACTTTCTGGTGTTCGGCACCGGCGTGTATTACCTGCTGAAGATTCTGCGCGGCGGCCCGGTGCTGCCCGGCGATCCGTCGACGGCTCCCGGCAACGATCATGCGCCGCATGACGGACATCGCCTACCGCCCGCCGCGCACGCTGCGCCCGCCGTATCCGGCTTGTCCGGACGGATGGACACCGACCGCGCGCACGCCACCTGATCGCCGGCCCGACACGACATCGACCTTAACGAGACTTCTCATGGATCTGACCTTAGCCTGGGCCGCCATCATCGCGCTCGGCCTGTTTCTCTACGTGGTGCTCGACGGCTTCGACCTCGGCATCGGCATTCTCTTCCCGTTCTTCCCCGATGCGCGCGAGCGCGACACGATGATGAACTCCGTCGCCCCAGTCTGGGATGGCAACGAGACGTGGCTCGTACTCGGCGGCGCGGGCCTGCTCGCCGCATTCCCGATGGTGTACTCGGTGCTGCTCTCGGCGCTGTATCTGCCGCTGGTGTTCATGCTGGTGTGTCTGATCTTTCGCGGCGTGGCTTTCGAGATTCGCGGGAAGTCGCGCCGCACTCGTCAGTGGTGGGATCTGGCGTTCATCGGAGGCTCGGCGGGCGCCACGTTCTTTCAGGGTGTCGCACTCGGCGCGTATCTCTCCGGCATACCGGTCGAGAACGGTCAGTTCGCGGGCGACGCCTTCGCGTGGGTCACGGCGTTCAATCTGTTCACCGGCCTGGGCCTGCTCGTGACATACGCGTTGCTCGGTGCGTGCTGGCTGATCGGCAAGACCGAGGGCGACTTACAGCGCCGCCTGCGCGTGCTGGCGTGGCCGCTGACACTGGCGCTCGTGGCGACCATGGCCATCGTCTCGCTGTGGACCCCGCTGCGACTGCCGCTCGTGGCCGAACGCTGGTTCGACGACGCATGGTTCTGGCGCTGCCTGCCGGTACCGTTCCTCGTGGCGGGCGCCACCCTCGTCATGCGTCGCGTGCTGCGTCAGGCACACGACGCCACCCCGTTCTGGCTCGCCATCGGCCTCGTGTTTCTCGGCTACAGCGGCCTGCTCATCAGCGCCTATCCCTACGCGATTCTGCCGGGCATCACGCTCTGGGACGCCGCCGCACCGCATTCGAGTCTGTCATTCACACTGTGGGGCGCAGCGTTCATCATTCCTGTCATCATCGCTTACACGATGCTGGCCTACTGGGTATTTCGCGGCAAGGTGACACACGATGCGCACTATCACTGATCTCGTGCGTCCCTCGGTGCGCCAGCACCGCGAGCAGGCGGTAGCGGTACGCCCGGCGTGGCAGCAGGGCCTGATTCGCTGGGGATGGTTTATCGCGCTATGGTGTGCAGGTGTCGCGGGTACCACACTGCTTGCACTACCATTCAAACTCATCATTGCATCTGCCAAATAGGAGGCATGCTTATGAAACGGCTTTCATCCCCGGTCGCAATTTGTGCTGCAAGTGCCGCGGCCATCGCCATGGCGCTCGCCGCCGGGACGGCGCGTGCCGAAGGCATGAGCGTCTCGTCGAGCGCGTTCGCAGACAGCGGCCTGCTGCCCGCGATCCATGCCGGGTTGGGCGAGTGCGGCGGGAAGAACGTCAGCCCGCCCGTCGAATGGAAAAATTTGCCGCAAGCCACGCACAGCGTCGTCGTCACGATGAAGGACCCCGACGGCGCGAAGGGCGGCGGTGTCGTGCATTGGCTCGCTTACAACATTCCGGCCACGGTCTCGTCGCTCGCCGCCGGTGCGGGTAACGAAACGGGCCCGGGCATTACCGTCGGCAAGAACGTCAGTGGCGCGCAAGCGTATCGCGGCGCATGCCCGCCGGTCGGCGACACGCCGCATCATTACATCATCACCGTGACGGCCACCGATATCGAACCGGGTCAGTTGCCGGCAGGGCTCGATGCCAATGGCCTGTCCGCCGCGCTCGCCGGTCATACCCTGAACGGCTCGACCATCGTGGCGCGCTACGGCCGATAACACGGCCCACGTCATAAAAAAGCGCTGGCGGGAGGATTCCCGCCAGCGCTTCTTCTTTGTCCGCTTGCCGCCGCGTACTTACTTGTCGCGAGCCAGCGCCAGGAACTCGGTGCGCAGCGCCAGATTGGGCTGCAACTCGCCAAGCATGGCCGAGGTCACCGTCTCCTCGCCCGCCGTGCGAATGCCACGGCTTTCCATGCACATGTGACGGCACGACACCACCACACCTACCGCCTTCGGCTGAAGATGCGTCATCAGCGCCTCGGCGACCTGCGTCGTCAAACGCTCCTGCACTTGCAAACGGCGGGCGAAGCAGTCAACCAGACGCGTGAGCTTCGACAAGCCGACGATCTTGCCGTTGGGCAGGTAACCAATGGTCGCCTTGCCGAAGAACGGCGCGAGATGGTGTTCGCAATGACTGTAGACAGGAATGCCACGCACCACGATCAATTCGTTGTACTGCTCTGCCCCGTCTTCGAAGACCTTGAGCACTTCAGCCGGGTCCTGACCATAACCGGCCGTCCATTGACGCCATGCTTTTTGCACACGTGACGGCGTTTCGTGCAGGCCGGGGCGGTCCGGGTCTTCGCCGATGTGTTTCAGGAATCGCTTCCAGTCGTTTTCGTCGAACGTGTCGTGAGACATATCAATCAAGCTCCTTGCATGAGGTCCGGTGCGCTGCGCCGCTACGGCTTGCGCGCCCCGTGCGCCGCCGGACATGTGCGCACAATAGCAGAGAGTCCCTTCGGGCGCATGTCGCCCCCCCCCCGACGGCCCCGCATTCCCGGATTGCCCGCCCCCGCGCTTTTGCGCTAAGGTGGCAGCGGACAACCGCAACGCACGAGGCGTGTCATGCAGGCATACACTCGCATGTGCACTAACGCGATGACTCTTGCCATTACCGTCGCACTGGCCGCACTGGCCGGCTGCGGCGATCGCGGCCCTGCGCCGTGGCAGGGCTATGTGGAAGGCGAGTTCGTCTACGTCGCCTCCTCTCAGGCCGGCACGCTCCAGACGCTGTCGGTCGCGCGCGGCCAGCAGGTCAAGGCGGGCGACGCCCTCTTCGCGCTTGAGTCCACCTTCGAGCTGGCCGCCCAATCGCACGCGCGCGAAACGCTCGCCAGCGCCGAAGCGCAATTGCGCGATCTCGATACCGGCAAGCGCCCCGACGAGATCGCAGTGTCCGCAGCACAACTCAAACAGGCCATCGCCGTGCGCGACAAGTCGGTCGCTCAGTTCGATCGCGATCAGGCGCAATACGCCGCAGGCGGCATCTCCCGCGAGCAACTCGACGCCAGCCGTGCCGACGCCCGCAGCAGCACCGCCCGCGTACAGGAACTGCAAAGCAGCCTCGCTGTGGCGAGACTGCCGGGTCGCCAGGCGCAGCGGCAGGCACAGGCCGCTCAGGTCGACGCGGCGCGCGCCTCGCTCACGCAGGCCGACTGGCAACTCGCGCAGAAGCGTCCGAGCGCGAGTGCTGCCGGGCGCGTGTACGACACGATGTATCGCGTAGGGGAATGGGTAGCGGCAGGCAGCCCTGTCGTGCGGCTGCTGCCTCCGGGCAACATCAAGGTCCGCTTCTTCGTGCCCGAAGCCGCGCTGGGCGGGTTGAGTGCCGGGCAAACGGTGCATATCGGCTGCGACGGCTGTGGCGCGGGTGTCGACGCCCGCATCACTTACATCTCCCATCAGGCGGAGTACACACCACCGGTCATCTACAGCAACGACACGCGCGACAAACTCGTCTACATGATCGAGGCGCACCCCGCTGCGGCCGACGCCACCAAGCTCAATCCGGGGCAGCCCGTGCAGGTCACGCGCCAATGAACGGCCGCGATACGCCTCCGCCCGGCACGACGGCGTCGCAGAACCCTCGCGGGGGCAACGGCGAACTCGCCATCGACGTGAACGGATTGAACAAACACTTTGGCGACAAGCACGTCGTCAAGGATGTCTCGCTGCAAGTTCGGCGCGGCGAGATCTTCGGCTTCCTCGGCCCGAACGGCAGCGGCAAGACGACCTGCATCCGCATGATGTGCGGCCTGCTGACGCCCGACTCGGGCAGCGGCACCTGTCTGGGCTTCGACATCGTGCGCGAGAGTGCGCAGATCAAGCGCCACGTCGGCTATATGACGCAACGCTTCTCGTATTGGGAAGATCTCACGATTCGCGAGAATCTGGATTTCGTCGCGCGCGTGTACGGCATGCCGAACCGGCGCGAAGCCGTCGATCGGGCGATCGAAGGGCTCGGGCTCAAGGGCCGCGCAAAGCAGTTGACCGGCTCGCTCTCGGGGGGCTGGAAGCAGCGACTCGCGCTCGCGGCGTGCATGTTGCACGAGCCACAGGTGCTGCTCCTCGACGAACCGACGGCAGGCGTCGACCCGACCGCGCGGCGCGACTTCTGGGAGGAACTGCACGAATTGGCCTCGCGCGGCATTTCCGTGCTCGTGAGCACGCACTACATGGACGAAGCCGAGCGCTGCCACAAGCTCGCCTACATCTCCTACGGCGAATTGCTCGCGCAGGGTACGGCGGCCGAGGTCATCGATAGCCAGCATCTGTCGACATGGACCGTCCACGGGGACAATCTCGTCGATCTTGCGCGCGAACTGCGCGCACAACCCGCTGTAGCGCAGACGGTCGCGTTCGGCAGCGCGTTGCATGTGAGCGGGCAGGACGCCGATGCACTGGGCGAGCTGCTGCATGAACTTGCCGCGACACACGGACTGCGTGTCACGCCCATCGACACCAGTCTGGAAGATGTCTTCATCTATCTGATGAGCCACGCGAAGGACAACTTCGGAGACGACGCATGAGCGCGCCGCTGGGGTTTTCCATCGCGCGGTGGTGGAGCATTGTGTGCAAGGAATTTCTGCAACTGCGCCGCGACCGCGTGACCTTCGCGATGATCGTGGGCGTGCCGCTCGTGCAACTGACGCTCTTCGGCTTTGCCATCAATACCGACCCCAAACACATGCCCACTGCGGCAATCGTGGCCGACGACAGCGAATTCACGCGCAGCTTGGTCGCGGCGATGGAGCACTCGGAATACTTCCACTTCACGGAGACGCTCACGAGCGAAGACGCGGGGCGCGCCGCGCTGGCGCAGGGACGCGTTCAGTTCGTGCTGAATATCCCCGCCGACTTCACGCGGCGGTTGTTGCGAGGCGAACGGCCCGCTGTCCTTGTCGAGGCCGACGCGACCGACCCGATGGCGATGGCCTCTGCGCTCGGGGCATTGCCTGCCATCGCACAGTCGGTCGCGCAGAAGGATCTGACCGGCCCGCTCGCTTCGCTGGCCGGCGGCCAGGGTGCGTTCGACGTGCAGGTACACCGGCTCTACAACGCCGAAGGCATCACCCAATACAACATCATTCCCGGCCTGATGGGCGTGATTCTGACGATGACGCTCGCCATGATGACCGGACTCGCCATCGTGCGCGAGCGCGAACGCGGCACGATGGAGAACCTGCTCGCGACACCCGTGCTGCCCATCGAGGTCATGACGGGCAAGATCGTGCCGTACATCGCCATCGGCCTGATTCAGGCGAGCATCATTCTCATCGCGGCACGCTTTGTCTTTCACGTGCCCTTCGAGGGTAGCGTGATCGCGATCTATCTTTCGGCACTGGTGTTCATCGCGGCCAATCTGACCGTGGGCATCGCGTTGTCGTCGTTCGCGCAGAATCAGTTGCAGGCCATGCAACTCACCGTGTTCTATTTCCTGCCGAACATGCTGCTCTCGGGCTTCATGTTTCCGTTTCGCGGCATGCCGGCGTGGGCCCAGGCCATCGGCAACGTGCTGCCGCTCACCTACTTCAACCGGCTCATTCGCGGCATTCTGCTCAAGGGCAATGGCTGGGGCGATGCCTGGCACGACCTGTGGCCGCTGCTGGTGTTCTCCGCGGTACTGATGACGGTGGCCGTGAAGTTCTACAAACGAACGCTCGACTGAGGCCATCATGCGAGTTGCCCGACGTGCGACGTGTCACTGTGCAACCCACCGCCTGACGTTCGGAGGGTGGCTTGCCCTCGGGCTCAGCACCACACTCGCCGCCTGCGCGGTCGGGCCGGACTTCCACACGCCTGAGCCCGCCAACGTTGTGCAATACACCACCGGTACTCAGTCGGCCACGACCCTCGGCACCGAGGGCGCGCAGGGCGCCGCGCAAACCCTCGTCGCCGGGGACGATGTACCGTCGCGCTGGTGGACACGTTTCGACTCCCCTGCGCTCGACGCGCTCGTCGCGCAAGCGCTGACCGATAGCCCAACGCTGCGGCAGGCGCAGGCGAAGCTGCGTCAGGCGCAAGAAGACTACCGCGCGCAGGCAGGCGCGCGATTGCTGCCCTCTGCCGATCTGAAACTCTCCGCCACACGCGAGCAAGTCGATCTGGCGTCGTTCGGCATCACCAGCGTGCCGAGTCCCGGGCCGTTCACCTTGTATAACGCGAGTGTCGATGTCTCATACACGCTGGACGTGTTCGGCGGCAACCGACGGGCACTGGAAGGTCTGGCCGCCCAGATCGACTATCAACGCTTCGAAGCGGAGGCCGCCCGGCTCTCCCTTGCGGGCAATGTCGTGACGGCCGCTTTGCGGCAAGCCAGCGCACGGGCGCAACTCTCGGCGCTGGAAGGCATGGCGAGCGCTCAGCGCGCGCAGCTCGATATCACGCGTTCGCGTCAACGTGCCGGCGGCGTCGCCACACTGGACGTCGAGAATCAGGCCGCACTCGTGGCGCAGACCGAAGCGCAGTTGCCCGCACTGCGCTTGCAGATCGCCCAGTACGATCATCAATTGGCGCGGCTGACCGGTCAGCCGCCCGGGGCGTTCACGTCGCCCGTCATCGATCTCGACAGCCTGCACCTGCCGCGCGCGGTTCCCGTTTCCCTGCCATCGACACTGGCCCGGCGACGCCCGGATATTCGCGCCTCGGAAGCGCTGCTGCACAAAGCCAGTGCCGACGTTGGCGTGGCGACGGCGAATCTGTATCCGCAATTCACCCTTTCCGGCAGCTTCGGCACCCAGCGCATGCGAACGGCCGATCTGGGCAACGGCATCAACATCTGGAACATCGGCATGAATCTGCTGCAACCGCTGTTTCGCGGCGGCGAGTTACGCGCACAACGGCGCGCCGCCGTCGCCGCTTATGACGCGGCACTGGCGTCGTATCAGGACACCGTCCTGCTCGGCCTGGCACAGGTCGCCGACGCGATGCGCGCGTTGGAGGCGGACGCCAGCACACTCGCCGCACGGGACGACGCGGCGCGGCGCGCGGAAGCCGCGTTCCGGATTGCGAGCGAGCGATACCGCGTGGGCGGCATCAGCCATCTCGCGCTGCTCGACGCACAACGTCAGGCACTCGACGCCACGCGTGCCCGGCTCGACGCCCAGGGCGCACGTCTGACGGACACGGCGGCCCTTTGGCAGGCGCTCGGTGGGGCAACGGCCGATGCCCCCGCCGCAACGGCCAATCCCTACCCCAGCGACTGAGCCTCGTCGGCGAGACACTTCATCAGCGTGGCGACCGGCGCACGCTTGAGCGCCGATTGACGCACGAGCACCCCAAGCTCGCGGGTGAGCGGTGCACCGGACAACGACAGCACCTGAACGCCCTGCGCGAGCATGCCGCCGCCTTTGCCGGCCTTTGCCGTTTTCGCTGCGGCATGGGCATCGACCGGCAGGCCGATGAGCGTCGCGGGCACGATCGACCATCCCAATCGTGCACGCACCAGCCGAACAATGACCTCGGGCTCGTCCAGCTCCACGCCTTCTCGCACCCACAGCCGATGCCGCCGCAGGTATCGATCCACCAGATCGCCGCCGTAGGAGCGTCGGTTGTAGCGCACGAAGGGCATTGCCATCGCCCAATCGGCCACCGTGCCACACGTGCCCTTTGGTGCGATGGCGACATAGGGCTCCTGCATCAGCGTGAGCCATTTCATATCGGCCGGCACGCCGATGCGCGGTCGGATCATCACGGCCAGATCAAGCTCTTTTGCGTCGAGCTGCCCCAGCAATTGCACGGACATGCCCGGCACGATGTTCAGATGCGGCATGGCACCGAGCGCCGTCCAGCGTTGCACCGCTCCCGGCAGCAAACCAAGCTGCACGGTGAGGATGGCGCCGACATGAATCGGTGCGAGCGCCGCCTGACCGTCATGCGCCCCGGCCTCGCCGCGCATGGCCTGATACCCCGAAATCACGCCCTGCGCCTGTGCAAGCAAACGGCGACCATCGTCCGATAGCGACACGGCGCGGCCGGTCCGCTCGAAGAGTTGCACGCCGAGATCGTCCTCGAGCCGCTGAATCTGGGCACTCACAGCCGACTGTGTCAGTCCGAGACGCGCCCCCGCCGCCGAGAACGACGCGGTTTCGGCTGCCGTGACGAAGGTTTTCAGGTAACGGATCATTGATCGAAAATTTTGTGACTGAGCGGTCGAATTATTCGTTTTTGATTATTTTTATCGATGGATAGAATTTACAGCAAATCGGTGCGGCCGTTGTCAGTGTTCACGCGCCGATAGCCAAGGAAAAAAGGACGTCTGCGAGACGTCGCGACATTCGCACCTCGCTCAACCCCACATTGCACCGGAGTCCACATGGCAACACCGCTCTTTCACCTCGCGTTTCCCGTCGACGACCTCGAAGCGGCCCGCCGCTTCTACGGCGGCGTGATGGGCTGCCCCGAAGGCCGCAGTTCCGATCACTGGATCGACTTCGATTTCTTCGGCCATCAACTGGTCGCGCATCTCTCGCCGGACGAGGCCGGCAAGCGCATCACGAATCCGGTCGACGGCGACGAGGTTCCTGTCCCGCATTTCGGCGTTATCCTTGACATGGCCGCCTGGCACGCACTGGCCGACCGCCTGCGCGCCGCCGGCACCCGTTTCGTGATCGAACCGCATATTCGCTTCGCCGGACAGGTGGGCGAGCAGGCAACGCTGTTCTTCTACGACCCGGCCGGCAACGCACTGGAGTTCAAGGCGTTCGCCGACTTGTCGCAGGTCTTCGCCAAGTAATGCGGTTCAAGGCGCCGTCGTGTGTCGGCGCTTGTCTATCGTTAGTTATTGTTTCGTTTCAGCCGAGAGTCTTCTCATGAGCCAATTCGTTATTTCGGCGCCGCCTCAGGCGTCGGTCGCCGTCGCAGGCAGCGACGCCCGTTTCCCCGTGCGCCGCGTGTTCTGCGTCGGCCGCAACTACGCTGCGCATGCGCGCGAGATGGGTAGCAATCCGGATCGCGAGCCGCCGTTCTTCTTCATGAAGCCGGCTGACGCCGTGGTCGCGGCCGAAGGCACGCTGCCCTACCCGCCGCTCACGAGCGAGTTGCATCACGAGATCGAACTGGTCGTGGCCATTGGTGCCGACGGCGAGAACGTCGATGCCCGCCAGGCACTGTCGCTCGTGTGGGGCTACGGAGTGGGTGTCGACCTCACGCGTCGCGACCTGCAGCAGCAGGCCAAAGACACGCGTCGTCCGTGGGACTGGGGCAAGGCGTTCGACGCCTCGGCACCCTGCGGCCCGCTGCACGCTGTGGCGGAAGTGGGGCATCCGAAGGAAGGCCGCGTCTGGCTCGACGTGAACGGCGAAACCCGTCAGACCGGCGATCTCAACGAACTGATCTGGTCGGTGCCCGATCTGATCGCCGAGATCTCGCGCAGCGTGAAGCTCGCCGCAGGCGACCTGATCTTCACCGGCACGCCGGCTGGCGTCGGGCCGCTCGAACCGGGCGACAAGGTCAGCGCCGGCGTAGCCGGTGTGGGAGAGATTGCCTTCACCGTCGGCAAGAAGCCCGCGGCCTGACGATTTGATTCGTCGTCCGATCATCGTGGCGACGATCTTACGGCCCCTGCACCGGTCGGCAAGGATATCCACAGCAACTGTTGATAACCCTTTGCATAAGTCCTCGGCCGGCGGCGCAAACGCCCGCCGGCATTGAGTGTCAAGTGCATTGCCTAATTTGCCGTCACCGGTGCGGCACTCACGCGCCCCGGCAGGCGCTTTGCAACACGCTGTCACTTCCCGTGTTTCTCCCCCACCCAGCCTTTCATTCCTGAAACGTTTTCGTTCGAAGGACAGCGAACACGCTGTTTCAACCAACGAACTTTCCTGTCGATTCAATGAGTTGCATCGATTGGCATGCTTCTCGCATTGATGAGGGGGCAAGCCGTCCGCTTCCGGGGAAGTCTCCTCGCCCGGGTCGACCGCCTCGGGAATCAAGCCATGAACGCCACATGGCCCCGGCACGCCCGATGCCTATCCCTCGCCGGGAGCGCCCCGGACGCGGACGGATTGCACCGGTGACCGATTCATGTCGGACGATGGGAAATCTTCAGGGAGGGGATCATGCAAATGCGCCGAACCGGGCCTTGCGCCCTAAGTCCCTGCGTCCGGTCGCTCGCGCCTGCGAGCCCGGCCAAGTCGGCCCGCCGTCATCCGCGTGAGCGGTGTGCGAGTTGGCGGCACCGGCGGCACGATGCCGCTGGCGATCGCCGCCATGTGGCGCCCGGGAGAGCCTTGCGCTGAAGCCAACCCTCGTCAGGTGGCTTCAGCCCTCTTCCGCCCAGACCTTGGCCGCACGCACCGCGCGCTGCCAGCCGCTCACGGCACGGGTCACGTCGCTCTCGGAGAGCTTGCGGGAAAACCGTCGCTGTAGCTGCCACTGACGTTGCAGCGTGTCGATGTCCGGCCAAAATCCGACGGCCAGTCCGGCGAGATAGGCGGCACCCGCCGCTGTCGTCTCGATCACCTTCGGGCGAACTACATCGGCCCCCAGCAAATCTGCCTGCCACTGCATCAGGAGATCGTTGGCCGCCGCGCCGCCATCGACACGCAACTCCGACACATGCAGACCGGCGTCGGCCTCCATGGCGCGCAAGACGTCGAGCGTCTGGAAGGCGATGCTGTCGAGTGCGGCCCGCGCCACATGTGCGGCGGTGGTGCCACGCGTGGCGCCGAACAGCGTGCCGCGTGCATGGGGTTGCCAATGTGGCGCGCCGAGTCCGGCGAACGCCGGCACGAGCACAACGCCATCGGCATCGGGCACGCTGGTCGCGAGTGCTTCCACATCGCGCGAGTGGCGAATGATGCCGAGTCCGTCACGCAACCACTGCACGACCGCACCGCCGATGAAGATGCTGCCCTCGAGCGCATAGTCCACCCGTTCGCCGATCTTCCACGCCACGGTCGTGAGCAGGTTGTGACGCGATGCCTGCGGTTGACTGCCGGTGTTCATCACCATGAAGCAACCCGTGCCGTAGGTGTTCTTCACCATGCCCGGTGAAAGACACATCTGGCCGAAGAGCGCCGCCTGCTGGTCGCCCGCGATACCCGCAATCGGCACCGGCACCGAGAACAATGGCGTGGCCGTGTGGCCGAACACTTCGCTCGACGAGCGCACCTCGGGCAACATGCTGCGCGGCACCCCGAGCAATGCGAGGAGCTCGTCGTCCCACGCGAGCGTATGGATGTTGAGGAGCATGGTGCGCGACGCATTCGACACGTCCGTGACGTGCAGCTTGCCCCCCGTCAAATGCCAGACGAGCCAGCTATCGACCGTGCCGAACGCGAGATGCCCGGCGTCGGCGGCCTCGCGCGCCCCCTCGACGTTATCGAGAATCCAGCGAATCTTGGTGCCGGAAAAATAGGAGTCGATGCGCAGCCCGGTGCGGCTCGATACCAGCGCTTCCTTGCCCTGCGCACGCAACGCATCGCAGAAATCGGCCGTGCGGCGGTCCTGCCAGACAATGGCGTTATATACCGGCTCGCCCGTGCGGCGGTCCCAGACAACGGTCGTCTCGCGCTGATTTGTGATGCCGATGGCCGAGATGTCGCTGCCACCCACACCGGCATGCGTCAATGCTTCGGCAGCCACGCCGGCCTGCGTCGACCAGATCTCGCGCGGATCGTGCTCGACCCATCCGGGGTGCGGATAAATCTGACGGAATTCTTTCTGTGCGGTTGCCACGACATGGCCATCGCGGTCGAACAGCAATGCTCGCGAACTGGTCGTACCCTGATCGAACGCGAGGATGTAGCCGCCTCCTGCCATTGCGCTTGTCTCCTGTTTTTGTGTGAACGTCAGGCAGCCATTTCCATGTGCTGCGCGAACCACTGTTGCACGCTGGCTTCGCCGTCCTTTCCGACGTGCAGACCAAGTTTGGTCCGGCGCCACAACACGTCTTGTGCAGTGCGCGCCCATTCGTATTGCACAAGATAGCGCAGTTCGGCTTCATACAGATCGCCGCAGAGGTGTTGCCCCAGCCCGTCGAGCGAGGTCGCATCGCCCACCAGCACATGCGTGCGCGTACCGTAGGTGCGCGCGTAGCGATGCGCCAGCGCCTGCGGTAGCCACGGAAACTGCGCACGCAGCGATGTTTCGAAGGCGCCGGCATCCGGCTCGGCCATGTCGCCCCCCGGCAGCGGCGCGCCCGCCGTCCAGTCGCCATGCGTGAAGCCCAGCGGGCCGTGCAGGTGCGACATGGCCTCTTCCGCGAGACGACGGTACGTCGTGATCTTGCCGCCGAATACCGACAGCAGCGGCGCACGCTTGGCGGAGGCATCCAGCTCGAGCTTGTAATCGCGCGTGACGGCCGACGGGTTCGAGACCTCTTCTTCCATCAACGGCCGCACGCCCGCATAAGTCCAGACGACATCGCCCGGCACGATCGGCCGGGTGAAATACTCGCTGGCCGATTTGCAGAGATAAGCGATCTCGTCATCGTTGATCGCAACGTGCGCCGGGTCGCCGTGATACTCGATATCGGTTGTGCCAATCAGCGTGAAGTCGCGCTCATACGGAATCGCGAAGATGATGCGCTTGTCCGGATTCTGGAAGATGTAGGCGTGATCGTGATCGAACAGCTTGCGCGTCACGATATGGCTGCCCTTGACCATGCGCACGCGGTGCGTTGCACTCTGGCGCAGCACCTCACCCAGCAGATGACCGACCCAGGGCCCGGCCGCATTCACCATGGCCCGCGCGCGCACGGTCTGGTGGGAGCCGTCGGGCGTCTCGATCTGTGCCGTCCACATGTGCTCGCCGCGATCCGCGCCGATGAGGCGCGTGCGCGTGAGAACCGTGGCGCCGCGCTCGGCGGCATCCTGCGCGTTGAGCACGACCAGACGCGCATCTTGCACCCAGCCGTCCGAGTAGACGAAACCGCGCGTGAGATCGCGGCGCAACGGCGCACCGGCCGGATGCTGGCGCAGATCGATGCCGCGCGAGCCCGGCAGTATTTCTCGCCGTGCCAGATGATCGTAGAGGAACAGCCCGGCACGAATCAGCCACGCCGGACGCAGGTTCGGCATATGCGGCATCACGAAGCGAAGCGGCCACATGATGTGCGGCGCGGCGCGCAACAGCACTTCACGCTCCTGCAACGCCTTGCGGACCAGACCGAACTCGTAATACTCGAGATAGCGCAACCCGCCGTGAATCAGCTTGGTGCTCGCCGACGAGGTATGCGATGCCAGATCATCCTGCTCGACGAGCAATACCCGCAGACCGCGCCCCGCGGCATCGCGCGCAATGCCCGTTCCATTGATCCCGCCGCCGACGACCAGCAAGTCGTAGGGTGCAAGGAGATTGTCCGATGGTGAATGGGCGGATGTCTGCACGTCGTCACTCCCGGGGTGATGGGCGTCAAATCAGAGAAAGGTCGAAACTGTTCGTTATCGATGTTCGTTTTCGAACATCGATATTCGAATTTTAACAGATCACGTCAATTGAGTTTCGAATTCGCGCATTTCCTTGCCTCGATGTGCGAATTCGCGCCAATCTTGTTCCGCGAGCCGCGTCAGTCCGCGACGTGTACCACCGTGCCCGCCTCGGCGATCACCTGCGCCATGCCTTCAGGCACCGGACGATCGGTGAACAGCGCGTCGACCTGAGACAGGTGTCCGAGCCGGACAAGCGCGGGGCGACCGAACTTGCTGTGGTCAGCGGCCAGAAATACGGTGCGCGACTGCGCGATGATCGCCTCGGCAACACGCACTTCGCGATAATCGAAGTCTCGCAGCGTGCCGTCGGCGTCGATGGCAGAGATCCCCACGATGCCGAAATCGACTTTGAACTGGCGAATGAAGTCGAGCGTAGCCTCGCCGGTCACGCCCTGATCGCGGGCGCGCACTACGCCGCCGGTGATGATCACCTCGGCATCGGCGTAACTGCTCATCATGGCGGCGACGTGCAGATTGTTGGTGATGACGCGCAAACCGCGGTGGCGTGACAACGCCCGGGCCACGGCTTCCGTCGTGGTGCCCAGATTGATGAAGATCGAGGCGTGATCGGGGATTTGCTCCGCCAGACGTACCGCGATGCGGCGTTTCTCGTCGGCCAGATGTGTCTGCCGGGCATCGTACGCGTCGTTTTCCGCCCCACCCGGCAGGCCAACGCCGCCATGGTAGCGGCGCACCCACTTGCGTTCGGCCAGAGAGTTGATGTCGCGCCGGATCGTCTGCGGCGTCACGTCGAAGCGTGCGGCCAGTTCGTCGACCGTGAGGAAGCCGTCGCGGCGCACCGCGTCGAACAGCGCCTGCTGACGCGGGTTCAGCGAGGCCTGCGCCGCATCTCCTGTCGCGGTGGGCGCCCCTGAGGTATCGACGGAGGTGACATCGACGGATGAAGCATCGACGGATTCAGAGGATTCGGTATGGGACATCGGTACGCACGCAGTCAAAACCCTCATGCCGCCCGGCCGGCGGCATGTTCGTCGTCATGATACCCCGTCGTTGTATGACGCCGCCGTGACAACCGCATGACGCCCGGCGACTACCGCCGGGCCGTGGCGATCAGAGGCACTGACGCACGGCGTCGGCGAGCGACTGCGGGCCGGTCGACCCGAGATAGAGCGAACCCTGGCTGCCCGGCTTGTGCGGTGCGAGATCGAGAACGGCGAGAATGCCGTCGTCCTGCGAGGAGAGTTGGAGCGTTTGGCCCGTGCCGGCCTTTTGCCGTTGCAGACGGGCGTAAGGCAGTTGCTTCTTCCAGAGACGCGCCGTGCAGGCACTCACGCTCGCAAATGCCTTTTTCGAGGCCCCCTGCCAGACGGCGCCGTTGCTGCGCGCGTCGTCTATCGTGTCGCGATAGGCGGGCAACGTCTCGACTTTTACATTTTCCGGTGCAACGTCGGCAACGCTACCGACCGGCGGATCGTCGCGCGATGCGACGGGCGCCGTCTGCGCGCATGCGGCCAGCAACACAACGAGCGCCACGCTCGCTGCGGCAACCGCCCCAGTGGCACTGCGCCGCGCCCCACGCGTCGTGCCGGAATTCCTGTCTTTGCCCCGGTTCATGCCCCGCTCCACGCTTGCAAATGACTGTCGCACGCGCCATGTCTTCCGGCCGCCGCCGCCAGCCGGGCATCGTCGTGTCGACAACCTAGTATCTGGTTCCGGCGCCCAATCGCTGAGGGATGGTCGGCTACTGGCCACGCGATGTCTTTCTGCATCCGGGTCGGGCCACAGCTCGCGCCGTATTGTTCGTTCTGCTCTGGTGATGCCGGTACGCCCCACGCGCACACCCCGCGCCTTGCATTGCGGGCCATGCGGCCTATCGGGCGACACACCGCCAGTTGGCGCTCATCTTACTCGTGTTATTCATAGCATGGCAATTCACGCAATGCGCGCTGGCCCGAATCGCGTATATTGCATGTTTCTGTCACACTGCGCCGCACCGCCTCGTGCACGACCCTGCTGCGAGCCGACGTGCCATCCCGTCCACCGGGCCCTGGATCGACCATCCGGCCGGTACGCCATAAGCGATAACAACAAGCGGGCTGATCGACACCCGTGGCGCACGTGAATCCAGCCAACCCGTATCCACTTTTTGCGACTGTCCCGATTTCCATGTCCAGCAATGCGCAAGCCCCGATCATCGTCATCGCCCCCGATTCGTTCAAAGGTTCGTTGAGTGCCCCGGAAGTGGCGCGCGCCATCGCGTCCGGCATTGCCCGGGTGTTGCCGCAGGCCGATCTGCGGCTGCGTCCGATGGCCGACGGCGGCGAAGGCACGCTCGACGCCCTGCTCTCCGCCGGCGGGCGCCGGGTGCCGCTGTCCGTGCGCGGCGCAGGTCAGGCGTCGGTCACGGCCGAGTACGGCATCATGCCCGACGGCACGGGGGTGCTGGAGAGCGCCAATGTGGTGAGCATTACCGACCCCGTCGGCATGCAGACGCCGGTGGCCGAGCGCTCGACGGTGGGCCTCGGCGAACTGCTGCGCGCACTGCTCGATACCGGCGCACGCCGTGTGCTCATCGGTCTGGGCGGCAGCAGCACGAACGACGGCGGCGCCGGTCTGCTGGTCGGTCTCGGCGCGCGCCTGCTCGACGAATCGGGCGAAGCCGTGCCGCCGGTGCCCGCGGCGCTTCATCGCGTTGCATCGATCGATCTGAACGGGCTCGACGCCCGCCTGAAGGACTGCGAGCTGATCGCCATGTCCGACGTCAACAATCCGCTCAACGGCACGCAAGGCGCGACGGCAATCTTCGGACCACAAAAGGGTGTGAGTGAAGCCCAGGTCGAACCGCTTGATCGCGCCATCGCGCATTTCGCCGGCCATGCCCATCGCGCGTTCAACGCCAACGAAGCGGCGAGCCGTGCCGGTGCCGGCGCCGCAGGCGGTCTCGGCTTTGCGTTGCATTTGCTCGGTGCGCAATTCCGCTCCGGCGCCGAGGTGGTCGCCGAGCGCGTCGGCCTGCCGCAGGCGGTGGAAGGTGCCGACTGGCTCATCACCGGCGAAGGCCGTAGCGACGGGCAAACGCTCTCCGGCAAGACACCGATGATTGCCGCGCAGGTGGCCATCAAGGCAGGTGCGAGCGCATCGCTGCTCTCGGGCGCCATCGATCGCAGCGCGCTCGATAGCCTCTCGCGTGTATTCTCGGGATGTTTCTCGCTGACGTTCGGCCCGACCACGCTGGAAAAGGCGATTGCCGATGCCGCAGGCCTGCTCACCGACAGCGCGGAACAGATGACCCGCCTGCGCTATACCCACAAGGGCTGAGACGCACGCGTCATCTCATCACGGCGATTGCCTTATTCGACGATGCCCAGCGCGGCAGCGGCCAGCCGCGCTACCGCCAACGTGCCCCGGGCATCGCCGCCATCCTCAGCGTGCCAGACGGCAGACAGCCCTGCCCACGCCAATACCCACTGCAACAGCCGTTGATGCTCGATGGCGGCAGCATGCGTCACGATCTCGACGCGCCGCGCAAAGACGCCGGGCGCCAGTGCCGTGTCGTCGTCGGGATTGCAGAAGAGATTCGCATAGTCGAAGCCGCGCTCGCCGTAGAGTCCTTTCGGATCAATGGCGAGCCACCCTCTGTCGCCGAAGTCCAGCACGTTGGCATGATGCACATCCCCATGCAATACGACTTCGTCACGCGGCGCGTTCAGTAACGCAAGCGCGGCATTCGCGCTATGACGCAGGATGGACGGCCCTCCCGGCGCCGACGCCAGCAGCGCGCCGAACCAGTCATGCAACGTCGCGAGCGCCGGCCGGCGCCCGGCACGCGGCCGATGCAAGTGTCCGACGGTCGCACAAAGAATGCGGGTTGCATCGTCGTCATGGCCCGTTCTGGACATCTCCGCGAGCGACGCCGAGCCCTGTGCCCGCACCATCAGCAGCGCCTCACCGTCGTGCGCCAGCACAGGCGCGGCACCGTCGCCGCCCCACCACACCATAAGATTCGCCCCCGCGATTTCTTCGGGTTCATGCGAGATCTTGAGAATGGCAGGCGTGTGCCCCTGACGCACAGGCAGCAATTGGCCGGCATGAGAGGTAAACGCCTCGCCGTCGCGGGTGAGGCGCCATCGTTTCAGATACGGTTCGAACATGTCCGTGCCCATCGGGCGTAGGGGCGGTTGGCGGACGTTGAGGCGCCACTGGCGCTGCGGGTGATCGATGGGGCTGCGCTCGGCGCCAGATCACACCATCAAGTCCACAAACTGGTGCACCGGCATCGCCTCGAGCCGTTGCTGATCGAGCGCAACGTCGAGAATACGCGATTGCGCGCGAGCGGCAAACCGCCGCGCCAGATTCGTCTTGAACTTCTCCACAAGCAGCGGAATTCCCTCCGCACGCCGGCGCATATGGCCGATGGGATATTCGACCAGCACTTCGTCGAGCGCGGTGCCGTCGCTCAGAGTCACGGTCAGTCCGTTGGCAATCGAGCGCTTGTCGGGATCGTGATAGTCGCGGGTGAACTGCGGATCTTCCTCGCAGACGATCTTCGCGCGCAACGCGTCGATACGGGGATCGGCCGCGACCGCGTCCTCGTAATCGGCCGCCGTCAGACGCCCGAACAACAGCGGCACCGCCACCATGTACTGAATGCAGTGATCGCGATCTGCGGGATTGGCGAGTGGCCCCTGCTTGTCGATGATGCGAATCGCCGCCGCATGCGTGCGGATTCTGACTGAGCGAATCTCCTGCGCGCTACGTCCCATTGCCTGCAATTGATGATGCAATGTCATCGCGGCCTCTGCGGCGGTCTGCGCGTGAAACTCCGCCGGAAACGAGATCTTGAACAGCACGTTCTCCATTACATACGACCCGTAGGGACGCTCAAACGTGAACGGCTTGCCCTTGAACAGCACGTCGTAAAAGCCCCAGGTACTGGCGGTAAGCACCGACGGATAGCCCATCTCGCCGGTACGTGCCATCAGCGCGAGCCGCACGGCGCGGCTCGTCGCATCGCCGGCCGCCCACGACTTGCGACTGCCGGTGTTCGGCGCGTGACGATACGTGCGCAGACTCTGCCCATCGACGAAGGCGAGCGAAAGTGCATTGATCAGTTCGTCGCGGGAAAGGCCCAACATTTCGCCGACAACCGCCGTCGACGCGACTTTCACCAGCACGACATGATCGAGGCCGACCTGATTGAACGAGTTCTCCAGCGCCAGACACCCCTGAATCTCATGCGCCTTGATCATGGCAGCCAGCACATGACGCATGGTCAGCGGCGGCTGACTCTGCGCCACCGCCGTGCGCGAGAGCCAGTCGGCCGTCATTAGAATGCCGCCGAGATTGTCGGACGGGTGCCCCCATTCGGCAGCCAGCCAGGTGTCGTTGAAGTCGAGCCAGCGAATCATCGCGCCCAGACTGAACGCGGCCTGCACGGGATCGAGTTGATACGGCGTGCCAGGCACCTTCGCGCCGTTCGGCACCACCGTGCCCGGCACGATGGGTCCCAACAGCTTGGTGCAGGCGGGATAGGACAGCGCTTCGAAACCGCAGCCGAGCGTATCGATCAGGCAGTTGCGGGCGGTGTCGAAGGCGAGATCGCTGCGGATCTCGTAAGTCAGGACGTAGTCGACAATGTCTGAGAGAACCTTGTCGGGCGAGGGACGCACATTCGAGATGCCAGCAGACATCGACGACCTCCTGTGATCACGTGCTCAGAACGCGTCTCCGGGAATTCGCACCCAACCTTCCATCAGCACACGGGCGCTGCGACTCATGATGGCTTTCGTGACCGTCCACTCGCCATCTTGTTGCTTCGCCTCCGCCCCGACCCGCAATGTGCCCGACGGATGCCCGAAACGCACGGCATTGCGCTCGCCGCCACCGGCGGCCAGATTGACCAGCGTGCCCGGAATCGCCGCCGCAGCGCCAATGCAGACTGCCGCGGTGCCCATCATGGCATGATGCAGCTTGCCCATCGACAGGGCACGCACCAGCAGATCGATGTCGCCGGGATTCACGGCCTTGCCGCTCGACGCCGTATAGCCGGCCGGCTTCGCCACGAAGGCGACTTTCGGCGTGTGCTGGCGCGTCGCGGCCTCCGACACCTCCTTGATCAGGCCCATGCGGATCGCGCCATGCGCACGAATGGTCTCGAACATCGCGAGCGCCTTCGGATCGCCGTTGATCGCGTCCTGCAATTCCGTGCCCCGATAGCCGATATCTTCCGCATTGAGGAAAATGGTCGGAATGCCGGCGTTGATCATCGTCGCCTTGAAAGTGCCCACACCGGGCACTTCGAGATCGTCGACGAGATGCCCGGTCGGGAACATGGCCCCGCCCTCGCCGTCTTCCTCCGCCGCAGGATCGAGGAATTCGAGCTGAACTTCGGCGGCCGGGAACGTCACGCCGTCGAGTTCGAAGTCGCCCGTCTCCTGCACCGCACCGTCTGTCATCGGGACATGCGCAATGATCGTCTTGCCGATATTGGCCTGCCAGATACGCACGATGGCCACGCCGGCGCGCGGCACCCGCGCGGGGTCCACCAGCCCGCCGCTGATCGCGAACGGGCCAACGGCCGCCGACAGATTGCCGCAATTACCGCTCCAGTCGACAAACTTCTGGTCGATCGACACCTGACCGAACAAATAATCCACATCGTGCCCGGGCCGCTCGCTCTTCGCGACGATGACCGTCTTGCTGGTGCTCGACGTCGCGCCGCCCATGCCGTCGATCTGCTTGCCGTAGGGGTCCGGACTGCCGATCACACGCATGAGCAGTGCGTCGCGCGCCGGCCCCGCCACCTGGGCGGCAGCAGGCAGGTCCTGCAAGCGAAAGAACACGCCCTTGCTGGTACCGCCACGCATATAGGTGGCGGGAATACGGATTTGTGGCTGATGCGCCATCACGTCTCTCCTCAGGCAGCCGCCTGCGACGATTCCAGAAAGTCCTGCGCGAAGCGCTGCAACACCCCGCCCGCCTCGTAGATCGACACCTCTTCGGCCGTATCCAGACGACAGGTCACCGGCACCTCCACGCGCTCGTGGCTTCCGTCCTTCTTCTGGCGATGAATGACCAGCGTGAGGTCCGCACGCGGCGTGCGCTTACCGATCACGTCGAACGTTTCGCTACCGTCGATGCCCAGCGTCTTGCGGTTCGTGCCCGGCTTGAATTCGAGCGGCAGCACGCCCATGCCAACCAGATTGGTACGGTGAATGCGCTCGAATCCTTCGGCAACGATAGCCTCGGTGCCCGCCAGACGCACGCCCTTGGCCGCCCAGTCGCGCGACGACCCCTGACCGTAATCGGCCCCGGCAATCACGATGAGCGGCTGCTTGCGCGCCATGTACGTCTCGATCGCTTCCCACATGCGCGTGATCTTGCCTTCCGGCTCGATGCGCGCCAGCGAACCCGCCTTGACCTGCCCGTCGACCACGACCATCTCGTTCTTGAGCGTCGGGTTGGCGAACGTGGCGCGCTGCGCCGTCAGGTGATCGCCGCGGTGCGTGGCGTAGGAGTTGAAGTCTTCCTCCGGCAGTCCCATCTTCGCGAGGTACTCGCCGGCTGCGCTGTCGGCCATGATCGCGTTCGACGGCGAGAGGTGATCGGTCGTGATGTTGTCGCCCAGCACGGCCAGTGCGCGCATGCCGCGCAACGTGCGCTCACCGGCAAGCGCACCTTCCCAGTACGGCGGACGACGGATGTAGGTACTCATCTCACGCCAGTTGTACAGCGGCTCGGCCGGCTCGCCGTGCTGCACAGACGCCGCGAACATCGGCTCATACACGCGGCGGAACTGCTCCGGCTTGACGCTGCTCGCGATGATCGCGTCGATCTCTTCGTCCGCCGGCCACAGGTCGGCAAGCTTCACGGGCTTGCCATCGGCATCGACACCCAACACGTCCTTCTCGATATCGAAGCGGATCGTGCCCGCGATGGCATAGGCCACGACCAGCGGCGGCGACGCGAGAAATGCCTGCTTCGCATACGGATGAATGCGGCCGTCGAAATTGCGGTTGCCCGAGAGCACGGCGGTGGCGTACAGATCGCGCTCGATGATTTCCTGCTGGATCACCGGATCGAGCGCCCCGGACATCCCGTTGCACGAAGTGCAGGCGTAGGCGACGACACCGAAGCCGAGCGCTTCGAGTTCCGGCAACAGACCGGCGGCCTCCAGATACAGCGTGACGGCCTTCGAGCCCGGCGCCAGCGAACTCTTGACCCACGGCTTGCGCACCAGACCCGCACGGTTGGCATTGCGCGCGAACAGGCCGGCGGCAATCATGTTGCGCGGGTTATTGGTGTTCGTGCAGCTCGTGATCGCCGCGATGATGACCGCGCCGTCGGGCATCAGGCCCGGTTCGTTCTCGACCTTGCCGCTGATGCCGCGGGCGGCCAGCTCGCTCGTCGGCACCCGTTTGTGCGGATTCGACGGGCCGGCAATGTTGCGCACGACGCTCGACAGATCGAACGTGAGCACGCGCTCGTATTGCACCTTCGTCAGACTGTCGGCCCACAGACCCGTTTGCTTCGCGTAGGTCTCGACCAATGCCACCAGCGCGTCGTCGCGGCCGGTGAGCTTGAGGTATTTGATCGTCTGCGAATCGATGTAGAACATCGCCGCAGTGGCGCCGAACTCAGGCGCCATGTTCGAGATCGTCGCGCGGTCGCCCAGCGTCAGGTTCGCCGCACCCTCGCCGTAGAACTCGAGATAGGTGGACACCACCTTTTCCTTGCGCAGAAACTCGGTCAGCGCCAGCACGATATCGGTTGCCGTAATGCCGGGCTGCGGCTTGCCCGTCAACTCGACGCCGACGATATCCGGCAGACGCATCCACGACGCGCGGCCGAGCATCACGCTCTCCGCCTCCAGTCCCCCCACGCCGATGGCGATCACGCCCAGGGCATCGACCATGGGCGTATGCGAGTCGGTGCCCACCAGGGTGTCGGGATAAGCCACACCGTCCGTCACCTGAATCACCGGGCTCATGCGCTCGAGGTTGATCTGGTGGAGGATGCCATTGCCGGGCGGAATCACGTCGACATTGCGAAACGCGTTCTTCGTCCAGTTGATGAAGTCGAAACGGTCTTCGTTACGGCGATCTTCGATGGCGCGGTTCTTCGCGAACGCATCCGGATCGAAGCCACCGCACTCCACGGCCAACGAGTGATCGACAACGAGTTGCGTCGGCACCACCGGATTGACCAGCGCCGGGTCGCCGCCTTGCGCCGCGATGGCGTCGCGCAGACCGGCGAGATCGACCAGTGCCGTCTGGCCGAGAATGTCGTGGCACACCACGCGTGCGGGGAACCACGGGAAATCGAGATCGCGGCGTCGCTCGATCAGTTGCCTGAGCGAATCGGTGAGCGTCGCGGGATCGCAGCGGCGCACGAGGTTTTCGGCCAGCACGCGCGAGGTGTAGGGCAGCGTGTCGTAGGCGCCCGGTGCAATGGCCTCGACAGCCGCGCGGGCGTCGAAATAATCGAGCGACGTTCCAGGCAGCGTTTTGCGGTATTCGGTATTCATCATGTGAGGAAAGTGTCGGCCCGGCCTGTGGCGGTGGTCAAACAATGTGCCTGAGCGATGCGCGGGGCGGCGACGCAGATCCAGCCAGCGCCACCCCGCGCCGGCCGGGCAAAGCATGCCCGGCCCAGCGATCTCAGCGCTTGTCGATCGGCACGAACTTCTGATCTTCCGGGCCCGTGTAGTTGGCGCTCGGGCGGATGATCTTGTTGTCGATACGTTGCTCGATGATGTGCGCGCTCCAGCCCGACGTGCGCGCAATCACGAACAACGGCGTGAACATCGCGGTCGGCACACCCATCATGTGGTAGCTCACGGCGCTGAACCAGTCCAGATTCGGGAACATCTTCTTGACGTCCCACATCACCGACTCCAGACGCTCGGCAATGTCATACATCTTCGTGTTCTGCTGATCCTTCGACAGTTCGTGTGCGACTTCCTTGATGACCTTGTTGCGCGGGTCGCTCACGGTATAGACCGGGTGGCCAAAGCCGATGATCACTTCCTTGTTCTCGACGCGCGCGCGAATGTCGGCCTCGGCTTCGTCGGGCGAGTCGTAGCGTTTCTGAATTTCGAACGCCACTTCGTTCGCACCGCCGTGCTTCGGACCGCGCAGCGCGCCAATGGCGCCGGTGATCGCGGAGTGAATGTCCGACCCCGTGCCGGCGATCACGCGTGCCGTAAAGGTCGACGCATTGAATTCATGTTCTGCGTACAGGATCAGCGAGGTGTGCATCGCGCGCACCCACAGGTCCGACGGCTTCTCGCCGTGAAGCAGATGCAGGAAGTGCCCGCCGATGCTGTCGTCGTCCGTCTCGACATCGATGCGCACGCCGTTCTGGCTGTAGTGGTACCAGTACAGCAGCATCGAGCCGAGGCTTGCCATCAGTCGGTCGGCGATGTCGCGTGCGCCCGGCACGTTATGGTCGTCCTTCTCCGGCAACACGGTGCCCAGCACCGAGACGCCAGTGCGCATCACGTCCATCGGATGCGCGGCAGCGGGAATGGTCTCAAGGGCGTCCTTGACGGCGGCCGGCAAGCCGCGCAGCGACTTCAACTTGGCCTTGTAACCGCGCAGTTCCGCCACGCTCGGCAGCTTGCCGTAGACCAGCAAATACGCGATTTCCTCGAACTCCGAGGTCTGGGCCAGATCCAGAATGTCGTAGCCGCGGTAGTGCAGATCGTTGCCCGAACGGCCCACGGTACACAGGGCCGTATTGCCGGCGGTCACCCCCGACAGGGCGACGGATTTCTTCGGCTTGAGGCCAGTGGCAGTCGTCTCGCTCATGCTCATTCCTCCAGGATCAGGGATTCGGTTATTTCTGTTGTGCGAACAGGGCGTCGAGCTTCTGTTCGTAAGCGTGGTAGCCGATGCTCTCATAGAGTTCGGCGCGCGTTTGCATCGTGTCGAGAACGGCCTTTTGCGTGCCGTCGCGTCGAATCGTGTGATAGACGTTCTCCGCTGCCTTGTTCATGGCGCGGAAGGCCGAGAGTGGATACAGCACCAGGCCGACCTGCGCGCTCTTCAACTCTTCCACCGTGAACAGCGGCGTCGAGCCGAATTCGGTGATGTTCGCAAGCACCGGCACTTTCACGGCGTCGGAGAACTGGCGGTACATCGGCAGTTCGGTCATCGCTTCCGGGAAGATCATGTCGGCCCCGGCCTCGACGCACGCGCAGGCGCGATCGATGGCGGCCTGAAGGCCTTCCACGGCCAGCGCGTCGGTGCGCGCCATGATGACGAAGTTCTCGTCGGTACGGGCATCGACCGCGGCCTTGATGCGATCGACCATCTCCTGCTGGCTCACAATGGCCTTGCCCGGACGATGACCGCAACGCTTCGCGCCAACCTGATCTTCGATGTGCATTGCCCCGGCGCCGAACTTGATGAGCGACTGCACCGTGCGCGCAATGTTGAACGCCGACGGACCGAAACCGGTATCCACATCGACCAGCAACGGCAGATCGCAGACGTCGGTAATGCGGCGCACATCGGTGAGCACGTCGTCGAGGGTGGAAATGCCCAGATCGGGCAGGCCGAGCGAACCCGCCGCCACGCCGCCACCGGACAGATAGATCGCCTTGAAACCGGCCGCCTTGGCAAGCAAAGCGTGGTTGGCATTAATAGCGCCGACAACCTGCAACGGTTGCTCGGTCTTGACGGCCTCGCGGAAGGCGGCGCCGGCCGAACGAATGGTTTGCGTCACTTGAGTCCCTCGGTCGTGTCGTGCGCGACCGGCGGCCTGAGCCTGCCGAATCGCACGTTGGTTAAGTTGCGGTGACTTCATTAGCAATGGCCGTGCCAGCCGGGCACATCAGCCGACGCGAGCATCGGCACGACGTACCTAAGATGTTCATTTGACAGCGGAAATTCTTCGCGGGTGTGACGTTGACGTCAAGCCGGTTGTCGCGCGAGTCATCGCATGCGCGTCGCATGACGTTTCATTTTGAAACTCATTATGAAACATTGCGTCGCATCATGCTACGATTCGGGGACCTCCTGCTGCGGCGCTATTCCCGCGCCGCCAGTTCGCCGACGAGCTACGCCATGCCCAGCGCTACCGATTTACCACCCCGCCTCCCCGTATCGAGCACCAGCGTCGTTCGCGCGGCACTCGCGCAACCGGTCTTCGCCATACGCAAGCCCGTTATCTGGGCCGTGGGCATCAGCAAGCTCGGCGAGTTGTACCGAGATATCGTGCCGGACTACGCCGCGCAAGCCGACGTGCAGATCATCGACAAGGGGTATGACGCGGTCATCGAGGCATTGGAACGCTTACCCCCGGGTAGCGTCGACGGCATCGTCGCTGCGGGATCGAATGGTGCCTTTCTGCGCGAGCGCGTCGCACTGCCGGTGGTGCTCGTGAAAGTCACCGGATTCGACGTGATGCATGCGCTGGCGCGTGCGCGTCGTGCGCTGCCATCCCCCGCGCCCGCATCACGGATCGCGCTGGTGTCTTATGCGCGCCCAGCCCAGGAGTTCGAGCGCTTCAAGAGCGCCTTTCACCTCGATATTGCCCAACACGCGTATTTCGATGCGCACGATGCGGAAGACCTCGTACACCGGTTGCGCGACGAAGGCATGCAGGTCATCGTCGGCCCCGGCCTCGTGACCGAGCTGGCCGAGCGGGCAGGACTGACAGGCGTGTTTCTTTACTCGCAGGATTCGGTGCGCGCAGCGTTCGATACTGCGCTCGAAGTGGCGCGTTTCGGCCGCATCGAGGCGCAACGCCGCGAGCGGCTCGACACCGTACTGCGACACCTGCACGAAGGCGTGGCGGCAGTCGATCTGAACGGCCGCATCGAAGCCATCAACGCGTCGATGGCCAGCATGCTTGGCGTGACGGTTGCCGACGCGCTGGGTCGCCCGCTGGACGCGATTGCCCCCGCGCTGGATATTGCCCGCACGCTGGAAAGCGCGAGCGCCGAGCTTGAAGCCATCGTCTCGATGGCGGGCAAGACATGGGTCATCAACCGAATTCCACTGCTCGATCAGGGCACGCTCACAGGTGCATTGCTCACCTGCCAGGACTCGCAATCGTTCGCGCGCGTGGATCGTTCGCTTCGCTCGCGCCATCGCCCGCGTCATCTCGTGGCACGCTACCGGCTCGACGACCTGATCGGCGATTCGGCGGCAATGATGCAAGTGCGCACGCTGGCACGCCGTTACGCACAAACCGATTCGACCGTGCTCGTTCACGGCGAGAGCGGTACCGGCAAGGAACTGCTCGCACAAGGCATTCACAACGCCAGCCGCCGGCGCGACTACCCCTTCGTCGCCATCAATTGCGCCGCGTTTCCGGAGACGCTGCTCGAGAGCGAACTGTTCGGCTATGAAGACGGCGCCTTCTCCGGCGCCCGGCGCGGCGGCAAGGCGGGACTGTTCGAGACCGCTCACAACGGCACCCTCTTCCTCGACGAGATCGGCGAGATGCCGATGCCGTTGCAAACACGGCTGTTGCGGGTCTTGCAGGAACGCGAAGTCCTGCGCCTGGGGGCGACCGAGCCAGTCCCCTGCGATGTGCGCGTGATTGCCGCCACGCACCGCGATCTTCGTCAGCAAGTCGCCGCTGGCCTGTTCCGCGAAGACCTGTACTACCGGCTCAACATTTTGCGAATGGTCTTGCCGCCGCTGCGCGAACGCATGGAAGACCTGCCACGCCTCACTCCCCTCTTTCTCGAACGCGCCCTCGCCCGCGCCGGGGCGCGGATGAGCGTCGATGCGCTGCAGGCATCGCTGCTGCCGCTGCTCGCCACCTATCGCTGGCCGGGGAACGTGCGGGAACTGGAGAATTTGCTGGAGCGCATTGCGGTCGTGTGCGCAGACGTCGTCGACGCCCGCGAAATCGGTCATGCGCGATTGATCGAGATCGCCCCGGAGCTCGGCGCAGCGCCATCCGATGTTTCAAAAGCGAACAGCGGCCGGAAAATCGACTCACATGCGTCGCCCGGAATGGACATGACCGGGGAGCGCGCGGACCCGGTGCCGCCCATGTCGGGCCGCGCTCGGCGCGCCGCCGAGGAACTCGAGCGCATTCACGCCACGCTGGCGGCCTGCGGGGGGGATCGCAGCGCCGCCTGCGAGGCGCTCGGCATCAGTCGCTCGACCCTCTGGCGCAAACTTCGCGACACGCGGGACGACTGAATGTCATCGAAGCAGCCTAAAACGCTTGTCAATGCTGGTGACGGATGCGGTCCCACATCGCGTGCCAGTCCAGGCGCTTGTGTTCAGCCGGCTCGTCGTGATGCGTCACCCAGAAGTGATCGACAACCATACCGATGGCGAAGCCGACGAGCAGCGCCACAAGCATCATCGAAACGTTGAGCATGGACATGGCGGCCTCCTGTCGGTCCGGATGATGCTTCCATTCTAGTCAACCGTTTTCATACCTGCGTCCCGATCTCGACACCCGGACGGCATAAAAAAACCGGGGTCGAAACCCCGGTTCTTCATGGACCTCGAACGATGCGCATCATGCGCATCGAAAGCGGTTTCAGTGCTTACCACGTCGCAATCAGCGCACCCTTGAACTGCGTTTCGATGAATTTCTTCACTTCGTCCGAGTGATAGGCGTCGACCAGTTGCTTGACCCACGGCTTGTTCGCGTCCTGCACGCGCACCGCGATCAGGTTGGCATACGGGCCCTTCAGATCTTCGATGGCGATGGCGTCACGCTGCGGCACCAGACCGGCTTGCGCTGCGAAGTTCGTGTTGATCGACGCGGCGTCCAGATCCGGCAGTGCGCGCGGCAATTGGGCAGCTTCGAGTTCCACGATCTTCAGCTTCTTCGGGTTCTCGGCGATGTCCAGCGGCGTGGCATTCTTGCCTTCCAGACCGGCACGCAGCTTGATCAGGCCTTCCTTTTGCAACAGAAGCAGCGCGCGATTGCCATTCGACGGGTCGTTCTGGATACCGACCTTCGCGCCGTTCGGCAGATCCTTGAGCGACTTGAATTTCTTCGAATAGAAGCCCAGCGGCGAAACATAGGTAAGGCCAGCGCTCACGATCTTGTAGCCGCGATCCTTGATCTGGCTGTCGAGGAACGGCTTGTGCTGGAAGCCGTTGGCGTCCAGGTCGCCCGCGTCGAGCGCGGCGTTCGGCTGTGCGTAGTCACTGAACTCGATGATCTTGATTTCGAGGCCACGCTGATGCGCAACCTTCTTCACGACTTCGAAGATCTGCGCGTCCGAGCCGGCCATCGTGCCGACCTTCAGGGGCTTGTCGGCCGTCTGGGCCGTGGCGCCGAGGGATGCCAGCGCAAACGTAGCGCCGAGGAACGCGTTAATCAGTTGACGGGACAGCATGTGCAAATTCTCCTTTTGCTTATGTGACGCCTGTTGAGCGCCTGTTCGATATCACGCGAGCCTGATGAGCCCGCAGCGGTGACGGGGAGCCCTCGGCCCCTCTCGCAACCCAGACCCCGGATGCTGCCACAGATGCGGGTTTACGCGAAATACATAATCGGCATTTCCATATCCCCCACTCGTTTCGATAGCCAGGGCAAATGATAAAAAAAGCCCCCTCGGTTCACCGAGGGGGCTCGTCGCCGGGAGAACAACCTGATCACGGGCCGGGGGGGTGGCACGGCTGGCAGCAACCGCCGCCAGCCGGTCGCATCAGGAACCGACGATCAACCTGTGAGACTCGCTATACCGTTGCATTGCAGAACAGACCCTGCACGCGCCGTGCCGAGCGCGTGCAGGCTGCCCACGACTGGCTCAGGGGCACGGCTCCTCGCCGTTCTGGCCGTTCATTGCACATCCCCCACCACCGCCGAAACCGCTGGGACCACCGAAGGCGGCAAGCCCGTTACCACCGGCCGAGCCACCAATGCCGCGTCCGCCAGGACCGGAGGCACCCACGCCCCCACCTCCGCCACTGCTGGCGCCAACGCCGCCAGGGCCACCCCCAGTTCCTCCGCCGCCGGGGCCACCGCCAGGGCCACCACCGGGTCCACCGCCGGGTCCACCGCCGGGGCCGCCGCCGGGGCCGCCACCGGGACCACCGCCGGGGCCGCCACCGGGACCACCGCCAGGACCACCACCGGGGCCGCCGCCGTGGCTACCGCAACCGCAGCCGCCGGCACCGCCGATCCCGACACCGACACCTACCCCCGTTCCTGTCCCGCCCGGGCCGCCGAACGCGCCAAGTCCCCCCAATCCACCGCCGCCACCGAAACCGATACCGCCTCCGCCACCGCGCCCACCGCCACCTCCGGCGGCATACGACGCGTCGATCGAAACACCACACAGCATGGCTACCGCCGCTGCTCCCACCAAAGTCGCCTTGAACCCGTTCATGGTCCCCTCCCCGCGCACGCGTACCCTCACTTCGGAACACACAGACCCCCGCCAGAAGGTTCTGCGTTACGACGTAAGCGCATCAGCGAAAAACGCGGGCAATAGCGGGCCGGCCCGTGCGTTGATGCACAGGGACACCTTGCCAACTGCCTGCGGAAATTCCGGGTTGGCGCTTCGCCATACACGATTCACATACGCGAATTCCGTGCCAGACGACCTAACCAATTGATTTAAAAGAAACTAATAACTCAATTTGCGAGACACCGAAGCGCCACCCGCCGAAAATGTATCGTTCTTGAAACGCTTACAACGCAAAGCCGTTCCACGAAGCGCCGCCGCGCAACGCATGCGCGCCAGGCAGTGTCGAGGGACAGCGGCGCCAAACATGCCAATCGCCTCAGTTCGCGTCGATCAGTTCGGCCGAGGACTCACGCAAACACGCGGCGAAGAGCTGCGCGGCAGGGGTGGTGGTGTCTTCGCGCCAGTAGAGAATCGCCTCGCCCAAGGGGCCGAGTGGCGGCAGCGGCAGCACACGCATCGAACCGCGCTGCACATAACGCCGGGCAAGTGACAGTGGCAGGATCGAGACAAAATCGCCGCCTCGCAGCAACGCGAGATTCAATGCCAACGAACTCGACTCGATCGCCGGACGCTGCAACGTCACCCCATGTTCGGCGAGGATTTCCACCATCGTCGCAAACGCGGGCGATCCACGCATCGGTGTGATCCAGCGAACGTCCTGCAAATCGTCCCAGGTGACCGGCCTGTCGGCAGTGTCGTGCCCGCCCAGCGGATGCCGCGTGCCGACCACAAACACGAACGGCTCATGGTGCAGCGATTCATGGCGCATGACGGGCAAGTGACCGGTCACGCGATTGCGTCCGAGCGCCAGATCGAGATTGCCCTCGTCCATCATTTTGAGCAGACGGTCGAGCGTGGCTTCCACGAAGGAGAACGACGCATTCGGTGCGCGCCGTGTGAACAACTCGACCGCATGCGCGATCAACGGTTGGGGAATCGTGACCACGGCACCGAAGCGCACATGCCCCGCCGTGCCGGCGCTCAGCGCACTGACATCACGTCGCGCCAGCTCGATCTGCCGGAGAATCTCTCGGCCTCGCTCGACGAGCACACGCCCGATGCCGGTCAGCTCGACAGCATTTCCCACGCGTCGCACGACCGGAGCGCCCAACGCCTCTTCAATCTCCGCGATCTGCTTGGAAATTGCCGGCTGCGTGACGTGAAACGCCGCCGCCACGCGCGTGACCTGCCGCAATTCCCCCAACGTCACCAGTATGCGCAGATGGCCCAGCTTCAGGCCGCTGCGGAAAAAGCGTTCTATCGAGGTATCGGTCGTTGACATGGCGGGCGTGAAGAGTCCGTAGCGTTGGGCAAGGGCAGAACGCCAACATCATAACCAAATGGTAATGTCGCGAGCGCAAAGTGTGATTTGCCGTTGCGCCTGCCCACGCCTTACCCTTCGATCGAGCAGCACTGTCGCGCGGGCAGCCTCATGGCGTATCGCTCAGTCGGGAATGGCCCCTTGCCGTTCCTCATCGAGCCGCCACCGCATAACCGAACGTGCGCCACGCTGCCCAATAACTCGACGTGCCGAATGGCACGCATCCACGGAGACAACACCCATGAGCACGTCCCTTTCCGGCGGCGCGCGGCCGCATGCCGGCGCGAATGCCGCCCTGGACCCGACGCAGCGCGACGCGCTGTATCGCAAGCTGACCTGGCACATCATCCCGTTCCTCTTTCTCGCCTTCATCGTCGCGTACATCGACCGCGTGAACGTGAGCTTCGCAAAACTGGAGATGCTCGCGGACCTGTCGTTGTCCGAAACCGTCTACGGGGCCGGCGCGGGCGTGTTCTTCCTCGGCTACTTCATTTTCGAAGTGCCGAGCAACCTGATCCTGCATCGCGTCGGCGCACGCATGTGGATCGCGCGCATCATGGTCACCTGGTCGATCATCTCCTGCCTGACGATGTTCACGCAGGGCCCGATGTCGTTCTACGTGCTGCGCTTCCTGCTTGGCGTGGCCGAAGCCGGTTTCTTCCCCGGCATCGTGCTGTATCTCTCGAAGTGGTTTCCCTCGAACAAACGCTCGCAGATCATCGCGCTGTTCATGGTGGCGATTCCGGTGTCCGGCGCCATCGGGGGGCCGCTGTCCGGCTGGATCATGCAACGCTTTGGCGGCCTGCACGACTTCGCTGGCTGGCAATGGCTGTTTCTGATCGAAGGCATCGCCTCGCTATTCGTCGGGATCGCCGCCTTCTTCGTGTTGCAGGACCGCATCGAAGCAGTGAAGTGGCTGAGCGCAGACGAGAAGCGTCTGCTCGCGCAGGATCTCGCGGCCGACGACAGCACCCGCGCGCATCAGAGCGTGCGCGAGGTGTTCGGTAACGGCAAGGTCTGGTTGCTCGGTCTGCTGTACTTCTGTATCGCGATGGGCAATTACGGTCTCGTGTTCTGGCTGCCGACGATGATCCGCGCGGCCGGCGTCGCCAACCTGGGCAACATCGGGTTGCTCTCCGCCGTGCCCTCGCTCGTGAGCGCCGTTGCCATGATTCTCGTGGCGCGCCACGCGGACCGTCGTAACGAACGCCGTGTGCATGTCGCTGTGTGCTGTTTGCTGGGCGCGGCCGGCATGCTGGCCTCGGTGTTGCTCGCACAACATTTGTGGTGGTCGATGGCAGCACTCATCGTCGCGGCCATCGGTATCAATTCGATTGCGCCGGTCTTCTGGGGCATTCCCACGGCCATGATGGGCGGCGCCGGTGCGGCAGCGGCCATCGCGCTGATCAACTCGACCGGCAATCTGGCGGGCTTCGTCAGCCCATATGTCATCGGCTTTCTCAAGGACAGCACCGGCCAACTGCTGCCCGGCATGATCGTGCTGGCGTGTGCGTTGATCGGCGGCGCCTGCATCGTGCTGTCGCTCAAGCCACAACGGAGTCACGCATGAGTTTTCCCGTCTGCCTCGTGACCGGCGCCGCTACCGGCATCGGCGCCGCCACTGCCCTGCGCTTCGCCCGCGATGGCTGGGCCGTGGCCATCAATAACTTCGATGACAGCACCCGCGCTGCGGCGGAGTCGGTCGCCGCGCAATGCCGCGACGCCGGTGCGCAAACGCTCGTCATTGATGCCGACGTCGGCGACGACGCCGCATGCCGTCGCATGGCGAACGCCGTCGGCGCGCAGTGGGGACGGCTCGACGCACTCGTGAACAGCGCGGGCACCACGCGCGTGATCCCGCACGGCGACCTCGACGCCATCGACGACGTCGAATTCGAGCGCATTTACCGCGTCAACCTGATCGGCATGTTCCAGATGACGCGTGCCGCCGCACCGTTGCTGCGCGAACGCTCTGCGGGGGCTTCGTCGGCCGCCGTGATCAACATTTCGTCGCTGGCGTCGCTCAACGGCACCGGGTCGTCGATCGCCTATGCCGCGTCCAAGGGCGCCGTCAACTCGCTCACGCTCTCGCTCGCGCGCAATCTCGCCCCGCATGTACGCGTGAACGCCATCGCGCCGGGCATGGTCGACGACGGCTTGCTGCGACGGGTGCTCGGCGACGACGCTTACGCCCGCGTAGTCGACGGCATGCGCGAGAACGCGCCGCTCAAGCGCGTCTCGCAGCCGTCGGAAATCGCCGACCTCGCCTGGTTCCTCGCGGCCCACGCACCGGCGATGACCGGTCAGGTGCTCGCCATCGAAAACGGTTTGCTGCTGAACACCTGAGCGACAGCATCGGACGCATCAGGCGAGAAACAACATAAGGAAGTCCCCATGACAGATCTGCACAAACACCGTTCACGCACGGTGACCGAAGGCGTGACGCGCACGCCGCACCGCGCGTTTCTGCGCGCCACCGGTCTGGACGACGCCGCCATCGACAAACCGTTCGTCGCGATTGTCGACACTTTTGGCGAAAACACGCCCTGCTCCATGTCGCTGAACCAGATTTCGGACAACGTCCGGCTGGGCGTGGCGGCCGGGGGCGGCGTGCCGATTCGCGGCTCGGCGATCTCGGTGTCGGACGGCACCTCGATGAATCACTCGGGCATGCGCTTCTCGCTGGTCTCGCGCGAGACGATTGCCGACAGCGTCGAGCTGTTCGTGCGCGCGCACTGTTACGACGCCCTCGTCGGCGTGGCCGGTTGCGACAAAACACTGCCCGGCATTCTGATGGGCATGGTGCGGGTGAATGTCCCCGGGGTGTTTCTGTTCGGCGGCGCGATGCTGCCGGGCGTGGCGCCGGACGGCACGCAAGCCACAATCCTCACGGCCATCGAAGCGGTCGGTGCGGCGCAACGCGGCGACATGAGCGCCGAGACGTTGCTCGGCGTTGAAAAGCGCTGCACGCCGACCGCCGGTTCGTGCCCGGGACAATTCACCGCGAACACGATGGCGATGGTCGCGGAAGTGCTCGGTCTCGCGCCATTGGGCTCGGCGATGGTGCCGGCGGTGTATAGCGAGCGCATTGCCATCGCCCGGCGCGCGGGAGAGAACGTCATGCGCGCCCTGCGCAATGGCGGGCCGCTGCCGCGCGATCTGGTCACGCGCAAGAGTCTGGAAAACGCCTGCGCGGCCGTGGCCGCCACTGGCGGCTCGACCAACGCCATGCTGCACATCCCTGCGATCGCGCATGAAGCCGGCATTTCCTTCACGCTCGACGACGTCTCCGAAGTGCTCGCCCGCACACCGCTCATCGGCGACATGCAGCCTGGTGGCCGCTATCTGGCAGTCGACCTGCATCATGTTGGCGGGGTGCCCGCTGTCCTCAACGCGCTGCTTGCAGGCGGCTACATTCATGGCGACACGCTCACACAGAGTGGCGAGACGCTCGACGCTGCGCTACGGGCGTTTCCCGGCCCGGACGGCCGCGTCGTCAAGCCGCACACCGAACCGCTCTCGCCGAACGCCGGACTGGTCGTATTGCGCGGCAACCTCGCCCCCGATGGCGCCGCACTGAAAACAGCCGGGCTCAAGCAACTGGTCTTCTCCGGCACCGCGCGTGTCTTCGAAACGGAGGAGGACTGCATGGCCGTGGTCGCGGCAGGCACGTATCGCGAGGGCGATGTGCTGGTCATTCGCAACGAAGGCCCCAAGGGCGGGCCCGGCATGCGTGAAATGCTCAGTGTGACGGCGGCGATCTACGGGCAGGGCATGGGTGAAAAGGTGGCGCTGCTCACTGACGGGCGCTTCTCCGGGGCGACGCGCGGCATGTGCATCGGCTACGTTGGCCCGGAAGCGGCGGCCGGCGGACCGATCCGTTTGCTGCGCGACGGCGACCGTATCCACATTGACGCCATCAAGGGTAAGCTCGACGTCGAACTCTCCGACGAGGCGCTCGCCGCGCGGGCGGCACAAACGCCGCCGTTCGTGCGCGGACGTCTGGGTGGCGTGCTCGAGAAGTACGAAGCCCTCGTGCGCCCGGCCAAGCTGGGCGCCGTCACGCATTCGGGGGCCGTGCAATGGCCTTACGAAGCGTTACTCGGGGAGACGTCAACCGACAAGGACCCGAATCGATGACTACCCCACGCGTAGGCTTTTGCGGCATCGGCCGCATGGGCGAACCCATGACGCAGCGGCTGCTGGCCGCCGGACACGAGGTCGCCGTCTGGAACCGTTCGGCGGCCAAGCTGACGGCCCTGACCGATGCTGGCGCCATGGCCTGCGTCACGCCACAGGCGCTCGGCGAATGCGTCGACATCGCCCTGCTCTGCCTTGGCGACGGCAAGGCCGTGGAAGACGTGGTGTTCGGCGAGCATGGGCTCGTGCACGCGAGCCCGCCGCCGCGCTTTCTCGTCGACCATTCGACGCTCTCGCCCGCATTGACGCGCACGCTCGCCAGGCGCTGGCATGAGGCGACCGGCAGTGTGTGGATCGACGCACCGGTGTCCGGTGGCACAGCGGGCGCCGAGGCCGGCACGCTCGCCATCATGGCCGGCGGCCCGGCGCAGGCGATCGAAGCGGTCACGCCGGTGCTGCGCGCATTTGCTTCACGCGTCACACGCATGGGCGAGACCGGCGCAGGCCAGACCACCAAGCTCGCCAATCAGGCCATCGTCGCCACCACGCTCGCAGGGCTCGCCGAGGCGTTCCTGCTCGCCAAGCGCAGCGGCATCGACACGTCGGCCGTACCGTCGGCACTGCAAGGCGGCTGGGCCGATTCCGTGCTGCTGCAAACGTTGTGGCCGCGCATGGTGACCCCGCCGGCGCATGCCACCGGCACGGTTCGCGTGATGCTCAAGGATCTCGATGCGATTGCAGAACTGGCTCACACAAGCGCTACGGTGCAGCGCGTGCTGCCGGAGGTGCGTCGTCTGCTGAGTGACGCCGCGCAACGCGGCATGGCGGATTGGGATCTGTCTCAGATTTTCCGGATCGGCGAAGCAGAGAGTTCGCCGCAAGGGTGATCGTGTGCATGAGGCTGGCCATGCCCATTGTCGAGCATGGCCAGCCTCACGTAAGGCTTACTTGACCTGCACGGTGGCGAAGTTCTGGCGGCCGAACGGGCTCACCTGATAGCCCGACACGTCCGAGCGCGTAATCACCGAGGCCGTCGGATGGGCCAGCGGAATCCACAGCGCGTCGTCCTTGATCGTCTTCTGCGCCGCCTGATACTTGGCCGTGCGCGTGGCGACATCGGCCGTGCGCTTGCCGTCGCTGATCAGCTTGTCGAGATTGGCGTCGCAGAAGCGCGCGAAGTTCGTGCCCGACGTGACGGCCGCGCAGCTGAACTGCGGCGTGAGGAAGTTATCGGGGTCGCCGTTATCCCCCGACCAGCCCATGAACAGCAAGTCGTGTTCGCCGGCCTTGCCGCGGCGAATCAACTCCCCCCACTCCACGGTCTTGATTTGCGCTTTCACGCCGATCTTCGCCAGATCGCTTTGCAGCATCTCGGCGCCCACACGCGGGTTCGGATTGAGCAGGCTGCCGGCAGGACGCGTCCAGATCGTCGTTTCGAAACCTTGCGGGAAGCCGGCATCGGCAAGCAGCTTCTTCGCTTTCTCGATGTTGTGCGGATAGTCCGCCACGGTCTTCGCATAGCTCCACGTGTTCGGCGGATACACATTGACCGCCGGTGTGGCCGTGCCCTCGAAGACCTGCTTGACGTAACTCGGTTTGTCGAACGCCAGATTCAGCGCCTGACGCACACGCACGTCGTTCAACGGCTTGTGCTGCGTGTTGATGGCGACGAACGCCGTCATGAACGCGGGCGTTTCCACGACCTTGAGCGCCTTGTCGCCGCGCGCGGCCTGCACGTCGAGCGGCTTCGGCGAGAGCGCGATCTGGCACTCGCCGACCTTGACCTTCTGGGCGCGTACGGCGGCATCGGGCACGATCGTGTAGATCAGGCGTTCCGAAGCCGGCTTGCCGCCGAAGTACGACGTGTTCGCGTCGTAGCGAACGACGCTGTCCTTCTGATAGCTGCGAAAAACGAACGGCCCCGTGCCGATCGGACGCGCATTCAGCTCATCCGTCTTGCTGGCCGCGATGAGCTTGTCCGCGTACTCGGCCGAATAAATCGATGCGAACCCCATCGACAGCATCGAGAGGAACACCGCATCCGGCTCGGACAGCGTGAAACGCACCGTATTGTCGTCAACCTTCTGTACCGACTTGATCAACTTGCCCAGCGAGAGCGATTGCGCATGCGGGAAGCCCGACGGCGTGAGCTTGTGCCACGGTGCGTTGTCGTTGAGCATGCGATCGAACGTGAAGACGACGTCGTCGGCATTGAAGGCGCGCGTCGGCTTGAACAGGTCGTTGCTATGGAAGTTCACATTCGGACGCAGCGTGAACGTGTACGTCAGGCCATCAGGGCTGACTTCCCACTTGGTCGCCAGACTCGGCACGACTTTCGCCTGCGCGGCATCGAACTCAACGAGACGGTTGAACACCGGATCGGCGGAGGCGTTGGTCGTGGTAAGCGAGTTGTAGCGCACGACGTCGAAACCTTCAGGGCTGGCTTCGGTGCATACGGTCAACGGTTTTGCGTGCGCCAGGAGAGGCACCAACGGCAGGGAAAGGACAGTCAGAACTGCAGCGAGATTACGACGCGAGCGACGGCGCATGAGCTTCTTCTCCAGGAAGTCGATGACGATTGAAAAAACAGCGGATCAGAATAGCGCAAATTCAGGATAACTGCCTTTGCACGGGCCCATATGCATATATCCGAAGTCACGAATCCCGAAGCCGAACGTCAGTTCTGCCAACCGAAGGCCCGCATGCGGTGGACGATGCTGTCGCGCGCGACCACCACGGTCAACCGGGAGCTGACCGACATGTCGTACAGATACCGTGTGCGGCCCGCATACGGCACGCTCGCATAAGGATGCGCCAACAACGGCATCGCCGCCCCCGACGCCAGCGCTTCCCCCTCGCCCGCCAGCCGCGCCAGACATGAGCGATGCGCGGCGTCGCGCGCCACGGCGAACGGGTCGCCCGGTTGTGCACTCATCCGCGCCATGCCGTCCGGTCCATCCGTCCCGACCGGTGTCGGCGCATGCGCAGCCAGTGCCACCGGGCCCTGCCCCATGGCAACGAACAGCCACAATCCCGCGTGCGCCATATCGACCCACACCTTGCCGTGCGGTCCGTCGCATTCGAGCGGCGAGCCGCCGGGCGCAGGCGTGGGAACAGGGGCTTGCGGGGGAGAGCAATGGAACCAGCGGCCGAAGATCCAGCGCAATGCGATCCGCTCCGACAGAAAGCGATGGCGCATCTGCGGGCGCGGCAGACGGCGCGCGAGCGCATGCTCCGCGCTCGACAACCACGTTGCGCCATCGTCAGGCCCGCCAGCCGCAGCCCCCGTCGCGCCGAACGGACGCCCGGCGAGCAGAAAACGCCACAGCCACAGCTCGTCGACACTGCATTGCGGAAAAGCGGGCCCGCCGGGAGACGCCGCCGCTTCCCGATCGCTGCTGGCCAACGCGCGATGCTGCGCGCCACCGGTCAGCTTGCGCGTCCCCTGACCGAACTGCCCTAGTGGCAAGTACGTCATGGAAGGCGTTGGAATCGACGCGACGCGCGGCGTCGGATCCACCGTTCGTTTCAACATCAGCATTGACGACCTCCACAGGCGAGGTCTCCGATGACGATTCTTGCGTGTGCTCGCAAAGGCATCGGCGGCCGGTTATTTGATAATGAGAATCATTATCAAATAATAGCACAAGGATCCATGGGAGGACGCATCAGAAACGCGCTGAAATGGGTGTGACGATGGGCCAATGAGATGCCATATGGAGGGCAGCCGCCCATGCGGCTGCCGTGGGCGGACGGCGGCTTGGGAACCGCCGACGGATCAGGCGCTGGCGGGCAGCGGCGGACGATACCCCAGCGAATGACTGGCCGCCAGCGCTTCGCGGCGCACGGCTTCGCCAATGGGGCCATCCATTCTGGCGTCGAATCCGCCAGTCGCGCCCAATGCCGTGATGACGCCGACGAGGCGCCCGTCATAGTTGAAGACGGGCGCGGCCAATGCGCTAATGCCCGTGAGGTTGGTGTCGCGAACGCTTGCACCCTGCGCTGCACGCACCGACGCCCGGAGGGCGCCAATCGGATCCGTCGCATCAAGCTGTGCACGGTGATCCGGCGACGCGTGTGCCAGTTCGGCTTCGGCCATCGCCAGCACTTGCGGATCGTCGAGCAGACCGAGGAAGACCCGGCCGGCCGCCGACCAGAGCACCGACATGACAGAACCAATGCGCACGTTGATCGTCACCGGCAGACCCGGCTCTTCGAATCGCACGATGGTCGGCCCCTTGTTGCCCATGACGGCGATGAAGCAGGTGACGTCGAACGCTTCCCGCAGACGCACGAGCGCCGGCTCGGCTGCCCGCACCGGATCGGCCTGCCGCATGGCGGCCACGCCGATAAGCATCGCTTCGAGCCCGAGATGATAGTGCTGCGAGTCGGCGTCCTGCGCGACGAGGCCCTCTTCCACCAGACTCATCAGATAGCGATGCACCTTGGCGGGACTTTGCTGCACATGCAACGCCAGGGCGGTGAGGCTCGCGCGCCCGCCCAGACGGGCCAGTCCCTTGAGCACGACCATGCCGGTTTCGGCTGACTGGACACGTTGTCGGCGACCGCGCTCACGCGGCATGTCGTTGGCATCGGTGTCGGACGCCGCGAGGCTGTCCGTCACGTCGGAAGGCGCAGCCGCGTTACGCGGGCGGCCTGCTGTAGGTCGTTTGCTAGTGGTCATCGGCGAGATTTTATGATGCAAATCGCTGTCGCCCGCCATTGCTCGCTCTAGAGGTTAACCCCAGTCCACTAATTTACGCAATGCGTATTATATTTACGCTTAACAGATTCAGAGAATGTGAACGCTCTCCGGGCGCGAGGTTGTCAGTCACCCTGCGCGAACCGGGGCCTATCACATCGGGATGAGGAGACGTCCCGCCACACTCGGGTGTCCGTGCGATCACGCACACGCTGCCCAGTCGCGAGCCGCTCCTCTACACTTGTTTCATTGCGTGTGTCGCCGCGAGCCCTGCACGGCCGTTGCCGCACCCGACCCAGAGAGCGTGAACGGATGAGCCAAACGATTTCCCCCACCCCCGACACCACCGCCGCAAGCGCCGGCGGCTGCCCGTTTCATCAGACCACCCCAGCCAAGGCGCCTAACGGCTGCCCGGTGAGCGCACGCGCCGCGGAATTCGATCCGTTTGAAGACGGCTACCAGCAAGACCCGCCGGAATACGTGCGCTGGGCGCGCGATCAGGAGCCGGTGTTCTACAGCCCGAAGCTCGGCTACTGGGTGGTGACGCGATACGACGACATCAAGGCGATCTTCCGCGACAACATCACCTTCAGCCCGTCGATTGCGCTGGAAAAGATTACCCCGACGGGACCGGAAGCGAATGCCGTGCTCGCGTCTTACGGATTTGCCCTGAACCGCACGCTCGTCAATGAAGACGAACCGGCGCACATGCCGCGTCGTCGCGTGTTGATGGAGCCGTTCACGCCCGAGCATCTCAAGCATCACGAGCCGCTGGTGCGCCAACTTGCGCGCGAGTACGTCGACCGCTTCATCAACGATGGTCGCGCCGATCTCGTCGATCAGATGCTGTGGGAAGTGCCGCTCACCGTGGCGCTGCACTTCCTCGGCGTGCCCGAAGAGGACATGGACAAGTTGCGCGAGTACTCCATCGCGCACACCGTCAACACATGGGGACGCCCGAAGCCCGAAGAGCAAGTCGCCGTGGCCCACGCGGTGGGCAACTTCTGGCAACTTGCGGGCAAGATTCTCGACAAGATGCGTCAGAACCCGGATGGCCCGGGCTGGATGCAGTACGGCATTCGCAAGCAGAAGGATTACCCGGAAGTCGTCACCGATTCGTATCTGCATTCGATGATGATGGCAGGCATCGTGGCGGCGCACGAGACGACGGCCAATGCCACTGCCAACGCGATGAAACTGCTGCTTCAGCACCCGGACGTCTGGCGCGAGATCTGCGAAGACCCGTCGCTGATTCCGAACGCCGTAGAAGAGTGTCTGCGTCACAACGGTTCGGTCGCCGCATGGCGTCGCCTGGCCACGAAGGACGTGAACATCGGCGGTATCGACATTGCGGCAGGCTCGAAGCTGCTGATCGTCACGTCGTCCGCCAACCATGACGAAGCACACTTCGCCGATGCCGACCTGTTCGACATTCGCCGCGAAAATGCCAGCGATCAGCTCACGTTCGGTTACGGCTCGCACCAGTGCATGGGCAAGAACCTCGCGCGCATGGAAATGCAGATTTTCCTCGAGGAATTCACCCGCCGCCTGCCGCACATGAAACTCGCGGAGCAGTCGTTCACGTATGTGCCGAATACGTCGTTCCGCGGCCCTGAACATGTCTGGGTCGAATGGGACCCGGCACAGAATCCGGAGCGACACGACGCCACCGTCCTGACCCGCCAATCGCCTGTGCGCATCGGTGAACCGTCGGGACATAGCGTGACGCGTCCGGTGGTGGTCGAGTCGGTCACCCCGGTCGCAGAGGGTATCGTCAAACTTCGTCTCGTTGCGCCGGACGGCCGCGCCATGCCGCGCTGGGCACCGGGCTCGCATATCGACATCGAATGCGGCGAGACGGGGCTCTCGCGCCAGTATTCGCTGTGCGGCGACCCGTTGGACGCCAGCGCCTTCGAGATCGCCGTGCTGCACGAGCCCGAGGGCCGAGGCGGCTCGAACTGGGTCCACACGCAAGTGAACATCGGCGACCGGTTGCGCATTCGCGGCCCGCGCAATCACTTCCGTCTCGATGAAACGACATCGCGTGCGATCTTCGTGGCGGGAGGCATCGGGATAACGCCGATCGCCGCCATGGCACGACGTGCGAAGGCGCTGGGCATCGACTACGACATCCATTACAGCGGCCGTAGCCGTCGCACGATGGCGCTGATCGACGAGCTTCAGACGCTGCATGGCGAGCGTCTGCATCTGTGGGTGAAGGACGAGGGGCAGCGCGCCGACTACGCCCGTCTGCTCGCCACGCCGCAGGAAGGCACGCAGGTGTATGCCTGTGGCCCGGTGCGCATGCTCGATAGTCTGGCGCAATGCTGCACGCACTGGCCGGAGGACACGTTGCGCGTCGAGCACTTCCAGTCGCAGCTGGGCACACTGGACCCCGAGAAGGAGCATGCGTTCGAGGTCACGCTCAAGGATTCGGGCATTACGGTCACGGTGCCGGCGGATCAGACCTTGCTCACGGCACTGCGCGCGGCGAATATCGACGTGCAGAGCGACTGCGAGGAAGGGCTGTGCGGATCGTGCGAAGTGCAGGTGCTGGAGGGCGACGTGGATCACCGCGACGTGGTGCTCACACGCACTGAGCGCGACGCGAACACGAAGATGATGTCGTGCTGCTCGCGCGCCTGTGGCAAGAAACTGGTGCTGGCACTGTAAGCAGCCGCATCCGATGACGGAAACACGAAGGGGCGCAGTTCATCACTGCGCCCCTTTTTTTCTCAGTGCTGAGGCTTGCGCAGCATCGTCAGCAGCGCGATGAGCGCCAGCACCGCGAATCCGCACATGACCGTCGCGAGTGGACGCGGAGAACCGTCGTTGAGCCAGCCCAGCAAACCGCCCGCAGCGAAGCCGAAGCCGTATTGCACGCTGCCGACGAGCGCCGCTGCCGCGCCGGCCCGCGTCGGATGATTGGCCAACGCCCCTGCCACCGAATTCGCGGTGATGATGCCGCGCAGCGACATGAACTGGAACAGCAACGCGACCATCACCGGCAGCAAGGCGACCCCGAGCCACACCGTCGCACACAGCACCGACGTGACGATCGCGCACCCGATGATGCCGATGCGCATCAACCGATAGGGACCGATCTGCCCCACGCGGCGTGAGTTGAACATCGTCACCGAAGCCATGCCGACGATGTTGATGCCGAAGAGCACCCCGAAGAACTGCGGCGAAACGTGGAAGTACTCCATGTACACCAGCGGCGTGCCGGTAATGTAGGTGAACGACGCGCCGAAGACCGCCCCGCCCGCCACCATGTAGCCGACGAAATGCGGATCGCGCAGCAGGTGCAGGTACGACGCCACCACGGCGCGCGGTCCGCCCGTCTGGCGCGCATGCACGGCGCCGGTTTCAGGCAAACGCCACAAGGCTAACATCGCCACCACGCCGAACATGGCGAGAATGCCGAAGATCACCCGCCACGTGGTGAAGCGCAGCATCTGTCCGCCGATGAGCGGCGCCACGATCGGCGCCACACTCATCACCAGCAACATGATCGAAAAGGCGCGCGCGCTGTTGCGTGGCCCATAGACGTCGCGCACGATGGCCTGGGCAATGACCGGCATGGCGCATCCCCCGAGTGCCTGCACGAAACGCCACATCATCATGTGATCCATGCTGTCGGCAAACGCACAGCCGATCGAGCCGAAGATGTATAGCGCAATCCCCGCCGCCATCGGCCGGCGACGCCCGAAGCGATCCGCGAGCGGCCCCCAGACGAGTTGCCCGAAAGCGAAACCGAGGAAGAAGTACGACAGCGTGAGCTGCGTGGCCGCAGCACTTGCGCCCAGCTCGTGACGCATCGTCACGAGCCCCGGCAGATACATGTCGGTGGACGCCGGCGCGATCATCATGAACAGGCCGAGAATGCCGAGCAACACACGCTCGGACGGCAACGCAGGAGAGAGTTCGGACGTCGTTGTCATTATCGTTGTGATGATTCGGCGCGAGCCCTGCCGCGCCGTAGGAAACGCCGCGAAAACAACGACGCCCGCCATGATACCGCCGGCGGGCGTCGCACTTTCATACTCGATGGTTATCGGACCCTTAACCGCTGCTTATGACGCGGTCTGTGGACGCGAAACACCGCCGTCAGTGAGGTTAGCTGGCCGTTGCCGTGCGCAGGTTGCCTCCGTCGCTGCGCTGCGTGCGGGCAATCGCCAACACGCCGATCAGCGACACGCATGCCGGCACCGCCGCCGCGAGGAACAGCGACGACGACGACCACTGCAGATGCATCAGTGCACCGCCGAGCACAGGGCCGAGCACCGAGCCGATCCGGCCGATACCGAGGCTCCAGCCGATGCCCGTGGAGCGCAACGACGTCGGGTAGTAGGTTGCGGCCAGCGCGTTGAGCGCCGGTTGCCCGCCGATGATCGAAAAGCCCGCGAAGAAGATAGCGACGAACACCGCGACCATCGACACCATCACCACCGGATTCCCGATCGCCGCCGTTGCCGCAATGGCAATCAGGAACGTGACCGCCAGCACGCTGGTAAAGCCCACGCGGTCGATCACCCGGCCAAGCAGCAAGGTACCGATCACGCCACCGGCCCACAAGGCAGTGCCCGCCATCACAGCAACCTGCGTGGAATAGCCGGCATCACGAATCACCGTCGGCAGCCAGTTCGACAGGAAATACATGTCGAGCAGGTTGGCGAAGTTGATGACCCAGAGCAGCACCGTCACGCGCGCGCGGCCGTCCCGGAACAGTTCGATGAACGGCACGCCCTTCGCCTTCTGCTCATCGAGCACGAAGTTGGCGTCGACCGGCACGTTGGCGCTGGGCGACACGCGCAGCAACTGCTTGCGAATACGCACGCGGTCACTCTTCTTGAACATCAGGAATTGAATCGATTCGGGCAGCGAAATCCACATCAGCACGCCGAGCACCAGCGGAATGGCACCGCCGATGAAGAACACCGCACGCCAGCCCAGACTCGGGATGATCGCGGCCGTGATGAGGCCACCGACCACACCGCCCAGCGTGAAACCGCACGACACCATCATCATGAGCGACACACGAATGCGTCGCGGGCTGTACTCGCCGGCCAGCGCCATGGCGTTCGGCATGATGCAACCCAGCCCCAGACCCGCGACAAAACGCCAGACGACCAACTCCGTGATCGTGTTGGCGAAGCCCGTGAAGATCATGCACACGGCGAAGAACAGCGTCGCGCCGATCAGCACCGGGCGACGCCCCAGCTTGTCCGCCAGCGCCGAGAACGTGAGCGACCCGACCAGCATGCCGAACAGCCCTGCGCCAAATACCGGCGAGAGCGTTTCCTTGGCGATGCCCCACTCGCGGATCACCACCGGTGCGACGTAGCCCATGGCCTGAACGTCGAAACCGTCCACCACCAGGCACATCGCGCACAACGCGATCACCCACCACTGATAGGCGCCCAGTCGACTGTTGTCGATCAGATTGCCCACATTCACATCTGCTGCTTTCATCCTGTCTCCAAACGTTCTCGCAACTTCGTGTCATTGCGTACCCGGTCGAGGCGCCGGCTTCTCCAGTCGTTGCCTCATGCCAGGCACCCACGCTGCCCCGGTCGGGCATGCAGGGCATTTCGTGCGTCGGGTCGGCGTTTGGGATTGCCAAGGTCTCACACACACAAAATTACGCTTTGCGGAAGTTTATATCGCCGAACGTAATTCAATGCTTGGTGTTAACACTTAGATTCCCGGGGGATGCGTGCCCCGCTGCGCGCAACGATCCGAACGACACCGGAGGGGGCCTGCGTCGTTTTGGGGCGCGCTGTCGCGCGGGGATCTGTGGTTTTTCTCCATATGGAGAATGGAATGACGTTTGGGCAATACACCCAAACGCTATGCGGGGCGGGGCACGGGGCGGGAAATTGAGAGATCGGTAGGCAAAAAAGCGACGAATTGTCGCACTTGTGGTTTTTCTACATATTTTTTCAGCAAAGGTTAACCCGTCTAGGGATTTCCCTGATATAGTTGCACCTGTCTCCTCCACCTCCTCCTGGTGGATTTCACGGCCAGCAAATTGCTGGCCGTTTTTTTTGCCTGTCGTTCCTGCCCAGCCCTGCGCCCGCGGCAATAGACCGTAAGGCAAGCGCGGCGCCGACATCGCTGAAGCCACGCCCTCCTGCGCTACACTCGTTTCCATGAAACTCGTGCCACTCGCCACCCTGCTTTGTGTTTTGCCGCTCGCCGGCTGCTATGTCGTGCAGTATCCGGGCGGTGCACTCGCGCTCTCTCCGAGCCCTGTCGCACCGCAAGCGATGCGTGCCGCGCCGGGGGCGCCCGGTGCCGTCGACGTGTCGAGCGCGCCGGTGCCAACGCCGAACGTCTCTGCCACGCCGGTCGCCCCGTCTTCGACGTTGCCCCCGCCGGCGGCTGGCACCGCGGCACGTCAAAGCTATCCGAATGGTTCGCCCGTGCCACCGGATTACCGGCCGCCGGCGCAGCAGACGCCGCGAGCGCCCGTTTATCCGAACGGCTCGCCGGTGCCGCTCGATTATGTGCCGCCGCCGACGTCGCGGGCTCCATCAGCGAACGTCCCCTATGGACAGGCCCCAGGCTACGCGACCTATTCGACGTACCCGGCATACCCCGCGTATTCGGCCTACCCTGCTTACACGGCTTACACGGCCTATCCGGTGTATTCGGCTTACGCACCGGTTTACCCGGCGTTCGGCCCGTCGCCCTGGGTTAGCAACGTATCGTTTTCGTTTTCTTGGGGACGCGGCTGGGGTGGCTGGGGGGGACGCTGCTGCTATCGCTGGCGCTGAACGACCACCTGCCGTGGACACGGCAAGCGTTTGATACGCGCATTGATGTTGGGCCACGCGCAACGCCTGGCGTGGCCTTCAACGTGATTCGATGCCTGGCGCTCAGGAGGGAAAATCGGCGTGCAGACGTCAGTGCGACGTTGCGTTTTCGCGGGCGACGCGATCTTCGATGCGAACCTCGATGCGTTTTCGGATTTGCTCCGCCGCTTCAGACGCGTCGTGCGCGTCGATACTCGAGAACTCGCAACGGCCGATATAGTGCCCATCGCAATAAGCATCGACGGCCCCGTCAAAGCGTTCGTCGGCACGCGGCGTGATCGCCCCGGCCAGTTCGAACGGACGCCCTGGTGGCGTATTGCTGACGTAACGCCACGAAAAATGATACGAATCAGTCATATGTCCCCTTCGGTAGTACGACAGCTATGGAACTGTCTGCCAACGCTGTTTTTTGGGAAATCGTAACATGTTCAACAATCCCGACAAACGGTAGGAAAAAAAAGCGGCCCGCCATAGCAGCGAGCCGGATAGTCCGTGGAGGTCGGGGGCACATCAGGACCACGGTGATTTCAATCTAGTCCCGAATCGTTGTCGTTATTCTCGGTAATTTGCCTGATGCGCCGCAAATTTTTTCTGCTGACTGCCGACAATCCAACGCACCTCTCGACGGCCTTCCCAACACACGAAAATCTCAGGGTTATCGCTGAGAAAATCGCTCACTCGTCCTCCTCAGACGTCGCCGGCTTCCGATGGCAAATCGTCGGCCGGCACCGCTTTGCCGAACAACCATCCCTGCCCGATCGCCTCGGGATACCGCGCCAGCATGTAGTTCGCCTGCGCCTCGGTCTCCATTCCCTCCACAATCACCTCGACCTTGAGTAACGCTGCCATCTTGCAGATCTGATCGACGATGGCGCTGCCCACGGTATCGGTGCCGATGGCCTGCGTGAACATGCGATCGATCTTCAGCGCGTCGACGTTGAGCGTCGACAGATAGGCGAGGTTCGAAAAACCTGTCCCGAAATCGTCGATGTGAATTTGATATCCATCGACACGCAAACGATCGAGCGCCTCTCTGAGCCGCGTCATGCTGTCTGTCGAACGCTCGGTGACCTCCAGTGCGATCTGCGCACGCGGCACCCGCAGTGAGGCCGACATCTGATTCAGATACGTATGGAATGTGCTGTCGACGATGTCCGTCGCCGCGAGGTTGATGCTGATGTGAAACTCCGGATCGGCCAGCGCGCGTCCATGCATGTCGATCAATGCGCGGCGCACGACCTGTCGCGTAATCAGCCCGATGACGCCCCGCCGCTCCGCAATCGGAATGAACATGTCCGGCGAAATCGGTGCGCCGGCACTGTCGTTCAGGCGCGCGAGCGCTTCCACGCCGACGATCTTGCGGTCACGCAGGCGCACCAGCGGTTGATAAACGACGTGAATGCCTCCGGACTCTGCGGCCTGTTGCGTCACCCAGTCGATCGACATCCGGTAGCGCCGCCGCGAACGCCATGACATGCCCACCAATGCGCCCGCCCCCGCGCCAATCGAGAGTGCCAGCACGAGGCCCAGCGGATTCGTCACGATTCGCGACGACACGTAGATGGCCGAGGCGCAAACGTCTACCCGGCCGGAACACTCGGAGTAGCGTCGCAACGATCCGATATCGAGCCAGCGTGACGTCGCCCCCAGCTTGATACGCTGCTGATCCTCGAACATCCCTGCCCGCCAGAACTGAAAACGCATATCGCTCGTGGACGCCACCGAGGCAAAGCCGCCTGGCGGCGTGGCGAGCCGCTCCGGCAATACCGGCGGGCTGAACACCACCACGTCGCCCATGCCCGTGGCACTGACTTGCACGCCGGGCGTCACGAGGCCCGTGAGCGTGTGCCAGAGCTTCACGCCGTTACGTGTTTCATGGCTTGGCGGCGGCAGCTCCGGCTCCGGATCGAGGCGCCCGGCAATTGCCGAGCATAACAACTTGGTGCCGTGGATTCGGCCAATGTCGTGGAAGTAGGGGCTGCGCATCGCGACGCGGCGCAGCGCGAGAATGTCGGCATCGGTGCAGGGCACCGCGCCGCTGTACATCGCGCTGAGCAACGCATCGCGGCTAGACACCGATGCGTCGCCCATGAAGCCCATGATTTCCTGCACGTAGGCACGCAGGCGGAAATCATCGATGCGGGTCTGCACGATCTGCCCTACCAACAGCATGACCAACATGCCCGCAATGGCACCCGTCAGTACCGGCAACCAGCGAGTCAGTCCTCTAAGCGTTTGCATGGAGAATCGCGTCCGCGTAACGCCCCGTATACCCACAGGGGCATGGCCGCCAGTGTATCGCACCGTCTGTCCGATAGATCGGATTGCCACACGTTTGGCCCACATGGCGCAAGCCGGAAACGGGGTAACGCAGGCTACCGATCTCATGCGCCGCCATCTGTGGCCGGATGATCCGGTGAGTGCGGCCGAGCCGGCATTAGGCGGCAGTCGGCGAGCACTCGGCCGGCCTTCGGCAGTAGGACGAAAGGGGGTCGGCGCTGGCGTACCGTTCCACCTTCTGCCTCCCCCCACGGCCCTGCCATGACGAACAAATTCCGTAATCCGGCGAGCGGCGATGTCGTCGAGATCACGTACCTGTCGTGCATCGCGGCATTCTTTCTCGGCCCCCTCTACCTGCTGGCATACGGCTTCGCATGGCATGCGCTGGTCTGGACCGCCCTCGCCATCGGCCCCGCCCTGATCTGGCGGGAATCTGCGCTGGCGATCTCGCTGCCACTCACCTGCCTGCTTTATTCGCTGATGATCCACCCGCTGCTCGTCGGCAAACTGCGCGCCAACGGCTGGCTGCCCACCCGCGACAATGCCGTCTCCAGCCCCGGCCAGCGTGGTTACGATGCCTACGCCGATATGCCGAGCACCCACCGCGGCAGCGCAGGCATGGTCCTGGCCCCGATCAAACCCGCGCTCGGCACCGCCCCCGAACACCGCGCCTTCAACCCGGCACAAAGCCCGTCCGTCAACGAAAGCGCGAGCCCAACGGCAGACGAAAAACCATGTCCCTTCTGCGCCGAGACGATCAAGCGTGAGGCCGTGCGATGCCGTCACTGTCTTGCGCATCTGCAGGCAACATCGCAATAAACCTGTCGAGCGCGGCCGAACGGTGGTCTGCGCGATACGCCAGACTGATCGGCGCGTGCGGCACCTCGCCATCGATCGGCCAGAAACCCATTCCAGGCGTGCGAATCTGACTCACCGACGCCGGCACCAGCGACACCCCAAACCCCGCCGCCACCATCGGCACGATAGATGTGATCTGCGGAGCCTCCTGCCCCAGTTTCGGCCGAAAGCCCGCCGCCTCGCAGGCCGCGATCGTGCGGTCGTACAGCGCAGGGCTGATCTCGCGCGGCAGCAAAATGAACTCGTCCTGAGCGAGCGCCGCCAGCGGCACATGCTCGTGCGCGCACATGGGATGACCAAGCGGCAACACCAGCATCATCGGTTCATCGACCACCGGCATGCTGACGATGCCCGGCGGCACGTCGAACGGTGTGCGCACGAACGCGGCGTCGATCGCTTCGTTCTCCAACGCCGTCAGCAGACTCGCCGTATTGCTCTGTTGCGGATGCAGTTGCACGTCGGGATACCGCGCACGGAAGTCGCGAATCCACGCGGGAATACGCGGCTCGAAGTAGGTCGCGCCGGCGAACCCGATACGAATCTGTCCCGCCTCGCCGCGCGACATCTGGTGCATGCGGCGCTTGACGCGCTCCACCCGCTCCAGAATCTGTCGCGCTTCCGGCAGAAACGCCTCGCCTAACGCCGTGAGCACCACATCGCGCGGCAACCGCACGAACAGCGGGCCGCCCAGCTCCGCTTCCAACTGCCGTATCTGCAAACTCAACGGCGGTTGCTGAATCCCGACACGCGCGGCGGCTCGCGTGAAATGGCGCTCTTCGGCCACGGCAATGAAATATTGCAAATGCCGCAATTCCATCACGACTCCCCTGTCAGCCCGGCCCCGCCGGGGTTCGCACCAATAATACATAAAAAGTATGAAAATGACGTGTTCAATATATTGGAAATGTGACCGACGGGTCAATACACTTCGAGTCAAGCGCTCAGGGCCGCATGGCGGGTCACCGCGCCAAGAGATCAAGAGATTCGAATAAGAGAGACGAGGAGCCTCACGATGTATGAAGACCGCATCCGCCTGGCGTCGCTACGCGACCGGGTGATGAGCGCCGACGACGCTGCAAAGCTCGTTGGCGACGGCATGGTGGTCGGCATGAGCGGGTTCACCCGCGCCGGCGACGCCAAGGACATGCCGATCGCGCTGGCCAAGCGCGCAAAGGCCCACCCGATGAAGATCACGTTGATCACCGGGGCATCGCTGGGGCACGATTCCGACAAGACGCTGACCGAAGCGGGTGTGCTCGCCAAGCGTTTGCCGTTTCAGGTCGACACGACGTTGCGCAGCGCCATCAATCGCGGCGAGGTGATGTTCGTCGATCAGCATCTGTCGGAGACGGTCGAGTTCCTGCGCACCGGCCAGTTCGGCAAGCTCGACGTGGCGGTGATCGAGGCGGTTGCCATCACCGAAGACGGCGGGCTCGTACCCAGTTCGTCGGTCGGCAACTCGGCGAGCTTCGCGATCCTCGCAGAAAAGGTCATCGTCGAGATCAACCTCGCGCAACCGCTAGCCTTCGAGGGCATGCACGACATCTGGATTCCGGGTCAACGTCCGCATCGCGCGCCGCTGCCCATCGTTGACGTGCGTGACCGTGTCGGCACGAATGTGGTGAAAATTGCGCCGGAGAAAATCGCCGCCATCGTCATTACCGACACGCCGGACAGCGCCTCCAATGCCCTGCCGGCCGATGCCGACACGCAGCGCATTGCCGGCCATCTCATCGAATTCTTCCAGCATGAAGTCTCGCGTGGTCGTCTGCCACGCACGCTGCCCGCGATTCAGTCCGGAATCGGCACCATCGCCAATGCGGTGCTCACGGGTTTCATCGATTCGCCGTTCGACGACCTCACGATGTATTCCGAGGTGCTCCAGGACTCGACGTTCGAGCTGATGGACGCCGGCAAGATGGTATTCGCGTCGGGCTCGTCGATCACGGTGTCCCAGGCGGTGCAGGACCGCGTATTCAAACATCTGGAGCGTTATCGCGACAAGCTCGTGCTGCGTCCGCAAGAGGTCAGCAACCATCCGGAGGTCATTCGCCGACTGGGGCTGATTGCGTTGAACACAGCCCTCGAAGCGGACATTTACGGCAACGTGAATTCCACGCATGTCGGCGGCACGCACATGATGAACGGTATCGGCGGATCGGGCGATTTTGCCCGCAACGCTCGCATGGCGATCTTCGCCACCAAGTCGATTGCCAAAGACGGCAAGATTTCGAGCATCGTCCCGATGGTGCCGCACGTCGATCACAACGAGCACGATGTGGACATCATCGTGACGGAACAAGGTCTGGCCGACCTGCGCACGCTTGCCCCGCGCGAGCGCGTGAATCTGGTGATCGATCACTGCGCACACCCGAGCTATCGGGAAGTCCTGCGCGACTATTACCGCGACGCACTGCGTTACGGCGGTCAGACGCCGCACGCGCTGGAACGCGCGTTCGACATGCACGTCAACTTGCGCGAACGCGGTTCGATGCTGGCAGGGAAATGACATCGGCGCCGGTTGCCGACGCCGGGGGGCGGGCGGCCGGACGCCGATTGACCGGCATCGATGGTCAAGGTCGATGCCGAGAAGAACATGGGACGCATGCGGTCCTGTGGGCCGAACGCTGGTGAGAGTGTTCAGGCATTCGCGGCTCGCCGGCGATCGCTGGCGAGCCGCCTTTTACCTCCTACCTTTTTGCAGCCCGACGACGGGCGTTCAGGCCGACAGTCGCTGCGCGCGATGCCCCTGATTTGCCGCCCCCTCCAGCGTGAAGATCGACACGAGTTCACGCAGACCGCCCGATTGCGCTGCCATCGATTGTGCGGCGGCCGAGGCTTCTTCGACCAACGCGGCGTTCTGCTGCGTCACGGTATCCATCTGCATCACCGCCTGATTGACCTGCTCGATGCCCGTGCGCTGTTCGGTCGACGCGGCGGCAATCTCCGCCATCAGATCGGTCACGCGTTTGACGGCGTGCACCACCTCGTCCATCGTGCTACCCGCCTCGGCGACGAGTTTTGCACCGTCGCTGACCTGACGCGTCGACGCATCGATCAGCTCCTTGATTTCCTTCGCCGCATTGGCGCTGCGCTGCGCGAGCGTGCGCACTTCCCCGGCGACGACCGCGAAGCCGCGGCCCTGCTCTCCGGCGCGCGCCGCTTCCACCGCGGCATTGAGCGCGAGGATGTTGGTCTGGAACGCAATCACTTCGATCACGCTCGTGATGTCCGAGACGCGAGCCGACCCTTCGGAAATTTCGCGCATCGTCTCGACCACCTGACGCACCACCTCGCCGCCGCGCTGGGCGATATGCGACGCGTTCGTTGCCAGCACATTACCCTGCTCCGCGTTGTCGGCGTTCTGTTTGACGGTGGTCGTCAGTTCCTCCATGCTCGCCGCCGTTTCCTCCAGCGACGCCGCCTGCTGTTCGGTGCGCGACGACAGATCGGTGTTGCCGGCGGCGATCTGCGCCGACCCCGTCGCAATGCTCTCGCTGGTATGACGCACTTGCCCCACGACCTGCGCCAGCTTCGTGTTCATATCGCGCAGCGACCCCAGCAATTGCGCGAGTTCGTCCTTGCCGTGCACGTCGATACGCGAACTGAGATCGCCCCGGGCCACCGTCTGTGCGATGTCGACGCAGCGACCGATCGGCACCGTAATCGAGCGCGTGATGACCAGCGCAATCACGATATTCACGCCCAGTGCCAGCAGGATCAGCACAACGGCAGCGATAAAAGCGGTGTGATAGTTGTTGGCGGCCGCCTCGCTCGCCGCCTGTGCGCCGGCACGGTTCACCGCCACGTGTTCGGTGAGCCTGTCGCTGAGCACCGCGAACCGCTTGACGGCGTCGGTCATCACAAGCGTGCGCGCCTGCTCCTTGGCTGCGTCATCGCCCTTTTCCAGATCGGCCACACGGTTATCGACCTCGAGATAGCTTGCCCAGGCGGCGCGCACGGCGTCATACGCGCGACGGTCTTCGTCCGAGGCCACCATGCTGTTGTAGCTGTCGAGCGTCTTGTTCATCAGATCGATGGACGCCTGGCGCTTTTTCGTTTCGTCCGCCCGAGTGCTGTCGACCGTCGTCAGCAGCGTGGCGAGCGTGGCGCGGCGCGCTGCGTTGGCCGCGACCTGTGCGGTACCGAGCGTCTGCACGCTGGGCAGCCAGTTGTCGGCCAGATCGCGGGTACCGCCATAAATGCGCGACGCCTGGAACACCGCCATGCCACCCACGATGCACAGCAGAACCAACGTAATGGCAAACCCGATGGTCAACCGTGTGCCGATTTTGAGACTACCCAAGAACTTCATGCCCGCTCCCTATGCGATAAAACGACAACAATCGCACGGCATAACGGGTGACCATTCAAGAATCTTGAGCCAATAAACCCTCGATTCTCACGCAATGGCTTTCAAAACATTCCGGGAGCGAAAAAACAGAGCACTTAACACATTGATTCGAATGCCGGTTTCACAACACAAACCGATCATTTCCGAACTCTCAAAAATATCCGTGAAGATATATTTATTCATCTATTTGCACGGATATTTCGCAAAACGCTTTCGGGAGTCACGGCGTCCTGCAACGCGGCGTGACTCGCAAGGCGATCCAGCACGGCCTACTTGCTTGCACCGTCGAATGGCGCTGGATGCACCGTATCCAGATCAATGCCATCGATGCAGCGAACATTGACGGCGGCCATTTTCGCACCGTCCGGCATTTCGCCGAACGCAAAGGCCTCGACACCGCATGTCGGGCAAAACTGGTGACGAATGACATGCTTATTGAAAAGATATTCGCGCGCTTTCCCTACACCCGCGGTTTGCGAGAATTCCGCAATTGGGGAAAAAGCGAGAATCAATCCTCGCTTTTTGCAGATCGAACAATTGCACGCAATTGTTTTGGACAAATCGACATTTGCAGTAAATCGCAAATCGCCGCAATGGCATCCGCCTGAGTATTGCTGATTCGCCATGGCGCATCTCCTCATGATGTTGGGATCTTGGCCAGCGAGAATCGAGACTACGACGTTTGCGAAACGATGCCCGCCGGATGTGGCATCTATTCTGCGACAAAATCCGACGAGAGGGGAAGCAACGCGCAGGCCGGCAGCGGTCGTGCCGGCCTCGCTCAGGAGGGAGTGGGAGCGTTAGCGCCGCGGAACGCTCGCTCAGGCGGCGAGCGCCGGTTCGTCGCGATGCGAATCGCGCGAGCCATTGGGGTGGCTGCGAACCACCGTGACGCCATGGCGGCCAGGTTCGCGCAATTGGAACAGCGCGACCGTATCGGCCAGATTACGCGCCTGCTCGCTAAGCATGGCCGAAGCCGCCGCAGACTCTTCCACCAACGCTGCGTTCTGCTGCGTCGACTGATCCATTTCCGCCACACTGCGATCGATCTGGCTGATGCCGGTGCTTTGCTCGGTCATGGCGCTATGGATCTCGCCGATCAGACGACGCACACGCGAGATCCCGTCGACGATGTCTCCCATCGTATTGCCCGCCGCCTGCACGCGTTGCGTGCCGCTCGTGACGTTCTGCACCGACGCTTCGATCAGCGCCTTGATCTCCTGCGCGGCGGCAGCGCTGCGTTGTGCCAGCGTGCGCACTTCGCCTGCGACAACGGCAAAGCCACGGCCCTGCTCCCCTGCCCGTGCGGCTTCGACTGCGGCGTTCAGCGCGAGAATGTTCGTCTGGAAGGCGATGCCATCGATCACGCTAATGATCTCGGTAATGCGCTCCGACGACTTCGCAATCTCGCTCATCGTTGTGACAGCCCCCGTCACCACCTCGCCGCCACGCGCTGCGGCTTCGCTGGCTTCGTTTGCCAGACGCGTGGCGTGCTCGGCCGCTTCGGCCGTCTGCTTGACGCTCGCCGTGAGTTCGGTCAGCGCCGCCGAGGTCTCCTGCAACGTGCCCGCCGAGGCTTCCGTGCGCTGCGACAGATCACGGTTACCCATCTCGATCTCGCTCGTCGCCGAGGTCATGCCGTGCACACCGGCACGCACGTCGATCATGACCGTACTGATCTTGTCGACGAACGCATTGAACGAGCGCGAGATCTGCGCAACTTCATCGTGACCGACGACATCGAGACGGCGCGTCAGATCACCACCGCCCGAACCGATGGTATCCATCGCGTCGCGCACTTGCGACAGACGGCGGAACGCCTGCGACGTGAAGAAGCTCGCGATACCGATGGCACACAGCGTCAGCACGATCAACGTAATGATCGTGGCACTCAGCACGCGCGACAGACCAGCCGTCGCTTCGGCCTTGTCGAGCGCGACGACGAAGAGCCAGTCGGTGCCCGGCACGGGCTGCACCTTGAGCAGTTTGGCAGCGCCGCCAAGCTCGACTTCCAACGGCTCGGTGGCGCGTTCGAGACCTGCTAGCGCTTCAGGCGTGAGCGATTGCGCGAGGTCGCTCGACTGCTTGAGCATGAGCTTCTCGTCGGGGTGAGCGATCACGAGGCCGTCGCGCGACACCACGAACGCGAGGCTCGAAGGCGTGGGATGCACGGCCTTGACGACTTCCTGCACGGCGTCGAGCGGCACAGCGCCGCTCACGGCACCGAGCGTTTGCCCGTCGCGCAGGATCGGCGCGGCGAACGAGACGTAGAGCTTGCCGGAAGCGATGTCGGCATAGGGCTTGACCACCGTCAGCTTGCCGGCGCCCGTGGCGCCCTTGTACCAGGGGCGTGCGGTCGGATCGTAATCGGGCGGCGTGGGGCCGCTGGAGAAGTAAGACTTGTCGCTCCAGCCGATGCTTGAGATCGGGAAACCGTTCGTAGCGCCAAGCAGTTTGGTCAACGCCACACCCTGCTCGCCCTTTTCGACGGCGGCGGCGGTGCCTACGACCGATTGGCCCTTGGCCGCTGCCCAGCGTTCCACGGCAAGCGTGTTGCCGCGCGCCACGGCGTCGAGCGTGTTGGCGATGGTCGACATCATGCTGCTGCGCACGATGACGTATGTGGTAATGCCGGAGAGGATCAGTGCACCAATAACGGTGGCACACGCGATCAGAATGATGCGTGTTCTAAGCGAAGATACTGTCATGCGGTCGGGACAGGCAGGCCTGCGGCTAGGGGGGTCAAAAGACAGGAGCCGGCGCCAGGCCACCGACTCCACGAGGTGGAGGTCCACCCTCTGACTTACGGCCCGCCCCGCCAAAACTTTAGGTGTTAACCCGAAATTGCAAAAGGCCAGCCGCATTCGGCTGACCATTCTGTTCATTCGTGCTCCTACCTACCTGCCGTCTATTGGCCCGGAATGGACTTCGGCGTCAGTCGTTGGCCGCAGCTTCGGCTTCAGTCTGCTCGATGGCCTTGACGATGATGCGCAGCGTGGCGTCGAGATGGTCTTCCGTATGGCGCCGGATGGCTGCCACGTCGCGGGCACGATATTCGTCGAGCATCTTCTGATGCTCCTGATTGCTTACATCGACGTGTATGGGACGCATATAGAGCGACAGCGCAATGTAGGGCCCCGAAGCATCGCGCAACGTCTTGATCAGATGCGCCAGACGTGAATTGTCTTGCGACGCCCACAGCGCCGCATGAAACGCCTGATTCAGCTCGGTCCATTTGGCGACGTCCGACGTCGCCAGCATCTCGGCGTGCAACGCCTGCGCCTGCGCGATGTCGTCTTCCCGAATCGTGGTCAGCGCCTGCTCGGCCATCATCGGTTCCAGCGTCTTGCGCAGACGATACAACTCGTTGACGTCCTCGATCGTGAGACCCCGCACCACGGCACCGCGGTGGACGTCGAAAAACACTAGTCCTTCCGAGACGAGTGTGCGCAGCGCTTCGCGCACGGGCGTCGTCGACATCTCGAGACGGCGTGCGAGATCGTCCTGCCGAAGGCGGTCCCCCGCCTTCAGGTTCCCTTGCAGAATCTCGGTACGCAGTGTCTCGATGGCATATTGATATGCCGTGAGCCGGCGACGGCCCGACGTGCCAGTCGTGCCGGACACGCTGGCAGATGCGGAGGACATGCTTTTCAAAGGGGTGCCGTGTGTAGATTATTGACGCGTGAGTTTACTCCAATTTGCCAGCGCTTCTCCAACCGCACCGGGCGCTACACCCGAGGCCAGAAACGCCGTCACCAGTAAGCGCGCCTTGAGCGGCGAGAGCCATCCGCACAGGTGTGCACCCCGCCGGGCGAGGTCGATTTCCGCCCCGACATAACCATAAGTCTGCGATGCCGTCGAGCCGCTTGCCGCACGGCTGGCGATCACCACCGGCACCTGCGCTGCCAGCGCACCTATCCGTTCCGCAAATCCGAACGAGACGTGACCCGCGCCCTGCGCCGCAATCACCAGCGCCTCGTAGCCGCCCCGGACTGCCACCTCCGCCAGTTCGCCGTCGTCACCCAGCACGGCCGTCACCATCGCCACTTTGGGCCAGACGCCTGCGGGTCGCGACAGCGGTTGCGGACGTGTCTGGCGGGCATGAAAGAATGTCGGACGTCCCTCGACAAGCCGCGCGGCGACACCACCATCGAGCGACACGAAAGCTTGCACCGCCAGCGCGTCGCCCTTGCTCACCCAACGGGCGTAGTGGGCGGTGTCGTTCATCACCACGAGGACCCCGCGACCAACGCTGTCGGGATGCACGGCCGTGCGCACCGCCGCCAGCAAATTGGCGGGACCGTCGGCCCCCGCCGCTTGTGGCGCACGCATGGCGCCGGTCAGGATCAGCGGCGCGGGCAACTTCCAGAACAGATCCAGCAGGAACGCCGTTTCCTCAAGCGTATCGGTGCCCTGCGTCAGCACGACACCACTTGCGCCGTCGGCAATCTGCTGCTCGGCCCACGCGAGTGCATCCATCAGGTCGGCATACCCCAGCGAAGCACTGGGCAATTGACGAAGCGACGCCGTCTTGATGGTCGCCACATCGGACAAACCAGGGACCGAGCGGGCCAGTTGCGTGGCGTCGAGGGTCGGCACGACGCCGCCGGCGGCGTCTGACGGGGTCATGCTGATCGTGCCGCCAAGCGAAGCGACAGCAACCACGGGAAGCGAATTGGGCATGGTGGACAGGTTTTTGATTTCAGTTGATATGCATTGTGCATTATATATAATCGACAATCGTTTGCGAAGGGCATCGGGTGCTTCGCAGAAAACCCAACACTTAGGAGACGTCAATGGAACCAACCACTGTGGGCCATCCGGCCGCCGGGGCGACCCGCTACCGGTTCGCGGTATTCGCGCTGATCGTGGTGATCGCCCTCGTGAACTACATCGACCGTGGCGCGATTTCGTACTCGGCCGCGCAAATCACGTCGGAATACGGTTTCGATCGGGCCGGCTGGGGCGCGGTCCTTGGCTACTTCGGTTACGGCTATATGTTCGGCGCGCTGTTCGGCGGGGCACTGGCCGACCGCGTGGGCGCCAAGAAGGTGTGGGTCATTGCCGGTGTGGCGTGGTCGGCATTCGCCATCGCCATGATTTGGGCAGGTGATCTCGGGATCGCCGTGCTCGGCGGCTCGGCCCTGACCGGTTTCGCCACGATCCGCGTACTGTTCGGCTTTGCCGAAGGCCCCGCCTACTCCATCATCAACAAGACGATGGCGGCATGGGCATCGCCGTCGGAGCGCGGCTTCGCGGTGTCCATCGGGCTGCTGAGCACGCCGCTCGGCGCCCTGCTCACCGCACCGGTCGCCGTCGGTTTGCTGTTGCTTACCGATAGCTGGCGCACGATGTATATCGTGCTCGGTATCGCGGGCTTCGTGCTGATCGCACTGTTTGCGCGTGTCTATACGAACCGTCCGGAAGACAATCCGCGTGTGAACGCCGCCGAAGTGGCGCTGATTCAGGCGGGACGTCCGGCGCAAAACCCGTCTGCCGCCGCTGCCGCGAGCGATATGCCGTGGTGGAGCTTCTTCAAGAGCAAGACACTGGTGTTCAACTCGATCGGCTACTTTGCGTTCATCTACGTGAACTTCATGCTGCTGACGTGGACGCCGAAATATCTCGCCGACGAGTTTCATTTCACGCTGTCGTCGCTCTGGTACATCGGCATGATTCCCTGGACGGGCGCGTGCATTACGGTGCTGCTCGGCGGACGCATTTCCGACTGGCTGTATCGCAAGACGGGCAAGTTGGTCATCGCACGTAGCTGGTTCGCTGCGGCCGCGCTGACCTGCACGACGTTGTGCTTCCTGATGGTCTCGCAGGCGACCAGCGTGTGGGCCGTGATTGCATTGATGACGCTCGGTAATGCGCTGAACGCGCTGCCGAACTCGGTGTACTGGGCTGTGGTGATCGACACGGCGCCCACGCGCGTGGGTACGTTCAGTGGTTTGATGCACTTCATCGCGAATATCGCAGCCGTGCTCGCGCCGACGCTCGCCGGCATTCTGTCGGCCAAGTACGGCTACTCGTCGATGTTCGTGGCGACCGCCGTGGCCACCGCCGTCGGCGTGTTTGCGATGCTTCAGGTACGCCCAGGCGTTGGGCCGGATACCGGCCGCCGAGATACGAAGCCGGTGTCGGCTTGATGAGGCTTGCGCGCTGACTTACTGCGCGCTCGCGATCAACCACTCGAACACATCGGTCACCACCGGCGAGCGGGGCTCGCCGGCGACCCGGGACACCCACCACGTGGTGCCCTCGATGCGCGGATAGTCGGCAAGGACGCGCAGCCGTCCCTGCGTCAGGCTTTCGTCGGCCACCAGACGTGAGACGCACGCGATGCCACGACCGCGCAAGGCCGCATCGAGCAGGAGACGTTCGTCGTCATAAATGACGTGTTTGCGAAACGGTGCGAGTTGATGGCGAAAGAGCGCAGCCGTATCGTCCCGCGTGAAACTCTCTTCGAGGCAAATCAGCGACGCATGCTCGGGATGCCTGGCTGCCGGGAGGTCCGCCAATCGTGCAGCCAGCCCATCGTTGGCGACCACCACCCACTCATCTTTCAGAAACGGCACTTCCATCAGACCGGCTTGTTGCAGCGGCCGATCGGCAATCGCGATGTCGATGTCGGTCTCGTCGATGAATCGCGCCGATTCGTCAGTCGATAACATCGGGCAAAGCGCCGGATGCCGCACCAGTAGCTGATCGATGCGTGGACTCAGCCAGCCGTGCAATAACTCGGCGGGAGCGGCGATCACGACGAGCCCCGGGTCCAGATAAGTGGCGATGCGATCGAGGCCGCTGCGCAGCGTCCCCACCGAGCGCTGGACGCTTCGCCGGAGCACCTCGCCCGCCACGGTCAACTCCACGCCACGCCCCACCCGGCGGAACAGTGGCTGCCCGACCTCTTCCTCCAATTGCTGCACCTGATGACTGATCGCCGATTGGGTGACATGCAACTCGTCCGCCGCGCGCGAGAAGTTGCCATGGCGAGCAGCCGCCTCAAACCCCATGAGCAACTTGAGCGACGGAATTCGCTGGTGAGCCATTGCCGCCTCAAGATATGAGAAAAATTAATTGATAATAGCAAGAAATCTCGTTTTTCTTTATTGGTGATGGGCTTCAAACTGCGTGAACTGCCAGACTCGCCTGCGCACAAGCGGTCACTCGATGGCAAAGCCGTGCGGCAATCGTCAGAGAATGGGCCATGCAAACGAGACGTGTTTTTTTGAAACGAGGCATCGCAGCGTCGGGCGCGACGCTCTTCGCCGGGACGGCGGGCGGCAGTCTGGCCGGGTCGGCGAAGGTGGGCCCCAAGGGCAATTCGGACGGTAATGAGATCGAATGGATCATGCCTGATGAGGGCGAACGTCATGCCGCCACATGGATGGCATTCGGGGCCCCCGAAGCCCTCTGGGGTCGTCGTCTGCAACGGGCGGCGCGCGAAAGCTTGACCCGTATTGCGAAAAGCATCGGCAGCTTCGAGCCGGTCAATATGCTGGTAGGCGAGAAGGACTACGACGACGCCCAGCGCATGTGCGGCAGCACCGTCAACCTGATCGTGCAGCCCATCGACGATCTGTGGATACGGGATACGGGGCCCGTCTTCGTTCGCTCGCGCAATGGCGAAAAGGCGGGTGTCGACTTCAACTTCAACGGCTGGGGAGCAAAGCAGGCACACAGGGACGACGCCATGGTGGCCAGGTTCGTTGTCCGAAACGTCGGCGAGCGTTTGCTCAACACGCCGCTCGTGCTCGAGGGCGGTGCCATCGAAGTCGACGGCGAAGGCACGGCCATCATCACGGAGAGCTGCGTACTTAACCGGAATCGCAATCCGGGTGTCAGCAAGTCGGCGTGCGAGACGGAATTGAAACGTCTTCTCGGCGTGCGCAAGATCATCTGGCTACCGGGCATTGCCGGCAAGGACATCACCGACGGTCACACCGATTTCTACGCGCGGTTCGTGCGGCCCGGGGTCGTCGTCGCTCACCTCGAGAACGATACCGCCTCCTATGACCACGCGGTGACGGTTCGCCATCTTGAGATTTTGCGGCAGGCGACGGATGCTACCGGCCGCAAGCTACAAGTGGTCGTATTACCTGGGCCGAACCATGTGCGCAGCGCCTACGCGTCGGAGACGTTTGCCGCCGGGTACATCAACTTCTACGTGTGCAACGGTGCGATCATCGCGCCGCAATTCGGCGACACGCAGACCGACAGGAGTACGCGAGACAAGCTACGCGATCTGTTTCCCAAACACGAAATCGTGCAGCTCAACATCGATGGGATTGCCAATGGTGGCGGCGGCATTCACTGCACGACGCAGCAGCAACCGGTTTGATGCGCCACGCGTAGAGGCGGGCGCTCGGTGGGAGTCGATATAAAAAAGCCCTTGACGTCACCGTCAAGGGCTTTTCTTTACTTCTTGGTAGGCCGTGCTGGGTTCGAACCAGCGACCAAGGGATTATGAGTCCCCTGCTCTAACCGCTGAGCTAACGGCCCTTAACTACCGGCGCTCGCTCAGCAGCAATCAATTGCCTTCGAGGAACGACTTGAGCTTGTCGGAACGGCTCGGGTGACGCAGCTTGCGCAGCGCCTTGGCTTCGATCTGACGAATACGCTCGCGCGTCACGTCAAACTGTTTGCCCACTTCCTCAAGCGTATGGTCCGTGCTCATCTCGATACCGAACCGCATGCGCAGCACCTTGGCCTCGCGCGGCGTCAGCGAATCAAGCACGTCCTTCACGACGTCGCGCATACTACCATGCAATGCGGCGTCAGCAGGCGCTACCGTGCCAGTATCTTCGATGAAATCGCCCAAATGCGAATCGTCGTCGTCACCGATCGGCGTTTCCATGGAGATAGGTTCCTTCGCGATCTTCATGATCTTGCGGATCTTGTCTTCCGGCATTTCCATCTTCTCGGCCAGCGTTGCCGGATCCGGCTCAACACCGGTCTCCTGCAGAATCTGACGCGAAATCCGGTTCATCTTGTTGATCGTTTCGATCATGTGCACCGGAATACGGATGGTACGTGCCTGATCCGCAATCGAACGCGTAATCGCCTGACGAATCCACCACGTGGCATACGTCGAGAACTTGTAACCGCGACGATATTCGAACTTGTCCACCGCCTTCATCAGGCCGATGTTGCCTTCCTGAATCAGATCCAGGAACTGCAGACCACGGTTCGTGTACTTCTTCGCGATCGAGATCACCAGACGCAAGTTCGCTTCGGTCATCTCACGCTTGGCCTTGCGGGCACGACGCTCACCTTCCGCCATCTTGCGATTGACGTCCTTGAGTTCCGTGAGCGGCAACACCACGCGTGCCTGCAAGTCGATCAACTTCTGCTGAAGTTCTCGCACGGCCGGCACGTTACGTTCCACCACCGAGCTGTAGGCCTTGTTATCGGCCACCACGGTGTAGATCCAGTCGACATTGGTTTCGTTGCCCGGGAAACGCTGCACGAAATCCGCGCGCGGCATGCCGCACTTGTCGACCACGATGTTCAGGATCGCACGCTCGATGTTACGCACTTCGTCCACCTGCGAACGCAGCGTGTCGCACAGACGCTCGACCGTGCGTGCTGTGAAGCGAATCGTCATCAGTTCCATCTGGATGGCTTCGCCAGCCTTCACATACGGCTTCGACTGATAACCTTCCTTCTCGAACGCACGGCGCATCTTGCCGAACCACTCGGCGATCACGGAGAACTTGGCGAGCGCGTCGCGCTTGAGCTGCTCGACCTGCGCAGCCGAAGCACCGCCACCGCTGTTGCTGTCGTCTTCCTCGTCCGACTCTTCTTCCTCTTCTTCCGCGTCTGCGTCCGCATCCGCGTCGAAATCTTCGTCTTCGGAGGCGGCTGCCGCAACGGCATCCGCATTCGGATCGATCAGGCCGTCAACCACTTCGTCGATGCGCATTTCTTCGCGCTCGACCTTCTCGGCCATGGCCAGGATCTCGGCGATCGTCGTCGGGCACGCAGAAATCGCCTGCACCATGTGCTTCAGGCCTTCCTCGATCCGCTTGGCGATCTCGATTTCACCTTCGCGCGTGAGCAGCTCGACGGTCCCCATTTCGCGCATGTACATACGCACCGGGTCGGTCGTGCGACCGAACTCGGAATCGACCGTCGACAGGGCCGCTTCCGCTTGCTCCTCGACTTCGTCGTCCGTTGCAGCGTTCGGCGCATTGTCGTTGAGCAACAGCGTTTCAGCATCCGGCGCCTGCTCGTAGACGGCCACGCCCATGTCGTTAAACGTTGCGATCACGCCTTCCAGCGCGTCGCCCTCCACCACGTCGTCGGGCAGGTGGTCGTTGATCTCTGCAAAGGTCAGGAAGCCACGTTCCTTGCCCAGCTTGATCAGTGTCCTCAGTTTGCCGCGACGTTCCTCAAGTTCCTCGGCCGTACCGGGCTGGTGCGAGGAAAATGCGTCCTTGAGCAGTGCTTTCTCTTTTGCCCGGCGATCACGCGCCTTCTGCTTTTCCACTTTGGTCTGATCTTCGTTCACGGGTTGATCATTAGTATTCGCTGCAACGTTTTGCACTCCCGGAGCGGCGGTCTTCGCGGCCTTGCCACGCGTCTTGGAGACGGGCGGTTCCACTGTTGCCGGCGTGACATCCACTGCCTCGGGTTTGCGTGAAGCCCCGGTCTTGCGTGGGGCTCGCGTTGCAGGTGTACTGCGGCCCGCCAAGGTCGACGCCTTGGCGGTAGTTGCGCTCTTTGCGCTTTTTTCAGCGGGTTGTCGGGCCTGCGGTTTCCCGCCTGCCGTCGCCTTCGCGGTCGTTGCCGTCTTCGTCGCTTTGACGGGCGGCTCGGACTTCACCGTCGGCTTGGCCGCTTTCGCAGCCCCCACCTTCGCGGCGGTCGCACTCTTGCGTTTGGTGACATCGGTCACCTTCGCAGCCGTCTTGCCGGTCGTCTTATTTGCGCCGGCGGCTGCCTTTACTTGCGTAGTACGCTTCGCCGAACTTGCCTGGCTGGCTGTCTTCTTCGTGGCTTGCGCAACCGCGCCCGCTTTTACGGCAACGCCAGCTTTCGCAGAACGAGACGCCCCCTTCCCACCTGATGCCGCCGCCGCGCTTGTGGCGCGCTTTGCCTTCGGTGCAGGGATAACCGTCTTTTTTCCGCTGGTCGTTGTCATCTTTGCCATAGCGATCTCGCTTGCCAGAAAACAGCCCACTGAAAACTTTCCATTATAGCACGCGGGCTTACCTCAACTTCGCGCGCCTCCTGTGCCGACCGGAGCCAGCAGCCGCTTCAATTCGTCGCGTTGCCGCGACAGCGCCTGAGCGTGGCGCAATTCATCGGACGTCAATGACGGCCGCTTGAAAATCGTCTCCAATGCCTCGCACAGCCCGTCGTACTGCAAGCGCCGAATCGCGCTTCGCAGCTCGGTGAGCCGCAGTGCAATCTGCTCCTCGCGACGCTCGGCCTGCGCCTCATCGGCAGGGTCGAACAACAACAGGTCACGGGCATTCTCTTCGAAGGCCAGGATTTCGCGGATGATGTCGTCGAAGCTTGCCCAATTGGGTGACGTCCGCAGCCGGTCTGACATGAAACGAAACTCGGCCTGCGCCCCCATCTCGCGGCAATGCGCCAGCACTTCCGAGAAGATCTCGGCATGTTGACGCCCATCCAGCAAAATCTTGGTCTCTTCTTCCGTCAATTCATTCCCAAGCACCGGAAACATCAGCAGATTCTGCAATGCCCGATGCTCGGTGCCCACCACGCGACGCTTCTCGCGCTTGGCCGGCGCCTTGTCCCACGTGTTCTGACGGCGCGCGGCGCCGATCTGCAACTCGCACAACTCAGCGACTTCTTCGATCGAACTGCCCACCCGCTCGGCCAGCGCATGCAGGATCTGTCCCCGCAACGCGTTTGCCGGCATTTGTTGCAACAGCGGCTTCGCCTCGAACAACGCGCGCGCCCGGCCCTCGGGCTGATGCATCTCTTTGCCGGCCGTCACCTCGCCGATCAGGAACTGCGACAGCGGCATGGCGCGCGACACTTCGTCGGCAAACGCGTCCGCGCCGTGCTCACGCACGTAGCTGTCTGGATCGTGCTCGCTCGGCAAGAACAGGAACTTGAAGCTCCGGTTGTCGTCTGCATGCGGCAAACAGGCTTCCAGCGCGCGGCGTGCCGCGCGGCGGCCTGCGGCATCACCGTCGAAGCTGAACACCACCGTCTCGGTCTGGCGCAACAGCTTCTGAACGTGCATCGGCGTACATGCCGTCCCCAATGTGGCCACCGCCTGCGGGAAGCCAAGCTGCGCCAGCGCGACCACGTCCATATAGCCTTCCACCACCAGCACATAGCCCGCATCGCGAATACCGATGCGTGCCTCGAACAATCCGTACAGCTCACTGCCCTTGCTGAAAAGCGGTGTTTCCGGCGAGTTCAGATATTTCGGCTCGCCTTTGTCCAGCACCCGTCCGCCGAAAGCGATCACTTGCCCTTTCGTGTTTCGGATCGGGAACATGATCCGGTCGCGAAAACGGTCATAACGTCGCTTTGCGCCGCCCGCTTCGCCCTTCTCGCTCTCGATGACAAGGCCGGCATCGAGCAACTGGTCGTCGCGGTAATCCTGAAATGCGGCCTCAAGGTTCTGCCAGCCATCCGGGGCGTAGCCCAGGCCAAAATGCGCGGCGATTTCGCCCGTCAAGCCACGTCGCTTCAAATATTCGATGGCGACCGGCGCACCCCGCAACTGCTTGCGGTAATAGTCGCAGGCCCGCGTCATCACGTCGACCAGACCGAGGGTTTGCGCACGTTGCGCAGCAGGTGCCGGCGCGCCGGGCAGCGGCGCCTCACGCGGCACATCCAGCCCGACGTTGCGGGCCAACTCCTCGACAGCTTCGACAAATCCGAGTCCGGCATGCTCCATCAGGAAGCTGATCGCGCTGCCGTGCGCGCCACACCCGAAGCAGTGATAGAACTGCTTGGTGGGACTTACCGTAAATGAGGGCGACTTCTCGTTATGAAAGGGGCACAGCCCCATGAAGTTCGCGCCCCCCTTCTTCAACTGAACGTAGCGACCCACCACCTCGACGATATCGACGCGGTTGAGCAGGTCCTGCAGGAACGACTGGGGAATCACTGGATCGATGCCATCGCGATGCGGTGCTGCACCGTCGCCCAAGCGACGGCAAGTTGCCGCACCACCGGATTACGCAGCCAACGCCGCCTTCACTTGCGCGGACACGGCCGTCATGTCGGCACGACCGGCCAACAGGCCCTTGAGCACACCCATGACCTTGCCCATGTCCTGCGGACCGGCAGCGCCGGTTTGCGCCACGGCGGCCTTGACCGCCTGCGCGACTTCGTCCGCCGAAAGCTGCTGCGGCATGTAGACCTGGAGCACTTCGAGTTCGGCAGCCTCCTTGTCGGCCAGATCGGTACGGCCGGCAGCCTGGAACTGGCTGATGGAATCCTTGCGTTGTTTGATCAGCTTGTCGACGATGGCGACAACCGCCGCGTCATCGTCAAGAGAGATACGCTCGTCGACTTCCTTTTGTTTGATTGCCGCGAGCAGCAGCCGGATGGTCCCCAGTTTGTCGGCGGCCTTGGCGCGCATGGCCGTCTTCATGTCTTCGTTGATGCGTTCTTTCAGACTCATGAGCAGGGGTTCCGGAATTCGAATACGTTTCAGTGTAGTGCATGCCGCCCCAAAGAAAAGGACGACCGCCATCAGGCGCTCACCGTATGCGACCGCAGCCGATGAACTGGCGCAGCGACGAACGGGGCGCAGAAAGCACAAAAACCCGCTTGGGGAGACGATCACGGACGCGATCACAAGCGGGCTCGCCGGAGACCTGGACCCGCCCCCGGCCCAGGGCTCGACACCCATTCGGCTGGTGACGTGTCAGACGCAAACCACCGGCAAATACTTCGGAGGCGTCCTGAACTGTCGTCACAAACGTCCCGAAAACAACCACTGATGCGTCGTCTCCACGAAGGTGAGAGCGTATCACAGCGCGAGAGTGGCCGTCTATGACAGCGCGTCCTCTCCCGCGCGTCCGGCCTTGACGCTTTCGGACATCGCCCGGGCACAAGCCACTGCCGACGCCCAGGCCCACTGGAAGTTGTAGCCGCCGAGCCACCCCGTCACGTCCACGACTTCGCCGACGAAATGCAGCCCCGGCTGACTGCGGGCTTCCATCGTTGCGGACGATAGCCCCCGCGTATCAACCCCGCCTCGCGTGACTTCGGCCTTGCGCCAGCCTTCGGACCCGCATGGCTTGAGCGTCCAGCCCGAAAAAGCCTGAGCCAGCGAGCGCAACGCCTTGTCCGGCAGCTCCTGTACGCGCGCCTGCGGCGAAAGTCCGCTATTGGCGACCCACGCGTCAGCCAGTCGCGCCGGCACCCATTGCGCCAGCAAGTTGGCCAATTGACGTTTCGACGCAGCCTTCGCCTCGAATAATGCCGCCTCGATGTCCGACGTTGGCGCCAGATTCAGGGTAATTGGCTGTCCCGGCGTCCAGAAGCTGGAGATCTGAAGGATGGCCGGCCCCGACAACCCGCGGTGCGTGAACAGCAGATCCTCGACAAAACTCCCGGCGTCCTTCCCCTTACCTGTGCCGACTTCGACCTCCAGCGACAGACCCGACAGACCCGCAAAGGGTGCCCATGTCGACGCGTCGAACATGAGCGGCACCAGCGCAGGACGCGGCTCGACGATCTCCAGCCCGAATTGACGGGCCATGCGGTACCCCCAATCCGTCGCGCCGATTTTCGGAATCGACAGGCCGCCGGTCGCAATCACAAGCCTTTTAGCCGCGATATGCCCTGCATCGGTCGTCAAATGATAGCGATGTGCCCCGCCGGCCTCTGTGTACGCAACCGTATGGACTGCGCAGGGCATTCGCCAGTGCACATGACCTGCCGCGCACTCCTTGCGGAGCATTTCGATGACGTCTTCCGCACTTTCGTCGCAAAACAGCTGCCCACGATGCTTCTCGTGCCAGGCGATACGGTGACGTCCCAGCAAATCCAGAAAGTCGCGCGGCGTATAGCGGGCCAGCGCCGAGCGGCAGAAACGCGGATTCTCGGACAAGTAATTGGCTGGCCCGGCGTTGATATTGGTGAAATTGCAGCGTCCGCCGCCCGAGATCCGAATCTTCTCCGCCAGGCGCGTCGCATGATCGATGAGCACCACGCGCAGCCCCAACTGCCCGGCCACCGCCGCGCACATCAGGCCGGCCGCGCCAGCACCCACAATCGCTACATCGAACTTTTCCATGGCGCGCATTGTAACCGGCGGGGGAAGAGGTCGACTGGTATACTTCAGGGTTATCCCTTCTATTGACGCTCCGCGTACTCCCTCTCGCCATGCTGGTTCTAGGCATTGAAAGCTCCTGCGACGAAACTGGTCTCGCCCTCTACGACACCGAGGCCGGCCTGCTCTCGCACGCACTGCATTCGCAGATTGCCATGCACCGCGAATACGGTGGCGTGGTGCCCGAACTGGCCTCTCGCGACCATATTCGTCGCGCGCTGCCCCTCGCCGAGGAAGTGCTCGCCCAGGCGGGCAAGACGCTCGGCGCCGTCGACGCCATCGCCTACACGCAAGGCCCCGGACTCGCCGGCGCGCTGCTGGTCGGCGCCAGTGTCGCCAACGCCCTCGCCTTCGCGCTCGATCGCCCGGTGGTCGGCGTGCATCATCTGGAAGGCCACCTGCTTTCCCCCCTGCTGGCTCCCGACGCCCCCGACTTCCCATTCATCGCACTGCTGGTCTCCGGCGGGCACACGCAGTTGATGGAAGTGCGCGCCTTCGGCCAATACGCCATGCTGGGCGAAACGCTGGACGACGCCGCAGGCGAAGCCTTCGACAAGACGGCCAAACTGTTGGGACTTGGCTATCCCGGCGGCCCGGCAGTTTCACGCCTGGCCGAGTTCGGTACACCAGGCCGCTACGACCTGCCGCGCCCGATGAAGCACTCCGGCAATCTCGATTTCAGCTTTAGCGGCTTGAAAACGGCTGTGCTCACGCAAGTTCGCAACCTCGCAGGCAATGTCTGCGAGCAGGAAAAGGCCGATCTCGCACGAGGATTTGTCGACGCGATCGTCGACGTACTTGTCGCCAAGTCGATGGCCGCTCTCAAGCAGACCGGCATGAAGACGCTGGTCGTCGCCGGCGGTGTCGGGGCCAATGCGCAATTGCGCGCCGGACTCAACGAAGCCGCGCGTCGGCGCGGCTATCGCGTGCATTACCCCGACCTGGCGTTCTGCACGGACAACGGTGCCATGATTGCCTTCGCTGGCGCCATGCGCCTCAAGCATTGGCCGGACGAGGCCGACAGCGAATACGCTTACACCGTTCGCCCGCGCTGGGATCTCGCCGATATCGTGCGAAACGTCTAATGCCTCGCACGGCAAACGCCCAATAAAAAAACCGCTCCGAAGAGCGGTTTTTTCATGTTACGTCGCCACAAGGGCGACGTGATAACGTCAAGCCGCCACGCGCTTGTCGCGTTCGATCACGGCGTAAGCGCTGTGATTGTGGATCGACTCGAAGTTCTCCGCCTGGAGCACATACGCCACAACACGGGACTCATCGTTCAGGCGTGTTGCCACATCACGCACCAGATCCTCGACGAACTTCGGATTCTCGTAGGCACGCTCCGTCACGTACTTCTCGTCCGGACGCTTGAGCAGCCCCCACAATTCACAGGACGCTTCCTCTTCAGCCATGCGCACCAGATCCTCAACGGCGATATCGCCCGCAATTTCAGCGTCGATGGTGATATGCGACCGCTGGTTATGCGCACCGTATTGGGAGATCTTCTTCGAGCAAGGGCACAGGCTGGTGACCGGCACGAGCACCTTGAGCCATACACGCGTCTGCCCGTTGCGCACATCGCCGGTGAGCGTCACCTCGTAGTCCATCAGGCTCTGCACGCCCGAGACCGGCGCTGTCTTGTTGATGAAGTACGGGAACGTCACTTCGATTCGGCCAGCCTCGGCTTCGAGCTTATCGAGCATGCTGCCGAGCATCGCGCGAAAACCTGCGACGTCCATCGGCGCACGATGCGCTTCGAGCAGCGCCACGAAACGCGACATGTGCGTGCCCTTCTGATCGGCCGGCAGATGCACGTCGAGATTGAACAAGCCCACAGTGGCTTGCGCGTCGCCATCGGCCAGACGCACCGACAGCGGGTGACGCACACCGCGCACACCAACGCGTTGAATCGGAATCTGCCGGGTATCGACGGTGCTCTGCACGTCCGGCATGACGAAAGCGGGGTTCATCTGATTCATCTAGTTTCCTTCTTTGCCGGCAAGCCGACTTGGGGGGAGGCAATGGGCAAACGTATCCGACGCACGGCTCGCAAGCCCCCGGCGAGAGTCATCGGGAACGTGCCGGAGAGCCCCGGCACGGGATGGAAAATACGTAACGCAAAACGAAACGATCCGGCGTGCAAGCCGGATCGTTCGACTATTCAGGACTACCGGACGTTCAGGCGACGAGCTTCGTCGCGACCTTGCCGGCGGCCTGAGAGGCCTCCAGCGGCTGCAGGTCGAAGCGTGCACAGATCGACTTCGCGATGCCCACCGCGTCGAGCCCCACGCCCGAGAGCAGCGCCGCCGGGTCGCCATGATCGATGAAGCGATCGGGCAGGCCCAATTGTAGTACGGGTCGAGTAACCCCACCGGCGAGCAGGGATTCGGCAACCGCCGAACCTGCGCCCCCCATGATGCTGCCCTCTTCCACCGTCACGAGGTAGTCGTGCGTCTGAGCCAGACGTGCGATCAACTCATCGTCGATCGGCTTGACGAAGCGCATGTCGGCCACGGTGGCGTCCAGTTGCGCGGCCGCGGCAAGCGCCGGCGCCACCATGCTGCCGAACGCCAGAATCGCCACACGACGCCCGGCTTGCGCCTGACCTTCACGACGCACAATGCCCTTGCCGATCGGCAATGCCGTCATCGTTTGCTCGATGGCCGCGCCCGTGCCCGCACCCCGCGGATAACGCACCGCCGACGGGCCGTCGATCTGCACGCCGGTATAGAGCATCTGGCGGCATTCGTTTTCGTCGGACGGCGCCATCACCACCATGTTCGGGATACAGCGCAGATAAGCGATGTCGTAGGCACCCGCGTGCGTTGCACCGTCCGCACCAACAAGACCCGAGCGATCCAGTGCGAAGACGACCGGCAGATTTTGCAGCGCGACGTCGTGAATCAACTGATCATAGCCACGTTGCAGGAACGTCGAGTAGATGGCCACGACCGGCTTGAGGCCTTCGGTCGCCATACCGCCCGCGAACGTCACCGCGTGCTGCTCGGCGATACCGACGTCGTAATACCGATCCGGGAAGCGCTTCTCGAACTCGACCATCCCCGAGCCTTCGCGCATGGCCGGGGTAATCCCCACGACGCGCTTATCTGCGGCCGCCATGTCGCACAGCCAGTCGCCGAACACTTGCGTGTACGTCTTCTTGCTGCTCGTGCTCGGCTTGATACCTTCAGCCGGATTGAACTTGCCGGGGCCGTGATACAGCACCGGATCGGCCTCGGCCAGCTTGTAGCCGTACCCCTTGCGCGTGACGACGTGCAGGAATTGCGGGCCTTTCAGATTCTTGATGTTTTCGAGCGTCGGAATCAGCGATTCGAGATCGTGTCCGTCGATCGGACCGATGTAGTTGAAGCCGAACTCCTCGAACATCGTGGCGGGAACAACCATGCCCTTCGCATGCTCTTCGAACTTGCGCGCCAGTTCCAGCACCGGCGGCGCCACGCTCAGCACCTTCTCCACGCCCTTCTTTGCCGCCGCATAGAATCGACCCGACATCAAACGGGCGAGGTAGCGGTTGAGCGCGCCCACCGGAGGCGAAATCGACATGTCGTTGTCGTTCAGGATGACCAGCAGCGGCACGTCTTCGTGGACACCCGCGTTGTTCATCGCCTCGAACGCCATACCGGCCGTCATGGCACCATCGCCGATCACGGCGATGCCGAAGCGGTTCTCACCCTTCGTGCGCGCCCCCAGCGCCATACCGAGCGCCGCCGAAATCGACGTGCTCGAGTGCGCCGTGCCGAACGTGTCATACGGCGATTCGTCGCGCTTCGGGAATCCCGAAATACCGCCGAGCTGACGCAGCGACCCCATCGCATCGCGACGGCCGGTCAGGATCTTGTGCGGGTAGCTCTGGTGGCCCACGTCCCAGACGATGCGATCCTCCGGCGTGTTGAACACGTAGTGCAGCGCAATCGTCAGCTCGACCGTGCCGAGGTTGGACGAGAGGTGGCCGCCCGTGCGCGACACACTTTCGAGCACGAAGGCACGCAGCTCTTCGGCCAACGGCGCAAGTTGGCGACGCTCCAGACGCCGCAACGCGGCCGGGTCATCGATGGTATTTAGAAGTTCGTACATCGTCGTTCCATAGATAGGCGTTTTTATCGGGCAGCTCCCCCAGTGAGCGGATCCGATCTCCTGCCGGTGCGTTCTGTGGGGAGATCGCGCCGACCCTCCTTGCCCCTTACTTATGTTTACTGCAACCGCCCCCGGATCCCGTGATCCTGTCCTGCTCGGAGGCCGCCTCGAAACTTGCCAGTCCGGCCAATCTGCCGGTCAGTTGATGCGATCGACCACGTAATCGGCCAAAGCGCGCAACCGGTCCGCATTGCCAAGCGACACACTCGCCGCGTGCGCGTCGGCACGCAGCTTTTCTGCGTAGGCACGCGCGCCGTCGAGGCCCATCAGCGACACGTAGGTCGGCTTGTCATTGGCGGCATCCTTGCCCGCCGTCTTGCCGAGCGTGGCCGAATCGGCCGTGGTATCGAGAATATCGTCCACAACCTGGAAGGCCAGCCCCACGGCTGCGGCATAGGCATCCAGCGCCACCGTTTCGTCGTCAGACAATGCACGGCCGCAGATCGCTCCCATACGCAGCGAGGCGCGCAACAATGCCCCCGTCTTCAGGCGATGCATGTTTTCCAGCTGCGACTGCGTGAGCTTGATGCCGACGCTCTCCAGATCGATAGCCTGACCACCAGCCATGCCAAGCGCCCCCGAAGCCAGCGCCAGTTCGCGCACCAGGGCAAGCGATTGCGCAGCGCTCAGATCGGCCGTGGCTTCGCCAAGCAATGCAAACGCCTGCGTTTGCAGACCGTCCCCTGCGAGCAGGCCGGTCGCTTCGTCATATTGCACGTGTACCGTTGGCTTGCCACGGCGCAGATCGTCGTCGTCCATGCACGGCAGATCGTCATGCACCAACGAATAGGCGTGGATCATTTCCACGGCGCAAGCCGCACGATCGAGGGCCGTCTCGCTGGCCTGCGTCACTTCGCCGGCGGCAAAGCACAGCAGCGGGCGCACCCGCTTGCCGCCACCGAGCACCGCATAACGCATCGATTCGTTGAGTCGCGCCGAGCCGCCATCGGCTGCCTTGGGCAGCGCGGCGTCGAGCGCCTGTTCCACACGGGCCTGCACGGCCTGCATCCAGGCCTTGATATTCTGATCCGCCATCGTCTTCATCCTGCACGTGCCCTTCAGGCCGTGCGTGTTATTGAGTCGCCCCGGGGGCCAACCTGGAACGCTTTGGGTCGTAGGTCGCGCTATCGTGTCGCCATATTGCCCTATGGCCAGACGTCGTTCAGAAGTCGTCGCGCGCCGCCTCCAGCGGTTTGAGCGTTTCGCCTTCGAGCACCTTGACCTGCTGCTCCACCTTCTCGAGCAGGCCCTGGCAGTACTTCACGAGCACAGCACCGCGCCGGTAGGCGCCGAGCGACTCCTCCAGCCCCAGCTCACCGCCCTCCATACGCCCTACAAGCTTTTCCAGCTCGGCGAGCGCAGCTTCGTAGGTCTCGGGCAGGTCCTGCGGCACCTCGGGCGCCGCGTCTTGCGACTTTGCAGTCTTGGCCATAAACGCAAAATTCAGGTCGAATGTTCCATTTTACGGCAAAAGCGCGCCAGCTCGCAGAGCGTAAATTGCCTGAAAACCGTTCGCGATGACAAATTTCGGACAATATTTAACGCAAATCATGGACTTAGCAGCCCCCGACAGTGCATACCGGGTATAATCGTCGGTTCCCTAAATCGATTTTTCGATGGTTGGGTTGTTCACTGCTTTCAAGCTCGACGGGAGTGGGAATGTCCAATCTAAGCAGCGCTTTGCAATTGAAACCGGCCTCGAGCCAATTGCCGGTCTACACGTATTTCGACGAGGCGCTCCTCGCACGCGAACGTGAAGTCCTATTCAAACACGGGCCTCGTTACGTAGGTCACGAACTGATGGTGCCGGAAACGGGCGACTATTTCGCCCTGCCGGCTGAGCAGGAAGGCCGCATGCTGGTCCGCAATGGCGCGGGCGAGCACAGCGGCATTGAACTGCTCTCGAACGTCTGCCGTCATCGCCAGGCGGTCATGCTCAATGGGCGCGGAAAAGCACGCAACATCGTGTGCCCGCTCCATCGCTGGACTTACGACACGACGGGCGAACTGCTCGGCGCGCCGCATTTCCCGGAGAAGCCGTGCCTGAACCTCGGCAAGTTCCCGCTGCAACGCTGGAACGGGCTGCTGTTCGAAGCCGAAGGCCGCGACGTGCAAGCCGATCTCGCCCGCCTGGGCGTGAAGCACCATCTCGACTTTTCGAACTTCATGTTCGATCACGTCGAAGTGCACGAATGTAACTACAACTGGAAGACGTTCATCGAGGTTTATCTCGAGGACTACCATGTCGTGCCGTTCCATCCGGGACTGGGCAGCTTCGTCTCGTGCGAAGACCTGAGCTGGGAGTTCGGCGACTGGTACAGTGTCCAGACGGTCGGCGTGCACGAAGGCCTCGCCAAGCCGGGCAGCCCGATCTATCGGGACTGGCACGACGTGCTGCTACGTTACCGCGAAGGGGTCCCCCCCGACTTCGGCGCGATCTGGATGGTGTACTACCCGCATCTGATGATCGAGTGGTATCCGCATGTGCTCGTGGTGTCGTGGCTCATTCCGCGCGGTCCGCAGAAGACGACGAACATCGTCGAATTCTATTACCCCGAGGAAATTGCGCTCTTTGAACGCGAATTCATCGAAGCGGAGCGTGCCGCGTACATGGAGACGGCCCGCGAGGACGACGAGATCGCCGAGCGCATGGACGCCGGGCGTCGCGCCCTGTTCGAGCGCGGCGTGTCTGAGGTTGGCCCTTATCAGAGCCCGATGGAAGACGGCATGCAACATTTCCACGAGTTCCTGCGTCGGCAGATGGGCGACTTCTGAACGCTTCGGCCCAGAAGCCTCTCACCGAGTGAGAATGCAGAAACGTCCGGCTGAAGTCCTGTCCGGCGACGATGTGGCGGCGGCGAGACTGAATTAAATATTTGCCGAATTTTCACGGAACGGCGGACCATCGGTCCGCCGTTTTCGTTAGAATCGTTGCCATGCTTCAGATATGACCGCACGGCAACCACTGATGCCGCACGAGTCGCCCGCGTTCCGCACAAAACGCGCTTCTTCGCCGTCCATCGGCCACAATTCGCCATGCAATCGCTCTGGATGTTGGTCTCCGCCTTCATGTTCACGTTGATGGGGCTCTTCATCAAGCTGGCGGCAAACGAATACAACACCGGCGAAATCGTTCTCTACCGCAGCCTTATCGGCGTCATCGTCTTGCTGGCGATCGCGGGCCTGCGAGGTCAGACGATCCGTACCCGACACCTTGGGTCGCACGTCAAACGCAGCACGGCCGGCGTCATCTCGCTCGGCCTCTGGTTCTATTCGCTCACGCAATTGCCGCTATCAACGGCGATGACGCTCAATTACATGTCGCCGATCTGGATTTCGCTGATCGTCATGGCGACTGCCGCCATGCGGGGCAGCCTGCGGACCGATTTCCGCCTGGTCGCCGCGATCTTTGCCGGATTCGTCGGGGTGGCGCTGCTGCTCCAGCCGACCATCGACAGTCAGGCTTGGGGTGGCGGTGTCGCAGGCGTTGTCTCGGGTGTGTTCTCCGCAGTCGCCTACATGCAGGTCAAGGAGCTTGGCGCGGCAGGCGAACCCGACTGGCGCATCGTCTTCTATTTCTCGCTCGGCGGCGTGCTGCTGGGTCTCGGCTGGGTCGCCATCGAAGGCATGCATCCGCTATCCTGGCGCGGCACTGCACTGATGCTCGGCATCGGCATTGCCGCGCTCATCGCGCAAACCGCCCTCACTCGCGCCTTCAGCCTGGGCAACACGCTTGTCACTGCGAATCTGCAATATTCCGGCGTAATCTTCGCTACACTGATCAGCATGCTTGTCTGGGGCGATTGGCCCGCACTGGCCGGCTGGATCGGCATGCTGCTGATTGTGGCGAGCGGCATGACGGCACTGCGCCGGCCGTCGGCACCGGCCTGACGGCCGCCGCCGGATGTGTATCCCCAGGGCGCCCAAGCGCCCTCGGCAACGCTCGCGGCCACCGACAGTGCTCTCCACGTGGTTGCGGGCACCGTCCGCCCGGCAAGCAGCTCGGTCAGTTCCCGCTGAACGATTCCCCCACGCCCGTCTGCGGAGACGTCATGATTCACACGCATTTCACCACGCTCATCAGTCCGCAAAATCTCGATGCGCTGATGCAAACTGCCGCCGGTGGCGGTGCCCCGGTGGTCATCTTCGATTGCCGTTTCGACCTCGCCAATCCTGCGGCAGGTGAAGCCGCCTATGTTGACGGTCACATCTTCGGCGCGTTCTACGCGCACCTCGAACGCGATCTGTCCGGAAAGCCGACCGGCAAGAACGGCCGCCATCCGCTGCCCGATCGCGATGCACTCGTGCGGCACCTGGCCGACTGCGGGCTCTCGAAAGGCCAGCAGGCCGTCGCTTACGACGCCCAGGGCGGTATGTACGCGGCCCGTCTGTGGTGGTTGCTGCGTTGGCTCGGCCATGAATCGGTTGCGGTGCTCGACGGCGGCCTGCAAGCCTGGGAAGCCGCAGGGTTCAAGCTCGATGCCGCTCCACCCGAGACGCCGCCGGCCGGCGACTTCAGCCCCGGCGAGCCGCTCGCCACGACCGCAGACGCAGCGGCCATCGAGCGCAATCTGACGTCTCACGAACGTCTGGTCATCGACGCCCGCGCGCCGGATCGTTATCGAGGCGAAAACGAAACCCTCGACCCGATTGGCGGCCACATTCCTGGCGCGGCCAATCGCTTCTTCAAGGACAACCTCGGTCCTGATGGCCGTTTCAAGCCTGCCGCCACGCTTCGCGAAGAGTTCACCCAGGTCATTGGCAAGGATCGCCAGCCGGAACGGGTCATCTCGCAATGCGGCTCCGGCGTGACCGCCTGTCACAATCTGCTCGCGATGGAGGTGGCCGGACTGCACGGCGCCAGCCTCTATCCGGGGTCGTGGAGTGAATGGTGTGCCGACAAGCGTCGCCCGGTCGCCACCGGAGCGCAGCCGTAAGTCGCCCATGGCATCTGCGCTGTCGACACCGCTGAAATGAAGAAGGGCGTCCGCAGGGACGCCCTTCTTCATTGCGACAGGCCCCGACAATCATCGTCGCGAACCGCGTGACGCCATCAATGTGGCGACTTGCCATTTGTCGCAACGCCGCTGCCGTCGGCCCCCATCACCGGGGACGTCGTCGACATGGCGAGGGCGCTGCCGCCGTCCTTATGGTCGTGCCCATGATCGTGGTCGTGATCATGACCGTTGAGCCATACCACCAGCGTCAGCCCGACAGCAATCAGCAAAATCTGCGGCAGCGCATCGCGCGGCGACGTCCGGCGCTGCATTTGCGGCATCAGGTCCGACACCGCGATATAGATAAAGCTGCTCGCCGCCAGCGCCAGCAGGTACGGAATCAGGCTTTGCAGACGGTCGAGCATGAAGTACCCAAGCACGCCTCCGGCCAGGGCCGTCAAGCTCGACGCCAACGTCAGCACCAACGCTTTGCGACGCTTGAAGCCCGCATTCAGCAGCACCATGAAGTCACCGAGCTTGTGCGCCACCTCGTGAACGGTGATCGACACCGTTGCGGCCACACCGAGGCGCGGATCGGTGAGAAACGCTGCCGCAATCACGACACCGTCGGCAAAGTTGTGAATCGCGCTACCGACCAGAATCATCCAGCCGCCCTTGCCTGCTTCGTGGGCGTCATGCCCGTGTTCATGGTGATGCCCGTCGCCCTCGTGATGGTGGCTGTGGCGCAAGAGCGCCAGCTTCTCTAGCAGGAAGAACCCAAGCAGCCCACCCAGCAGCCAGCGCGTGATGACGTGAGCGTCGACGTGCGACTCCAGACTCTCCGGCAGCAAATGCAACAGTGCGGTGCCGAGCAACACGCCCGCCGAGAAACTCACCATCTTGTCGATGAGCCTCGAAAGCAGGCCAAGCGACAGCGATGCCGCCCCGGCAAGGCTCAGCACGCCGGAAGCCAGCGTGGCGATAACGATGAATATGAAGATGGCGTCGATGGTGATTCTCCCGCAGGCAAGCCGGCGATTTAACCAGCTTTTTCCGTGACAGGCAAACCGTCGGCCCACAAAGCGCGACAACGTCCGGCACGCTCGATAGGCGCGACACGCACAATGTGCCGGACTTGCCCGATGCCTTCACTCCGTCCGACGGTTCGGCCGGACCATCGGCAACATCGGCAACTCACGCTACGCCGTGCTTGCGGAACCAGTCCAACGCCAGCGTCCAGCCTTCTTTGGCATCGGCCTCGACATAGCTCGCCCGGTAGTCCGCGAAGAAAGCGTGCCCCGAATTCGGGAATACTTTTAGCTCCGAGCCCTTCGACGCCGCATTGCCCTTGGCCAGCGCCTCTCGCGCCTGTTCGACGCTTGCGACTGGAATACCCGTGTCCTTGCCGCCGTACAGACCGAGCAGCGGCCCGTGCAGCTTGCCCGCGATATCGATCGGGTTCTGCGGGAAGTTCGCGCTCTTGTCGCCGACGATGCGCCCGTACCACGCGACCGCCGCCTTCACATTCGGGTTATGGGCGTCGTACAGCCACGCCACGCGTCCGCCCCAACAGAAACCGGTGATCCCGAGACGCTTCTCATCGCCGCCATTGGCCACCGCCCATTTGAGCGTCGCGTCGATATCGCTCAACACCTGCTTGTCCGGTGTCTTCGAGACGATTTGCGACTGGATCTCGGCAATCGTTCCCAACGACTGCGGATCGCCCGCGCGTGCAAACAGTTCCGGCGCCAATGCCAGATAGCCGAGCTTGGCGAAGCGGCGGCAGATGTCGGCAATATGCTGATGCACCCCGAAGATCTCCGAGACGACGATCACGGTCGGCAAATGCGTCTTGCCCGCCGGCTTCGCGTAGTAGACCGGCATCTTGATACCCGGCACGTCGAGCATGACTTCGCCCGCCTCGAGGCCTTGTGTATCCGTAGTGATGGTTTCCGCAGCCACCGGCAGCACGGCCAGCGCGAACGCCGAACCCACTGCGGTCTTCAGAAAATCGCGTCGATTACGTGGCGCCACTTCGGGCACGAGACTATCCAGATCCGCTTGCGACATGTCGCACTCCAGAGAAAAGCGTCGGTAGAAGAATTGCCGGGATAACCGCCAACGGAAACGACGGAGAACCGTCGGTCCGGGGCCGGACGTTCGGATATTACTAGAGAGGGGAAGCCATTGCACTCGGACGCCGGCGCGTTCGTGGTCGGAATCCTCCGAAACCACGACCGTCCCGCCGAGTCAGGCCTTCTGACGGGAGAGGCAGCGCACTCGCTCCTCTCGCGTCAAACGTCAATGCAGCTTCACGCGCGGCACGGTGGAGCGTCGCAGACGGTTGGCCACCGTATCGAGCATCATGCGCCAGACACCATGCAGCGCCGCCACATGCATGCGATAGAGCGACGTGTACATCACTCGCGCAAAGAGCCCCTCGATGAACATGCTGCCGCCGATCAACCCGCCCATCAGATTACCCACCGCGCTGAACTTGCCCAGCGAGACGAGCGACCCGAAATCGCGATAGGTGAACGCCGGCAGGCTTTGTCCCTTGAGCCTCGCCTCGATGGCCTTGACCAGAAAACTTGCCTGCTGGTGTGCAGCTTGCGCGCGCGGCGGCACGAAGCCGTGCTCCGGCCACTCGCAACTCGCGCAATCGCCGAAAGCAAAGATGTCGGGATCGGTCTTGCTTTGCAGCGTCGGCAGGACTTCGATCTGATTCAGGCGATTGACGGCGAGCCCCAGCGTACCGAGCACCGGCGGCGCCGTGATCCCCGCCGACCAGACCGTGATATCCGCCGGCAGCACCTTGCCGCTGGTGGTGGTCACTTCGTTCTTGCGCACCTCGGCGACCGAATCGCCGCACAGAATGTCGACGTCCAGCTTGCCAAGCAACCCGGCAACGGCACCCGATACGCGCTCGGGCAGCGCCTTCAGAATGCGCGGACTCGATTCGATGATGGTGATGCCCACGTCCTTGCGCGGATCGAGCTTCAGACCGTAAGAGCGAAGCACTTCGGCCGTGTTGCGCAGCTCGGCGGAAAGCTCCACGCCCGTTGCCCCTGCCCCGACGATGACCAGATTGACCTTGCGACGTGCCGATGCCGACACGAGCGCTCCGCCGCCCTGCGTGCCTTCGCTCGGGGCGGCATTCTGCCCTGCCGGCGCTTCGGCCTCGTTTTGCGCCCGCACGCAAGCCGCCATCAGACGACGACGGAAGCGCTCGGCCTGCTCGACCGTATCCAGTGCAATGGTATTTTCCTGCGCCCCGGGCACGCCGAAGAAGTTCGTGGTGCTGCCCATGGCGAGCACGAGCGTGTCGTAAGGCAAGGTGCGCTCAGGCAGCAGGTCGCCCTCGCCTTCGTCGGCCGCCGCCGGCACCGCAGCCAGCCGAATCGTCTTGGCCGTGCGATCCAGTCCGATCATCTCGCCCGCAGCAAACTCGAAGTGGTGCCAGTTGGCCTGCGCGACGTAAGAAAGCTGGTGCGTCGCGGTGTCCATGACACCAGCGGCGACCTCATGCAGCAACGGTTTCCAGATGTGCGACAGCGAACGGTCGACCAACGTAATCTGAACGTCCTTGCCACGCCCGTACTTGTCGCCCAACCGGGTGACAAGCTCCAGACCGCCGGCGCCACCGCCGACCACAACAATTCGATGCACACTCACGATAACTCCCCGTGCTTGGAAAACCGTCCGGCCGGTCGGCAACTGCCAGCCCGGCGATAGCGATTACCTTACCGCAGAGTGCGGACTTAGGGTATGCCTGCATCCCTATTTCCGCTATTGAGGAACGCGCTCGTGGCGACGGTCAAAGCGTGCTGCCGCTTGCGCCGCAGCCCGTGTTTTAGGTGTGAGCCCAGCCCAATGCGTCAGTGGGCCTGTTCCCAATTCTCGCCAACGCCGACTTCGGCGACGAGCGGCACACGCAGCTTTGCCACGCCGCACATCAGTTCCGGCAAACGCTTGCGAACCTCGGCCAGTTCGTGATCAGGCACTTCCAGCACCAGTTCATCGTGCACCTGCATGATCTGACGCGTCTGCAAGCCGCTATCGTCCAGCCAGCGCTGCACGGCGATCATCGACAGCTTGATGAGATCGGCGGCCGTGCCCTGCATCGGCGCGTTGATGGCGGCGCGCTCGGCGGCCTGACGGCGCGGGCCGTTGCCACCGTTGATATCCGGCAGCCACAACCGGCGGCCGAACACCGTCTCGACAAAGCCGCGCGCCTTGGCGCTCTTGCGCGTCTCGTCCATATAACGCGCCACGCCGGGGTAACGCATGAAGTAGCGGTCGATGTATTGCTTGGCGGCGTCTCGCTCGATCCCGAGGTTCGCGGCCAAGCCAAACGCGCTCATGCCGTAGATCAGACCGAAGTTGATGACCTTGGCGTAGCGACGCTGCTCGGAAGAGACTTCGAGCGGCGTGACGGCAAAGATTTCCGCCGCCGTTGCCCGGTGGATGTCCTCGCCGTTGGCAAACGCGCGCAGCAGGCTTTCGTCGCCCGAGATATGCGCCATGATGCGCAACTCGATCTGCGAATAGTCGGCGGAAACCAGTTGGCTGCCCGGCGGCGCAATGAACGCCTCGCGAATACGACGCCCCTCGGCCGTGCGCACCGGAATGTTCTGCAAATTCGGATCGTTCGACGCCAGACGTCCGGTGATCGCGACCGCCTGTGCATAGTTCGTGTGGACTCGCCCGGTCGACGGATTCACCATCTTCGGCAACTTGTCGGTATAGGTCGACTTGAGCTTGGCCAGGCCTCGGTAGTCGAGCAACACCTTCGGCAACGGATAATCCTCGGCCAGCTTCTGAAGCACTTCCTCATCGGTCGATGGTGCACCGCTGGCCGTCTTCTTGACGACCGGCAGTTGCAGTTGCGTGAAGAAGATATCCCCGATCTGCTTGGGTGAATTCAGGTTGAATTGCTGCCCGGCCAAGGCGTAGGCCTCGGTTTCCAGCGCAATCAGCTTGTGGCCGATTTCGTCGCTTTGCGCGGCGAGGCGTGCCGAATCGACGAGCACCCCATTGCGCTCCATACGCTGGAGCACACGTGCCGTCGGCATTTCAATGTTGCTGTAGACGAATTCCAGCGTGGCTTCGCGCGCGACATCGGGATAGAGCGCGCGGTGCAAACGCAACGTGATATCGGCGTCCTCCGCCGCGTATGCCGTGGCCTGTTCGATACCGACATCGTCGAAACCGATCTGCTTGGCGCCCTTGCCGCACACGTCCTCATACTTGATCGTCGTCACACCGAGGTGACGCGACGCCAGACTATCCATATCGTGGCTGCGGTGCGATTCGACCACGTATGACTGAAGCAGCGTGTCGTGGGCGATACCGCCCAGCAAGATGCCGTAATTCTCGAGCACATGCGAGTCGTACTTCAGGTTCTGACCGACCTTCTTGTGGTCCGGACTCTCAAGCCAATGCTTCAATCTCGCGAGCACTTCGTCGCGCGGCAATTGCTCGACCTCGCCCGGCGCGCGATGCGCCACGGGAATATAAGCGGCACGCCCCGGCTCGCAGGAAAACGACAGGCCCACAAGCTGCGCCTGCATGGCATCGAGCGAGGTGGTCTCTGTGTCGAATGCCGTCAATTCGGCGGCTTCGATGATCTTCAGCCACGCGTCGAACTGCTCCCACGTCAGCACCGCTTCGTACTGACGCTCGATCGTGTCGGCCACCGGTGCCGGCGCGTCCTCTCCGGCCTGCGCGGCAACGGCCGTCTCGGCTTCGCGCAGCAGCGTCTTGAAGCCGTGGCGCGCGAAGAAATCGCGCAGCGTCTCCACGTCTTCGGGTTGCGTCTGCAAGCTCGCCTCGATGGAGGTCACCTGCGGCGCGAGATCGCAATCGAGCGCGACCGTCACGAGCTTGCGCCCCATCGGCAGCCAGTCGAGCGCGCGGCGCAGATTCTCGCCCACCGCCCCTTTCACATCGGCCGCATTCGCGACGAGGTTATCGAGATCGCCGTATTGCGTGAGCCATTTGACGGCCGTCTTCGGTCCGCACTTTTCCACGCCCGGTACGTTATCGACCGTATCGCCCACCAGTGTCAGGTAGTCGACAATGCGCTCGGGGGGCACGCCGAATTTCGCCGTGACGGCATCCGCGTCGAGCGTCTCGTTGGTCATCGTGTTCACGAGCGTGACGCGATCGTTCACGAGTTGCGCCAGATCCTTGTCGCCCGTGGAGACCACCACGCGCATGCCGCGCTCGGCGGCCTGTTTCGCCAGCGTGCCGATCACGTCGTCGGCTTCCACGCCGTCGATCATCAGCAGCGGCCAGCCCATGGCGCGCACGGCTTCGTGAATCGGTTCGATCTGTGCGCGCAGATCTTCCGGCATCGAAGGGCGATTCGCCTTGTATTCGGGGTACCAATCGTCGCGAAAGGTCTTGCCCTTGGCGTCGAAAACGCAGGCGCTATACTCTGCATGTACGTCTTTACGCATGCGGCGCAGCATATTGACGATGCCGTGCAGCGCCCCGGTGGGTTCGCCGTTGGGGCCGCGCAAATCCGGCAGGGCGTGATAGGCTCGATAAAGATAACTCGAACCATCGACCAATAAGAGCGTCTTACCTTCCAGACTTTGCTGTTCCGACATATGACCAAGAGAAGAAAAGAGATACCGAGTCTGCGCATGCTGGCAGACCATGAACGCGCCACTGCCAAAAAGGCGCGCGCATCGTGGCAGATGTTCACGATTATGGCAGAGTTCATCGAGGCCACCGAGTACCTGTCGGAGATCCGACCGGCCGTGAGCATCTACGGCAGCGCGCGCATCAAGCCGAAATCGCCGTTCTACAAACTGACGATGACCATCGCCCGCAAATTCTCCGACAACGGGTTTGCGGTGATCTCTGGCGGCGGGCCCGGCATCATGGAAGCGGCCAACAAGGGCGCACATGGCGGCGCCTCTCCCACCGTGGGTCTGAACATTGAATTGCCGCACGAACAGAAGGGCAATCAGTATCAAGACATCTCGCTGCGCTTCCGCCATTTCTTCACGCGTAAAGTGACGTTCGTGAAGAACTCGGACGCCTTCGTGATCATGCCCGGCGGCTTCGGCACGCTCGATGAACTGTCCGAAGTCCTGACCCTCATCCAGACGCAGAAATCGCGCCACGTGCCCGTGATTCTCGTGGGCTCGGAGTTCTGGAAAGGGCTGCTCGACTGGGTGCGCTCGACGATGCTGCCGATGGGCCTCATCGGCGAAAAGGATCTCGATCTGGTACAGGTCATCGACGATCCCGACGAAATCCTCAAGGCCGTATTCGCTTTCTATGACGGCCACATCGAGCCGGAGACGGAAACCAGCGAGAAGATGTTCTATCTGTAATCGCCGTCATCGCTGTCCATGAAAAAACGGCGCCGCGAGTGATCGCGAGCGCCGTTTCTTTTGGGCAGATACCGAGTCTGCCAGGAGACTCCGCGCTGCCGCCGATCAGCAACCGGTTTCGCGCGGCGTGGTTTCCACTTCCAGACCGAACAGCGGGCGCAGACGCGTGCCGAACACGTTGCCGAAGAACGCCGCCACCAACCACAGCCAACCATGCAGGCTGCCCGAAATGATGCCGCTGAAATACGCGCCGATATTGCAGCCATACGCCAGACGCGCGCCGTAACCGAGCAGCAACCCACCCACGACGGCTGCGAGCAGCGAGCGCAACGGAATCTTCCACACAGGGGCGAACTTGCCTGCGATGGACGCCGCGGCGAGCGCACCGAGAATGATGCCGATGTCCATCACGGTCGTGACGTCTTGCGCCACCGGTGCGTTCAGGACATTGACTTGCTTCGCCCAGTACGGCCACGACGCCACGTCAACGCCAAGCGCCATGAAAGCCTTGGCGCCCCACAGGGCAAACGCCGAGGTCACGCCCCACGGACGGCCCGCCAGCGCGAGCGTCGCATAGTTGAGCAGCACCAGCGCCAATGCCCCCCACAACAGCGGCCACGGGCCACGCAGCAATGCGGGCGTGCCCTTCGCGCTGCGCGTCATCGGCACGCCGACGACCCGACCATGGCGACGCTTTTCGGCCCACAGTGTGAAGACACCAATGGCGGCGAACAGTGCAAGATTGGCAATGAGCGCGGGCCACAGTCCCCACACCTTGACCAGCGAGACCGGCTTGATGTGCGGCAGCGATTCCCACCAGGGCAGATGCGCCGTCGCGACCACCGAACCGACGATGAACGCGGCGAGCGTCACGACCATGCGCGTGCTGCCACCACCAACGGTGTAGAGCGTGCCCGACGCGCAGCCACCGCCGAGTTGCATGCCGATGCCGAAAATGAACGCCCCGAAGGCCACCGACACGCCAACCGGCGAGACCAGCCCCACGACTTTATTACCAAAGAGCGTGCCGTCGGCCAGTGCGGGGAAGAACAGCAGCACGCCAACCGCCAGCATGACCATTTGCGCACGCAAGCCCGCGCCGCGACGATCCGCGATAAACACGCGCCAGGCCGATGTGAAGCCGAACGCCGCGTGGTACAGGGCCACGCCGAGCAGCGCCCCGACGCCGGCGAGCGCGGCTTGTTTCGGACCCACGGTGGCTTGAAGATAGGCAATGCCGATCGCAATCAGCACCAGAGCAATGGCGAGGGGCCGGGCGTTGTAGGAAGACGGCGAAGGCGGGACCGTTTTGACGGCAGCCGAGGCGGCAGAAGTGGACATAGGACTTACGGACTCCAGAATGCAGATGGGCGGCACTCGGCCACCCATTAAGACAACGTGGAAGAATGCCAGACTGTCGCAATGAAGAAAACGACCGTTTCGTGATTCGCTTATTACTCAAAGGAATATAGACGCGCGCATCGAAAGGCAAGCGACCGATCCAGCCCCTCCCCGTCGGTGCCCCGAAACGACCGACCGGAACGTGCCGCCGCCCGAAAGACAAGGAAGCACGGTGCATTCCACGCGATTTCACGATGCGAAGTGGGGGACGTTTGATAGAATGGACATATTGGAACCCGCTGCGCCGGTTCGGCTTGCCCCACACGTCGCGGATGCGTTCCCGCCCTCGGAGAATAATGATGAAAACGCGCCTTTCCCGTGCCCTGCCCCTGCTGTTCGGTGCCGGCCTGCTGCTTGCCGGTCACGCATTTGCTCAGGATGGCAAGGAAACCGCCGCGCAAGCCGCCAAACGTGAGGCCGACGCCCGCGCAGCCGCCACCAGCACCTCGTCGGTGGATGTCAATCAGGAGCGCAAGCCAAGCTATTACGTCAACGACCAAGGCACGACCGTGACCGAGTACCGCGATCGCGGCAAGCCGACGGAGATCGACGTCCACTCCCGTTTTGGCACGAACTATCAGTTGACGACACCGCCGGACAACTCGCCGCGCACGCGCGACAACACGTCGCAAAACGACCGGTTGCCGTCCGTCGGCCTGAAGTTCTGACGTCTCTGGTAATCTGATTCACCCGCGCGCGCCACCTGGCGGCGCGCCAGCTTCCTGTATGTCTCGACCCAGCGGCCCGCTGCACGTGCACGGGCCGTTTGTCTGAGACACCTCCACTTAACGCACGCATGGCCGTTTTCACTTCCGTCTCGCCCGAGCAGCTCGATCAATGGCTGCAACGCTACGATTTGGGGAATGTTCTCGATTTCCGGGGCATCAGCTCCGGCATCGAAAACACCAACTACTTCCTGACGACCGAGCGCGGCGAGTTCGTGCTGACGCTGTTCGAGAAGCTCACGGCAACGCAATTGCCGTTCTATCTCCAATTGATGGGGCACCTCGCGCACCACAGCGTACCGGTGCCCGACCCGATCCCCGATCGCACGGGCGAAATTCTTGGCGAACTGAACGGCAAACCCGCCACCATCGTGACCAAGCTGGCCGGGCGCTCCGAACTGGCGCCTGCGCCCGAGCACTGCGCGCACGTGGGCGCCATGCTCGCACGCATGCATCTGGCCGGGCGCGACTTCACGCTCGAGCAGGCGAACCTGCGAAGCCTGCCGTGGTGGCGCGAAGCGGCGCCTGAAGTCATGCCGTTCCTGAGCGACGCGGAACGCGCCCTGCTGCAAAGCGAGATGGCGCATCAGGAAGCGTTTTTTGCATCAGGCGACTACCGTGCGATGCAGGCGGGACCGTGCCACTGCGACTTGTTCCGCGACAACGTATTGTTCGACCAGGCCGAAGATGGCTCGCCCCGCCTGGGAGGATTCTTCGATTTCTACTTCGCGGGTTGCGACAAGTGGCTGTTCGACTTGGCGGTAACGGTCAACGACTGGTGCTGCGACCTCTCGACCGGCGTGCTGGACGAGGCGCGCGTGCACGCCATGCTGCGTGCCTACGAGACAGTGCGCCCGCTCACGAACATCGAAGCGTCGCACTGGCGCGATATGCTCCGGGCGGGGGCGCTGCGCTTCTGGGTGTCGCGCCTGTATGATTTTCACTTGCCGCGGGCGGCCGAAATGCTCAAGCCGCACGATCCGGGGCATTTCGAACGAATCCTGCGCGAACGCATCGAAGCCGTTTCCATTCCCTGGCTGTAACCTGACGTCCCATCGGAGTCATTCGAACCCTATGCAATTGCTTGAAGTCCCGCCGAAGAGTGGTTATGTGTGGCTGCGCCAGGGCATCTGGCTGTTCCGCAAGAACCCGCTCGCCATTCTGACGCTGCTCTTCGCCTATTTGTTTGGCGTGATGCTGCTGTCGATCCTGCCGGTGGTGGGCGCGTTCCTCCCGCTGCTGTTCATCCCCGGTCTATCGGTCGGCTTCATGGCTGCCTGCCGCGACATCATCAAAAGCAAACAGGTGCTGCCGAACGTGCTGCTCGATGGCTTTCGTGGCCACGGCAAGGAAGTCTCGCGCCGGCTGCTGATCCTTGGCGGCTACTACATTGTGGCGATGGCCGTGGTGTTCCTGTTCTCGGCGCTCTTCGACGGCGGCGATCTGCTCAACAAGATGCTCTTCGGTGGCCGTATCAGCGAAGAATCGCTCACGAGCGGCTCGATGGGGCAGGCCATGCTGGCAGCGGGGCTCGCGTACATCCCGGTCGCGATGATGTTCTGGTTCGCGCCGGTGCTTGTGGCATGGCACGACGTCCCCCCCATCAAGGCGCTCTTTTTCAGTTGGACGGCGTGCGTGCGCAACCTGCGCGCCTTCTTTGTCTACGGGCTGTGCACGGCCGTCGTCGCCACGGTACTGCCGCTGATCGTGGCGTTGACGATGGCCGCGATGGGCATCCATCAATACGCCATGCTCGTCCTCATGCCGTACTCGATCCTGTTCACGGCCGTGCTGTACTGCTCGTTCTATGCGAGCTATCGCGGCTGCTTCGGCGTGCAGGAAATCGGCGCCATCGATCCGAACGTCGCACCGCCGGAAGCATAAGCCTCCCCCGCGATCCCAGATCGGACGAACGACGGATCCGCCAGGCAGAAACGGCTGAGCAGGCAAAACAAAGGGCACCCGCGGGTGCCCTTTGTCATGGCCGACGTCAGCGTCGTTACTCGATCGGCTGAAGTTTCGCGACGGCCAGCGCGAGCCACTTCTCGCCGTGACGGCCAAACTTCACGTGTGCGCGCGCTTCCACGCCCGTCCCCTCGAGCCCGATGATCTTGCCCTCACCGAACTTGGTGTGGAAAACCCCCTGCCCCAGCTTGAAGCCCGTCTCCGACGAGCGCGAACGGTCAGCAAGGGCCTGTTCCGACTTGGTCGCCACCCATTCGTCCTGCTTTGTCGCTCCCACCTGCGGACGCGAAAACCAGTCGCGCCCCCACGCCGGCTCGGCCTGTCCCAGACGTGCGCCCGGTTGCGCGCGCGGCGTCAGGAACTTGAGCACCTCCTCCGGAATTTCCTCGAAGAAGCGCGAACGCACGTTGTAACGGGTCTGGCCGTGCAGCATCCGGCTCTGCGTGAACGAGAGATACAACCGCTCCTTGGCGCGCGTGATCGCCACATACATCAACCGGCGCTCTTCTTCGAGGCCGTCGAGTTCGAGCGCACTGTTTTCATGCGGAAACAGCCCTTCTTCCAGCCCGGTGACGAAGACCGCCGTAAATTCGAGCCCCTTGGCCGCGTGCACCGTCATCAGTTGCACGGCATCTTGCCCGGCCTCTGCCTGGTTATCCCCGGCCTCGAGCGACGCGTGCGAGAGGAAGCCGGCCAGAGGCGTCATCTCCACCGGTGTGTCGGCGTCGACCACACCGTCGGGGGATGCCAGCACGTCAGGCGCGCCCGGCAACGCGGGCCGCATGGCGATCAAACGCGCCGGCGCGTCGAGCCCATAGCCTTCCTCGGCGATGAACGCCGTGGCGGCGTGCACCAGTTCCTGCAAGTTCTCGATACGATCCTGACCTTCTTTCTCGGTCTGATAATGCGCAATCAACCCGCTCGCATCGATGATGTGCGTGACGACCTCCGGCAGCGTGAGGCGCGCGGTGTCCTGACGCATCTGCTCGATCAATCGGACGAATGCCGTCAGATTGGTGCCAGCCTTGCCGGTCATATAGGGCACGGCGGCGTACATCGAGCAGTTGTACAGACGCGCCGCGTCGGCCAGTTGTTCGAGCGAACGGGCGCCAATCCCGCGCGTCGGGAAGTTCACGACGCGGGCGAATGCCGTATCGTCGTTCGGATTCTCGATCAGACGCAGGTACGCCAGGGCGTGCTTGACTTCCTGGCGCTCGAAAAAGCGCAGTCCGCCGTACACGCGATACGCAATGCCGGCGCCGACCAGCGCGTGCTCCATCACCCGCGACTGCGCGTTGCTGCGATAGAGAATGGCGATGTCCTGCCGCGACAGCCCCTGCGCGACGAGCGCCTTGATCTCTTCGACGAGCCAGCTCGCCTCCTGCAAGTCGGTCGCGGCCTCGTAGACACGGATCAACTCACCATGTCCCGCATCGGTGCGCAGATTCTTGCCCAGACGCCGCGCGTTATTCGAAATCAACGCATTGGCGGCATCGAGGATGTTGCCGTGCGAACGGTAGTTCTGCTCCAGCTTGATCATGTGCCGAACACGGAATTCGCGTTCGAAGTCGGCCATATTGCCGACGTTGGCACCACGAAACGCGTAGATGCTCTGATCGTCGTCCCCCACGGCGAACACGGCCGCGTTCGACCCCGCAAGCATCTTGAGCCATGCGTACTGGAGCTTGTTCGTGTCCTGGAACTCGTCGACGAGAATATGACGAAAGCGCGACTGGTAATGCACGCGCAGCGGCTCGTTATGCTTGAGCAGCTCGAAACAGCGCAGCAGCAGTTCGGCGAAATCGACCACGCCTTCGCGCTGGCACTGCTCCTGATAGGCGGTGTACAGCTCGACGAACTTCTGGTTGAAGGCGTCGTTGGCCTCGACCTCGTGAGGGCGCAGCCCCTGTTCCTTGGCGTTATTGATGAAATATTGCAGGTTTTTCGGCGGATACTTCTCATCGTCGACGTTTGCCGCTTTCATCATCCGTTTGATGGCGGAGAGCTGGTCGGCCTGATCGAGGATCTGGAAGCTCTGCGGCAGCCCGGCGTCGCGGAAATGCGCGCGCAGCATGCGGTTGCACAGCCCGTGGAAGGTGCCGATCCACATGGCCCGGGTGCTGATCGGCAGCATCGCGCCCAGACGGGCCTGCATTTCCTTGGCCGCCTTGTTGGTAAAGGTCACGGCCAGAATGCCCGCCGGACCCACATGGCCCTGCTGGATCAGCCAGGCGATACGGGTCGTGAGCACGCGCGTCTTGCCGGATCCTGCGCCCGCGAGAATAAGGGCTGGCTCGTCCGGGAGTGTCACGGCGGCCAGTTGTTCGGGGTTCAGGTTGGCTAGCAGGTCGGGCATGTCGGGAGGGAATTTCGAGTGAAGCCCGATTATAAATCCTGCTGCGGCGCGGAAACGGCACCGAATCTTTTATAATTCAGGGTTTCACGCATTACACGGTCCATCCAATCCATGAGCGACAGCGACAATACGCTTGCCAAGAGCTTCGAGCCGCAGGACGTCGAAGCCCACTGGGGCCCCGAATGGGAACGCCGAGGCTATGCCCGGCCGACTTTCGACGACGCCCGTGAAGATTTCAGCATCCAGTTGCCGCCGCCGAACGTTACCGGCACGCTGCACATGGGTCACGCGTTCAACCAGACGATCATGGATGGCCTCACCCGCTATCACCGCATGAAGGGCGCCAACACCCTCTGGGTGCCGGGCACCGACCATGCAGGTATCGCCACGCAGATCGTCGTCGAACGCCAACTGGACGCCCAGAAGGTCTCGCGCCACGACCTCGGCCGCGAGAAGTTCGTCGAGCGTGTGTGGGACTGGAAGGAACAGTCGGGCAGCACGATCACGCGTCAGGTGCGTCGCCTGGGCGCCTCCATCGACTGGAGCCGCGAATACTTCACGATGGACGACAAGATGTCCCGTGCCGTGCGCGACGTGTTCGTCACGCTGTACGAGCAAGGGCTGATCTATCGTGGCAAGCGTCTCGTGAACTGGGAATCGACCCTGCTCACCGCCGTGTCCGATCTGGAAGTGGTCAGCGAGGAAGAGGAAGGCTCGCTGTGGCACATCCGTTACCCGTTGGCTGACGGCTCGGGCTCGCTCACGGTTGCCACCACGCGTCCGGAAACGATGCTCGGCGACGTGGCGCTGATGGTCCATCCGGAAGACGAGCGCTACAAGCACCTGATCGGCCAGATGGCCAAGCTGCCGCTGTCCGACCGTGAAATCCCGATCATCGCCGACGATTACGTCGACCTCGAATTCGGCACGGGCGTGGTGAAAGTCACGCCGGCGCACGACTTCAACGATTACGCTGTGGGCCAGCGTCACAACCTGCCGCAGATCAACATTCTCACGCTCGACGCGAAGATCAACGAGAACGCCCCGGAAAAGTACCGCGGGATGGATCGTTTCGACGCGCGCAAGCAAATCGTGGCCGACCTCGACGCCCAGGGGCTGCTCGAATCGGTCAAGCCGCACAAGCTGATGGTGCCGCGCAGCGACCGCACGGGCACGGTCATCGAGCCGATGCTCACGGATCAGTGGTTCGTCGCCATGAGCAAACCCGCCCCGGAAGGCACGTTCCATCCGGGCAAGTCGATCACCGAAACCGCGCTCGACGTCGTGCGCAGCGGCGATATCAAGTTCGTGCCGGAGAACTGGACGACGACCTACAACCAGTGGCTGGAGAACATTCAGGACTGGTGTATCTCGCGTCAACTCTGGTGGGGTCACCAGATTCCTGCGTGGTACGACGATGCGGGCAATGTGTACGTCGCCCACACGGAAGAAGAAGCTGCCGAGAAGGCCCGCGCAAAGGGCTACACCGGCGCCCTCAAGCGCGACGAAGACGTGCTCGACACATGGTTCTCGTCGGCCCTCGTGCCGTTCTCGTCGCTCGGCTGGCCGCAGGAAACGCCCGAACTGAAGCATTTCCTGCCGTCGTCGGTGCTCGTGACCGGCTTCGACATCATCTTCTTCTGGGTGGCGCGCATGGTCATGATGACCACGCACTTCACCGGCAAGGTGCCCTTCAAGACCGTCTACGTTCACGGGCTCGTGCGTGACGCCGAAGGCCAGAAGATGTCCAAGTCGAAGGGCAACACGCTCGATCCGATCGACATCGTCGACGGCGTGTCGCTCGACGCTCTGCTTGCCAAGCGCACGACGGGTCTGATGAACCCGAAGCAAGCGGCAAGCATCGAGAAGAAGACGCGCAAGGAATTCCCGGACGGCATTGCGCCGTTCGGCACCGACGCGCTGCGCTTTACGTTCGCGTCGATGGCCACGCTCGGCCGGAACATCAACTTCGATCTCGCGCGCTGCGAAGGCTATCGCAACTTCTGCAACAAGCTGTGGAACGCCACGCGCTTCGTGCTGATGAACTGCGAAGGCCAGGACTGCGGCATGGCGCCGTGCGTGGGCGATTGCGGCCCCGACGGTCAACTGGATTTCTCGCGCGCCGACCGCTGGATCGTGTCGTTGCTGCAACGCGTGGAAGCCGATGTCGCGAAGGGCTTTGCCGACTATCGTTTCGACAACATCGCCAGCTCGATCTACAAGTTCGTGTGGGATGAGTACTGCGACTGGTACGTCGAACTGGCCAAGTGGCAGATTCAGAACGGTACCCCGGCGCAACAGCGCGCCACGCGCCGCACGCTGTTGCGCGTGCTGGAAACGGTACTGCGTCTGGCCCACCCGATCATTCCGTTCATCACCGAAGCCCTGTGGCAGAAGGTGGCGCCGCTGGCCGGCCGCTACCCGGCGGACAAGGCCGCAGGCGAAGCCAGTATCATGGTGCAGCCGTATCCGGTCGCGGATATGAGCAAGATCGACGAGGGCGACGAAGCGTGGATGCAGCAGTTGAAGGCTGCCGTCGACGCGTGCCGCAACCTGCGCGGCGAAATGAACCTGTCGCCGGCGCAACGCGTGCCGCTGCTGGTCGCAGGCGATGTGGAATTCCTGACGTCGATCGCGCCGTATCTGCAAACGCTCGCCAAACTCTCCGAAGTGCAGGTACTGGCCGACGAAGCCACACTCGACGCGCAGGCCGCCGGCGCGCCGCTCGCCGTGGTAGGCGCGAACAAGTTGGCGCTGAAGGTCGAGATCGACGTCGCAGCGGAGCGCGAGCGCCTCGGCAAGGAAGTCAAACGTCTCGAAGGCGAGATCGCGAAGTGCCACGGCAAGCTCTCCAACGAGAGCTTCGTGGCCCGCGCGCCCGCCAACGTCGTGGAACTCGAGAAGCAACGATTGGTCGACTTTGAAGCCGTCCTCGGTAAGTTGCAGGCCCAGTTGTCCCGCCTGCCCGCGTGAGACGCTCGACATCCACCAGGGAGATATCAATGAAAACCGTCGTGACCAAAGCCGTGTTCCCCGTTGCGGGCCTCGGCACCCGCTTCCTGCCGGCGACCAAGGCTAGCCCGAAAGAAATGCTGCCCGTCGTCGACAAGCCGCTGATCCAGTACGCGGTGGAAGAAGCGGCGGCCGCCGGCATCACGGAAATGATCTTCGTGACGGGCCGTAACAAGCGCGCGATCGAAGATCACTTCGACACGGCCTTCGAACTCGAAGCGGAGCTGGAGGCGAAGAACAAGCAGGCGTTGCTCGACGTCGTGCATTCGATCAAGCCGCCGCATATCGACTGTTTCTATGTGCGTCAGCCCAAGGCACTGGGTCTGGGACACGCGGTGCTGTGCGCGGAAAAGCTCGTGGGCGATGAGCCGTTCGCGGTCATTCTCGCCGACGACTTGCTCGACGGCGAGCCGCCGGTGCTCAAGCAGATGGTCGATCTGTACAACCAGTATCACAACTCGATCATTGGCGTGGAAGAGATCCCCATCGAGCAAAGCCGCTCTTATGGGATCGTCGCGGGCAACGAATGGGGCGAGAAGGACATCGTCAAGCTGACCCATATCGTCGAGAAGCCCGCGCCGGAAAACGCCCCGTCGAATCTGGGCGTTGTCGGTCGCTACGTGCTGCGTCCGCGCATCTTCGATTGCATCCGCGAGATCGATCCGGGCTCGGGTGGCGAGATCCAATTGACGGATGCCATTCAGAAGCTGATGCAGGACGAGGTCGTTTTGGCGTATCGCTATCAGGGCAAGCGCTTCGACTGCGGCAGCAAGCTCGGCTATCTGAAGGCGACGGTGGAGTTTGCGCTGCGCCACCCGGAGCTGAAGGACGCATTCCGAGAGTACCTGCGCGAATCGCACGGCGATCTGGTGTAAGCGTCAGTACGGCGCCAATACTGCGCCAAAAGAAAAAGCCGACGGCATGGCCGTCGGCTTTTTTTATGCCCGCAACACCGAGCGATCAGCGTCGGCGCATGAGGAAGTGGAACGTCTTGCCTTCTTCGCGCGATTCGATGAGTTCGTTGCCGGTCTGCTTGGCAAACGCACTGAAGTCGCGCGCCGAACCGGGATCGGTGGCGATGATGTGCAGCACTTCACCGCTCTGCATTTCGGCAAGTGCCTTCTTGGCACGCAGGATCGGCAGCGGGCAGTTCAGACCGCTCGCGTCGACTTCTTTCTGAAATTCCATGCTCATGTCCCTCTCGTCAGTCCTGTCAGTCTTGTTCGAATCTTGTGCCGGGTTCGCCCCGCAAACCGCGATTCTACCGTAGTCGCTGCCGCCGGCCGTCAGCCGTCAGCCGGCAATCGACAACTTTGCCGAGTCCACGTACTCAATCGGCAAATTGCGTCGTCGCAGCCACTCGGCCACCGCGTGTCCGGTGCCGGCACGCCACGGGCGCACCCGCTCCGGCGACACCAGACGGAACTCGGCAAGCTCTTCCGAGAGACGAATATCGCCGTCGCAAACCGCGTGATAGGCGATGATCAACTCGTTCTTGCGCATGAATTCATAGACACCGAGCAGCGAAATCGCGTCGGTTTCCAGATTGGTCTCTTCCTTGATCTCGCGCCGCACACCGTCTTCCGGCGTTTCGTCGCGCTCCAGAAAGCCGGTAATCAGCGCGAACATGCCCTCGGACCATGCCGCATTGCGTGCCAGCAGGATCTGGCCGCGATACTCCACGAGACCGGCCACGACCGGCAGCGGATTGTCCCAGTGGACGAAGCCGCAAGCCGCATCCGGACAAGCACGGCGAATACGCCCGGCGACATCACGTGAGTCGAGCGGCGAGGCACAGCGGGGACAGAAAATGAGTTCGTTCATGAGGGTTCTTCCGCGAATCCGAATATCTTAAATGAACTCATGACGCGCTGCACATTCGGAAGATTCCGGGACGTCTGCGGACCAAGCCCATGAGGGCCGGGGCGTATAATCGACCGACGTCTTCCTCTCATTCCACACGACCCCGTGTCCGCCATCCCGCCAAACACCGAGTCCGCTTCGTCTGCCCCGCCGCCTTCGCCGACACCTCCGCCTGCGTCGCCTTCGCTGTCGACTCGCCTGGCAAAACGGGGCGTCACCCGCTCACGCCGACTCTGGCACAACTACGGGGTGTTCTGGCTTGGTGCCGTGCTCGTGGGCCTCGTCTCGGTCGCCTACGCCAAACTGATCGACTTCGGCTTCGAGCTGTTCCAGCGCATGCTCTCGCACGGCGCCTGGCTACCACTGATCGTCACACCGCTGGGCGCCGCGCTGGCGATCTGGCTGACGCAGAAATTTTTCCGGGGGTCGGAAGGGAGTGGCATACCGCAGGTCATCGCCACGCTGCAAGACTCGCGGCTGTCGAAGTCGCTGCTCTCGCTGCGGATCATGTTCGGCAAGATCGCGATCTCGTTTCTGGGTATTCTTTGCGGCTTCACCATTGGCCGGGAAGGGCCAACCGTACAGATCGGCGCATCGCTCATGTACGCCATGCGGCGCGGCTACCGCCGTAGCAGCGTGCACATTGAGCGCCAACTGACACTGGCCGGCGCGGCGGCAGGTCTGGCGGCGGCGTTCAACACGCCGCTCGCGGGCGTGGTGTTCGCCATCGAGGAATTGAGCCGGAGTTTCGTCGCCCGGAACAGCGGCACGCTCATCACCGCCATCATCTTTTCCGGCGTCGTGGCGCTCGGCCTGCAGGGCAATTACCTGTACTTCGGGCAAATCAAGGCACTCACCGAGTTTCATTGGGCGCTGATCCCCGTGCTCATCGCCGCCAGCCTGCTCACAGGCGTGGCGGGCGGCCTGTTCGGCTGGCTGATGCTCAACGTGCCGCGCTGGATGCCCGCGTCGCTCGTGAGCCTTCGCCGAACGTATCCGGTACGCTTCGCACTTCTGTGCGGGCTGGCCATCGCGGTGATCGGCGTGGTCTCGGGGGGCACCACGTTCGGCAGCGGCTATGCCGAGGCGCGCGGCCTGCTCGAGTCGCATGCGGCACTCTCGCCGTTCTACGCCCTGCTGAAGTTCGCGGCCCTGTGCGTGTCGTATCTGTCGGGAATTCCGGGCGGTATCTTCGCGCCGTCGCTCGCCATCGGGGCCGGGCTCGGCAATGTGATGGCCCACATCACGTCAGTGATACCGCTACCAGCCATGGCTGCGCTGTGTATGGTCGGGTATCTGGCGGCAGTCACGCAATCGCCGATTACGTCGTTCGTGATCGTCATGGAGATGATCGACGGCCATCAGATGGTGATTCCGCTCATGGCCGTTGCCCTGCTCTCCACGCAGGTGTCGAAAGCGATTGCGCCGTCGTTCTATCACACGTTGGCGCACCGCTTCCTCACCCCGACGGTGCCGGCGCCGCGTCAGGCGTGAATCCCTCTGTCGAGCCCGACGGAAGCCCCGCTCAGCCCTTCGCGCTCAATTCCCGGATATCCGCCGCGAGACGCTCGACCGTTTCCACACGGGTATCCCACGCGCACATGAAACGGCAACCGCCCGCCCCGATGAACGTGTAAAAGCGCCAGCCCCGGGCACGCAACGCTTCGATCACATGCAGCGGTAATTCGGCGAACACGGCATTGGCTTGCGTCTCGAACATGAGCGACACGCCCGACACGTCGCGAATGCGCTGGGCGAGCAATTGCGCCATGGCATTGGCGTGGCGTGCATTGCGCAACCACGTGTCGTGCTCCAGCATGCCAAGCCACGGCGCGGAAATGAAGCGCATCTTCGACGCCAACTGCCCTGCCTGCTTCACTCGATACGCAAAATCCTCCGCCAGCGCGCGATTGAAGAACACCACGGCCTCGCCGACCGGCAGGCCATTCTTCGTGCCGCCGAAGCAAAGCACATCCACACCTGCCCGCCAGGTCACGTCGCCCGGATGGCACCCCAACGTCGCCACCGCATTGGCGAATCGAGCGCCGTCCATGTGCACGCGCAGATTGCGCCGCCTGGCCACCGCCGAGATCGCCTTGATTTCATCGACCGTGTAGACGGTACCGACTTCCGTCGCCTGCGTGAGCGTGACGACCTTGGGTTTCGGGAAGTGGATGTCCGAGCGTCGGTTGATGACCGACTCGACGGCATCCGGCGTGAGCTTGCCGTTGTTCTCGCGGCCACGCGCGGTCAACAGTTTCGCGCCGTTGGAGAAGAATTCGGGGCCCCCGCACTCATCGGTTTCGACGTGCGCCAGTTCGTGGCAGATCACGGAGTGATACGACTGCGACAACGAGGCTAGCGCCAGCGAGTTGGCGGCCGTGCCGTTGAACACGAAGAACACCTCGCAGTCCGTGTCGAACAGTTGGCGAATACCGTCGCACACGCGCTGCGTCCAGGTATCGTCACCGTAGGCAACCTCATGACCGCTGGCATTGGCCTCGATCAGGTAATGCAGCGCCTCGGGACAAATCCCGGCGTAGTTGTCCGACGCAAAGTGTTGTGGCGTTTGCGGCGTTTCGCTGCCGTTGGCCGCCTGGGCGGCGGCATGGAGCTTCGATGCGGATGGGGACAGGGACGGGGACGGAACTTGCGACATGACAACCTCATCGATACGGCGAGGACGCCGCGAGACGCCCCGCCTCAGACCTGCCGACAGCCCCAAGCAGCGGCCATCGGCTCACTCGGTTTTACTCTGGCCGCGGATCCGACCAGAGCTTGCCTGCGGTAGCCCAGTTCTCGGGCTTGACGTCGGTAATGATGATGTCCACGGACTCCGGCTTGCAGCCGATCGTGTTCACCGCCGCTTCCGTAACGGCTTTGACGAATGCGCGCTTTTGCTCGACCGTGCGCCCCTCGAACATCTCGACGTGAAACGTTGGCATTGCAGTCTCTCTCCCTGTGTTGTTTTCAGAATCGGCAGCGCCGCCGCGTCCTTCCTGCGGGCTTGCCGCACGTTCGCGACCTCGCACCTCAATGGCGCTCAATCGCGAAACGAGGCGTCTATTCTATCCAGTTTGCGCAGCAGCGCAGGCCACTCCAGCACGCCTTCGATGGCGCCGCCATCCTCGAGTTGGATGGCGGTCTTGTCCTGCACCGCCACGCTGGGCAAATGCGGGGCGACACCGCCCGCCAACGCCTGCAACTGGATCTCACATGCCTTGATCAGGGTGGCCATCAGCACAAAGGCTTCGGCGACCGTGCGGCCGGTCGTCAGCGTGCCGTGGTTGCGCAGCAACATGGCCGGATGCGCGCCGAGCGACGCCACAAGCCGTTCGCCTTCCGAAGGTGAAAAGGCCAGCCCCTCATAGTCGTGATAGCCGATACGCTCGTGAAATCGCAGCGCGTGCTGCGAGATCGGCAGTAGCCCATGCGGCTGAATCGACACCGCAATGCCCGCAGTATTGTGCAGGTGCATGACACACACCGCGTCTGCGCGCGCAGCGTGCACGGCTCCGTGCAAGGCAAACCCGGTCACGTTCACTGGGTGCTCGCTCTCGCCCACGATCTCACCGGCCATCGTGATCTTGACGAGATTCGATGCCGTCACTTCGTCAAAGGCCAAACCGAACGGGTTGATCAGAAAGTGCCCCGGCTCATCGGGCACCATGGCAGAGATGTGGGTGTAGATCAGATCGTCCCAGCCGTGCAGCGCAACGAGCCGGTAACAGGCGGCAAGATCGACGCGCATCTGACGCTCGGCTTCGCTCACGGCGGTGGCGGCCTTTCTGCCCGCCTGCAGGGTAAAAGACATAGAGGGTTCCAGAGGATGGAGGTGTCGGTGTTCGGCAAACGTCTCGCGTGATGAGGGCAACAAGCGCGCCGGCAGCAACACCGATGGCAAATCTCAGGGCGCGCGCTCGAGCGAACGTCGCCAATCCCACACGAAGCCGATGGCACCCAACACGAGCACGCCACTCGCGCAGAGCAGCGCCGCCGTAAAGCTGCCGGTCGCTTCGACCAGCGGCGCGGCCACCAGTGGCCCGACGATCTGACCGATCCCGTAGGATGCCGTCACCAGTCCGATCAGGCCATTGGCATTGTCCCCACGCAGGCGTCGGCACTCGCGCACGGCATACACGGTGATCGCCGTGAATGGCAGTCCGACGAGCACACTGCCCAACGCGAAGCCCACCACGTTCGGCAGCACGATACCGATCCCCACCCCCGCGCCTTGCATGACGTAGCAGGCAGCAAGCAGCAGTCGATTGTCCCAGGCAAGCGGCGCACGCGCGCCGATGATCGCCCCCGGTATCACCATCAAGCCGAGCAATGGGAAAAAGAGGTCGGGCCACGGTGAGCCAGGCAATGCCTGACGCGCGATCACCGGCAGGAAGGTCGCCGTGATGATGTAACCGAACCCGGCAAAGCCATAGAGCACCGTGACCGGAATGACGCTTTCGCCACTGCCGTGATTGACGGCATGCGCCGAGGCGCTGGCCGTGTCCGCGGGCTTCGTGGACCGGGCGACTTCCGCCGGAGCGTCGGCAACGAATGTGCGCCAGATGACCACCAGCAACGCCAGCGCCAGCACACCACACAGCAACCAGCCGCCGCGTGCGGGCCACGCCAGCGTGTTGTTCAGGTTCGCAAGCAAGCCCGTCACCACGATGCCTGCACCGGGTCCCGCGAAGATCACGCCGCCCAGACTCGGCATGCGAAGCTCGGCGAGTCTGCGAAACCCCCATCCGGCCGAGAACACCATCGCCCAGGAACTCATCACCCCGGCCAGCGTGCGTACAACGGCCCACACGGCAAACGACTCGAGCAGCCCCATCGCCAGCGTCAGCACGACGGTCGAGGCAAGGGCGAAACGGATGATGAGCGTCGGCGTGAGACGCAGCCACATGCAGGACAGCGCCCCGATGAAGTACCCCGCGTAATTGAGCGAAGCAAGCCAACTGCCATGTTGAATGTCGGTGAGCCGCTCGTGCAGCATCAGCGGCAGCATGGGCGTGAAGGCGAAGCGGCCAATGCCCATGGCAATGGCCAGAGCCAGCATGCAGGACAGCGCAATGCGCCATGCAGCGCGTTCGGGCGAGGGCTGACGCAACGAGTCGGTTCTGTCGGAATCGGCGAGTATGGCTGGCATGGCGATAGCGTTGTGGGAGATGTGCACCGGTGCGCGCAACTTTTCGAATACTTTACATGCAAACCATTACGGGAAGCGGGGGTGCCCCTGCGCTGTGAAGGGCAATGCGCAATATCGGGCGCTCGGGCCAGTCCATAGCTTCACGTCCGAGAAATACTGACGGCCTTCGCTTCGGTATCCTTTCGAATACTGAAACTGTACTGCCCTGTCGTCAGGCCACCGGTGCTCAAGATATCCTCCGGCTCGCCAATGCAAAACGCGCACCGAAGTGCGCGTTTTGCTTGAGCCATCCGGGCGATCCGGGCAAATTGCCGTAGATAGCGCGTCGGACCCGGGCGGCAGCCTAAGCCGCCGCCCTTACCGGGTTCGTCAGAACTTGCCGGCAACCCAACCCTGCACGCCGGCCAGCGCCTGCGGCAGTTGCGACGGATCGGTACCGCCCGCCTGCGCCATGTCCGGACGACCGCCCCCCTTGCCGCCGACCTGCTGCGCGACGAAGTTGACCAATTCGCCGGCCTTGACCTTGCCGGTCGCGTCGGCCGTCACCCCAGCGATCAGGCTGACCTTGCCGCCGTCGACTGCGGCGAGCACGATCGCTGCGCTCTTGAGCTTGTCCTTGAGCTTGTCCATCGTTTCGCGCAGGGTCTTGACGTCGGCGCCTTCGAGCTGTGCGGCCAACACCTTCAGACCGTTCACATCGACAGCCTTCTCGACCAGTTCGTCACCTTGATTCGACGCGAGTTTCGACTTGAGCGCCGCCAGTTCCTTCTCGAGCGACTTGACCTGCTCCTGCACCTGCGCGATACGCGGCGTCAGCTCGGCCGGCTGAGTCTTGAGCGCAGCGGCAGCCTCGTTGACCTGATCGTCGAGCTTCTGCACGAAACGCACCGAGTTGTCGCCGGTGATGGCTTCCACGCGGCGGATACCGGCAGCGACGCCGCCTTCCATCACGATCTTGAACAGACCGATATCGCCGGTGCGCGTCACGTGCGTACCACCGCACAGTTCGCGCGACGAGCCGATATCGAGTACGCGCACTTCGTCGCCGTACTTTTCGCCGAACAGGGCCATCGCGCCCCCCTTGACGGCATCGTCGAACGACATCAGCGCCGCTTGCGTCGGTGCATTCGCCAGCACTTCCGCGTTGACGATGTCTTCCACACGACGGATTTCATCGGCGGTCATCGCCGCGTTGTGTGCGAAGTCGAAGCGCGTCTTGTCGGCGTCGACCAGCGAGCCCTTCTGTTGCACGTGAGCGCCCAGCACTTCGCGCAGCGCCTTGTGCATCAAGTGCGTGGCGGAGTGGTTGCGAACGGTGCGTGCGCGACGCACGGCATCGACCTGCGCCGTGACCGCCTCGCCCACCTTCAGCTCGCCCGACTCCAGCGTGCCGTAGTGGCCGAACACGTCGGCCTGAATCTTCTGCGTGTCGGACACACCGAAACGTGCGCCGCCAGCAACGATCAGCCCCTGATCGCCCACCTGACCGCCCGACTCTGCGTAGAACGGCGTGGTGTCGAGCACGACGATGCCTTGCTGACCGGCGCTGAGCTTGCCCACGCTGGTGCCGTCGAGGTAGAGCGCCGTGACCTTCGCACCTTCGAGCACGAGCTTGTCGTAGCCCTGGAAGCGGGTCTTGTCGCCGGTGTATTCGAGTGCCGTTGCCATCTTGAACTTGCCCGCAGCGCGGGCTTGTTCGCGCTGACGCGCCATGGCGGCATCGAACGCCGCTTCGTCGACCGTGATGCTGCGCTCGCGGCAAACGTCGGCCGTCAGATCGAGCGGGAAGCCATACGTGTCGTGCAGCTTGAAGGCGAGTTCGCCGTCGAGTGTCGTCACGCCGCGCTTGGCCAGATCGGCCAGTGCGCCTTCGAGAATCTCCATGCCGTTCTCGATGGTTTCACCGAAACGCTCTTCTTCCTGCTTGAGCACATCGGTCACGCGTTGCTGCGCCTGTGCGAGTTCCGGATAGGCGACGCCCATTTCGGCGACCAGATCCGGCACCAGCTTGTAGAAGAACGGAGTCTTGCAACCGAGCTTGTAACCGTGACGGATGGCACGGCGGATGATACGGCGCAGCACGTAGCCACGGCCTTCATTGCCCGGGATCACACCGTCGACGATCAGGAACGAGCACGCGCGAATGTGATCGGCAATCACCTTGAGCGAGTTCGCCGTGAGATCGGTCACACCGGTTTCACGGCCAGCAGCCTTGATCAGGTGCTGGAACAGATCGATTTCGTAGTTGCTGTGCACATGCTGCAGCACCGCCGCGATACGCTCCAGTCCCATGCCGGTATCGACGCACGGCTTGGGCAGCGGTGTCATGTTGCCCTGCTCGTCGCGGTTGAACTGCATGAACACGAGATTCCAGATCTCGATATAGCGGTCGCCGTCTTCTTCCGGCGATCCCGGGGGGCCACCCCAGACATCGGCGCCATGGTCGTAGAAAATCTCCGAGCACGGGCCGCACGGGCCGGTGTCGGCCATCTGCCAGAAGTTATCCGAGGCGTAGCGTGCTCCCTTGTTATCGCCGATGCGGATGATCCGCTCGGTCGGCACGCCAACTTCCTTCGCCCAGATGTCGTAGGCCTCGTCGTCTTCCTGATAGACGGTGACCCAGAGCTTGTCCTTCGGCAGTTTGTAGACTTCCGTCAGCAGTTCCCACGCATATTGGATCGCTTCGCGCTTGAAGTAGTCGCCGAACGAGAAGTTACCCAGCATTTCGAAGAACGTGTGGTGACGCGCCGTGTAGCCGACGTTCTCCAGATCGTTGTGCTTGCCGCCCGCGCGCACGCTGCGCTGGGCCGTGGTCGCGCGCGTGTACGGACGCGTCTCGAGACCGAGGAAAACGTCCTTGAACTGCACCATGCCGGAGTTCGTGAACAGCAGCGTGGGGTCATTGGACGGCACGAGGCTCGACGAGCGCACGATGGTGTGCCCCTTCGACTCGAAGAAGTTGAGGAATTTTTCCCGAATGTCTGCGACTTTCATAGGGTGCGTGAGCGTGGGGACCGGGCGAGCTAAGCCAAGCCTGGTGGGTGTTTTGCAAACTTTTGATTATACGGGAAATCGCCCCCGTCACCGCGTCGTGCCACCAACCGCAGTGCGAAACGACACTGGTCAGAGGCAAATGACAGGACATAAACTCTTCGACACAAGTTCCGCATTGCAAAACATCGTTCCGCGCAATGCGCAATCACCTATCACGACGAATGCACAGGAGAGAGAAATCGATGGGCGCGCTCAGCCATATCCGGGTGTTGGATCTTTCGCGAGTACTGGCCGGGCCGTGGGCCACGCAGAACCTGGCGGATCTGGGAGCCGATGTCATCAAGGTCGAGCGCCCGGGCGTGGGCGACGACACCCGTAGCTGGGGCCCGCCGTATCAGCGCGACGCCGAGGGCAACGACACGCAGGAGGCCGCGTACTATCTCGCGGCCAACCGCAACAAGCGCTCGCTCACGCTCGACATCTCGCGTCCGGAGGGTCAGGCGATCGTGCGGGCGCTCGCGGCGCAAAGCGATGTCGTCGTCGAGAATTACAAAGTCGGACAACTCGCCAAGTACGGCCTCGACTACGCCTCGCTCAAAGCCATCAAACCGGATCTCGTCTACTGCTCGGTCACGGGCTTCGGCCAGACCGGCCCGCATGCCTCGCGCGCCGGCTACGACTTCATCGTGCAAGGCATCGGCGGCTTCATGAGCATCACCGGCGAGCGCGACGGTCTGCCGGGCGGCGGTCCGCAAAAGGCAGGCGTGGCGATTGCCGATCTGATGACGGGCATGTATGCGAGCCTCGCGATCATGGCCGCCCTCACCCATCGCGACCGCACGGGCGTAGGTCAGTACATCGACATGGCGCTACTCGACACGCAGGTCGCCATGCTCGCCAACATGAACACCAACTATCTCGCAAGCGGCAAAGCCCCCGTGCGCTGGGGCAACGCACATCCGAACATCGTGCCGTACCAGACGTTCCAGACGGGCGACGACGGCTGGATCATCGTGGCCGTGGGCAACGACGGGCAATTCCGCAAATTCGTTGAAGCGGGTGAAGAACCTGCGCTTGCCGACGACGTGCGCTTCGCGACCAACCCGTCACGCGTGCGTCACCGCGACACGCTCGTGCCGATCCTTGCGCAGATGGTGCGCAAGTTCGGCAAGGACACCTGGATCGACAAGCTCGAAGCCGCCGGCGTGCCGTGCGGGCCAATCAACACGTTGCCGGAAGTGTTTGCGCATCCGCAGGTCGTCGCGCGCGAGATGGCCGTCGAATTGCCGCATGCGTCCGGGGGCGTCGCCCGTTTGGTCGCCAGCCCGATGAAGATGAGCGAAACGCCGACGGTTGCGCGCAGCGCCCCGCCCACGCTGGGTCAGCACAGCGACGACATTCTGCGCGAGCGGCTTGGTTTCGACGACGCAAAGATCGCACAACTACGCGGGGACAAGATCGTCTGACGCCGATGGAAAAGGGCCTGACGCGAAACCAATCGCGACAGGCCCGGCCACCGGCGCGACCCACGTTACGCGCCGATTCATTGCGCGGGCGCCCCCGCGCTTACGTTGCCCGTCTATTCGTATCGCTTGCCTTCGGCAAGCAGCGCCGGGGTACCGATCACCGCATTCAAGCCATCGAAATCGAGCATGCGATCGCCCCATGCCGCCGTGGTGCCTTGCGCGTGCAGATTGGCGTAATACCCCTGCAGGGTATTGGCCACGGCGCGGGCTGTCCCACCCGGAAAGATCACGATACGAAAGCCGATGTCGGCGAGCGTCTGTGCGCTTTGCACCGGGGTTTTGCCTCCTTCGACCATATTCGCGAGCAACGGCACGCGCTGCGCGAATCGCTCGCACGCCGCCGCCATCTGCTCGGGGCTGCGCAGCGCCTCGATGAATAATGCATCGGCCCCTGCCTCCAGATACTGCTCGGCACGATCGAGCGCCGCATCGAGGCCTTCGACGGCCACGGCATCTGTGCGCGCCAGGATCAGGGTGTTGGCGTCGTGACGTGCATCGAGCGCTGCACGTACCTTGCCGACCATCTCCTGCACCGGCACCACCCCCTTGCCGTCGAGATGACCGCATCGTTTCGGAAAGGTCTGATCCTCCAACTGGATCATTGCCGCCCCGGCACGCTCGAAACCTCGCACGGTGCGTTTGACGTTCAGCGCGTTGCCGAAGCCGGTGTCGGCATCGACGATGACAGGAATCTCTACGCGCTCGGCAATCCGTGCGAGCGTGTCTTCTACCTCCGGGTAGGTCGTCAACCCGATGTCCGAACGTCCCAGTCGGGTGTAGGCAATCGACGCCCCTGACAAATACAGTGCCTCGAAGCCCGCCTGTGCGGCGATGAGCGCGGACAGCGCGTCGTAGACGCCCGGCGCGAGCAACACGCCGCCACCGAGACGTTGTTTGAGAGACGACGAAGTCGTCATGCGGATGTCTCCTGAGAAGAGGATTTGGCGGCAAGCGCGTCGAGCGTCGTATGCGCCGTATGTGCCGCGATAAAACCGCCCGCCACAGCCGAGAGCAGGCCATTGCCCGATAGATAGCCCCAGACCGCGTTGCCCGACACGCCGCGCGCGGCTCCCCCGGCAGCCAGCAGATTGGGGAATGGCTTGCCGTCGGGCGTCAGCACGCGGCAATGGGCGTCGATATCGAGTCCGCCCTGCGTGTGGAACAGCGCGCCGGTCACTTTCACTGCGTAATACGGCGCGGCGATGGCTCGGGCGAACGTCCGTCCGTCGCCCGCGGTGGCGCCGCGCGACACGGTATCGAGGGTCTCGCGCAGGGTCGTGACGTCACAGCCGACGACTCGGGCGAGCGCGTCGATGTCCGCACAGGTCTTGAGCGCCCCGGCGGCCTCGGCGTCCTGAAAGTCGGGGAACGTTCGGGCTAGCGCCAGCGTCTGTCCGTCGAACACGTTCCACGCAATGCCATCCGTTTGCGCCAGCACATGCACAGCCGCCTCGGAGTAGCCATGTGTCTCGTCGTGGAAGCGCCGCCCTTCCCGATTGATCTGGAAGCCGCCGTCCATGATGACCGCCCACGAAATCAGCACACCGTGCGGGCTCGCCCACGAGCCATGTCCCTGATAGCCACCGAGATCGGCCTGTGCCGCGCCCAGCTCGCGCCCCCAGAGCAGCGCACTGCCGTCGTTGCCCTCATGTCCGCCGTACACCGCGTTCGCCATCTCAGGCAACAGTTCGGCGCGAAGCGCGGCATTGCCGCCGAACCCGTTGCACGCCAGCAGCAGCACGTCGCAGCCGAGATACTCCATCGAACCGTCAGGACGCACGCCACCCACGGCACGCACACGCCCGGCCTCGTCCACCCACAACTCGCGAACCAGCGTGCGCGTGAGAACAGCGGCATCGGTCGCCTGCACGGCACGATCCAGCGCCGCCATCAGCGCAGCGCCGGTGCGCTCGGGCAGGCTGTGCATGCGTCGCACCGTGTGTCCCGGATAAAGAAAGCCGTCGAGAATCTCGAAGCGCAGGCCGTGGCGTGCCAGCAAGTCCATCGCCGGGCCCGAGGCCTCCGTATAGGCGCGCACGAGATGCGTGGCAGCCGTACCCCGGGTCTTGCCCGCAATGTCGTCGGCGAATCGGCGCGGGCTGTCGTCGATACCTGCCGCACGTTGCACTTCGCTCCCGGCTGCCGGGATGAACCCCGACGAGAGCGCCGTGGAACCGCTGGGCAACGCGTCGCGCTCCAGCAGCACGCAGTCGATGCCGGCCTCTTGCAGAACCAGTGCGGCCGTCAGTCCGCAAGCGCCCGCGCCCACGATCACGACACTGACGTGAGGCAGATCGTCCGTCGGCGGCAAGCCGTGGCGAATCACCGGCGCGCTCATGATGAAATACGGCCCATGAAGGCCTCGCAAGTCACGACTTCGCCAACGGTGCACAGATCGGCGAGCGCGGCGTCATGCGCGGCAGGCGTGGGAGCAGCGCACCCGTCCGAGAGCATCAGCACACGATAGTCGCGCATGTGCGCGTCGCGCGCAGTGCTTGCCACGCCGCCGTTCGTCACAATGCCGCATACCGCCACCGTCTCGATGCCTGCGCGTCGCAGCACCCAGTCGAGCTGCGTGTTGAAGAACGCCGAGTAAGCCACCTTCCACACCGACATATCGACGTGGCGCGCGAGCGCATCCACCGTCGCGTGCCCCGGTGTGCCGGCCACGAAGTCACCGCGCCGCAGGAAGGGTCGCAATTGCTTCAGATGCGGAGAAATCATGGGCTCGCCATTCGCATCGGGCCAGAGCGTGAACTGGCTCGCCGCCACGTAACCGCCCGCGGCTTTGAGCGCCTCGGCGACCGGCGCCACCCGCGCAGGCAGCGCTTGCGCCTGTGGAGTGGCTGCACCGCCACGATCGTACGCGCCGCCCGAGGTGATGAAGTCGTTCTGCAAATCCACGATGACCAGCGCTGTGCGAACGCTGTCGAGCTTGAGGGTTTGACTCATATCGTCTCTCCGGTCGCGATGCTCAGGCACTGCGCGTGATGAGCAGGTTGCCCAGCGCGTCGACACGTCCTGCGAATTCCGGTTCCAGCCATATCGTGGTATCCGATTGTTCGAGGATCGCGGGGCCGGCCACCGTTGCCCCTACCGGCAAATCGAGACGCGCATAACGCACGGCATCCCACCACTGCCCGGCGTGATAGACGCGTTGCGTGCCCAGCGGCGCAGGCATAGCGCTCGCTTGCGGTGCCAGCACCGCGAGATCGAATTTCGGACGCACACCGATGCGGGCGTAGCGCAGATTCATGATGCGCACCGCAATGCCGTCGAGCGCGCGACCGAAGGCCTCGCGATAGGCAGCTTCAAACGCCTGAGCGATGCCATCGCGATGCAACGCGTCGCGCGACACCGGCACCCGCACGGTGTGGCTCTGCCCGACGTAGAGCATGTCGAGTTCGATGACTTCGCGCACCGACTCGAAACGCACGCCGGCCGAATCCAGACGTGTTTGACAAGCCTGTGCAAGCGCCTCGACACGCGCGACAAGATCTTCGACGTCGAGCGCCGCAAGCGGCTGATTGAGTGTCTGCACGCTGTCGTGGCGCATATCGGCCATCACGCAGCCGAGTGCCGAGGTCACGCCGGGATAGCGCGGCACGATCCCGGTGGTCGTACCGACCTCGCGCATCATGGCGCAGACATGCAAGGCGCCGCCGCCGCCAAACGGCATATAGGCGAACTGACGCGGATCGTGCCCCCGCTCGATCGACACCACACGAATGGCCCCTGCCATCTTGGCATTGGCCACCGTCAGAATCGCTTCGGCAGCCGCATGCACCTCCAGCCCCAACGGCTCGGCGACATGCTCGCCGATGGCTTGTGCCGCCAGCCCCGCGTCGAGCTTGTCGAGCAAGCCGCCCCCCAGCGGCCGGTCTGCCGCAATGCGGCCGAGCAGCACGTTGGCATCGGTCACGGTCGGGCGCAAATTGCCACGTCCGTAGCAGGCCGGTCCCGGAATACTGCCCGCCGATTCCGGCCCTACTTGCAGCAAGCCGCCAGCGTCCACCGACGCAATCGAGCCGCCGCCGGCGCCAATCGTCTCGATCTGAATCATCGGCGAGCGCACCACCATGCCGAATTCGATGGATGTCTGCGCAGAGAGCGACGCTTCGCCGCCCGCAACGAGCGAGACATCGAACGATGTGCCGCCCATATCCCCTGTCACCACGTTGGGGAAACCGGCCGCACGCGCAATCGCAGCGCAGGCGATCACGCCCGCTGCCGGCCCCGAGAGCGCGGTACGCACGGGCACGTCGCTCGCAGTCTGGCGCGACATGATGCCGCCGTTGCTTTGCACGACCAGCAGTTCCCCCGCAAAACCCTGCGCCTTCAGATCGCGCTCAAGCCGCGTGAGATAGCCGCCGACCACGGGTTGCAGTGCGGCGTTGAGCGTGGCGGTCGAACATCGCTCGAACTCGCGAATCTCGGGCAACACCTCCGTTGCCGCCGTCACATTGCCGTTGGGCCACAGCGCACGCACGGCTGCGACCGCACGTTGTTCGTTGACCGGATTGGCATAGGCATTGATGAAAAACACGCACACCGCCTCGCAACCGGCTTCGAGCAACGCGCGCGCTGCCGCTTCGACCTGAGCGACGTCCACCTCGGTGTGGATCGTGCCGTCCGAGAGCACGCGCTCATCGACTTCCAGGCGCAAGTCGCGCGGCACGATCGGTGTGAAGTCGCCGCGCAGTCCCCATGTGGCGGGACGGTCGCGCCGGCGCATCTCCAGCACGTCGCGAAAACCGGTCGTGGTGATGATGCCAGTGCGGGCCACCTTACGTTCCAACAGCGCATTCGTGCCGACGGTCGTACCGTGCACAATGGTTGCGATGGCGCCTGCCCCCGCCGTCCCGGCGGTGTCGCCCACCCGTTCGATGCCGTTCATGAAGCCCCGCGCTTCTTCGCCGCGTGTCGACGGCACCTTGACGATACGCGCCGCACCGGCCGCTTCGTCGAGCACGAACAAATCCGTGAACGTGCCGCCCACATCGACACCCACGATCAGCGGGGCTCCGGTCGTTGCTGCTGTGCTCATGCCTGTTGCTCCTTCGTTGCCTTGCCGCTCGCGGCGTCGGCCGCCTGCGTCACATACCCCATCGCCCGGTCATGGGCGCGCGCCGCCGCGTCGCGCCGTGCGGGATCGCCGTAGCCGCCGCCGCCCGGCGTCTGAAGCCGCACGCGCTCACCTCGCGCCAGCTTGATACCGAGCATCTTCGATGCCATCGGCGGGGTGTGCCACTCGCCTTCGTTCTGATATTGGAAAACGTTCGGCACCGATGCCTGACCGCCGGCAATGCCTTGCGGTGCCGAGCGGCCCCGCTCACCGAACACGAACGCTTCTGCGCTGTCTTCCAGCAATTCGATCTCGTAGATCGCACCCAGGCCGCCCCGGTGTTCGCCGTCGCCTGCCGAGTCGGGACGCAGCGCCCACTGCGTGAAACGCACGGGATAGGCCGCCTCGAGAATCTCGACGGGGGGAATCGTGGCCGTCGAAATCGGCGCATTGCCGTGCGACAGACCATCGCCATCCATGTGGCCGCCATGACCGCCGCCGAAGAAGCTGAACATCACCCATCGCTGGCCGCGACGCGCCTCGTCTGTTCGGTAACCCGCAATCGACAGCGCATTGATCGTGCCGTATGCCTGGGCCATCGCACGCTCCGGCGCGGCCTTGGCCATGGCGCAGAAGATCACGTCGATCATGCGCAGAATCGTTTCCGTGTAACCGCCGACAGGGCGCGGACGCTGCGCCGAAATCACCAACCCTTCCGGCAGTTCGAACTGCACGGCGTCCAGCACGCCCGCATTGGCGGGCACATCCGGGAACAGATGTTTGAGCGCCACGTAACAAGCGGCAATGGCGGTCGCCCGGGAGATATTCACCGGCCCCATGCACGCGGGCGACGTGCCCGTGAAGTCGAGCGTGAGCGTCTCACCCTGCACCCGCATGCGCAGGGCAATCGTGAGCGGCTCGTCGCGCACGCCGTCGTTATCGAGCATGTCCTGATAGAGGTACTCGCCGTCGGGCAACGCTGCCACATGCGCGCGCATGAGCTTGACGGCCCGCTCGCGCAGTTGACCAAGCGCTTCCTGCACTGTGGTGTCGCCGTATTCGTCGAGCAGATCCGTCAGACGTCGCGCGCCGAGGGTCAGCGCCGACAGTTGGCCGTTCAGATCGCCCCAGAGACTGTCGGGCAGTCGCGTGTTCGCCTTGAGGATGGCAAGCACGTCGGCGTCGAGCACCCCACCGCGAACGATGCGCACGGGCGGGATCTGCACGGCTTCCTGCCAGCACTCGGTAGCCGCCGGATTGTAGTTGCCGGGTACTGCGCCGCCCACGTCATGCCAGTGCGCCGCCGACGCCAGAAAGCAATAAAGCCGGCCGTTGCGAAACACCGGGCGCACGAGCTTGAAGTCGTTGGCGTGGGTGCCCCCTTCGTAGGGATCGTTGAAGAGCCACACATCGCCATCGACCATGCCGCCACGCTCGGCGGCGGCGCGCGCCGCCGCCTGCACGGCAAAAGCCATCGCACCGACGAAGACGGGCAGGCCCGACTTGCCCTGAATCAGCGTGGCGCCGGTGGCTGCGTCGTAGATGCCGTGGCAAGCATCGTGCGCCTCGGCAATGATGGGGTTGAACGCACTGCGGTAGAGCGTCGCGTCCATTTCGTCGGCGATCTGCTCCAGACGGCCCTTGAGGACCGCCAGAGTGACGGGATCTAGCATGAAGAAACTCCGTTGGATGTCGCTTGAGGTGCCGTACCGCGCCGCTTGAGCAGATTGAGCAGCCCTCCCGCGTCGACCATGTCGAGCAGGAAGCCCGGCACGGTCTCGCAGGCGAGCCGGCTGCCGTCGGCGCGTTCGACGAAGCCTTCGCGCGGCGCGAGCCGCAGGGCGTCGCCCTCGGCAATGCGATGTGCGTCGGCACAGGTGAGCAGCAACAGCCCCACATTGAAGGCGTTGCGGAAATACAGGCCGTTGAACGACGGCGCGATGACGGCACGCACGCCGAGATGCACCAGCGCCGCTGCGGCCTGCTCGCGCGAGGAGCCGATGCCGAAGTTGGGGCCGGCGACGAGGACATCGCCAGCCTGCACGTTGGCGGCGAACTCGGGACGAACGCGATGCAGGCAATGTCGCGCGATCTCGTCGATGCCGAACTTCATATAGGCGCCCGGCGCGAGCGCGTCGGTATCGATATCGGCGCCCACTACCCAGGCGCGATGCAAGGTGCTGCGTGGATCAACAGTCGTAGTTGGGGTGGTCATGGACAAGTGTGACAAACGAAGTCTCAGACGAGCATGTCGCGCGGGTCGGCAATGCGCCCCGTGAGCGCGGCAGCCGCCACCGTATAGGGCGAGCCGAGATAGACCTGGGCAGTCTCCGATCCCATGCGTCCCTTGAAATTGCGGGCGGTGCTCGACATGACGGTGGCGCCTTCGGGAATCGAGCCGCCGTATCCCGCGCAAGCGCCGCAGGTCGTGGCGAGCACCTGCGCGCCGGCTGCGGTAAGAACGTCCATCACGCCTTCGCGAGCCGCCTGTGCCTGATCGCGCTGCGACGCCGGCGCGACGACAAAGCGCATGCCCTTGGCCACGCGCTTGCCTTGCAGCACGCGGGCTGCCGCGCGCAAGTCTTCGAGCTTCGCCCCCGTGCAGGCGCCCAGATAAGCGACATCCACCGTCACGTCGGCGAATTCGTCGACGCCGCGCGTATTCGCGGGGCTGTGCGGCGCGGCCACTTGCGGGGCAAGCGCGGTGGCGTCGAACGTGTGAACTTCGGCCACGGCGCCCGGATCGCCCTGCCAGCGACGAATGTCGATGTCTTGCGTCACGCCAACCGAGCGCAAGTAGTCGAGCGTGGTCTCATCGGGGGCAATCAGTCCGACCTGCGAGCCCAGTTCGGCGCTCATGTTCGAGAGCGTCATGCGCTCCTGCATCGAGAGCGCCCGCACGGCCTCGCCACAGAACTCGATCGCCTGATAGCGTCCGCCGTTCATGCCGAAGCGGCCGATCATGTGCAGCATCATGTCTTTCGCGGTGACGCCGTCGGTCAGGCATGAGTCCCAGCGCATCTGAAGGGTTTCCGGCACCTTCACCCAGATTTCGCCTGACACGGCCACGCCCAGCATTTCCGTGCTGCCGATACCGAACATGTAGGCACCGAACGCACCGCCCGTGGGCGAATGTGAGTCGCCACCCACGCAGAACATGCCGGGGCGCAGATGCCCATGCTCCGGCACGACCACATGGCAAATGCCGACCGAGTCGTAGACGTTGGGCAACGCCTGTGCGCTCGCCCAGTCGCGCGCAATGCGAACGATGCGCCGCGATTCGTCGTCGGACTCCGGCACATAGTGATCGATGACGAGCACCACCTTCGACTTGTCCCACAACTGCGCCCCCAGCGATTCGAGCATCGGTTGCAGTCGGCGCGGGCCACTGGAATCGTGAAACATCGCGAGGTCGACGCGGCAGGTGACGATCTCGCCCACGGCCACTTCGTCGCGGCCACAGGCCGCCGCCAGCAGTTTTTGCGTCAGAGTTTGAGCCTTGGTCATTGCCTTACATTCCGAGATAGGCGCGGCGCAGGTCGCTGCTCGCCAGCAACTCGGCGCACGTGCCGCTGTGACGAATCGCCCCGTTCTCCAGGACATAACCGCGCTGTCCGGTTTCCAGCGACTGGCCCACGTTCTGTTCCACGAGCAGAATCGACAGGCCGTCGTGTTGCAGACGGGCGATCAGCGTGAAGAGCTCTTCGACCATCAGGGGCGAGAGACCCAGGGAAGGTTCGTCGAGGATGAGCAACCTTGGCTGGGCCATCAGCCCGCGGCCGATGGCCAGCATCTGCTGCTCGCCACCTGACATCGTGCCGGCCGGCTGAGCAATACGTTCGCGAAGACGCGGGAACAGGTCGAGCATGCGCTCCAGACTTTGCTCACGCGATGCACGTCCCCGGGCAAATGCGCCAAGCACCAGGTTTTCGCGCACGCTCAGGTTCGGGAAAATTCGCCGGCCTTCCGGCACCTGAATCAACCCGGCCTTCACGACGTCGCGGTAATGGCGTCCGGTGAGGTCGTGTCCGTCGAACCGCACGCGCCCCGCCCAGACGGGATTGATGCCCGAGAGCGTGTTGTTCAGCGTGGACTTGCCAGCGCCATTACTGCCGAGCAGCACCACGATTTCGCCCGCACCGACCGTCAGGTCGACACCGCGCAGCACCTCGACACGACCATAGCCCGTGCGCAAGCCTTCCACTTCCAGCAAATGGCTCATTGCGCACCTCCCGATTGGGCGGCGAGCCGCGCTGCGGTGCCGTGCCCCAGATAGGCTTCGATCACGGCAGCGTCGGACGTGACTTCACGCGGCGTGCCGGCGGCAATCAGCTTGCCCTGTGCGAGCACCCACACATGCTCGGCAAGACTCATGACCGCGCGCATCACGTGTTCGATCATCAACACCGTCACGCCGCTGTCGGCGATCTCGCGCACCACGGGAATCATCTCGTCGATCTCGCTCGGGTTCAGGCCGGCGAGCACTTCGTCGAGCAACAACAGCCGCGGGCGGGTCGCCAGCGCACGTGCGAGTTCGAGCCGCTTGCGCCCACACACGGTCAGATCGGCGGCAGGCTTGTCCAACTGCGCCTGCAAGTTCGTGCGCAGGGCAACCTCCTCGGCCTCGCGCAACGCCGCACGACGATCGCGTTGGTGCAGATGCGCGCCCACGGCAATGTTCTCGCGCACCGTCTGCGCGCCAAACGGCTGCACGATCTGGAAGGTGCGCGTCAGCCCCTGGCGCGCCGTCTCGAACGGGGCTTGGCCCGTGATGTCCCGCCCCTGAAACTCGACGCGGCCCGCCGTGGGTGTCAGGAATCCGGAGAGCAGACCGAACAGCGTCGTTTTACCGGCACCGTTCGGGCCCACGAGTGCACTCAACGTGCCCGGCTTGACGACAAGACTCACGTCCTGCACCGCCTTGAGGCCGCCGAACGTAATGGACAGGCCATTGGCCTTCAACAGCACCTCAGACACGGGCGTTCTCCTCATGCGTGGCGGCCGCCTGCGCGTCGGGCGCAGTCACCGTCTTCTTGTCCATGCCCAGCAGGCGGCGCACCGATGCCCCTGCGCCGGTCATACCGCGCGGCAGGAACATCACGATCAGAATCAGCACCGCGCCGTAGATCACCATCGACAGGCCCGGCAACTCGCCGAACAGGTTGCGCGTGAACTCGCCCAGCGCGTACAGCACGGTCGCGCCCAGCACCGGTCCCCAAAGCGTGCCCATACCGCCCACGATCACGCCGACGAGCGCTTCGACCGAGATCGTCGAGCCGAACGCGATACCTGCATCGATGTACTGGAACATCTGCACGTAACACATGCCTGCGGCGCTCATGAACGCGCCGGACAAGGCAATCGCGCCGAGTTTGACGCGCAGCGGATTCACACCGACCGCGCGAGCGGCGTTCTCGTTGTCGCGCACCGCTTGCAGCCACGCGCCGAAGCGCGAATGCCGCAGCCAGGCCGTGACCAGCAGTGCCGCCATCACAAACACGAGCAGCAACGTGGCGTAGCCGCGCGGCGACGCGAATTGCAGATTCGCCACGCTCTGGCGCAACGGCACCATGAGGCCCACACCGGCGCCGGTGAACGGCAGCGACACGGCGAGAATTCGGAAGACTTCCGCAAATGCCAACGTCACCAGCGCAAAGTACGAACCCTTGAGGCCGTAGCGAAATGTGACCGCACCGATGACGATGGCAACCCCGGTGCCCATTGCAATGGCGAACGGCATCGCCAGCCAGGGGTTCCAGCCCCACTGCAATTGGGCAATGGCCTGCGCATAGGCGCCAACGCCGAAAAAGAGCGCATGCCCGAACGACAACTGCCCGCCGAACCCGCCCAGAATGTTCCAGGACTGCGAGAGCAGCACGGTATAGAGCGTCATCATGACGAACGACAGCCACACACCCGATTGCAGCGTGATCAGCAGCGCCGCCATCACGACACCAAACAACACGATCCAACGAAGGTCTCTCATCGTTTGCTCCCGCTCCTCATGCCCGCGCACCGAACAAGCCCTGCGGACGCAGCAGCACGACGATGATGAAAATGGCGAAGATGCCCATCTGCCCGAGCGAATCGCCCAGCCACAGCCCGCCCAGCGACTCGACTACCCCGATAAGCAACCCGCCTGCGAGTGCACCGGTGAAGCTCCCCATGCCGCCGAGCACCACGATGGTGAAAGCCACCAGCACGAAGCCACTGCCGACTTGCGGATTGACGTAATACGAAGGCATCAGAAAACACGCTGCCGCGCCCACGCACGCCATGCCGATACCGAACGACAGCGCGTAGACCCGCTCGACATCGATTCCCATGAGCTTCGCGCCATGCTTCTCCTTGGCAACGGCACGAATCGCGCGGCCAAGATCCGTGGCTCGCATGATCCAGAAGAGCAGTGCTGCCGCGCTCAGCGCACCGCCGAAGGCGATGAGCTTCGGCACCGAAAGCATGACCGGACCGACATCGACGGTCGCGAGCGTGTAAGGCGTGTCGATGGTGTGCGTATCGGACTTGAACCACACCAGCGCGAGGTTCTCCAGCACGATCGCCAACCCGAGCGTGACGAGCAGAATGTTCTCGTCCTTGCCGTGGCTCGCCCGCTCGATCACGCAGCGTTGCAACGCGTAGCCCAGGGCGAACATGCCCAGTGTGACGAACGGCAGCGCGACGTACGGATCGATACCGAGCTTTTCCTTGAGCAGCCACACGGCGTACAGCGCGATCATCAGCGCCGCCCCGTGCGAGAAGTTGATGATGTGCAGCACGCCGTACACGAGCGTGAGGCCCAGGGCGATGAGTGCATACACCGCCCCCGTGGTGAGCCCGTTGAGTACGGCCGAGAGAAGAATGACCGGGTCGAGCATCGCATCAGGCCTTGAGCGGGAAGACCGGCGCGATCTGACGATACGTGTCGGGCAAGATCACCTTGATGTCGCTATGCGAGACCTGCGTGAGCAGCGGCTGAGCGCCGGTATTCTGACCGTTGACGAACTTCGTCGGCCCATACGGCATGATGTGATCCTTGAACGAACTCGAGGCCAGCGCCGCCGTGATGGCGGCACGATCGACCGACCTGGCGCGCTCGATCGCATCGGCCAGCAACATCATGGCCGTGTAGGTCATGAAAACCTCGTAGCTGAAGAACGCGCCTTTGGCTTGCGTGCGCGCCTTGAGCGCCGCCACGCGCGGGTCCTTCGGATTGAACCAGTGGTTACAGTCGATGATGCCGTCGGCGATGTCCGGAAACTCCTTGAGGAACTTGTAGCTCGACGCCGCACCGCCGAGCACGGAATAGATCGCCTTGGGCTGCACCTTCTGTTGCTTCATCGCACGCAACAGCAGCGCGTACTCGTTGTAGTAATTCGCGGGAATCACGATGTCCGGATTCACCGAGCGCATGCGCAGCACGATGTTGTTGAAGTCGCGCGTCGGGTTGGCGTGCTTGATGACTTCCTTGATCTCAAAGCCACGCGCGGGCAATTCCTTTTGCAGCAACGCCGCCGTACCCGTGCCGAAGAGCGACTCTTCGTGCACGATCATCACTGTCTTGGCGGGCTTGCCGGCGGCATTGTTGAGCGCGGCGAGATCATCCACCGCGCGCAGCGAGCACATGCGATAGCCCGGGCCGAAGCGGAACGTGTTCGTCAGACCGCGCTCCACGATCTGGTCGGCCACCCCCACGTCGACGACATGTGGCAGGCCATACTTCGCAGCCGTTTGCGTCGTCGCCAGACAAATCGCCGACGCATAAGCGCCCACAATGGCCGATACGCCCGCCTCGTTCATCTTCTCGACTTCTGCCGACCCGGCTTCCGGGCGCGACTGTGCGTCGCCGAGCACCGCCTCGATAGGCGCGCCGCCGAGCGACTTGATGCCGCCAGCGGCATTGATATCGTCAATGGCGAGCAACGCGCCGAGACGGCACTGCTGGCCGGAGTAGGCCAGCGCCCCTGTGACGGGATGCAGCACACCGATCTTGACCGGCTTCCCGGCAGCATGCGCAAGCCAGGGCGCGCTGGAAGTGGCGGCAAGCGCAGCCATGGCAGTGGACTGGCGCAGGAACGTGCGACGCGAACTCATTGACGATTCTCCGGACATGATCAGTGGAATTGGGCAGACAGTTCTTCGCTGACCCAGACCTTCGCGTCGATGTCGCCGACACGAGAGAGTTGAAGCTGGTACTGGTAGCGATCGGGGCGATACAGACCTTGCAGCAGTTGCACGGGACGCTCGGACACATCGCGCACAAGACGCGTGACCGCCAGCAACGCGGAGCCGACAGCGATATCGAGATGGCGCGCCACGACAGCATCGGCCAGACGCGCTGAAATCGTCTGCGTCGCACCGCCAAGTTCGACACCGGCCTCTTCGAGCAGCATCAGCAGCGGTTTGCGTTCAAGCTCTTCGCGATTGATCTCGGCGATCCCTTGCGGCACATGCGTGGTGATGTACGACAAGGGACCTGCCTGCGTGCTGCGCACACGAATGCTCTTGAAGACCGGGGCACCGGGTTCGAGCGCCAATGCGTCGGCAACGGCATCGCTCGCGCCCACGACGCTCGATTCGAGCACCGACACGTTCGTGCGCAACCCCATGTTGACGATGTTCTCGAGCAGGCCGGTCAGGTGCGCCTTCTCGCGAGAGAAGCCAGGCGTCTTGCCGCCGGTGCGTTGCCCTGCGTGCAGCGGCCACGTTCCCAGTCCAGGGCGGCGCACGACAAGGCCGTCGGCCACCAGCATTTCCATCGCCTTGCGAATGGTGATGCGTGCCACGCTGAACTGATCGGCCAGCACATGCTCGCCGGGCACGCCATCACGATCGAAGCGCCCCTCCTGCAGTTGCTCGCGCAGCACGAGGTAGATCTGGTGGTACTTCGGAAGCGGTAGTGGGGTATCCATGCGGCGATTCTGTAAGTGTCATAATGTCCGGTCAATAGAACAAAGTGACAGACAAAATGTTCTATCGGGAAAACACCTAAGATATTCAAAATTACCGGGCAAATGACCTGCGCGCGCAGGCGGCACAAGGGTTTTCGGATTGCGGCGCAACAGGTTTCGATGCTGCGCCGCAACCGTTTTCAGAAGCGGTGACGCAGGCCGACGTAGTAGCTCATCTGATTGTCGTACCCGTTGAGCTTCACGCCATTGCCCCCCGTCCAGTTGGTCGTCGACGTGCCGAAGAGTCCGGACCACCCGCCATCGACTCGCTCGTAAGCGGTAGCGAAGTAGACATCGGTGCGCTTGGACAGGAAGTAGTCGATCACACCGTAGAGCGTTTGCCGTTTGCCGCTGAAATTCACCGCGCTGGTGTTGTCGTACATATACGCCGCGATGAATTGCCACGCCGGGTTGAGCAGGTAGCTCGCGCCGAGCGTGAAGAACTGGTCGCGTCGCGACGCAGAGAACACGGAGCCGATGGCCGCCACAGTCGTGGGGGTCGCCGCGGTGCTCATGTTCGTGATCGACGCGTAATCGGTACCGCCGTTGGACACATCGAATCCGGCATCGCGCTGGCTCTGAAGATAGTCGGCGTGGAATTTCCACTGCCCGTAGCTCACCTTGGCGCCAAGCGACCACGTCTTTGCAAGGCGGCTCTGCGAATCGTGCGTCTGTTGCACCTGACCGGTGAAGACGTTGCCGTTTTGCTCCCACGACACCCCGCCCGATGCCGACGAACGTGCCGAGCCCTGCCCTGCAATGCCGCCGAACGCATATTGAAGATTCACACCGAAGGGGCCGAACTTCTTTGTCCATGTCAGTGCGTTGTTGTAACGCTGCCCCGTCAGGAAGACGAGCCACGAGTTCGTGGGCGGTGCGCCGATGAAGATCGGATCGACCATCGAGATCGCAACCACGGCGCCCGTGTACTGACGGCCAAGCGCGAACTCCCCCCAGCCGCCTTGCAAGGCGACGAATGCCTGCCGGCCGAAGAGTTGCCCCTGTTGGTCGAACGTTCCGGCTTGCGAGTTGAAACCGTTCTCCAGTACGAAGCGCGCCTTCATGCCGCTGCCGAGATCTTCCACGCCTTGCAGGCCGAAACGGCTCGCGGAGAGGAACCCCTCCCCGGCCTGATTGACGGAGTAGATGCGACCACCATCGGGGCTCGCGTGATTCTGCGAGACAACGGCCGCCTCGATCACGCCATAGAGCGTGACGCTCGATTGAGCGAGTGCCGGCGTCGCCGCCGTGGCGAGCCAAAATGCAGCGCAGGCTGCCGAGACGGGGTAAGCGAGAGGTAACGTTTTGCGTGTGATTTGAGGCATTGACGTGCGTCCTTCTTTTGTTGAGGAAAGCAGTTCCCCAGTGCGCCGGGCACTTGTCGGCACCGCGAGCAAAACGCTTGGCGGGCGAAACAAACGCGAGGGCGCACGAAGCCGCGTCGTGAGCACGCGGCGCACGTCGTACGGCAAGGGCAAGTTGGGAGAGCACGCTGACGCGATCGATATCGCAATGCGTCGCGTGCCAGGGGGCAAAAGCGGCTTACTCGCGCAGAACGCGATACGTTGCGCGCTTGGTGGCGAACGTTTTCATCGGCGTTGGAAAAGAAGAAGTCATCATGGCGACGACTCTAGGAGCGCCAATTTGTAGCGTCAATGGAACAAATGCCGCGTGCGGTTGTTCTATCGGGAAATTCCTGAGTTCGATATCGGCTGGCACGATCATGTCGCACCGTCGCTGATATTCGGGACCAGGCGCAATGCGTCGGCACCGATGCCGATCTGCGCGAGCCGCTGTCGTCGGGCCGCCTTACGTCGCCTTACGTCGCCGGACGGCACGGTGACGCGTCTCGTTGAGACGTTGTCGTTCAACACGCCGCGCTCGACGCTTCCTCCAGAATCCACCTTGCGAATGCCTGAACCGGCCGCCCGCTTAATTCGATCGGCTCGGGAAGGACGAGGCAGAAGTTTTTGATAATCGTTGTCCCCGCCGGCCAAGGGGCGACCAAACGGCCTTGTTCAAGCTCGGCGTCAATGTAAAAACGCGGTACCAACGCCACGCCCAAACCCGCCAGCGCCGCTTCGATCAACATGGAATGGAGATCGTAACGCGCACCGACCGCCGGGTTGCTGAGTACGATACCCGATGCCTGTGCATACCGCTGCCAGGCGTCCGGATTCTGCCGCCTGTGCAGCAGTGGCAGCGCGTCGAGCGACGTTGTTGCGCCTGCCTCGCGCAACAACGTCGGGCTACAGACCGGCACCAGAATCTCTTCCAGCAGACGATGCAAGTGCATTCCCGTCCATGCCGGATGTTCGAAATGCAGCGCGGCGTCGAAGCCACTACCGGCAAGCAGGAAGGGCTCCATGCGCTCGGCAATATGCACGGTGATGTTCGGATGCGCTGCCTGAAATCGCTTCAATCGGGGAATCAGCCAACGGGTAGCGAAGGTCGGACTGGCCGCGATATCGATGCTCGCTCCCTCAGCGGGTTGTCCCATCAGATACAGGCTGTCTCGTTCCAGCCGATCCAGAATCTCCCGAACCTGCACGGCGTATCTCGTGCCGTTGGGCGCCAGACGCACGCGATTGCCCACGCGCTCGAACAACGCCACGCCCAAAAATGCTTCCAACCGCGCGATCTGACGACTGACCGCCCCCTCGGTACGCGCCAACTCCTCGGCAGCCCGGGCGAAGCTGCCGTGTCGCGCCGCCGCCTCGAATGCCAGAAGCGCGGAGTTGCTGGGAATCTTGCGTGTCATGGGAATCTCACCGATCAATATGCGCTCGAAGCCAGCTTGAGCAAACATCACTGAAGACTGACTTTTATTCGATTTCAGTGCTGGAATTGGCAGACTACCATTACGTTACCGCACTAATGTTGCGTTTCTTGCTGGATAAGACTCGCAGAGCCTCAAGGACAATTCGATGATCTACACCGTGGAATGCAGCTTCGCCGACCCCGACAGTGAAGCCGCATGGAACGCCTTCTACAGCCTTGAAAAGCTGCCTGCCCTGATCTCCGTAACGGGCTTCCGCGCGTCGCAACGCTTTCGCGCGATCGGCGGCGACTGCCCCGTCTACCTCGCCATCCATACGATTGACGGTCTCGACGTGCTGACGAGTGAGGAATATCGCCAGAAAGGCGGCGGAAACTTCGCACGGTGGCAACAGCACATCACCGACTGGCACCGCAATCTCTATGGCGATATCGGGCTCGCCCCCGCAGTCAAGGCCGACGAACTGCTCGTGCTTTGCGCTACCGGCCCGGATGCCTTGATCAAGGAAGGTCTCAAGCCGTTGGCCATGCAGGCTGTTGCGCTGGAGAAATTCCCGGCCCGTCGCTGGCTTGCCGTATTGCCTCGGGCCAACGCGCAGCGGATTGAGAATGCCGTCGACGGCATTCACCTCTATGAACCCATGACGGCACAACTGACGAGCGCCGCCCCGCTTTCGGGTACGCCGACAACCTAAGCCCTCACCGGGCATTCCCGTCCGAACCCCGTCGATCCGGAGAAGTGTTGTGTCCACGCCTGTCTTTCCAAGCCAACAAGTTGGCGACTTCACGATTACCGCCATCAGCGATGGCTACCTCAACGCCAGCCTCGACTTCCTGTCGAACATCGATGCGACCGAGGCTGCGAGAATGCAGCGGGATGCGGGACAGACGGCGCCCTCGGCGGTGCACATCAACTGCTACGTCGTGCGCACTGCGGAACGCACCGTCCTCATCGACGCTGGGGCCGGCGGCATCAGACAGTGGGGTGGCCGTTTGCGCGAGAACCTGTTGCTCGCCGGCATCGAACCCGCGTCCATCGACACGATCCTGCTCACCCACGCGCATCCCGATCACGTGGGTGGCCTCGTGACTGCCGCCGGGCAGATTGCCTTCCCAAACGCGGCGCTCGTCGCGCATCGGCGAGAGGTGAGGTTTTGGCAAGACGACGGCAATCTCAGCCGTGCCAGCGAACGGGCACGTGGCAACTTTCAGATCGCCCGTCAGGTATTCGATAGCTACCGCGACAGGCTGCGTACCTTCGACGACGGCGAGGTGCTTCCCGGTATCCGCGCGATGTCGCTGCCGGGACACACCGACGGCCACACCGGCTATCTCGTGGAATCGCGTGACCGGAGCCTGCTGGTTTGGGGGGACGTCGTTCACTTTCCGCACATCCAGATCGAGCGCCCGGACGTCTCGATTGCGTTCGATCAAGACCCGACGATGGCGGCCACCACACGATCAAGGCTGCTGGACATGGTCAGTTCAGAGGGAGTTCTGATCGCTGGCATGCATTTGGGGGAACTCGGCTTTGCACAAATCAGGCGGACTCGGGGCGACTACGGTCTGCACTATGTGAGCGAGGTATAGCCACGCAGGCGGCGTGACCTGCTGACGATCGCAGACTCGCTCGACGGGCCCATGCGCGAGACGATCATCGCGCTATGGGACGTCTTGAAAAGCAGGCGCGACCGGAAGTCACGCCGTCACACCGTCACGCCTGCGGCTTATTTCGACACGGCCTCCAGATGAACGCCCTTGGTTTCCACACCGAAGCGCCAGACACACGCGGCGGCAATGCCAAAGCAAATGGCGCCGAACAGGAACACCGCATCGCGACTTGACCAGGTCACGATAACGCCCACGAGCGTCGGCCCCAGCAGCGCACCGATCCGGCCACAGAACGAGGCGTAGCCGCAGCCGGTCGCACGGGCCCGTGAAGGGAACAGTTCCGGTGTATAGGCATACAGAATTGCCCACATACCGAAAGCAAAGAACTGCATGCTGGCCCCGGCAGCATAGATCGACCATTGCGCCGCCCCCGCCTGCAATACCCATCCGAATACATAGGTCGCACACGCGCCGCCTACGAGCGTGCCAACGCAGGTCATCTTTCGCCCCAGCCGCTCGACGGCCCACGCGGCGACAAGGAATCCCGGAATACCGCCAAGCGAGATGTACACCGTGAAGAGCACGGACTGGGTCACCACGATGCCCGATGCCTGCTGCAACGCACCGAGCCACGTATTCAGACCGTAGAACCCGAGCAGTGCGAAAAACCATAGCGCCCCGACGACCAGGGTCCGCTGGCGATAGCTCGACGACCAGATGACACGCATGCCACGCGCTTCAGGTGGCGCGTGGGGTTCGCAGGGCGTGATCGCGGGCAGCGTCTCCAATTGGAGGCGGCGCATCACCGAGCGCTCCACTTTCGAGACAACGGCGTCTGCCTCTTCGTATCGCCCCTGCGATTCCAGCCACCTGGCGGACTCCGGCACATAACGTCGAACGATGAACAGGAACAGGGCGGGCACCGCCTCAAGCGCGAACAAGACTCGCCAGTCATGGTGCGCGAGCACGACATACGAAAGCAGTCCGGCGCTGATAAACGCAATGGGCCAATTGCCGTCCATCAGGGCGAGGTATTTGCCGCGTCGCTCGGCCGGGATGAACTCGGACAGCAGCGTTTGCGCGAGGGGCAGTTCCATTCCCATGCCAATGCCCAGCAGCAAACGGAACACCCCCAGTTCCGCCGGCCCCGATGCGGTCGCACACAGCAGACTGCCCAGTCCCCAGACCACCATGCTGATCTGGAACACGGGCTTGCGTCCAAACCGGTCGGCGGCCATGCCGGAGCAGATTGCCCCGATAGCCATGCCGACAAAACTCGCGCTCCCGATCATTCCGGCCTGCACATTGGAAAGACCGAACTCCGATTTGATCGAGCCGAGCACGAACGTCATCGTCGCAAGATCGATATTGTCGAAAAAGAACGCCAGCGCAATCACGAGAAACAACCATCGGTGATACCCACAGACAGGCAAGCGCTCAAGGCGCTGCGCAGCCGTAGCACGGCCTACTTCAATCGAATGCATTTTCATACACCCTCCCAAGTTTCGACCCATCCCGTTGAACACGCCGGGACCGCGAATCGGTACCGGCTGCATCAATATCGGGCGCCAAAACTAGGAGGGCGCGCTGGAAAATGTCGTCCGCAATCGCAGTTACGCCAAGATGCAACGACGCGACATCCGCCAGCGCTTGTTCCTGCCTTTGTCCTTACCCCGCGAATGCTCGAGTGCATTCGCGGTCGCAACTCGACAGGCCTATTTGTGCCTAGTTGTGCCTGTTCGTGCCTATTTCACACGACTGAAGCGATGCGGATCGAAGGCCTCTTCCGGCAGACCGGAGACGCTCGCACCGCGCTCGAACGGATACCGGAGGTAAGGCACCTGCGGTTGCCCTGGTGGCGAATACTGCCCGTCCGCCAGGATTCGCTTCTTCGCGCTGAGGCTTTCGATCTCGCACCGAATGGCAACGATCTGATTCGCCGCGCCCGGTTCGATAGCGGTGTAGTCCTTCTCTGGCCGGAACTTGCCCAAGGCTTCGTTCTGATGGGCGATGACGTCCTGAGTGTCCAGACGCGTGATCGCCTTGCATCGCGCAATGACGCTGTAGTACTCGAGACTGGTGTTTTGTCCTTTAGGCGCCTTGAGCAAAGCAACCGGCCGATCGATCGCGATGCCGATGTGGGGGTCTTCATGGAGCAGCCGGGAGAACCTGCCGAACCGCGAGCAGTGAATCAGAAATGCGTCACCCGTGAAGGTGAAGCTTTGCGGCACGACGTAGGGAAACGGCGTGTCGTTCACCGCCACGCGGCAGATCAGCTCATCGCGCAAGAACGTTTCGACGGCGGGCCAATCGGTCCACGCCAGGTCGGTCCGGCGCATTTGCGTATCGAAATAATCAGGTGCCATGCCTGACATCCTCTTCTGAAAGGGTGAGTAGTTGGTCTCGCTGCGGACCGATCCCGATGCCGGCGATGCGGCATCCCATTGCCTCCTGAAGCGCGAGGACGAACTGTCGTAGCGGCGCCGGCAGTGCGGCGAAGTCGGGCACGTTGTCCGCGAGGGCATCGAACGCCGGAAAATCACGAATCGCCGGTTCGCCGCCATCGTCCCCGACGGGTCCGATCAGTACGGGAATCGTGCCGTCGCGCGTGCGCGCAAACCAAGCAAGGCAATCGCACTTGTTGAGGTAAATCTCGTCGATGCCGTGACGCTCGACCACGTCGGCAAGCGCTGCAATGTCAAGCCGCCCCAAGCGCCGGGGCCGCCCGCTGCCCGTTCCATACTCTCCGGTCAACATGCGAAGGGCGACGCCAACGTCGAACGCGTCTTCCGACCCGAGCATCTCTTCGGGCTCGAAGCGATCCCGCTCCTCGCGCCAACCGATCCCACGCAGCGCGGCGTCTGCGCAATAGCGGGACGACCGTTCACCGCCGAACTCCGCACGAAAGGGCCCGGCACCGACACGCGAGACGATCGCCTTGGCCACCCCGATGGTCTTGCGGTGATACCGGTGGGAGAGATCCCCGCCGACGTAGGCAAACGCCGGCACTGTATGACTTGAGGTCACGAACGGCTGTTGTCCTGCGGTGACATCGAGCATGACGGACTGCGCTCCCTCAAAGAGCACACGTGCGCCCCGCTTGACGTTCTGCGTCATCCATCGTGAATCGACGATGTCGACCGTGTCCCGGATCGCATGCCATGCGGCTCTCATGTCGGCGATGCGGGAAGCCGCAGCCACTTGAGCCGAAGGTATGTTGGCATGCAGCGACGCGTAGTGGGCCATCTGCGCGAACGCGCCCTCCTCGTCCGCCACAAGATCGCGAATCTGCACCACCGCTCGCGTGCCGTGTTCCCAACGGATCGACAGACCGGCGTAACACGGCCCGATGCCGTTTCCGGTCGTCCCGATCCCTGCACCGTGGGCGACGTCGAAATCGAGATGCGCCGGCTGGATGACCGGGCACAATTCGCTCAGATGCAAGCGCCCGGCTATCCGGGCGCCGATGCGTCGAAGCGACTCAATTTCGTCTGCGAGTTTGATCAGACTGACCACGCACCCCGACCCGATGTAGAGCAGCGCCTCCGGATGAAACACACCCGACGGCACTTGCGCGAGCCGGGCGCGGCCCTGTGGCGTATCGACCGTGTGTCCGGCATTGGCCCCTCCGTTGAACCGGGCGATGATGTTGTAGCCGGCAGCGAGTCGGTCGACGACCTTCGCTTTCCCTTCATCCCCGTATTGCAGGCCGACGAGGACGTCGGCGTATCCGTCGCGCGTGCTCATGAGGCGAGCGCGAAAGTCGCTTCCACCTCGACCGGTGCGTTGAACGGCAGGCTGGCGACGCCAATTGCAATTCGCGCATGCTCACCGGCCTCACCGAAAATCTGGGTCAGCAGTTCCGACGCTGCGTTGACGATCGACGGTGCGTCGGCAAACCCTTCGGAGGTGGCCACGAAGCCCCCGACACGCAGCACGCTCTCAATGCGCTCGAGCCGCCCGCCAGTCGCCACGTGCGCCCATCCGAGAATGTTCATGACACAGAGCCTTGCGGCGTGCCGTGCATCGTCGACGGATACGTCGGACGGCACCTTGCCGACCCAGACGGGCGCCCCCGCCTTGACTGGCAGTTGGCCGGACACGATCAACGTGTTGCCGTGGACTTTGAAAGGTTTGAACGGCGCCGCCCCGACCGTCAGATTCGGCAGTTCAAATCCAGCGGCACCGATACGTTCATAGAGGTTCATAGGATCTCCAGTAGGCAACCGCGGGTGCGGCTGTCCATTTATTCTGGAGGATCGAATGCGGGAAAAATGTAGCGCTCACGCAGACGTTTGTCGCGATTACGCCAATCGAAATCAGGCGTCTGCGGGGCGGAAAAATTCCGTCGGCGTGCAGCCCAGTGCCTTGCGGAACATGGCACTGAATGCGCTGGTGCTGTCGTAGCCGAGCGATGAGGCGATGTCGGTGACAGAGCGTTGCGCGCTCAGCATCTGAACGGCGGCGAGCAGTCTCGCTTGTTGTCGCCAGCGTGTGAATGTCATGCCGGTTTGTTCCGGAAACAGTCGGATGATGGTGCGATCGCTCGCGCCAACGACCTTGCTCCAGGCCGACACGGAGGTTTCCTCCGCCGGGTTCGCAAGAATCCACCGGCAAATGCGTGCGATGCGTTCGTCCTGCGGCATTGGAAGGTGTAACGGCTCGATGCTCAGCGGACGAATCTCGTGAAACAGCAACTCCACTACGACGGCATCCCGGCTTCCCAGCGCATATTCGACGGGCATGCGAGCCACGGCGGTGATGAGTTCGCGCAGCAGCGGCGACACCGAGATGACGCAGCAATCGTCGGTACTCAGCGGCGAACGATCTGCGGCGAAATAGAGGGTGCGCATCTCGATGGCGCCCACCGCCTGCATGCAGTGCCTCACGCCAGGCGGCACCCAAACGGCACGAAGAGGCGGCACCACCCAGGTACCTTTCGACGTGGTGACGACGATGGACCCCGTGATTGCGTAGACGAGTTGTCCGCGGACGTGTTCGTGAAAATCGATGAAGAATCGATCTGGCAAATCGCGCGCCATACCACCGACGGGACGCGCAATGTTCTGGTAGTCGTTGCGGTCCTCACTCTTTCCGAACATGGCGTAACCTCTGCATATCTTGACACTTGTTCGCGCGTCGTTTCACCGCGCCTCTTTTAGATTCGGAAGTTGCGTCGTCAGTAGGCGGCGCGACATTGATTTCAATTCCGATTAGTGAGGCTAGCATGCCGGTTTACCGTTCATTTGATCAAGAGGCACTGGACCGTCAGTACAACGTTCGCGCAGGCATTCCGGATCATCTGGAGATCTTTGCGCGTTGGGCTCGCACAGGCGAAGCGTTTCGTCGCGCCAACGTCTACAGGGCAGACGTCGCCTATGGCGAAGACGCGAAGCAGACGTACGACCTGTTCCCGGCCAAGGGGCCGGGCAGACCGACGTTGGTGTTCATTCACGGTGGCTACTGGCAATCGCTCGACAAATCCGATTTCAGCTCGCTCGCCGGCTTGTATCAGGCGCACGACATTAATTTTGTCGTTGTGAATTATCGACTGGCACCCGATGTCCGCATGGCGGATATCGTCGAAGACAATCGTCAGGCCGTCTTGCATCTGTATCGCAACGCCGCAGCCCTGGAGATCGACCGTGATGCGATTTATGTTTGCGGCAGTTCTGCGGGTGGGCATTTGACGGCCGCACTGGCCGGTACGGATTGGGTGCCTCACGATGCGCCCCCGAATCTGGTGAAAGGGGCATGTGCGATCAGCGGACTCTACGATCTTGAGCCGATTCGCTTGTGCTATCTGAATCGGGCGGTTCAGCTCGACAGGGACGACGTAGCCGACTTCAGCCCGATTCATCACCTTCCGCGTGCGCCTCTGCCGTACATCCTCAGCGTGGGAGGCGATGAATCGGATGAATTCCACCGCCTGCAGGCACAGTTTCAAACACTGCTGGACGACCACGGCCTGGACGTACAAGTGGTGCGACAACGCGATGGCCACCATTTCGACGCCGTCGATCGGGTCGGCGAGGCGGGCAGCGCCCTATCCACGGCGATTCTCGAGATGATCAGAAAGGGCTGATCGCGCGATTGCGGGATTACGTGTACGTCCCACCGAGGGACAAGTCCAGTCGGAGGGAACGTACCCGCCCCCCAACATGCACCCCAACGCGCCTCTCCGTCCAGGGGAGTAGGGGCAGCGACACGTTTTTGCTATACTCTTGCGCTCGCGTTGGGCCTGAACGGCCGACATGCGCAGATTTGCGGAATGGATGGCATCAGCCCTACGTTCGGAAGCAAATTTGAAGCAGGAAAGGCGCGAAGCAGCAGGTTGCGGGGTGGTTCGGGGTGATACGTTAGGGGTATCGCCATTGTCCGGGAAACCTCGCGGAATAAGGCGATGCCCTTGATTTCAAAGGACGTCGCGTCAATGGATAGAATGCAGTCTCTCCCTGTAGTTCAATGGATAGAACGAGTGCCTCCTAAGCGCTAGATACAGGTTCGATTCCTGTCGGGGGGACCAAGATTTTCACCCAGCACCCAAGCATGATCGAAATGCCCCGCTCGGCCTTTGCCTGACGGGGCTTTTTTACGTCCGTCAGCGGCTGGACGTCATGAGTCTCACACCATACTCATGGTTTCCACCTAATCCTCGCTTAATCCCCATGAAAGCGGCGCCCTAATCCATTCGTAATCCCCATGATTTTTGATAGGGGACTGGCGATTTATCCCCGTGCTAGCATGCGGCGCGGAATGTTCTTACGGAGCATTTCAGCATAGGAGTCCTACCGTAGTTCGCTTCTTACTCCTGCTTTTTTGGACTCCTGGCATACGGCGGCGTCACCGACTTGGCCGAAACCCGGAGTGAATCCGGGCAGGCAACGCCGCCAATTTCCAGAACAACATTCTAAAGAACTAGGAAAATGGCACACCATCTCGTAAAAATCACGGGCCTGCTGCTTGCGGCCGGCATCATGGCGGGTTGCTCGTCCATGAACATGGGGAGCAGCAGCGCCAAGACCGCGGCGACCGGTTCGGCCGGCGGCGCGAACTCCGACAACGCCAACCCTTCGCTTGAAAAGTGCGACCGCCCGCTGGGCACGATCGCCGTGATCGAAGACACGACTGCCCCCTGGTATGGCGTGCTCACCGGCCAGTACAAGCTCGGCTCGACCGTGCCAGTCCTCAAACTGCTCGTGCAACAGTCGAACTGCTTCGTCGTCGTGGATCGCGGTCGCGGTATGAACACGATCATGGGTGAGCGTGCCCTGCAAGACTCCGGCGAACTGCGCAACAAGTCGAACTTCGGCAAGGGCAAGATGGTCGCCGCAGACTACGCAATCAGCCCGTCGATCACGTTCACGAACAATAACGCCGGTGGTGCAGGTGCCAGCATCGCCGGCCTCCTGCCGGGTGGCATCGGTTCGGCCATCGGCGCACTCGCCGGCAGCATGAACTCGAAGGAAGCCAGCACGCTTCTCACCGTCATCGATAACCGCTCCAGTGTCCAGATCGCCGCCGCCGAAGGCAGCGCCACCAGCATGGACTTCGGCGCACTCGGCCGTATCATCGGTAGCTCGGCCGGCGGCTCGCTCGGCGGCTATTCGAACACCGCCGAAGGCAAGGTTATCGTTGCCGCCTTCACCGACTCGTACAACAACGTTGTTCGCGCGGTGAAGAACTACAAGCAACAAACCGTCGCCGGTGGCCTCGGCACAGGCGGTCAACTCGCCGTGCAAGACGACGACGCGCCGGCACCAGCCCGCAAGTCCACGAAAAAGAAGAAGTAATTTCGCGGATTGTCTCGCCCCAAACCCGCGTTTTTGCGCGGGTTTGGGGTTAGTTTTTTGCGATATCGGTGATTCAGTTGCCGGGGGCGGTGCCTCTCCCTCCGTCCTCCAGGCGGACCGGGGCCCCTTCCCGCCACTCAGACATAGACCCAACTCGCAGCAGGAAGGGGCCCCGGTCCGCCTCCATCCTCTCCTGAACACCTCCTCCCTCCTCTGCCGTCTCATCTCGTGGTTAGCGCCATGGTTCGTGCCCGCGCACCCGTGGATCTCCTCCGCTTCCGCCTCGCACTTCAAATATTTTGCCGTCCGGCAAATGGATCGTTCCCGCAGGCAAAAGTACCGTGCGACGCCTCCACCCACGCTCCTCTATCATTTTCAACACGCCCCATTGTCCTTTGTAGGCGCTGCGCTCCGCGTCCACTTTCATTCGCGGTGAATTCTGCCCCCTCTTCTCCTCTCGATGCCAGGATTCGCATGACGAAGCCTTCGCAGCGCGCCTCTCAGCTCTCGCCGTCCAATGCCGGAGTCAGTCCTGCCGCCAACGCCATCTCCCACGCCTGGGCACAGGTCGGTGCTGCGCTTAGCCCTCACCCGGATTGCCCTCTGCCCACCTGGACCGGTGGCGGCGACACGCTCCACCAACACCTCCTGATCATCGGAGCCGCCGACGATGCACGAAGAGTGAGCCAGCTCCGCCACCTTGAGGTCGCGGCCGCGCGCTTCGGAAAAGTCGGATTTATCGGCCCAGCGAATATGCGCCGACTCGTGGAATGGTCGATAGGAGAACGCCTTGTCGTGCTCTCACGCATGCCCCGCGACGTCTCCGACTGGGACCTGCGATGCCCTCTTGGCACGCTAGCAGACGTGCTAGGACCGCAAGCCGTCGCCGCACATGCAGGTCGCCCGTTTCTTCGTGTTGCCACCACTCATTCGCGCCACTGGCGCGATCGCCTGGCAGCCACCGCTCAACATGGCTTCTGTGTGGGCCTCGCCGGACTGGACGCCCTCGATTGCACCGCCGAGGCAGCAACCTCGTCCAGTGCATCAGGATTCAGCACGCTGGCACCGCTTCTTCGGGTGCCCGGCGTTTCATGGGTGCCGTTGGGACGCCCCGTCACCCCTCGGTCGGACGCGATCCCTCCCGAAATCGTCGACTGGATCGACTGGCGAACGGATTGTGACGATCTCGCCGACGAAGCTTCCCTCATCGACAATCTGGATCTGGTGATCTCGCTGGATGCCGTCCATGTCCATCTGGCCGAAGGACTGGGCGTGCCGGTCTGGCAATTGCAGGCTGCCGCGCCCGCGTCGTTTCGACACGACACCCGCCGCGACATGCGCTTCAGTCCCGAACGCCTTGCCGACGTGTCGGCCGTGCGCCACGTCTCAGGCGGCGGCCGGCGTGCCGATGTCGATGCGACGACCAAAGCGCTATTCGCAATGGCCATCGAATTTCAAGGCTGGACGCGCTGACGCCTCATCGACGCCACCGAACAACGCGCCCCTGAAACGATGTCGCTACGCGTGACCTCAGGCGGCCCAGCGATCGCCAACTTGTGCCGTCTTGACCCATTCCATGAAGGCAGCCGCTTCCGGGGTGTCTGCCGGCGCCGACCAGCTCGCGTAGTCGGACTCGACGAACGGCCGGTACGGGCCATGCTTCACTTCGAAAATCACAGCCCCCGGGTCCAGCGAAAGCACGGTGTGATAGGTACCCGCTGCCGTCTCCGTCACGCTCGTGTCCTCACCGAGCACCTTGCGATCGGTGACGATGCCCGCTTCATCGAACGTCAAAACGACAAAACAGCCACGCAACGCCGTCAGCAATTCCCACGTCTGACGATGCAGGTGCGGACGAATATAGGTTGCCGGCTCCATCGCAATCGCCAGGCGCTGAATCGGATCGTCCAGCGACTCGTGCAAGTTCTGGTTCATGCGGGCACGGGGGGACTGCTCGGCTTGTTGCGTCAACGTGTCGAGAGCAGCGAAGGTCAGCGTTTTCATATGGGAATCTTGGGGAGTCAGGGGACGAAGCGATCGCGACGGCCACGAGTGTAGCAAACTGATACGCCGCTTCCGGTCATAAAAAAACCCGCCTCGCGGCGGGTTTTTGACTTCACACTTCACTGCACCAATGGCGCAGCAACGTGCTTAGTACATCTTCTTCTTCAGGGTCTGGCTGCGCAGACGCTTACGCAGACGGGCCACGGCAGCAGCCTTCTTGCGCTTGCGCTCAGCCGTCGGCTTTTCGTAAGCCGCACGTGCCTTGACTTCCTTGATCAGGCCCGTGCCATCGATAGCGCGACGGAAACGACGCAGTGCGACTTCAACGGGTTCCCCGTCTTTGATAACGATCTTGGTCATGCAATATCTCGAATAGTGATTCGGCTCATACGAGCCGGACATTTAACTTACCGAGCAAAGACACCCTTCCCCGCCCTGCCGGAGACTTCTCCTGCCAGGCGCGACGAACGGACTTGCTACGGACTGCACTACACCACATCCGGCGGGACCGCGACTCACCTCCTCTGCGATCTCCCGATTGGCATTCGACGCCTCGCTCGCTACCGCGAACCCTGCATCGCGCCTTCCAGACTGGCTGAACGGTTGATTGATGGCGAAGCGGCTACTCATCGTTCGTCAGTGAGCGCCACTCCCCGCACTGCCCATATTTTGGACAAGGTCGTGATTATACACAGAAAGTGTGCGAAATGCACACGATTTGCCCCGTCCCAATGCACAACGGGCCCCGCCGCTGCCGACGGGGCCCGTTGCCACCGTGGGAAGGGCTTCGGCCGATCCCCCGGTCAAGCCGAAAAACCAACTTAAAACTTGTGGCGCAGGCCAGCAATAACCGCGATCTGCGACTGGCCGCCGTCGCCGGTCGGGCCGCCAACGTTATCGATCGCCGCCACCACGGCATCCCCCGTCGCGCGCTGATAAACGCCGGTCAGGTACGACTCCGTGCGCTTGCTGAACGCGTACACCCCACCCAGATTGACCTGGAACCAACGCGGCTTCGTGCCCTTGCTGATCCCCGACAGCGCCGTCGCCCCACCCACGCTGCCATCGCTGTAGATGAAGGCCACGCCGCCCAGCAGGTTCGGCGTCACCTGGTACTTGCCGTTCAGTTCGAACGTGTTCACGCGAATCGACGACTGGTTCGTGTAGCGCACCTTGGCGTAGCTGTAAACGAAGCCAAGCGTAGCCGCCTGAATCTGGTACGACACGCCAGCGGCGGCGATGTCATGCTTGTCGACAGCGCTGGTATAGAAGATGTCGGTCGCGCTCGAGTAATCGTTCGTCACGGCGCCGTTGCCGTTGGCCGTACCCGGGCTTGCCAGGTGCATGTAACCAAGGGCAGCCGTGAGCGGGCCGTTGGCATACGACGCGCCGAGGCTGAACGCATTGTTGTGCGAGAAGCCCGTGCCGTTGCCCGTGTTCGGCTCGTTGCTGAAGCCGTACAACGCACCGAACGAGAAACCGCTGTAGTTCGCGCTCGTGTACTTGATCGAGTTGTTGACGCGGAACGAGTTGTACAGGTTGTCGATGTCGCCCACGTGCGCGCCGTATTGCGTCGCCCATTGCTTGGCCGACGTGATCGGGCTCACGAAGTCCACCACAGAGTCGTACTGGCGACCGATCGTCACGGTGCCGGCCTGCGCGCTCTGCAGACCCACATATGCTTGACGGCCGAACATGCGGCTGTTCTGCAGAAGGCCACCGTTGGTCAGGCTGAAGCCGTTTTCCAGCACGAACACGGCCTTCAGACCGCCGCCCAGATCTTCCGAACCCTTCAGACCCCAGCGGTTGCCCTGGCCAATACCGCTCACGGCCTGGATATTGTGTGCGCCCTTGCCGTTCAGACCGCTGGCGACATTGTTGACGTAACCGATACCTGCGTCGATCACGCCGTAGAGCGTGACGTTGCTCTGGGCCATCGCCGGCGTGGCGACGGCAAAGCTGGCAGCAGCCAGCGCCGTGAGTTGGAAGCGCTTCATAGTTTCCTCTTTGATTGTGGTCTTATACTTTTGGGGTCCGCCACGGCGGACATCTCCTGACAATATCGATTGCGCTTGTCCCCCAGGACAGTTTTTGCTGCAACCGCATATGCAATGGAGTGCTTACCAAATGACTAGCGGTGCTTTCCTGCGAAGGAAAAAGCACCGCTAGTGATCGGGAAGCGGAGGCATTTTGACATGTCTGTGACGCATCCCGCACGCGCGTGGTGCGTTTGCAACACATGAAATTTGCGGCATATGACGCGGCTATGGGAAACGATTCGGTGACCGTGATAACCGCCATCATGCGAGCAATATGCGAAACGCCGCCCGCCCCCCGTTCACCCATCCGATCGCCTTCGATTCATCGACCCCATGAAAAACGGCGCGTCGCCAGACTGGCGCGCGCCGTTCGATGTAAGTCTTGAGACCTTGCGGCAATCATTCCCGATATGCGCCGCTCGCCTGCGTGGAGCCGTATCGCTATTAGGTCGTGCTGCGACGCGCCGTTGTCTTGAGCGGCTTGGGTGCCGGCGTTCCGACAGGTGCCGAGGGCGCGGCCCGCTTACGCGTCTTCGCGACACTGCCGGAGGCCACCGGCCTGGCCCTGCTGGCTGACGTCTCCGACGCCACACCGTTGGCAGCGCCAACAGCCGCAGGCGCCCCATTGCCGACTCTCGGTCCCTGGGCAAGCTTTGTGGCAGCGGCCGTCTTGGCTGTCTTGCCCGGCTTCGCCGCCTTCTTGGGTTTGTCCGCCTTGGTCGCCTTCGCCACTTTTTCCGGCTTCGCGGCCTTCACTGCCTTCCCGGGCTTGGCCGCTTTGGCGGGCTTGGCGGCAGTCGGCTTGGCCGGCGTCTTCGGCGCGGCCTTTGCGGCAGCGGCCAATTCCAGATCGATGGTGTGCTTGAGTCCAGCGATCACCGGTGCGGCCAGATCGTCCGCAAAGTGATCGAACCAGCGCTTGGCCTGCAGGAGCTTTTTGCCGCCGAGGCGTCGCTTGTGATCTTCGTCGCTGGCGAGCACCTTGGCGGAGAGCCGCGCACGTCCCTTCGAAAGGCGCTCGAGAACGGTGATGATGGTGAACCCGCGATGCGACGTCTTCTGCTCTACAGACATACTGGCCTCCTGATATCCCCGTCTCTCGACGGGCCCGGATTGGATCGAAGCCACGAATCTGAATCCCGTGGATGCGAATGATCGTACCACGCCGCAAAGCTTATGCCAGCAAGCCCAACGCCCCGCGAGCGCCTGGTGTGTAGCGGATGCGACCTCGGGAAGCTCAGGCGCCAGTGCAAAATACTGCCCCCAGTCGGCCGACGACACACCTTCGAAGCCTCTCAGCGAGGTGAGCGTGCGTTGGCCGAAATCTCTCACCGTTGCAAGACGGGTGCCCTGCGGCTCGATGGCCGCGAAGCGGAGGAAATCGCGGAGGTTTCAAGGCCGCGCGCAAGGCGAACCGGCACCGGAAAACGCCACGCGTAATCGCCGAACCGAGCGTCGTCGTCGTGATCGACTCACAGTGGCGCGCCTGTCTGCACATTTGACCGATCATTGCCGCGTCATTTGACACGCCTCACACCCGCCATCCTTGTTACACCAACGATCGGTCAGCGTCTGTTGATCGGAGGACAAGGTCATGTCGTGCGTGCTGCCTACGCTACTGGTCAACTTTGCCGTGCCTGACGACAGCGATCCGGACAAGGACGCCGAATACGAGTAATCCGCGCTGTGTTCATTTAACGTGCCTGAGACCATCGTGCCGTTCAGCGCCAATGACACCGTCACATCGCGCGGTGCCCCGCCGCTACCCCACCAGCCTGCGGCCCCTGGACACGCCGGCGCATGCCAACGGCCAGCAATGGCCAATGTGGCTGACGTCGGCGCACCTCCCTGACTGGGCACCGACGCATCGGTACGCCGGCATAGCCGACAGCTCACGCCTGAGACATTTGCGCGCGAGAGCGGCTTTTGTCCGAAGATTCGATCTTCCGCCTGATTTCCCTGACTCAGAATGGTGAAGTAGGGCGTCCCATCAACGTAATAGTCGACCTTCGAGCATTGCGGCGCCGTGGAACGTATCTGCAATTCGGCGCCGTATGAGCCCTTCGTCGCCGATGTCGGCACGACATTGATCGCTGCCTCGCACGAACCGACGTATTGCTGGCAATCGCAATTGTTACCTTGAGCAAATGCCACTGTCGACACAGCAAGCAAACTTAGGAATATCGCTCTGCGCATCGGTTCCCCTCACTGGATTTCGCCCAATATTATGGCAAGTGAGCGCGTTCCGATATCCATGATTTGACGGATGACAGTCAGGCGCCTCGCCCCTGCAATGTCAGCGCCAGGACCTGTGCACTAAGCGCCCATTGCCTCGCGGCCATGATGTCCAACGCAGTTAGATCAGCCTAGCCTCCCAAAGATCAGCACGCACCGAACGCGTCGTCCAACAAGAAGTTCAGCGTGACTGCCGCGAACGCCTGCGGCGCTTCGATCATCACCCAGTGCCCTGCGTGAGGTACGACAAATCCCCAGGAGTTCTCAAGCAATTCCAGATAACCATACGTTCGCGCAAGCACGGCCACTTTGTCCTCCTTGCCACCGACAACGAGCGTTGGCGTCTTGACGGAGGCGATCTGCTCGCGCTCATACGTAAGCTTTGATCGGGTGATGTGCTGAATCGCGATCCGAGCGTCTTCGTTCTGCATGATCTGGTGACGATACTGCACCACCTCCGGATCGACGACGTGGCGAGATCCGACCATCGCGCGCATGATGCGCTGCATGGACTCAAGCGTGTAGTCGTAGCCTTGCAGGTTCTTGATGTACGACGGATCCGGGTTGGCGATATTCAGTCCGGCGCTTCCCATCAACACCAGTCTTTCGACCCGCTCCGGATGGTCGATGGCCAGACCAAGCGCAGTCGCCCCGCCCATTGAATTTCCAATGACGTTGACACGGCCGAGACCCAGCGCGTCGATGAATCCAAGCAGGTGACGATTGCGGTTCTGCTGCGTGTATTCATACGCGTCGGGCGATGGCTTGGCGGAACGACCGAAGCCGGGCATATCGTATGCCAGCACCCGAAAGTGCTTGGCATAAGCCGCCAGGCAGCCTCGCCAGTTGCCCCAGCTATCCGCGCCGGCGCCGCCACCATGAATCAAAATGAGTGGGTCGCCGTGCCCAACGTCAAGATAGTGGGTCTTGATTCCATCAACGTCGACGACATGACTTGCAGCCTGAACGTCCGCAGGCAGATTGGGGTAGCTCATTATCAGATCTTCTTCCTAGATTTCAGTGGGACACAATGTTGTCTATCGATGCACATCAAGCATCATCCAGATGCATGAGTACGCCCCCCATTCCGGTCCACCAGGCAGTCATTTCCTCGTAATAGACCAGTTCACCCACGCTCTCTCCCGTGGTACCGGCCATGAAGGCCCACGTGGCCATCTCGAGCCCCCCGTTCCCTCCGTCCTTCATGATCGCGTCGAAGGACAACCCCGCTAGCTCGGCGCCACGACCGGTAACGATCTGCTGAATCAACGCCAGGTCCCACTTCGCATTCACGCGTCCCGAATCGGGCAAACAAATCCAGTGGGACAGCCCTCCCGTCGCGACAATCGCAACGCGCTCCTGCTCCGGCCGAGCGGTCTCCACAAATTCGCGCACCGCCTTTCCCAACGCGTAACTGCGCGCACAGGTCGGAGACGGGGCCATCACCGTATTGATGTAGATGGGCACCACAGGGATATGCATCCCGCGATTGATGATCGCGTTCGGCATGGCGAGCCCGTGATCCGGCTTGACGTTCTCCACGGCAACAAGGTCGAAGTCCTTTGTTGCCGCAAACGCGACAAGCTCGGTGGCGAACTCGCGGTGTCCGGGGAACGGCTCCCGGGGCACACCAAGATCGCCATAAGGGCACCACGCATCCGAGATCCCCACGGCCAGCGGAATCTGAAAATCCAGAGAGAAATTGACGAGATGGTCGCTGGTCGCCATCAAAATCACATCCGGCCTTGACGCCCGAATGGCATGACCGATTCGGTCAATGCCGTCGAATATGCGCTGCGCCTGAGCCTCTACCCCATCTGCCACACCAAATGTATGAGAGGTTGCCGCCGCGCTAACAATCTTTCCCATCACCAAAACCTCGTCTTTCAAGAAATGGAGCCATCGACGCCGGGGCAAGCGTCAACAGACCGCGCGCGCCGAGGTACTTGAACTGCAAGTTCGGGTGGACCTCAAGATCACGGAGGGCTTTGCGTGGATCGGCGCTCAACTGCACGCGTTGATCTGACGGAATGCCGAACGCCTCGTGCACCTTGTCGGGATCTTCACGCAATGCGGCGACCAGTTCGGGACGATGCACGAGTTCGCTAATGAGCCGGTGCAGTTCCACAGGAGGACGGCGTAGAGCACTCATCGTGATGCCTCACGTTCCGACGCGCATCGGCGACGTCATCTTGCGCAGGAGTGCCAGGACACTTTGCGCGGTAATCCGCCCCGTCCGGGGATTGTCGGTCGGTATGTTTTCGATCGACATGGACAGCAGCGCCGCATCCGACTCAACCGTGATGGTGTGCATGTTTCGGGTAATGTCCGGGTCGGCCCAGATTTCCAACTTCGTCTGGTCCGGCCCGATACCCGCCAGCGAAAGCGCGACCACGACATTCAGGTTCGCCGGGAAGCCCTTGGCCGCCTCTCTCGCCGTGCCGGAAAAGATGCGCGTCTTCTCGGCGATGCCGTCCAGCACGATCCCCTGTTGGGCAAGATAAGGCGCCCCCAACAGCCCTTTGACCGGCTTGCGCGTCACCATATTCACCGACATGATTCGGCCTTCGGCCGCGGCGGTCACCGCATCCAGGCCCAGCAAAGCGCCGGTGGGAATCACGATTTGCCCACCGTGCTCACGCGCGATGTCGATGAGATCATCGTTGTCGAGAAGTGCGCCACAACTGAGGACGACAACCTGCTTTCCCAATCTGAGCGCAGGCGCTGCGATCTCCGGCAAAAGATGCGCGGGCGCGCATTCGATCACGACATCGCAGATTTCGGCCATCTCACCAAAGCCGGTGACGGCGGGACGGCTCCGTAAGGAAGCCGCCCATTCGGCAGCGACTTTGACATCCCGTGCCGCAACGGCGACCAACTCGATTCCCGGAATGCCTTCGTCAAGCGCCTTCGCTATCGACTTTCCTACGGTTCCCAGCACAGCCACGCCCACTCGTCTTGTCTGACCGCTTGTCCTTGCTTGCATCGCTATTTGTCCAAATCTTCTTATTCAAGGGAGATACGACGGGTCGTGCCGATGGCATGTCTTGCGCGACCCGACCTGAGCACGTCGCTTTACGACCAGGTCGCAAAGGCCATCGCGCAACCGGTTCCCGCAGGACTCCGATAGCACGGGATGTAATCAATCAAATCCATTGTCATGCCGTCGACGGCACCGGCCAGCGCCGACCAGCAACGGAACTCGGAATTCCCCGATTGCAGCTTTTGCAACGGCAGTTCCGCGTGAATCTCGGGACCGCCGGCGGCGAGCCGTTCCAGAAAATGTCGATCGAACGCTTCGTCGACAACGAAGTGACTGAGCCCGCCCGTCGACATGACAACGACCCGAAGGTCTTCGCTCCATGATTCGATTTCGCGGCGGATCGACTGTCCGATCCGATAGGCGCGCAACGGCGACACGTTGTTTGGCGGGTAATAGGTATTGATGCTGACCGGAATCGATGGGTAGATCTTCTCGGTCATCAGCTTGTAATAGACGTAGCCGAACGAATGGCTCATTGCCTGCTGATCTTTGAAGTACTTTGACTGCGCGACATCGAACCCGTCATCCATCATGCCGCGGATCAAACGCTCGGCGTATTGAGACGCCACGGGATAGTCCCTGTGATCCTGCGGATACCAAAGCGCCTGGTCGAGATCGGGGTCGTATTTCCACTTCATGATCCCCGTCGGGCGATAGGGAATGGTCTCGCCCCAATACACGGAAAGTGCCGGCATGTTGTCATCGTGGAACACTTCCTTGTGGTCGTCGCCGATGATGACAACCATGTCAGGGTTCACCTGGTTAAGCACCTCGGCGAGACGCGCCACCGCCGCTTGATTCTGCTGGTGCCGCTGTTCGAGCTTGGCAGGCGTGATCTCGTCCAGGATCGCCGGGTCGGCCTTTTCAAGCAGCTCGCCATAGCTCACCCGGGCGCCGGAATGATCGTGAAGCACGAAGAAGTTCTGATCGTCGGTCGCCGCACGCGCCAGCCATGCGGAAGGCTTCATCAGCAGGGTCGGACTATGGGAGGAACCAATGCCCATCACAATTTTTGCCATAGCGTTTTCTCTAGTATCAAGACCATTGAGTACTGTATACAGTGGGATCCGTAAGTGGCCGGTAAATCAAGGCCCAAGACCATCGCCGATGCTCGTTTTTGGTATTTCGAACCCGCGAGGCCTGTCGAATACGAGTCTCGATGGTAGGAGCACGCCGTCCCCTCAACAAACGATTTTTTCTGCGTCGGGGGCGTGCATTTGGTAATGCGTCATGTGAAAAGAAGCTGCCTCGGAGCCCCACTTCAAGCACATCGAACCTGGTACGTCATATGAGCTATCGTCTCCCCCCCTTGCTAGCCCTGCGCGCGTTTGAAGCTTCCACGCGGCATCTGTCCTTTACCAAAGCCGGAGAAGAGCTGCATCTGACCCAGGGGGCAATCTCCCGGCAGATTCGGCTGCTCGAGAGTTTTCTCGGACAGAAGCTGTTTGTCAGACTGACGCGAAAAATCGAGATGACACCGGCTGGACTGGAGTACTTTCGATCCGTTCAACAGGCGCTCGACATCATCTCGATGGCGACGCGTCGGGCGGTGCGGGACACGCACCGCGTCGTCACGCTCGATGTCCTGCCAACCCTCGCTACCTGCTGGCTCATGCCCAGACTCGCGCAATTCACCGAAGCGCATCGCGATATCGAAGTCCGGCTGATTTCGTCGATCGAACCCGTGAATCTCCATAGCGAGAAGGTGGACGTTGCCATCCGCGTCGGAAAACTTCCCGGACAACGATACGAGCGGCACGCGCCGCGCATCGATCTCGACATGACCGAGAACTGGAAGAACATTTATGTCGAACCCCTGTTCCCGGATATTCTCGTACCCGTCGTGTCACCTCGCCTCATAGACGCCGTGGGCCCGATCAACGCGCCTGCCGACCTGCTTCAATACCGTCTGATCAATACGGCGAGCCGCAGGCACGCGTGGCCGGACTGGTTAGCGGCCCATGGACTGCGGGTCCCGGACGACGCAAACCCGCTTGATTTTGGGCACTTCTTCATCACCCTTCAGGCCGTGAAGGATGCAAAGGGCGTGGCCCTGGTACCCAGGGCCCTCCTTGAGAACTTCGAGGGACGTGATGAACTGGTGGTCCCTGCGCTTGGCGAGGTGCCTAGCGCGGGGGCCTATCACTTGCTGATGCGCGAAGGGGCGCAGGAAGATGAGGCGGTTCGCTTGCTGTGCGACTGGCTTGTACGCGAAGCCAGTCGCTTGCGCAACGAAATCGATCAGGCAACCGTCGTGGCGGCGGCGGTGCCGGCCTGAAAGTCGACGCCATGTTCAAGAATTGCGGCAGTCGAACGAACCCGATACCACTCGGGGTGATGCGCGACATCGAGCACGCCTGCCGTTTCCAACTGCGTCGCCAACTTGAGCAGTGCCTTACGGAACCCGACGATGGCGGCATCGCCTGAACCCAGGTTCTCGCGCGAGCGATCCACGATAGGCCCCATGCTTTCCTGAACCGCCGTGTCTTGCATGCCGATCCCCTCGATGCCCGTGGAGCTATGAAGGCGTTGGCGCAGGCGGTCAATGCCGTAGTCCGTATCCGCGGATACCAGGGGACGATATGACCCGTCGTTCATCACATCGGAATGGACGGCCCCGTGGTCCAGCTCCTCCTGACTCAACGGGCGGTCGCTGTTCCATGTCATGGTGAACACCCAACAATTGTCGTCGTCAATTGGCGTCCACGCGTGCCCCATATAGGCGCGTCCCTCTTTAATCGGCGCAATCATCGTATAGAACGGTGCCAGAAACTGCGTCACGCGCCAGTAGTACGAGGTATCGCCCGCATTGCGCCGCGCGCCGATGGCCATGCCATAGTCCGTCGGGCGAACGAAGAATTTCGGCGCCGTGTCCGATGCCAGATACGGAATGGCGAGGTTCGGGGAAACCTGCCGCTGACGAAACGGCAATTCGGGGTGCGCCGCGTCGAGGTGGCTGTGGAGAATGCCGACGTGGCTGGAATCGATCCCCCCTTCCACGCCCTGAGCGTAATTGGTGCGTTGCAAGCGCTTCGTGATGAAGCGGAAATCGGGGGGCACCAATCCCCACTCAAGTTCGGGCGGCCGCGCCGGCATATGTTCGGGGTCCCCCATATATGCCCAGATGACGCCGCCCCACTCGATGACCGGATAGCTCTTGATCCGCGTATCGGCCTTCATCCGCGTATTTTCCGGCTCCGCCGGCATGTCGACGATCGCACCGGAGACGTCGAATTTCCAACCGTGGTACACGCAGCGAAGTCCGCACTCCTCGTTACGTCCGAAAAAGAGATCGACTCGACGATGAGGGCAATAGCGATCCAGCAAGCCGATCTTGCCCTGGGTATCGCGAAACGCCACCAGATCTTCCCCGAGCAAACGAACGCGAATTGGCGGGCAGTCCGGCCCGGGCAACTCCTCCGGCATCAGGAACGGCATCCACATGCTTCGGAATGTCTTGCCCATCGGCGTGTCCGCGCCCACTCGACACAACCGCTCGTTGTCTTCCTTACTGAACATACGTTTCCCCTCAGAAATTGAACCGATGCTTCCTGCCTGGCGTTCGCCAAAGGCCATATGTCATTCAATAAGACCGAATAGCGCCTCGCCTTCCTCGATGACGCGGTAGGTTTTGAGCGGCACCGTGCACGGCTTTTCAACCGCGTTCCCTGAACAGATGTCGAATGCCCCGCCATGGAGCGGGCAAAAAATGGTGGTGCCTTGCAGATCGCCCCCCGACAAGGCGACCATCCCATGCGTGCAGAGATCCTCCGTCGCGTAGAATTTTCCGTCGACGTGATAGACCGCGAGCCCATCGTCGACCTCTTTCGGACAGACCTGGATCACACTCTCGCTCGGCACATCGGCCTTGCGACACAAAAAAATCTTCTTTTCCATAAGACTGACCTATTCCGTTCAATATCCGCGAAGCAGATCCACTCGCCCCGTAGGCGTGGCGCCGAGTTCGATCTCACCGATTTTCCGCACCATCTGCTCAACGCTCTCCACCATCCGCGTCTGTGCCGAGATATGCGGCGTTATGGAGATACGTGGCTCCTTCCAGAAGGGATGGTCACTGGGAAGGGGTTCTTGCATGAACACATCGAGGGTCGCCCCTGAGAGTTGTCCTTGCTCGATCGCCGCGAGAAGATCCCTCTCGACCAGATGCTCCCCCCGAGCCAGATTCACGACGTGCGCGCCCTTCGCTAGTCGTGCGAATGTCTGGGCGTTCAGTACCCCGCGGGTCTGCGGCGTATTCGGGAGGAGATTGACGATCACATGCGCGCCATCTACGAACCGCTCCCAGTCGCCTTGGCCGCTGAAGCATTGCACCCCGTCCAGCGATTTCGGCGACCGGCTGTAGCCACGCACACGAAATCCAAACGACGCCAGTCGCCCCGCGACGGCCGCGCCCAGACTACCGAGACCCAGAACCCCGACAATGAAGTCGCCGGGCGCGTGAACGGCCAACGGCTTCCAAGCGCCCTCGCGCTGTTGTCGCTCGTACTCGTCGAAACGCCGAAAGTGCCGCAACGTCGCATAGGTGGCGTACTCAACCATCTGCGACGCCATTCCCGCGTCCTCGATTCGGTAAACGGGCGTGTCGCTGTCCACCAGATGCCGATCGCTCGCCACGGCGGCGAGAATCCAGTCGACCCCCGCTCCGACGTTGAAGATGGCCTTCAGACCGGGCCGATGACGCAGGACATCCGGGGCCGACTTCCAGACCAACGCATAGTCGGCCGGCCCCCCATCCCCGACGCGCCACTCCCGCACGTCGGCATCCGGCAACGCGTTTCGCAACGCGTCGAGCCAGGGGCCGGTCTCCTTGCCGGTCATCCCGAACAGAATTCGCATTGCGCCCCCTACTTTGCGAAGAGTTGGCCCAAGTCCGCGAGCGCCTTGAACTCCAGCGCGTTTCGGGACGGATCAAGGAAGAACATCGTGGCCTGTTCGCCCACCTGTCCCTGAAAGCGGATCTGAGGCTCGACAATGAACTCCACCCCGCTATCGCGCAGACGTTCGGCCAGTTCGGTCCATTCGCTCATGCAAAGCACCACCCCGAAATGGGGAATGGGAACGGCGGTTCCATCCACCTCGTTGCAAGCGGCAGGCTCATGCTTCGGGGTGAGGTGAGTGACGATCTGGTGCCCAAACAAATCGAAGTCGATCCAGTGATCGGAACTCCGCCCTTCCGGGCACCCCATCACGCCCGCATAAAATTCGCGGGCTTTTTGAAGATCGTCGACGGGAAACGCAAGGTGGAAAGGCCTCAATTCAGACTGCATCTGTGTTCTCCAAATGATCTACAGGTCGGCTGTGAGAAATATCGAACCGTCGTCGCGCGCGAACTAAGGCGCACTGTGCTCAACGGCTGACTGCCACTTGGCCAAGTCGATGCTTGAATCCTGAAGCACAGCGACAGGAACGCTGGCCGCCGATCTCACGAGTGCTTTGCCTACCCGCATTTCGCGAGGTGCGCCCACCGAGCTGACGCCGGCCACCACGTCGCCTTCCATATGAAAAACGATGAATCGCCCGGCCGTCGGATCACCGCGAACGATATTCCGCTCGCCGATCGAGACGCCAAACGACTGGAGGCTGAAGTCGTACTGATCGGACCAATAGCCGCTGATTTCCTCGTAATCGGGGCCTCCGCACACGATGGACCGCCCTACATGCTCGCCATGCGCCACCGCGTGATGCCAGTTCTCTTGCCGCTCCGCCCGACCCATACGGGCGTTGAAGTGAAAAGCCACTTCGCCCGCGGCATAGATGTGCTCATCGGATGTTCGCCCCTGCCCGTCGACGCAGATCCCGGACGCGCAGGTCTCAAGCCCCGCAGAACTGGCGAGCGAAACATTGGGGACGACGCCGATGCCGACGATGACCGCATCGGCATCGATGGATTCGCCACCGGACAAGCCAAGGCGATAGCCCGAGGGCAGTTCGGTGACCTCCATGATCGAGATCCCGGTGCGAATGCGCACCCCTCGCTGTTCGTGCTGTTTCACCACGAACTCACAAACCTCGGCGCAGGTCGCTCGCGCCATCGGCCGCGGACCCGCTTCAAGTACGGTCACCTCAATCCCCATACCGTTGGCCACAGCCGCCACTTCAAGGCCGATGACCCCCGCGCCAACCACTACCAGTTTGCGCAGGTTCGGCAGCGCGTCTCGCAATGCGACAGCATCGGAAATCCGGCGCAGATAAAACACGCGCGGCATCTCCGGAGGAAGTTGTGCAAGTGTGCGCAGCGACGATCCCGTCGCCAGGACAAGCGTGCCGTATCCCAGCGACGTGCCGTCCGAGAACGTGACCTGACGCGCCTCCCGGTCAATACGTTGAGCTGCATTGCCCAGGCGGAGATCGATGTCATGGGCATCGTAGAAGGCGCTGTCGCGCAACGAAATGCGATCTGCCTCCCCCGTCTCCTGCAACACCTTTTTGGAAAGCGGGGGACGATCGTAAGGCGCCTCCCCCTCATCTCCGCAGAGGATGATTCGGCCGTCGAAGCCTGCCTTTCGCGCGCTTTCGGCGGCGTAGACAGCGGCGATTCCCGCGCCGATGATCACAATCGGCTCGTTCTCATGTGTATTTGTCATTGCTTACCTCGCGCCATGGAGTCTCGATCGCTCACATGTGTTCCGGCTTCTGAATGCCTCGCGCGTGGCGATGACAAAGCTCGCGCCACTTGATAAGCGGAGAATCGCCCTCGATCAGCATCTCGTCGAGCCAGGCAGAATCGCGTTTGTAGAATGTCTGCAGGGCCAGTCGCGCCTGGATATCCTGAGCATTGAAGTTCTCGAAACCAATGGGCTTCCATCGATTCCAGAACTCATGATTGAAGTGCGCTCGCTCATCTTCGGTCGAGACGCGCTTGCCGACGAGCATGACGTAGAGATGCTGCGACTCGGTCACCGGAACGTAGAACTCGAATTGCGTGATGTCCTGATCCGGAAAATCGTCCACGCGTAGCCCACAAGGCATCCAAAGCGACGCCGCCGTGGTTCGGGTCGGCTTTTCCGACACCCGTTTCGTGCCGGTGACGACGACCTGGCCATCGACCTTCCCTTCCCAAATGCTCGTATGGTTGGCAAACGCGTCATAGACGCCTTTCGGGGCACCGTCTTGCTCGTGCACCACCACATCGCCCGACTTCGCGAGATGCCCGATCGGCAGCGATCGTTGGGTGTCGGGGACAAGCTCCGAGGCACGGTGAATGTACACATGCAAGCCGTCGAAGCCGTTCTCGCACCCTACGCGCCAGTTCGACTCGACCTCGTAAATCGCGCAATGCAGTTCCAAATCGTCGTCGAGGAACGTCGGGGGCACGTCCTCCGAGAGCGGCGGCGCCTCGAACCCTTCATCGCCCACGAAGACAAAAACCAACCCCTTGGCCTCCTGGACCGGGTAGCTTCTTACGTTGCGTCGGCCGATGGCCTTGCTGTCGGGCGACGCCAGGATGTCGCACAACTTGCCGTCGTTCCACTTGTAGGTGAAGCCGTGGTACCAACAGGTGATGGTGTCCGGCGTATAGCACTCGATCTTCTCGGAGAACTTCACGCCACGGTGCAGGCACCGGTCACGAATCGCTTTGACTTCCCCGTCAACCCGCTTGAGAAGTATCTCCTCGCCACACACCGTCGCCTGGCTCACTTTCCCCTCAAGAACATCGCTGGAGAGTTTCACCGGATACCAATGGTTCCGGAAACCCAGCTTCGCGGCGAGATAGTTGCGCCAGCGGGGTACCTTGTTCAGCAGACTTTCGTCTACAAAATGTGCCTGCTCACTCATTGTGGGCGTCTCCAATCTAGGTTGTTTGCGTACTGTATGCAATGAATCATGGTCAATCACCGCTGCCACCTTCTGCCGCATGGCGACTAGGCCTGGTGGTCGTTTGACGGTTTCATCGCCTTATTGCATTCCGTATGCAATGAAAATTAAACTTGTCGTTGCGTGCGGGCGACGTCAATACTGCGACTCAATGCGATTGTCATCCTAGTGCGACGTTCTGCGCTCAACAAACGATTTGAATTTCACCTATGCATGAGCCCAGCGAATGTGTTGAGGGAATGACACGGAATCCCGTCTCATACCCCGATATGCGCGCTGATTTCGTCGTAGAATCGCTGCGAACCCACCAATTTCACAACCTCATGAGTGCTACCCGTAGAGTCGTACAGAGCGATCGGCTGCGCGATCAGATTTATCAGTTGCTCCGGGAAGATTTGCACGGAGGCGCCATCCCTGCGGGATCGCGCCTCGTTGAGTTGGACCTGGCCGAGCGATACGGTGTTTCCCGCACGCCCGTGCGAGAAGCGCTGTTCCAACTGGCACGGGAAGGCCTGGTTGTGCGGACCGATCGCGGGTATTCGCTCATGACGGATACGCCCAAGGACTTCTTGCAGCGAATGGAGGTCCGACTCCTGCTCGACCCGCCTCTCGCCGAACATGCTGCGAAGTATGGGTCCGACGAGCAGATCGAGGCACTGGCGAGTGCTTACGAGAAGATGAAGAAGGCCGAAGCGTCGTCAAAGTATTCGGCGTTTGTCTCGGCCGCACACGAGTTCCGCACCCTGCTGCTCGACATGAGCCACAACACTGCGCTCACGCGCGTGTGCGCCGTGCTCGAGGACCAGTTCCTGCTGGTGCGCAACGAACACTACAAGGATGAAGGGAATCGGGCTATCTCAGTCCATCGCGACGGCTTGCTGCTCGACGCCATTCGCTCACGCGATGTGAAAGGTGCGGGACGCGCCGCCAAGGACTACGTCGAGATGCTGATTAAAACGCATGCTCAGGCACCGGAACGTGCGCCCCGAAAGCCAAGCGCGAAAGCGACCTCCGCCAAGCGGACATAAAGCATTTTTCGCCGTCGCCCCACCCCAGCCTCAAACGCCAAGGTGGGCCGTACCCGCGTCGGTCGGCTCTGCATTGGGAATGTCCGGAACGGCCCCTATTTGCATGCGGCAGGATTTTTCTAGTCTGGTGATATAGGTGCGTGTCTCCGCCGCGGCTGCCACCCCGTCCCGCCGGGCCAGGTCTCGAAGGAGCAATTCCAGATAATCTGCGGTAATCAAACGATTCTTCACCGGGCGCAACAATAGCGGCCGGGCAGCGAGAAAATCGTCCTCGGCAACCCCGAAACACCGTGCAAGTACCTCGTTCTTGCATGCGCTACCCAGGCATTTTTGCAAGTCATGAACGGCGCTGGCCGAAGCAGACAACGATTGTCCGGCGAGGAGCAAATGTCTTGCATCGTTTGCCAAGGTGCAGAGACGCCCAATCTGCGCGCGAGATCCGGTTTCAATCGCGTGGGATACCACCACGGGATCAAGAAGATACTTGACATCCAGTCGGGCAAGCAGCGCCGACATTGGCATGTCTCTAAGCCCATAACCCCGCTCCAATGGCTCCAGAAGACCTTCTCGCGCTAGCTGAAACAGCGCCTCGCGCACAGGCGTCCTCGACACGCCAAACCGCTCGGCCAGGTGTACTTCCGTCAATCGTTGACCGGGCTGAAATTGACCACGCTCGACGAGATCCCTGATTGCGTCATAGATCCTGTCTCGCAGTCGCTGCCCGAGGTCCTGTGAAGTTGCCATAGCCGCCAGAAACCTACGTTGAATGACGCCTTGAGGCGAATGAACCCGTCGACGCCTCCCTTCCTTCGTTGCGTCAACGGCTCGACGCGGACCGCAGTGATGTGCTCGGCCGGGTGCGCCGCGAGATTGACCGGGGTAACAGAAAGTTGCCCCCCGGCAGCTCGGACCCCGGTCAATCCCGCAAGCGCGCTTTGCCTACTGCCATTCACTTGATTGCCGGACACTTTCTGAGCCAATCGGCGACACGCGAATTGAACGCATCCGGTGCCTCGAAGTATGCCGAGTGACCGGCGCCCGCCAGCGTGATCAGTTCCGCGCCGGCAAAGCACTCGCAAACGTCGGACACGATTCCCGCCGGAAATAGCACATCCTCCTCGCCGACGAGAAAGCCGATACGTGTGCCTGTCGCGACGATCCGTTCGGGCGAGTAGGACGGCTGGACACCCACCAGCGTCTTGACCGTGTAGCGATTGAATCCGGCAATCTGCAGGTACAACTCCGTCATCGCGGGAGAATGGGACAGATACGTCCGACCAAGCACGCGTGCCGCCTGCGAAAGTCCGCTCGTTTCGCTCTGCACCTTCGCCATTCGCCGCGCAATCGGCTCAGGCAACGCAATGCCCACCAGAGAATCGGCAATCAGAAGAGAGGCAACGCGCTCAGGATGGCGACAAGCGAAATCGATGCCGGTGCCGGCCCCCATCGACTGGGCGACGATCGACACTCGTTGCAAATCGAGCGCATCCAAAACGGCGAGGAGATCGTTGGTGAACTCAGTGCGTCCGGCGAGTTCGGCATCCGTGGATTTTCCGAAACCTCGGGCATCCACAAGAATGACCTGAAATTCCGCGCGCCACGCCGCGACCTGATAAAACCAACTCGCGTGATTTCCGCCTACCCCATGCAGTAGCACCACGGGCGAACCGCTACCGTGCACCTCGTAATACAGCCGGCTTTCTCGATGATCTAGGTATGGCAAACTCCCCTCCCGATTTCTGAATCTTCTGAATCAAATGATCTGTCCAACCACGTCGTGATTTGCGGCCCGGCCCATTCAGCCCGAATAACGTCTGGACGAACCGATCATATGGCCTCCTATCGTGATTCGGGGCTGGATCCGAACCGAACGGAGACTTCGCCGATCCCCTCGATGGCCGCGAGATAGGTGCTGTCGTGCTTGACGTTCACCATGGGCCCGAGTGCGCCGCTGAGTACCAGCTCCCCTGCCCTGATGGGATGCCCGACCTCAATCAGCTTCCTGGCCAGCCAAAGCGTCGCATGCAGAGGATGGCCCAAACACGCTGCCCCGCTTCCTGTCGATACGACTTGCCGGTTCTCCTGCAAACGCATCTGGCAATTCACAAGCTCGATTTCAGGCGTCAATGCCACCTTACGGCCAATGACGAAGCGGCCTGACGAGGCGTTGTCCGCGATCGTTTCGACGATCCCGATTTTCCAGTTCGCAATACGGCTATCCACAATCTCGAGCGCAGGCGCCACCCATTCGATCCTCTCGAAGAGGGCGGACATGTCGAGTGATGGGTCGTCAATATCTGCGCAGAAGCCGAACGCAATCTCCGCCTCGATCTTTGGCTGCAAAAGGGACGCCATACCGACGATTCCGGTGTTCACAACCGCCATGTCGTCGAACAAAACGCCATAGTCGGGCTGATCTACGCCAAGTTGCTTCTGGACCGCCGGCGAGGTCAAACCGATCTTTCGACCCGCGATGCGTCGGCCTTGCACTTGCAGCGCATGATCGGTATTGCGATGCTGAATCCGGTACGCAGCGTCGATATCGCCGTTGATGCAGGAAGCAAATGGTGCAATCGGACCGCTCGTGTAAGCCTCGCGCAGTCTCGATGCAATCAACCCTTCCAGCTCGACTTCTTTCATCTTGTCTCCGAAACGCGTTCTGACATGTCGAACCGCCATGTGCGAGTTCGTCTGATTGGGAAGCGATAGTTTTGTGCACTGTATGCAATGTGTCAACGCGCCATGCACGGTTTGTTCGCAGTACTTGCCTCAGTTTCCGTCATGCATGCGCGCGCCGCTGCCCTCGCAAGCACAGCGGCATTCGCGCGCTTCCTTACAAGCCCATTAGGTAGCGCCTTCCAGGCGAGCCTCCGGAACGGGATGAAATCGAGGCATCATGGCGCACAATGCACAGACAGCCAGCAGGGCCGCACACGCTGAATAGAGCGGCAGGACATAGCTGCCCGACGCGTCAAATCCCATGCCGAACAACACCGGACCGACGGCCGACCCCGCCATGAACGAGGCAAAGACCCAGCCGAAGATCTTCCCGAAGTGGTCCAGGCCGAAATATCGACCAATCAGGTAGCCCAACAAATCGGATTCGGCGCCGGCCCCAAAGCCAAGCAATGCCGCGCACAGATAGACGGAGGCTGGTGCATTGGTCGCCAACAGCCCGGCGCAACCGACGCAGGACAAAGCAAAAATGGCAATCGCGGCGCGAGGTGCAAAGACGCGATCGAACAGATAGCCCGCCACGACGCGTCCGATAAGGGCGGCGACCGCCAGCACCGTCGTCGCGAAAGCGGCCGATGAGAGCGCAACACCGCGATCGAGCAACATCGGGACCAAATGAATCTGGGCCCCATTGATCGCAACCGCCATGAGAAACGCTGAAACGCCGACCAACCAGAATGCCGGACTCGCGCATGCCTGCGAGAGTGTTCGTCCGGTGGCGTCGCGCCGCCCTTCTGAAACACCGCTCTCGCCCGCCCGCGAAGGCGCCTCACGCAGAAGAAACAGGCCCAGCGGCACCCCGAGCAGTATCGGAATGACGCCCAGCGCATAGTAGCCGGCCTCCCACCCAAACCGCTGGATCACCGCTGCGGCCAATGGCGCGGCAATCGCCCCACCCAGCGCAACCCCAGCCATGCTAATGCCCAGCGCGAGGCCTCGCGACCGGTCAAACCAACCGGAGATCATTCGCAAATAAACAATGGTGTTGGAACCGGCACCGAGAACGCCGATCAGGAAAAACGCCAGATAAAATCCGGCGATCCCCCATTCCCTGACCATCAGCGGAAGCGCCAGGATCGTGGCTCCGTAGCCCAGCAACGAAGCCACGAGTACCGCCTGAAGGCGAAACCGGTCGATCAGCGCACCGACCACCGGTGTTGCCGCCGCCAGACTGAGGGCGCAGACGGACAGCGCGCCGGATGTCTGTGCTCGGTCCCAACCGAGCGCTGTGCCCAATGCCCGAATGAACACACCCGCCGTCATCAGAATGACGGCCGTGCTGCACACGGCGGCCCCGATTGTCGCGTAAATGACCATCCGCCAAGGCTCATTGATGAGCTTGCCTTCTGCTTTCTCACCCGCGCCCGAAGTGCTGAATCCTTGTTTCATCGAAGTTCTCCAAATAGCTCTGACTCGCCGCACTCTCCCGGAATTCGACGACATGAAAGGTCACCGGGATAAAGGCGAGCTTTAATTCTTGACGTACTACTAATTATTTTCCGGCTTTTCGATCAAATTCCCGTCCCCACGCGCTTTGGATGGCGCACCGGCGTTTGCCATCTCGCTCACGATGACTCGCGCCTTGCGACCGAATCGGGAGAGCGACTCAGGCTAGAAAAATGTGCGTATCCCTGTGGCCACGGCAAATTGATGGTTGGTCGTCGACGGTGTCAGTGGGAACAGAACGGCCGATTGTGTCGCCCCGGAGGAGACAACAAAACTCGCGCCCAGATAGATGTCCGTGCGCTTCGACAGGAACTTGTCGACAAAGAAGCTGAAATTTGAGAGACGCCCGGAACCTAGCGCGCTACGTCCGTACCCCAATGTGAGCTTGAGGTCCGGTTGGAAGTCGTACACGACGTCCGCCGTCGCACTACGGATCGACTCATATTGGCCAAAGCCGGCGAACGCCACGTCGGTATAGCTCAATCCTGCCGTCCACTTGTCGGCGATCTTGTAGGACGCGCTGGCACCGTAGATGTTTTGAGAGTCAACCGCGAAGGACCGATAGGGAGTTACACCCTGTCCGAGGAAGGTTTTCATGCCTGCCAGGGTAGGCGTGAAATTGACACCGTTAATCTTGGTAGCAACCACCGCAGCTTTGAGCCGCTCATCCGCATACGACACCGCAAAGCTCAGCGCTCGTCCGCGGTTGTAGGTATCCGACGCCCCGCCCGGCAGGGCATACAGCGCAAAGAGGGTAAAACCGGCGATGGTCGGAGATCGATAGGAAGCCGAGTTGTTGACATAGCCGCCCGCCATATGGTCTGCGTTCGCGGGGGTCTGGGAGAACGTTGAATTGAAGCCGGGCGAATTGCCTAACAGCAATACGGAGAAATCGTTGTGGTGCCCAAAGGTCAGCGTGCCGTACTCCGCCTTGGACAAACCCACCCATGCGCTGCGGCTGAAAAACGTATCCGATCGGAATAGCTTGCCGTTGGACAGATTGAAGTAACTCGCAAGATCGAAGACTACTTTCAGCCCGCCCCCGAGGTCCTCTGTGCCCCGAATGCCAAATGCCGTGTTCCAGTGATAGCTGTCGAGCAGTTGCACCATGCTGGCGCCACCGGAATTGTTCGAATACACGACGGCTTCATCAATGGCGCCATAGAGCGTCACGCTCGACTGCGCCAGCGCCGGGCCGGATATCAGGGAAAGTGCGAGAAGGCCGACGGCAATTTTCTTCATCTGGATCTCCAATCCATGTGGCTTTATCTCCCAGACCAGGGGGAATGACGGGTCCGGCCGACGATTCGAGTTCACTCGATCGTCGCCAACGTCAAAGCAAGTGCCGTCAACGAGTGGACGCCGAACGTAGCGACGAATTCGAGTGGTATTGATGTGTGTGAATCGGTGAGGAGAAGGTAGGCAGCCATTTTTCTCCTTACAATCGATAAAATCGACGCGTATGCACGATGAAAAATCATGCACAGCCATTGGAGATGCCCGGCCGCATTATCCCGAGGCGGGCAGATCGGCGATTCACGCGGGTTCCGGGCCAGAGCGGCCGGCGCGTTGTTGGATTTTCCCGAGGCGGTGGGCGTTAGGGACGGCCGCGCAGTTGCGTGATTGGCAACAGCGTCGCAATACTCGGGAAGCTCGGAATAGGAATAATCTGCGAGTCCTGCTTTGTGCCGCACGCGTCGGCGCAAAGCAGGCTCGTTTTTGACTGGCGTGGCATCAAGGTCGAGCCATCCGCAGTGTCACGCCGCCATCAACCCGTCAGATACCGAGTCCGCCGAGCGACTTACCTCCGTCGACGAAGAGCGTCTGGCCCGTGATGAAGCGCGTGCTCGGCGCCGCAAAGAAAGCAATCGCCTGAGCGATGTCCGACGGCGCCGCTGCCGCGCCCGAAGGCTCCAGCGCCACGGCCGCCGCGTATTGATCGGGGGGCATGGTCCGCGTCATCGGCGTGTCGGTGAAGCCCGGCGCAATCGAGTTCACCGCAATCTGCCTCGCCCGCAACTCCATGGCCATCGCGCGCGTAAGGCCGATAACCCCCGCTTTACTCGCCACATAGTCGGCGAAACCTCGCCCGCCCAACGCCCCCCGCGACGACACCGTCACGATACGTCCGCCCGGGCCCATGCGGCGTGCGCTCTCCTGCGCGATGATGAACACGCCCAGCAGGTTCACATCGAGGGTACGACGAAAACCCTCGTCGTCGATCTCGTCGAACTGTCGCGGCGTGTAGATGCCCGCCGCACACACCACCACGTCGACACGTTCGTGCACGTCGAGCACCGCACGGATCGCCTGACGATCACAAACGTCAGCCGGCGCGCCCGACACACTCATCCCGAGCGCGCCGAAGTGCGACACCGTCTCGTTCACGGCGTCGGCGTTGCGATCGACCACCACCACATGAAACCCGTCGCAGGCCAGTCGCTCCACCGTGGCCCGGCCAATCCCCGATGCCCCGCCCGTGATGAAAGCCACTTCCTTTGCCGCGGCTTTCGCCAGTGCTTGCGTCATACAACCTCCTCCTCACATATCACCGGATGAATTCGATCAGTGCGCATATGCGCTGGTGTCCTTCCCTGACTTGCGCTTGCCATAGGGCAAGATCGCAGCCAGTACCGCCGCCACCACAGCGCTCGCTGCCAGGCAATACAACGCCAGCGTGAAGTCGGTGGAGCGTCCACGCGCTACGCCGACCAGCCAGGGCGCGAAGAAGCCCGCGAAACCACTGATGGCGTTGATCAGCGCAATGCCGCCCGCGGCGCCTGCGCCAGAGAGAAATGTCGGCGGTATCGTCCAGAACACGCTCAGCGACCCGACAAGGCCCGCAGCCGCTACGCAAATGCACAAGAACGACACCAGCGGCATGGTCGAGGTCAATCCGCTGCCCGCCAGTCCCGCGGCACCTACGACGAGCGCGCCGGCCAGATGCCAGCGACGCTCCATCGTGCGATCCGAATGCCGGGCGTTCACAAACATCGCAATGGCCCCCATGATGAACGGGATGGCACTGACCAGACCGATCTCGATGATCGACAAATGGCTCATCTGACGGATGACCTGCGGCAGCCACGTGGAGATGCCGAAGAAACCGATGCCGATGCAGAAATACAGCAGCCCCATCAACCAGACCATCGGCGCGAGCATGGCGCTGCGGAAGCTCGCGGTTCCAGTCGTCGCCGCAGCAGCCTCTTCCTTCACCATCGTGCTCACCAGCCAATCGCGTTGCGCGGGACTCAACCATTTCGCGTCCGACGGCCGGTCAACGAGCACGAACCAGGCGATCACTCCCAGCAAAACGGCCGGCAACCCCTCGATCATCATCATCCACCGCCATCCGGAAAATCCGCTTGCCTCATGAAAGTGGTCGATCAGCAATGCCGAGAGCGGTGCCCCCACGATCAGCGAGAAGATGTTGGCGGAGTAGACCCGGCTGATCGCACGTCCGAGATGCTGCTTCGGGAACCACGTCGCGAGGTAGTACAAGACCGACGGGAAGAAACCCGCCTCGACCACGCCGAGCAGAAGACGAGCGACGTAGAGTTGCTGTGGGGTCTGCACGAAGGCGGTCCCCGCCGACACGATGCCCCACGTGACCATGATGCGTGCAAGCCAGACGCGTGCTCCGAACCGATGCATCATCATGTTGCTCGGCACCTCGAAGCCGATGTAACCGAGATAGAAAATGCCGGCAGCGAAGCCGAACATCTCCGGCCCCATGCCTAACTCCTGATTCATCTGCAATGCGGCGAAGCCGATATTCGCGCGATCGAGATAGTTGACGAACCACGCAACAAAAATCAGCGGCACCAGTCGCCACGTGATGCGGCGGATCGTGGCACGCTCGACGTCAGCATCGGCCGTCGCCCATGGGGCGGCACTCACACTTGACTCGGTAGGCTTCATGAGGAATCTGTCCTGTTGTGATTGAGGGTCTCGCCGGGTGTGCCCGGTCAGACTTGGGAATTCGTTGACGCGCACGCAGGCTGACCGCCCGGCGCCGCATAAGCCACGATCTCGATACGCATGCCGGGCACGACCAATGCCTTCGCCACGACGGTGGACCGATTCGGATAGGGGGCATCGAAGAACGTCCGGTATACCGCGTCCACCACACGCATGTCCTCGACGTCGGTGAGATAGATCAGCACCTGTGCAACGTCATGCAACGTCAGCCCGCCGGCAGCCAGCGTGCGGCGCAGATTCTCGAACGTCAGTTGCGCCTGTGCCTCGATGCTGCCCGTGTCGATGGTTCCGTCGGGCCGCACGGGGCCATGTGCGGTGAACGTTATGCCACCGGCACGCGTCGCCCACGAGAACGGCTGACCGAGACTCGGCAGATCGCTGGGAATGACCTGTGCCATCACTCAACTCCGCAGGGACAAATCAAGGCCATCGCCCTGCTCGCCGTGTGCGGCGGCAAAGTGTTCGACGGAATCGCGCAGCGCATACTGCGCGCTGAAGCCGAGGTAACGCCTCGCCGCGCCGACATCCGACGGCGCAGGCCGGGGGTGCGGGAAGGCGGCAAAGCCCCCCGCCGGTAATGTCACCTCCGCAACGTGCAACGCCGGATACCGCTCCCGGACCACCCCCACGAACTCCTCGACGGTGAACCAATCGCCGGTGGCGATATTGAAGACGCGTTGCGCCGGCGCCCACGCTCGCAGGGCCGCCACGTTGGCGAGTGCGCAGTCACGTGCGTCGACGAATTCTTCGCGCCCATTCCACAGCAAGACAGGATCGTCGAGCCGCGCTGGCGTTGCGCGGCGACCTGCGTCAAGCAGGCAGCCCAGCAATCGACCGGGTACGCTCGTCGAGGCCTCCCGACCCGCGCCTAACACGGCGCCGTACCTCAGCACGATCACGCTCATGTCGTATAGCGCGCCGTAGGCCAGTGCAAGATGCTCACTGGCGACCTTCGTTGCCGCGTAGATGCTGGCCGGCGCTTCGCTCACGGAATGGGTCGCGAAGTCTTCGGGGATCGGCGCTGCGGGCAACGTTCCGAAAGCGGCATATGCCACTGTGGTCGAACTCGCCACCACCACGCGCGCCAGATCATGCCGGCGCGCCACCTCAAGCACATTTGCGGTACCGAGCGTATTGACCTTTACACCGGCAAGCGGATCGCGCCGGATCGCATTCGACAATAGCGCCGCCGTATGCACGACAGACGTCACGCGATGCGCCTTTACCACTTCGGACAAGCGCTCGAAGTCGGTCACATCGCAGCCGACGATCGGCACCTTCAGATCGGACACTTCCTCCGGAACGCGGACATCCGCCAGCACGACTGCCTCGCCCTGCGCGTGCAGTGCCGCCGCCGTCAATCGGCCGATCAACCCGGCCCCCGTCACTAAAACCGTCATCTCGCTCTCCTTGCAGCGGGCACCCGCACCGGATGCCCGACCGTCCATGAAGCGCAAGTTACGAATACAAAATTCTCGTGTCAATACAAAAAATGTTTGATTTTATAAATTTGTACGTTAATTATATGAACGCATCACGGCCGCTCAATGGCGAGCCGTACTTATCCGTACTTTCCCTGATCTACCCGTATGAAGTCACAAATTTCGCAGCAGATCGCGTCGTTTGGCTCATTGAGCCTGGCGCCGCAAATCCCACTCCCGAGCGCCGCCGCCCTCGCCTACGAAGCCCTCGTGCTCGACTGGGCGCAACGTCCGACAGAAGGACTGCGCGTCGCCCGGAACCTCGCCTATGGCGACGACCCGCTGCACCGCTTCGATGTTTTTTCCGCGCCGGGCATGCCGGACGACGCTCCCATCGTGGTGTTTTTCCACGGTGGCGGCTGGACGAACGGCTACAAGGAATACGTGACGTTCATGGCATCGAACGTCGTGGCATCGGGTTGCGTGCTGGTCGCGCCCAGCTATCGGCTGGCGCCTGCGGCCGCCCTGCCTGCCGCACTCCTCGATGGCGCGGCCCTGCTCGCGGCACTACCGGATGCTCTGCCCGACTGGGCTGCGGGCGCACAGCATCGCACTCGCCGCGTTCGACGCGTTGTGCTCTCCGGTCATTCGGCAGGCGGCCATCTCGCGGCGTTGCTCACGTTGCGGCCCGACGTGCTTGCGCTCGCGGGGGCGAACCCTGCCGACATCATCGGGTGCTTGCCGATCTCCGGCATCTTCGACCTGCATCATCCGGCGCCGGCGACCGGGTCGCTCGAAGCGCGCGTCTACGAGATGGTGCTCGGCCCCGATACCGACGATGCACTGATGAGCCCGCTGTGCTGGACACGTGGCAATCGCGTGCCCATGGTGCTCAGTTGGGGCGAACACGACAGCGCTCGCGTCGCCCTTTCCAATCAGCGCATGGCCAGCTTGCTCAATGCACAAGGAGCCCCGTGCGCCACCTTCGTCGAGTCGGGCGCGGATCACTTCCAGACACACACACGCCTGGCCGATCCCGCGCATGCCTGGTATCGGCGTCTCGCGAGCATCGCCCATCACGGCACCGTACCGATCGACTGAACCTGCGCTCGACGCGAGCCAACGCCATGCGTCGAGCGACGCCCTGCCCATGAATTTTCAACAGGCGCCCCATCAGCGCCGTCACTACGCCCTACGGAGTCATCATGATGCGCAGCTCTAGTCTTGCCAGACGCCTTTCCCGACAATCCCTTTCATCGCTCGCGATTCCTCTTGCGTTTGGCGCATCCGTCGTCCACGCGCAGTCGAACGTCACGCTGTACGGCAGTATCGATGCGAGCCTCAACTACGTGTCCAACCAAAATGGCGCTCACAGCTATCAGGCGCAAAACGGCATGATCAACGGCACACGTTGGGGAATGAAAGGCACGGAAGATCTCGGCGGCGGCACCAGCGCCATCTTCCAGTTGGAGAACGGGTTCAATCTGTTCAACGGCAAGCAGGGACAAGGCGCGCGCGAATTCGGACGCCAGGCCTGGCTCGGCCTGAAGGACAATCAGTTCGGTTCGCTCACGCTCGGTCGTCAATACGATCCGACCATCTGGTATCTCGCCGTCCATACGGGGGGCTTCACGGGCGGCACGGCGTTCGCACATCCCTTCGATAACGACAACATGGGTAACTCGTTTCGCATCGACAATTCGGTGATGTACACGAGCCCATCGTGGAACGGTCTGTCGATGCGCACCATGTATGCGTTTTCGAATCAGGCAGGCGCGGCCACGGCCACGGCCAACCGAGCTTACAGTGCAGGGGTCGGTTACGATAACGGCCCGCTGAGTCTGGGCGCTGCATTCATTGTCATCAACAACGTGGGGGCAAACGCCGGCGGCGCGGTCGATGGCAGCAGCAACTCCGGCGACTCGACGTTCGTCGCGGGCAAGCAATCGGTCTTCGGTTTCGGGGGAAGCTACATCTGGGGGAAAGGCACCTACGGCGCCACATGGACGCGCACGCTCGTCAGCAATGGCTCGTCGGTCAATCTCTTCGGCTACAAGCCCATGGGAGACGCCAGCCTGCGCATGGACAACTTCGACGTGAACGTGACCTACAACGCCGCGACCAACATCACGCTGATCGGCTCCTATGCGTTCACGATGGGGCGTTATGAAAGCGCCACGACGAGCGCAAGCCCGAAGTGGCATCAGGTCAATCTGCAGGCGGCCTACTACTTCTCGAAGCGCACCGACGTCTATATCGACGCTGTCTATCAGCACGTCATCGGCGGTACCGGTACGCCGTTCGCAAACGCTATCCTTTGCGGCTATGCCCAGTCGTCGACGCCGACGCAAATCGTCGTCGGGCTGGGCATGCGCCATCGGTTCTGACGTCCAAGGGGGGCGAAGCGCGACTGGCTCGCGCTTCAAAGTGCGCGAGCGCTTGCCGTAGTCAATGGGGACGCCGCGCCACCGATCAGGCCTTTTCCAGCGCCTTCGTCGAACGGCGCGCACGAGGTGTCGCGACATTCCGGGGAGCACGCTTTGCCGGCGCGGCGGCGGGCACGTCGTCAGTGGCGGCCAATCCGTCGTCGAGCCACGTCTGCGCATCGAAGGTTGCCGTCAGATGTTCGCGCATCAGTTCACACGCAGTGTCGACATCGCGCGCGAGCGCCGCTTCCATCAACGCCTTGTGCTCAGTGAAGATGCTGTCCGTGCGGGCTGTGAATCCCATGCGCGCCAGGCGAATGCGGCGATAGCGTTCGGTGAGGTCGACAAGTTGCGCGTCAACGCGATGCAACCAAGGGGATTTGGCGCCGGCGAGTAAGGCGCGATGAAAGCGCCGGTGCGCGGCTTCCCATGCTTCCAGATTTTCGATGTCGTCGAGCGAGGCCGGTACGGGGGCGTGCGTGAGCTTATAAAATGCCGCCGAAATTTCAGCGCCCCAGTCCGCGTCGCCATGACGAATCGACTGCCCCAGCAAAATGGTCTCGATGTTCAGTCGCGCCCAGACGATGTCCTGCAAGTCTTCGACGGATACCGGCGTGACGCGAAAGCCACGCTGCCCCTCATTCGAAACCAGCCCTTCACGACTCAGCAACATCAGGGCTTCGCGGATCGGGCTCATGCCCAGACCGTAACGCTCCTGCAGCCCCTGTAAGCGCAACTTCTCATTCGGCGCCAGCACGCCTGCAAGAATATCGCGATGCATCAGCCAATAGGCGCGCTCCGACAACGTATGCCCATCGGCGTTATCGCGTCCCGATGCGTGAGCGACTTGCCGGACATCCTGTTCAGTTTTCGGTCGCATCTGACCTCCATGCCCCCATAAGCAATAGAAATACCGAAAGATTTTCGAAAATAGCTAATATTTTCTAAATTTACCATGAATGTCCAATGTCCCTGCCGGGTCCGTCGTCAGCGCTCGATAGGACTCCCGGTGAGAACGTCGTTTTCTCTTTTTCGTGAAAAGTTGGGCGCAGGGCGGAACCATACGCGTGCGTGTCGAATATACCGACGGTTGGCGTTGAACCTTCGCACCAAGCCGCGCAAGCGATTGGTGCGCGAGCGATCTGAGCCCTTGGCAGTCCCGTCAGCGTTGAATGAAAGTTGGTCGCTGGATTTCGTGCACGACCAACTGGCTGATGGCCGCGCTATCCGGCTGTTCAACGTGATCGACGACTTCAATTGAGGCGCAGGCACCTGGCCCCGCTGACAAGCTCAACCGACCGGTTTGCGACGCGAGAGTTGCTTGAGAACCTCAGCCGTCGTGGTCGTCTCACCGAGCCGAGGGAAAATCTTCTCCACGCTGTGAACATGAGCAGCCAGATCGAGATCGGTCATGGCATCTACCACAACGCCAACGTGGTAACCGTGATCGTGCGCATTACGTGCCGTGGACTCGACACCGATACTTGTGGCGATTCCCGTCAGAATCAGTTGCGTCACGCCGCGCCGGCGCAGGAACGTGTCGAGAGACGTCCCGTGAAAAGCCCCCCATTGCAACTTGGTAACGGTGTGGTCGTCGGGATGCTCCCCTAACTCGGGCACTAACTCGGCGAAGTCGTGGCGCCGTGCCGGACCACGATGCGCGTTATCGATGCGACCCGGCGCGACGCCCGCCACGTTAACAAGTACCACCGGAAGGTTCCATGCACGAAACGCGTGTGCGAGCTTTGCGTTATTGGCAACGATAGCGTCGACCGGGTGAACCAGTGGCAATCCAACCACGCCTTTCTGCATGTCAATGACCACAAGTGCGGCCATGTCGTCGAGTTGTGAGAGCGGCATTTCGCGGTTCCTTATGGGGTTTGCTGAGACGCGGAGTAACGTAATGTCCGGTCGGATAGCGTCCAAACCAGGAGCACGGCACCGAGCACGCCCATGATCAGGGCGAGACGGTGAAGCCCTTGATCCGTCGCATGCTGTCCATAGGTCAGGCCAAGCAGGCTTGTTGCGGCGATAGCGCCGAGGTATTGGGCCGTGCGTTGCAGACCAGCGGCCGTGCCGATATCTTCGGTGCGTGCTTGCATGTAGACCGCCGTCTGAGTCGCGGTAGAAAACATGCCTTGTGGCGCCGCAAAACCGATCACGGCCACGGCGATCAGCCATGCATCGGTAGCACTGTCGATCATCAGCAAACACAGGCAACCCACGATGCCCGAACCGATACTGATTAGGAATGGTGTCCGGACGCGCCCCGGACGCGTGCCGGCGAAGGACGTCAGCGCTGCGACGATGGACATCGGCATGGTGATCAGGCCCGCCCGCTGCTCGCTGAATCCTGCGGCGCTCTCCAGCCACTGTGCGAAGCCGTAAAGAATGCAGTAGACCATCATGAGCATGGCACCTGCTCGTAGATACGTCATCCGTAGCGCACGATTGGCCGTGAGCATTCTCACATCGATGAACGGTCGACGTCGCTTGAGAGAGTGCTTCACCAATCCCGCGCAAAAGAAAACTGCGGCTACCAGCGCAAACCAGTTCGGGTGATCGAGTTTCAGGAGGAACGTCATCAAGCTGAGCAGGAATGCCGTAAAGATCGCGATTCCAAGCACATCAACGTCATCGAGCAAGTGTCGTGAGTCACGCGACGCCTGCTCATCGCGCGGCACCCAAAGCAGAACCAGCGCAATGATGGCGAGGGCGAATGGCGCATTGACGAGAAAGATTGCATGCCATCCAAAGGTGGACGTGAGCACTCCCCCCAGGAATGGGCCGATGGCGAGAGTGGCCGTCCCCCCCATTGAAAGGAGTCCCATTGCCGACCGGGGTGGTTCGCCGCGAAGTCTGTCCGCCTGAACGCGGAAGATGCGCATGGCGGCCGGGTAGGCGCCGGACGTGCCAATGCCGAGCAGCACTCGCACACAAACGAGCCCCGTGAGCGAGGACATCACCGCACCGAGAAGGCCTGCGATGGCGACCAACATTAGGCATATGAGATAGACGCGGCGCGGACCGAACCTGTCCGCAAGGCGGCCCATTGTTGGCTGTGCAATGGCACTCGTAAGATAAAGCGCGGCAATCAGCCAGCCCGTCTGCGCCACGTTCGCCTGAAAATCTCGGGCAATCGGGACAAGCGCCGTCGCAATCATCGTGGAGTTGATTGGGTTGAGCATGGAGCCCAACGCGATTGGTGCGATGAGGCGATAGCCAAAACTGGCCTCCTGTTTGACCTGCATCGTTTTCTCCGGGCAGGCGCATGACGTGCCTCATGCGCATTGTTCGACGTCGAATCGGTTTGATCGGCGCTGTCAGTGTGCTTTGGCTCCAGGGAGCGCCCCGCCAAGTCAACACCCGCACGCTCGCGGTGAGGGGAAGTATAGAATATCGGAAGAATAACTTGCAAGTTTATCTTCTAATATTTTCGGATGAAGACATCGATGCCCGACAGATAGCACGCTGCACGGAGAATGTATGCGAGCGCGTCGGATTCTTCGAAGTGGGAGGGATATTGATCGTAGGCGTCCTGGGAGCGCCCGAGTTCGAGCCCCGGTGCTCATGCGGCAGGCGTTACCACCGACTGATTCTGACCGTGATCAAGCAGGTTGGACGTGGAGGAAGGGAATGAAGCGCCGGTCAAGCGCGTCTTCGTGCACAAGCGAGGAGAAAATTAGGCAAAATTGCAAGCCAAGCTTTCAAGTTGCTGGCTACCGTTTAAAGTCTCCTACATGAAATCCACCACCGATCTCGAAACCTCTGTTGCCGACCTCCTGACAGCCACAGGCCAACTTTTGCGTCGACTTCGCGCAATGACGAACACGCGTGAGCTTTCATGGTCACAGGTTGCCGTGATGGCCCGTCTTGAGGAGTCGGGGCCGATGACAACCGCAGATCTTGCCAGAGCGGAGGCAGTCAAACCCCAGTCGATGGGCACCACGCTCAGCACGATGGAAGTCGAGGGTCTCATCGCTAGACAGCCGCACCCAAGTGACGGTCGGCAAGTCCTGTTCGCACTGACAGAGGAAGGGAGAGAAACTCGCCGTCAGGTCCGTCTCGCAAAACAGGAGTGGCTAAGCACTGCGTTCTCCCAATTCACGCCATCCGAACAGAAAACACTGCTCGCCGCCATCGAATTAATTCGGCGGCTAAGCAATTCGTAACATCCTGACGCACCCATGCTATCCAGCGAAGGAATCAAACCGATTCGATCTCATCGACTCAACTCATTTCATCGCTCGGCCGATCTGCATCGTATGTTCGTCGGACACATAACGTTGCCTGACACGCGCCCCTGGGTCGCCATCGGATAGCCCGATCAACCGTAGACGTCTTGCGACGTCGTCGCCAGATGGTCGCGCAACGCCTGTGCAGCAACGTCGGCGTCACCGGCAAGCGTCAGTCGCATCAGTGCTTCGTGACACTCGACGAAGCCGTCCAGCTCGTGCGCGCCTGCAAGAATCACATGCCGATAGCGGCTCGCCTGATCGTATAACGTCGACTGGAGCTCCATCAGACGCGGCGATGTGCACGCTCCCAACAGCGCGACATGGAAGTCCTTGTGCGCCTGCTCGATCATGCGCTGGGCCTCACCCGCACTATCGCGCTGACGCGTGACGGCCAGCGACAGCTTCGCAAACGCCCCCGCAATCTCCATCTCCCAGTTCGCTCCTGCGACGGCCATCGCCTCGCGCAAAGCTTCTGTCTCGATTAACTGACGCACGCGCGTCAGATCGTCGAGATCTTTCTTGGTCAATGGCGCCACGCGAAACCCGCGTCGCGTTTCATTCGTGACGAAGCCCAGCGAGGTCAGCTTGGTCAGCGCCTCGCGCAGCGGCGACGCGCCCACACCATACTGCTCCTTGAGCTGTTCGATGCGCAGATTCTGTTCCGGAGGGAGCGCGCCCGACACGATGTCCTGCGCCAGTCGCTCGAGAATCGCCTCGGTCAATGTCTCCTTGACGGCAATTTCCATAGTCGAACTCATGACTCCTATCGTCGTTATGACGACATGATGCGGTGCCAACTTCATTTTTGTCAATAAAACCTATTTTATCGATAATAATGGTATTTACCGATGGAATTGAACGCCTCGGGCGACCACTATGCAGGCATCAGGAGGCCTTACATGAAAACAGAGCACCTTCGCTTCATCGATTTGTCGGTCGCGTTAGAGAACGACGTCCCCGCCGATCCGCCGGGTTTGCGCCCGACGATCACCTATACCGATCACCGCAAAGGCGCGCAGCAGATTGCATCGATGTTTCCCGGCTTGTCACCCGAGCAGTTGCCTGACGGCGAAGGCTGGGCCGTCGAGGACATCAAGTTGCACACGCACGCCGGCACCCACATGGACGCGCCTGTGCACTACGCGTCGACGATGAATGGCGGCGAGCGAGCCATCGGTATCGACGAAATTCCCCTCGACTGGTGTATGGCGCCGGGCGTGAAGCTGGACTTCCGCCGCTTCCCGGACGGCTATGTCGCCACGGCAGACGACGTTGCGCAGGAACTCGCGCGCATCGAACACACGCTCAAGCCTCGCGACATCGTGCTCGTGAACACAGCCGCCGCGGTGGCCTACGGCACGCCCGCCTACATCGACTCCGGCTGCGGCATGGGCCGCGAAGCCACGCTTTACCTGCTCTCGCGCGGTGTGCGGGTAGTCGGCACCGATGGCTGGAGTTGGGACGCCCCCTTCTCCCATACCCGAGCGCGATTTCTGCGTGAGGGTGATCCGTCGATCATCTGGGAAGGCCACAAGGCGGGACGCGACATCGGTTACGGACAGCTTGAAAAACTGACCAACCTGCACTTGCTGCCTGCGCACGGATTCACGGTCTGCTGTTTCCCATACAAGATCAAAGGCGCATCGGCAGGCTTCACCCGCGCGGTCGCCATTCTCGACGAGGCACCCACCGCATGAAACTCGCCACATTCACCCGCCCCGGCAAGACACCCGTCATCGGCATCGTGTTGCCAGATCTGCAACAGGTCATCGATCTTCAGGCCGCGCATGTGGCCACGCGCGGCGAGCCGCTGCCGGCCTTCATCGATATGCTCGCGCTCATGCGTGCTGGCGATGTCGCACTCGACAGGGCAGCGGACATCCAACAAGCCGTCAGCGGCGACGAGCCCTTTGTCCATCCGTTCTCCACCATTCGGTTTTTGGCCCCGGTGCCGGTTCCGGAGCAAATTCGCGACTTCTCGACCTTCGACTTGCATATGCAGCAGGCCGGCGCAGCGATGGCGAAGCTGCGCGCACATCGCAAAGGCGAATTCGGTACGCCGCTCCCTCGCGCACAGGACATTGCGCTGCCGAGCGTTTATTTCGACCAGCCGATCTATTACAAGGCCAATCGCTTCAACGTTGTGGGCGCCGACCACGTTGTGCGCTGGCCGCGCAAAACCGTGCGGCTCGATTACGAAGCGGAGTTCGGCGTGTTCATCGGGAAGTCCGGACGCGATATCTCGGCGCGCCAGGCACGCGACCATATTTTCGGTTTCACGATCTTCAACGACTTTTCGGCGCGTGACCTTCAGGAGCACGAGATGGAAGCCCCGTTCGGCCCCGCAAAGGGGAAAGACTTCGATACCGGTAACGCCATGGGCCCGTGGATTGTCACGGCCGACGAGATCCCCGATCCATATGACCTAAGTATCGCCGTCCGCGTGAACGGTCAGGAGTGGTCGCGCGGTTCGACCCGCGACATGCGCCATAGCTTCGAAATCATGATCGAACACGTCTCTCGTGACGAGACATTGCACGTCGGCGAATTCCTCGGCTCGGGCACCGTCGGGAATGGATGTGGACTCGAACTCGACCGGTGGATTCAAAGCGGCGACGACATCGAGATCGAAGTGGAGAAAATCGGCGTACTGCGCAACCGCGTGCTCCACCCGACGGACTGAGCGATCAAAGCGGCGAACCATCCGCTCTGCCGGGCGAAGGATCTTACAGCACGGCAGCGCGCTCACTTGCATCAAACAGCTAACAACAATTGGAGACACTTCATGGACAAACGCTGGAAAGTCCTCTGGGTTTTATGTCTTTGCGTGTTTCAGTTCACGCTCAACTGGTTCTGCGTCGTCCCGGCATTTCCGTCGATTGCCCGTGAATGGGGGTTGTCGATTCCCGCGGTCGCAGGTCTAATCGCCGCTTTCGTCGGTGGCTACGGCGTGTTCCACCTTCCGGCCGGCTGGCTTTCCGCACACATCGGCATGCGTCGTGCACTGTTCGTCGGCATTGCCATCGAAGCGCTGGGGACGATGGCGAGCGCATCAACCGATAGCTATGCGACAGCCATCGCCCTGCGCGCCGTGGCAGGAGCGGGCGGCGCATGTTGTCTAGGGGCGGCCGTGGGACTCGTCAGCGCATGGTTTCGCGAGCGCGAACTGTCCCTCGCCATTGGCATGACCACAGGCGTGGCGTTTGCCGTCGGCGCGGCCACCGGCCTCTTTCTCTGGTCTTACGTGATCGGTGCCTTCGGCTGGCGCGTTGCATTTGTCGCCAGCGGTCTGGTCGGTCTGGCGGTGTTGGTCGTTGCCGCAGTGTCGTCGCTGGAACCGCCAAGCGAAGGCGCGTCGACCGCCGGTCATCATCTGAGTCTGGATAGCATCAAACGCGTGCTGGTCAGCCGCCCGATGTGGCTCTGGGGCGCCAGCATCATTGGCTCGTATGGTGCGTTCTTCACCACCGCGCAGTTTCTGCCGATCTACGTCGAACATGCCCTGCGTCTCACGCCCGCCGAAGGGGGGCGCATCAGCGCGATTCTATTGCTCAGCGGCATTCCTGCGGCGCTATTCGGCGGCTGGATCACCGACCGCTTCGGGAAAATTCGCGCTCTGATCTGCGGCGCGTTCGTGCTCAGCGGCCTGGTGATGATCGCGTTGCCGTTGTTCTCCGCCGACGAAATGCACTTCGCGGCGCTCGCGATCGGACTCGTTACGATGATCGGTCTGACACCATGGTTCAGCCTGCCGGCGATGTATCGCGACAGCATCGCGCTGCCCGACGTGCCCGCCGCATCCGGTCTGATGCTCTCCATTGCCGCCGTCGGTGGATTTCTCGTACCGCTCGGCTTCGGCTTCATCGTCAGCCACTACGGCTTTGGGTTGGGATGGCAGTTCCTCGGCGCAGTTTCCATCGTCTTCACCGCCTTCGGTCTGATTGCTCCGGTACCGCATCGAACGGCCTCCACCTCCGCGATGCAACAGTCCGGCGCTCTGTAACTCACCAGGAACCCATCACTCGATAGGCAAGGAGGTCTCGCGAATTCCGGTAGTACGCATTAATAAATTAGTACAACTAAAAAAATTCTCTGGAGATGATCATGAAGTCACGGTATCTGCGCGCGATCTCGCTCGCCGCTCTCCCTTGCGCGCTCATCGGCACACCGGCCCTTGCGCAATCGAATCTGAATTTGTATGGACAAGTCGATCTTTGGGGCGGTACGCAACGCGCCATCGGTGGCATGCGCGCCGGCGTCGTGCAAAGCGGCGGTATGTCGACGTCGTACTGGGGCATGAAAGGCAGTGAAGACCTTGGTGACGGCATGAAAGCCGTCTTCGCGCTGGAGAGCTTCTTTCAGCCGCAAAACGGCACGATTGGCCGCTACCCCGGCGACGTCTTCTTTTCCCGCAATGCCTATGTCGGCGTCGAATCGCCGTATGGCCGGCTCACGATCGGGCGTCAGAGCAGCAACCTGTTTCTGTCGACGATCATGTTCAACCCGTTCAAGGACTCCTTCGTCTTCTCGCCGATGGTCCTCCATACGTATCTCGGTCAGGGCGGCCAAGGCGTGATTGGCGATACCGGCTGGAACAGCGCTGTGCAATACGTCTCCCCTTCGTTTTACGACGTGGTGGGCAAAGCGATGTACTCGCTCGGCAATACGCCGGGGCAGAACGGTGCGAAGAAGTGGAGTGCACAGTTGCTGATGCACGGGCCGCTGTCGGTGAGCGCGGTCTATCAATACACAAACTTCAGCGCGACGCCGGGCGACATTGGCAGCGCGCTGCGCGGCGCGCCTGGTCTCACGAGTCAGTACGCGGCCCAACTCGCGCTGTCTTACAACTTTGGCTTTGTGAAAGCGTTTGCGCAGTATCAGCACGTGGGCGACACGCTCGCCGGCGGCAGCTATTCGGTCAACACGGGGCAAGCTGGCGTCTCTGTGCCGCTGGGTCCGGGTGAAGTGCTCGCATCGTATGCGTACTCGAAGAGCGGAGGCCCGGGCAGCGGTGCCATCCGGCGTTCGTGGGCCATCGGCTATGACTATTCGCTGTCCAAACGCACCGATATCTATGCCGCATATCTCAACGATCAACTCTCCGGACAGTCCGGCGGCGACGCGCTGGGCGTTGGCTTGCGCGTCGCCTTTTGACAGATGGCTGCGGCAAACGGCGAGCCGCCTGTGCGGTGACTGGATGCCGAATTTTTGACCTACGACTCAGGATAATGAAATTGAACTCCCAACCTTCCGTTCATGTGGCAGCGTTGCTGTTGCGTGTCGCGCTCGGCGTGCTGTTTCTCGCCCACGCGTTTCTCAAGATTCTCGTTTTCACGCTCCCCGGCACCGTCAGCTTCTTCGGTTCGCTGGGGCTACCGCCTGCGTTGGCGTATTCGGTGCTTGCTCTCGAAGTTGCCGGGGGCGTAGCGTTGCTCGTCGGTTATCGCGTGAGCCTCGTCGCGATCCCGCTCATCGCCGACTTGCTTGGTGCAATTGTGATGGTGCATGGCAAAAACGGCTGGCTCTTCACGAGCAAGGGTGGTGGATGGGAATTTCTCGCGCTCTGGATCGTTGCACTGGTCGTGCTGGCGCTACTGGGTGACGGAAAGTGGAGCGTTATGCGAGCGCGGGCAGAGCGGACGCGCTCGCGATCGACTGCACTTGCCGCACCTGAATAGCGTGCGGACCCGACGGCACGTCGAACGTTCTCCGGTACTCGCGGCTCAGTTGCGACGGGCTGCCAAGCCGCGTCTATATGAATCACGGGAGCTATTGCTGGTTCAAACTAGAGCGCCTCATCATCGAAAAGCGGAGTCAGCTACCGGGGCCGGAAACATTCCGGGCCTCGTGGATGATTATGTCGACCTGCATAAAAGGAAGCACAAGGAGAAGGCTTGGCCGCACTACGCCGAATACATCAAATCCTCTTTCCGTGATGTCGACGTTGATCAGGCCGACCCTGCTTACGTGGTCGAATTCCTGACGAGCAACTGGAACGGAAAGCTGCAGATGCAACGTGTAGTGCGAGCGTTCCTGTCTGGCCTCTTCTCCTGGTGCCTCATCAAGCGGCACATGTCGGTAAATTCGTGCCGAGAAGTGAAGCTGAAGAAGCCGAAAGCGTGGGATGTGTACATCCCCGATGGGCACTTTATTACCATCAGAAATGCATTGGCAAAGGAGAAAGGCGGCAGGGAAATTCGGAGCGGCGAGCCTTACGGTGCCACGGCGGTTCGGAGCGCTTGGGATAGGGCTTGCGAACGCGCCGGACTTGGAAACGTCGTCTACACGATCAAGGGCATTCGAGCCAAGGCACTAACGGACGCCGAACGCGCCGGGTACACGATGGAGCAGCTCCGCATCGCGGCGGCCCACTCGGATATCAAGACGACTGAAATTTATTTGAAGCCGCGCCTGACACTGACGAGCGTTGTGCGCATGAATATGCCGAAGGCTGGATGAAATCGCAGTACTGTACGTGTACTGGATATTAGACGCCGTTAGACGGAATATCAGACAAACGAAAAACGCCCCGATGGGGCGCTCCGCAACTGCTTGTACTACAAGGGATTTTTGGTCGGAGCGATAGGATTCGAACCTACGACCCTCTGATCCCAAATCAGATGCGCTACCAGGCTGCGCTACGCTCCGACTAAAGAGGGGCGATTGTAGTGGGTTCTGCTCGCCGCGTCAAATAGTCACACGCGTCGCAGGTGCTTTCCTAGCGGCGACTGGCACAATGGGGACTCCATGGAGGTTTCGCACGCTTTCACGCCATCGCCACGAAGCCCCGCCATAGTAGGAGGTTCTCCATGTCCGAACCCGTGTCAATGAACCTGATTCTCTGGCGTCACGCCGACGCCGAAAACCTGCCTGCCCCCCTCGCCCTCAATACCCAAGCCGATCTGGCCCGCGAACTCACCGACCGTGGCCGCAAACAGGCCGACAAAGCCGCCCAATGGCTGCGCCCCCGCCTGCCCGACGACACCCTCATCCTCTCAAGCCCGGCTGTGCGCGCCGTCCAGACCGCTCAGGCGCTCACACCAACCCCGCGTATCGTGCGCGATCTCGCGCCCGGCGCAAACGCCATGACCCTGCTTGGCGCCATCGGCTGGCCCAACACGAATCAGAGCGTCGTGATCGTGGGTCACCAACCCGCCCTCGGCCAACTCGCCGCCCTGCTGCTGAGCGGTCAGGAAGCCTACTGGACGATCAAGAAGGGAGGCATCTGGTGGCTCTCCTCGCGTCGCCGCGAAGACGAAAGCCAGGTCGTCGTGCGCGCCGTCGTCAATCCCGATCTGATGTAAATGCCCCCTCTGACCTCACGGGGAATCCGGCGCTAACCCGCATGGAACGGGCTTTGAAAGGCATCCGAAGCGGGACCTGACCCATGACACCGCGCGTTTTGTCATAGAATTGTCGCCTACCGTTCACGGAATCGACATTGATGCTTTTTAAAGTACGTCGCAACGCGACCGTCAAAAAAAGGGCCTTTATGCGCGACCTGCCGAACCCCACCATGCCGCTCTCTTCGCTGACCCCTACGTCTCGGAGGCGTCTTCCTCGCCCTGAAACGCCTGTCAAACCGAATCTGGCTGTGGCGTGGGCACGCGACGAAAGCGAGCTTCGGGAAGCCCAACGCCTGAGATATCAGGTCTTCGCAGAGGAAATGGGTGCGTCGGTCAAGGGCCCCGCAGGTCTGGACGTCGACGAATACGACCAGTATTGCGATCACCTGATCGTGCGCGATCAGGACTCGCTCAAGGTCGTCGGCACCTATCGTGTATTGCCCCCGTCTCAGGCCAAACGCCTTGGCCGCCTGTACTCCGAAGGGGAATTCGACCTCTCGCGCCTCGAGCATCTGCGCCCGAAGATGCTCGAGACCGGCCGCTCGTGCGTGCACGCGGAATACCGTAACGGCGCCGTCATCATGGCGCTCTGGAGCGGTCTGGCCGAGTACATGCTGCGCAATGGCCTGGAGACGATGCTCGGTTGCGCCAGCGTACCGATGGCCGACGGTGGTCACTATGCCGCCAGCCTCTATCGCAAGCTGCAAGATACCGCCATGGCCCCGTCGGAATACCACGCCGTGCCGCGCATCGCCTTGCCGGTCGACGAACTGCAATCGACGCTCGACGTCGAGCCGCCCGCACTGGTCAAGGGCTACCTGCGCCTCGGCGCCCGCATCTGTGGCGCACCGGCCTGGGACCCCGACTTCAATACCGCCGACTTCCTTACGCTGTTCCGCCTCGCCGACATGAATCCGCGCTACGCGCGCCATTTCCTCGGCCCGGAACTCGTGAACAAGCTAAAACAAGCCTGACAGGCAATCCCCCCAGTATTTCGTCCTCCGAACGAGGACAAAAAAAGCCCGGCAGATGCCGGGCTTTTCATTTCGCGGTTGCGGCTTCTGCTCCCACCCCGTCACCGCGGTCGAGTTGAAAGACGATGCCGTCGCAATACGTCAGGCGTACACGACCTTGTAACGCATGCCGATCTTCTCCCACTCCTGCGCTTCGCGTTGCAGGCTGTAATCGGTGAGCGGATTGGCATCGATCCAGACACGCGGCACCGAGACCTGAAAGCCATCGTCGAGACGCTCTACCTCAATGCTGTCCGGCAGTGCATCGGTGCGGCGACGACAGAACAACACCGCCAGCCGCAGACAGAAGAGCAACTGCCAATCGACCTGCTGCGCCTGTGATGCGAGCTTGCCCAGCTTCCCCACGTGCCCGAGCAACAACTCCGCCAGTCGCGCCTGATCGGGACGCGAAAAACCCGGCATATCCGCGTTGCTGCCGATATAAGCCGAATGCTTGTGATACGCGCTGTGCGAAATCGACAGGCCCATCTCATGCAGCGACGATGCCCAGTTGAGCAACGCCTCGCCCTCCTCGCGGCCATCGTCCTGGGCATCTTCGTCGCCCTCGGCGGCATCGACCGGCAACTGACGGTACAGCGAAATCGCCAGATTCCCGACACGTTCAGCCTGCGCACGGTCCACCCCGTAACGCCGCACGAACTGCTCCACCGTCACGGCGCGCATATCCTGATGCTGCGTTCGCCCCAGCAGGTCGTACATCACACCGAGACGCAGCGCGGCGTCGGTCGTCTCCATATGATCGACTTCGAGTTCGTTGAAGACAGAGAGCATGATGGACAGACCGCCAGGCAGCACCGGAATACGGTCCTGCTTGAGCCCTGCGAGCTTGAGACGATTGGCGTTCTCGGCCTTGATGAGCGCTCGCTTGAGCCGCTCAAGACCGCCCCGCGTGAGACCGTGCACGCCACCGTCGTTGAAGCCGTTGGCTTCAAGCAGTTCGGCCAACGCGCGTGCCGTGCCCGACGAGCCGATGGCCTGCGACCAGCCGGCATCGCGAAACGCCGCCGAAATGATCTGAATTTCACGGCGAGCAGCCAATTCGGCCTGCTTCATCGCGTATTCGTCGACATTACCGCTGGGGAAAAAGAGACGGCTGTGACTGACGCAGCCAATATATAAGCTCTCCATAATCAGCGGCTCGTAATCTTGCCCGATAATGAACTCCGTCGAGCCGCCGCCAATGTCCACCACCAGCCGGTTGCCGGGGCACGTGGGCACCGAGTGCGCCGCGCCGGCATAAATCAGACGCGCCTCTTCCCGCCCGGCGATCACTTCGATGGGAAACCCGAGCGCGCGTTGTGCTTCACCGAGAAAGTCCTGCGCGTTCTTTGCGACACGCAGTGTATTCGTGGCGACTGCGCGCACCTGATCGGGATGAAACCCGCGCAGGCGCTCCCCGAAACGCTTGAGCACCTCCCAGCCGCGCTGCTGCGACGGATGGTCCAGGTACTTCTCCGCGTTCAGGCCAGCCGCAAGCCGGACCGGCTCGCGCAGTGCATCGACCTGATAGATCTGCGTACCGGCGGACGTCTCCTCCACACGGCCGATGATCAGGCGAAAACTGTTCGAGCCGAGATCGACGGCCGCAAGCAAGGGCGATGGGGTACTCATGTGAGGATGCGCCTGAGCGAAGAGTGCCGGAGTGCACGATGCTTCACCTTAGAAGCATGACGTCCACTCGACAAATAAATGACGAATAAGTTACAAATCGAATATGACACGTCGTTGACAAATGTGAATGTCATATAACTGTAACAATACGGATGAAGAATTCACGCCAATCCCATGTCTTTCGCACGTCGACTATGAATTACCCGCTGCTCAATCGCGAGCTGGGCATCCTTGCGTTTAACGAACGTGTGCTTGCCCAGGCGGCCGATCCGGCCACGCCACTATTAGAGCGTCTGCGCTTCGTCTGTATCGTGAGTAGCAATATGGATGAATTCTTCGAGATCCGCGTCGCCGGACTGAAGGAGCAAATGCGCGAGAATCCGGGCATGCTCACGCCCGACGGCATGACGTTTCAGCAAGTTTACACGCAAGTGTGCGCCCGGGCACAAGCGCTCGTCGAAAAGCAGTACGCCATGTTCGACAGCATCCTGCCCCTGCTGGAAGCCGAGGGCATCGCGTTTCACCCCTCCGGCCAGTGGAACGACGCCCAGGTCGAGTGGGCCCGCGACTACTTCCTGCGCGAACTCGTACCGGTGCTCACGCCCATCGGGCTCGATCCCGCTCACCCGTTCCCCCGCGTACTCAACAAGAGCCTGAACTTCGCCGTCGAACTCGAAGGCAAGGACGCCTTCGGCCGCGACGCCGAACTCGCCATCGTTCAGGCACCGCGCGCCCTGCCCCGTCTCGTGCCCATGCCCGCGGCGCTCGCCCCCTTGCCGAACAGCTTCGTGCTGCTCAGCTCGCTTATGCTGCGCTTTGCCAGCGAACTGTTCCCGGGACTGACCGCCAAGGGCTGCCACCAGTTTCGTGTCACGCGAAACAGCGATCTTTTCGTCGACGAAGACGAAATCACCAACCTTCGTACCGCGCTGCAAGGCGAACTCCCGGCCCGCCATCTCGGCGACGCCGTCCGCCTCGAAGTCGATGCCGGCGCCCCGGCACGCCTGGTGCGGCGCCTTCAGACCGAGTGCGGCCTGTCCGACTCGGACTGCTACCGCGTGAAAGGTCCGGTCAATCTCGTGCGCCTGATGCCGTTGCCGGAGATGGTCGACCGCCCCGACCTGAAGTTCGTACCGTTCGTGCCTGCGCTGCCCAAGCGCATGAGCGCGTCGCCCGCGATTTTCGATCTCATCGATCAGGGCGATTTGCTGCTGCATCACCCCTACGACAGCTTCCAGCCCGTGCTCGAACTATTGTTGCAGGCCGCACGCGATCCCGATGTCGTGGCGATCAAGCAAACGATCTATCGCACCGGCAACGAATCCTCGCTGATGGATGCCCTCATGGAAGCGGCGCGCAACGGCAAGGAAGTCACGGTGGTGGTGGAATTGCTGGCGCGCTTCGACGAGCAGACGAACATCAACTGGGCCGCCCGCCTCGAGGCCGTCGGTGCTCACGTCGTGTACGGCGTGGTCGGCCACAAGTGCCATGCGAAGATGCTGCTGGTGGTGCGACGCACCCGTCAGGGCAAGAAGACGTTCCTCAAGCGTTACGTTCACCTTGGCACCGGCAACTATCACCCGCGCACTGCCCGCCTGTACACCGACTTCGGCCTGATGACGGCCGACGAGGCCCTGTGTGCCGATGTGCACGTCGTCTTCCAGCAATTGACCGGCATCGGCCGTCAGACACATCTGCACGCATTGTGGCAGTCGCCGTTCACCATGCATTCGCATCTGCTCGAGGCGATCCGTCGCGAGACGGAAGCGGCGGCCTCAGGCAAGAAGGCGCGCATCATCGCGAAAATGAATGCGTTGCTCGAGCCAACGATCATTGCCGAGTTGTACAAGGCGTCGCGCGCCGGCGTGAAGATCGATCTGATCGTGCGCGGTGTGTGCGCATTGCGCGCCGGCGTATCGGGACTGTCGGAGAACATTACCGTCCGCTCGATCGTGGGGCGCTTTCTCGAACACCATCGCATCTATTACTTCTACGCGAACGGCGACGAGCAAGTCATGCTTTCCAGCGCCGACTGGATGGAACGCAACTTCTTCCGCCGCGTGGAAGTGGCGTTCCCGGTGCGCGACAAGCGCCTGAAGGCCCGCGTGATTCGAGAAGGGCTGATGGTTCACCTGCGCGACAACACGGCCGCCTGGCTGATGCGCTCGGACGGCAGCTACGTGCGGCGCAAACCCGGTAAAACGCCGTTCAACAGTCAGATGGCCCTGATGCAGGAAGTGGCACAGCACATGCAGACCGGCAACTGAGCGGCCGGAGGCACAGGCCGGACGAGCAGGAAATCTCGTCCGGCTTGCCCATCTATTCGTTCGCCGTCACGCCGCTCGCCACCCCGATCGGTGCGCGATGCACCACACGCGTAGGCGGGAAGTGGATGGCAAACGTGCTACCTCGCCCCTCCTCGCTCGTCACCCGCAGTTCGGCCTGGTGACGCGTCAACACATGCTTGACGATCGCGAGGCCGAGACCGGTGCCGCCGGTATCGCGCGAACGGCTACGGTCGATGCGGTAGAAGCGCTCGGTGAGCCGCGGAATATGTTCGGCCGGAATGCCCAAACCGGAGTCGATCACCACGAAGCGAGCGCCGCCATCGTCCGTGGCCGCCCACTCGATCTGAATCTTGCCGCCTTGCGGCGTATAGCGCACCGCATTGCTCACGAGATTGCTGAACGCACTATGCAACTCGCCTTCGGCACCGCGCAGATCGAGTCCTTCGACCCCTCTCACCTCGATCACATGCTGCCCCTGCGAGAGCCCCTCGGCGTCGCCGCGCAGCGAGCGCATCTGCATACCCATGTCGATCCGGTCGTCTGGCGGCGGTTTGCCGCTGCCTTCGAGCTTCGCCAGGGTGAGCAGATCGTTCACGATATTCTGCATGCGTCCGGCCTGCTGACGCATGATCTCGACATAGCGCTGGATCTCGTCCGGGGACAGCGGCAGTTCACCGACCGTCTCAAGAAACCCGGAGAGCACCGTGAGCGGTGTCTTGAGTTCGTGCGAGACGTTCGCCACGAAGTCGCGGCGCATCGCGTCGGTGCGCTCCAGATCGGTCACATCGAGCGAGATGATGAGCTTGCGGTTGTCTCCATAGGGGAACACCTGCGTGGAGAGCACGTTGTTGCGCTTCTCACCCATGTGATGCATGAGCAGCGCTTCGTCGTAACGCTCCGAGGACAGGTAGTGCACAAAGGCCGGTGTGCGCAGAAGATGGGTGATCTGTTGACGCAGGTCTCGCTTGGCATCGATGCCGAAGTGCACCTCGGCGATCGCATTGCACCATTCGATCTGATTCTGCTCGTCGAGCATGATCACGCCGTTGGGCGATGCCTGGATCGCCTGAATGAAACGCGCGTGCTGTTGTTCCACCTGCTTGACCTGGTTATGCCAGCGTTTGGCCAGTTTGTGCAGCCGATAGTAGATTTCGCCCCACAGCCCGAGTGCGCTCGGCACTTCGCCGTAGACCGGGGCGTCGAGCAGACGCCAGAGGCGCTGGGCATGGTAGACGTTGAAACAAAGCTGCATCACCAGCAGGACAATGGCGGTGACGTAGCCTGCGCTCGCCCCAAAGAGCCAGCCAACGGCCACCGAAATGGCCGCTTGCAGGATCAGGAACGCCAGCGCACGGGCCCAGATGATATTCATAGACGATGCACAGGAGGATTGCCGCCCGCCACCCATCGGGCAGGAGCGGCATTGGCTCGGCAGGTCTCGGCCGGAGACGGAGACGAGGCGCGATGCCTCAGACCGACTTCGTCAGACGATAGCCGCTGCCGCGTACGGTCTCGATCATAGCATCGTGCCCTGCCGGCTTGAGCGCGGCGCGCAAACGCTTGATGTGCACGTCCACCGTGCGCTCCTCCACGAACACATGATCGCCCCACACCTGATCGAGCAGTTGCGAGCGGCTGTGCACGCGCTCCGGGTGCGTCATGAAGAAGTGCAACAGACGGAATTCCGTCGGCCCCAGATCGAGCTTGATGTCGCCGCTCGATTGGTGGCTCGTCACGCGATGCGTGGCCGGATCGAGCTTCAGACCGTTCACGCTGACCACGTCCTCGGTCAACTGCGGCGCACGGCGGCGCAATACCGCCTTGATGCGCGCCATCAGTTCCTTCGGCGAGAACGGCTTGGTCACGTAGTCGTCGGCGCCGATCTCGAGACCCATCACCTTGTCCTGCTCTTCGCTACGCGCGGTGAGCATGATGATCGGCACGTGCTTGGTACGCTCGTTCGCACGCAGCTCGCGCGCGAACGTCACACCGGACTTGCCCGGCAGCATCCAGTCGAGCAGCACGAGATCCGGCAGGACGTCGCTGATCAGCGTGAGCGCCTGCTCCGCGTTGTACGCCCGGATCGGGTAATGACCCGCGTGTTGCAGGTTGACGGAGATCAGCTCGGAAATCGCCGGTTCGTCTTCTACGATCAGAATGCTGCTAGGCATCGGTTCCCTCTCAAACCTTCAGTAATGTCCGGCCTTTTATTCGCCCTGCACTTTTCGCTGCAAATCTTCGCGCGAAATGTGTCGGACGTCAGTGCCTTTGACGATGTAAATGATGAACTCGGCGATGTTCTTCGCGTGATCGCCGATACGCTCGACCGCCTTGGCGATGAACAGGAAATCGAGGCCAGCCGAGATGGTGCGCGGGTCTTCCATCATGTACGTCACCAATTTTCGCACGAAGCCACGAAACTCATTGTCGATGGCCTTGTCGTCGCGAACGATTTCGGCTGCCGCCACGATGTCCAGACGCGCAAACGCGTCCAGCGTGCGACGCAGCAACTGCGCAGCCATCTCGCCCGAGAGCTTGATTTCCGCGAAGTTCACGCTTTGTGCTGCGCCGTCTTCGAGCAGATGACGGGTACGCTTGGCGATCTTCTCGGCCTCGTCGCCTGCGCGCTCGAGGTTGGTGATCGTCTTCGAGATCGAGAGCAGCAGGCGCAGATCGCGCGCGGTCGGCTGGCGGCGGGCAATGATCTTGCTGCACTCGTCGTCGATCTCGACTTCCAGGGTGTTCAGACGGTGTTCGTTGGCGATCACTTCGTCGACCAGATTGCGGTCGAACGTGTTCAGGCCCTGCATGGCCGTCACGATCTGCGATTCGACCAGGCCGCCCATTTCAAGGACGCGCGAGCAAACCTGGTTCAGGTCGGAGTCGAACTGGCTGGAAAGGTGTTTGTCGTTCATGTCGCGGGTTTCCTCGTGGGCATCAACCGAAACGGCCGGTGATGTAGTCTTCGGTCTCTTTGCGGTCCGGCTTGATAAAGATCTTTTCGGTTTCGCCGAATTCGATCAGCTCGCCCAGATACATATAGGCCGTGTAGTCCGAGCAACGTGCCGCCTGCTGCATGTTGTGCGTGACGATCACCACCGTGTAGTCGTCCTTGAGTTCCGCGATCAGTTCTTCGATGCGGCCCGTGGAAATCGGGTCGAGCGCCGAGCACGGTTCGTCGAGCAGAAGCACTTCCGGACGAATCGCGATACCGCGTGCAATGCACAGACGCTGTTGCTGACCGCCCGACAGGCCGTAGCCCGACTGTTGCAGCTTATCCTTGACTTCGCTCCACAGCGCCGCCTTGGTCAGTGCCCACTCGACGCGATCGTCCATTTCCGAGCGCGAGAGTTTTTCGAACAGGCGCACACCGAACGAGATGTTGTCGTAGATCGACATCGGGAACGGCGTCGGCTTCTGGAACACCATGCCGACCTTCGCGCGCAGCAGCGCGATGTCCTGCTTTGCGGTGAGCAGGTTTTCGCCGTCCATGTTGATCTCGCCCTCGGCGCGTTGCTCCGGATACAGGGCGTACATCTTGTTGAACGTGCGCAGCAACGTCGACTTGCCGCAACCCGACGGGCCGATGAAGGCCGTGACCTTGCGGTCCGGAATGCGCAGGTTGATGTTCTTGAGGGCGTGGTACTTGTCGTAGAAGAAGTTCAGGTTCTTGACTTCAATCTTCGAGGGCAGTTTGATTTCTTGCGTCGGATTCGTCATGTTCGTCTCAACCGTCAGGTTTGCGTCGTGTCTCAGCATGGTGTCGTTTCGCATTGCCGGTTACTTCTTGGCGAACAGCGAACGCGCCAGAATGTTCAGGAACAGCACCCCGAGGGTGATGATGAACACGCCCGCCCAAGCAAGCGCCTGCCACTCCGCAAACGGGCTCATGGCAAATTTGAAAATCGTGACCGGCAGGTTGGCCATCGGCTGGTTCAGATTCATCGACCAGAACTGATTCGACAGCGCCGTGAACAGCAGCGGCGCCGTCTCACCTGCGATACGCGCCACAGCCAGCAACACGCCCGTCACGATGCCGGCAATCGACGCCTTCAACGTAATCTTGACGATGATGCGCCACTTCGGCGTACCCAGTGCAAAGGCCGCTTCACGCAGGTTGTTCGGCACGAGCTTGAGCATGTTCTCCGTGGTGCGGATCACGATGGGGATCTGCAACAGCGCGAGCGAGATGATGCCCGCCCAGGCCGAGAAGTGCCCCATCTGCGCCACGACCAGCGCGTACACGAACAGACCGATCACGATCGACGGTGCCGAGAGCAGAATGTCGTTGATGAAACGCGTGATGCTGGCGAGCCACGACTTCTGGCCGTACTCCGCCAGATACACGCCGGCCAGAATGCCCAGCGGCGTGCCGACGAGCGTGGCCACACCGACCATCACGACACTGCCCGCAATGGCGTTGGCGAGGCCACCGCCTGCCGTGTTCGGCGGCGGCGTCATCTCGGTGAACAGCGACAGCGACAGGCCACCGATGCCCAGCGAGAGCGTGGTGTAGAGAATCCACAGCAGCCAGATCAGGCCGAAGGCCATCGCCGCGAGCGACATCGCGATCGCGAAGATGTTCTTGCGGCGGCGGTAGGCTTGCAACCGCACGCGCGTAAAGGCGTCGGTGGGCTTCACGGCGGGCGTTTCCAATTCGAGCGCTTGTTGGGTCATTTATTTACCTTCGCCCTTTTCGAGGCGCAGCAGCATGAGCTTGGACAGCGCCAGCACCACAAAGGTGATGAAGAACAGGATCAGGCCGAGTTCCATCAGGGCCGACGTATGCAGACCGGGGCCGGCTTCGGCGAACTCGTTGGCGAGTGCCGAGGTAATGCTGTTACCCGGCGAGTACAGCGAGATGTTGTCGAGCAGGTTCGTATTACCGATCACGAACGTGACGGCCATGGTCTCGCCGAGTGCGCGACCCAGACCCAGCATGACGCCGCCGATCACGCCCGTCTTCGTGAAGGGCAGCACAACGCGCCACATCACTTCCCAGGTCGTGCAACCGATGCCGTAGGCGGACTCCTTGAGCAGCACGGGCGTGACTTCGAACACGTCGCGCATGACCGAGGCAATGTACGGAATGATCATGATCGCGAGGATCACGCCGGCGGGGAGAATACCGATGCCGAGCGGCGGGCCCTGGAACAACGCACCGATGATCGGCACATTGCCGAGCAGCGCGCCCAGCGGCTTCTGGAAGTACTGGCTGAAGATCGGGGCGAAGACCAGCAGGCCCCACATCCCGTAGACGATACTCGGGATGGCGGCGAGCAGCTCGATGGCCGTGCCGAGCGGGCGGCGCAGCCACACGGGCGAGAGTTCAGTCAGAAACAGGGCAATGCCGAAGCTCACCGGCACCGCAATGATGAGGGCGATCACGGATGTGATGATCGTGCCGTAAATGGGCACGAGGGCGCCGAATTGTTCTGCGGGAGGATCCCAGTCCTTCGTCCACAGGAAGGCGAAGCCAAACTTCTGAATCGACGGCAGTGCGCTGATGATCAGCGACACGATGATGCCACCGAGCAGGAGCAACGTGACGAGAGCGGCGCCGCGAGTCAGCATCGCGAAGAGAAAGTCGCCAACGGAAGACGGAGCGCGCTGCGCGCCCGGTGTTGCGAGGGGGCTGGTGGCTTCTGCCATGATGTCGTCTCAGCGTGAGCGCGCCGCCAGCCGTTGCCAGATCAGAGTTCGGGCGTCGGAACAGGCGGCGCGGATATTGCCGTTTTTGAGGTGTCGGGCAACGCAGCGATGCATTGCCCGGTACCTGCAAGGCGCTTTAGATGCCAGCCTTGTTGGCCGAATCGGCAACCTTCGCCTTCCAGCCAGCGCGGATCTGCTTCAGAACATCTTCCGGCAGCGGGATGTAGTCCAGTTCCTTGGCGGTGTTCACACCATTCTTGAACGACCAGTCGAAGAACTTGAGCACGTCGGCGCTTTGCGCTTCCTTGCCGGCGTCAGCCTTCTGGTGCACGAGCACGAAGGTGGCCGCCACGATCGGCCACGACTTGTCGCCCTTCTCGTTCGTCAGGATCTGGTAGAACGTCTTCGACCATTCGGCCTTGGCAGCGGCAGCAGCGAACGTTTCAGCGGTCGGCTCGACAGCCTTGCCTTCCGCGTTGGTCAGCGCCGTGTACGTCAGCTTGTTCTGCTTGGCGTAGGCCGATTCGACATAGCCGATGGCACCCGGCAGACGTTGCACGAAAGCGGCGACGCCGTCGTTGCCCTTACCACCCGTACCCGTCGGCCAGTTGACCGTGGTGCCTTCGCCAACCTTGCTCTTCCATTCGGCGTTGACCTTCGAGAGGTAGTTCGTGAACACGAAGCTCGTGCCCGAACCGTCGGCGCGACGGACCACGGCGATGTCGGTATCCGGCAGCTTGACCTTCGGGTTCAGCTTGGCGATGGCCGGGTCGTTCCACTTCTTGATCTTGCCCAGGTAGATATCGCCCAGCAGTTCGCCCGACAGCACCAACTCGCCCGGCTTCACGCCCGGCACGTTGATCACCGGCACGATGCCGCCGACCACCGTCGGGAATTGGAACAGGCCCTGCTTGGCCAACTCTTCATCCGTCAGCGGGGCGTCCGAACCGGCGAAATCGACGGTCTTGGCCTGAATTTGCTTGATACCGCCCGACGAACCGATGCCTTGGTAGTTGACTTTGTTGGAGGTCGACTTTTGATAAGCGTCGGCCCACTTGGTGTAGATCGGAGCGGCAAACGTGCTGCCTGCGCCCGTAATCTCGCCCGCAATCGCGCCAGCGGCGAACAAAACGCCAGCCAGGCCGGCAATCGCAGTCTTCATCAGCTTCATGGATCTCTCCGAGTTGGTGTGGTACAGCGTGTGGATGGCTCGAAGAATAGATTCCGAATGTGACAGTAATGTGTCATTTCAGAAAGCTCACAATATTCGTGTCACGAAGCCGCCTCGGAATCGTCATATTGCATGCGCTTGCCGGCAGCCGAACCGATTCCTCCAGATCCTTTACTGGCGGGGGTTTCGGAGCATTCCCAAGGAATTTTAGCGGCTCAATATGGCCGTTCGGTACGCATGTCAGCGCCGTGACAGGGCAGCAAAGGTGTCGGAAATGCTCCGACAACGCTGAGCAGCGATGTCACAAATGCGAATGGACAGCGACGGTCATTCCCATGATGGGAAGCTAGGGGGCGAGCAGAAATGGGGGGAAGACGCGCGGCGACAATGCCGTGAGAATGTTCGCCATCCGAGGCCGGATTCGGAACGTTGCGCGCTGAGGAAGCGTTTGCGGGCCGGACACGCAAAGTGACGGCCCGCATACGTCAAAGACCGATCATGCCGCTGTTTTGACGACGTTCGCCAGTTGTTGTGCGAAAGAGGTAGCCTGCGATTCCTCGCGCGCCTCAACCATCACACGCAGCACCGGCTCGGTTCCCGAGGCGCGGATAAGCACGCGTCCCGTGTTTCCCAGCTTGGCTTCGATGGCGTCGCGCTCGGCGGCCAGACGGCTATCGTTCTGCCAGTCGTACCCCGCCGGGGTGCGCACGTTGATCATGTGCTGCGGGAAGAGACGCACGCCGTCGAGCAATTTCGCGAGCGGCTTGTTGTTCGCACGGCGAATGGCGGCGAGCACCTGCAAGGCCGAGACAATGCCGTCGCCCGTGGTGTGCTTGTCCAGACACAGGATGTGGCCGGAGCCTTCCGCGCCGATCTGCCAACCGTGCTTATACAGTTGTTCGAGCACGTAGCGGTCACCGACCTTGGCGCGCACGAACGGCACGCCCAGGTCCTTGAGCGCGACTTCCACCGCCATGTTGGTCATCAGCGTGCCCACAGCGCCTGCGACACCGCCGTTGTCCAGCCGGTCCTTGACCAGCAGATACAGCAGTTCGTCGCCGTTGTAGAGACGCCCCGCCCCATCGACGATCTGCAGGCGATCGGCGTCACCATCGAGCGCCACGCCGAGATCCGCGTGATTCGCCCGCACGGCGCGCATCAGGGCGTCAGGGGCCGTCGCACCGCAATCTTCATTGATATTGAAACCGTTCGGCTGGTTGCCGATGGCAATGACTTCCGCGCCCAGTTCATGGAACACATGCGGGGCAATGTGATACGCCGCGCCGTTGGCACAGTCGACCACGATCTTCATGCCGCGCAGGTCGAAATCGTTCGGGAATGTGCTCTTGCAGAACTCGATATAGCGGCCCGCTGCGTCATCCAGACGACGCGCCTTGCCAAGCTGCTCGGAGCGCACGCACGTCATGGGATTGTCGAGCTCGGCTTCGATCTCCAGTTCGGTCTGGTCCGGGAGCTTGTTGCCGTCGGCCGAGAAGAACTTGATGCCGTTGTCGTGGTACGGGTTATGCGACGCGCTGATCACCACCCCGGCGGCCAGACGCAATGCCCGCGTGAGATACGCCACCGCCGGCGTCGGCATCGGGCCTGCCAGCATGGTATCGACGCCCGCTGCGGCGAAACCGGCTTCCAGCGCGGCTTCCAGCATGTAACCCGAGACGCGCGTGTCCTTGCCGATCAGTACGGTCGGGCGTCCCGTCGTCTGATTCCCGGCGAGGGCGCGACCGGCCGCGTAACCGAGCCGCAGCACGAACTCCGGCGTGATCGGGCTCTCGCCCACCGTACCGCGAATCCCATCAGTCCCAAAATAGCGTCGTTTCATCGTTGCATCGTTCCCATTTGATACGTCGCGCCGGTTGACGGTCCGAACGCGCGCGTCTTTCTGCGCTTTGAATACTCGTTATTGGCCAGTTGTCGCTCGCGCACGCCATTCTGCCCGGCGTGCGTCCCCGCATGGTCCCCACCCGGATTGGGAGGGCTCCGTGGTTTGTCGGCGCCGTTGGCCGCGGCGTCACTCGGCGTCGCGCACGGCTTGCCAGACCTTGAGGGCATCGACCGTCTCGGCGACATCGTGCACACGGACGATGGCCGCCCCCTGCTGCGCGGCGCACATCGCGGCGGCAACGCTTGCCACCTGCCGCTCCTGCGGCGACTGACGCCCTGTGATTTCGCCAAGCATCCGCTTTCGCGACATGCCAACGAGCAACGGCAGATCATCGCGCGAGAGCACTTTCAGATGTTTTAGCAAGGCGAGATTATGCGCGAGATTCTTGCCGAAGCCGAATCCCGGGTCCAGATACAGACGCGAAGGCGCAACGCCCGCAGAAAGCATGGCGTCGACACGGCCATCGAGGAAAGCCGCCACTTCTGTGACGACATCGGTGTAGATCGGTGCATCCTGCATCGTCTTGGGATCGTGCAGCATGTGCATGATGCACAGCGCAGCCTCGCTGTCGCGCACCGCGTCGATAGCACCGGGCTGCTGGAATCCCCAGATGTCGTTGATCATGTCCGCGCCGGCGGCAAGCACCGCGCGCATGACACCTGGCTTATAGGTATCGATCGAAAGCGGTACGCCGCAATCGCGCAACGCTTCGACAATCGGCACCACACGCTCGAGTTCGGCATCTTCCGGCAGCGCTTCGGCTCCCGGGCGCGTCGACTCGCCGCCAATGTCGAGAATGTCGGCACCATCGGCGATCAACTGTTCGGCGTGGCGCAGTGCGGCGTCGCGGGCGATGAACTTGCCGCCGTCGGAAAACGAATCCGGGGTCACGTTCAGAATGCCCATGACATGGACCCGCCGTGCGTCGAGCCGGAAACGTGGCCCGAATGCCAGCGAGTCGGGTTTGACTGCGGTATCGGATACGACGCCTGACGCCACGATGTCGCCGGCATCGGAAGGCGTAGCGGGGATGGGGTGCGACTGCTCGGAGGACATTCGAAAAGCTCGTAGCTCAGTAGTAGGACAGCGGAGACAGCGATTGCAGCCCGTTCGCCGGGAAGGGCCTGCGCGCCCGGAGGTACCGAGCGCTGCGTATGGCCGTAATGTTACCGGAATCGCCCGTCGGATCGACGCCGGAAACACTCCGTAACACCGAATTCCGGCACGTCCTGACGCAGTGACGGGGGAGTTCCGGATACGGCACGGGCCTCCTCCCCCTTCCTTGTGCGCCGGAACCACCTGCCCAGAATGCAAAAAGGCCGGCGAGAGGCCGGCCTTTTCGGGATGGCAGTGCTTTCGCCCGCCTTGGTGTGCGCTTAGACGGTCGCCGGGGTGCTGCTAGGCTTGAGCGGCGGATTACCCCCCGACGCACCACCGTTCTGCGAACCGTTCTTCGGCGGACGCGGCGGACGACCCTCCATGATGTCGCCAATCTGGTCGCCGTCGATCGTTTCCCATTCCATCAGGGCAGACGTCATCGACTCGACCTTGTCGCGGTTGTCTTCCAGCAGCTTTCTCGCCAGCGCGTATTGCTCGTCCAGAATGCGGCGAACTTCAGCGTCAACCTTCTGCTGGGTGGCTTCCGACACCGATTTGGCGGACATCCGGCCGAACATCGAGTCCTGCTCCGTGTCGACGTAGACCATCGGGCCCAGTGCGTCCGACATGCCGTAGCGGGTAACCATGTCGCGAGCCAGCTTGGTAGCCCGCTCGAAGTCGTTGGAAGCGCCCGTCGACATCTTGTTGATGAACACTTCCTCTGCCGCGCGGCCGCCGAACAGAATGGCGATCTGCGTGAGCATCGTGTCGCGATACTCCGAGTACTTGTCGTGCTCCGGCAACTGCATCGTCAGGCCCAATGCCCAACCGCGCGGAATGATCGTTACCTTGTGGACCGGATCGGCTTCCGGCAGCAGCATCGCCACCACCGCATGGCCCGACTCGTGGTATGCCGTCGCACGGCGTTCCTCGTCGCGCATCACGGCCGACTTGCGCTCCGGACCCATGAAGATCTTGTCCTTGGCGTCTTCGAAGTCGAGCATTTCGACGATGCGCTTGTTACGGCGCGCCGCGAACAGTGCAGCTTCGTTCACCAGATTTGCCAGATCGGCACCCGACATGCCCGGCGTACCGCGTGCGATGACCGAAGCATCGACGTCGTTCGAGATCGGCACCTTGCGCAGGTGCACCTTCAGGATTTGCTCGCGACCACGGATGTCCGGCAGACCGACGTAGACCTGACGGTCGAAACGGCCCGGACGCAGCAGCGCCTTGTCGAGCACGTCCGAACGGTTGGTCGCGGCGATCACGATCACGCCCGAGTTGGCTTCGAAGCCGTCCATCTCGACGAGCATCTGGTTCAGCGTCTGCTCGCGCTCGTCGTTACCGCCGCCCATACCGGCGCCACGATGACGGCCGACCGCGTCGATTTCGTCGATGAACACGATACAGGGCGACTGCTTCTTCGCGTTTTCGAACATGTCGCGAACACGGGCAGCGCCCACGCCGACGAACATTTCCACGAAGTCCGAACCCGAAATGCTGAAGAACGGCACCTTGGCTTCGCCAGCGATAGCACGGGCCAGCAGCGTCTTACCGGTTCCCGGCGGGCCGACGAGCAGCACGCCACGCGGAATGCGCCCGCCCAGCTTCTGGAATTTCTGAGGATCTTTCAGGAAGTCGACCAGTTCGCCGACTTCGTACTTGGCTTCGTCGCAGCCTGCCACGTCGGCAAACGTGACGGGATTGGCATTTTCATCGATGAGACGCGCACGGGATTTACCGAAGGAGAAGGCACCGCCCTTACCCCCGCCCTGCATCTGCCGCATCATGTAGAACCAGAAGCCGATGATCAGCAACGTAGGTCCGAGGTAGTAGAGCGCGGTCATGAGCACGTTGGGTTCTTCGTCGGCCTTACCCGAGACCTGAACGCCGTACTTCATGAGATCGCCCACCATCCAGATGTCGCCAGGCGACACGATGGAGTATTTCTGGCCGTCGCTTGGCGTCACCTGAAGATTACGCCCCTGCACCACCACATTCTTGATCTTGCCGTTCTTGGCATCGTCCATGAACTGGGAGTACGTCACGCCCTCCTGGACATGCGGCTTGTCGAACTGTTTAAACACAGTAAACAAGACCAGCGCGATGACTAACCACACCGCCGCTTTGGAAAACATATTATTGTTCAAAGCGTTGCTCCTTCATGAAATCGCTTCGCGCCAGGAATTCATTCTAATCCACTCGCAGGCGCACCGCCATAGTGATTCTTTACCGCCACCATAGCGCCAGTGCGCCGGTTTGACGGGCATCAACCCGGATTTTTCAGACCGCGACCGAGAATGAACGTTTCGGAAGATTTGTCCCGTGACGCCTTGGGCTTACGTGGCGCCACTGTTTTGAACTGGTGTTTGAATTTTTCGACAATCTGGCTATAGCCGCTGCCGTGAAAACATTTGACCAGTAACGCCCCTTCAGGTTTCAGGTGTCGCTGAGCAAAATCCAGCGCAAGATCGCATAAATGCTCGATCCGCGCCGCATCGGCCGACGCCACACCCGACAAGTTGGGGGCCATATCGGAAACTACAAGGTCGACTTTACGGCCGGCCACGATTTCTTCCAGTTGCTCGAGCACGCTATCCTCCCGGAAGTCGCCCTGCAGGAAGTGGACGTCGGCAATCGGGTCCATCGGCAGGATATCCAGCGCAATGATCGTGCCATCGATACCGCCCTCGGAGCGTTTGCCGCCCGCGAGCTTGTTACGCGCGTACTGACTCCAGCTCCCGGGCGTCGAGCCCAGGTCGACAATGACCTGCCCCGGCTTGATCAGCCGGTCCTGCTCGTCGATCTCCTTGAGTTTGTACGCCGCGCGGGCCCGATAGCCCTCGCGCTGCGCCATTTTGACGTAGGGATCGTTGATGTGATCGTGCAGCCACGCGTGGCTGAAACGGTTTTTTGCCATAATTCTTCAAAAACGCTGCGAATTTGCAGGATAATACGCCCTTGCGCGCCCAAAATCCGTTTGCCAGCCAGCAGTTACTGCAGGCGTTGCGGCCACCGCTTGCGGGCGCATCCTAACTCGTTTGTCTCGTCTGTCCTCTATGCCCGCTTTGACCCTGACCCCGGCGCAACGCGCCGACTTGCGCTCCGCCGCCCATGCGCTGAATCCTGTCGTTCTGATCGGCGCCGACGGCTTGACGCCGGCGGTGCTCAAGGAAATCGACGGCGCTCTGAAGGCCCACGAACTGATCAAGGTGCGCGTCTTCGGCGACGAACGCGACGCGCGCGTGGCCATTTACGAATCCATCTGCGACCAGCTCGGCGCCGCACCGGTGCAACACATCGGCAAGCTGCTCGTCCTGTACCGCCCCACGCCGGACGAAAAGGAGATGCCGGTTCGCGGCAGAACCGGCGGTACGGGCGCAACGGTCAAGGGCCGCGCCCCGCGCACTGTCACGGTCGTCAAGAACAGCACCAACGCGGGACGTCGTCCCACCGTCAAGAAAGTGACCGTTGCTGGCAACGAACGCATGACCGCCGGTGGTATCGTCAAGCGCGCCAAGAAGCGCCAGACCAGCGTCAAGCGCCAGCGCAACGACTAAGCGGACGGTGGCGGATCGAGCCCGTTCCGCCAGCCCTCAAAAAGACGCGCCCAGACATCGTCGGGCGCGTTTTTTTATGCGTATGCAATCGGGTGACAAGCCACGAGGCGAGTGCCGTCGCGCGCGCTGCGGCAATTAGCCGCGCACCGGCTGACGCCAGACCAGCACGATGCCAAGCAAGCTTTGCAGCAAATAGATGCCGCTTGAAATGCCGTGAAGCATGCCGAAACGTGCAGCAAACGGCGATCGGCCGATCTCCACGCCCGACGCTTCGGCCTGCGCCCGCAGATCCGCCATGAACGGCTGCAAGCCGAACCAGCTGATCAGCACGCAGACCATCATCGCCACCGCCAGCCAGCGCAGGCCGCGATAACCTCTTGCGGCGCGAGCGTCGCTCGTCCGTGCGATGAGTGCCGTTGCCAGCCAGACCAGCAGCACGCCGCAGACCAGACTCAGCCAGGCCTGCGTGTGAAACAACCGGCCAGCGACCGTGCCGGCGACCGTGCGGGACTCCAGCACGGCGAAAAGCGTAGGCGCAACGATGTAGCCGATAGCCCACTGACTACCGCACCAGACGGTCGCGACCAGGCGGAACAGCCGTTCCAGCCGCGGCGCGCCGCCGGCAGACGTCACATCAGACGTAGCGGACATCGATGATCTCGTACTCACGCACGCCGCTCGGGGCCTGCACTTCGGCCACATCGCCTGCGTACTTGCCAATGAGCGCACGGGCGATCGGCGAACTCACCGAAATCTTGCCGTGCTCCAGATCGGCCTCATCGTCGCCGACGATCTGATACTGCACCGTGCCGCCGTTCTCGAGGTCTTCGAGCTCGACGGTCGCGGCAAACACCACGCGGCCTTCGGCATCGAGTGCCGACGGGTCGATGATCTGGGCCGCCGAGAGCTTCGACTCGAGATCGGCGATACGCCCCTCGATGAAGCCCTGCTTCTCTTTCGCGGCGTCGTATTCCGCGTTTTCCGACAGATCGCCCTGCGCACGGGCTTCAGCAATTGCAGTGATCACGTTCGGACGTTCGACGGACTTCAGGCGGTGCAGCTCTTCCTTGAGCAGCTCGGCGCCTCGTTTGGTCAGAGGAATGGTACTCATGCGCGTTGTTCCGAAAGACAAAAAAATTGCCGCAGCAAAGCCGCATTCGCACTTTTTGCGAACGCCGCTTGACCGCGGCTGTGACACCTATGTGGCGTTAGTGTAGCAGAGTTGCCGATGCTGCCAACCGGAGGGCTGAGCGCGCGACATTCCGCCACATACGAAGCATTTGGCGCCCCCGGCGGAGATCGGTTCCCCGGCGAGCGCGCCATTTTTTGCGACGTTGCCCGGGGCGGCTCACCGCCACCGGGCATTTACCCCGCTGACTTCCTTCTGTGCGCCTCAGGCGGCAGACATTCAGGCCGGCAGCAAAGCATGCAGGCCCTGGAGGTCATACACCTCGAGGTTCTGCAGGTACTTCAGGCCCTCCACGGCGGCGCGCGCACCCGAGATCGTCGTGTAATACGTGACCTTGTGAGCCTGTGCCGACATACGGATCGAGCGCGAATCGGCAATCGCCGTGCGAGTCTCGTCCACCGTGGTGAACACCAGTGCGATCTCGCCGTTCTTGATCATATCGACAATGTGCGGACGCCCGTCCTTCACCTTGTTGACCACCCGCACCGGGATGCCCGCCGCTTCGATCGCCGCTGCCGTACCACGCGTTGCGACGATCGGGTAGCCCAGCGCGTGCAGCATGCGGGCGACTTCGACCGCGCGCGGCTTGTCGGCGTCCTTCACCGTGAGCAGCACCGTGCCCGAGGCCGGCAAGCGCGAGCCAGCGGCCAGTTGCGATTTGAAGAGCGCCTCGCCGAACGTGCGGCCCACCCCCATCACTTCACCGGTCGAGCGCATTTCCGGTCCGAGCACCGGGTCGACGCCCGGGAACTTCACGAACGGGAACACCGCTTCCTTGACGCTGAAGTACGGCGGCGTGACTTCGCTCGTCACGCCTTGCGACTTGAGCGACTGCCCGACCATGGCGCGCGCGGCGATCTTGGCCAACTGGCGGCCGGTCGCCTTCGAGACATACGGGACCGTGCGCGAGGCGCGCGGGTTGACTTCGAGCACGTAGATCGTGTCGACGCCATTGCCCTGCTGGATCGCAAACTGCACGTTCATCAGGCCGACCACGTTCAGCGCACGGGCCATCGCGGCCGTCTGGCGCTTGAGTTCGGCAATCGTCTCGGCCGACAGCGAGTACGGCGGCAGCGAGCAGGCCGAGTCGCCCGAGTGGACGCCGGCCTGTTCGATGTGCTCCATCACGCCGCCGATGTAGACGTCCGTGCCGTCCGAGATGCAGTCGACGTCGCACTCGATGGCATCGTCGAGGAAGCGGTCGAGCAGCACCGGGCTGTCGTGGCTCACCTTGACGGCTTCGCGCATGTAGCGTTCGAGGTCGCGCGGCTCGTGGACGATTTCCATGGCGCGGCCACCCAGCACGTAGGACGGGCGCACGACCAGCGGATACCCGATTTCGGCGGCGAGCTTCAGTGCTTCGTCTTCGGCACGGGCCGTGCGGTTCGGCGGCTGACGCAGGCCGAGGTCATGCAACAGCTTCTGGAAACGCTCGCGGTCTTCGGCGGCGTCGATCATGTCGGGGCTCGTGCCAACGATGGGCACGCCGTTCGCTTCGAGATCGAGAGCGAGCTTGAGCGGGGTCTGACCGCCGTACTGCACGATCACACCGACCGGCTTTTCGAGGTCGACGATTTCCAGCACGTCTTCCAGCGTCACCGGCTCGAAGTACAGACGATCCGACGTGTCGTAGTCGGTCGACACCGTTTCCGGGTTGCAGTTGACCATGATGGTCTCGTACCCGTCTTCACGCAGCGCGAGGGCCGCGTGCACGCAGCAGTAGTCGAACTCGATCCCCTGACCGATACGGTTCGGGCCGCCGCCGAGCACCATGACCTTCTTCTTGTCGGTAGGCTGGGCTTCGCACTCTTCCTCGTAGGTCGAGTACATGTAGGCGGTGTTGGTCGAGAATTCCGCGGCGCAGGTGTCCACGCGCTTGTAGACCGGGCGCACCTTCTGCGCGATACGGGCACGGCGCACGGCGCTCTGGTCGGTGCCGAGCAGCTTGGCCAGACGACGATCCGAGAACCCGCTTTGCTTGAGGAAACGCAGTTCTTCAGTCGTCAGGCTTTCCAGCGTGCGGCCGGCCAGTGCCTGCTCTTTCTTGACGATGGCTTCGAGTTGAGCGAGGAACCACGGGTCGATGGCCGTCTCGGCGTACACCTCTTCGAGGCTCATGCCCAGGCGGAAGGCATCGCCCACGTACCAGATGCGATCCGGGCCCGGTTCGCCGATTTCGGCCACGATCTCGTCGCGGTCGGTCGACTTTTCATCCAGACCGTCCACGCCGACTTCCAGACCGCGCATGGCCTTCTGGAACGATTCCTGGAACGTGCGACCCATGGCCATCACTTCGCCGACCGACTTCATCTGCGTGGTCAGGCGGGCATCGGCTTCGCGGAACTTCTCGAAGGCGAAACGCGGCACCTTGGTCACGACGTAATCGATGGTCGGCTCGAACGAGGCCGGCGTAGCGCCGCCGGTGATTTCGTTGCGCAGTTCGTCGAGCGTGTAGCCGATCGCCAGCTTGGCGGCGATCTTCGCGATCGGGAAACCGGTCGCCTTCGACGCGAGGGCCGACGAGCGCGACACCCGCGGGTTCATTTCGATGACGACCATACGGCCGTCCTTCGGGTTGATCGAGAACTGGACGTTCGAGCCGCCCGTCTCCACGCCGATCTCGCGCAGCACTGCCAGCGATGCGTTACGCAGCAGTTGGTATTCCTTGTCGGTCAGCGTCTGGGCCGGTGCGACGGTGATCGAGTCACCGGTGTGCACGCCCATCGGGTCGAGGTTTTCGATCGAGCAGACGATGATGCAGTTATCGGCGCGGTCGCGCACGACTTCCATCTCGTACTCCTTCCAGCCCAGCAGCGACTCTTCGATGAGCAGTTCGCGCGTGGGCGAGAGGTCGAGACCGCGCTTGCAGATCTCTTCGAATTCCTCGCGGTTGTACGCAATGCCGCCGCCCGAACCGCCGAGCGTGAACGACGGACGGATCACCATCGGGTAGCCGCTGCCGCCAATTTCGGCAGTGATCTGGGCCTGCACCGCGAGGGCGTCTTCCATCGAGTGGGCGATGCCCGACTTGGCCGACCCCAGACCGATCTTGGTCATGGCGTCCTTGAACTTCAGACGGTCTTCGGCCTTGTCGATGGCTTCCGGCGAGGCGCCGATCAGTTCCACCTTGTACTTGTCGAGCACGCCGTGGCGATGCAGGTCGAGCGCGCAATTGAGCGCGGTCTGGCCACCCATCGTCGGCAGGATGGCATCCGGGCGTTCCTTGGCAATGATGCGCTCGACGACTTCCCAGGTAATCGGTTCGATGTAGGTCACATCGGCCGTATCCGGGTCGGTCATGATCGTGGCAGGGTTGCTGTTGATCAGGATGACCTTGTAGCCTTCCTCGCGCAGCGCCTTGCAGGCTTGTGCGCCGGAATAGTCGAACTCGCATGCCTGACCGATGATGATCGGGCCGGCGCCGATGATGAGGATGCTCTTGATGTCTGTGCGCTTTGGCATAACGTTCTCAACAAAAATTTAACTCAGCGTCGCGGTCGCGAGCTTCACACCGAAGCCGACGAACAGCGCGCCCACGCCGCCGGTTGCCCCGGCGCTCAACCGGCGACGTTGCCGGAAGTGCTCGGCCAGGCGGTAACCGGCCAGGATCAGCGTGCTCAGATACAGGAAACTACAGGTCTGCACGATCACGCCCAGCACCGCAAACGACACGGCGGGGTAGGCGTAGCCCGGATCGACGAACTGGATGAAAAACGACACGCAGAACAGGATGGCCTTCGGGTTCAGCAAGCTGATGAACAGTGCGCGCTTGAACGGGTGATCCGCGTCGACCTGCCTGGGTGCCGCAACCGCTGCGCCGTCGTTGGCCCGTGCGGCCCGCGCATTGGCGATCGCACCGCGCAGCATGTTCAGTCCCATCCAGCACAGGTAGGCCGCACCGAGGTACTTCACCACGAAGAACAGCGCCGGTTGCGCGTGCAGCAGCGATGCGACCCCGGCGGCGGCCAGCGTCATGAGGATGGTGTCGCCGAGGAACACGCCGCACGCCCCTGCGTAACCGTGGCGAACACCGCGCTGGGCTGCCACCGACAGCACATAGAGCGAGTTCGGTCCCGGCAGCAGAATGACCACCACCACCCCGGCCAGATAGGTCCAGAGGTTGACGATGCCGATCGAGTTTCCGAGCATGATGCGTGCGTCCTTATCCTTGTCTCGTCGAGCCTGTGCTTACGCGGGCTGCTTGGCGTCGGCCATCGACTGCACGAAGCGGTCGAACAGATAGCCGATGTCGTGCGGGCCGGGCGACGCTTCCGGGTGACCCTGGAAGCAGAACGCCGGGCGATCCGTCAGCTCGAAGCCTTGCAGCGTGCCGTCGAACAGCGACACGTGCGAGACACGCGCATTGGCCGGCAGGCTGTTCGCATCCACGGCAAAGCCATGGTTCTGCGACGTGATGACCACACGGCCGGTCGCGAGATCCTTGACCGGGTGGTTGGCACCGTGGTGGCCGGTCTTCATCTTGAGCGTCTTGGCACCGACGGCCAGGCCCATGATCTGGTGGCCGAGGCAGATGCCGAACGTCGGGATACGGCGCTCGAGGAAGGTCTTCGTGGCGGCAATCGCGTAATCGCACGGCTCGGGGTCGCCGGGGCCGTTCGAGAGGAACACGCCGTCCGGATTCAGGGCGAACACGTCGTCGGCCGAGCTTTGGGCGGGCAGCACCGTGACCTTGCAGCCACGCTCGGCGAGCATGCGCAGGATGTTGCGCTTGACGCCATAGTCGAGGGCCACCACATGGAATTTCGGGTCCTTCTGCTCGCCGTAGCCTTCACCCAGACGCCATTCCGTTTCCGTCCACGAGTACTTCTCCGTGGTCGAAACGACCTTGGCGAGGTCCATACCGGCGAGTCCCGGGAAGGATTGGGCCAGGGCGATGGCTTTGCCTTCGTCGGCTTCTTCACCGGCGAGAATGCAACCGTTTTGAGCCCCCTTCTCGCGCAGGATACGGGTGAGTCGGCGCGTGTCGATGCCGGCGATGGCAACGACGCCTTCGTCCTTCAGGTATTGCGACAGCGTCTTGTTGGCTCGGAAATTCGAGTCCAGGATCGGCAGATCCTTGATGATCAGGCCTGCGGCATGGACTTTCGTGGCTTCGACGTCTTCACCGTTGACGCCCGTGTTGCCAATGTGCGGATACGTCAACGTGACGATCTGACGCGCATAGCTGGGGTCGGTGAGGATTTCCTGATAGCCGGTGATGGCGGTATTGAACACGACTTCACCGATGGTGTGACCGGCAGCGCCGATGGCGTACCCACGAAAGACCGTGCCGTCAGCGAGCGCGAGAATGGCGGGTGGGAATGACGGCAGCACGGGAAACTCCTGAAGGGTTCACCCCGGCTGCCAGCCCCATCGTCCGCCGCGATGACATCAGCGCGGGCACCGGAATTGCGCGGAATATGCGCACAGCGGATGCTCGGACTGCGGACGAGATGTCAGGCGGGTAGGCGCTAGGGTGAGGGTTAAATGACTAAAACCTTCAAAGTATAGCGCAAATCCCAATCATCTCAAAGCTGAACGTGTGACACATCAGTACGCTCTGCGTTCTCCCGGGGGGCAAGGCCGCCGGCAGACGAATACGCAGAGGGGATAGGGAAGTGAATGCCCGCCCGCTGGGCCGCCAGCACGATATGGCGCTCCATTGCGGCCCCTGCGGCAGCGCCGTCACGGCGTCGCAGCGCCTCGAGGATCTCCTGATGTTCATGATAGGTAGAAAGCACCAATTCGCGTTGGTAGAACGGCAAGCGCTGGCTTTCCATGACGATTTCGGTGCTGCCGCGCAGAATATCCGCGATGGCCGCATTCCCCGCGAGCCCGACGATCCGCAGGTGGAACGCGAAGTCGAGTTGGGCGGCGGTATCGACATCGCCGTCGATCAGCGCCCCCTTCATCATCTCGACGTTATCCGTGAGCCACTCGATTTCGCTGGTGCTCGCGGCGTGGGCGGCGAGCCGGGCGGAGAAGCCCTCCAGGGCGTAGCGCAGTTGGTAGGTATCGGCGAGCGAGATTTGGTCCGCAAAGCGCCACGCCACGCCCAGACGCGCCGAGGCATCGTTCACATACACACCCTTGCCCGGCCTGATGGCAACCATGCCGAGCGCTTCGAGCGTAGAGAGCGCTTCGCGCAGCGAGGCCCGGCTGATCGCCAGCTCTTCGGCGAGTTGGCGTTGCGAGGGCAGCATGGCGCCGGCCGGATAGACCTGACGTTCAATACGCTCGCGAATGATGGCGACGGCGGCGTCGGTTACGGCATGCGCCGAATGCTTCATGAGGCCTCACAGGGAATGCGGGGGGACGTATCGCGCATTGTACGACGCCAAATATCAAACTACCCGCGCGTGCGCCGGGGTGGGCGGCCCTGTGCCGTCACCTGATGGGCGTGGTGATCCGGATGATCGCCCAGGAGGCGTCGCACAACGCCGTTGGTCCAGCCAAAGCCATCCTGAAGCGGATACTCCCCGCCTCCACCGCCACTGGCGCACATCGCGTCGCTCGTATGGAGCGAGTACTTTTCCACGAGTTTGCTTTCGCGGCCGTAGAGCGCACTGACCGTTGCGAGCCACCGATGGGCGATCTCGTTGGCAAGCCGGTTCTCGCCGTACTTGCGAAGCCCGTGAAGCGCGATCCATTGCAGCGGTGCCCAGCCATTGGGCGGGTCCCATTGCTGGAGGCTCGACGCCTGCGTCGTGCGCAGTCCGCCGGCCGCGAGGAGCCGCTCGGCCATCGTCTGTGCCGAGCGGCTCGCCTGCACGGGCGACGCCAGCCCGACGAAGAGCGGCGCGGCCAGCGCCGCCGACAACTGCGGACGTTGCTCGCCCCGCTGCCAGTCGTAATCGAGAAAGGCGCCCTCGCTTTCCCCCCAGAGATAGCGCGTCATCGCCTCGCGCCGCGCCTGTGCTCGCATGGCAAACGCCTGAGCCGTCTGCGTATCGCCGCCGCTGTCGCTCAGCCGGGAAATTTGCACTTCCGAGGCATAAAGAAAACTATTCAGATCGACCGGCACGATGGCCGTCGTGCGGATCGACGAGAGATCGTTGGCGTTGTCCAGCCAGCGCGAGCTGAAGTCCCAGCCCGACGCGGCACCGGCACGAAGATCGCGATACACCTCACCCGCCGCGCGATCCGGTGCGTTACGCGCCGTACTCACGTCTTCCAGATAGCCCTCTTCCCGGGGCGTGTCGCGCTCGTCCCAATAGCGATTGAGAAACGAACCGTCTGGCATTCGCACGAGATGCCGATAGGCGTCGCCGGGCACAAGCGAGGCCTCGCCGTCCATCCAGTAGTCGTACTCGCGACGCAGATGGGGTAAATAACGCAAGGCGCGCGCCACACCGTGCGACTCGAACAGCGCCACCATCAGTCCGTACATCGGGGGTTGCGAGCGACTCAGATAATAGGTGCGGTTGCCGTTCGGAATATGGCCGTAGGTATCGATGAGAAACGAAAAATTGTCCGCCATGCTCGCCAGCAGATCGTGCCGGCCGCTGCGCGCGAGGCCCAGCATCGTGAAATACGAGTCCCAGTAATAGAGCTCATGGAAGCGACCACCCGGCACGACATACGGCCGGGGAATTGGCAATAGCGAGCTATAGGCCGGATGCGCTTCGGGGTATCTGGTGAGCACCTCCCAAAGTCCGTCGATATGCTCGACGAGTCCCTGCCCCGGGTCGGACACATAGTGACTGGCGGGCGGGCGTTCATGCGTGAAATGGGTGGCCACGAAGCGCGAAAGATCGAAGCCGGGCCTGGCGGCGTCCTCGCGATACCGGCGCAGAATCTCTTCCGGTGCGAGTGCGGGCACGCAGTCCACGAACGTCTTGCTGTCGGGAAAGATGCGCTGCGTCTGCACGGCGACGAACAATTCCTGATAGCGGTCGGCGGGCGTAAGTCCATCCGAGGGCGCGCAATGCGAGACATCGGGTGTCATGCCGCCGAGTGCGAGCGTACGTTGGGCGGTGTCCGTCATCGTCATTGCTCCGAGTAGTTCCAGAGCAAGCCACCGTCGACGAACAGCGTGGTGCCGGTGACATAGCTGGCTTCGGGCGAGGCGAGAAACAGCACGGCGTTGGCGACTTCGCTCGGATCGGCGAGGCGGCCGAGCGGAATGTTCGCGATCAGCGCTCCCAATTGCGCCTTGTTCGCGAGGAGTTGCTGATTGATCGGTGTGCCGACGGCCCCGGGGGCAACGTTGTTGACCGTGATCCCAAGCGGGGCAAGTTCAATGGCAAGGTTGCGCATCATCATCTTCATGCCGCCTTTGCTTGCGCAATAGCTCGTGAAGTGGGGAAACGGCAATTCCTCGTGAACCGAACTGACATTGACGATGCGTCCGCCGCGCTTCGTATCGCGCAGGTGCTGCACGAAAGCCTGCGTGAGAAAGAAAGCGCCTTTCAGATTCACGTTCATCACCAGATCGTAGTCCGCTTCCGTCACATCGAGGAATGCGGCACGACGCTCCACGCCTGCGTTGTTCACCAGCACATCGATGCGCCCCATTGCCTTGACCGCTTGCGCGATGACCGCGCGGTCGTCTGCGGCGCAGCCAACATCACCGGCGATCACACAGCCGTCGCTGCCGGCGGTGCGAACCGCATCGAGCGTCTGTTCAGCCATCGCGTTGTCCAGCCTGTCTTCCACCACAATACGCGCGCCTTCTTGTGCGAGACGGATCGCGATGGCGCGTCCGATGCCCTGGGCACTACCGGTAACAAGCACCACCATGTCCTTCATCCGCATGGCGCCTCCCTTCTGTCGTTGTTGGGGGATCTGTGCACGTTGCCCGAGGTAGCACAAGGCGAAGGGGCCGCGCGCCAGATACAAGTGCGACCTGACGGCGCAAAGTGAAGTTCACCCGAAATTCCGGGGGATTCAGCCAGCAAAACCGACAAAGCCGAGGGGATCGTCGCGTGGACCGAAACAAGCCGTGGCGCATCGCCCCACCATAGGGAATCCCCTCAGAAGCCGCGTCTTGACCGGACTATATTGGCTTTCTAATATTCGCCATAACACCACTGGTCAGACCGGTATGACTTGTCTTATTACACTGACGGTGTTGACCGGCGCCAAACGCGCCAAGTCGTTGTTGCGGTACAGAAATCAGCCCCCGAGAGCCGTCCGTCCGACGTAGAGATCGCGAAATCCGAGAGAGTGATTTGCGCAGGCAGAGGAGACACACCATGCCCAAGCTGTTCCGTTCGTTGTTTGGCCGAGTCGTCATTGCGTTGATAGTGGGTGTGGCGCTTGGCATTTGGTTTCCGCAGTTGGGAGAGTCGTTACGTCCGTTGGGCGATGGCTTTCTGAAGCTGATCAAGATGGTCATCGGACCGATCGTCTTCTGTGTCGTCGTGAGTGGCATGGCGAGCGCGGGTGATTTGCGCAAAGTCGGCCGCGTGGGTATCAAGGCGGTCTTGTACTTCGAGATCATCACCACCTTCGCGTTGGTGATCGGTGCCGTGTTGGCCTGGGTAACGCGTCCGGGCGAGGGGATGAACATCGACATTCGCAGTCTCGATCCGAGTGCGATGGCGGCGTACACCGAGAATGCCAAGGGGTTGAAAGACACCGCGGGGTTCTTGCTGAAGATCATTCCCGACACCATTACCGACGCCTTTGCCAAGGGTGACATCCTGCAAATCCTGGTGTTCTCCGTCATGTTCGGCTGTGCGTTGGCGGCCCTTGGCGAGCGGGGCCGTCCGGTCGCGCGCTTCATTGAAGATCTGAGCCATGTCTTCTTCCGCGTGATGGCGTTCATCATCCGGCTCGCACCGCTCGGCGTATTGGGTGCCGTCGCGTTCACGACCGGCAAATACGGCGCGTCGTCGCTCAAGCAGTTGGGGCTGCTGGTGCTCGTGTTCTACCTGAGCTGCTTCGTCTTCGTGACCGTCGTATTGGGGGGCGTGTTGCGGCTGGCGGGCTTCAACATCTTCAAGTTCATCAAATACTTCCGTGAAGAGTTGTCCATCGTGTTGGGCACAGCGTCGTCGGATGCCGTGTTGCCTGCGATCATGCGCAAGCTCGAGTGGATGGGCATTAAGAAGTCCACCGTGGGGCTCGTCGTGCCGACTGGCTACTCCTTCAACCTCGACGGCTTCTCCATCTATCTGACGCTTGCCGTCATCTTCATTGCGCAGGCGACCAATACACCGTTGTCGATGCACGACCTGATTCTCGTCATCCTCGTGTCATTGCTCACGTCCAAGGGGGCGCACGGCATTCCAGGATCGGCCATCGTCATACTGGCGGCGACATTGGCGGCCATTCCGGCGATCCCCGTCATCGGTCTGGTGCTGATCCTGCCGGTCGACTGGTTCGTGGGCATTGCGCGCGCCATGACCAACCTGCTGGGCAACTGCGTGGCGACGCTCGTTGTGGCGGCCTGGGAAAAAGACGTCGACTTTGCGAGAGCGCACAAAGTCCTGGATGGCGCCCTGCCCTACGAGCCGATAGCGACATCCGCAGACGCGACTGCCGAGGGCGCAGCCCCGACCAGTGCGGCCCTGACGCCATAAACCTCACGGCATAAGCCACGAGAGACACCGAACACAGTTTCTGCCGACGCGAGACGTCGGCCCCTTTATCTGGAGTGAAAAGCAACATGGCCCTCGTCCCGCAAGACCCGAACGCACCGGAATTCGTGCGCCGTTACGTCAATCTGGCCGATCCGCGTCTGGGAGCGCAGGCGCTCGTTGCCAGCGACGAATTCTTCGCGGCCAAAGAGCGCATGCTCAACCCCGAGCCGGCCGTGTTCATCCCCGGCAAGTACGACGACAACGGCAAGTGGATGGATGGTTGGGAGACGCGTCGCAAGCGCGTGAACGGTTACGACTGGTGCGTGGTCAAGCTCGCGCGTGCCGGCGTGTTGTTTGGCGTCGATCTGGACACCAGTCACTTCACCGGCAACTTCCCGCCGGCCGCCTCGCTCGAGGGCTGCTACAGCCCTAACGGCGCACCCGGCGAGGGCGCCGAGTGGTTCGAACTGCTCGCCTCGACCACGCTGCAAGGCAACTCGCATCATTACCATGCGATTGGCAACCAGCGCCCGGTCACCCATGTGCGCGTGAACCTGTACCCCGATGGCGGTCTGGCGCGCCTGCGTCTGTATGGCTTGCCCCAGAGCGATTGGGCGGGACGCTCGCGCGACGAGCTGATCGACCTGATTGCGATGGAAAACGGTGGCTATGTCGTTGCGGCGAACAACCAGCATTTCGGGTTGGCGTCGAACCTGCTGATGCCGGGCCGTGGCGTGAACATGGGCGATGGCTGGGAGACGCGTCGGCGACGTGAGCCGGGGAATGACTGGGCGATCATTGCGTTGGCGCAGCCGGGCGAGATTGGCAAGATCGAAGTCGACACGGCGCACTTCAAGGGCAACTTCCCGGATCGTTGCTCCATTCAGGCGGCCTATGTGACGGGCGGCACGGAACAATCGTTGATCACCCAGTCCATGTTCTGGCCGGTGTTGTTGCCCGAGCAGAAGTTGGCGATGGACAAGCAGTTCTTCTTTGAAGAGCAAGTACAGAAGTTGGGGGCGATCACGCACATCCGCTTCAACATCATCCCGGACGGCGGCGTGTCGCGCCTGCGTCTGTGGGGCCGTCTGAGCGACAAGCAGGCATAACCGAAGTCAGCAACCTCAGCAAAAAGAAGACCTCTCGCGTCCCGGAGAAAGTGGGGGAATGCGAGAGGCGACGAAGGGCTAGGCAGGGGAAAAAAATGGAGCGTGACATGGCGGGTCTGGCGTTGAAGATAGAGCGATTGACGCGGGAGGCGTTTGCGGAGTTTGGCGACGTGATCGAGTTGACGGGGGCGAAGCATTTCGCGATCAACGGCGGGACGACTGAGCGGTTTCACGATCTGGCGACGGTGGATCTGGGCCCGGAGGGTGGGCGCACCTTGGTGAATGTATTCCGTGGTCAGCCGAGGCAGTTGCCGTATGAGGTGAAGATGCTGGAGCGTCATCCGTTGGGGAGTCAGGCGTTCATTCCGTTGAAGACAACGCCGCATCTGGTGGTGGTAGCGCCGGCGGGCGAGTTGGATGTGAGTCGGATGCGGGCGTTCGTGTCGGATGGTTGGCAGGGCGTGAATTATGCGCGAGGCGTATGGCATCACCCGTTGTTGGCATTACACGAAGTGAGTGACTTCGTAGTGGTGGATCGGGGTGGTAAGGGTCACAATTGTGACGAGCAGGATTTGCCGGGCGTGTATTTGCTGACGCAGGCGGCGTTGGATGCAGCGCAAGCGGCGCAGAAGGCGGCATAGAGAAGGCAGCAGGAAAAGGCAGCAAGACAGCGAAAACGCCGGGATGAGCCCGGCGTTTTGCATTGGTGGGGAGAGAAAACGAAGGGAGTGGGGTTGAGGCGAGAAGTACCGCAAAGAGGGAGGGAGACGGACCGGGGCGCCTTTCTGCAGCGAGTTGGGTTTATGTCTGAGAGGCGGAAAGGGGCCCCGGTCCGTCTGGGGGGGAGGTGTAAAAGCCCCCAAAAAGCAACCACTCACCAACAAGAAACTTAAGCGGCGGGCACAACCGCGGTCACTTCGATCTCAACCTTGGCTTCGTCTTCAACAAGATCGGCGACTTCCACAGCCGTCATAGCGGGAAAATGGCGTCCGATGATATCGCGATAGTGTTCACCGATAGCCCGATAGCTTTCCACGTACTCCTGCTTATTCTTCACGTACCAGGTCATGCGCACGATATGTTCGGGCTTGGCGTTACCTTCGGCCAGGATCGCGACGATATTCTCGAGTGTCTGGCGCACTTGCAGAGCGAAATCATCCGTTTCGAAACGTTGCTGTCCGTTCCAGCCAATTTGACCGCCGACAAACACGATGCGGCTGCCGGCCGTCATCTCGAACGCCATGCCGTTGGCGTAGCCGCGCGGTTTCGCCCATTCGGGCGGTTGCAGAACTTGCAGCATCAGGACACTCCTTCAATGACAGAATCGGGTGCGGCAAAGCGCACAATGGCCTCGCGTTGGGCCGGGGGTACGGCGATTGGAGAGGGTCTTCCGCCCTCGCCTTTCGCGACCCAGACCAGTACCAGCGTGGCTTGTAGACGCGTCTCGTCGTTGGCACCGGCGAACCGGATGCGCAGCGTCATGGACGAGCGACCGAGGCGCGTAACTTCCAGCGAGCGCAGTAGCGTCTCGCCCAGAAAACTGGGGGCACTGAAGCGGCATTCGATGTTGGCGGTCGGCACGCCCATGCCGTCGCGCAAATGCATCTCGCCGAACGACAGATTGAGTCCTTCCGCGCACCAGTCTTCGACCAGATCGTTGATCATTTCGAAATAGCGCGGATAAAACACGATGCCCGCCGGATCGCAGTGCTTGAAACGCACCAGCAACGGCTTGACGAATGCGTGTGCGCTCACGTCGGTCTCCGACATCATTCTTTCCTCCCCTGCGTGCAGGATCGACTAAGTGAGTGAGCGCCGACTGGAGCGCTCCCCTCTGACCTCACTGCCCCATCTGCCGGAGCTTGAAGCGTTGCAGCTTACCCGTTTCCGTGCGAGGCAGCGCGTCGACAAACTCAATCGCCCGAGGGTATTTGTACGGCGCGATGTTAGCCTTCACATACTCCTGAAGCGCCTTCACCATCGAGTCATCGCGCGCCTCGCCGGCCTTGAGTACCACATACGCCTTCACGATCTGGCCGCGTGCCTCATCGCTCGCACCGACCACACCGCACTCCGCCACCGCCGGATGCTGCAACAGTGCCGACTCCACCTCCGGGCCAGCGATGTTGTACCCGGCCGAGACAATCATGTCGTCCGAACGGGCCTGATAGTAGTAATTGCCCGCTTCGTCGCACATGAACGTGTCGCCCGGCAGATTCCAGCCGTTCTTCACATAATTCGTCTGGCGCGAGTCCGCGAGATATCGGCACCCGGTCGGCCCCTTCACCGCCAGCTTGCCCACCTTGCCCGGCGGCAGCGGCTGCATGTTCTCGTCCACGATCATCGCGATATAGCCCGGCACCGGCTTGCCAATCGCTCCCGGCACCACGTCGCCGTTCGCTGCCGAGATGAAAATGTGGATCATCTCCGTGCCGCCAATGCCGTCGATCATCTCGATGCCCGATGCCTGCTTCCACAACTGACGCGTAGCATCGGGCAATGCCTCGCCTGCCGATACCGTCTTCTTCAGACTCGACAGATCGTACTTGCCCACCAGCGCCGCCATCTGACGATAGAACGTCGGCGCCGTGAAACAGACCGTCGCGCGGTACTGCTCGATCGCCTGCAACAGACTGTCCGGCGTGAGCTTCTCCAGCAATACCGTCGCCGCGCCGACACGCAAAGGGAACGTCAACAGGCCGCCCGTACCGAAAGTGAACGCTAACGGGGGGGTGCCACAGAAAATATCGTCCGGCCCCGGCTTCAGCACATGACGGGGAAACAGATCGCACATCGCAAGCACGTCGCGATGAAAATGCATCGTGCCCTTCGGCTGGCCCGTCGTACCACTGGTGAAGGCGATCAGACACACATCGTCCACCGCCGTGTCGCAGGCCTCGAAACTCGCCGGCTGACGCGCCATCCGCGCCTCCAGTGAGTCCTCACCCACCTCGTGGAAATACACCACCTGCCTCAACGCCGGACAGAAGTACTCGTGCGTCGACTGGCGATTGAACTCAAGCTCCTCCTTCAGACGGCCGTCGCACAAGGCGGCGCCAATCTCCGCCTTGTCGACGATCTGCTTGAGTTCCTTCGCACGGAGCAGCGGCATCGTCGGCACCCCGACCAGTCCCGCCTTGATCACCGCAAGCCACGCGGCGGCCATGAACAGATTGTTCGGGCCGCGCAGCAACACGCGATTGCCCGGCACCAATCCCATGTCGCCCCGAAGCACATGAGCGATGCGATCCACCATCTCGCGCAAACCGAGATACGTCGTGACCGTCGGCGTGCCGTTCTCCACCGAATAGATCGCGGGCGCGTCGCCGCGGCCCTCCTCGATCACACGATCCAGCAGTTCGGCAGCGCAATTGATGCGCGCCGGGTATGCCACATCCGGATTGTCCAGCAGAAACTCGGGCCACTGATCGGCGGGCGGCAGATTGTCGCGCGCGAAAGTGTCGAGATGTCCAGATCGTTCCATGTGCTTCTCCTTGCCCCCGGTAAGGCTCAATGACAGCGCTCAGGCGTCCTTGAGCAGTTCTCGCGCGATGATCAGCTTTTGTACTTCCGTTGCCCCTTCATAGATCCGAAGCGAGCGAATCTCCCGATACAGACGCTCCACGATGGCGCCCGACACCACCCCTGCACCACCGAACATCTGCAAGGCGCGGTCAATGACCTGCTGCGCCGATTCTGTCGCAAACATCTTCGCCATCGCCGCTTCGCGTGTCGTGCGCTGCCCCTGCACATCGCGCTGCCAGGCCGCGCGATACGTCAGCAAGGCCGCCGCGTCCACCGACGTCGCCATGTCGCCCAGTGCGGCCTGCGTAATCTGGAAGTCCGCGAGCGTCTGTCCGAACATCTCGCGCGACTTCGCGCGCGCCAACCCTTCGTCGAGCGCACGACGAGCAAAACCCAACGACGCCGCCGCCACCGAAGCGCGGAAAATATCCAGCGTCATCATCGCGACCTTGAAGCCCTGCCCGGCTTCGCCAAGGCGCTGCGAGACCGGCACACGGCAGTTCTCGAACTTCAGACGCGCGAGCGGATGCGGAGCACTCACGTCGATGCGCTCCGCGATCGTCAGCCCCGGGGTATTCGCATCCACCACGAAAGCGCTGATGCCGCGCGCGCCCGGCGCTTCGCCCGTGCGAACGAAAACACAATAGAAGTCCGCGATCCCGCCATTCGAAATCCAGGTCTTCTCGCCATTGAGCACATAGTCGTCGCCGTCCAGCGTGGCCGTGCAGGCCATGGCCGCCACGTCAGAACCGGCGTTCGGCTCCGACAGGGCGAACGCCGCGACCGCCTCGCCCGAGGCCACACGCGGCAGATAGCGCTGCTTGAGCGCCTCGCTGCCTGCGAGCGTGATCGCACCGCTGCCCAGCCCCTGCATCGCAAAGGCAAAGTCCGCGAGGCCGTCGTGACGCGCGAGCGTTTCACGCAACACACACAACGCACGCGAATCGAGCTTGTCCAGCGCACCGCCATGACTCGCGGGCACGCAATACTTCAGCCAGCCAGCGCGTCCCAGTTGGCGCACCAGCGCCACGCACGTGGCATCGGTGTCCGCGTGATGATCGACCTTCAGTTCGCGCGAACACCAGGCGTCCAGCTCCGTGCCCAGACGGCGATGCGCGTCGTCAAAAAACGGCCACGCCAGAAACTCGGCGTTGCGTGCATTGTGGGGAGTGATATCGCTCATCGTCTCGCTCGCGTCAGTCGCCCTGGAACACCGGTTTCTGTTTCGCCACGAAGGCGTCGTAAGCGCGACGGAAATCCTTCGTCTGCATGCAGATCGCCTGCGCCTCGGCTTCCGCCTCGATGGCCTCGTCTACGCCCATGTTCCATTCCTGATGCAGCAGCTTCTTCGTCACGCCGTGCGCGAAGGTCGGACCGCAGGCGATCTGATCGGCCAGCGTCTGCGCGGCACTAAGCACCGCGCCGCCGTCGTGCAGCGCATTGAAGAAGCCCCATTGCTGCCCTTCCTCGGCCGTCATCACGCGACCGGTGTAGAGCAACTCCGATGCCCGCCCCTGACCGATCATGCGCGGCAGCAGCGTGCAAGCGCCCATATCGGCGCCCGCCAGACCCACGCGCACGAACAGGAAGGCAGTCTTCGTCTGCGGCGTGCCCAGACGCATGTCCGAGGCAAGCGCCACCATTGCGCCCGCGCCGGCGCAAATGCCGTCGATCGCGCTGATGATCGGCTGCGGGCAGGCACGCATCGCCTTGACCAGATCGCCCGTCATGCGAGTGAAATCCAGCAACTCCGGCATGCTCATCTGCGTGAGCGGGCCAATGATTTCGTGGACGTCGCCGCCCGAGCAGAAATTGCCGCCCGCGCCCGTCACCACGACCGTCTTGATGTCCGTCGCGTAGACCAGCCCGCGAAACAGATCGCGCAGTTCGGCATACGAGTCGAACGTCAACGGATTCTTCTTCTCGGGACGGTTCAGCGTGATCGTGCCGATACTCGGACGCCCTTGCGCGTCGTTCGACACCGACCACAGAAAGTGCTTGGCTTCATAGTTCGCGAACGGGCGCTTGTGATGCGCCATCGTCAGTTTCACGTCGCTCATGGGCCGATCTCCTTGAATGGGTTTGGGATTCGCGCTCAGCCGACGGTGACTTCACCGCCAGCGACCGCGATCGACTGTCCTGTCACGGCACCTGCGCCCGGCTGGCAGAGCCAGAGCACGGTGTCGGCAACCTCCTGCGGCTGCACCAGACGCCCCTGCGGATTGCGCTTGGCCAATTCCGCGCGGGCGTCGTCTTCACTGCGTCCGGTCTTGGCGACAATGTTCGCCACGGCGTCGCGCACGATGTCCGTTTCCGTGTACCCCGGGCAGACCGCGTTGACCGTCACGCCCTTTTTCGCCACTTCGAGCGCCAGCGCACGCGTTAGCCCGACAACACCATGCTTGGCCGCGCAATACGCCGTCACATACGGGTAACCGATCAGCCCGGCGGTACTCGCAACGTTCACGATGCGGCCCCAGCCTGCCGCGAGCATGGCCGGCAGTGCGGCGCCAATGCAGTGAAACGTGCCCGTCAGGTTGACGTCGATCATTTGCTGCCAAAGCGCACTGTCCGTCTTGCCGAACGGCGCGCTGACGGCTTGCCCGGCGTTATTCACGAGGACCTGCACGGGACCGAACCGCTCCGCCGCGCGGGCGAAGGCGGCGTCTACCGCAACAGCGTCGGAAATGTCCGCGCTGACCCACGCGACTTCGCCGTACTCGGCCAATGTCTGCGTGCCGCTGGCGAGCGTGGCTTCGCTGCGTCCGAGCAGCGTCACGCGTGCGCCTTGCGCCAGCAGCGAGCGGGCCACCGCTTCGCCAATGCCGCGCGCGCCTCCCGTCACCAGCGCGTGCACGCCCTTGAGCGATGTCGGCGAACCCGGAGCGGCACTCGCCGCGGTTGTCGTTGACGTCATGAACTGTCCTTATTTACCGATCTGTTGAGCGTAAGCGGCAGCACGCTCCAGATTGGTCTCGTACTGCCGTTTGCCCGCATAGTACTGCGCTGGCCACGGCAAATCCTTGTAGCCGATCCTGGCAGCTTCATGCAGCGTCCAGAACGGATCGGCCAGATGCGGACGCGCCAGCGCACACAGATCGGCGCGGCCCGACGCGATGATGCTGTTCACGTGATCCGCCTCGAAGATCGCGCCAACGGCAATCGTCGGAATCCCCGCTTCGTTGCGCACGCGATCGGCGAACGGCGTCTGGAACATGCGACCGTACACCGGCTTTTCGGCCTTGCTGACCTGCCCCGACGAGCAGTCGATGAGATCCGCACCGGCGTCCTTGAATGCGCGCGCGATTGCGACCGCGTCGTCCGGCGTGATGCCGCCCTCGACCCAATCGTGGGCCGAGATCCGTACCGACATCGGCTTGGCCGAGGGCCAGACATCGCGCACGGCATGGAAGACTTCGAGCGGATAGCGCAGGCGGTTCTCCAGCGAGCCGCCGTACTCGTCGGTGCGCTGGTTCGTGAGCGGCGAGATGAAGCTCGAGAGCAGATACCCGTGGGCGCAGTGCAACTCCAGCCAATCGAAGCCCGCTTCGGCGGCGCGACGGGCCGCTTGCACGAAGTCGTCCTTGACGCGATCCATATCGGCGCGCGTCATCTCGCGCGGCGTTTGCGATACGTCCTCGATGTAGGGCAGCGGCGATGCCGAGATCAGCGGCCAGTTGCCATCGGCGAGGGGCTGATCGATACCGTCCCAGGCGAGGCGCGTCGAGCCCTTGCGACCGGCGTGGCCGATCTGCATGGCGATCTTCGCATCGCTACCGGCGTGCACGAAGTCCACGATGCGCTTCCATGCGTCGCGCTGCGCGTCGTTCCACAGGCCGGGGCACCCTGGCGTGATGCGCGCGTCGGGCGACACACAGGTCATCTCGGCGACGATCATCCCCGCGCCGCCCAGCGCGCGGCTGCCGAGGTGCACGAGGTGGAAGTCGCCCGGCACGCCGTCGACGGCCGAGTACATGGCCATCGGCGACATCACGATCCGGTTCTTGAGCGTGAGTTCGCGCGCACGGAACGGCGTGAACATCGGCGGAATCGCGTGCTGGCCTTCGGCGCGTTTCACCCCGGCCTGCGCCGCGAGCCAGTCCTCGTAGCCTTCGACGTAGGCAGCGTCGCGCACACGCAGATTCTCGTGGGAAATGCGTTGCGAGCGGGTCAGCAACGAATAGGCGAATTGTTCCGGCGAAAAGCGCGCGTAACGCTCGACGGTTTCGAACCATTCGGTCGAGTTGCGGGCGGCGTTCTGAATCTTGAGCACTTCGACGCTGCGGGCGGCTTCGTAATCGGCCAGCACGCCCGGCAGGGCGTCGATACCTTGCTTGCCAAGGCCGTCGGCGAGCGCAATGGAGTCTTCCAGCGCGAGCTTGGTGCCGGAACCGATGGAGAAGTGCGCGGTGTGCGCGGCGTCGCCCATGAGCACGACCGGCACGCGTTTGCCGTCGATATCGCTCCAATGCACCCAGTGCTCGCAGATCACGCGCGGGAAGCGAATCCAGATGGCCGAGCCGCGAAGGTGCTTGGCGTTGCTCATGAGTTCATGGCCGCCAAGGTACTTCGCGAAGAGGTTTTCGCAGAACTTCACGCCCTCTTCCTGACTCATCTGATCGATCCCGTGAGCGCGCCAGACCTCCTCGGGCGTCTCGACGATGAACGTCGAGGTATCGGCGTCGAACTGATAGGCATGCGCCTGAAACCAGCCGTGTTCCGTCTTCTCGAAGGCGAACGTGAAAGCGTCGAAACGTTGATGCGTACCGAGCCAGACAAAGCGGTTCTGGCGCGTATCGATATCGGGGCGGTAGGTATCGGCGTAACGGGTGCGGATTCGGCTGTTCAGGCCATCGGAGGCGATCACCAGATCAGCCTGATAACGGCGGGCGATTTCCTGATCGTCGGACACATCCGTCTCGAAGACCAGTTCGACGCCGAGGGCTTCACAGCGCGCCTGCAGAATGTTGAGCAGCTTCTTGCGGCCGATGCCGATGAATCCGTGACCGCCGGAGGTGATGGTGCGGCCTTCGAAGTGGATGTCGATATCGTCCCAATGGTTGAAGGCGTCGTTGATCTGCGCGGCGCTCACAGGATCGGCTTCCTGGAGGTTGTCCATGGTGGCGTCGGAGAACACCACGCCCCAGCCAAACGTGTCGTAGGGCCGATTGCGCTCGACCACCACTACACGATGGGAAGGTTCGCGCAGCTTCATCAACAGCCCGAAATACAGGCCCGCAGGACCGCCGCCGATACAGACGATATTCATCTCCAACCTCCGGATTCACAGATCGCGTTGCGCTAGCCGACCTTTGTTAAATCGTAAATAGTTTATGCCTAAAATACTAGAGGAAAAAATTTCCGGCGGCAAGGTCGGCAAGCCCCGTCGCCGCAAGGGGAGGGAAAGCCCTTAGACAAGCGATATCGATGCCCGCCGTCGAAGGTCTCCGGAAACGCGAGTTCCCGATTCAAGGTTCCCGGAAACCCGAGTGTCGGGTTCAAATCCCAAAACTCCCACGCCGCCCATCCGCCAGAATCGCCGCCGTCTTGTCATCTGCGTTTCGATTCGACCTCTGGCCTGACGCCAGGGTGTAAGCCCCCCCTGCTGTTGCATGCCCGCCGTGCTCACTGTTGCGCCCTTTCGCCGCATTCGCGCTGGCGTTCGCACCGATCTCCGCTATCGCGGACGCCGTTGCGGACGTGATGACGCGATGCATCGATCCGATCAACAACAAGGGCTGTGCAACCCGTGGCATATCGCGACCCTCAGGTCTCCCCCGCATCTCTCCCGCATCGCGCTCACCAATTTGCGCGTGACATCCACGACACACATCACGCGCGTTACACACCTTGCGTGTCGCATATCGTGTCGCATCCCCCGGCGATTCTGCGATCCGGCGCACTCGCGTGCTGGCTCGCCCTCGCTTGCGCCGCAGCCGCAGCGCAAGCCCCCACCCCGCCGGGGTTCAGCGAGGCCGTCCGGCAAGGCGTTCATGACGAACAGCTAGAGCGCCAGCGCCGCGAAGCCGAGGAGCGCGAACGCCGTGCAGACGCACCGGACGTTCGGCTGCCCTCCGCAACTCAAGGCGCGTCCTCCTTCGATGGCAAAACGCTGGCGGTCGAGTCGCCGTGCGTCGTATTGCGCAGCGTCGCCGTGACCAGGCTCGACGACTCGCCACCTCCGCCATCGTTCGCGTTCGTCGAATCGGCACTTGCCCCGTTTGTCGGGCAATGCGCGGGCGCCGACGGGGTCGCCCGGATCGCCGCCGTGGCGACCGAGGCAATCCTTGCACGGGGTTGGGTCACGACACGCGTGATCATTCCCGAACAGGATCTGGCGCGCGGAGACCTGAAGCTCCAGCTCATCCCGGGGAAAGTCTCGGCGGTCCGCTTCGCCGACCCCGACGTGCGCGGTAGCTGGCGTTCTGCCATGCCGCTACGCGCTGGCGACATGCTCTCGCTCACAGCACTGGAGCAGGGGCTCGAGCAACTCAAACGTATGCCGAGTCAGGACGCCGATATCCGCATCGAACCCGGCGGCATACCGGGATCGAGCGACGTGGTAATCGACGTAAAACGGCAACGCGCCTGGCGTCTGCTGGCTTCCGTCGACAACAGCGGCACGCGCGACACGGGGCGCCTGCAAGGACAGTTGGCCATCGGCATCGACAACCCGCTCGGGTTGAACGACCTGCTGGATGTCGCCGTTCAGCACGACTTGTCGACCGGCGACGACCGGTTCGGCACCAAGGGGGGCAGCGCCAGCTATTCGATACCCTGGGGTTACAACACGGTCTCGGTCTTCGGCAGCACACGTGCGTACTTCCAACGCATTGCGGGCGCCAACGAGTCGTTCGTCTCGAGCGGTCGCAATCAGACGGCAGAACTCCGGATCGAGCGGGTCGTATATCGCGACAGTCTCGGCAAGACGGCGATCGACGCGCGGCTCGGACGCCGCTTCGGCAAGAGCTTCATCGAAGACTTCGAAATCTCGCAGCAGTATCGGAACAACACCTACTTTCAGGCCGGCGTCACCCACCGGCAATACCTCGGCAACGCGCAAGCCGACATCGCACTGAACTACCGGCAAGGCATGCCGTGGTTCGGCGCCCAAGACGATCTGCGCGATCCCGTCACTCGCCAGCCAACACCACAAACCTATCGCTACCGCATGTTCACGATGGATGTGCAGTGGTCCGTGCCTTTACGGATGTCGGCGCTCCCCGCCAGATACGTCGGCATGTTCCACGGCCAGACCACGGCGAATGCGTTATGGGCGGTCGACCAGATCGCCATCGGCGGACGGTACAGCGTGCGCGGCTTTACCGGCGACCAGACCTTGAGCGCCGAGCGCGGGTTCTTCCTTCGCAACGAGTTGCATGTCCCGATCGGCGCCAGTGCACACGCGGTGTACGCCGGCGTGGATTACGGGCGCGTGTTCGGCCCGAGCGCCCGCTTTCTTCCCGGCACCCAACTCGCCGGCGCGGTCGTCGGCCTGCGCGGACAAATCGGCACCTATGGCGGCCCCTGGGGCAATGCCAGTTACGACGTCTTCATCGCCCGCCCCCTCTGCGCTCCCTCCCGATTCCCGACCCATGCCGCTGTTGCTGGCATCTCGCTCGCCCTTCGCTACTGAGTCCCACCCATGAACACACGTTGCTTTCGTCTGATCTTCAGCCATGTCCAACGCCAATGGGTCGCCGTCGGCGAAAACGTTCGCCGTGGGCGTACTCCCGGCAGCGGGCGCACTGCGCGCCGACGGGGGGCGGGTGGCCCGATAGCGTCCACACCTCATCAAAACCTGTTGCGCCCGGTCAGTGCCGCCGTCACGCCCGCACTGGTCGCGCTCGTCGCCCTCGGCTTGCCGGTCACGGCGTGGTCGCAAATTGTCGCTGCCCCCGGGCCGCACGCACCCGGCGTGAGCGTGACGCCCAACGGCCTGCCGCTCGTTAACATCACCGCGCCCAGCGCGGCGGGTGTTTCGCAGAACCAGTATCAGCAGTTCGATGTCCCGACGCAGGGCGCAATCCTCAACAATTCGCACACCATCGTGCAAACGCAGATGGGTGGACTTGTGCCGGGCAATCCCAATCTCACCGGCGCCCCCGCACGCATCATCGTCAATCAGGTCACCGGTGCGCTGCCATCGAGCCTCGCCGGCTATCTCGAAGTCGCTGGGCGTCGGGCCGAAGTCATTATCAGCAATCCCAATGGTCTGACCTGCGACGGCTGTGGCTTCGTCAACACGTCTCGCGGCGTCCTCACGACCGGCATGCCGGTGTTTGGCGGCAGCGGTTCTCTCGACGCCTTTCGTGTCACGGATGGCCACCTGCGCATTACCGGCGCGGGCCTGAACGCCGGCAATCTCGAACATGCCGCCCTGCTCGCTCGCGCCGTCGAGGTCAACGCCGCTGTGCATGCGCAGCAGTTGGACGTCATTGCCGGCCTGAACGACATCGACGCAGCATCATTCGATATCCGCGAGCGCCAGACGTCGTCGGGCACCGCGCCCGCGTTTGCGCTGGACCTCTCCCGACTCGGTGGCATGTATGCCGGAAAGATCCGACTTATCGGCACGGAAGCGGGGGTAGGCGTCAATCTCGATGGGAAAGTCACCGCCAATCGAGGGGCGTTGGTGCTGAACTCGACCGGACAACTTCAGATTGGCGGCAAGCTGCAAGCCCGCGAGGACCTCCGTGTCAAGGCCGCGGGTGACCTGTCAATCAGCGGCGACATCACGGCCGACGGTCAATTGATGCTCGACACCGGGCGGAATCTGCTTAGCGCAGGCAGCCTGCGTGGCGCTCGCGACGTCACGCTCGACGCCGCAGGCACGTGGCGCCACACCGGCAAAGCGTCTGCGGGCCGGCATCTCGTTGCGAATGCTGCGGCGCTCGCCTCGTCGGGCGTCATCGTGGCAGGCGCTAACGCCGATGGGACACGGGGCGCGACGGGGAACATTTCGCTTACGACGACCGGCTTGCTTCAGGCAGGAGGCAACCACACCGCCACCGGCGACATACGGCTGCTTGCAGACGCCATCGACCTGACACGCTCGACGTCGACTGTGCTGTACGGACTCCGGATGAACGCGCGTGGTGGCGTCGTTACGATGGCTCACGCCACAACGCAGGTCGGCGGGATGACGCAGATCACCGCACATCGCGACGTGATTCACGATGGTGCGACGCTGCGCACCTCCGGCCTCGTCCTCGACGGCGCCGGGTTGCGTAACCATCAGGGACGCATCGAGCAGTGGCAAGCCACCGCCCCGCTCCGGATGACCCTGTCCGGTTCGCTGAGCAATCGCGCGGGCCAGATTGTCGCAAACAGCAACGACGTGTTGCTGAGCGCCGGCCAACTCGACAACACGGCGGGCAAGATCGAGCACGCCGGCACGGGCAAGTTCGTTCTCGGCACCGGTACGGTCGAAAACGTGGGGGGTACTGTCGCTACCAATGGCGCCATGTCCATCGAGGCGAACGACTGGCGCAACGATCGAGGCACGCTCTCCGTCAAACAATCGCTAAGCGCAGCTCTGCGTGGCCAGTTGACGAATACGGGCGGGTTGATGCAAACCGGCGGGCTGTTTTCGCTGAAGGCAGACCATATCGAGAACCTCGGCGGGCGCATCCTCGCCCTCGGTAAAGCCGACCTTCACCTGTACGCCGACAAAGGCATCGAGAACGGCCGCCTCGACACCACAGTGGGTGAGATCGCCGGACGCGGCAACGTCCGGCTCGACGCCACCTCGCTCATCAATCACGGCGTCTGGACAACCCAGGGCTCGCTTCTCGCAAACGCCGCAGGCGATCTGCTGAACATTGGCGGACGCATCGTCGCGCGACATCAGGCCGCCGTTGCGGCTCGGGGCGTCTTCGACAACACCCGCGGCACCCTGGCTACCGGCGAGGCCCTGACCCTTGACGCCGACGCCGTCGACAACTCACTCGGCGAGCTTCAGGCGAGTTCGCTTGCCGTGTCCGCCCGGACACTGACAAATCGCTCGGGAAAAATCATCCAGACCGGCACCGGCACACACGATCTGGCGCGTTTGCGTATTGCCGACCGCTTAAGCAATCGCTCAGGTTCGATTCATCTGGCCACGCGCGACGCCACGATCGACATCTCCGAATTCGAGAATGAGAAAGGCACCGTGGCGCACGCCGGGGACGGCGTTCTCCTTGTCAATGGACAGACGGTCGATAACCGAGGTGGACGCATCGGCACGAACGGCGACTTGCGGCTCGATGCCAAATCGGCGGACAACACCGACGGCCGCATGACCGCCATGCGGAACCTGAAGTCGATCGTTGCGGAGCAGTTGAGCAATGTATCGGGAGAACTGGCCGCTGCCGCCGTATCGCTGAACGTTGGCGATACGTTCGACAACCGTGCGGGTTCCGTCGAAGCCAGCGACACGTTGCTGTTGAACGCCGCCCGCGTCAACAACGCCAAAGGCAAGCTGCTGAACAGCGGTCATGCGAGAACGGAGGTCATTGTCCGGAACACGCTGGACAACTCCGACGGCGGATCAGTTGCAGCGAACGCCAATCTCTCGGTCGAGGCAGGCAGTCTGGACAACGCCGACGGCCGTCTGCATGCCGGCGATGCTCTCGCCCTGAAGGTTGCCGCCGACGTCGCCAACCCCGCGGGATACCTCGCGGCGGGCGGCCGCCTGGACGCCGAGATCGGCGGCAGCTTCGCCAACCGCGCCGGTCAGGTGAGCGCCCGCGACGCGTTGCGCATCCGCGTGACCGACCAGTTCGACAACGCCGACGGCAAGGTCGAGGTCAGCGACGCTCGTGGGCGGATGGACGTGTCGGCGCGGGCGCTCGATAACGCAGGTGGCCGTTTTGCCAATGCGGGAACGGGTGCCATCGACATTGCCACCGTTGAGCGGCTGCGCAATCGTGCATCTTCGGGGCGCACGCCGGAACATGCGGGCAGCATCGCGGGTAACGGGGCCATCAACCTACGGGCAAGCGGCATCGACAACATCGACGGCGCACGAATCGCCGCTGGCACATCGCTTTCGCTCATCTCAACCGCAGACGTCGACAACCGGCTAGGGCGTCTGCTAGCCAACGGCGCGCTTGCCATCACTTCGGCAGGTGACATGTCGAACATTGACGGCCGCGTCCATGCAGGCAAGGCGCTGAAGCTGGCGACGAACGGTGGGCTCGACAACACACGCGGCAGCATCGAAACCGCGGGAGATCCATCGATTGGCGGGGACAGCGACCTCAGCGTGCGCGCCGCAACGCTTGACAATACTGACGGCCGGATCGTCAACGGCACTCGGCAGGGCGGCCATCTGTCCATCACCGCCGAAGCGATAGTGAACGCACTGACGCGCGACTCGACGCCAACCTCGATGCCCCATCGCCCCATCGGGCTGATTGGCGGCAACGGCGGCGTTTCGATGACGACGTTCGCGTTGATGAACGGACCGAATGCCCACATCAGTGCCGGGACCGATCTTTCGCTGAGCGTGCGGGACAAGCTCGGCAACGCCGGCACGATGTTTTCCGGCGCGGATATGAGCATCACCTGGCAAGACACCCAGCGAACCCGGGCGTTCGAGAACACCGGAAACGTGCAGGCACGGCGTGACGCGTCCGTCGCGGTCGATGAACTGGATCATCGTTCGGGCGAAATTGCGGTCAACCAGAACCTGAAACTCCGCACCGGCAGCTTGCTCGGCACCGCGCGATTGCGCGCGGGAAATGACCTGAACATCGCGCTGCCGGGCGACTTCACCTACGGCGCCGATCACGGTTGGCAGGCGAACGGCAATCTGACGCTCGACGTCGGCGGCTTGCTACGCGTGCACGGCGCGCTCGGGGCGATCAGGCAACTCACCGTGAGCGCCGCCCATCTCGTCAATGCAGAGCAAGGCCGTATCCGAGGCGGATCGGTTCACCTCAACGTGGCCGGCGACATCACCAACGAGACTCGCATCGACGGCGACGACGTCAGGCTGCGCAGCGTTCGGTTCATCAATACCGGGGCGGTTATCGGCGGTCGAATCCGCTTTGACGGCGAGCGCGTGAGCAACACGGGAGATCGTGCTGTGCTGGCGGCGACGCGAGGACTCGACCTCTTCGCAACCGGCGATGTTCTCAACGAGAACGGCGCGACGCTATACAGCCTTGCCGACCTGCGCATCGCCGCTGGCGAAGCGCGCGATGACCAGGGATTCCTGACGCAGCAGTCAGAACGATTCATCAATCGGTCGGCCGTTGTAGAGGCCGGTGCAGACGTCGATATCGCGACACGCGAGTTCGTGAACGATCGAAGCTTCGTCAACTTTGTGCGGGGTGCGCAGGAAGAGGAAACGCGTCAGGTCCGCGATCTGTGGATTGCCGGTTATGTGGCCATCCCTGACGCCGACAGCCGCGCGCGATGCGCTGCGGGTGGCGGCACGTGTCAGGAGCTACCGACGATGCATGAAAGCCACAGCCTGAGCGTCGACGGTGAGCCGGCGATGATTCGGGAGTTCTTTAAGTCCACCGACTCTGACGGCAAGGAGATCACGCTCTCCCGTATTGTGCCCAACCCCCGAAATCAGGCTTTCACGCAATGGCGTTGGTCTCGGGAAGCCCGCGCCGCACTCTCCAGCGAGAAGTTAAATGCGGTGGGCAGTCCCATTAGCGTCACGATTCCGAAACACGGGCTGACGGCGCTCGATGTCGACGCCAATACGTTCTCGCTGAAAAAACCCATCGTCGAGGTGTACAACCGAATCGGCTACCCGGGAGAATACGACACCCGCACCATCACCCAACGCGCCGTTCAGCATTTCGAGGTCATTCACGACGACGGCCAGGGTAACTGGGTCATTCAGTTCTGGCCCGATTTCGACCCGGCGGTGCATATTCGCCCGACGGTAGTCGATCAGTCGAGGAGCACCATCACCGGTGCTGTCGACGAAGGCGCGCGCATCTTCCGTCGCGGCTATGGCATTCCCGACAATCGCGACCACAACGAATTCCGCCGTTACATCACGACCCACACCAAGACCGATGTCCTGGGCGACGTTGCCGACCCGGCCATCCTCACGTCGCAAGGCACGATTCGTCTGAACGTCGACAACGGCACCGCATTGAATCATGCAGCGACGATCAGTGCCGGCGGCAACATTCACGTGCGTGGCAATGGCGCTCAGATCACGAGCCGCAGCATCGGGCTGGAGCGCGTGGAACGCACCGAGCAATCGTCCGATCTGTATTGGCACGAAAAGCGGGGAAACAGCGACCGTTCGATCATTAACGTCAAATTCGATGTCGCCGAACGCCGATCCATCGTAGGCGGTCTTCAAAGCGTGATCTCGTCGAACGGGACCACCCACCTTCGTGGCCGCGACATCACGATTGAAACGGCGACGGTTGACGGGACCGTCATCGGGAGCCGTCAAACGGATAGCGATGTCGGTACGTCGCAACGCGTTGCCGTCGACGCCGGCCAGGCAACCGTCTCCACGGGCAAGCCTGCGCCAGTCGGCACGCCGGTTGCTACGCCCATCGTGCCTGACGTTTCAGGTGCCCTGCAAACCCTCGACACGGCTTCCGCCGGCATGCCCGGGCTGACGCTTCCACGCAGCGTCCTCTTCAGCGTAGTCGAGACGCCCGACCACCCGTACCTCGTGGAGACCGACTCCCGATTTACCGACCGTGGCACCTTCGTCTCCAGCAACTACATGCTGGATCTTCTCGGCATAGCCCCTGCCAGTGTCGAGCGCCGCATCGGCGACGGCTTCTACGAAGCGAAGCTGGTGCGCGAGCAGATTCTGGAATTGACCGGACGCGCCTCACTGAACGGTCACGACAGCGGCGCATCGGCAGCCATCGATGCGGAATTCCGGACGCTTCTCGCGCAAGGTGCGAGAGCGGGCCGCGATCTGGAACTCCGCGTGGGCATTCGCCTGACGCCTGAGCAGATGCGGGCCCTCACCGACGACATCGTCTGGTTGGTCCGCCAGACGGTGACGCTGCCCGATGGCACGTCCACCACGGTTCTGGTGCCGACGGTATACCTCGCGCATGGCAAGCGCGTCGTGATGCAACCCGGCGGCGCGTTGGTGACGGGGCGAGACGTCATCGTCGAGGCAACGAATCAGGTCAGTAACAGCGGCCAGATCGTTGGCGATTCAAGCACGCGAATCCGCGCGTTCGACGTTGAGAATCGCGGCGTGATCGGTGGCTCGGGAGGTATCGGCGGGTCTGCTGAAAAAAGCGAGGCTGGCGCGGTCGACGTCATCGCGCAGCGTGATTTCAGGAATATCGGCGGCGAGATCGCGGGCGAGCGCGTTCAGGTCACAGCGGGACGCGATGTTGTTGTCACAAGCGAGCGTCGCACCAACGAATGGGTCAAAGATTCCCAGAGCGGCAAGACCACGACCATCGAATCGCTGGGCCACGTCGATGCGCGAGACGGCGTGGTGATTACCGCCGGTCGGGACCTCTCCGTCACCGGCGCGGCGATCGACGCTGGGAACAACGTCGATCTCGCTGCCGGGCGCAACCTGTCGCTAGGAACGATAGCGTCGGGTCGCGAATTCGGCGGCGGATCGAGCGAGAGTCATAGTCGGACTCAAGTCACGGAAAACGTCTCATCCGCCATTCATGCGGGAGGCGACGCGACCTTCATGGCCGGACGCGACGTTTCTGGCACCGGTGCCGACGTCGATGCAGGCAAGCGTGTCGTGATCGCTGCGGCAAGAGATGTCGAGATCGGTGCGGCGATCGACACCGTCACGGACACGGCACGCGTGAACGGCGACACCTACGCGGCGACGGTCGATTCCTATGCGGAAAGCGTACAAGGCAGTCGAATCCGCGGGACAGGCGGCATTGGCATTGCCGCAGGGCAAGCCGAGGCCGTTGGACGACTGCTGAATGAACGCGGTGTCACCGCCTATGTCACGAGCGGCGAAGGTACGCCCGGCGATGTCAAGATTCTTGGCGCCTATCTGAGCGCCGGCCCGAGCGATGACAAGGTGTCCGGCACAAAGCCATCTTCGAACGCGGCAGGCACTGCGGACCTCAAGATCATCGCGACCGGAGACGTGACGGTCGGCGGCGCCTCAGCCCGATATGACGACACGCGCTGGTCGCAAAGCACCCGTAACGGCCTGCTCTCGTCCACGACGGAGGAAAGCTACCGCGACAGCCACGGCACCCGCACGACGGGCAGCACGCTCTCAGGCGACGCCGTCACGATTGCGGCAGGCCGCGACGTCACCATCACCGGGTCGCAAGTCGTCGCGGATGGCGACATGACCCTCGGCGCAAAACGCAACGTGACGATCGCGTCTGCCGCCGACGAGAGCAACTCGCTGAGCGTGACGGAAAAGACGACGACGGGTGTCTTTGGCAGTGGCTTCAGCGTCACCATCGGCAGTCGATCCGAGAAGGAGAAGCAGCGGCGCGAGGACGTGAGCCAGACGGGCAGTGTCGTTGGCTCGATCAGCGGCGATGTGGCGATTCGCGCAGGCGACGACTATCAGCAAGAAGGCAGCACGGTCGTTGCGCGCGACGGCGATGTGAATATCGCGGGAAAACGCGTTTCGATTACGGAGAGCGCGGAATCCGAGCAGCGCGTGCATGAGCGGGAGGTGAAGCAGGCGGGATTGACGATCGCCGTATCCAGTCCGCTGCTCGACGCAGCCCAGACCGTTGGCCAGATGAGTAAGGCCGTGAGCAAGGTCGACGACGCTCGCATGAAGGCCCTCGGTGTCGCGGCGGGCGGACTCGCAGTGAAGAACGCTGCCGATTCAGTCAAGAACCTCAAGGATGCGGCCAACGTCAACGTCTCGATCACGGTGGGTGGATCGAAGCAGACGAGCCGCGAGACCAATGACAGCACCACGTCTAACGGCTCGGCGGTTCGTGCGGGCGGTAACGTAAGCGTCACGGCCACCGGGGACGGCGATCAATCGTCGCTGCTCGTGCGCGGTAGTGAGATCGCCGCCGGGAAGGACGTCAAGCTCACGTCTGACGGCACGCTCGACATCCTCGCGGCCAAGGACACCTCAGAACACCACCGCACATCCTCCGGCGTGTCCGGCGGTATCGGGCTGGGTATTTCCCTGGGCGCCAATGGCTCGTCGATGGGGGTGACGGCCAACGCCAGCGCGTCGCGCGGCAAAGCGGACGGCAAGGACGTGACGCAACGCAACAGCCATATCGTGGCGGGCGGCGCCGCAGAGATTGCTTCAGGCGGCGACACCAATATTCGGGGTGGGACGGTGGTTGGCGAGCGGGTCGTCGCCGATATCGGTGGCGATTTGAACATCGAAAGCCTGCAGGACACGAGCGTCTATGCGTCCAAGGATCAATCGATTAGCGGCAGCGCCACGGTCGGTCTGGGTAGCGCGGGTGGCGCATCCGGCAGCATCAACGTCAGCCATCAGCAGATCAATAGCGATTTCGCGAGCGTGACGGAGCAGTCGGGGATCAAGGCGGGCGACGGCGGTTTCGACGTCACCGTCAAAGGCAACACTGATCTGACCGGCGCCATCATCGCGTCGACCGATAAGGCGGCTGATGAGGATAGGAACCGTCTGAAAACTGGTTCGTTGACGACGCGCGACGTTGAAAACCACGCAGAGTACGACGCCTTCGGTATCAGTCTGGGTGGCGGTTTCAGCGCGGGTGGCGGGGAGAACGCCAAGGTCGGCACGGACCAAAAGGGCGACGCGCAGACCGGCGCTAACGCCACGCCCGGCAGCGAACTGCCGAAGACGGGGCCGGTGAGCATTAAACCACCGGTTGTGGTGGCGGCGGGCGACAGCGCGTCGAGCACGACCCGCAGTGGCATCAGTGCGGGCGTGATCGAGATCACCAACGAGGCGAGCCAACGCGAGCGAACTGGACAGACGGCAGAAGAGACCGTGGCTGGCGTCAATCGCGATGTGTCATCCGACCGGGATGGCAGCGGTGCCCTCACCAACAAATTCGACAAGGAGCAAATCGAAACCAGCTTCGAAATCATGCAGACGTTGCAACGCGAAGTCGGCACGTTTGTGGGGAATCGGGCTAAGGAGGCTGATGAGCTGAAAAAAGCGCGGGATAAGGAGACGGATCCGGCCAGGCGGGCCGAGTTGGACGCACAACTGGTCGACGCGCAGAAATGGGGTCCTGGTGGCGATTACCGCCGTATCGTCACGGCAATTGTCGCCGCTGCCGCAGGGAACGTGACGGCTGGCATGGGCGACATGGTCACGCGCGGCGCAGTGAATTACCTACAGAGCTTGGGCGCAGAAAAGGTCAAGGCAATTGCCGACGAATTGAATAGCGAGACGGCACGTGCGGCCTTGCAAGGCATCGTGGGTTGTGCGGGAGCGGCGGCCTCAGGCGGAAACTGCGGCGCGGGAGCGATGGGTGCGTCGGCGAGCGTCGTGCTCAACAACCTTCTGGGCAAGGCAGGCGAAAAGTCCGGCAAAGACTTGAGTGCAGAGGCAAAGGAAACTCACGCGAATCTGGTGACAAGCGTGGTGGCGGGGATTGCTGCCGTTTCGGGAGGCGATATCGCTACGGCTACCACCAGTGCGAAAATCGAAGTTGAAAATAATTACCTAAACGAAAAAGAAGCGCGAGATCTCGATAGGGAATTTTCTTCGTGCAAAACATCAGGCGGAAATTGCAAGGAGGTTATTGAGAAATATATCGGCATCAGCAACAAAAACAGCAAAGAATTGACTGAAGCGTGCGCTGGTGGCGGTGTGGCTTGTGTAACGTGGGAGGAACTTATTCGAGCCAGCACAAGTGTCGCGATAGACGAGAACGGATTTCAGGTGAGAATGAGTGAAAAAATGAAAGACTCCGGAGCATCAGCGTTGGTCGAATATCTTAATAGCAAGGATCTAAAGTTCTTGAAAGACAATATATCGACAACGGACAGGGTTCTTTCAGTGGTTGGCGACCCCACAAATTGGCCGGTGATTGTGATGAGCGCGAAATCTTTTATCACAGGAGCGAGCGGGAAGGAGAAATTGATTGCTGCAGGCGTCACCAGCGGGACAAGTGCTGCGATTCAATATGGCATCAATAAAAATGTCAACCTAACAGATCTCATTGGATCTGCCGTCATCGGATCAATAACTGCAAGCAAGGGTTACAACACGACTGTGACGTGGAACGCGGTGGGTGGTTACTATTCTGCCGAAATAAAAGGCGACGACCCGTTTATCGCAGGATTATTAAGTGGCGCTGGCGCATCCACTGGCTATGCCGTTGGCAACGTTATTAAAATACCTATGGACAAAATTATGAACCCGATATCAAAGCAGTACGAGTGGGTCCCCACAGGATTTTGGACAATCACAAAACCAGTCCCTCAGCACCCACTTCCATCCATATCAGGCAATATCGCCGACTCAATCACTTCAGAAATAATGCAAAATAAAATCAAAAATCTATCCGACAATTAACCCATGATAAGCAAAAAATCTATTTTCATATTACTTTATTTGTGCACATCAATTCCAATTGGACTTTTTGTTGCCGGAATAGCCTCCGGAATTTTAACATCACTAATAATTTGGGACCCAAAACACAGCTTCCCATTTTCCACAAATGAAGTATACCAATACCTAAAAATATCATTAGTAGGAATTCCAACCGGAATGGTCTTATGGTTTTTTTATTACAGGAAAATATAAACACAAATATTTATCAAAAAAAATAAGCCACCCCAACGCCAAAACACACAAAAAACCACCACAAATCAATAAATTAAATACAAACAATTTAAAAATCATTCCACTCACAGTATATTTACAACCCTCCAAAAATGGGATGCCGAACACTTGCAAAACAGAAGAAAACAATAAAAAACAACTCAACAATAAAATTGGCAGCAGATCGCTGGTCAAAAATTTCTACAAATATGGATTTTCTCCATGGATGCAAAAAAATTCACAATGACTCAAAAAATCTTGATTACTTCGGCAGCGGCTTTTTTATTGTCGGCATGCGTCAATACGCATCTTCCTGCCATCAGCCAACAATATGACCCATCCAACTCGGCACGCATCCGCTTATTCGGACAGAATGGAAAATCGACGTCCATGACGGTCGAAGTTTCCCAAGGAGAATTTGTTGAAGTGAACGTTGGCGGCAGCACGGGAGATGCATTTAGCTCATTTTTCGGAACAGTGAAAAATGAAAGCATCGGCATTAGCGAAACCGAGAACACGAAGAATATTCAACAGAATAGCGATCTACTTTCAAAGATATTTTATCGAGAGTTTGTCATCCCTGCCGGACGCGAATTGCAAGTCAAAAATTCGTTTATCACGGTTGGTAATTTTTTTCATAATCCCGACGGATCCATCAAGAGCATAAAGAATAAAAAACGTTGCTCAAGCGAGATTGTTAGCTTCGTTCCTAAACCAGGAAAAGACTACGAAGTGGGCTCCTATAGCAATGGACGAGAATGCTCGGTCATGGTTTTCGAAATCCGCAATCAGGAAGGAACCACATTATTAAGTCCTATTGAAATCAATTAGAACATTCGGAACGATCGACGTTTGCGCCCCCCCAAAGATTGACCGGCGCATGGCGATGTTTCGACTCGCGCAGACAACGGCACCAGCGAGACTACAGCACGGTCATCGCGCACGATGGTGACAAACGTCGCGGGCAAATGCGCTTCCATAGCGGAGAATGAAACACCTCTTTCCCACTGGGCGGCTCGGCTCAAACGCTTCGGCGCCGCCCCACTTATCAGACAAGTACCAAAGCAATCTACGGCCGACACCTGATGGGTTTGGGAGATCCACCACGTCATCATCGACATTGGTTTCCGCCGGAAAGAATCCTGAGAACGCTGCCCACCCCAAGCAAAAGGCTCTCGCGAGCCAATAACGTCAAGTGAGGAATGCGATGCACGAGTGCCCGATCCCCGATTCCGTGATGTACGACGAGGACGCCGTAGAGATGCTCCGCGTCTGGACCGCAGATCAGACGATGTACTGCTCAATGAAAATCGGGATGTATCAGGAATCGAAACTGTTGTCGGAAGAGGCCATCTGGGGCGTGATTCTCGCCGACGTCGCCCGGCAGGTATCGACCACACTGCAACAAAACTATCCGCGCACAGATACCGACTCGCTGACCCTCGTTCGGGATCACTTCCTTCAGGAACTCAGCACCCCTACCGCAATACCAAGCGACAGCGCGTCACAGCAACATCACTAAAGCCCCACCCCCTCCCCCGCTTCAAAGCAGGAAGGCGCCACGCCGGCCTCGCGCGTAACCCTCACACGCAACGCCGTCGAGCGCCTCCCCCCGGGCTTTCCAGCCCACCCTTCACGCTATCAACGCGCCCCCATCCGCGCCCTGGCGATCAGCAGCGTCGTCAGACTGATCACCGCACCCATCATCAGATACAGCCCCGGCGCCAGCTTGTTGCCCGACGCCGCAATCAACCACGCCACCGCCAACGGCGTGAAGCCGCCGAAGATCGTCGTGCCGAGGTTGTAGCCAACGGCCATGCCCGTGGCGCGCGTGCGCGTCGGGAACAGCGACGACATCAGTGCCGGTATCGGCGCAAAGTACACCGCCTTCAACGTGCCGACCCACAGCATCACCACCATCATCGTCGCCAGCGACGCATGAGCGTTCATGAAAGCAAACGCCGGATACACCGTGCACAGGAACAACACCCCGGCCACCAGCATGATGCGAACCCGCCCGACCTTATCCGACCAATGGCCGACGAAGGGCGTCAGCGTCATGATCACGAAGCCCGTCACCAGCGTTGCAATGAAACCTTGCGACGGCGGTAAACCCAGCTGTTTCGTGGCATACGTCGGCATGTACAAGATCATGTAGTTCGCCGTCGTCGTCAGCACCAGCGCGCCGATAGACACCAGCAAACGCGATTTCTGCGTCGCCAAGACCTCCCATACCGGCGATTTGCCCGCGTCACCCTCTTCTGCCCGCGCAGCACTCTTGCGTGCGACGTCGCGCTCGAACGCAGGCGTCTCGTCCACATACTTCCGGATGTACAGCCCGATCGGGCCGACCAGCATCCCGAACAGGAACGGAATGCGCCATCCCCAGGATTCGAGTTGCGGCTGCGTCAGCGCACCCGTGAGGACCGCCCCGAACGCCGACGCCAACAACGTGCTCGCCCCCTGACTCGCAAACTGCCAGCTCGACATGAAGCCCGGCCGGTTCGGCACATGCTCGACGAGAAACGCTGTCGAACTGCCAAACTCGCCGCCCGCCGAAAACCCTTGCATCAGCCGCGACACGAAGATGCCGATCGGCGCCCATACGCCAATCGCCGCATAGGTCGGCATGAACGCGATAAGCCCGGTGCCCACAGTCATCATCGCGATCGATAGCATCAACGACGCACGACGCCCGTGACGATCCGCATACGCCCCCAACACGAAGGCTCCGAGCGGACGCGCCAGATACGACAACGCAAACGTTCCCAGGGCCATCAGCAACGACACGGTCTCGTCGTGTGCGGGAAAGAACAGCTTCGAGATCGTTACCGCAAAGTAGCCGTAGACGATCAGGTCATACCATTCGAGCGCGTTCCCGATGGACGTCGCGACAATCAGCTTGTAGACGGGCACATCCGTGCGCGCGCCCTCCTTGTCGGCGCTCGATGCGCCGTTAGTCTGGCCCGCCCCGGCGGCGGCAGCGGTGCTGTTCATCGCGGCTTCCCCTCTTTGAGGTCCACATCCCCCAGATCCCAGAACAGCCCCGCCATGATCTGCAACGCCTCACGCGCGACCGATCCGAGCAAATGCTCGTCCGGCGCGTGCTGCGAGCATGCCGGGTACGAGTGCGGCACCCACAGCGTGGGCAGGCCGAGCACATCCGCGAACACGTCGTTCGGCAGTGTGCCGCCGAGATTCGGCAGCAGTACCGGCGGCTTGCCGGTCGTCTCTCGCATCGACGCGAGTGCCCACTGTACCCATGGGTCTTCCGGGTCAAGGCGCGTCGCCATCACACCACGCTCGACTTCGACCTCGACCATCGGGAAGCCATGGGCGTCCAGATGCGCACGCATGATCTCGCCGAGCCGCTCCCAATCGGTGCCGACAACGAAACGGATCTGCATATGCGCATAGGCGTAAGACGGAATGGCATTGACGGGCTTCTCGGGGTTGCCCGTCTTGAACGCCAACACCTCGATGTTGTTCCAGCCGATCACGCGCTCGGTCGGTGTCAGGCCCGGCTCGCCGTAGTCCACGTCGACTTCGGGATCGTTCGGCCCACCGCCAACCTCCAGCCCGGCGAGCGCGCGCCGCACCGACGCGGGCATCTCGGGCGGACGAAGCCCTTCCACAAGGATCTTTCCGTTCCCATCGACAATCGACGCAATCGCGTTCGCCAGCACGACCCCCGGATTGCGCAACAGCCCGCCCCAGTTGCCCGAATGGTGACCTCCTTCGCGCAAATTCAGGCTGAGCTTGAAATTGACCAGACCGCGCGAGCCCAGGAACACCGTGGGACGCTCCGCCGCCAATCGCGGCCCGTCGGAAGCGATCAGCACATCGGCACGCAACTCGTCGCGCAATTGCTCGCAAATCGCGTGCAATCCCGGCGAGCCCATCTCCTCGCCCATCTCCACAATCATCTTCACGTTGTAGCCAAGCTTGCCGCCACGCAACGCCAATACCTCCGACAGCGCCGCCAGATTGATCGTGTGCTGGCCCTTGTTGTCGGCGGTGCCGCGTCCGTACCAGCGGTCGCCCTCCACCACGATCTCCCATGGCTTGAGCCCGTCGCGCCATTGCGCGTCGTAGCCCCGCACCACGTCGCCATGCCCATAGGTAAGCACCGTCGGCACGTTGTCGCTCTCATGGCGTTGCGCGATCAGGAACGGCCCGCCGCCCGGCACCGGATTGGGCACGATGCGCGACGTAAAGCCCAGCGCCGCGAGCGCAGGTGTCATTTCCTCCGAGAGATAGGCGTGCAGCACATCGCCGCTGTCCGCCTCCTGACTCTCGGTCTTGTAGGCAACGCGACGGTTGAGGGTATCGAGGAACGCGCCCGAATCGTATTGGGCGGTGGCTTGGGAAATCGCTGCGCTACGTGTCACTGCTTGTCTCCAGATGGCTGATGAGGGCACGGCGGCCTTGTCTCGCACATCACTGCGACGCGTGTCGGTAGCACGCTGCGGCACAACCGTTCAGGCCATTCTAGGAGCGGGTATTTTTGACAACAATGATAATATTTCGAAGGTTTCTTTGCCGTTTCGGCAAAGCAAAATCCCGGCCGAACACGGACTCGGCCGCCCCCTTCCCCTTTCGTCATCCGAGCGCTTACCCATGCAAACTCACGCGCTGCGTTACTTTCTCGAAGTCGCCCGCACAGGCTCACTGAGTCGTGCCTCGGAACGCCTGCATGTGGCCGTCTCCGCCCTGAGCCGCCAGATCGCAAAGCTCGAAGAAGACCTGGGCACACCGCTATTCGAGCGCAGGCCGCGTGGCATGGTGTTAAGCGAAGCCGGTGAGTTGCTCGCCGATCACGCGCGTCGGGTACTGCTCGACGCCGAGCGCGTGACATCGGAAATCCGGGGACTCGCAGAGGTGGGGCGCGCGACGATTCGCGTCGCCAGTGCCGAAGGGGTCGCGCGAGACTTCCTGCCGCAGGTCTTTGCACGCTTTCGAGAGGCGTACCCAGGCGCGCACTTCCTGCTCGACGTTGTCTCGCCGTTCGACGCCACCGTGCGCGTGCGCGACGGCGAGGCCGATATCGCCGTGTGTTTCAGCGTCGCGCCGGAGAAAGGAGTGCAGGTCGTTCACACACAGCCGGCGCCGATCTATGCCCTGATGGCCAAGCGGCACCCGCTCTCCAAACGACGCGACGTCGCGTTAGCCGATCTGCTGCCCTACCCGCTGGCGCTATCGAACGCCGGCGTGACCATCCGGCAGATGTTCGACCTGTGCTGCACACTCGAAGGCCTGCTGTTCGAGCCCGTGTTCGTCAGCAACTATCACGCCGCCTTGCACAGCTTCGTGCGCTCGGGAAATGCGGTCACGCTCACAGGCCTGCTCACAGTGCGCAGCCGCCTGACGCCCGAGGGACTCGTCGCCATTCCGATCCGGAACCCCGCGCTGCATCAGCGCTCACTGCAAGTGCAGACGATGGCCGGACGCACCCTGCCCGCCCCCGTCGAAGCCTTTCTCGGCCTGTTGATCGATGCCATTCGCGCGCCGGAAATTCTCGATACACCGTTGACCTCACGTGCCTGAGGCGGATGCGGGGCTTCCGAGCCGCCGCCCGCTTTTGTCATCCGTGAATCTATCGCCCATCGCACCCATCGCGCCCATCGCGGCAATAGGCAGCGAGGTGCGGCGTGCCACCTCAAATCATCTCCGTCCCATCCCCTAATTCGCCGGAGGCGGCGGCGTCGCTGCCACGGCCTGTGCCTGCGCATCGCCGTCGTCGGTGGCCATTTGCTCACGGTCGGTCAGCTGCGCAAAAATCCAAGCCGAACAACAAGTGATCAAGCCGACGCACGCGAACGTCGCACGGAACGCAGGCAGCGCCCCAACGCCCGCACTCTCCCCAAACGCACCGGTAAACGTCACCAGCAACGCCCCGCCCACCGTCAGACCAAAGCTCATCGCCAGCATTTGCACCAGTGAGAAAAGACTGTTTCCACCGCTCGCGTCATCCGGATTCAGGTCCTTCAGCGTCAGCGTGTTCATGGCCGTGAACTGAATCGAATTGATACCGCCGAGTATGCCCAACTGGATGATGAGCAACGGCACGGGATAGTGAGGAGTCACCACCGCGAAACTCGCCATCACCCCTCCGGCCAGAATCGTGTTCCATACCAGCACAGGCCGATAGCCGTAACGCATGACCAAATGGGTCGCGAGGCTCTTGGCAAAAATCCCGGTAATGGTGATCGGCAGCATCAGCAACCCCGCTTCGAACGCCGTATAACCGAGACTCACTTGCAGCAGCAGCGGCACGAGATAAGGCACCGCCGCGATGCCGATGCGCGCAAAGAGGTTGCCAAGCAACCCGACACTGAACGTATGCACCCGGAACATCGCGAGCGAGAACAGCGGCTGCGGCGTTCGATTCGCATACAACCCATAGGCCACGAAGCCGGCGAATCCCACCACCAGCAATACCAGCATGAGGGCATGCGCGCCCGCCATATCGGCGTGCCGGTCGAGTGCCAGCGACGTTGCCACCATGCCGACAGAGAGCAGCAGGTATCCCTTGATATCAAACGACGTCTGATGCGGCGCGCGCGCATTGATCAGGAAGAAGTGTGCCGCCACACAACCCGCCACGCCGACCGGCACGTTGATCAGGAACACCCAATGCCATGACGCCACCTTGACCAGCCATCCGCCCAGTGTCGGGCCGATCAGAGGACCGATCATGCCCGGCACCGCAACAAACGCGAGCGCCTGCAAGTACTGCTCACGCGGGAAGGTACGCAGCACCGCCAACCGCCCGACCGGCAGCAGCATCGCGCCGCCAAAGCCTTGCACCACGCGCCACCAGACGAGCGCATCCAGCGTGCTGGAATAGGCGCACATCGCAGAGCCGATGGAGAAGATCGTCAACGCGCTGGAAAACACCACGCGCGTGCCCAACCGGTCCGCCAGCCATCCCGACAACGGAATCGTGACGGCCATGGTCAGCGCATAGGCAATGACCACCGCCTGCATGTGCAATGGCGATTGTCCGAGATCGCGCGCCATCGCCGGCAGCGCCGTATTGACGATCGTGGAGTCCAGCGTCTGCATGAAGAAGCCGACGGACACCACAAAGAGCATCGCTTTCTGCCGCCAGGCGGCCGGATTGGGTGAAGTCATGTCGATGAGCAATGAACGGTCATGGGCGCAAGCGTCTGCCATGGATGAGGCAGCCGTCAATCCGGCAGACAACTCGCGAAATCATACCGGCGATGGCAGACGCCATGTCGCAATGCGACGTCGATTACCGATATCTAACCCTAGTGCCCGCCAAAATGCACTGCGGCGCAGTCCGAAAAATCGGATGCGCCGCCCGCTTGGCTCTGACCTTCATTGCGGGAGTCCCCTCGCTCTGAGCCTCCCGGCCAACTACACGCCCTTCACCGCATCGCGCACCTGTTCGAGCGCCGCCGGGTCCTCGAGCGTTATCAGATCGCCCGTCTCCCGGCCTTCGCAGATCGCCTGAATCGCACGCCGCAGCAGCTTGCCGGAGCGCGTCTTGGGCAGCATGGCGACGAAGAACACCCGCGCCGGGCGCGCCACCGCCCCCAACTGCTTATCCACCGTCTTCATGACATCGCCCTCCAGCGCCAGACGCGCCTCTGGCGTTGCCACCAACTCCGGTTGACGCAGCACCGCGAACGCCATCGCCACTTGCCCCTTGAGCGCATCCTGCGCGCCGATGACGGCCACTTCCGCGACCGCGGGGTGACTGGCAATGCTCTCCTCGATCTCGCGCGAGCCAAGTCGGTGACCCGCAACGTTGATGACATCGTCGGTGCGGCCAAGAATGAAGTAATAGCCGTCCTCGTCGCGCACGCCCCAATCGAAACTCGAGTACAGCATGCGGCCCGGCACCGTCTGCCAATAGGTGTTGACGAAACGCGCGTCGTCGCCCCACACGGTGCTCATGCACCCGGGCGGCAGCGGCCCTTCGATGGCCAGCACACCCTTCTGATTCGGGCCGCAGTCCTCGCCCGTCGCCTCATCCACGAGCTTCACGTCGTAGCCGTACACCGGCTTGCCCGGTGATCCGAGCTTGCCCGGCAAGACCTCGACGCCACGCGCCATGCCGAGAATCGGCCAGCCGGTCTCTGTCTGCCAGTAGTTGTCGACGACCGGCTTGCCGACGCCGTCCGTGAGCCAGCGTGCCGTCGGCTCGTCGAGCGGTTCGCCCGCGAGGAAGATCAGTCGCAGCGACGACAGGTCGTACTGTGTCAGATACGCCGGGTCCTGTTTCTTGAGCACACGGATCGCCGTCGGCGCGGTGAAGAGTTGCGTCACCTTGTACTTCTCGACGATGCGCCACCAGATCCCGCCATCAGGGCGAATCGGCGTGCCTTCGTACATCACCGTCGCAATGCCCGCGAGCAGCGGCGCATACACGATATAGCTGTGCCCGACCACCCAGCCGATGTCGGACGCGCAGAACATCGTGTCGCCGGGCTTCGCGCAGAATATGTGCTGCATCGACGACGCCAACGCGACGGCATACCCGCCGGTGTCGCGTTGTACGCCTTTCGGCTTGCCCGTCGTGCCCGACGTATAAAGGACGTAAGACGGTTCGCTCGACTCGAGCCATTCGCACGGAATCAACGCGTCGAGATGTTGCTCACGCAATGGCGCGTAGTCGACGTCGCGCCCCGCTACACGCGTCATCGGCGCCAGCCCCCGGTCAATCAGCAATACGCTCGGCGGCTTGTGCTGTGCCAGTGCGATGCCCTCGTCGAGCAACGGTTTATAGGGGACAACCTTGCCGTTACGCGATCCGGCGTCGGCCGAAACGATGACTTTCGGTTGCGCGTCGTCGATGCGCGCGGCCAGATTGACCGAAGCGAACCCGCCGAACACGACCGAATGGATCGCGCCGAGTCGCGTGCATGCGAGCATGGCAAACAACGCCTCGGGCACCATCGGCATGTAGATCAATACGCGCTCGCCGCGCGTCACACCGAGCGATTGCAGCGACGCCGCCATGCGATTGACTTCCGCGGCCAGCTCGTCATATGTATAGACGCGCTCCTGCTCGGTCTCCGTCGAGACCCAGATCAGCGCGTTTTGCGTGCCACGCGACGGCAGGTGACGATCCACGGCGTTGTGACACAGATTTGTTCTGCCACCGACGAACCAGCGGGCAAACGGCGGCTTGTCGTAGTCGAGGACCTGCGTGAAGGGCGTCTCCCAGTCGATCAGCCGGGCCTGCTCCTCCCAGAAAGCCGCACGCGAATCGGGAGTGATCGAGCGGGTGTGAAACGACGCATACGAAGTCATGGTGTCTCCTTGCCTATAGGAATGGGCTCGCGCGCTCGTCATGCCGCTCCGACGGTGCCGGAGGGAACGGAGTTGGCGCGGCGCCGGATCGGGCCGGCAGGGCCGGTGGCGTGTCGCCATCGACCGGCAATGCATTACGGTGCAATGAAATCGTCGGACACGCGTGGCGTGCCTCGCGTTCAGTGTGCGCGTTGACGCTTACGGAAGGCTTACCGGGCAGCACCCAACGGTGCGCGAAACGCTAGGGGATTACGCCGAGTCAGATGACGCAAGAGCGGCGTGTCCGAAGCCGATGTAGAGCCCGTCGAGCGATGCGGGAAACATTCGCGCCCTGTAAAACAAAACGCCCGTGAGGGCAATCCTCACGGGCGTTTTGTTCGATGCTGGCGATGCGGCGATTGCCGGCCCAGCGAAAATGGAAGGCCGGCCGCTTAGCGCTGCGCCGTCTTCGTGACCTTCGCTGGGGTCTTTGCGGCCGGCTTGGCAGCGGTCTTGGCAACCGCCTTTGCCGGGGCCTTGGCAACGGCCTTGGCAGGGGCTTTCGAAGCGACCTTGGCCGGCGCCGTCTTGCTGCTCGCCACCGCCGTTTTGGCGGTGCTGGCGGCCGGGCGACGGTCGACCACGCGAATCATCTTGCCATTCTTTCCACGCACCATGCGCGTGCGCGGGGCGTCGTCGTCGTCCTTGGCAGCCGCGGCCGCCGGTGCGGCGGAAGCCGCCATCACACGCGACGCGTCCTTGACCGGGACATGCAGTACCAGCAGTTGGCCAGACGTGAGCGTATCGCGACGCAGACGATTCCAGCTCTTGATCTGCGCCACACTCACACCGCTACGCGAGGCCACGCTCGCGAGCGTGTCGTGCTTGCGCGCACGCACCATGACCTTGCGGGTATCGGGAAGATCCGGTTCCAGGGCGAGCACCGCATTGCTGGCCACCGACGCGCTGATGTCCTGATCGATGTCGTCCGAGCGCGGCACGAGCAGGGTCGAGCCTGCCTTCAGACGCATGCGCGGTGCAATGTTGTTGACCGAGCGGATGACGGCAGCGTCGACGCCGAGCTTGTTCGCCACATCTTCCGGACGCTCACGCGAGGACGACGTGTACGTAGTCCAGCTCGAGAGCGGCTTGTCGTAGCCCTTCAGACGACGCTGGAACACCTCCGCGCTGTCGAACGGCAACAGAATTTGCGGCTGCGCAGCGCCGAGAATCACCGGCTTGCGGAACGACGGGTTCAGCGCGCGGAATTCGTCGAGCGGCAAATCGGCCAGCTTCGCCGCCAGGGCCACGTCGATGTCGCGCTTGGTGGTCACGCTGACGAAATACGGGTGATTCGGAATCTCCGGCAGCTTCACGCTATAGAGGTCGGGATGCGCAATGATGTTCTTGATCGCCTGCAGCTTCGGCACGTAATAACGTGTCTCGGTCGGCATACGCAGGCTCAGGTAATCGGTCGGCAGACCTTGCGCCTGGTTGCGGTCGATCGCGCGCTGCACGTTGCCCTCGCCCCAGTTATAGGCCGCAAGCGCCAGATGCCAGTCGCCGAACATCGCATAAAGCTTCGAGAGGTAATCGAGCGCGGCGGTCGTCGAGGCGAGCACATCGCGGCGCTCGTCCTGCCACATGTTCTGCTTCAGGTTGTACGTCTTGCCCGTGCTGGGAATGAACTGCCACATACCGGCGGCCTTGGCCGTCGACAGTGCCTGAGGGTTGTACGCGCTTTCCACGAACGGCAACAACGCCAGTTCCGTCGGCATATGACGACGATCGAGTTCTTCAACGATGTGGAACAGATACTTGTTCGACCGCTGGATCATGCGCTCGACGTATTCAGGACGCTGTGCATACCACTGCGTGCGGTCCTGTGCGAGGTCGGTATCCAGATCGGGGATGGCGAAACCGTGACGAATGCGTGACCAGAGATCGGCGTCGTCGCTGCCGTACGCCAAGTCGCCCAGCGAGTCGTTGTCCAGATCGATGGTCTGATCGCTGGAGACGCGTTGCTTGCCTTTGGCGTTCGACGCGAGAGGCGACTTGCTCTGCGCTTCGGGGGTGGAATTCGACGCACCTGTGGTCGGCGCTGTGCTGGCGCAAGCCGCTAGAAGCAGCGTCAGTAGCAAGCTAACGATAAGTCGCATTGATCGGGCTCGAATTGGGTGACATCTTCATGAAATTGGCAAGGATGGTAAGGAAACCCTTCAGATGCGTCAACCTTTCTGCCTATTTTTTTTGCAAAATTTACGCCCAAACGCCCCAAAAATAGGGGTTATCCCTAAATTCCGCCGATGCCCTTGTGGCCGATGAGACACACGAAAGTGGCGTATACGATGCCATCGAGACGACACCGAAACTTCATATCCGGGGTGATTTTGCGAGGCTGAGCAGACGTATATGAAGCTGTCAACGTCCGCCTTATGCCAGAGATCATGACGCGTCATGCTATTGACAGCATGACGCATTCACGATCAGCGGAAGGAATCTTTCCAGCCGCGCACCGTCGCGAATACCGCCTCGCGGGAGAGCGTTGCGCGGCCGGCATGGGCTTCGGCGGCCGCGACGACCGCCGGGGCGTCGCTGCGCAGGAAAGGGTTCGTCAAACGCTCCTGAGCGAGCGTGGTGGGTAACGTCGGGCGTCCGGCAGCACGAAGCGCCGTAGCCTCCCGATGCCACGCCGCGAGGGCCGCGTTATCCGGGTCGACGGCCAGCGCAAAGCGAATATTCGAGAGCGTGTATTCGTGCGCGCAATGCACGAGTGTCTCGGGCGGGAGTGCCGCAAGCGCATCGAGCGACGCGAGCATCTGCGCGGGGGTACCTTCGAACAGCCGGCCGCAACCGCACGAGAACAGCGTGTCGCCGCAGAACAGATGGGGCGCGCCTGCCACCCCGGCGCCGAGGAAGTACGCGATATGTCCCGACGTGTGACCGGGCACATCGATCACCTTGAGCGTCATGGCCGGAGACGCGATATGAACCGTCTCGCCCCCCTCGTGCGGATGATCGACACAAGCGATGGCTTCGTGAGCCGGGCCGTGCACCGGAACGTCGAAATGCTCGAGCAGCGTGTCGACACCGCCGATGTGATCAGCGTGCTTGTGTGTGATGAGAATGGCGCGCAGCGTGAGGCCGCGCGATTTCAGATAAGCGAGCACCGGCGCGGCGTCGCCCGGGTCGACGACCACGGCATCTTTGCCGTTATCGACGACCCAGAGATAATTGTCCTGGAACGCGGGAACGGGGAAGACGGTCAGTGTACCGGCCGACGGCTCACTCGCCGCATCTGCGTGCGCATCCATATATACTCGCCACCATGTCAGAACGTCCGATTATAGACTGGCCCGTCTGGCTCGTCTCACCGCCAGGCCGCTACGCGCTTGCATGGGAACAGGCCCTCTTCGATCAATGGGTCGGGGATCTGTTCGGCTATCACGCGCTGCAACTTGGCCGTCCCGAGCTGGATACGCTACGCGAAAACCGCATGCCTTATCGCGGCCTCATTCTTCCCGCCGCACGCGGCGCCGAAGCCCCACCGCTCATGACCAAGGCCGCCAGCGACACGACGGGCAGCACACCGTCGTGCGATGCCGGCCCCGCCGTCATGGTCGCCCGCGACATTCTTGTCAGCCGGTTCGACGAGTTACCCATCGCCACGGCAAGTACCGACCTTGTGGTACTGCCGCATGTGCTCGAGTTTGCCGAGAACCCTCACGACATCCTGCGCGAAGTCGAGCGCATTCTCGTTCCTGAGGGGCAGGTCATCATCACCGGCTTCAACAATCTGAGCCTGTGGGGAGCCCGCGAGGAGCTGGGCCGGCTCGCCGGTGCGCCGTTTCTGCCACCCGGGGCCGACCTCATCGCATTTACGCGCCTGAAAGACTGGCTCAAGCTCCTGTCGTTCGATATCGATCGCGGACGCTTCGGCTGCTACCGTCCGCCCCTGCGCGGCGACCACTGGCTGCAACGCTTCGAGTTCATGGAGCCGGCCGGCGATCGCTGGTGGCCGATCTTCGGCGCGCTCTATGCGGTGCGGGCGGTCAAGCGGGTGCGCGGCATGCGCTTGGTCGGCAAAGTCCGCAAGCGTATACTCGGCCTCCAGCCAGCGGCGGCACCGGTCGCCACGCCCAACACCACGCATCGCCAGTTGGCTGAAGCGACCGACGCGCCCGATTGATTGTTTGAGAGATGACCTTGCCGCAAGTTGAGATCTATACCGACGGTGCCTGCAAAGGCAATCCCGGCCCCGGCGGTTGGGGCGCCCTGCTCGTCGCGGGCAAACACCGCAAGGAAATGTTCGGTGGCGAAGCCAACACGACCAACAATCGCATGGAGCTTCTCGCCGTCATTCGCGCGCTCGAAGCCCTGAACAAACCCTGCCATGTGGTGCTCCATACCGACTCGCAGTACGTGCAAAAGGGGATCAGCGAGTGGATTCACGGCTGGAAGGCGCGCGGTTGGAAGACGGCCGCCAAGGAGCCGGTGAAGAACGCCGATCTCTGGCAGACGCTCGACGCCGTTTCGCAGAAGCACGAGATCGACTGGCGCTGGGTGAAGGGCCACGCCGGACACGAAGGCAATGAAGCTGCCGACCAGTTGGCCAATCGTGGCGTGGAAAGCCTGCGTCGCGGTTAGCACGCTGGCGACGATCCCCTGAAGCACCCTCCGCGCGTTGCGTGAGGCACTATCGCCCCAGCGCGCCAATTCCGAAAGCACACGAGACTTACCGAACATCATGCGACAACTGATCCTCGATACCGAAACCACCGGCCTGAACGCCAAGACGGGCGACCGTCTGCTGGAAATCGGTTGCGTCGAACTGGTCAATCGCCGCCTGACCGGCAACAACCTGCACTTTTACATCAACCCCGAGCGCGACAGCGACCCGGGCGCTCTGGCGGTGCACGGGCTGACCACCGAATTCCTCTCCGACAAGCCGAAGTTCGCCGAAATCGCGGAACAGTTGCGCGAGTATTGCCGTGGAGCCGAGATCATCATCCACAATGCAGCGTTCGACCTGGGCTTCCTCGATATGGAGTACGGCCGACTCGGTTGGCCGCCGTTCATGCAGCACTGCTCGGGCCTGATCGACACGCTGATGCGAGCGCGCGAGATGTTCCCCGGCCGACGCAATTCGCTCGACGCCCTTTGCGAACGTCTCGGCGTGAACAATGCACACCGTACATTGCACGGCGCATTGCTCGACGCGGAACTGCTCGCCGATGTCTACCTCGCCATGACGCGCGGTCAGGAAAGTCTTGTCATCGATGCGGACGATAGCGATGGCGGCGAGGCAGGTGCGCATCGCGAAAAGATTTCGCTGCGCCAGTTCGATCTGCCGGTCATCGCAGCCGCGACCGAAGAAATCGCGCTTCACGACGACGTGCTTAACGGTATCGACAAGGGCATGAAGGGAACGTGCGTGTGGCGCAAGGAACCGGCACCGCCCGAAGGCGATGCGCCGCCCGCCGCGTAAGCTCGTGCAGAACGAACCGAGACTTTGCGAAAATTTCGCACGAAGCCCTTCCCAAACGAAAAAAACGCCCCTATAATCGCTGTCTTTGCTGCTTGCGAGTCATCGCAAGAAACGACGTGAAGTGATCGAGAGATATCGTCACGACGGCAGCAAAAAAGAACAAAAGAAAGGTTGCAGGCTTCTGTGAAAACAGTTAAAGTTCTGCTCCTGATTGCGAAACGAAAGCTTCAGCAATCGGCACTAGATCATTGATTTAGTTAATGATTTGGGTGGTTAGCTCAGCGGTAGAGCACTGCCTTCACACGGCAGGGGTCACAGGTTCAATCCCTGTACCACCCACCAGATAAGTGGCAAGCGATTCCTATCGATGCCCACACAAAAAACCCCGGCGCCCGATGGCTTCCGGGGTTTTTTCATTAGTCCTTCGTCAAAATCCCCTCCCCCTAAACACGTGCGCTCGAATTGCCCCACACGAGCCCCCCTCATTCCCATGGCTCGCCTTCCCCCGCCCCACTCCGGCGCGTGAAATCATAGATTTTTTCTACCAAACAAAAAATCTGATCGGCATTTGCTTTTCCTCTTTGCGACGCCCGATCCCGCCATACCGAAGCCCCGCCTCATGTTGCGGGGTTTTTCACGAAGTTATGGGACCTTCAGAGCCAGTCTTATATAAGACATAAGCATTCACATTACGAAAAGGCATTTCAGTTTTGCCCCCGCCCCGTGTCACAATCAGGGAAATTTGTCTTGGCTAGCAGACTGTCACCTCAGTCAGCGGCGTTCCCCCACCTTTCCCTGCTTCTTGAATCCGAGACCAGCGATGAGTACGCAGCAACCCAGCATCATCTACACCCTGACCGACGAAGCACCGCTTCTGGCCACCGGCTCTTTCCTCCCGATCATTCGCACGTTCACGGCACCGGCGGGCGTGTCGGTCGAGACGAGCGACATTTCCGTGTCGGGCCGTATCCTCGGCGAATTCCCCGAATTCCTGACGGAAGAACAGCGCGTGCCGGATAACCTCGCTGAGCTGGGCCGTCTGACGCAAGACCCGAGCACGAACATCATCAAGCTGCCGAACATCAGCGCGTCGGTGTTCCAGTTGCAGAGCGCCATCAAGGAACTGCAATCGAAGGGCTACAAGATTCCGGATTACCCGGAAGATCCGAAGACCGACGAAGAAAAGGCCATCCAGAAGCGCTACTCGAAGTGCCTGGGTTCGGCCGTGAACCCGGTGCTGCGCGAAGGCAACTCGGATCGCCGCGCACCGCTCGCCGTCAAGAACTACGCCAAGAAGCACCCGCACAGCATGGGCGAGTGGAGCATGGCGTCGCGCACGCACGTCGCGCACATGAAGCATGGCGACTTCTACCACGGCGAAAAGTCGATGACCCTCGACCGCGCCCGTGACGTCAAGATGGAACTCGTGACCAAGAGCGGCAAGACAATCGTGCTCAAGCCGAAGGTCTCGCTGCTCGACGGCGAAATCATCGACAGCATGTTCATGAGCAAGAAAGCGCTGTGCGAGTTCTACGAAGAGCAGATGGAAGACGCGCGCAAGACCGGCGTGATGTTCTCGCTGCACGTGAAGGCCACCATGATGAAGGTCTCGCACCCGATCGTGTTCGGCCACGCCGTGAAGATCTTCTACAAGGAAGCCTTCGAAAAGCACGGCAAGCTGTTCGACGAACTGGGCGTGAACGTCAACAACGGTCTCGTCAATCTGTACGAAAAGATCGAATCGCTGCCCAGCTCGAAGCGTGAAGAGATCATCCGCGATCTGCACGCCTGCCACGAGCACCGCCCGGAACTGGCGATGGTCGACTCGGCCAAGGGCATCTCGAACCTGCACGCACCGAACGACGTGATCGTCGACGCCTCGATGCCAGCCATGATCCGCATCGGCGGCAAGATGTGGGGCGCCGATGGCCGTCCGAAAGACACGAAGGCTGTGATCCCGGAAAGCACGTTCGCTCGCATTTATCAGGAAATCATCAACTTCTGCAAGACGAATGGCGCGTTCGATCCGACCACGATGGGTACGGTGCCGAACGTGGGCCTGATGGCGCAGAAGGCAGAAGAATACGGCTCGCACGACAAGACGTTCGAAATCGCCGAAGACGGCGTGGCGAACATCGTCGACATCGCTACGGGCGAAGTGCTGCTCTCGCAGAACGTGGAAGCCGGCGACATCTGGCGTATGTGCCAGGTCAAGGACGCCCCGATCCGCGACTGGGTGAAGCTCGCTGTGAATCGCGTGCGCAACTCGGGCATGCCGGCCGTGTTCTGGCTCGACCCGTATCGTCCGCACGAAGCCGAACTGATCAAGAAGGTCGAAACCTACCTGAAGGATTACGACACCAATGGCCTCGACATCCAGATCATGTCGCAAGTGCGCGCCATGCGTTACACGCTTGAGCGCGTGATCCGCGGTCTGGACACCATCTCGGTGACCGGCAACATTCTGCGCGATTATCTGACCGACCTGTTCCCGATCATGGAACTGGGCACCAGCGCCAAGATGCTGTCGATCGTGCCGCTGATGGCAGGTGGCGGCATGTACGAAACGGGTGCCGGCGGTTCGGCGCCGAAGCACGTCAAGCAATTGGTGGAAGAGAACCACCTGCGCTGGGACTCGCTGGGCGAATTCCTGGCATTGGCCGTCTCGCTGGAAGACCTGGGCATCAAGACGGGCAACCAACGTGCCAAGATCCTCGCCAAGACGCTGGACGCTGCGACCGGCAAGCTGCTCGACAACAACAAGAATCCGTCGCCGAAGACCGGCGAGCTGGACAACCGTGGCAGCCAGTTCTATCTGGCGATGTACTGGGCGCAGGAACTGGCCGCGCAAACGGACGACGCCGATCTGGCCAAGACCTTCGCACCGCTGGCCAAGCAACTGACCGAGAACGAGAAGACCATCGTGGGCGAACTCGCCGACGTGCAAGGCAAGTCGACGGACATCGGCGGCTACTACAAGCCGGACTTCGAGAAGCTCGAACAGGTCATGCGCCCGAGCAAGACGTTCAACGCCGCGCTGGAAAGCGTCGCGAAGGCGTAAGGCATCGGGAAAACGTTCGACGAGGTTTGTCGAACGCCGGGCGGTCTGCGAGGATCGCCCGGTAGCACCTAATAAAAAAGCTGGCATATGCCAGCTTTTTTATTGGCTTCAAGTCGATGATGCGAGCGCGGACAATGCCGCCTCTCGCCCCATCAGACCGTGGATCAATCAGCGATTGACCTGCGCCTTCGATTGCGTGAGCGCCAGCAAGGCGCCAACAGCAAGCGCCGCCGACACGCAGTACATGCCCGCGTTGGTGCTTTGCGTCACGTCCTTGAGCCAGCCGATCACGAACGGGCTCACGAAGCCTGCGAGGTTGCCGATCGAATTGATCATGCCGATGGCCGCTGCCGCCGAACCGCCAACGAGCAACGCGCTCGGGTAGGTCCAGAAGACGGGCATCGTGGCAAGCATGCCTGCCGTGCCGACCGAAAGGGCGACCATCGCGAGCGGCACGTTGTTACCCCACACCGTGCTCAGGTACAGTCCCACGGCGCCGGCAAACGACACCACGGCAAAGTGCCAGCGACGCTCACGCGTGCGGTCCGAGCTACGCGCGACACCAATCATGCTGACCACGGCACAGGCGTAAGGAATAGCGGTGAGCAGGCCAACGTCGAGCGCGCTCTTCACACCGCTGGCCTTGATGAGCGTCGGCAGGTAGAAGCCGATGCCATACAGGCCCATCATGCAGCAGAAGTAGATCGCGGCCATGAGCCACACACGGCCGTTCGAGAACACCGAGGCGACCGATTGCTCGGCCTTGCCTGCGCTGTCCTGAGCAATGTTGTGCTCGAGAATCGCCTTCTCGTCTTCCGACAGCCAGGACGCTGCGCGAATGCCGTTCGGCAGATACATCAGCGTCACCACACCCAGAATTACCGACGGAATGGCTTCGATGAAGAACAGCCATTGCCATGCGGCCCAACCGCCAACGCCATTGAACGCCGCGAGAATCCAGCCCGAGAGCGGCCCGCCGAACACGCCCGCGATGGGAATGCCAATCATGAAGAGGGCGTTCATGCGGCCACGTCGTTGCGCCGGGAACCAGTACGTCAGATACAGCACGATGCCGGGGAAGAAACCCGCCTCGGCCACGCCGAGGAAGAAGCGCACGAGATAGAACTGTGTCGGCGTCTTCACGAGCAGCGTAGCGGCGGAGAGGACCGCCCACGAGATCATGATGCGCGCGATCCAGCGACGCGCACCGACCTTGTGCATGATGATGTTGCTCGGCACCTCGAAGAAGAAGTAGCCGATGAAGAAGATCCCGGCGCCCAGACCGTAGACGGTCTCGCTGAACTGGAGGTCGTTCAGCATTTGCAGCTTGGCAAAGCCGACATTCACGCGGTCAAGATAGGCCGCGACGTAACACAGGAAAAGGAACGGCAACAAACGCCAGGTCGCTTTTGCATAGGCTTGCGCCTCGATCTCGCGCGTATGCGCGTTGGGTTTGACACCGCTAGCGATAGTACTCATGGTCTCCACTTCGAAGCTTGGCTGCGCTTTTGTCCGCTGACACAGCCAGAATCACGACTGCAACGCTGCCTCTGGACCACTCGCACCGATCACGCTGCCTTACCTACTCGACGGCTCTGACAGACCTCACGATTCTCGCTGTACGAGAACCGATTACGCGGAGTCCGGAAGCATTGTCTCCGGACGTCGCTCCCGGCCAGTCAGCCGTTGCGCGACGTTTCTCACCCTGCCATCCCCTTTCGTTATTGGGAGGCCGACCGGATTGTAAACCATAGGACACCGCTTCATTTCGAACGCTTCCTCGATCGTGGGTTGTCGTCTGAATTCGCGGCTGACGAGAATGTCGCGTCGATGCGACGCTCCGCGTGAACTGACACACCACGACGTTGCGCTGGACGTCAACTTCGAAACGCCACGCGTGACGGTGCGACCGGCGGCTGACAAGCGTATTGCTAGCGGGATACGTCCGAAAAGCTATCGGAAATTCAGGGTTGAAGCCCCTGACACGCGCGCCGGATAGCGCGTAATCTTGGATCTTTCCGACTGCATTCGGCGTTGCCTTGCCGTGCTCGTCGCGAGAGCGACCGCATCCATCGCCAGCCCTTCCCTCGATCCCTTCTCCGAACCCCTATTGCCATGACATCACCCGCACCTCTCCCCCTTCCCGCGCCGGCGACGGTTTCGTTGGTGAGCGTCTTTCCGGCGGCCGCGCAAGGCGGCAATCCGGCCCCCATCGTGCTCGACGCCGATGCCATGACAGCTGACGACATGCGTGCCGTTGCGGCGCACTACGGGCATGAAAGTGCGTTCGTCATGGCCCCGGAGCACGCGGGCAACGCCTGGCGCTTTCGTTTCTTCGTCCCGAATCACGAGATGGAGATGTGCGGTCACGCCACGCTGGGCGCGTTGTGGGTATTGCGCCGTGCCGGACGATGGGATGGCAGTCCCGTCACGATCGAGACGCTCAGCGGGCAAGTCGAAGGCCGGCTTGCGGCAGACGGCGAGCACATCGAGGTGAGCCAGCCGTCCGGGCGGACCGAACCGGTCATCGATGCGAGCGCCATCGCAGCGATTTGTGCAGCACTGCGGATTTCGCCCGACGACATCGCCCTCGAAGGTATCTGTCATGCAGCGACCAGCCGTGTGAAGACGCTGGTGCCGTTGCGCAGCGTCGACCAGTTGCAGGCGTTGACGCCCGACTTCACCACAATGCTCGCCACGTGCGACGCCATCGGGTCCACGGGCCTCTACCCTTGCGCCCGCGAAGACGTTGGCGACGGACGCGCCCTGCCGGTATTGCAGGCGCGTCAGTTTCCGCGCGCATCCGGCTATCCGGAAGATGCGGCAACCGGTATAGCCGCCGCCGCTCTGCTCTACGGTGCGCGCCGCTATGGCTGGCTTGCGCCCGGCGAGCGCGGCGTCGTGGTGCGTCAGGGGGTGGCGATGGGGCGCCCCTCCGCCATCACCGTGACGCTACGCGATCCGCTCGACGCCGCCAAGGGCTGCTGGATCAGCGGTGACGTGCACGCAATATGACGACCACCATCACCCCGAGCACGGCGGCCACGGCACCGCACAGGAACACCGCGCGATAGCCGAACGGATTGGCCACGGCCCCGGCCAGCGGGCCGGTCAGCAGAATGGCGACGTCCTGAAACGCGGCATACGTGCCGAGGCTGGTGCCACGACTCGCGGCAGGGGCGCGCTTGACCACTTCGATGCCCAGCGAGGGGAAGATCAGCGACGCCCCTGCCCCGGCAAGCGCCGTGCCGAGCAATGCCAGCCATGCGACTGGCGCTTGCCAGACGAGCAGCAGTCCGAGCGCCTCGACCGCCAGCGAGATCTGGGCGACGCGCAGATTGCCGAAGCGCTCGGGCCAGCGTCCGCCGATCAGGCGCATCAGCACGAACGCCAAACCGAATGCCGACAGTGCGATGGCGGCCCCCGACCAGCGCGACGCGTCGAAGTACAGCACCACGAACGCACCGACAACGGCGAAGCCCACACCTTGCAGCGCGAGCGCGAGGCCCGGCAGGAACACGATGCGCAGCACCTGCGAGTACGGCAGCGCGCCGCCGGCGTGGTGTGCGGGGGCGACACCCGGAATGCGCGTGATCACCGCCCAGCCAGCCAACGGCAGCAGGCAGATCGCCACGGCGACGCCCACGAGCGCAGTGCTGCCAAAAAGGGCTAATCCCAGCGGTGCCCCCACGGCAAAACCGCCGAACACCGCAGCCCCTGTCCACGACATGACACGCCCGGATTGTGCCGCGCCGAGGCTGCCGATGGCCCACGTCAGCGTGCCGGTAATGCAAAGGCTTTCGCCCACTCCGAGCAACAACCGGGCGAGCGTCAACACACCGAGTCGCGGTGCGGGTGCGAAGGTCACAAGACTGGTGGCGAGCAGCGCGATGCCGGACAGGCCGACGAATAGCAAACCGCGCTGAAGGGCAACGCGCGCACCACGCTGGTCGGCGGTACGTCCCGCGAACTTGCGTGTGAGCACGGTAGCGAGCGACTGGATACCCACGGCGAAGCCGACAATGACGTTGTGATATCCGAGCGTGTCGTGCACGAACAAGGGCACGACGGAGAGCGACATACCGATGGTCAGGCAGGCCAGAAAAACGTTGAGAGAGAAGCGCACCAGCAACGCCGTGGCGTTGGCAGGCACGGCGGCCGCTTGGGGGGCCGCAGACTTGGCTGATTCAGCCCGTGCAGCGGAAGACGACGACATGCGAGAGGACTCCATGGGGTGCCGGCGAACGTCAGGCTTGCGACGTCGAACGTCAGGCGTCAGACGCGAACCGGCGAAAACAAACGACCGCGACAAAGGCGTCGGTGCCAACAGGCGGTACAGGCAGATCGGGGGAGAAGGCGCTTGTGGCGCGTAGAGAACCGGGGAATAGCGCTGAATGGGCAGCCCGGCGGTTCACTCACGAACGCACGCCCCTCGACCGACGAGCCGGAAGGACCGGCCGCTGTCGCGGAGAATGCGTTGGTTCACGTGAACGCTTACGTGGCATCGGCACAGAACATTGCCGCGTACCAAAAATCAGTTTGCATTCTAGCGACGCCCCTGACGTAACGCAAGGTGCGTTCACGCAGTGTGGCGACGCCGCAAATTTGAGGTCAATCGATCGGATCGGTGCCTTTGGCGCGATGGGTGCTGGCCTTGATCGTCTGTTGAAGCGCGCGGCGCAGTGCGCTGTAGCGGCGCAACGCTTCTTCCATGATGGAGATGCGCACTGTTCCTGCGGCACCATCGGCCAGCAGTTTGGCTTTGAGTCCGCCATAGGCGGCCTCCATGGCGGAGGCGTGCGTGGCGAGCGAGTCGCCGCCGTCGGCGGGCAGCGTATCGCTTTCGACATGATCGAGGAGCGCGGTCGACTCCCGCACGAAGGCGGTGTAGACGTCGGCGTGTCCTGTCGCAGTACCGGTCTGGTCGTGCAGCGCGGCGGCGGCAATCGCCTGTTCGGCGGCACTGTCGTAGTAACGCAGGGTACGAAGGGTATCGGCGAGCGCTTCTGCGGAGGCCGCTTCGATCGCGGCCCGACTCATGCGCTCGGCGAACGTCTGACACACGCTGCTCAGCCGGGTGACGGACGCGTGTTCCTGCGCCAGCACCCCGGCACTCATCCCGGTCAGTGCACCTCGCACCATATGGCGGCTCATCACACCCAGCCGTTCGACCTCGCGCTTGAGGGCATCCACGGCCAGTTGTGGCACTTGCAGCACGTTGTCGTCAAGAAACTGCGGGGCGCCCTCGTCTTCCTCGCGGGTACGAAAGCGGCGTTGCAACCAATGCAGGAGCGGCGTAGCGAGCGGAATCATCAACAGTACGCCAAGCACGTTGAACGTCGTATGAAAGATCGCGAGCTTGATGGCCGGGTCCGTGGCGTAGCCCATCCACGACATGCCGGCAGTGATGGCGCGAATCATCCAAGGCAGCAGCAACAATGCCACCAACGCGGCCACGACATTGAAGGCGACGTGTGCCATCGCGGCGCGCCGGGCGTTGGGCGTTGCCCCGATCGCGGCGATGACGGCGGTCACGGTGGTTCCAACGTTCGCGCCGATGACAACGGCCGCCGCCCCCTGCGCGCTCAGCAGGCCGTTCTGCGCGGCGGTCAGCGTGATGGCCATCGCAGCGGCGGACGACTGCACGATACAGGTGAGGATGAAGCCGACGACCACTTGCAGCAGCACGTCGAGCGGCCCGTCGCCGTCAGGCATGCGGATCATGCCGGCCATGTCGATGAATGCCGACTGGAGCAGCGAAATACCGAAGAAGAGCAGACCGAAGCCGGCCAGCGCGTTACCGATGGCGCCGCGTCGAGAACCTGAGCCCGTCAGCCGCAGCGCCACACCGGTCGCGATCATCGGCAGCGCAAAGGCATCGATATTGAATTTCAGACCGATGACGGCGACGATCCACCCCATCATGGTCGAGCCGAGGTTGGAGCCGAACATCAGCCAGAGAGCGCCGCCGAGTTTGAGCAGACCGGCGTTGACGAAGCCGATCGTGGCGATGGTGACGACCGAGGACGATTGGGTGATGGCGGTGACCAGCACGCCGGAGGCGAAGGCTTGCCAGCGGGTACGGGTCGCACCGGCCAGAATGCGCTCGAGCGCCGGGCCTGCGGCGAGCTTGAGGCCATCGGTCATCATCGCCATACCGATGAGGAAGATACCGACGCCGCCGGCCAGAATGCTGACCGCCTTGACGATTTCGCCCATGCAACGCGTTCCTGTGTACGAACTGCTGGATCTATCGGAGGGGTACGCCGGCCGGTGCTCTGAACCTTAGCCGTCTGCGCGCAACAGGCCCCAGCATAACCGGTAAAGCTCGTCTTCGAATTCCGGAGTGCCAAGCAACGGGGAGTCTTCGAGCGCGGCGGAGCGAAGCGTCCCCATGACAGCGCGCGTGAGCACGAAAACCGTGGCGGCGGTGGGCGGACGCATCTCGGGCGCATCGCGCCGCGACATGGCAACGGCAATATGTTCGGCCGCCTCGCGCATGGCCTGCATGATGTTCTCGTGGTGATCGAGTTGCCACGCCATTTTGATGAGCGAGCGCTTCACGCGCCCGCCCGCACCGAACGCTTCGATGAGCACCCGAAGCCGCTCACGAATGACCCGCTCGGGATCGGCGCCTTCTTCGGCGGCGCGCGCGATGCGCTCGTTGAGTTCGTCCATCACGCGGCGGCGTTCGCGCGCGATCATCGCCAGCAGAATCGCTTCTTTGGTCGGGAAGTACTGGTAAAGCGTGCCGATGGAAAAACCGGCCTTCCTGGCAATGCGGTTGGTGGTGAGCGCCGCCTCCCCTTCTTCGTCGAGAACCTGAGCAGTGGCCTCGAAAATCGTCTCGACGGTGTGCTGCGCGCGTGCCTGCATCGGCCGCTTTCGCATGGCAGACGGGGCGTTCGGGGGAGTGGGCGGCTTGGATGCGGACATATCGAAAAACCTGAGCGGGAAGCGAGTTGCGGCAAGACGCCTGGAAAATGAATAATGCTCACATTTACGACGAAACTCAAGTGACGCCGATCACGTGGCGCTTGTGCATTTCCCGGCGCCGCGAATTCGTCATTACCGCCAGAGAGGCAAGACACCATGAGCAACGACCTTTCCGCCCTGACCGTGCGCAAGCTGACTGTCGATCTGGCCAATGGCTTCGAGCGTCATTGGCATAGCGGCGATGCGTACCGCACGATGTACTACAACGCTCTGTCGATGAGCTTTCCCGTTGGCGAGCAGTCGTTCATCGACTCGGTACGCGACACGATGGATTGTCTGCCCGACGACGCCCGCTACGACAAGCTGCGTGCCGACATCGCACAGTTCATTGGCCAGGAAGCGACGCATCGTCATCTGCATGGCCAGTACAACGCGCAATTGGCGAAGCAAGGACTGGTCAATCATTGGGAGCACTGGGCGACGAGGCGCATTCAATGGGCTCGCCGCCGCAAGCTCTCGCCGATGTACATGCTCGCCGTGACCGCGGCTTACGAGCACTGCACTGCGGTATTCGGCGACGGCGCACTTCGGTACGACCGTTGGCTCGCGAAGGCTGAGCCGAAGATGCGCCTGATGTGGCGCTGGCACGCGGCTGAAGAAACGGAGCACAAGGCAGTGGCGTTCGATTTGTATCGCGCGCTAGGTGGCAGCGAGCGTCAGCGCATCCTCACCTATCTCTACGTGCTCATCATGTTCGCGCTGGAGAGTCACGCGCAGACGATCAACAACCTCTGGCACGATCGCACGCTCTTCAAGCCACGGACATGGTGGGGTTTCACCACCATGTTTTTCGGTCGCGATGGCGTTGTGTGGCGCAGCACCGGGCCGATGCTCAAGTACCTCGCGCCCTCGTTTCATCCGAACCGCCACGGAGATCCGACGCTCGCCGAAAACTGGCTCGAGGCACATCACGCTAGTTGGCGCGCGGTTCGTTGACGCGTTTTGCGGACCGCTGACGGCTGACGAGCACTCACCGTCAGTGGTCGGCCGCCGGGCCAGCCCCCGTTTTCGTCGCTCCACGACATTCGCTTTGGAAAACGGGGACTGGCCCGACGGCTCGAAACTCCCCCCTCGTATCGTCGCAACCCATCCCCCTCCCCACCTCGCCCCTCCCGCCCACCTCCATCTTCACGACGACACCCCCTCATCCAACGCCCAGGCTCTCGCCAACCGTCCCCACGTGCTTCGCAACAGATGGGGCCCGGTCGTCGAGAGCCTCGATACCCCCCAAGCACTTCATTACGCCCGGTTCACGAGTGTCATCTGGAAAGACGCAAGACGCCGGCATCCCAACGGTGGTGCAACGCTGTCGGTAGGCATGGCGCTTGTGGACTGGGCGGTTGAGGCACTGGTGGGATGTCGAGGGTCTCGTCGCTCGGGCCCCATCTGTTGCGAAGCACGTGGGGACGGGCGACGAGACCCTTCGCGTTGGATCAGGGGGTGTCGTCGTGATAGCCGAGGTGAGCGATTGTGCTGGCGGGCGTAGCGGGGAAGGTTGCATCGGATTGGAGGTATGGAGATGGCCGTCGGTGGGGTCCCCGTTTTCCAAAGCGAATTTCGTGGAGCGACGAAAACGGGGACCCCGCCGATGGCAGACCGCAAACCGCGTGCAATAGGTCAACCGCCAGTGTTAACCCGAAAATTGTGCCGTCAACAACGGAATACCGAGTATCAGAACCAGGTGATATATCCCATGAGGCAACTTGATAATAATGATCACGCCTCAAAGCAGCACCGATACCCGCGCTAAGCGAAGTCAGTGTGTCAATGACTCAGGCGTGCCCCTTGCACTCTTCGGTGAATAAGAGAAGTTCAGAGGCACGCACAAACTAAAACGAGACGGAGACACATACATGAGCAAGGCAGCAGGTTGGCTGCGGGGCGCGCTCGCCCTCGCGGTTTGCGGCGCGGCGGGCGTCGCCCAAGCGCAATCCAACGTATCGCTCTACGGTCAGGTCGATGCCTGGGTGGGTGCCGCGAAAGCACCGGGCGGCGAACGCGCATGGACGCAAGGCGGTGGCGGGATGTCCACCTCCTACTGGGGCATGAAGGGTTCGGAGGATCTCGGCGACGGACTCAAGGCGATCTTCACGCTCGAGGACTTCTTCCTGCCACAGAGCGGACGTTACGGCCGCTTTACCGGCGACAGCTTCTTCTCACGCAATGCCTACGTCGGGTTGCAATCGAACACGCTCGGCACGGTCACGATGGGGCGTCTCACGACGTCTTATTTCGTCTCGACGATTCTCTTCAACCCGTTCGTCGATTCTTATACGTTCAGCCCGATGGTCTATCACACGTTCCTCGGCCTGGCCGGTCAGGGGATCGTCGGTGATTCCGGTTGGAACAACGCCGTGATGTACGCCACGCCGGACTATAAGGGGCTCGGCGCCAGCTTCTCGTATGCGTTCGGCAACAAGGCCGGCGAAATGGGCCAGAACAAGTGGAGCGCCGCCGCGATGTATTTCCACGGCCCGCTCGCCGCCACGCTTGCGTATCAGCAGGTGAAGTTCGATTCGACGCCCGACGATCAGGCCGGCATCACCGGATTCCGAAATCAGCAGGCCCTGCAAGCGGGTCTGACGTACGATTTTCAGGTGGTCAAACTCTACGGCCAGTATCAGTACATCAAGAACACCATCACTGGCGGCAATCTGACGTCGAACGGCGGTCAGTTGGGTGTCTCGGTGCCGCTCGGCGGGGGCAGCGTGATGGCATCGTTCGCCTATACGAAGAATTCGGGCATGAACGACACGAGCCGCAACACCTGGGCGCTCGGCTACGATTACAACCTCTCCAAGCGTACCGATCTCTACGTGGCCTACCTGAACGACAAGGTTTCCGGGCTCGAAGCCGGGAATACTTTCGGGGTGGGCATGCGCACCAAGTTCTGACAAACTCCGCTGCACGGGTTCGCGCGCAGTACAATGCGCGCGCCCCCGCTGCACACGGACAACGGCATAACAAAGTCACAAGGAGAGCACGTTGCTGACCAAATTCTTCAAACTCGAGGAGCATGGCTCCAGTGTACGGACAGAAATGGTGGCAGGTCTTACGACCTTCCTGACCATGTCCTACATTATTTTCGTCAACCCCAACATCCTCGGCACGACCGGCATGGACAAGAGCGCCGTGTTCGTGGCGACGTGTCTTGCGGCCGCGATCGGCTCGGTGGTCATGGCGTTCGTCGCGAATTACCCGATCGGCATGGCGCCGGGCATGGGGCTGAACGCCTTCTTCGCCTTCACGGTCGTGGGCGCCATGGGCTACACATGGCAGCAGGCACTGGGGGCGGTGTTTATCTCCGGCTGTCTGTTCATCATCCTGACGGTGACAGGCATACGATCATGGCTGATTGCCGGGGTACCCAAATCGCTACGATGTGCGATTGCGGCCGGTATCGGGCTGTTCCTCGCGATCATCGCACTCGGTAATGCCGGTGTGGTCGTGGCAAACCCGGCAACGAAAATCGGTCTGGGTGACCTCCACTCGCCGCAAGCATTGCTGGCGATCTTCGGCTTCTTCCTGATCGCCGTGCTCGACGCCCTGCGCGTTCGTGGCGCCATCCTGATCGGCATTCTGGTGGTGACGGTACTCTCGATGGTGCTGGGCCTGAACCAGTTCCAGGGTGTCTTCGCGATGCCCCCGAGCCTGGCCCCGACGTTCCTGCAACTCGACATTCCGGGCGCACTGCACGCCGGTTTCGTTCACGTGATTCTGGCGTTCGTGCTGGTAGAAGTGTTCGACGCGACGGGCACGCTGATGGGCGTGGCGAAACGCGCCGGCCTGCTCGAAGGCACGCATTACAAGGGCCTGGGACGCGCACTTTTCGCCGATTCGATCGCGATTTTCATCGGCTCGCTGCTGGGTACGAGCAGCACGACCGCCTACGTGGAAAGCGCGTCGGGCGTTCAGGCCGGCGGCCGCACGGGCCTCACCGCGCTCACGATCGCCGTACTCTTCATCCTCGCGCTGTTCATCGCACCGCTGGCCGGGTCGGTCCCCGCTTACGCAGCCGCCCCGGCGCTGCTCTATGTCGCCGGTCTGATGCTGCGCGAACTGCTCGACGTGGAATGGGACGACATTACGGAAGCGACGCCGGCCGCACTGACCGCGCTGGCCATGCCGTTCACGTACTCGATCGCCACGGGTCTGGCCTTCGGCTTCATCTCCTACGCCGTGCTCAAGCTGTTCACGGGCCGCGCGAAGGAAGTTCACCCGGCCGCCTGGGTGATCGCTGTCCTCTTCGTGCTGAAGTACGTGTTCTTCCCGGGCTGATCGGTTCGACAGACTCGACACCCCGCTGACAAAACGGCCCGCCGGAGGGATTCCCCGGCGGGCCGTTTCACTTTTCGAGGCAACGAAGCGACGACGCAACGGATGACAGCGAGTCGCCCTTGCGCGAACTTACGCCTTCGCCATCGAAATCAATGCGGCCAGACTCGCGCGATGCTGCCCCTGCGCATCGAAGTTCTCAGGCGACAACCATTGCTCGAATCCACGGCTGATCGCCGGCCATTCGCCATCGGTAATCGAGAACCACGCGGTGTCACGGCTACGGCCCCGGTACACAATCGCCTGACGGAATATGCCCTCGAAGGTGAAACCGTAACGCGCCGCCGCTCTGCGCGACGGAGCATTCAACGAATCGCATTTCCACTCGTAACGGCGATACCCCAACTCGTCGAAAGCACGACGCATCAACAAGTATTGCGCCTCGGTTCCCGCACGCGTGCGCTTGAGCAACGGGGAATACGCGACGTGGCCGACTTCGACCACACCGTTCGCCGCATCGATGCGCATGAGCGCCAACGTCCCCACCGCCTTGCCCGTCTCCCGATCAATGATCGCGTGATGCAACGGATCCGTCGATGCAGACAACTTGGTCGCATACGCATAGTAGCTATCGAAGTCCGGGAACGGGCCACCACTCATGTACGTCCAGTCGCGACCGTCGGCAGCACTCGCATATGCCTCGTACAACTCCCTGGCATGACGCTCCACATCCAACGGCTCGACCCGGCAGTATCTCCCCTCTATCGGCGTGCGCGGCGGTTGCGCACGCGGCTTCCAGTCCGGCAGCGCAGGGCCAATGGGTTGTTCGTATTCGTTGAAGTTCAATGCTTCGGTCATGTCCTTCGTTCTCCGGAAATGCGATCCCTATTTCGCTCATGATGCTCAAAGTAGCGCTTCGGTGGTACGATTAAAAGCACCATCATTCGAGAATTTCATGGTGCCACTGTTCGCGCGAAACCCCTCCTCGCAAGCCAGACCGGAGCCCCCTTCCGCCACTCAGACAGTGACCCAACTCGCAGCGGAAGGGGGCCCCGGTCCGGCCTCACACGCCCTCGGTGCTGCCTGAACACCCACCAGGCTATTTTCTCTCCCTCTATTTCGTCCGTCGCCATGACTATCGCCCCGAAAGGCCGCACCGCCACCCACGATCACTCGCCGGAAAACGTCGCCGCACTCTTCGATAGCCCCCTCGCCGTGGGCCCCGGACGCAGCACGTCACTCCAAAAACAACTCCTCTCCCGACTCAAACACGCCATTCTCGAAGGACGCCTGCCCGCCGGTGCCCGGCTTCCCGCCTCCCGCACGCTCGCCGAAGACCTCGCCGTCTCCCGTAATACGGTCTCGATCGTCTACGATCAACTCGCCGCAGAAGGCTTTATCGTCCCCCATCGACTCGGCACCCGCGTCGCACAACTCTCGCTCGATCCACACTTCGCCGCCGAAGCCGCCAAGCAAAAGGCAGAAGCGCTCACGTTGCCCCCTGCGCTGGACGAACCGGCCACGACACCCGCCGCCTCTCGGCGCATTCAACGTCTGCCATCCACCCGGCACGCCGCACGCGCCGACGAAACACCCCTTCCATTCACGCCAGGGGTGCCCGCGCTCACTCGCTTCCCCGCCAGTACCTGGCGTCGCACGCTCGAACGTGTCATGCGCGAAGCCCAGCCACGGCACTACCACTACGGCGACCCGCTGGGGGAGCCCGCACTGCGCGACGCCATCGCCGGTCACCTCCGCATCTCTCGCGGCGTGCGCTGCGATGCCTCGCAAGTGGTCATCACGGAAGGTGCGCACGAAGCTCTGATTCTCTGCGTGCGTCTACTGACCGATCCGGGCGATACGGTCTGGATGGAAGACCCCGGCTATCGCGGCGCCAAAGCCGCGTTTCATTCGAGCGATGTGCGCCTGCAAGCGCTGCGCGTCGACGACGAAGGGATTGTGATTCCGGAAGGTCTTTGGGAGACGTCGCCACCGCGACTGGTGTATGTCACGCCCTCGCATCAATATCCACTGGGCAGTGTGCTGTCGGCATCGCGCCGTCTCGACCTGATCGCTCAAGCCCGGCGTCACGGCACATGGATTCTCGAAGACGATTACGACAGCGAGTTTCGCCATCAGGGCGAACCCATCGCCGCCATGCAAGGCATGGTGCCGGAGAGCCCGGTCGTCTATGTGGGGACGTTCAGCAAAACGATGTTTCCCGCGCTGCGTCTCGGCTTCCTGATTCTGCCGACAGCACTCGCCACACAAGCGCGCGACGCGCTCGACGAACTCCTGCGCGGCGGTCACCGCTTCGAGCAACTCGCCTTGGCCGATTTCATCCGGAGTGGTCAGTTCGCGCGACATCTGGGCCGCATGCGGCGCCTGTATCGGGAACGTCAGACCGCATTGCGCGATGCGCTGGCCCGGTATTTCGACCCGGCGTATGCGGTGATCGGGGAGCGCTGCGGCCTGCATCTGACGGTACGGCTCGACCCCGCATTCCCCGACAAGGCCATCGTGGCCGCTGCGCAACGCGAAGGCATCGGCCCCCGCGCCCTGTCGAGCTTTGCACTCGACCCGCAACCCACGGACAACGGCCTCGTGATCGGCTACGGCGATACCGACGCTTCGCGTATCCCCGGCCTGATCAAGCGGCTGGCCGCCATCGTGGCAACACAGAAGCGGACGGCAGGTTGATCGCGCCGCCGCAAGGTATGACGCCTAGGCCGTCTGCACGACTTTCTTCTCGGCTTCGCGTGCCTGTGCTGCCCTCGCCATCCACAGCGTCAGCAAGACTGCCGCAACGGCGGCGATTGCCGCGCACAGGTAGACCTCGGCATAGCCGTAAGCCCCGACGATCAGACCCGCTACCGGCCCCGTCACGCCAAGCGCCACGTCGAGAAACACGGAGTACGCGCCCAGTGCCGCACCACGGTTCTGTGCGGGCACGAGGTTGACGGCTGCTACGCCCAGCGACGGAAACACCAGCGAGAAACCTGCCCCCGAGAGCGCCGCGCCCAGCAGCGCCGTGAAGCCTGTCGGCGCAATGCCCAGCACGATCAGGCCAAACGCTTCGAGCGCGAACGACACCATCGCGACACGGTAGCCGCCGAAGCGTCCGATGCTGCTGCCAAGCAACAACCGCACGCCCATGAAGCACAAGCCGAACGCCGTCAGCGCCAGCGCGGCGTTGTCCCAGTGATGGCTTGCGTAGTAAAGGGTGATGAAGGTGGAAATGGCGCCAAAGCCGATCGAGCCCAGCGCGAGGCCCATGCCAAACGGCAACACGCGGCCGAGCACCGCACGGAATGCGAGGCGTTCGCCATGGATTACAGATGTCGCACGCTTCATACGCGCGAGCAGCAACCCCACCACGCCGGACAGCGCAATCGCGCCGCCCAGCGCTTCGATGCCATAGGTATTGTCGAGCGCAACGCCCAGCGGCGCGCCCAGTGCCAGCGCGCCGTAGGTCGCCACACCATTCCACGAGATGACGCGCGCGGTATGCGACGGCCCGACCTGACCAATGCCCCACATGATCGCGCCCGTCGACACCCAACTCTCACCGAAACCCAACACGAGACGCCCGAGAATCAGGCTGAGCAGCGACAGCCACGCTACGCCGGAAAACACGCCAGCCAGCGCCACGAGCAAGCCGGACGCGCCGCACGCGACCAGTCCGCACAGCACCGTGCGCTTGGGTCCCCAGGCATCGGCCGTGCGACCGGCGTAAGGGCGCGAGAGCAGCGTCGCCAGATATTGAACACTGATGGCCAGGCCGGCCACGACCGAGCTGTAAGCCAGATCCACATGCACGAACGACGGCAATACCGCGAGCGGCAAACCGATCGTCAGATAGCAAAGGAACGTGAAGAACACGGTGGAGACGATTTGCAGCGTCGTGGCGAACTGACCGTTCGCAGGGCGGGTGTCGTTGGGCATTGCGCAGGGGATCAGGAATCGACGAAACCCCAGGACGCGCCATCCCGCGCGACGGGCAAGCATTCGCGCGAGTCAGTTCAATCCTAGGGTTTTCCCGGATCATACGCCGTTTCGCGTCTTTTGTGTAAACGCTTAATAAAGGTTGGCGAGCCGGGTTTTCGGCTAGCGATGGGCCGCGCTCGCCAGTACCCGGTCACGCTCGGCCGCCCCTTCGCGCAGCAACGGGATCAGCGTCTGACCGTACTCCACGGTGTCGTCGAGCAGATTCCAGCCGCGAATGTAGAAGGCGCTCACGCCAATGTCGTAATAACGGAGATAGGCCTGCGCCACTTGCTCCGGGGTGCCGACCAACGCCGAGGTCGAGCCGCCTGCCCCGAGCAGACGCGTGTATTTGAGCCAGAGACGCTCGTCCGCGATGTCCTGCTCCTGCGCCACGGCGTTGAGGCGCTTCGCACCGACGGAGCTACGCACCGGCGACGAAAAGCGCGGCCCCTCGGCTTTCGCAGCAGCTTCCAGCTCCCGGCGCGATGTCTCGAAGATGTGCTCGGCGCGCTCCCACGCCTCCGATTCGGTCGCCCCCAGAATCGGCCGCTGCGACACGCTGAAACGCACCTGCCGTCCATGTCGCGCCGCCTCTGCCTGGACGCGCTCGACGAACGCCTGCGTCGGTGCAAGCGGCTCGCCCCAGAGCATGTAGATGTCGGCATGCTTCGCCCCCACTCGCACCGCCCCATCCGATGCCCCCGCGAACGATAACCTGATCGAATCGGGATGATGTGGCTTGACTGCCGAAAACGCACCGTCGACACGGTAGAAGTCCCCCTGATGCGCGAATGGCGACGGCTCGCGCCACACGCGTTTGAGGACATCGAGATACTCGTCGGTTCGCGCGTAACGTGCGTCGTGCGGTACGTCGTCACCATCACGACGCTGATCCGCTTCGTCGCCACCGGTGATGATGTGCAACGCCACGCGCCCTGCCCCGGCCAGACGCTCCAATGTGAGCGCCTGACGCGCCGCCAGCGTCGGTTGTGTGAAGCCGGGACGATGCGCCACGAGTGCGCCGAGACGCGACGTTTGATACAGAACATAAGCGGCAATCTGGAACGCGTCGGGACGCCACGACTCGTGACCGATCAGCACGCGGTCGTAGCCCGCCTGCTCATGGGCACGCGCAAGCGCCGCAATGTATTCCGGTTCAAAGGCACTGGCGCCGCGCAATCCGGTGGTCTCGGTGACACGGCTGTGCGATACGGTGCCGAGGATCTCGATGGGCATGACAGGGTATCCGTAAATCAGTCGCTACCGGCGTGACCTCGCGCCACGCCGGGAATCGTTTCACGCACTCACGCAGCGGTGCGCGTGTGTTCGATCTGGCCCTGAATCGTTTGCGGATTGATCAGGAAGTTGTAGATCGGGCACGTGCGCTCGACCGCTTCATGCAGTGCAGCGATCTGCTCTCGCGACGCCGGCGACTCGATATGCGCCGTGTAGCGCACATTGACCGGATAGACGGGCACGTCCTCGAATCCCGGTTGACCGCCCCGATGATCGATGTTGGCCGTGACCTCGACATTGATGGTATCGAGCGGCACGTCCTGCAGCGCGGCCTGCGTCAGAAAGATGTGCGTGAGGCAGGTGCCCAGCACCCCAAGTTGCATCTCCTGCGAACCCGGCCCCAGCGAATGGCCGGCCAGTTCGGGCCCGCTGTCGAAGATGATCTGGAAGTCGCGCACACGAATTCGACGCACACCGGTGCGCCCTTCCGCTGTGACGCGCGCGCTCAACTGCGCCGGTTGCGAACCGTCGTCGCGGATCTTGTTTCGCCAACTCGTCACGGCGCCTTTCTTTTGCAGCAGATATTCACGCAAGTTGCTCACGGAGACCTCGTCTTCTACGTCGATGGAATGGATGGGAGGAATGGCACGAAGGCCACGGAAGCTGACGACGTCATCAGGCCGTCGCACGCGCGGCAGCCGCCGCCAATACGGTGTTGAAGCGGGCATCGAAAACGGAACGCACCTCTACCGGCCGCGCGATGATGCCGAGCGACGCGAAGCGATCGGCCTCCTGCTGCACGGTGGCGATGAGCGCGTCGTCGATGGGCGTGAATTGCCCGCCTGTGCGGCTTGCCGCGAGCGCAGCGGCGTCAGGCGACAAACGCGCGGTTTCCGTCTGTTTGCCAGCCCATGCCTGCGGATGCGTTCGCACCCAGTCGGCGGCGGTCTGTGCCCGCACGAGATAGTCCTGTAGCGCAGCGCGCCGGGCGCTGTCGTCGAGCACGGATTTGCTTGCAAACTGGAAAGAGTAGGACAGCCGTTGCGGTGTCGCGAGAATGCGCGCGCCATATTGACGCTGGGCAATCGCGGCATTCGGATCCCAGATGCCCCACGCATCGACCTTGCCGCTGATCAGCCCGGCCAGACCGTCGGCAGGTGTCAGATAGACGGGCTCGATATCCTGCCAGCGCAACCCCGCCTGTTCGATGATCGACACGAGACTGTTGTGAAAGCCCGAGCCGCGAAACACCGCCACGCGCTTGCCTTTGAGTTCGCTGACCTGATGCAGCGGCGAATCGCCGCGCACCAGCAGCGCGCCATACAGGCCATTGTTCTGCGCCCCCACCACGAAGGCATTGCCCGGGCGCGCCGCAATCGCGAGCGTGGGCGTATCGCCGCCGGAGAAGACATCGATATGTCCGCCAAGCAACGCCTCGAGTGCCGGCGGCGCCGCATCGAAGCTCGCCCATTCGATGCGATACGGCAGGTCGCGCAATGCCCCAGCGATCTGAAGTTGAACGTCCGGCCCCAGGCGGCTCGCCAGACCGACGCGCAGCGTCACCCCGGCGGGGATCGCCTGCGCGGCGCCGGACTCGTCACGGGAATAGGCAGGAAAAGAAGCGACTAGCGGCGGCAGACCAAACGCGGCAGCGCCCGCCAGACGAAGCGTGCGGGAAAGAAAACGTCTACGACCCACGGGGGTGTCCTCTGCGGTAAAAAAGCGAAATCCGCGTCGATTACACCACCCGTGCCGCCCTCGCCCAACCAATCATTCGCCACAAGGAATTGCGCTCACGCCGCATATGCAATCCCGTCGAATCACCGCATGCTTCGATCGCCGATAGCTGCGCGACACCGTACCGCACGTCACTCGCCACGCGTCAGCGTCCGACCTCCGCCAACGCCTTCAGGCTGACCGAGAGCATGGCGAGATCCGCATTGCCCACGGCCACCTGATCGGCAAGCACGCGGTGATAACGCGCCAACGCTTCCGCATGCGTGCGCTGCCACCCGGCGACCAATTGACCCGCCGGACTCTGATCGCTGACGTCGCCGGCATCGACGTCAGGCCGCTCGCCACCCTCGAGCACGCTCGCCGTCAGACGTCGCCTGAGCACCGATAACTCTTCGAGCAACGTAGCCCGCGCGAGCCGCTGCCAATGGGTCTGCATCGGCAGGCCCAGCACACCGCTATGCAACCAGCCGTAACCAAGCGGCGTATCGAGCGCGAAGTACACCTGCGCGGCAAGCGCCGGCTCACGCCCGCTGGTGCTGGCGACCTCGGCGATATCGAGCAGCGCGACCCGTGCGCCAATGCCCGCTGCGGTTTGCGCAAGCGATGTCGGCACCCCGGCATCGATCATCGCCTGGGATTTGACGCGCGCGTCGTCGGCCGCCTCGCCGCTGACCAGCGTGTCGAGCGTCGGCAGAATCGGATCGAGCACACTGCGCAACCGCTCGACGGTCTGCGGCACATCGGTCAGGCGCCGGCGCAGGAACCACAATGTCGCCTGCTCGTGCCACTGCGCGATGGCCGTAAAGAGCGACGCCTGTGTCTCGTGCGAGACCCGTGCGTCGAGCGCATCGACCTCGCGCCACAGCGCGTCGAGACGGTAGGCGCCGCGCGCGGCCAGACTGGCCCGCACAACGTCGGCCGGCTCCGCGCCCGTCTCCTCGCTCAGCCGATGCACAAACGTCACCCCCGCCCGGTTGACGAGCGCATTGGCGTGCATGGTGGCGAGAATTTCTCGTTTCAGCGGATGCCGCAGCATCGCCGCACCACACCGACTTGCCAACGGCGTGGGGAAGTACGACGGCAATCCCTCGGCAACGAAACCGGCATCGGGCAGATCGCTCGCCAACAATACGTCGTAGAGCCACATCTTGCTGTAGGCCATGAGCACCGCCCGCTCGGGCGACGTCAGACCCGCGCCCGCCGCGCGCCGCGCATCGAGGGCGTCGTCGTCGGGCAGGAACTCGATGGCGCGCACCAGCCGCTGGGCGCGTTCGAGATAGCGCATGAAGCGCGCATCGCCGTCGAGCGCCGCGGCGGCGCGCAGGCGTCCCAGCGACAGCGCCTGCGTTTGCAGATAGTTGTCGCGCAGCACGAGCGTGCCGACCTCTTCCGTCATTTCCGCGAGCAACGTATTGCGCTGCTTGAGCGTCATTTCGCCATCGGTCACCACCAGACCGAGCAGAATCTTGATGTTGACCTCGTGATCGGAACAATCGACGCCCGCCGAATTGTCGATGGCATCCGTATTGATACGCCCGCCGTGCTGCGCGTACTCGATGCGCCCAAGTTGCGTCAGTCCGAGATTGCCGCCTTCGGCGACCACCTTGCAGCGCAGCTCCGCGCCATTCACTCGCAAACCGTCGTTGGCGCGATCGCCCACCTGCGCGTGCGTCTCGGTGCTCGCCTTCACATAGGTCCCGATGCCGCCGTTGTAGAGCAGATCGACCGGCGCCTTCAACAGCGCGCGCAGCAGATCGGTCGGTGGCAATTCGGTGGCCTCGGTGCCGATCAACTCGCGCACCTGCGGCGAAAGCGCGATGGTCTTGGCCGTGCGCGGGAATACGCCGCCGCCCTCGGAGATGAGACGGGTGTCGTAGTCGGCCCAACTGGAGCGCGGCAGTTGGAACATGCGCTCGCGCTCGGCGAATGACGCTGCCGCATCGGGGTTCGGGTCGAGGAAGATGTGGCGATGGTCGAACGCCGCTACCAGGCGAATGTGCTTCGAGAGCAGCATGCCGTTGCCGAAGACGTCGCCCGACATGTCGCCGATGCCGACCACCGTGAAGTCCTGCGACTGGGTGTCGACCCCCATCTCGCTGAAGTGACGCTTCACCGACTCCCACGCGCCGCGCGCGGTAATGGCCATCTTCTTGTGGTCGTAGCCGACCGATCCCCCCGAGGCAAAGGCGTCGCCAAGCCAGAAGCCGTACTCCGCCGAAATGGCATTGGCGTAATCGGAGAACGTGGCCGTGCCCTTGTCGGCCGCAACGACAAGATAGGGATCGTCGCCGTCGATGCGCACGGTCTTCGGTGGCGGCACCAGTTGGCCGTCGACATAGTTGTCGGTCAGATCCAGCAGGCCGCGCAGGAATGTCTGGTAGCACGCCACGCCCTCGGCCAGATACGCATCGCGATCCCCCGGCGACGGCGGCTGCTTCACCACGAAGCCGCCCTTCGAACCGACCGGCACGATCACGGTGTTCTTCACCATCTGCGCCTTCACGAGACCCAGCACCTCGGTGCGGAAGTCTTCGCGACGATCCGACCAGCGCAGGCCGCCGCGTGCCACGCGTCCGCCACGCAGGTGCACCCCCTCCACTCGCGGCGAATACACCCAGATCTCGAACATCGGCTTCGGCTCGGGCAGGCCCGGCACCTTCGACGGATCGAACTTGAAGGAGAGGTAAGTCTTCTGGGTGACGCCGTCCTTGTCCGTCTGGAAGTAGTTGGTGCGCAACGTCGCTTCGAGCACGCCGAGGAATTGGCGCAGGATACGGTCCTCGTCGAGATTGGGAACGTCTTCGAGCGCCGCGTGAATTTGCGCGCGCAGCCGTTCTGCCTGCGACGTGCGCACTTCCTCGCCCAGCGCCGGATCGAAGCGCGCGAGGAACAAGCGCACGAGCATGCCCGCAATCGACGGATTCCCGGTCAGCGCACTCTCGATGTACGCGTTGCTGAATGTCGAGCCGACCTGACGAATGTACTTCGCATACGCCCGAAGAATGCGCACCTCGCGCCACGTGAGCCCGGCTTGCAGCACCAGACGATTGAGATCGTCATTCTCGACGTCGCCCGCCCAGATACGCGCGAAGGCGTCTTCGAAACGGGTGCGTGCGTGTTCCAGATCGACGTCCGCGCCATCCAGACTCGTCATGCCGAAGTCGTGCATCCAGACGACGCCCGCGTCGGCGGGCTCGATCCGGTAGGGGCGCTCGTCGTTCACCCGCACCCCGAGGTGTTCGAGCATCGGCAGGCTGCGCGAGAGCGCGATAGGCTCGCCCGCCTGATAGATCTTGAAGCGCAACGTCCCTGACGGGGCTTCGAGCGGCCGGTAAAGCTGCATGGCGAGCGGCGTGGCCCCCGCTGGTGCGGTGTGCACTGGCGCGGCTTGCGTCGCTTGATCGAGTAACGGTTCGATCAGCTCGACGTCGCGCACCGCCACGCGCGCGGCGTAATCCTCGCGATACCCGGCGGGGAATGCCTGCGCATAGCGCCGCAGCGCGCGCGTGCCCCGCTCCTCACCCAACTGCTCACGCAGTGCGTCGGACAGATCGTCCTGCCAGCGACGTGTCGTCTCGACAATGCGGGCTTCGAGTTCGTTCACATCGACCTCGGGTACGTGCCCCGGCTCGGTGCGCACGGTGATGTGAATGCGCGCGAGCATCGACTCGGAGAGCTGCGGTGTGAACTCAACGCTCGTGCCGTGATAGGCCGCCTGCAACAGGTTCTGCACACGCACACGCAGATCGGTGTTGAACTTCTCGCGCGGGACAAACACCAGACAGGACACGAAACGGTCGAAGCGGTCGCGTCGCACGAACAGGCGCGTGCGCTGACGCTCCTGCAAGCGCAGAATGCCCAGCGCAATATCGGCCAGTTGATCGACGTCGATCTGAAAGAGTTCGTCGCGCGGATACTGTTCGAGAATGGTGGCGAGTGTCTTGGCCAGATGCCCGTTCGGCAGGAACCCGGTGCGCCCGATCACTTCGGCGACCTTGCGGCGCACCAAGGGAATTTCGTCGGCCGGCACCATGTAGACAGTCGACGTGTACAGGCCCAGGAAACGACGCTCCCCGCACACGCGCCCCTGTGCGTCGAAACGCTTGACGCCCACGTAGTCGAGATAACCGGGACGATGCACGCTGGCTCGCGAATTCGCCTTCGTCAGAAAGATCGGCGCGCTTTCCTGAACGATGCCGATGGCCCCAGGCGACAGACGGGTGATGTCGGGAGTACTGGCGTCGCGTCGCGCTTCCCGAAGTACCCCCAGACCGGTGCCTGCCACGCCTTGCAGGTAATGCTCGCCGTCGCGCTCGACCAATTCATAGTCGCGATAGCCGAGGAAAGTGAAATGGCGAGCCAGCATCCAGTCGAGGAACGCCTGCGCCTCGTCGATCTCGGCCCGCTCCTGCTGGCTCACGCCCTTGTGCGCGGCACGCTGCGCGAGGGCTTCGATGGCCGCGTGAGCCGCCGCCTGCATCGCACGCCAGTCTTCGACGGCGGCGCGCACGTCGCCCAGCGCGCGTTTCAGGCCATCCGCCAGCGCCTGAATCCGCTCAGGCTCGGAAAACCGGTCGACTTCGATGTGGATATACGATTCGAAACGGCTGCCGTCGGCCGTGGTGTCGCCGCCGTTCTGCGTCGCTGCCCCCGCCTCGCCGGCCGCGCTGCCTCCGCCCGACGCCAGCAGCGCCCCGACGTTGCTCCCGGCATTCGCGCCCGAGCGCTCGCCCGCAGAGGCCGGGCGCACCAGCCCCCCGCCGGGCGCCACGGCGAGACGCTTGCCCGCCGCGTCGCGCTTGATGCGGTAGACCGGGTGAAAGGCGGAATGCAGGGCGAGCCCCTGCCGGTTGATCTCCATCGTCACCGAATCGACAAGAAACGGCATGTCGTCGTTGACGATCTCGATGACCGTATGGCTGCAATGCCAGCCGTGCTGATCGAGCGTGGGGTTATAGATGCGGATGCGAGGCTCGCCGGAGACGAACTTCTGGCCAAGTTGCCAGTGCGCCATCGCCGCACCATAAAGATCGGCGACACTGCGCGAGACAACATCCTCGGCATCGGCCAGACCGTAGTAATGTCGCACGAACGGTTCGAACAGCGCGGCCACCTCCGGCGCACGCTCCCCGGCCATCGTGACGACTTCCGCCATGTGCTGGCGGACTTTCTCTTCCGAATTCGCGGGCATGGGCAACCTCAAGCGGGAATGGACGAGACATCGACAGGCAAAGCCATGCTACGCCCGGGGCCCCGGGCTGGCAACGGCGTGAACCCTGAGCCCCGCCCTGGCCCGACCCGACCGGTATAATTGCGCATGAACTCAAAAGCCACCGAATCGCGCAACGACAGCGCCCCCTTCTCGAGCCTGCCGCTCTCGCCTGCCATGCAGGAGAACCTCGCACGGCTCGGTTACGTCTCGATGACGCCCATCCAGCAGGCGTCCTTGCCGGACATCCTCGCCGGCCACGACATCATCGCGCAGGCCAAGACCGGCAGCGGCAAGACCGCCGCCTTCTCTCTGGGCGTGCTCCAGCAAGTCGATGCCCGCGACTTCGCCGTGCAGGCCGCTGTGCTTTGCCCCACGCGCGAACTCGCCGAACAGGTCGCACAGGAAGTGCGACGCATCGCACGCGCCGAAGACAACATCAAGGTCCTCACGCTGTGCGGCGGCTCGCCGCTGCGTCCGCAGGCGGAAAGCCTGGCCCACGGCGCCCACGTGATCGTCGGCACACCGGGACGCATCATGGACCACCTGGAGCGCGGCACGCTTTCGCTCGCCAACATCAAGACGCTGGTGCTCGACGAAGCCGACCGGATGCTCGACATGGGCTTTTTCGACGACATCGCCACCGTTGCGCGTCAAACGCCCGCCTCGCGCCAGACACTGCTCTTCTCCGCCACTTATCCGGAAGGCATCGCCAAGCTCGCCCAACGCCTGCTGCGCACGCCGCGCGAAATTCGTCTGGAAGAGAAGCACGACGCGAGCAAGATTCGTCAGCGCTTCTATGAAGTGAGCGAAAACGAGCGTTTGCATGCCGTCGGCCAACTGCTGGACCATTTCCGCCCGGTCAGCACCATCGCGTTCTGCAATACCCGGGCACAATGCCGGGATCTGACCGACGTGCTGCGCGCCGAGGGCTTTCACGCGTTGATGCTGCACGGCGATCTGGAGCAGCGCGAGCGCGATCTGGTGCTGATCCAGTTCGCCAATCGCAGTTGCTCGGTACTCGTGGCGACCGACGTGGCCGCGCGCGGGCTGGACATCGCGCAACTCGAAGCGGTGATCAACGTCGACGTGACGCCCGACCCCGAGGTGTACGTCCACCGCATCGGCCGCACGGGCCGTGCCGACGAGGACGGCTGGGCGTTCAGTCTGGCCAGCATGAACGAGATGGGACGCGTGGGCAATATCGAAGCCGCGCTGGGCCACGAAGTGCCGTGGCACAAGCTCTCGGAACTCACGCCGTCGGGTAGCGCACACCTGCTGCCACCGATGGTCACGCTTCAGATGCTGGGCGGCAAGAAGGACAAGATTCGTCCGGGCGACGTACTCGGCGCGCTCACCGGCGAGGCCGGCTTTGCGGCGGCCCAGATCGGCAAGATCAACGTGCTCGAGAACTTCACGTATATTGCTGTGGACCGCGACATCGCGCCAACCGCGCTGCGCAAGCTGGCAGATGGCCGTGTCAAAGGCCGCAAGGTCAAGGTAAGATTCCTGCAGGATTAACGTTTGTCGCCATCCGGGTTCGTCGAGACCCGGATCGTCCCCTGAGCGCCACGCGCGACATGGAGGCTGCAATGAGGTCACTGCGTACCCTGTGGTTCTCCCGTGTCGTGCGCTTTGCACGCCTTACCCGGCGCTCGGCATTCATGGCGCTGGCCGTCGGCTGGCTGGCCGCGTGCAGCACCAAGGGCGTTCCGCCCAACCCCGCCCTCACCGAAGACACCCTCGACGAGTACGCCATCGTCATCGTCGGCCTCGACACGCCACTGCAAAGCACCTGGGGCCCGTGGAATTATTCGGAGTTCTCGCAGACGGTCAATGGCATCGTCGGCGGCAAAGTCACCCGCACCCTCAACAGCAATCCGCCCACGCGCGGCTTCGTCGCCATGCGTGTCTCGCCGCTCATGCGCAACGAGCGCTTCGGGCCGATGGAATTTACCCCCGCCGACAACAGCTATCGCTTCCGCTATTGCAAGGGCCGCAAGGTGCCGACCGTGCAGGTTCGCCGGGGTGACGTGATCTACGCGGGCACCCTGGTGCTCGACAGCCATGACGGCAAGATCTGGCTACGCACCGAATTCGACATGGCTGGCGCGCGACGCTTCGTGCAGGCGAACTACCCCTCACTCGCCGACAAGCTTCAGGCGCAACCTTTTCGCGACTTTGAAGTGAAAAGCGAGCCGAGCTGCCGCTGAGTCGGCCCGGCTGGGCTAGCCCTCGTCGGCATCGTCGCCCGGCGTCAACACGATCTCCCGCCCCTCGCACAACGCCTCGGCGCGCTCGCTGAGTTCGCTCGCAACGTCGGCCAGATGCCGGCGCAATGTGTCCGCGAGCACGGACTCCGGCTGGTGTGCCGGGCGCAACATCTCGACCGGAAACTCAATCGCCGGCGCCACCCGATACAGTCGCTGCGTCTGCACATGCGCACTCGCCGCCGTGAATTGATCGAGCAACGCATAGCCCAGACCATGCTCGACGAGCGCCGCCGCGAGCGAGTACGTCTGCACCATCAGTTCGGCATCCTGCAATAACGCGGTCTGATCGAGACGTTCGTTGATCAACGCGCCGAGCGGCGTGTCGTCGTGCAGTTTGATGAGATCGCGCCCGACGAGCGCGTCGGCACTTGCCGGGCCACGACGCGAGAGCTTCGGCCACGACGCGGGCACGGCCAGCACGATATGCCCTTGCGCCACCGGCCGGCTCACAATGCCCGCCGCCATCGGCGGAGCCGAGACGATGCCGACATCGACCGACGACGTCAGGATGGCGGTAATCGTCTCGGTGGTGTGATGCGTGATCAGTTCGAAGACAACATCCGGATGGGCACGACGCATGCGCTCGATAGCGGCGGGCAAGAGGCTCTGCGCGAGACTCGGTGTCGCCGCGATGCGCAGATGGCCCACGCCATGCTGGCGCAGGTTGCGCGACGTGGTGCGCAGGCGTTCCAGATCGCTGAAGATGCGCTCGACGTCGGGATACAGACGGCGTGCTTCCGCTGTCGGCACGAGCCGGCCCTTGATGCGGTCGAACAGCTTGAAGCCCAGTTGCTGCTCGGCGTGCTGCAACACGCGCGACACGACGGGCTGCGATACGTTAAGCAACTGCGCCGCGCCGCTGGCCGAGCCGGTCAGCACGACTGCGCGAAACGTTTCGATATGCCGCAATTTCATGCCTGACGTCGTCCCCCTGTCCCGAATGCCGGATCGACAGTCACGCCGACCCTATAGCTAAAAGACATATGCTGCCTCAAATCCGCATAGGTTACCGAATTTTCTCGCTCTACACTGCGTAGCAGAGGTGGTGTAGAAAGCCCGCCGCGAGGCCCCCCGTCCTCCCGCCCGGAATATTTTCCGCCTTGCTTTCTTTCGCGTTTTTCGTTGTTATTCATCGTCATGCATATTGGAGTCATCGGGGCGGGCATCGTCGGCCTCGCCAGCGCGTATCAGTTGCTTCGCGCAGGCCATGAGGTCACCGTCATCGACGCCGGACGCGGTCCGGGCCTCGGGACGAGTTTCGCCAATGGTGGCCAGTTGAGTTACGGCTATGTGTCGCCGCTCGCCGCCCCCGGCGTTCTCTCGCAACTGCCTTCGCTGCTGTTTTCACGCACGGGGCCGCTGCGCATCAGACCGTCGTTCGATCCGGACTTCTGGCGCTGGTCGATCGAGTTCGTCAAACATTGCAACGCACCGGCCAACGCCAGTTCCACGTTGCGCCTGCTCTCGCTCGGCCTGCACAGCCGCGAGGTGATGCTGGAATTTCTTGCGCAGGAGTCGGTGTCGTTCGACTATCGCCTGAGCGGCAAACTCGTGGTGTATCGCGATGCCAACAAACTGGCCGCGGCCGAACGTTCGCTGGAACTCGCCAATGGTCTCGGTTACGCGCAACGGCGTGTCGACGCCGCGACGTGCGCCACGCTGGAACCCGCGCTGGGCAAGATCGCCGGCGAACTGGCGGGCGGCATTCATACGCCCGGCGAAGGCACTGGCGATTGTCAGTTGCTGTGCAAGGAACTGGCGCGGCTCGTTGGCGCGCACGCTGGCGGCACGCTGCTGTTCGAGCGCGAAGTCACCGGCTTCGACGTGCGCGGTGGCAGCGTGCAAGCGATTCGCACCCGCACAGGCGACGTGACGGTCGACGCCTGCGTTGTCGCCAACGGGCTGGCCGCCATGCCATTGCTGCGCACGGTCGGCGAGTCGGTGTCGCTGTATCCGCTCAAGGGTTACAGCCTGACGTATCGCAACGCGCCGCTCGACGCCCGACCGCAGGTGTCGGTGACCGACGCGGACAATAAGGTTGTCTATGCCAGCCTCGGCGAGCATCTTCGTGTGGCAGGCATTGCCGATCTGGTGGGTTACGACTATCGCATCGCGGCACACCGCATCGATGCCTTGCGCACCCTGTCGGCGGGATTGTTCCCCGCGCTAGGGAGCGCCCATGCGCCACTGGAGTGGACAGGCATGCGCCCGGCCACGCCGCACGGTCGTCCGATCCTCGGACGTGCGGGCAAGCTGGGCAATCTGTGGCTGAACGTGGGCCACGGCGGATTGGGTTTCACCTTGTCGATGGGTGCGGCGCGCGTTATTGCCGACGCCATCGACGGCAAACGTCCCGCAGTCGATCTCGCAGGGTTTGCCCGGCTGGCCGGGTGACCTCCCGTGGCCGACCATAGCGGGCCACCCGGGTCGAAGGCCTCGATGTCGAAGCAGGACAAGGCAGAACGAGGCAGGACGCGGAGTTTCAGGGCATCACTCCCACGGGGATCGTCGGGAGCCAGTGTCGGGTTGTATCAGTGTTTTTGGCGTTTGATATTCCAACGGCGCGGACCACCGTGCCATCACTTCCGATAGGACAGAGACCATGAAGAAGCTGTTTGCTCCCCTGCTGCTCGTCAGCGCTGCTGCCGCCTTGTTCGCGCACACCGCGAGCGCACAGGAACTGACGGGCACGCTCAAGAAGATCAAGGACACCGGCGTGATCGCTCTCGGGGTGCGCGAGTCGTCGATTCCCTTCTCGTACACGGACAATACCGGCAAGACGATCGGCTACTCGCAGGAAATCGCGCTCAAGATCGTCGACGCGGTCAAGAAAGACCTGAACCTGCCGAACCTGAAGGTGACGGAAACGCCGATCACCTCGCAGAACCGTATCGCGCTGATGCAGAACGGCACAATCGATCTGGAGTGCGGCTCGACCACGCATACGTTCGAGCGCGCAAAGCAAGTGGGCTTCTCGCACAACATCTTCCTGTACTCGATCAAGATGATCGCCAAGTCGGGTTCGGGCATCACCGACCTGAACAGCCTGAAGGGCAAGACCATCGCGACAACCGCCGGCACGACGGCCGACCGCATTCTGTCGGGCAAGAAGGGCGAGATCGGCTTTAACCTGATCCAGACGAAGGAACACTCGGATGGCTTCCTGACCGTCAAGCAAGGCCGTGCCGTGGCCTTCGTGATGGACGAGCCGCTGCTGTACGGCCAACGCGCCGCACTGCCGGCCGATGAAGCCAAGGGTTACGAAGTCGTCGGCCCGAACCTTCAGTTTGAAAACTACGCGTGCATGCTGCGCCGCGATGACCCGGCCTTCACCAAGGTCGTGAACACGGTCATCGCCGACATGGAGAAGTCCGGCGAAATGGAGAAGCTGTACAACAAGTGGTTCACGCAACCGGTTCCGCCGAAGAACCAGAACATGAACTACCCGATGACGCCTGAAATGCGCGCCATGTTCAAGGATCCGATCACCAAGGCTTACGACTGATCCTGACGGGCTGTACGCGGTGCGGGGGCCACAGTCCCCGCACCGCGTGCGATCCGCGATCCACACGTATCCGCTGCCCCCCGATTGCCATCATCATGAATTCGCACGCCACGCTCGGCATCCTCGGCGGCATGGGCCCCGCCGCCGGCATCGACCTCTGCCGCAAGATCGTCGATCAACACCCGGCCAACCGCGACCAGGATCACATCCCGTTCATCCTGTACTCGGTTCCCCAGATTCCCGACCGCACCGAAGCCCTGCTGCGAGACGGCGCCTCCCCGCTCGACGGCATGCTCGACGGCGTACATGCCCTTGAACAATCCGGCGTCGGCTGCATCGCCATCGCCTGCAATACCGCCCATGCCTGGCTCGAAGCCTTGCGCCATGGCACCCGGCTACCGGTGCTCGACGTGGTCGAAGCCGTCGCCGGCGAGTTGTCCACCTGCGTCGCCCCGGGCGCCCCCATTGGCCTGATGGCCACCGAAGGCACGCACCACGCCAACGTCTACCGTCCCCGACTCGAAGCGCTGGGCTACCGTTTCGTTCAGGCGGCTGAACCGCTCGCCCACCAGGCGCTGGTGAACGAAGGTATCCGGCTCACGAAGGCCGGCGACATTCGTCGCGGCGGTGAAGCGCTCGCCATGGCGATGGAGTCACTGCTCGCCGCCGGCGCGCAACGCGTCATTCTCGGTTGCACCGAAATCCCGGTGGCTCTCGCGACCTGCGAAACCCCGCTGGGACGCTTCGGCCTGGACGCCTCGGCGGCTTTGGCTCGCGCCTGCATCGCGTGGTCGCTGGCCCACGAGCGCCCGGCCCAAGCCTGAACCGGCCGTCAGCGCCGATCGACGGCTATCGACAGCGCAACGCTTAGCAGTGGTTGGCAGTCGTAATAAGTGGCCGCCGATGTCCCCGCCCGAGCGACACGCCACCGTCGAGTTTTGCCATGACGGTGGCGATGTTGCATCGCAATGATAAAAATCCACGATTGCCGCCTCCGCAAGCGCCTTGCGCTTGGGTAGACTGGCGCTCGCAGGAGAATCGCACCGAACGGTGTAACGGTGGGCAAAAGGTCCGAGGCATGGGCGTTTCAGAGCAAATATCGGTCAAACGCCAACGGCCATGCAGGAAAAATTCCCGATTGTCTTGTCAGAAAAAAACCCACACGGGAAAACCTGTGGAAAGCGGCATGAAACGAGGATTGGGGCTACCAAAATCGCTGGCGTCTTTAGCTATAATGGCCCACAATCCATCGGACACCTGCCGGACCACGGTCCGGCCATGAGCGCGTTTGCCTGAACGGGGAAGCAAATGAGCGGCAGCGCGCTCGACGTGATGCATGCACAGACAACAACAATGAGTTCAGATCGACTCCCAGCCGGTGTGCCTTTGGTCGAACCTTCGACCGTGGCACCGGCCATCGCCGAGGGCAGCCCCCCGGCGCCGGCGCCCGCACTATCCCGGGCGCTGGTCGAGCTGACCGGCGGACTCTCGGCACATGTCGCTGCCGACGGCCGCTTCCTTTTCATTGCCGAAGCCTCCCTGCGTCTGCTCGAGTACTCGCGTGAGTACCTCGACCACGCCACGCTCTTCGAGCTGACCAGCATCGAAGACGTGCCGATGCTGCAAGACGCCTTCTCCGCCGCCCAGACCCTCGGTCCTCAGCAGTGCACGATTCGCCTGTTGCGCGGTCTGACCGACCGGATCTGGATGCGTTTGCGCATTGCACAATACACGCCGCGTATCGCCGGTGCGAATGCATCTTTCGTCGTGCATGGCGAAGACATTACCGCCTTCAAGGAAAACGAAGCGCGTCTGTCCGATCTGGCCGTGCGCGATGCGGTGACCGGGCTGGGCAATCGTCAGTACATTCAGCAGTGCATCGTCGAAGCCATTCAACACGCCCGTGAAGGCGGTCCGAACTTCGCCGTCGCCTTGCTCGATCTGGACGGCTTCAAGAAGGTGAACGATTCGCTCGGCCACGATGTGGGCGATCAGCTCCTGCGCGATGCGGGTCAACGCCTGATCGCACAGATTCGTGAGACGGACATGGCCGCGCGCATGGGCGGCGACGAATTCGTACTGATCCTGCCCGGCTGCGACAACGAACAGGCGCTCGCCGGGATCATGAAGCGTCTGCTGTCAGCCGTGCAGCAACCGTTCCAGGTCGGCGATCAGTTGCTGCACCTGACGACGAGCATCGGCGTGTCGTTTTTTCCGCAACATGGCGACTCGGCCGGCCTGCTCATCAAGCATGCCGACGCCGCCATGTACTGTGCCAAGGATCGCGGCCGCAACGGGTTGTTCGTCTATACGGACGATCTGGGCGACCTGCACCGTAAGGCGTTCTCGTTGGAATCGGCCATGTTCGAGGCGATTCACAACGGCGAATTCAGCTTGCACTACCAACCGATCTGCGACCCGATCTCGCTGAACGTGAAGGGTGTCGAGGCGCTCATGCGCTGGCACCCCGCGCTCGGCCCGGTGTCGCCGGCCGAATTCATTCCGCTGGCCGAAGCCAATGGCCTGATCAACCTGCTGGGCGGCTGGGCATTGCGCGCCGCCTGCATGCAACTCGCGCGCTGGGATCGCACCCGGCTCGACGGGCTGTACATGTCGGTCAACGTCTCGGCGCAGCAATTTCACCATCCGTCGTTCCCCAGCCTCGTGTGGCAAGCGATTGCCGACTCGGGCGTGGAAGGTCACCGGCTGGTGCTCGAAATTACGGAAAGCGTGCTCATGCGCGACCCGGAGCAGGCCAATCTGGTCCTGCGCGAGTTGCAGACACTGGGCGTGCGTTTCGCCGTCGACGATTTCGGTGCGGGCTACTCGAGCCTGGGATATCTCAAACGATTCCCGCTCTCCGCGCTCAAAATCGACCGCAGCTTCGTGAAAGACATGCCGACGTCACCGAACGACCGCACGATTGTGACTGCCGTTCTGGGGTTGGCGCGCGAGCTGGGCCTGTCGGCTGTCGCCGAAGGGGTCGAGACGGAAGAACAACGGCAGATGCTGATTGATCGCGGCTGCCATTCCATCCAGGGCTGGCTGGTATCGAAAGCCCTGCCTGCGGGAGAACTCGAGGCGGCCTTTGCGAGCGGGCGTCTCAATGTGGATGCCGGCCACTGACCGATATCCCCGCTACCATGAGTCTTACCAAAGAAAAAACGCTCGAATTACTATGGCAGCGCATGGCCGAGCGCGGCGACTTCCCGTCGCTGCAACGCTCGGTCACGGGCATTGTGTCCGCCATGCAAAGCGAGAACACGAGCACGGCCGATCTCGCGTCGTCGGTACTCTCCGACTTTGCCCTCACCCAGAAAGTGATCCGCCTGGCCAACTCCGCCATGTATGCGCCGTTCGGCTGCAACGTGACGACGGTCTCGCGCGCGATCATGATTCTGGGCGTCGATACGATCGGTCACCTCGCCCTGAGCCTGAAGCTGCTCGAGGGTTTCGGCGAGGTTGCCGCTCGTCGCGACGACATGGCCCGCGAACTGGCCCGCGCCACGCTGGCCGGCGCCTTTGCGCGCGACATCACGGCGAAGAACGGTATCCGCGACGGCGAAGAAGCGGTCGTTTGCACGTTGCTGCACCATGTGGCGCGACTGCTCGTGACCTATTGCTTCCCGAACGAATGGGTGGAAATTCAGGCCATTGCGGCCGCACAGGGCATCAGCGACAGCGACGCCTGCGAACAGGTGTTGAGCCTCTCGTTCCCTGAACTGGCGGAAGCTGCGGCCCGCAAGTGGGGACTGCCCGAGTCGATTGCGACGAGCATGCGCCCGATCGATCTGGAAGGCGACGCCCCGCTCTCGCACGCCGACTGGCTGTGCGCCGTGGCGAACATGTCCAACGAGATGGTCACGGAACTCACGCGCGGGGCCGACCCGGCGCGGCTTGCCGAACTGGCCGAGCGTTATGCCGACCGTCTCGCGCTGGACATCAGCGAGGTCGTTTCCGTGGGCGAAGAGATGGCGCGAGACACGAGCCATCAGGAATTCATCGCCATCAGCACCGGGGCATCGAACACGCGTCAACCGCCGGCAGGCAAGCCGCTGGACTCGGCACGGCGTCTGGCCGACGGTCTCTCGGAAGTGCGTGCCGCGACTGGCGAAACCGATGCCGTCGGGTTGCTCAACCTGACGCTCGAGGCAATTCTTCAGTCGCTGGGCTTCGTCAATTGCGCGGCGTTTGTGCGCGCACCGGCAGGCAAGGTGTTCGAAATGCGCTTCGGCATCGGACGCGACGTGCAGCCGCTGCTCGGCCTGACGTTTCCCGAAGCCTTCGAGCCCGACGTCTTCCATCTGGCGCTGACCAACGGCCGTGCCATTCTGATCGACAACGCCCGCGAGCCACGCATCGTGCCGCGTATTCCGCTGTGGCACCGCCAGCACTTCTCGAACGTGAAGTCGTTCTTCCTGCTGCCGGTTCGCCAGCGTAACCAGACCGTGGCACTGCTCTACGGCGACTGGGGCGGCGCATTGTGCGCGGGCGGCATCGGCGCCAAGGAAATGGAGTTCCTGCACCATATGGGCGAAGAGATCTCCAGCAAGCTGGAGAGCGTGGCGCAACAAAACGCCAGCACCGGCAATACCGGTGACTCGCTCGCCCGTCGGCCGTCTGGCTCGACCGGCACGACTGGCACACGCTAAGTCGTAAGTCATCACGCGTCGCCCGCCCGCCGATGTCCGGTGGCTGGGCGACGACCGACCCGGCGTTCGTCCGGGCTTCGCATGCCATTCGCTCCCGCCTCTCCCATCGTGACCGATAGCGGGCACATGTTTCGTCGTGTCCGGTGGATCGTCGTCGTTTTCGTCCCGATGCCTTCGCTGTGACAAGTCCTCTCGCCCTCGCTCGGGAGGCACGCATGTGTCTCCGCGATTCATACGTCAAACACAATCTTTAGTATTTCGGATTCGATATGATCCTTCGCGGCGCGCTCGAATGCATCGCAATGCGCAGGACGATTCGAGCGTCGCCGGCCTGCGAGGGTGACGTCTCGCGAACGAGTGCTCCATGGCGTTTCTCTATATGGCGTAAGGCTTTCGAGGAACTCGGCCACAGCGGCTCGCTAGGGCGTAACATGTCGCGATACCGCAGTTTTCCACTATTACGGCAGATCGGTCATCGCTCACGGCGGCGATGTCGTCGACCCGACGGCTTTTTGACTGCACTCGCTGCGCCCCGGTAAAAAATTTACGCTCAGCTTCGCCATGTAAATCAAATCGTACCGTTGGATCAGGAGAAGACATGACGCAATCTGCTGCTGTGCCGGTGCATCCGGTCGACGAGCGCCTGCCGCTCCCCAAGTTGTTCACGCTGGGATTGCAACACGTGCTGGTGATGTATGCGGGGGCGGTGGCGGTGCCGCTGATCGTCGGCGGCGCACTCAAGATGTCGGTCGATCAGATCGCCTTCCTGATCAACGCGGATCTCTTCGCCTGCGGGATCGCGACCTTGATCCAGACGCTCGGCCTCTGGATCTTCGGCTTGCGTCTGCCGATCATGATGGGGGTCACCTTCACCGCCGTCACACCGATGATCGCCATCGGCACGAATCCGGATCTCGGACTGCTCGACATCTATGGCGCGACCATCGCGGCCGGCATCATCGGCATTCTGATCGCACCATTCATCGGGAAGCTGTTACGGCTCTTCCCGCCGGTGGTCACGGGCACCGTCATCACGGTGATCGGCATCTCGCTCATGGGCGTGGGCATCAACTGGGCGGCGGGCGGCTTCGGCAATCCCGACTACGGCAACCCGCTCTATCTGGGGGTGTCGTTCGCGGTACTGCTTTGCATTCTGTTCATCACCAAGTACGTGCGCGGCTTCTTCTCCAACATCGCGGTACTGCTGGGCATTCTTTTCGGCACGATCGTGGCGATTGCACTGGGCAAAGTGTCGTTTGCGGGCGTGTCCGAGGCAGCGTGGTTCGGCTTCGTCATGCCGTTCCATTTCGGCGTGCCGCGCTTCGATCCGATCGCCATAGCGACGATGACGCTGGTCATGCTCGTGACGTTCATCGAATCGACCGGTATGTTCCTCGCGGTGGGCGACATCGTCGGGCGTCCGGTCGATCAGAAGACGCTGGTGCGGGGGTTGCGCGTCGACGGACTGGGTACGGTGATCGGTGGCATTTTCAACACGTTCCCCTACACCTCGTTCTCGCAGAACGTGGGGCTGGTCGGTGTGACCGGCGTGAAAAGCCGCTGGGTGTGCGCGATGGGTGGCCTGATTCTGATTGTGCTTGGCATGTTCCCCAAGGTCGCGCACGTGGTGGCATCGGTGCCGCAGTTCGTGCTCGGGGGCGCCGGCATCGTGATGTTCGGTATGGTGACGGCCACGGGGGTGAAGATTCTCTCGACGGTGGATCTCTCGAAGAATCGCTACAACCTGTACATCATTGCGATCAGCATTGGGGTAGGGATGATTCCGGTGGCCTCGGACAAGTTCTTCATGAAGCTGCCGCACGCCCTTGCGCCGTTCTTCCACAGCGGGATTCTGCTCGCGTCGATCAGCGCGGTGCTGCTCAACGCCCACTTCAACGGTTTGCGAAGCGAGGAAGAAGCCAGCGCGCTGGCACAGGAGGCCGGCAAGCAGGCCGACGCCGCGCACTGATGCCGCGGCGGCATGGCGGCCAGGGCATGGGTCCGGCCGCCGTGCTATGCCCCGGCCATCACGCCACCGAGAGAATGTCCCGCGCGCGACGCTTGATCTCGCGCAACACGTCGACCATATTGGCACGCGCGATTTCTGCATCGTATTGATTTTGCAGGTTGAGCCAGCTTTGCGCATCGACACCGAAGAACGCGCCAAGACGCAAAGCCGTATCGACGGTGATCGCGCGCTTGCCGAGTACGATTTCGTTGATGCGGCGGGGCGGCACCTCGATGGCTTTCGCCAACGCGTATTGAGAAATTCCCATCGGGCCCAGCCACTCCTGCGCGAGAATCTCGCCGGGGGTTGCGAGCGGTACTTGTCGGGTCATGACTGTCCTCCGTCGATCGTTAGCAGAATCAGCAGACATATCGGAACGCGCCCAAACACCCGATCAGTGGTAGTCCACGATCTCAACGTCAGAGGCGTTGCCCGCATCGAAGCGAAAGCACAAACGCCATTGATCGTTGATCCGAATGCTGTACTGCCCCAGACGCGTGCCTCGGAGCGCTTCAAGCCGATTGCCCGGTGGCGCGCGCAAGAAGCCGAGTGTCGCGGCCGCGTGCAATTGCTGAAGCTTGCGCATGGCGACCCGTTCGACTGCGCGCCAGCGCATCACCCTGCATCCGTCGAACAACTGCGCCGTATCCCTGCATTTGAAATTTTCGATCACGATTAATAACGCAACGCGTTATTAACGCACGGCGCCAATACTAAAGCGAAGTGCCCGTTACGTCAATTGAGAGAGACGGGAGCTACGCACGGCCAGGGGACCGAAGACACCCCATCCTATCGAAATCCTCTTAGTGAAAGTTCCGACTCGAGACCGCGAGTTCGCCCAGCAACGACGAGAGATCGACCAGGCGATGGGCGACCAGATGGGTCACTCGCTCCTCGCGTTGCCAGACCCCTTCCACCCCCAATAAGGACGACGCCAGCAACTCCTTGCGCTGCGTCTCGACCAGATCGGGCCAGACGATCACGTTGATGACGCCGGTCTCGTCTTCCAGCGACACGAAGACCGTGCCATTGGCCGTGCCCGGCCGTTGCCGTCCCGTCACGATGCCTGCCGTGCGCACCCGATGGCCGTTCACCCCCTCGGACTGCAATTCCTTCGCCGTTTGTACGCGCATCCTCGTGAGCTTCTCCCGCAACAGCAGCAACGGGTGACGACGTAGCGTCAGCCCGGTGCTCGCGTAGTCGGCCACGATGTCCTGCCCCTCGGGCATCGGCGGCAATGACACCTGCTCATCGCGACTGCCCGGCACGGCGTCGCGCAACGCGGTCGCCCCCAACAGCGGTGTCGGCGGCTGCCATGCCGCGACCGTCCAGCGCGCCTGACGCCGCCCGCCCAGCAATGCCGAGAGCGCATCGGCAGCGGCGAGCGCATCGAGATCCCGTCGCGACAATGCCGCCCGCGCCGTCAGATCGTCGATGTCGGTGAACGGGCGTTGCCGGCGCGCCCGTTCGATGGCCTTCGCACCATCGTCGGACAAGCCCCTGACCAACGATAGCCCCAACCGCACTGCCGGCCGGCGTGCATTGCCATACCGTCCGATCCGCGCTTCGGGACGCGACTCCACATCGCTCACGCAAACATCGATGGCGCGTACCTCGACGCGATGGCGCCGCGCATCCTGCACCAATTGCGATGCCGTATAGAACCCCATCGGCAAACTGTTGAGCAACCCGCACAGGAACATCTCCGGCGCATGGCACTTGAGCCACGCACTCGCATAGGCAAGCAACGCAAAGCTCGCCGCATGACTCTCGGGAAAGCCGTACTCGCCAAACCCCTCGATCTGCCGGCAAATGGCCTCGGCGAACGCCTGCGGATAGCCGTTTTTCAGCATCCCGCCGACGATGCGCGTCTGGAATTTTTCGAGACCGCCTTTGCGCTTCCATGCAGCCATCGACCGACGCAGTTGATCGGCATCCCCCGGCGTGAAGTCGGCGGCGATCATCGCGATCTGCATCACCTGCTCCTGAAAGATCGGCACCCCGAGCGTGCGCTCAAGCGCTTCCTTGATTTCCTCGCGCGGGTAGGGGATGTCCTCCTGCCTCATCTTTCGTCGCTTCAAATACGGATGCACCATGCCGCCCTGAATCGGTCCCGGCCGCACGATCGCAACCTGAACGACAAGGTCGTAGAACTTTTCCGGTTTCAGACGCGGCAGCATACTCATTTGCGCACGCGACTCGATCTGAAAAACGCCTACAGTATCCGCACGACGAATCATCCCGTACGTCGCCGGATCGTCTCGTGGAATGTCGGCGAGTTCCATCGGTGCGCCGCGCCACTCGCCAAGCAGATCGAGCGTGCGACGCAACGCACTGAGCATCCCAAGCGCGAGCACGTCGACTTTGAGCAGTTCAAGTGTCTCGATATCATCCTTGTCCCATTGAATGACGTAACGCTTCTCCATCGCAGCCGGAGCGATAGGCACCAACCGCGAGAGCCTGTCGCGCGAAATAACGAAACCACCGACGTGCTGCGAAAGATGCCGTGGAAAGCCGATCAGCCGCGCGACCAGATCAGCCCATAACTGCGTGGTCGGGGCATCTGGAGAAAGTCCTTGTGCGGCCATACGCGCGAGCAGATTGTCACGACCATCCCACCATTGCTGGCTCTGTGCGACCTGCTCAACAATCGACAGATCGATGCCAAGTGCTCGACCTATGTCACGCACCGCACTTCGCATGCGATAACAGATGACTGTCGCCGCCAACGCTGCCCGGTCGTTACCGTACTTGTCGTAGATGTACTGGATGACGATCTCGCGTTTCTGATGCTCGAAGTCCACATCGATATCCGGTGGCTCTTTACGCTCCTTTGACAGAAAACGTCCGAACAGCACTTGCGCCTCATCCGGATTCACTGCGGTGATACCGAGGCAATAGCACACCGCCGAGTTGGCTGCCGATCCTCGCCCCTGACACAGGATGTCTTGGCTACGAGCAAAACTCACGATGTCGTAAACCGTCAGGAAGTAAGGCTCATACTCCAGCTCCCGAATGAGCGCCAGTTCGTCCTCGATGAGCTTGCGCACCTTTTGTGGCACCCCGTTCGGATAGCGTCGCTTCGCGCCCGCCTCGACTTCCTGCTGCAGATACGTCACCGGGGTATGACCCGCAGGCACCAGCTCTTCCGGATACTCGTAACGCAGGCTACGCAAATCGAAATGGCATCGCGCGGCAATGGCCACCGTTTCCGCGAGCGTATCGGGGGGATAAAGCCACGCGAGTCGCAGCCGCGTGCGCAGATGCTGCTCGGCATTGGCGGCAAGCGCCAGCCCGCATGCCTGCACCGGCTTGCCCAAACCGATGGCGGTCAGCGTGTCCTGCAAGGGCTTGCGCGAGCGCACATGCATGAGGACATGGCCGGTGGCGACGAGTGGCACGCCGCACTCGGCAGAGATCGCACGCAAACGGGCCAGATGCGCTTCGTCGTCTGCACGATGACGGCGCTCCAGCGCCAGCCACACACGTCCTTCGCCAAAGGTTTGCGCGGCCCAGCGGGTTTGCGCGAGGGTGCACTCGTGACTCGCGTCGGCGTCCGGCACCAGAATCATCAGACACCCCGGCAGTCCCCGCAGGTGCGCCTGCTCGCCCGACGGTGCGCTGAAGTCCTGTGCATGCAGACGATAACTACGCTTCGGACCGCGCATGCGACCGAGCGTAATCATCTCGGAGAGATTGCCGTAGCCTTCGCGATGCTGCGCCAGTGCGACCAGATGCACGGTGCCAAGCATGTCGGATTCGCTCTGCGGCGTCAGACGAAACTCACTGCCCACGATCAACGACACTGAGCGATGCTTGACCCCTTCGGCCAGTGCGCGAACCACGCCGGCCAACGAACACTCGTCGGTTATCGCCAGCGCGGTGTAACCCAGATGCGCCGCGCGCGCGATCAGCTCCTCCGGGTGCGACGCCCCGCGCTGAAACGAGAAATTCGACAGACAGTGCAGTTCGGCATAGGCCGGCAGGCTGCCGTCGTCGGCTGCGCGCGGGTCCGCCGGTTCGATACTCTCGTCGTTGGCGGCCAACCCTTCGGTCGGGCCTTGCCATGGCAGGAAATCGTCGACATTCATAAGACTGGGAACCCGTAGACTCAGCCGAACAGGCCATGCAAATACCAGGCGGCATCCGCCCCTTTCACAGGACGCTCACGAAACACCCACAGCAATGCCCCCTGGGTATCGGCCGCAATGAAGTAGTCGCGTGTCACGGTGCCCGGCTCCCACCAGCCCGCTTCGATGCGCTCCGGGCCGCTCACCAGTTGCAACGGCCCGTGCCGCCACGGACGCTCCTGCTGCACACTCAGCCGCTGCGGCGCATCGAGCAGCCATGCCGGGCGCGGCGGCAACGGCCGCTCGCCATCCGGCAGATGACGGCTCGTACCGGACGTCTTGCCATCGGCGTTCGGTCTCGCAAGCCCTGACGCGCCGTGCGGCACACTGACGAATGCCGCCTCGGGCCGGTGATCGCTACGCACCTGCAAACGCCGCACATGCTCGTCGCCCAGACGTGCCGCCACACGCTCCATCAGTTGCACAAAATCCTGCCGGGCGCGTCCCGCCTCGGGCAGCAACGAGCCACTTTGCGCAACGTGCGGAGCCGTTTGCGTGATGTCGAGCCGCAAGGTCAGCACCGGAGCGACCAACGGCGAGCGGGCGAGCCGCTCCTTGCACAATGACAACAAGTGCGCCGGCGCGGCACTCGCTTCGGCGAGGCGGATATCGAAACGCGTCGGCGCCAGCGTTTGCCGCCCGAGCGGCTCGTGCTCGAGCACCAACGTGAGCGCGCGCGTGGCCAGATGTCCGGCAGACAACCACCCGGTGAGTTGTGCCAGCAGACGGCGCAGACCGAAGAGCAGCACGTCGATGTCATAGGTGAGCGAGGGCAGTGGCAACACTGCCTCGAAGTGGGGCGGTGCGCGATACCAGTTCGGCGACTCCGGCGCTTCGCCATAGGCCCGGGAAAGCGCGGCAGGCAAATCGGCGCCACAGCGGCGTCGCAGCCCCGCCGTAGGTAACGCACGCAATTCGCCCAGCGTCGCGCAGCCAATTTGTGCCAGCCAATCGAGCCACGGCTGTGCCTCGGTCAGGAACGTTACCGAAAGCGAATCGAGTTGCTGCGGGAGATCGGCCGGCGTTGGAATCGATATCGATATCGATATCGATATCGATATCGGTGTCGGTGTCGGTGTCGAAATCGGCATCCGTCCCGGCAGCGCTGGCATGTCCCGTTCGCCAGCCAGTGCGAGCAGCACCGCTGCGCTGGCCGTCGCGGCAACGCCCAGCGACGCACGATGTCCCAGCGCCTCGGCACTCTCCAGCACCTGCGCAGCCAACGATGCCAGACCGCCGAACAGGCGCAGACTCGGCGCCACGTCGATCAACACGCATTGCGGCGGGGCAATGGCGACATCCGGACCGAAGCGCAGCAACGCCAGCGCTAACGCTTCGAGCGCTACGGTCTCGGCCGCGTCGTCGCGATCGTGAAACCGTGCTTGCGGCAACAACGCCAGCACACCACCACGGCGCATGCCGGGTTGTACCCCGGCAGCCCGCGCCGCGTCGCTCGCCTGCCACACGCGCGACTGTGCAAGCACGACCGTCGTGTCGACCGGCAGGTCGGACGACGCGTCAGCCCGTGTGAGCGGAGAGGCGATCTCGAGCGCCAGATACGGCAGATGCAGGGCGATCCAGCAAGCCATGCGAGACTCCGGAAGCAGAAACCAAAGACACCGTGGACGGTGCAAGCGAAGGGGCCGGATCGGGCCTGACAGGTATCGGCCGCTCATCGTCGGCAATGCCCGTCACCGGTTGCGGTGCACGCGTATAGGGCGCAGGCAACGTTAGCCAGAGCGGCTCGAGACGGGGTGGCCCGCGACGCTTGTGAAACTGCACGCCGAGACGGCTCCCCTCTCCCACGCTCAGCCCCAACCGCAGCGGTGCCGCCGATGCCGTTGCCACGGCGGCGGGCCCGCGGACCACCCAGGCCAGCGTCTCGCCGCCACCGGCCGCGACCTGAAGCCGCCGGATCTGCTCGGGCGTCGCGGCGGGAAGCCAGGTCAGCACGGCGCCGCAGCACGCGCTTTTGAGCGCTTGTTCGGCACACCAGAGCATGTCCCGATCCTCGGTCCTGATCTCTCGCCCGCCTCGGCCACCTCGCTCACCCCGCTCACCTCGCGCCCTCGCCGCCGGACGCGTCTGACGGGGCGGGCGCATCACGACGCTGAGCCAGCGCAGGTCGATCCCCCAGCCTGCCAGCGCCGGAGCATATGGCAGCATCGGCGGGGCGATCACCATCACCGGCTTGCCCGCCTGTGTGAGATCGCGCAGCGCCGGGGCCAGCAATCGCCATTCACCGATGCCCGGACGCTCGCTCAACAATTCCGTCACCGCACCATGCGGCCACCCGGCGCCGGGCAACTCGGCGTCGAGCTCGGCAAAGCCCGTGGTATGGCCAGCACGCTGGCAGCGCGCCAGTTCGCTGGCACGCCACAGCCCGGCAGGCAAAGAGGAAAGCGGCAGGGTCATCGCGCACCCGAATACTGTATGGATATACAGTATAGCAGCTCATGCGCTATTTACGAGGGGATCGATGCGGCGTCTGACGTCATGATCCTGCTTGCGAGCCAACGCCGGCCCGGCTAACGTTGACGTCATTGGACGAACTCCCTCCCCCATGCCGCTACCGACCACCGCCACTGCGCCCTTCTGCCCCTCTGAAGTCAAAGGCAGCATCGTTATCGACGCGCGCGAATCGCGCTGGATCAAACTCAAACGCTTCGCCGGCCCCGGACTGCTCGTCGCGATCGGTTACATGGATCCCGGCAACTGGGCGACGGATATTCAGGCCGGGTCGCAATTCGGGTACTCGCTGCTTTGGGTTGTCGCGCTGTCGAGCCTCGCCGCCATCTTTCTGCAGATGCTTGCCGCCCGGCTGGGACTGATCGCCGGGCGCGACCTCGCGCAAGCAAGCTATGACCGCTATGGCCGTGCGGGACGCCTCGTGCAATGGATCACCGCCGAGATCTCGATCATCGCCTGTGATATCGCCGAAGTCCTCGGCTGTGCGCTCGCGTTCAAATTGCTGCTGGGTGTGCCAATCGCCTGGGGCATCGTGCTCACCGCATTCGACACAATGATCGTGCTCGGCTTGCAGGGCAAAGGCTTTCGTCAGATCGAGGCTATCGTCTTCGGGTTGATCGGTACGATGGCATTCTGCTTCGTGGCGCAGGTGGCGATGGTGCCGCCCGACTGGCACGCCGTGGCGGCAGGCCTTGTGCCCGGCGCGCCCAGCCACGACCGGCGCGATGCCATCGTGCTGGCGCTGGGCATCGTCGGCGCCACGATCATGCCCCACAACCTCTACCTGCATTCTTCCGTCGTTCAGACACGACGCGTGGTCGGAGGAAAACACGGCGACGTGCGCGACACACTCATGCTGGTGCGTATCGACACCTGGGTCTCGCTGGTCATCGCCATGGGGGTGAACGCGGCCATTCTGATTCTTGCCGGATCGGCCTTTCATGCCAGCGGCCAGACCAACGTCACCGATATCGAGCAGGCGTATCAGCTCATCACGCCAATTGCGGGCAGTGCAGCGGCGTTCCTGTTCGGCATTGCCTTGCTCGCCTCCGGGCAAAGCTCGACGCTCACCGGGACCATCGCCGGGCAAGTCATCATGGATGGGTTTCTGAAAACGAAGATCCCCTGCTATCAGCGCCGTCTGATTACCCGAGGGCTGGCGCTCGTGCCTGCGCTGATCGGCGTGCTGTGGCTGGGCGACGGCGCCGTCGGCAAGTTGCTCGTGTGGAGTCAGGTGCTTCTCAGCCTGCAACTACCGTTCGCCATGTGGCCACTCATCCGCTCGGTCAGCGACCCGCGTGTGATGAACGGCGACACCATCGGGCGTCCCACGCAAGTGTTCGCATGGGGCCTCTTCACCGTCATTACCGCGACCAACCTGCTGTTGATCTTCGGATTGGGTTGAAGCTACGGGATTGACATGAGCGGCGGGCCGCGCGGCACACGCAACGCGTCGCCGCTGCCGTCTTGCCCGCCCTACAACCCGAGATCGCTCAGCCCCGGATGATCGTCGGGGCGACGCCCCTGCGGCCAGCGGAACAGACGTTCGCTCTCGGTAATGCGCGAGTCGTTGATGCTGGCATGACGCTCGGCCATGAGGCCTTGCGCATCGAACGCCCAGTTCTCATTGCCATACGAACGGAACCAGTTGCCCGAGTCGTCTCGCCACTCGTAAGCGAACCGCACCGCAATTCGGTTTTCGGTAAACGCCCACAGCTCCTTGATCAACCGATAGTCGAGTTCGCGTTGCCATTTGCGCGTCAGGAATTCGACGATCTGGTCGCGGCCACGCGGAAACTCAGCCCGATTGCGCCAGCGGCTGTCGACGGTATAGGCCAACGCAACCCGCGCAGGATCGCGCGAATTCCAACCGTCTTCGGCCATGCGAACCTTCTGAATTGCGGTCTCACGCGTGAAGGGCGGAAACGGCGGGCGGGTGTCAGTGTCGGCCATGACAACTCCTGTCAAAAACATGAGGGGAACACCGTGCGAGTGTATCGCCAAGCGCCGCTTGCTGCTTACCGCAGCAGGCGTATGCGTTGTTTGACAGCGTATCAACAGGGCAAAAACGCATGCTAAGATCGGACCCCTTACCGAAACCAACAACAGTCAAACGAAGCACATCGGTAAGACATCAGATGCCCGTGGCAAGTCTGCACCACCACGCAACACCTGCCCGGGAATAACACATACAGGGGTATCACCGTGCAGAAAAGCAAGTCCAGCATTGCGCTGCTCAGCGCCGCCATGGTCGCCGTCGGCGCGCTTGGTGGTTGCGCCACCGAAAGCTCGCGCACCGTGCAAGTCGCCAAGGTGGAAAGTGCCAGCCGTCCGTACGTGGGGGTACGCACGCCGATCGCTGTCGGCAAGTTCGACAATCGTTCCTCGTACATGCGTGGGGTTTTTTCCGATAACGTCGACCGCCTCGGCAGTCAGGCCAAGACGATCCTGATCACGCATCTGCAACAAACCAATCGCTTCAACGTGCTCGACCGCGACAACATGGCCGAGATTCGTCAGGAAGCCGATATCAAGAAGACGCAGCAAACGCTCAAGGGCGCCGACTACGTGATCACCGGTGACGTTGTCGAGTTCGGCCGCAAGGAAGTGGGCGACAAACAACTCTTCGGCATTCTCGGCCGTGGTCGCGAGCAGATCGCCTACGCCAAGGTCAACCTGAATGTGGTCGATATCGCCACGTCGGAAGTCGTCTACTCGAGCGGGGGCGCCGGCGAGTTCGCGCTGTCGAATCGCGAAGTGATCGGCTTCGGCGGCACCGCCGGCTACGACTCGACTCTCAACGGCAAGGTGCTTGACCTCGCGATGCGCGACGCCATCAACAATCTGGTCGCCGGCATCGAAAGCGGTGCCTGGAAGCCCGGCAAGTAAGTCAGCCAACTCACTTTTGCAGCATGCCGCAGTGCGTCGCTCGCGACGACTGCGCGGCACATTCAGACTTGCACGTCAGTGCAGGCGTGCGTGTGCTCGCCGCGGCATGCCCGTCAGGATATCTATCGCCATGAATCGCAAGTTCCTCTCCGGTCGTGCCGCGGTGGCGGCCGTCATCGGCGGCGCACTGCTCACCGGCTGCGCCACGCCGCCCAAGCCTCTGTACGACTGGGAAAGCTACCAGCCGCAAGTCTACGAATACTTCAAGGGCGAATCGAAAGAAGCGCAGATCATCGCGCTCGAGCGCGATCTCGAGAAGATCAAGTCCACTAACAACGCCGCGCCCCCGGGCTTTCACGCCCACCTCGGTCTGCTCTACGCCTCGGTCGGCAAGTCCGACAAGATGGTCGAGGAATTCCAGACCGAGAAGCAGCTGTTCCCCGAATCGGCCGGTTACATCGACTTTCTCCTCAAGAACAAGACTCCGGAGGTCAAGCAATGATGGCGCGACTCTGTCAATGGATGACGGTAGCGGCACTGGCCGCCGTGATGACGGGCTGCGCGGTGCACCAGGCAAAGCCTTACGACTACACCGCCTTCAAGGAAAGCAAACCGAAGTCGATTCTGGTGTTGCCGCCGCTGAACGAGTCGCCTGACATCGACGCCACTTACAGCGTGCTGTCGCAGGTCACGGTACCGCTGGGCGAGGCAGGCTACTACGTGATGCCGGTGACGTTGGTCGACGAGTCGTTCCGTCAGAACGGCCTGACAGTCGCCGGTGACATCCATCAGGTCAGCCCGGCCAAGCTGCGCGAGATCTTCGGTGCCGACGCAGCGCTCTACATCAAGATCTCGCAGTACGGCACGAAGTACATGGTGCTCGATAGCGCCACGGTGGTGACGGTCTCGGCCGACCTCATCGATCTTCGCAACGGTGCCAAGCTGTGGAGCGGCTCGGCCAGCGCGTCGAACAACGAAGGCAACAACAACAGCGGCGGTGGTCTGATCGGCATGCTGATCACGGCAGCCGTCAAGCAGATCGTCAATAGCGTGTCGAACGCCGGCTATACGGTGGCAGGCACGGCAAATGCACGCCTGCTCTCGGCAGGACGCGCCAACGGCCTGCTCTACGGCCCCCGCTCGCCGAAGTACGGCACCGACTGATAGAGGTGCCCGCACCCTGGACCGAGGCCACCCTCCGTTCGGCCGCCTGTCCGGGGTGCCCCTGACTGTGCAGACATCGGCACGTCACCTATAGTGGTAACGCATCACGACGCAAGACCCGGACCGATAGCTACACCGTGCCCCGAGCGCGGGACGACAACGTCAGACGACACCTGTGTGCGTCCGACGTGAGTCGGGCTACGTCCAGGAGTCATCATGGTTCCCCGCTTCACTTCCCCTCTCCCCACCTTCATCGCCAGCAGTCTGCTCGCGCTGTCGTCGCTTGCTTATGCCGACCCGATGCATCTGTCCGACCTCAAGGACGCCAACGGCCAGCAACTCAGCGTTGACGACTTGCGTTCGCTGATGCCCGGCGCCCATGTCACCAACATCATCAACAACGGCAGTACACGTAAATGGGTCAACGAGACCAATGGCTCGCTCAATGCCACCAGCGATAACAAGGGCAATCTCGGATCGGGCGGACGATTGGTGCAAGTCGCCCATGCCACTGGCACCTGGTCGGTCAACGACAATGGATCGTACTGCGTCAACATGGAATGGCGGGCACTCACCGAGAACTGGTGCCGCTTCATGTTCAAGGTCGGTGACAAGTACTATGGCGTGACCTCGCTCGCCAACGGGGCCGCAATCGCGACCGAATTCACCATCGAAAAGTAGGCGGCGATCCTTCGTGAATAAAAAACGCCCCGGCCTGCGAACAGGTTCGGGGCGTGAGCGCCAACTGCGTTTTCCGTCGTCAGTGTGGCAGTCAGGGGGCGAGTCAGAAGTCGGTCGTCATGGACAGCAGCACCGTGCGCGGTGCACCCAGTGTGAGGTAATTGCTCGACGACACGCTCGACCAATACGCCTTGTTCGTCACATTGAGCACGCTTACGCGCAAGGTCGTTGGCTTGCCGTAAATCTGCGTGGCGTAACGCGCGCCGAGATCGAAGCGGTCCCATGCCGGAATCGATGCGGTGTTCGCAATGTTCGCGGACTCGCGGCCGGTATGAATCCAGCGTGCATTCAGCGTCAGCCCCGGCACCCAAGGAATGTCGTACTCCGCGCCGAGGTTGTACTGGAACGTCGGCACGCCCACCGGACGATTGCCGTTCGTGGCCGCGTTCGATTGATTGAGCAACTCGCCGTTGATGTAGGACACGCCGGCGATCAGGCGCACATCCTTGATCGGGCTTCCGTACACCGATGTTTCGATGCCGCGATGGCGCTCAAGTCCGTCGGCCACATAGACGTTGGACGCGTTCGTATAAGCCGACGGCTTCTCGATCTGATAGAACGCAATCGACGCACCCAAACGCGCCGTGTCGTACTTCGCCCCGAATTCGATCTGCTTCGAGCGATACGGCGGCAGCGACTGACCGTAGTTGAGCGTGCCCTGCGGCGCCGTGGTACCGGCGGCCAGCCCTTCGCTACGGTTCGCAAACAACGAGACGTTCTGCCAAGGCTTGATCACGAGACCGAACAGCGGCGTGGTGATGGCGTCGTTGTAGGCGAGCGTCTGCAAGCCGGTGTAGCCGTAGTTGTTCACACCGATCGACTGGTGACGCACCCCGACCGTGGCCAGCACGCGGTCGTTGAAGAAGCCCAGCGTGTCCGAGGCCGAGACGCTACGCAGCAGTGTGAGTGCCGTCGTCTGCGGATCGTCCAGATTGCCGCCCCGCGATGTGGCCGCCGGATACGGAACTTGCGGTGGATTGACGAAACTCGTCGAGAACGCCGGCGCATATGTGAATGCTGACTGAGAGTCCAGACGCGTGCCCGACACGCCGGCCGTCACGAAATGCGACACCGGCCCCGTCGTGAAGCGCCCGCGCACGCCCATCTCACCCGACAGGGCGTCTTCCTGATGCGGCGCGTTCAGGCGCGTGGCCGTGATGGTGCTCGGCGAGCCCTTCCACGTTGGGTTCGAGTACTCGCCATTTTCGTTCGTGTGACGCACGCCGCCAGTGACATACGCCGTCCAGTTCGGCAGAAAATCGTACTCGGCGCGCAGAATACCGACACTGTCTTCCAACGTGGTGTAGCTCCACGACTGTGCGTAGTTCGACGTTGCGGCGGGCGGCGTCGGCAACCCATTGCCCGTAAAGTTATACAGCGCGCGGCCGTTGCCAATGTGCTCCTTCTGATAGAGGAAGTCGGCCGACAGGCGTAACTTGTCGCCGCGCCAATCGAGGGCCACGGCCGTGGTGTTCGAATTCTGATGCTCGCGCTCGACGGACGTTTCGCCATCACGCACGGCCTGGTTCACGCGAATACCGAACTGTCCTTCGCTGCCAAAGCGACGGCCAACGTCTACATGTGCGCCCAGTTCCCCCGAACCGCTACTGTCGAGGGTCACGCGGGTAAGCGGCGTGTCTTCCGCTCGCTTGAGTTGCAAGTTCACGCCGCCACCAATGGACGAGCCACCCGGCGAAGCGCCGTTAAGAAACGCGTTGGCCCCCTTGAACAACTCCACACGCTCGAGCGCTTCTGTCGATACGAGTTGTCGCGGGGTGATGCCGTAGAGACCGTTGAGAGAAATGTCGTCACCGGCCAGTGTGAAACCACGGATGACAAACGTCTGAGCGAAATTGCCGAAGCCGCGCGACATCCGCACCGACGGATCGTTATCCAGCACGTCCGCCAGCGTGCGGGCCTGCTGGTCTTCGATCATCTTCGACGTGTATGCGCTCATGCTGAAGGGAACATCCAGATTGTTCTGATTGCCGAGCACGCCAAAGCTCATCCCTCGCGCCACCTGACCACCGACATACGCAGGCGGTACCTCGTTCGGCGACGTCTCCCGAGCACCCTGCACCGTCACGGCCGGCAACGCCACGTCGTTCCGGGTATCAGTCGCTCCCGGTTGGGTCGCCCCGCCTGCCGGTGCGCCCTGCGCCAGCGCCCCCGTGCCGAAAACGAACGTCCCAAACGCCAGCGCGGAAGCGGCGACCATCGGGCGCAGTATTGACCGGGGTGGGGTAGTGGAGGCAGGTACAACGACGCGAGCACGTGGAAGACGCGTAGTACGCGACAAACGGGAGACGAGCGGCATGAGGAACAACTTCGCTGTGGTGGGCTCCGGCAACTGGGATGACGTGCCAGAACAGGGGAAGACCTACCGCTCGATGGCCGCCCTCCCCGTTGGAGAGGCACGACAGACAACGCCGGCACCGTCGAGAGAGCCGCCACCCTTGGCGCGACACCTCAATTCGGCGAAAGTTTAATGATAATAAAAATGATTATCAATAACATTTGCACCAATGATGAATGAGGAGACCTGCGAATGCGGTGGAGGAATTGAGGTGCAATGCGCGTTCCGGAGCAACGGTCCGGCAGGTTCATTGGCCCGTTGAGACAACCTGCCAGTTTCGTTAGGAGACGCGAGAGACGGCATCCGATTCGACGCGTAAACGACAAAGCCCGCCAACGTGGCGGGCTTACGCGAGCCAATCCTGGGAACGACAGGAATTGGCATCCGAACTGACGGTTGGGCGCCGTCGCACGTCATCACATCGATGACGGGGATCGCCCGGTGTGACGATCGACTTGCCTGATTGCGCCAGCGACGACCGTTCGTCCGGAAGGACTTCCTACAGACAGCTTAGTAACCGGCGGTTTCGAGCGCGCGGATACGTTGTTCCAGTTCAATGATGTCCTTCGACTCAGCCAGGAACGCTTCACGACGACGACGTTCAGCAGTTTCAAACCAAGTGTTCACGACTTCAAACAGGGCGGCAAACATGACGTTTCTCCAGTTCATTTAGTGTGCTGCATCGCAGCAGTGCTTCGCATTATATAGGGTTTTCCCGTTAAGGGTTAGCCCCTATATGTGAAAACCACAAAAAATCTGCTAGAGACTCGCTTCGAATGCAATCGATTCCAAATAAATTCCATGAAAATCAATAAGATAAATGATTGTTGGCGCGCCACAACACCGCGCTGCGACGCACTGCCGCAGGGGTCTGTCAAAATTCGGGAAATAAAAAAAGCGCCGCTATTGCGGCGCGTCATATGAAGTTTGGGACGCCCAGTCGCGGCGTCCCGTAGCGGTTTATCCCTGAGGAATGTGACGGGGCTGCCCTTCGCCCTCGCCAAGCGCGTTCCCCGCCGGGGCTGGGGCTTCGGTCGCCGCAGCCGCTGTGGCAGCGGCCTGCTGGGCTGGGCTACACGACGTCATCGCGTTTGAGGAACACTCGGCTTTGGTGGCGACGTTGTCAGGTAGCGCCGCGGCAGCAATGCCTTCCAGAATCGGACAATCGGGGCGGTCGTCGCCGTGGCAATGCATGGCGAGATGCGAGAGCGTGTCGCGCATGGCGACCAGTTCGCCAATACGCTGATTGAGTTCGTCCACATGAGATTGGGCAAGCGCCTTCACCTGCGCACTGGAACGGCCACGATCCTGCCACAGCGCCAGCAATTGGCGGATCTGGTCAATCCCGAAACCCAATCGTCTCGATTGGCGAATGAAACGAAGCAGATGAAGATCCTGCTCCCCATATCGCCGGTAACCTGCCTCGGAGCGAGGGCTCGGAGGCATCAGGCCGATACTTTCGTAGTACCGGATCATCTTGGCCGTCACGCCGCTGGCCTGTGCCGCTTGTCCGATGTTCATGACTACCTCACTGGGGGGAACGAGGGTTGAACGACGGGGTGGAGAAACCGTTCATTGACTTGTCGTCATCCGACAGCACAAGCCGGGCGCTGATAGGCGCGTGATCGGAAATCCGTGACCAGGGACGCCCGTGCAATACTTGCGCCCCTTCGATATGAAAACCGCGTGCATAAATGCGGTCAAGTCGCAAAAGCGGCAATCCGCTCGGAAAACTACGTGCAGGACGCCCCACACTGTTCTGAAACACCTCGGTCAGCGCCAGCTTTTCCGCCAGCAGCCGATCTGCCTGATTGCTCCAATCGTTGAAATCGCCGGCGATGATCAACGGCGCATCGGCAGGAATGGCATCGGCAACGCGCTCCGTCAGCATCTCGAACTGGCGGCGGCGGCCGTGCCCTGCCAACGACAAATGCACACATAGACAATGCAGCGGCTGCTTCAGGCCCGGCACGGCAATCTCGCAATGAAGCATGCCGCGCTTCTCGAAACTATAGGTCGTGATGTCATGGTTGTCCGACCTGACGATCGGATAGCGGCTCAGAATCGCATTGCCGTGATGCCCATGTTCATAGACGACATTGCGCCCATAAGCGTGATCGTGCCACATCCCCTGCGCCAGAAACTCGTGTTGTGGCTGTATCGGCCAGTTGCTGTGACGCACCGCATGCCGTTGGTGCATGCCCTGCACTTCCTGAAGAAAGACGAGATCCGGCGCGAGCCCCTCCAATCCGGCGCGCAATTCGTGAACGCGCAAGCGGTTGAATGCGGAAAAGCCCTTGTGGATGTTGTAACTCGCGATATGCAGACTATTCATATTCGGCAGCATTGACTCCGCGCCAAAAGACAGACGATATCACCTAGATGATGCCGCTTTTGGCGAATTTCAAGCCAGATAGAAGTCTGGGCGATACACCGGCCAAACCCTGCCCCGGTGTCACCCCTGATCGATTCATTATGCGCCGTTCACCTTATGCCGGGGCAAACCGCCCGTCAAACTCCCCTCAGGCGCCGACGCGACGAGCCTCGCCAACCCCACTGGCAGTGCTCGCGTTGACCTCTTGCGCCGCCGGCCGCCATCGGCGCAGCAGCAGCGCATTGCTCACGACACTGACGCTGCTGAGCGCCATCGCCGCCCCGGCGATCACCGGGCTCAACAGCCCGAAGGCCGCCAGCGGAATCCCGATCACGTTGTAAGCGAACGCCCAGAACAGGTTCTGACGAATCTTTGACCATGTTCGGCGGGAAACATCGATGGCATCGGCAACGCGCAACGGATCACCCCGCATCAGCGTGATGCCCGCCGTCTGCATGGCGACATCGGTGCCGGACCCCATCGCAATGCCGACATCGGCGGCGGCAAGCGCCGGTGCATCGTTGACGCCATCACCCACCATGGCTACGACCGCCCCATCGCGCTTGAGTTGCGCAATGACTTGCGCTTTGTGCTCCGGCAGCACGTCTGCGTGAACTTCGTCGAGTCCCAAGGCATCGGCGACGGCCTTGGCGCTGCCCGCGTTGTCTCCCGTCACCATCACGCAGCGCACGCCGAGCGCATGCAACCGCTCGATGGCCGGCCTCGCCGTCGCTTTGAGCGTGTCACCGAACGCCAGCAGCCCAAGCAGCCGCGCCGCCCCCGCACTTGTTTCCCCGTCACCGGTCTCGACCAGCCATGAGACAGTACGCCCCTCAGCCGCCAGCCGTTTAGCCTCGTCAGCCAGCGCTCCCTGCGAAACGCCCAATTCGTCCAGCAACCGCGCATTGCCCAGTTGCAGACGATGGACACCGCGCAGCTCGCCCACATCGCCGGCGTCTTCCACATGCGCCCGCATGCCTCTGCCGGGCAACGCCGCAATCTCGGATGCCACCGGTACCGCCGCTCCCAGTCCTGCCTCCTGTGCGGCAGTCGTCACCGCTTTCGCCAGCGGATGCGAACTTCCCGACTGCACCGCAGCGGCCCAGCGCAACAAGGTCTCGGCACTCGTTCCCGGCGCCGGCAGATGGGCCACCAGACGCGGTTTCCCTTCCGTCAACGTCCCCGTCTTATCGAAGGCAACGACGCTGATCCGGTGCGCCAGTTCCAGCGCCTCGGCATCCTTGATGAGAATGCCTTGCCGCGCCGCCGCCCCGGTGCCGACCATGATCGCGGCGGGTGTCGCCAGTCCCAGCGCACAGGGGCAAGCGATGACCAGCACCGCCACCGCGTTGAGCAATGCCGCCTCGAGGCCGATACCGAGTGCCAAGCCCCCGACGACCGTAGCGATCGCAATGAAGACGACCACCGGCACAAAGACTGCCGCCACCCGGTCGACCGCACGTTGGATCGGCGCCTTGCCCGCCTGCGCATCCTCGACCATCCGGATAATCCGGGCCAGTGCTGTATCGGCACCCACGGCCGTTGTTTCCACGCGCAAGGTCCCGGCCCCATTAATCGAGCCACCGACGACCTTGTCGCCAGCCGCTTTATCGATGGGCAACGGCTCACCAGTCAGCAACGACTCATCGAGCTGGCTTGCGCCGTCTCGAATCTCACCGTCGACCGGCACACGCTCACCGGCCCGCACCACAACCCAATCGCCCACCTTCACCTGGGCCAGCGGCACCGTGACCTCGTTCGCCGTGCCTAGCGGGTCGCGCAGCACCCGCGCCGTCTCCGGACGCAGGGCCGCGAGTGCGCGAATTGCTTCCACCGTGCGACGCTTCGCCCGCGCTTCGAGCCACTTGCCAAGCAGCACCAGCGTAATGACGACCGCCGCCGCTTCGAAATAGAGATGCGGCATGCTGTCCGCAGGAGCCCGCCACCATTCGTACAGACTCAGACCATAGGCCGCCGATGTGCCCAAGGCCACCAGCAAATCCATATTGCCGCTGCCCGCGCGCACCGCCTTGTACCCGGCCCGATAGAATCGGGCACCCAGCCAGAACTGCACCGGTGTCGCGAGCAACCATTGCACCCACGGCGGCGGCATCAGATGAACGCCGAACGGCGCCAACAGCATCGGCAACAGCAACGGCAGGGACAATACCGCCGCCACCGCCACCGGCCACCACGCGGGGCCCTCCTGCGAGGTCGCCGCCTGCGCGGGGTCCGTCACCGGCGACGCTTCATACCCGGCCTTCTCAACCGCAGCCGTGAGGGCCGCGACGTCGACAACACCACGCACGCCCCGCACGGCAGCACGTTCCGTCGCCAGATTGACGTTGGCTTCGACGACGCCCGGCACGTTTCGAAGCGCTTTTTCCACACGCCCGGCGCATGACGCACAGGTCATCCCGCCGATCGCCAACTCGAACGACCGCTCCGAGACTTGATACCCCGCGTCGCTGACAGCCGTCTCGACGGCACCCAGCAACGCGAGGGGTGTCACGTCGGGTGCGGCCTCCACGGCCGCCGTTCCGGTCGCGAGATTCACATTGGCGCTGGCAACGCCCGGCGCACGCCGCAACGCCTTCTCGACTCGCGTTACACACGAAGCGCAGGTCATGCCTTCAATACCGACCGACCAGTTCTGAGTCATTTCCGGATCTCCAGGAGGAGTGTCATCATGCGTCACAGGATAGACCTTGCCATGACAGGAAGGTCAAGCGATTCGCGCCCATATGCCGAAGTCCGCACCATGACAACCTCGTCTGCCCCCACGATAGCGCGCCGTGAACCGCTCAGGTTTGGGCAGCCTCTCACCAGTCTCACGAATCCTCTGAAAAAGCGCTTGAGCTTCCTGCCGTAGGAAGGTCTATGATCGGTTCATCTGATCAGTGCCCCCGAAACCTCTTTCAAGGAGTTCCCCATGCAAGTGCAAGTCGAAGGTATGAGCTGCGGTCATTGCGTCAAAGCCGTCACGCGGGCGATCACCGAGCGCGATGCGGCAGCCAAGGTCAACGTAGATCTGGGCGCTGGCCGCGTCGACGTCGAAAGCCGTCTTTCACCGACCGAAGTCAGCGCCGCCATCACCGACGCCGGCTACACAGTCAAGGGCACCTCGGCCTGAACGCCCTCCTCACATGACGTCCCGGATGCCACGCGCCTGACACGGCGTTGCGGCATCCGGCCTCCCGCTTGCAACAAACCCTCCCCTCCCCATCCCCAATCCCACGCGCGCCGCGCAGTCTTCCCTGCAAACTCGCAACACCTTGTGCTACGCTCTCTCTCGCCGAATACGCAAAGACGCCACGCGATAAGTGACTTCGCGGCGCCGAGCGTGCGGCATACACGTCTTCAGGGCGGGGTGAAAGTCCCCACCGGCGGTATGTGACACCACGCAGCGCAAGCTGCTTGCGTCATGAGCCCGCGAGCGCCTGCCACCGTCGCTTTCGTGACATCGGCAGGGTCAGCAGATCTGGTGCGAAGCCAGAGCCGACGGTCATAGTCCGGATGAGAGAAGATGCGTCGATACCCGCGTGCCATGGGATACCGTTCCATGGTGACGTCCGTTCGCATGCCCCGAAAACGTTTTTCGCCCGATTGACTTACGCGAGGAGCGTTTCATGTCCGTTATCACCCGCACGACCCAAGCTGCACCGCAAGACATCGCATCGGCCAACGTGGCTGGCACGACCGACGATCTGCACGCCTACCCGGCTTTCACGAACCTGCCACCGGTCGAAGTCCGTCTGGCCGCCTCGCTGCAAGCCATGCGCGAAGGCCGTCCGGTCATTCTGATGGACGATCTCGACCGCGAAAACGAGGCCGATCTGATCGTCGCCGCCGAGAAAATCACGCCGGCCACCATGGCCATGCTGATCCGTGAGTGCAGCGGTATCGTCTGCCTGTGCCTGCCCGACGAAACGCTGCGCCGTCTCGATCTGCCGCCCATGGTCGAGCAGAACCAAAGCCGTTACGGCACCGCGTTCACGGTGACGATCGAAGCGCGTCAGGGCGTGAGCACGGGCGTCTCGGCGGCCGATCGCGTGACCACGATCCGCGCCGCGATTGCCGACGATGCACAGCCCTCCGACCTGTCCCGTCCGGGCCACGTCTTCCCGTTGCGCGCGCAACCGGGCGGCGTGCTCACGCGCCGCGGTCATACGGAAGGCTCGGTCGATCTGGCAATGCTCGCCGGCCTGAAGCCCGCCGCCGTGCTGTGCGAGTTGATGAACCCGGACGGCACGATGACGCGTGGCGCGGACATCGAACGCTTTGCCGGGCAGCACGGCCTGCCGATCCTGACCATCGACGAGTTGGCCAACTACCGTCTCAGCCACGCGCAAGCCGCCTGAGTCGGCGACGAGGGCGTCGCCAGTGACAGAAGTCACGGCTACCGGCGCCCTCGCCTCGACACTTCCCTCTAACGCGGAATGCCCCCAGCGCACGCGGCGACTTCTATAATCGGCCACATCGCTAGCATTATAAAAGTTACGAGGAAGACACCATGAATACCCAATCGGATGCCGCCAGCGTACTGGCGCAATGGGAAGCCGACGAAGCCGCCGTGCGCGAACGGCTCGCTCGCAACGGTCCGCTGCGTTATGGCGTTGCCACGCCGTCCGACGTGATCGGCCTGAGCGGTCTGGAGATCTTTCAGGCCATGTTCGAGGGCAAGCTGCCCATGCCGCCGATCAGCGAGACGCTCGGCTTCCTGGCCATTGAGGTCGCGAACGGCCGCGCCGTCTTTCAGGGCCGGCCCGCGTTGCCGTATTACAACCCACTCGGCTCCGTGCATGGCGGCTGGTACGCCACCCTGCTGGATTCCGCCGTCGCCTGCGCCATTCATTCCACGTTGCCCGCCGGACGCAGCTACACCACGCTGGAACTCAAGACAAACATGGTCCGTGCCCTCACGCGCGATGTTCCGTGCGTGCGTGCCGAGGGCAATATCATTCAGGTCGGGCGTCAGGTCGGCATTGCAGAGGGCCGCATCATCGGGCCAGACGGCACGCTCTACGCTCACGCCACGACCACGTGTCTGATCTTCGATTTCCCGCCACGCAAGGCGTAAGCCTGCGTCACAGCGTCAAACGATAAAAAAGCCCGCCGGAGGAGACCCCGGCGGGCTTTTTGTTGCGTGTGCCCAGCACCCGACGCCCCATCGCGGCGGGCGCGCCGTCAATCAATGCGACGACGGACCGCCGCCGTGCTGCTCGCCATCGGGCTGATGTTCGAGCGTCTCCTTGAGGGCAATTTGCAGCTTGGCGTGCATGCGCACGAACCAGCTTCGCATCACGATCGCGAGCACCACGGTACCCGCCACGATCAACGCAATCATTTCCGTCGACGGCAGAATGCTTGCCGAGAGCGCCGCCACCAGCAGAATCACCCCGACCATGGCGGCGATCGGCAGGATCTCGGCCACCACACGGCGCACCTGAAGGGTGTACCGACCGGTCAGGCTCGGCGGCACCGACAACTCCACGAGCAACAGCGAGAGCGACTTGAGCTTTCGGTACACCGCGATCAGGAACGGCAGCGAGATCACCAGCGCACCGCCCCACACCACGGCGCTTTGCAGGCTCGGGTCACGCACCCACGGCGACATCAGGTCGGCCAGCCGGCGATAGAAGAACGCGCCACCGAGGAAGATGGTGACGACCAGCGCCAGGTTGATCGCAACGCTCACCACGATGCGTCGCACGATGGTCACAAGCGCCGCACTGTCCCCCGTCAACTGAATGCTCTGCAACCACTGGGTGTACTGCCCGAGCACATAGGACAGGCGCCCCGGCATTGCGCGGCCGAGCCATCCGGTGACCGGATCGGCGCTCTTGATCAGATACGGCGTGAGCAGCGTCGTGATGACCGACACAGCCACGGCAATCGGATAGAGGAAGTCGCTGGTCACCTTGAGCGACAGCCCGAGCGACGCGATGATGAACGAGAACTCGCCGATCTGCGACAGCCCCATGCCGACGCGCATCGACGTTCGACCATCCTGTCCCGAGAGATACGCACCCAGACCGCACGACACGATCTTGCCGATCACGACGGCCAACGTGATGACCAGAATCGGCCAGACGTAGGTGACGAGGACATGCGGGTCGAGCAGCAGACCAATGGTGACGAAGAACACGGCACTGAACATGTCGCGCAGCGGCGCCACGAGCCGCTCAATCGTGTGCAACTCTCGCGCCTCGGCCATGATGGCGCCGATCAGGAACGCGCCGAGCGCCACGCTGTAACCCATCTGAATGACCAGCAGGCAGAAGCCGAAGCACAGCCCCAGCACGACGATCAGCAACATCTCGTCGCTCTTGAACTTCGCCACGTAAGCGAGAATGCGCGGCACGAGCAGAATGCCCACCACGAGCGAGACCACCATGAACAGCAGCAGCTTGCCCAGCGTAAAGGTGGCCTCACCGGCGTCGACCGAACCGCTGATGGCAATGCCCGAGAGCAGCGCGATCATGCCGATGGCAAGCACGTCTTCGACGATGAGCACGCCGAAAATGAGCTGAGCGAATCGCTCGCGCTTCATCCCCAGTTCGTCGAGCGCCTTGACGATGATGGTGGTCGACGAAACGGCGAGCATTGCACCGAGGAAGATCGAGTCCATCGCCTTCCAGCCGAAGAAGCGGCCGATCTCGTAGCCCAGCCAGAGCATCAGCACGATTTCGGTGATCGCCGCCACAAATGCGGTCACCCCCACCCGCGCGAGCTTGCGCAGGCTGAACTCAAGCCCCAGCGAGAACATCAGGAACACAACACCAAGCTCGGCCAGAATGCCGATGGTCTTCTCGTCATGTATCAATGCGAACGGCGGTGTGTACGGGCCGATGATCACACCCGCCACGATATAGCCGAGTACGACCGGCTGCCGGAACCGGTTGAAGATGACCGTCACGATGCCTGCCAGCAGCATGATGACGGCCAGATCCTGAATGAAGTCGATGGCGTGATGCATCCGATACGTTCTCCCCGCGGCGTTTGCGCCGATATTGCTGTTCTTGACTCCACGCCGGTCACACGCCGCGCCCCTGCCGGGCCGCAGCGATGTCGAAAGACGTGATGCTTGATGAAGGTGGGAAGCCGGCCGCGTGCTGCCGGCTTGATAGACGTTGCGTTCGTTCGCCCGGTCGCGCCCATGACGGACCTGCCGCCGGGACGCTGACCTGCCCGGCCACCCGAAGGGTCTCCGGCACGTTGGCCAAATTGGCAAAAGCCAACGAACACCCGGCCAGAAACTGGCGCCGAACCAATATACGCGATGGGCGAACACGCGCGCAACCCAAGATTGACGGGGCTTTTCATAAAAAATTCCCGTTTTTCGTCATGCTCGACGAAATTTTTCTTCTTGCTTTTTGTCTCGCTGCCATGTGAAATATCACACAAATATCAATTAAATTTCACAGGAGTTGCCGACGTATGAGTTTCCGTCTTTCCTTCGAGATATCGGGGGGCAGTGCCCCCTCGAACGTCGATGCGTCCATCGACACGCTGATCATTGCCGGCTGGGCCGGGCGTGATCGCGACGCTGTGGAACACCACATTGCCGAGTTGGCCGCTCTGGGCGTGCGCCGCCCGTCGAGCACGCCGTGCTTCTACCGTCTCGCCCCTGCACTGCTGACGCAGGTCGATACCATCGACGTCGTCGGCCAGACCAGCAGCGGCGAAGCCGAATGCGTGCTGTTGCGCTGTGGCGACGATCTGCTCGTGAGCGTGGGTTCGGACCACACCGACCGCGAAGTCGAAGCCTATGGCGTGACGGTGTCCAAACAAGTCTGCGCAAAGCCGATCGCACGCCAAGCCTGGCGCTTTGGCGACGTTGCCCCGCATTGGGATCAGTTGACGCTGCGCTCGTGGGTCACGCGCGAGGGCGAACGGCGCCTGTATCAGGATGGCACGGTTGCCAGCCTGCTCTCGCCGCAGGAACTGATGGCCCGACTCGGCCCGGATGGCCTGCCGGCAGGCGCTGCAATGTTCTGTGGCACACTCGCTGCCATTGGCGGCGTGGCTGGCGGCGAGCGGTTCGATATCGAACTGCACGACCCTGTCCTCGGCCGCACGATCCGGCATCGCTACGCCACGCAGGCGCTGGCCATTGCCGACTGACACCGCCCGACCTGATGCCCGACGACACCCCTTTCGCGCCAAGCCACACCACCACCGCCGCAAGCGCTGCCGTGGCCGCCCCCGCCGATCCGCCTGCCGCCACCGACGGCCGGAGCCTGACGGAGCGTGCTTACGAAGCCATCAAGCACGACATCATTACGCTGCGTCTGCGCCCCGGCGAGACGCTCAACGAAGCGCAGTTGATGCAGTCGACGGGACTTGGACGCACCCCCGTGCATCAGGCGATGCACAGGCTCGCGCTGGAGGGGTTACTGGTCATCCTGCCGCGCAAAGGCGCGATGGTCGCGCCTGTCTCGCTCAATGACGCCCTCGAAATCATCGACGTGCGCATGGTCAACGAGACATACTGCGTGGGGCTGGCGGCACGCGCCGCTACGCCCGACGACCTCGCCGCCATCGAGGCGGTACTGGCTCGCTCACGCGATGCAATTGCCACGCGGGACGTGGCGGCGATGATGCGCATCGACCGCGACTTCCATCTGGCCATCTCACGCGCCTCGCGCAATCAAACGCTCGCCGAGCTGTTACGCGGCCTGCACGAACGCTCGCTGCGCTTCTGGTTTCTCGCGCTCTCGACGCCCAGTCATCTGGAAGGTGTCTACGAGGAGCATCTCGAGCTATTCGAAGCCCTCGCCGCGCATGACGCCGAGCGCGCCCGCCGCGCCATCACCCGGCATATCGAAGAATTCCGCACTCACATCCTGAAAGCGATCTGAACATGAGCACCGACGCCATCGATCTGAAAAGCCCGCTGTCCGAACTCGCCGCCGCGCTCGACGCCGGCCGCACCACCAGCCGCGCGCTGACCGAGCAGGCCCTTGAGCGCATCGCCGATCCCGCCGGTCAGGGCAAGGTCGTCTTCACGCAGGTCGACGCCCAGGCCGCGCGTCACGCTGCCGACGGCCTCGACACCTTGCGCCGCGCAGGTGTCCGCCTGTCGCCGCTGATGGGCGTCCCCGTGTCGGTGAAAGATTTGTTCGACGTAGCGGGGCAAGTCACGCGGGCAGGCTCCAAAGTCCTGTCCGACGCGCCCCCCGCCGAACACGACGCCCTTGCTGTCGCGCGGTTGCGCCAGGCAGGCGCCGTGATTGTCGGGCGCACCAACATGACCGAATTCGCGTTCTCGGGCCTGGGGCTCAATCCCCACTACGGCACGCCGCGCTCACCGTGGCAGCGCGAAGCCGGTCATATCGCCGGCGGTTCGTCGTCGGGCGCGGCCGCGTCGGTGGCCGACGGCATGGCCGCCATCGGACTCGGCACCGACACGGGGGGCTCGATCCGCATTCCCTCGGCGTTCTGCGGCCTCACGGGTTTCAAGCCGACCGCCTCTCGCACGCCGCGCGACGGTGCGCTGCCGTTGTCGACCTCGCTGGACTCGGTCGGCCCGATCGGTCGCTCGGTCGATTGCTGCGCCCGGGTCGACGCCATCCTCAGCGGTCATGCCGTCGACGAAACCCCGGCAACGCCGCGCGATGTTCGCGGCATGCGCTTCGGCGTCTTGACGAATGTCGTGCTGGATGGCGCGGAACCGGCCGCCATCGCGATCTACGAGCGTGCGCTCGCCGCACTCGCCAAGGCCGGCGCCACGCTCGTGGAGTTCAAGTTCACGCCGTTCGATGGCTTGCCCGCGATGAATCGCTTCGGCTTCTCGCCCATCGAGGCGTATGCGTGGCATCGCAAGCGGCTCGCCGAACATGCGCAGGAATACGATCCGCGCGTGCTGGTGCGCATTCGCAAGGGTGAGCCGGCCAGTGCCGCCGACTACATCGATCTGCTGAACGCGCGCGCAGCCCTGATCGCTGCGGCAACCCCCGTCTGGCAGCGCTTCGACGCCGTGCTCTGCCCGACGGTGCCGCTCACACCCCCGGCCATCGCACCGCTCGAAGCCAGCGACGACGCGTTCACCGCGACCAACGCCCTGGTGCTGCGCAATCCCACAGCCATCAACATGATCGACGGCTGCGCGTTCTCGCTGCCATGTCAGGGTCAGGGAGAGGCCCCCATCGGCTTGATGGCGAGCGGCGCAGCCGGCGACGACGCCCGTCTGCTCCCGGTCGGACGCGCCATCGAACACACCCTGCGCTCGGCAGGTCTGGGCGGGTAAGGTCTCGCGCGTCGGGGCTTCCTACGCCCGTGGAGTCAAAAAATCGCGTGGGCGTCGGCAGGTGCCGGCGTCGCCCACGCGTCTTTGCTCAATGGCCGTCAGACCTTCCTCACACGGTGAGCAAGCGTCTGATTTACGAGCAAAAAGTTCCGTAATTTTTCGACTCACGCACGAATCGGGCTGGGGTTACAATCCCAGCCCAAGTGCCTGCCACCCGGCGTCATGCGGGTTTTGCGGGATTCGTGATGGCCTACCGCCCGAAGTGAAATGAACGCTCAAATCGACCCGGCCCTGCGCCGCGAACGCCGGCTGTACCTTCTGCTTACCGTCGTCTGCCTCGCCCTGTTGGGCGGTGCGTTGTACTTCCAGTACGTGCGTCACGAAGACCCGTGCCCGCTATGCATTCTCACGCGATACGCGCTCGTGCTGATTGCGATCTTCGGGTTGGTCGGTGCGGTTTCGCGCGGCTGGGCAGGCATTCAGTTCGCCCGTGTGCTCGCCGCCCTGTCGGCCATCGGCGGCATGGCCGCGTCGGGCTATCTGATTTATGTGCAAGCCAATCCGATGGTGAGCTGCGGATACGACGTGGTCGAAGGATTCGTCGACGCATTGCCGACGTCGCGCTTGCTGCCGCAGGTATTCCAGGTGCAGGGCATGTGCCAGACGATGTACCCGCCGATCCTCGGTCTCACACTGCCGATGTGGTCGCTCGCCGCGTTTGTCGTAATTTTCCTGTCGCTGGCGTTGCATCGTCCGCGCCGCGCGATTTCGTTGCGCTGAGTTCGTAACGCTAAGGCGTCGCTGAGCGCTGTCCGGGCCTACCGCGCTTTTCATCCTACCGGCCGTCTGCCTTCTGGCAGCGGCCGCGTCCCCCGCCTCCCTACGCTGTGCCGCCAGCCCTCAGGGGCGTGCCACGACGGGCGCTTCTGCCCCGCCACTGCTCACGGCATCCAATTCCGTCGCCACCTCCGCCACTCGCCGGCGCAGCCACGTCACCTCCGGTGCCGCATGCGTGCGCTCGTGCCATAGCTGATAGAACCGCATCGGTGGAAAGGCAAACGGCGACGGCAACACGCGAATCGGCAGGTACCGCGCGTAGTGCTGTGCGAACTGACGGCCGGTCGTAAACACCAGATCGGTGCGCATCAGCACATACGGCACGAGCCCGAAGTACGGCATCGTCATCTGAATGTTGCGACGCAAGCCCTGCTCGGCCAGACATCCGTCGATGAAGCTCTGACGTTCGGCCACATAGGGCGTGGGGGCCAGATGCGGCAATTCCAGATAATGCTTAAGCGAAATGCCCTTGTTCGCGAGCGGATGCTGCGCACCGAGCATGCAGACCACTTCGTCGTCGAACAGACGCGACATGTGCAATTGCGGCGGCGGTTCGAGCCAATTACCGATCACCACGTCGAGCGAGCCGTTCTCCAGCGCCCCGGCATAATCGAACCCCGCGTTGATCGGCTGAACGTGCAGGCGCGCCGAGGGAGCGTCGCGGCGCAGCACTTCGGCGATATTGGGCAGAAAAACGGCGTCGAGATAGTCGGGCGCCCCGAGCCGGAACGCCCGCGTGGTAGTCTGCGGCGCAAATTCCGTGGTCGGATGGGTGATGCGCTCGATGGCGGCCAGCGCATCGGTGGCGTAGCCCAGCAGTTCACGGCCTCGTTCGGTGGCCACCATGCCGCTTTTGCCGCGCACCAGAATGGCGTCGCCGGTGATCTCGCGCAGGCGGCGCAACGAATTGCTGATAGCCGGCTGCGACTGGCCGAGCTTGAGCGCGGCGCGCGAAACGCTCTGTTCGGTGAGCAGCGTATGAAGTACCCGCAGCAGGTAGGCGTCGATCTGTTCGCGGGGTCTTTGCATGAGTTGGGGCGCTCTTGGGACTTGTTGAACGCCGGATGACGGCGGGTTGAGCCATAGTTTATGACAATGCCGGGTCATCGGGGCGACCGAATAGGCATCATCATGGCCCCGAAATATTTACCACCCCCGCCGGTGCTATCTTCGGCTCATCCCCACGCCGGCGCAGACCCGGCGCTTCTGCAATCCCACTGCACTACACTGAGAACCATGGAGACACAAGCCATCCGCTTCTATTACCGCGGCAAGGTGCACGAGGTCACTGGCGAGGCCACGACCCGCACCGTGCTTCAGTACACGCGCGAAGACCTGCACTGCACCGGCACCAAGGAAGGGTGCGCCGAAGGCGATTGCGGTGCCTGTACGGTCGTGATCGGCGAGTTGGCCGACGATGGCAACGTGGCACTGCGGGCAGTCAACGCCTGCATCCAGTTCCTGCCCACGCTCGACGGCAAAGCCCTTTTTACGGTGGAAGACTTGCGCGCTCAGGACGGCACCCTGCATCCGGTGCAACAGGCGCTCGTGGATTGCCACGCCTCGCAATGCGGCTTCTGCACACCGGGTTTCGTGATGTCGCTGTGGGCCATGTATCTGAATCGCCCGGCCGATGCCGGCTGCCCGAGCCGTCGCGAGATCGACGACGTCCTCTCCGGCAACCTGTGCCGCTGCACCGGGTATCGCCCCATCGTCGACGCCGCGCAGAAGATGTTCGACCTGCCGCGCCAGGATTTCGACCGTACAGCGCTGGCCAAGCAGCTTCAGGCGTTGCAACGCGGCGGCACCCTGTCTTACGAGCACGATGGCCATGTTTTCCACGCGCCGCGCACGCTGGCTGAGATGGGCCGCCTGCGCGCCGCCTACCCCGACGCCCGCATTCTCGCCGGCAGCACCGACGTCGGCTTGTGGGTCACCAAGCAATTCCGTGAGCTCAAGCATCTGATCTATCTCGGCCAAGTCGCGGAACTGCGCGAGATTTCCGAAGGTCCGAACGACATCTATATCGGTGCGGGCGCCTTGCTCAACGATGCTTTCGATGCCCTCGTCAAACACTATCCGGAACTGGCCGAACTGCGTCAGCGCTTTGCGTCGTTCCCGATTCGCAACGCCGGTACGCTGGGCGGCAACGTCGCGAACGGCTCCCCCATCGGCGATTCGATGCCGGCGCTGATCGTGCTCGGCACCCGCATCGTGCTGCATCGCGAAGGCGTCGTGCGCGAGATGCCGCTCGAGGACTTCTATCTGGCATATCAGAAGAATGCCCTTCAGCCCGGCGAATTCGTGCAGGGCATCCGCGTACCACTGCCGGGGAACGCCCAGCGTTTCCGCACGTACAAACTGGCCAAGCGCTTCGATCAGGACATCTCGGCGGTGTGCGCCGCGTTCGCCGTCGAACTCGACGGCGACATCGTGCGCTCGGCCCGCGTGGCCTTCGGCGGCATGGCCGCCACGCCCAAGCGCGGTAATGCCATCGAAGCGGCGCTGAACGGCCAGCCGTGGACGGAAGCGACCGTGCGCGCCGCCATGGCGGCCGTGCCGAGCGACTACCAGCCGCTCTCGGACATGCGGGCGACCAGCGCCTACCGCCTCGCCGGCGCGCAAAATCTGCTGTATCGTTTTTTCCTGGAGACGCGCACCGATGCGCCGCTTGCGGCACACGAAGTCAACGCGTTTGCCAACGTCTAACCGGAGTTGCCCATGAACACGCAAGTTGAAGGCTTCATGACGCAGACCGGTGCCGCCACCGCGGCCGGTGCCCAGGTGGGTCGCTCGCGTACGCACGAGTCGGCCGAACTTCACGTGGCCGGCGAAGCCACTTACACCGACGACATTCCCGAACTGCAAGGCACGCTGCACTGCGCCCTGGGGGCGTCGCCCAAGGCTCACGCCCGCATTCTCTCGCTCGATCTCGACGCCGTGCGTCGCGCACCCGGCGTGGTGGCGGTGCTGACCGCCGCCGACATCCCCGGCGTGAACGATTGCGGTCCCGTCATTCACGACGACCCGATTCTCGCGGACGGTATTGTTCAGTACATCGGTCAGCCGATGTTCGCCGTGGTAGCCGAGTCGCATGACTCGGCGCGCCGTGCCGCGCGTCTGGCCAAGGGCGAATACGAAGACCTGCCGGCCATCCTGACGCCGCAAGCCGCCAAGGCCGCTGGGGCGGGCGTGCTGCCGCCGTATCACCTGCGTCGTGGCGATGCCGATGCGGCACTGCAAGCCTCGCCGCACCGGCTGACCGGCACGTTCGAATGCAACGGGCAGGAACAGTTCTATCTGGAAGGCCAGATTTCGTATGCGATCCCGAAGGAAAACGACGGGATTCACGTCTATTGTTCGACGCAACACCCGACCGAAATGCAGGCCCTCGTCTCGCACGCCCTTGGCTGGCACAGCCATCAGGTGCTGGTCGAATGCCGTCGCATGGGCGGTGGTTTCGGCGGCAAGGAATCGCAATCCGGCCTGTTTGCGTGTGTGGCGGCACTGTGCGCTACGCGCCTGAAGCGCCCCGTGAAGTTGCGTCTCGATCGCGACGACGACTTCATGATGACCGGCAAGCGTCACGGTTTTTACTTCGAATACGACATCGGCTTCGACGATGACGGCCGCATTCAGGGTGCGAAGGTCGACATGACCCTGCGCGCAGGCTTCTCGGCCGACCTGTCGGGCCCGGTCGCCACGCGCGCCATCTGCCACTTCGACAACGCCTACTTTGTGCCCGATGCCGACCTTCGGGCGCTGTGCGGCAAGACGAACACGCAGTCGAACACGGCGTTTCGGGGCTTCGGCGGCCCGCAAGGCGCGCTCATCATGGAAGTGGTGCAAGACGCCATTGCCCGCCATCTGGGCAAGGACGCCCTCGATGTGCGGCGCGCGAACTTCTACGGCAAGACCGAGCGCAACGTCACGCCCTACGGGCAAGTGGTCAAGGACAACGTCATTCACGAACTCGTCGCAGAGTTGGAGCGCACGAGCGACTACCGTGCGCGACGCGAGGCGGTGCAGGCGTTCAACCGCACGAGTCCGGTGCTGCGAAAGGGTCTCGCGCTCACGCCGCTCAAGTTCGGTATTTCGTTCAACGTGCAGGCCTTCAATCAGGCCGGTGCACTGGTGCACATCTATCGTGACGGCTCGATGCTCGTGAATCACGGCGGCACGGAGATGGGGCAAGGTCTGAACACCAAGGTGGCTCAGGTGGTGGCGCACGAGTTGGGGGTCGATCTCTCGCATGTGCGCGTGACGGCGACCGACACCAGCAAGGTGGCGAACACCTCGGCCACGGCGGCCTCGACCGGTGCCGACCTGAATGGCAAGGCCGCGCAGAACGCCGCATGGCAGATTCGTCAGCGACTGGCGGCCTTTGCTGCACAGAAGTACGGTGGCTCGGCCGACGACGTGCGCTTCGCCAACGATGTCGTGAGCGTGAACGGCCACGACGTCGCCTTCCCCGATCTGGTGGAAGCGGCTTACTGGGCGCGCGTGCAACTGTGGTCCGACGGTTTCTACGCGACGCCGGGCCTGTCGTGGGATGCCGCGACCATGAACGGCAATCCGTTCTACTACTTCTCTTACGGCGCCGCCGTCTCGGAAGTGGTGCTCGACACGCTCACCGGAGAATGGCGCCTGCTACGCGCCGACGTGCTGCACGACGCCGGCAAATCGATCAACCCTGCGCTGGACATCGGTCAGGTCGAAGGCGCCTTCATTCAGGGCATGGGCTGGCTGACGACGGAAGAACTGTGGTGGAACAAGGACGGCAAGCTCATGACGCATGCCCCCTCCACGTACAAGATCCCCGGCATCAGCGATTGTCCGACGGACTTCCGCGTGGCCTTGTTCGAGAACGCCAACGTGTCGGACTCTATCCATCGCTCGAAGGCCGTGGGCGAACCGCCGCTACTGCTGCCGTTCTCGGTGTTCAACGCCCTGCGCGATGCCGTGGCAAGCGTGAACGACTATCGTGACGAGCCGGTCCTCAATGCGCCGGCAACCTCTGAAGCGCTGCTCATGGCGATCACCGAGTTGCGCACGCGGAGCGCCGCCTGATGCATCGCTGGGTCGATGCCGCCCACAAGCTGCTGGTCCGTGGCGAGGCCGCGGTACTGGTAACGATCGCGCGCGTGGAAGGCTCTGCGCCGCGCGAAGCGGGTACGCATCTGCTCGTGACACGCGAGCATGTGTGGGAAACCATCGGCGGCGGGCATCTCGAATGGCGGGCAATGGACGTCGCTCGCCAGTTGCTGCGCCAGCACGGGCAGCAAGGTGCGCGCCACGTCGAACGTTTCGCGCTGGGCCCAAGCCTCGGCCAGTGCTGCGGCGGCGCCGTCACCCTCGCCTTCGAAGTGCTCACACTGGCCGATCTGGCCTGGGTGAGCGCGCTTCACAAGCGGCTCGCCGCCGGTGAGGCGAGTCTGCGCAGCGTCGCGTTCGGGGCCCCGGGCGCCGACGCGGTATCGAGCCAGCAGCAAGGCGGCCCGGTCATGCTGACGGAACTCGACCCGAACGAACCGCTGGCGCATCCGCACACCCTGACCCGGGATGCCGACGACGCCGCCTGCTCGTTCTGGCAAGGCAGCGACGGCTGGCTATGGCTGAGCGAGCGTCTGGCACCCAGTGACTTCCATATCGTATTGTTCGGTGCAGGCCACGTCGGACAAGCCATCGTGCAAGTGCTGGCCACGCTGCCATGCCGTGTGACATGGGCCGACGAGCGCACCGAAACCTTCCCGGAGCATGTGCCGCCGAATACGGTGGTGGAATCGACCGACACTCCGGAAGCCATCGTGACCGAAGCGCCGCCGGGCGCGTATTTTCTCGTCATGACGCATAACCATGCGCTGGATCAGCGCCTGTGCGAAGCCATCTTCAAACGCGACGACTTCGCATACTTCGGCCTGATCGGATCGATGACGAAGCGCCGCCAGTTCGAGCACCGTCTGCGCGATCGCGGGGTGACGCCCGAGCGTTTCGAGCAGATGATCTGCCCCATCGGTGTCGCCGGCATTACCGGCAAGGCACCGGCGACGATTGCCATTGCCGTGGCGGCCCAGCTATTGCGCGTGCGCGAGCAGCAGATGCGCCAGAGCGCACCGGCATCGACGCACGACGCCGGCGTCGCCATCTGAGCACCGCCCGGCCACCCCGCGCACGCATTTGGGCGTGACCGGCATTCGGTGACGACGGTAGAATCCCGCCCATCCCCTACAACAGAATTTCTTCATGCCACTCACGCCCGAACTCGCCAAGACCCTTTGCGCCATGCCCAAGGCGGAGCTGCATCTGCATATCGAGGGCACGCTGGAGCCCGAGCTGATCTTCCAGCTCGCGCAGCGAAATGGCGTCACGCTGCCCTATCCGAGCGTGGAAGCGCTGCGCGACGCTTACGCCTTTACCGATCTGCAATCGTTCCTGGATATCTATTACGCAGGCGCAAGCGTACTCCTCACCGAAGACGATTTCTACGACATGACGCGCGCCTACCTCGAGCGTGCGGTGGCCGATAACATCCGCCACACTGAGCTATTCTTCGACCCGCAGACGCACACGGCGCGCGGCGTGTCGATGGCAACGGTCGTCAACGGCATCGAACGCGCACTGGCCGAGGCCGAGGCGCAACATGGCATCACGAGCCGCATGATTCTCTGCTTCCTGCGCCATTTGCCGGAAGCAGACGCGCTGCAAACGCTGGAAACCGCCCTGCCGTACTTCAATAGCCACGGGCACCGCCTCGTGGGCGTAGGCCTCGACTCGTCAGAACAAGGCCACCCGCCGTCCAAGTTCGCACGCGTATTCGAACGGTGCCGCGATCTGGGGCTGCGCATCGTGGCGCATGCCGGCGAAGAAGGGCCGCCCGCCTACATTCACGAAGCGCTGGACATGCTGCGCGTCGAGCGCGTGGATCACGGCGTGCGCGCCATCGAAGACGAAGCCCTGCTGGAGCGGCTGGCGCGCGAGAAAATCGCGCTCACGGTGTGCCCGCTCTCGAACGTGCGTCTCAAAGTGTTCGACGATATGGGCCAGCACACACTGCACCAGTTGCTCAAACGCGGCCTCGCCGTGACGATCAACTCGGACGATCCGGCCTATTTCGGCGGCTATCTGAACGAGAACTTTCTGGCGACATTCGATGCGCTGGACATGACGCTCGACGACGCTTACACGATGGCAAGGAACAGCTTCGAAGCCTCGTTCATCGATGACAGCGAGAAGCGCCGTCTGGTCGGTGAACTGACGCAGTTTCGTGCTGCGCAGGCGGCGTAAAGGACGATAAGCGACGATATCAGCGACGCAAAACTACGGAAAACGACGGCAAGTTCCGATTTTCTCCGTTGGCACGAAAAACGCCCGAGTCCGTTCGGGCGTTTTTTTGTGCGCATATTGATGCATAACCCGCAGCAAACCAGCCCCAACCCGCGTCGCCACATTACCTCGCGATGATGTGGAACATTCCGCATGAGGAATATTTTCACCGGGGCCCGATGCTATTTTTTGTGCGTGCCCGAATAGGCGTCATCAGGTGCCCCCACACCGCTGGCGGCGAGCGCACAAAACATCTTAGAACATCGGAGACAACACCCCATGGACTCATCGCTCAGCCCCCCGGCGGGTACTGCCGCGCCCGAAGCGGCTCACGACAGCACGCGTGTGGCGGGCGCGCAACCTGTCTCGTCGCTCGACCGTTATTTCGGTATCACGGCGCTTGGATCGACGTTCCGCACGGAAGTCATCGCGGGTATCACAACATTCCTCGCGGCGATGTACATCATCGTCGTCAATCCGGCCATCCTGTCGAAGACCGGCATGGCATTCCCGGCAGCGCTCACCGCCACGGTACTCATCAGCTTCTTCGGCAGTTGCGCGATGGGGCTCTATGCGCGCAATCCGGTGCTCGTTGCACCGGGCATGGGGCTGAACGCGCTGTTCGCCTTCACGATGGTGCACGGCGTCGGCATGCCGTGGCAGACGGCGCTGGGCTGCGTGTTCTGGTCCGGCATCCTCTTCGCGTTGCTCGCTGCGCTCAATGTGCGCCGCTTCGTCGTGGAGGCCATTCCGGCCAACCTGCGCTACGCGATCTCGTGTGGCATTGGCTTGTTCATCACCGTGATCGGCCTCGTCAACGCCAAGCTCGTGATCAGCGATCCGGTCACGGTCGTGCGTCTGGCGCACTTGTCGCCGCCGACCGTCACGTTCCTGATCGGGCTGGCGCTCACGACCGTGCTCGTCGCGCGGCGTGTGAACGGCGCACTGATGATCGGCATCGTCGTCACCACGCTCATGGCCATTCCCATCGGCCGGTTGTGGGGCGATGGCACCGCATACTTCCCGAAGGAAATCGCGACCGCCACGCTGGTGAACTTCCACGGCTTCTTCGCCGCCCCCGACTTCTCCGGCATCGGCCAGCTCGACCTGCTGGGCGCGCTGAAGGTGGCGTACCTGCCGTTCATCTTCGTGATGCTCTTCACGGCGTTCTTTGATACGCTCTCGACCTTCATGAGCATTGCCGAAGCCGGTAACATGAAGGACCGCGACGGCAATCCGCGCAATATGCGTCAGGCCATGATCGTCGATTCGTTCTCGGTGCTGATTTCCGGCCCGCTCGGCACCAGCCCGGCAAACGCCTACATCGAATCGGCCGCCGGTATCGCACAGGGCGGACGCACCGGGCTGACCGCACTTGTCTGTGCGCTGCTGTTCCTGCCGTTCCTGTTCCTGTCGCCGATGCTCTCGCTGGTGCCCGCCATCGCCACGGCCCCGGCGCTGATTCTGGTCGGTGTGTTTATGATGGAGTCCGTGGCGCGCATCGAATGGCATCGTATGGACGAAGCCATCCCGAGCTTCATCGCGGTGGTGATGATTCCGATTTCGTACTCGATCACCGACGGTATCGCCTACAGCTTCCTTGCGTTCGTCGTGCTCAAGCTGTTCACCGGGCGGGTGAAAGAGATCAAGCCGGCGATGTGGATCGTCGCCGCACTGGCAGTGCTGCTGCTCACGCAAATGTAACGATAGAAGGCCCCTGCACATGTCCACCACAAACCAAGCCCTGCGTGCCGTACGCGCGCAACTGGTCTACTTCACGCACGATCCCGCGCGCGCCTACCTCGATGGCACCCCCGGCACCGTGCACCATACCGACGGCATCGTGGCCTTCGAGAACGGCCGCATCAGCGCCGTAGGCGACTATGCCAGGGTGGCCCCCACCCTGCCCCCCGGCACGCCTGTCGAAGATCTGCGCGACAAGCTCATCACGCCCGGCTTCATCGACACGCACATCCACTATCCGCAAACGGATATGATCGCGTCGCCGGCGCCGGGGCTGTTGCCGTGGCTTGAGAAGTACACGTTCCCGACCGAGCGCCGTTTCGAGAATCCCGAGTACGCGGCCGACGTCGCCCAGTTCTTCCTTGACGAACTGCTGCGCGGCGGCACGACGAGCGCGCTTGTGTATTGCACGGTGCATCCGGGATCGGCGGACGCCTTCTTCAAGGCGAGCGACGCGCGCGACCTGCGCATGATCGCGGGCAAGGTGATGATGGATCGCAACTGTCCGGAATTCCTGCGCGACACGGCCGAGAGCGGCGCGCGCGACAGCGAAACGCTGATCCAGCGCTGGCACAACAAGGGGCGCCAGCTCTACGCGCTCACGCCGCGCTTTGCGCCAACGTCGACCGAAGCGCAACTGGGCGTGTGCGGCGAACTCGCCGAGCAGTATCAGGACGTGTTCATCCAGAGCCACGTCGCGGAGAACACCGACGAAGTCGAATGGGTGCGCTCGCTGTTCCCGGGGCATCGCAGCTATCTCGACGTGTATGACCATTACAAGCTGTTGCGTAAGCGCGCCGTGTACGGCCACTGCATCTGGCTCGACGAGCACGACCGCCGCCGCATGTTCGAGACGGGGACGGTCGCCGCGCATTGCCCCACGTCGAATCAATTCCTGGGCAGCGGTCTGTTCGATTTCGCCGCCGCCGAGGCGACCCGCATGCCGGTCACGCTCGCGACCGATGTGGGCGGAGGCTCGACTTTCTCGATGTTGCAAACGATGAACGAGGCGCACAAGGTGGCACGCCTGTCGGGCTACCACCTCTCGGCCGAACGCATGTTCTATCTGGCCACGGAAGGCGCGGCGCACGCACTCGACTTGCACGGGACCATCGGCACGCTGGCAGTGGGGGCCGAAGCCGACTTCGTGGTGCTCGACCCGAAAGCCACGCCGCTGCTCGCACGTCGCACGGCGTTGGCCGAGTCGCTCGAAGAACTCCTGTTCGCGTTCGCCATGCTCGGCGACGACCGCGCCATCGCCACGACCTACGCCGCAGGCAAACCGGTGCATCGCCGCGCGACCCACTGAGCCGACGCATTGACCTGCTGCCAATGCGCGGCAGCGTGACATATCGCTTTCGCGAGGAAACGGGCGCCATTGCTCAGGCACGGCGCACGTTCCCCCGCGGTCACCGACCGTGCGCAAGGGGCATGCGGTCGGGGATCTCCTTGGGCAGCCTGTCGGCTGCCCTTTTTTGCTTGGCGCTCACGCGCCGCTTGCGTTCGCTTGGGTTCGCTTTCGTTTAGCGACCGGTCTTTGCCGCATTCCGGCATCGTCCCGACATTTCCTACGGCTACGCCCATGCCACTCCCTCGGGTTCTGCCCCGACACCCCCTCCTCGGCCGTGTTTTGGCCGCTGTCCTCCCCTGCCTTGCCGGAGATGTCCCAACTCCGGAAACGATCCAGAACATCAAGGCGTGAAGCGTCTCGAATAGCTTCCGAAGTTCGCTTTTGGAATGTTGTTCTCCGATTCACTCTTTATCTCGCTTTATGGACCTCCCCCATTTACCCCCCGGCGACGTCATGCCATCGCTTGCTCACGCGCTGCATCTCGATATCGACACGCCGACCAACGCCATTGCACTTGAAGCCGCCGATGGCAGCCAGTGGTTCGTCGAACTTGCGGCCAACGGCGACCAAGTGATCGTCCACACCGACACGGGCCGCGGCGTTGCCCCCACACACCTTCGTCCGGAAGCGCTTGAGCGCCTGCTCGCCCTGAACACCGACCTGAGACTGATGCAAGGTGCCTGGCTCGGGATTCACGAAGCATCGAACTCGCTACGGCTCATGACAACGATACCGGCGGCGTCAGCCAACGTCGAAACGTTGGATCGAAAGATCGGCAACCTTCATGCGCTTCGCGAAACGATCACCCGAGCCTTGCTTGGCGATCAAGGTGCCCGCATGCCCGTCGCCGCGATCGCCTGATCGTATTCACACACACCGTCGCTCGGCTCGCCGCCGATTCGTCCAAACAGAACATCCAGACACGACATGCCTAATTTCTCAAACGCTCAACTGACGTCATTTGTCTCGCCGCCTGCCCATTCCCTGGCCGCGGGCGCCGCTGCAAATCAGACGCAAGCACTTGCCGCGTTAGCCGCGGAATTCCAAACACTCGATGTTGTATCGATCACCTCTGAGGAACCGTTGCCGCCAGGCACCAGCCGCGAACGCGCGATAGCTGTGCACAACGATCTTCGGCATCCGGCGGTTACCGCCATTCGCGTCGACGGTATGGTGCCGAGCAAAGTGATTGATATCTCGAAGCTGCTCGATGCCGCACCCGAAACCCGCTCCGGTCCAGTCGCCCTCACACACCGCAAGGCGCATGAGGCCGAGGCACGCACGGCTGCGACAGCCCGAACGGCGTCGTTCGATACGCGCGACGATCTTTTCGTGGCGAACCGCACGGCCTCGCGCGGCAATCGCACGCAGAACACGAAGTCCCCCAGCAAGTACGATGGCGATAACGTTGCACTGGTCGACCGGCAGGGGCTGGAGCAACGCTGGGCGAAATACGACCGGAACACGGTTCTCCCGATGTTCGTCCACAGGTTCCTGACCGACAGCACTGACTCGAAGTCGGTGGCGTTCGTCGAACACCCGGAGCAGTTCCCGGCGACGTCTTACTCGGAAACGCTTGGCGGAATCGTCCTCATGCCGAACCGTCGCTATATCCCCGGTGAGCTGGAGGCGTTCCCCAGCCCATCCACACTCAACGATGCCACCCGCCACGACAATGGTTTCGTGCTGGTCGGCTACTGGGTACCCGGATCGATCTACGAAGGTCAGCAACAACTTCACGACGTATTCAAGACAGGCAAGACCGTCGGCCCGACTCAGGCGATGCAACGTCCGACCATCGGGGAGTTCAAGGCCAATACCGGACTTCCTTACATCACGACGACAACCGACGTGAAGCCGGCTCACCTCCCTATGCTGCGCGAATTCAAGAACATTGCATTAGCGAATCTGCGCGACGTCTATGGTGTCGATGAGGCTCGCGACGACGTGAAGTTCTATATGCACAGCCCGGTCTACGGCGACGAAACCGCCGGTCTCCACATTCACGTGCGTGTCAATCATGTGCTGCCCGCCGGCGAGTGGGACCTGTCTCTCAGGCTGGACGACCTGATCGCCATTCTCGAAACCCCGGGCATTGCCGACGACGACGTCAAGGAGAAGATCCTCGAACAGCATTTGCACACACGTTCGGGGAAATACTTCACCTACAGCCCGACATTTGATGCCACGCAGTTCTCCGGCATCGATTTTTCAATGCACACGAACGTCTGGCAGCGCCCGAAACCGTAATTCGTCTTCGAGGCGATCGCGCCCGAGCCGTCGATCGGCTCGGGCGCGCGGCCTGAGGCGGGCCGGCCCCCATCAGGGCACTTTATTTTGAAAAGGCGGGTATGCTATGATCCGTTTCCTCATTGGGGAGTAGCCGCCCTGTCGTGCACATCGCGCATCGGCAGGGGCGTACGTCAACAGACTTGGCCGGTTCCGGCTATGGCGTGCGCAGCCTTCGGGCCTGGCGAGACCGATGACAATGCTTCCGCCAACCGGGCCGGGATGCGTTGTCATTGGCTCGCATCAACATGGCCCGGCGGAGAAAAACATAAGGTGTCCCCATTCCTCATCTCGACCGGCGTCGTCGGTCTCGCCGAAATCGGCGACAAAACCCAACTGCTGGCCCTTGTCCTCGCGGCGCGCTTCAAGAAGCCCGTGCCGATCGTTCTTGGCATTCTCGTCGCCACGCTGGTCAATCACGGCTTTGCCGGCGCACTTGGTGAATGGCTATCCACGGCGATCAGTCCGGCCATCATGAAGTGGGCCATCGTCGCGTCGTTCATCGGCATGGCGATCTGGATTCTGATTCCCGACAAGGTCGACGATGAAGACGCCACCACCAAGCGCCAGCTCGGCGTGTTCGCAACCACCGTGCTCACGTTCTTCATCGCCGAAATGGGCGACAAGACGCAGATCGCCACGGTGATGCTCGCCGCGCGCTATCAGGACTTCTTCGGCGTGGTCGCCGGCACCACGCTCGGCATGATGCTCGCCAATGTGCCGGCCGTACTCGTAGGCCACAAATTCGCCGGGCGCCTGCCGACGAGGGCCGTGCACACGGTCGCCGCCATCATCTTCGCCGTCCTCGGCATCGTCACGCTGATGCAGTAAACGAAAAACGCCGGAGCGAAGCGCACGTCCCGGTGACGCGCCGCTTCGCTCCGGCGGAGTACGACGGCTTGTCGTCGCTAGCCGGCGCCCGACATCTTACTGTCCGACCTTCTGCTGCACGTTGACGGTTCGTCCGCTGGGGAACGGCAACTGCTTGAGCGCCGCGTCGATCAGGAACGGCATGGCCGACGCCAGCGATGTCCCGCCGTCACTGGTATTGGCCTGCACGCGGTACACCTCCTTGCCGCTCGCGCGATCCGTGAAGCGCAACTGCAAACCGGCGAGCGCATACGGATAATCGCGCTCGACGTAGGCCGGCGGCGGACCGTATGGATAGCCGTACCAGCCCCACGGACGTCCCCAAGGCCCCCATGGCCCCGGCGCGAACATCGGGTCATACGCCGGCTCCGCCACACGCATCATCTGCTGGGTGAGGCCGTAGCTCATGCCGATCAGGTAGTGCGCGCTCGACGGGCTCTGCTCGCTGAAGCCATCTCCCGCCAGCCGCGTGCGCAGCCACTGCTCGTAAGTCGCGTGCTCCTGATTGTTCTGCTGCTCGGCGGTGCGCGTGAGCGCATAAGTGCGCGGGCCCTCAAAACCCGGCGAATCGCCGAACGCGGTCACCTGACTCGTGACCGTGCTGGCACACCCTGCCAGCAAGACGCTGGCCACAGTCAACGTCGCCAATGCCCATCGTTTCCACATGATTGACTGCTCCAGAGAATGGCCCGGCACGCCAATGCGCACCGCTCGCGCCGATTTAAGCATAGGACGGCGCCCCGCGCACATCCGAATCCTTTGACGGCCGCATTGCAGCAAAATTCAGCAAATTTCCCGCTTAAGCCCGAACGGGCCGCCACTCCGTTACAATTTACGGATCCTTGGCCGTCCGCAAAACACCGTCCATGCTCAGAACCGACCTTGCAGGTGTCATCCAACGCTCCGACTATACGCCCCCGGCGTATCTGATCGACACCGTCCAACTTGACTTCGACCTCGCCCCCGACGTCACCACCGTCACCAGCCGACTGCGCGTACACCGCAACCCGGCCGGCCCCGGCGGCGACCTCGAACTGGTGGGTCAGGGTCTGCAACTGGTAAGCCTCGAACTCGACGGCAAACCGTGGGCCGGCTACCGCACGGGCGAAGAATCGCTCACCGTCGAGGCCCCGCCCGCCACCTTCGAACTCACGCTCGTGACGCGCTGTCGTCCGCAAGAGAACACGTCGCTCATGGGCCTGTACGTCTCCGGCGGCAACTTCTTCACCCAGTGCGAGGCCGAAGGCTTTCGCAAGATCACCTACTTCCTCGACCGTCCGGATGTGATGGCCACGTACACCGTGACGCTGCGCGCCGAGCGCGAAGCGTATCCGGTGCTGCTGGCCAACGGCAATCTGATCGACAAGGGCGATCTGCCCGACGGCCGTCATTTCGCCGTTTGGGATGACCCGTTCAAGAAGCCGAGCTATCTGTTCGCGCTGGTCGCCGGACGGCTGGTCTGCCGCGAGGAGCGCCTCGTCGCCGGCGATGGCCGCGAAAAACTCCTGCAGGTCTGGGTGCAGCCGCAGGATCTGGACAAGACCGAGCACGCCATGCACTCGCTGGTCAACTCGATCCGTTGGGACGAAGCGCGCTTCGGGCGCGTGCTCGATCTCGACCGCTTCATGATCGTGGCCGTGAGCGACTTCAACATGGGCGCGATGGAAAACAAGGGCCTGAACATCTTCAACACGAAGTATGTGCTGGCCGATGCCGCCACCGCGACCGACGACGACTTCGGCAATATCGAAGCCGTGGTGGGCCACGAATACTTCCACAACTGGACGGGCAATCGCGTGACCTGCCGCGACTGGTTCCAGTTGAGTCTGAAGGAAGGCCTGACCGTGTTCCGCGATCAGGAATTCTCCGCCGACATGATGGGCTCCGAGTCGGGCCGCGCGGTCAAGCGCATCGACGACGTGCGTGTGCTGCGTCAGGCGCAGTTCCCGGAAGACGCCGGCCCGATGGCGCACCCGGTGCGTCCCGAGAGTTACGTCGAGATCAACAACTTCTACACCGTCACCGTCTACGAGAAAGGCGCCGAAGTCGTGCGCATGTATCAGACGTTGCTGGGCCGCGACGGCTTCCGTCGGGGCATGGATCTGTACTTCGAGCGCCATGACGGTCAGGCGGTCACGTGCGATGACTTCCGCGCCGCCATGGCCGATGCCAATCGTCGTGACCTCACGCAATTCGGCCGCTGGTACAGCCAGGCCGGCACCCCGCGCGTGACGGTCGATGCCGCCTACGACGAGGCCGCCCGCACGTACACCCTCACGCTCACACAGCGCTGCCCGAAGGTCGGCGTGGAGTTGCAGGATACCCAGCTCGTCAAACAGCCGTTCCATATTCCGTTCGCCGTCGGCCTGCTCGATCGCGATGGCCGCGATATGGCGCTGCGTCTTGCGGGTGAAGCCAGCGACGCCCCCACCGCGACCACGCGCGTACTCGACTTCACGCAGGAGCGTCAGAGCTTCACGTTCGTCGATGTGCCGCATCACCCGATGCCGTCGCTGCTGCGCGGTTTCTCGGCGCCGGTGATCGTCGAGCATGAGACCACCATCGACGAACTCGCCTTCCTGATGGCGCACGACAGCGACCCGTTCAACCGTTGGGAAGCCGGTCAGCGTCTCGCCACGCGTCAGTTGCTGGCGCTCGTCGAATCGATCCAGATGGGCCAGTTGCCCAGCGTGGACAGCTACGTGCTCGAAGCCTTCCGGCAAGTGCTGCGCGACGAAACGCTCGACCCGGCGTTCCGTGCTCAGGCGCTTACGCTGCCGGCGGAGTCGTATCTCGGCGAGCAGATGACGGAGATCGACCCAGCGGCGATTCACGCGGCGCGTCAGTACCTGCGTCAGCGTCTGGCGGCCTCGCTGCACACCGAGTGGCTCGCGGCGTATCACAATCACCGCGTGCCGGGCCCGTATCGTCCGGACGCCGCTTCGGCAGGCGAGCGCGCGCTGAAGAATCTCGCGCTGTCGTATCTGATGGAGTTGTCGGACGCCGGGGTGGCCCAAACCGCCCGCACGCAATACGACACGGCCGACAACATGACGGATCGCTTCGCCGCACTCACCGCGCTCGTGCAACGCGGTGGCGCCGCACTCGAGGGCGACGCCGCCCACGGACAGAACCATGCCGCCGAAGCGCTGGACGACTTCTACCAACGCTTCGAGCACGAGCCGCTCGCCATCGACAAGTGGTTTGCACTGCAAGCCATGCAGCGCGGTGACGGCAGCCATTGCGTGATCGACGCCGTGCGTGCCCTCATGCGGCATCCGGCCTTTACGCTGAAGAACCCGAACCGCGCGCGTTCGCTGATTTTCAGCTTCTGCGCAGGCAACCCCGCCCAGTTCCACGCGGCAGATGGCTCCGGCTATCAGTTCTGGGCCGAACAGGTGCTCACGCTCGACGCCCTCAACCCGCAGGTAGCCGCGCGTCTGGCACGGGTGCTCGACCGCTGGCGCAAGTACACGCCGTCGCTGCGTGAGCATATGCACACCGCATTGCGAAGCGTCGCCGATCACAAAGCGCTGTCGAAGGACGTGCGCGAGATCGTTGAGAAGGCACTCGCCTAAGCGCGCTTTCGCTTACCGGCGAAAACAAAACGCCGCCGATACGCCAAGGTATCGGCGGCGTTTTTTCGTCGACGTCAGGCCGGGCGTTGCACGATCAGCCGGCACACACGCTTGCCGGAGCTCACACTCGTGACGTCTTCCTCGTGCAGCACAACGCCTTCGTGAAGCGCAGCGCGCACGACGTCGGGGGAGAAGGCGCTGTAGAGGCGTCCGTCCTCATGGCGAAGGTCTTCGCCCTCGGTCACTCGCCACGACACGTAAAGCACGCCGCCCGGGCGCACGAGCGACCAGAGGCGGTCGGCGGCCTGCGGCACCTCGTTCGCGGGCAGATGCATGAGAACCGTCTCGCAGACGACGTTGTCGAACTGCGCCGTCACCGCGTCAAGCTGCGGGAGTCTGCCGACGTGAAACGGCACCCACGGGAAGGATCGACTCGCCAGCTCGATGAGTGCCGGCGAGTTGTCGTAACCGACCACATCGAATCCCTGCTGCGCGAGCCACGCCGCGTCGCGACCGTTCCCACAGCCCACATCGATCGTGCGTCCGCCGGGGATGAAATGACGCACCAGCAAGGCGTACATGTCGTCCGGTGGCGGCTGGTTGAGCCAGTCCTCGCTATAACGAACGGCGTTGGCCTCGTAGGCCGCTTCGGTTTGCAGGTCCGCCATGATCGGAGTCTCCGGGGGAATGCGGGAATGGCCGCACCCGCGCGGCCATGGTTGCCATGTTGCTTACTGCGAGATCTTCTCCAGCGCGATGTCACGCGTACGCGGGCCCATCAGTCCGATGGAAAGCATGACGATCAGCATGGCACAGGAGATGAACACAAACACGCCGGTCACGCCGAAGTTGCGCAACACGGACGCGATCAGGAACGCCGTGAAGATCGCCGAGAAGCGGCTCCACGAATAAACGAAACCGACGGCGCGCGCGCGAATCCCCGTGGGGAACAGTTCCGTCTGATAGGCGTGATAGCTGTACGACATGATGTTGTTCGCGAGCGTAAGGCCGATCCCCATGGCGATCAGCAGGAACGACGATGTCACCTGCGAGAACACCAGACCGCACACGATACCGATGCCGGCCGTCCATACGATGGCGTGTTTGCGCTCGACCTTGTCGGCCATCCATAGACCGATCAGCGGCCCGACCGGTGCCGCGAGTGCGATCACGCTGGAGTACCCGAGGCTCGTCGTCACGGTCACGCCCTGCTTGATCAGCAGCGTCGGCACCCAGTTGGCGAAGCCATAGAAGCCGACCGTCTGGAAGATGTTGAACAGGATCATCATGATCGCGCGCTTGCGATACGGCGGCACCCACATGTCGCGAAACGCGCTCTTGGGCACCACCGGCTCCGGCTCGCCCGGCGGCGGCAGCGGTTTGCCGTACTCTCGGGCGACCTTGGCTTCCAGTTCGGACAACACACGATCCGCCTCGTCAAGACGCCCCTTCTGCGCGAGCCAGCGCGGGCTCTCCGGCAAGGCACGGCGAATCCACCAGACGAACACGGCGCCGTGCGCACCGATGAGCACCACCCAGCGCCAGCCTTCCAGACCGAGGAACTCACGCGGCACGAGCCAGTAGGCCAGCAGCGCGACGACCGGCACCGCGGTAAAGCCGACCGCCTGCTCGCACGCGAACGCACGACCGCGAATCTGCTTGGGCACCAGCTCGGCGATGTAGGTGCCGATCGTCACCAGTTCCACGCCGATGCCCAGCCCCACCACGAAGCGCCAGAAGTTCACGCCTGTAGCCGTCTCCTGAAACGCCATGATGACGTTGGCCACCGTGTACCAGAGCAGCGAGCCGGTGAACACCGCGCGGCGGCCGAACCGGTCGGCGAGAAAACCGCACGCGATCGTGCCGATGAACAGCCCGGCAAACAACGCGGCGATGAAGCTCGCCACGCCCGTCGTGCCGAACAGGCCCGGCGTGGTCGGCGTGAGAATGCCGCTCTTTACCAGACCGGGTGCGATGTAACCCGTGTAGAGCAGATCGTAAAGTTCGAAGAAGAAACCGAGACTGAGCAGCACCACCAGTTTCCAGACAGTGCGGGTGGGTGGCAGTCGATCGAGACGGGCGGAAATGTCGCCGGCACTCAGGCTGCTTGCCACAGCGTGGGCTTGCGCGGCCTGACTTGGAGAAGGCATGGAAGGCATTGAAACGTCGGGGGATGGCATGGAAATCGTCTCCGGGCCCGTTCGGTCATGGCCGAACTGCTCATTTGCCGACGTCTCTCAAACCACTTGCCGGCATTCGCCCGCAGTAGCCGGTACGTCGGATACACCATGAATCGACAGGCACGAGGCCGAAATTGTGCCACGAATGACACCGCGCCTGTCACCTTTGCCGCACACGTCACTGCACTGTCGCCAGTACCGAAGCCCTCAATTCGTCAAAGCTGACGATGCGCCCGGCCAAGGCACTCGCCGCCACCGTATAGGGGCTCGCGAGCCACACACTGCCCGGCCCGGAACGGCCGGGGAAGTTGCGATTGATCGCGCTGATCGTGACTTGCTCCGCCGACGTCGACTGTCCCGGCCCGCAGTTCGCACACGCGCCGCAGCCCGGCATGATGAGCGTCACTCCGGCGGCCTCGAACGTATCGAGATAGCCCCGCGCTTCACAGTAGGCACGCACGTCCATCGTGCCGAACTGCAAGAACAACGACCGCCCCTGCGCCACGCGAAGCCCATGCGCTACGCCCCAGGCAAGCACGTCGTGATACGCGTCGAAATCGTCGCGCTTGCCCGCGGTGCATGAACCGCCGTAAGCGATATCGATGGCGACGGGCGCCGTCAGTTCGGCAAGCGCCACGCCGTTACCCGGATCGCCGGGGCGCGCCAGCATCGGCATCAGCGACGCCGCATCGATGCGGATCACGTCGCGATAGCGCGCACCGGCGTCGCTCGTCATCCACGGCTCGATCACGAAGTCGACCCCGCGACGCGTCTTGAGGAAGGCCACCGTCTTCTCGTCCGGCGCCACGATGCCCGTGAAGCCCCCCAACTCGGCGACCATGTTGGTGAGCGTGGCGCGTTCGTCGATCGACATCGCCCGCACGGCACTTCCCGCGTATTCGAAGACGAGGCCGATGGCGTCGCCGCTGCGGATCGCATCGAGCCGCAACAAATGGAGCACCACGTCCTTGGCCGTCACGCCGGGCGCCAGCGCACCGTCGATCTCGATGCGCAACGTCTGCGGCACCTTGCAACGGACGTAGCCCGTCACCCAACTGTTCGCGATGTCGGTCGCGCCGGCACCGAACGCCAGACAGCCGAGCGCGCCCGCGTGGGGCGTGTGCGAATCGGTGCCGATCACGATCTGACCCGGCAACGCATAGCGCTCAGCCATCAGCGCGTGGCAGATGCCGTCGGCGCCATGCGCTTCATCGCGATCTCCGATGGGCAGTTCGCCATGCGCCAGCACCGGGTAACGCGAGACGAAATCGCGATGCCCGTTCGTCAGATTGGCCACGCCGGGCAGCAACCCCTGCGTGACGTGCGGATGGCTCTGCGCAGCCAGCACCAGATGATCCTGAAACGCGATGATGCGGGCCGGGTCGTACAGCGCCGCCGGCTCGCCGAATGCACGATGCATCAGATGCGCGCACATCCCCGTGAAGTAATCGTGAGAGAAGCGCCAGTCGACGCGCACAAATACGCCGTCGCCATGCTCGACACCGGGCGTGGCCGGATGCAGACGCCGCGCCATGATCTTCTCGACGAGCGTGCGTGGCGGTGTGTCTGCCGTATCGCTCGAAGGTGTCGCGTCGGGGTGTACCACCGGTGCGGGCCATTCCGCAAACTTGCTGAACGCGAGCAGGCCGCCACTGCGGATGATTTGCTGCGTGAGGGCGTCGCGCCCCTTGAGAAATTCGGTGATCGGAATGGCTTCGCCGGCCTGAATGCGCTCGAGCACACCGAAGTCGGTGGTCGTCAGAATGCCGATGTTGTCGCAGTTCTGCTGATAGATACGCTCGAAGCTCTCGGCAACGATCAGCCGGATGCCCGCCGACAGTTCCGCCAGCGGACTCGATTCGCGCGACGACCCCTTGCCGTAACGCTTGCCCGCGACCGTGATCTGAAAACCGCCGCGGCGCACGTCGTGCTCGCCGACGGGCATGTCGTTTCCCGCCTTGAAACCCACGTAGGGATAACGCCCGAGCCGTTCGTCGTAAGTGAGCATGACGGTGACGGGGGTGATCTCGTCGGTCGAGACGTTATCGCGCAATGCACCGGCTTCGGCGCGGGTGATGGACTCGCCGGCCAACTGCCGGCGCACGATAGCCGGGTCGTCGGACAGAAACAGCATGCGGCCGTCGAAACGAATGGTGTCTTCCATGCCAGGGAACCTCCTCGCGAAAAGCATATCCCCGGGCCCGGCGCCCGGCCATGCCGTCTGAGCAAGGTCGCCGTGACGAATCGCGAAGTCCGTGCCAATCCCGTCACCGCCGTTCAACCGCGCCGACATCTTGAGCGCCCCCTTCGTTCCTTGGGAAAATTCCGAAATATCGATGTTACAAATCGCGCGGAAGCCCATGGCGCCGAGCCACCCGGACACCGCCGGCATCGACGCCCGATGGTCAACCTAGATTTCAAACGCGCCATCGGCGAAGGCAATCGAGCGTCGATGACGTACGTACGACATGTGGACGCTATTTATCCACCACAGGGACTCACGGTCCGCATGGCGTACGGAATTGTGTCAGCCCAGGCGCGTGAGCTGCGCACTGGCAGCCATTGCGCGTCGTTTCCAGAGGAGTCATGCCATGGCGTTCAACAATGTAGGGCCGCTGACCTTCCTGAACCCTAACCAATCTGCCTACTGGTGGTATGTCCGCAACGGCGGCGAAGACTATGGCACGCAGTTTGCGAGTGCCGATGTCAAGACGCCGAATTCCGGCGGGGTCCATCGCGCTGACAACCAGCGCAAGGAGAAGGACAACAACGGTCACACCACGTATTACGTCACGATCACGAATCTTGGGCCGGGCGGTGCCTGGCATAACCTGCAAGGCGGGGGGGTGGTATGAAAATGATCGTCATTGTCGACAAGCAGGGTGCGCTTGTCGCCGCGCAGCAAAGTGACGGTGGCTTGCGCGGACAAGTGGCAGGCATCGCGGCCGGCCCCGATCAGAAGGCGCACGTCATCGATGTTCCCGATGATGTCGTGCAACTGAAAGATCCCCAGGCGTTCGCGTCGCGCATCGGTTCGCTCGTGCCACGCGCCTGAATCGGCACATTGCGATCGGCAGTCCCTGCCGCACCCCGGCGATCAGGCTGTTTCCCGGGGAGCGGCAGGCCTCAGGCGCGACAACCCCGGGATACCGGGGTCATTCCTTCTGCGCGAGAAAATTCACGACGGCCGACGCAGTCGCGCTCAGTTGGTCACGCGACGGAAACACGAGCCAGAGCTGACGATGCGCCCATTCGTCGGTGAGGGGGCGCACGACCACATCGAGCTTGCCCACGTACAACTGGCCGACTTGCTCGGGCGCGATGGCGATGCCCAGCCCCGCATGCGCCATGCGGCACAGGGCGTCGAGACTGGACACGCGAATCTTGATGCGCAGCGACGCGCCGAGCGCACTCGCCTGCTGGCGCAGCAACTGCGTCAGCGCGCTGTTGCCCTGAAGGCCCACCAGCGTCTCGCCAACGCAGGCGGAGAACGGAATCTCGCCGGTGCGCGCCGCCAACGGATGCCCCACGGGCAGAATTACGGCGAGCCGATCGCGGCGATACGGCACCATCGTGAACGCCTCGATCCCCTCGACGGCATTGCAGATACCCACATCCACCGCGCGCTCCCCCACCCGCTGGAGCACTTCGTTGCTGTGCTGTTCGTCGAGTTCGACATCCACCGCGGAAAACACGCGACCGAACGCGGCGAGGTCCTCCGGCAAAAACTGGACGATGGCCGATAGGTTCGCCGCAATGCGCACGCTGCCGCGCGCCCCCTCGTGAAACTGCGACAGCTCTGCGCCCAGCGATTCGATGGTGCCAAGGATGCGCTCTGCATAACGACGCACCGTCTCGCCAACGGGCGTGACGGTAATGCCGCGCTGGTGACGTTGAATAAGGGGAAGTCCGACGATCGCTTCGATGTCGGCAATGCGCCGGCTGATGGCCGACGGCGCAATGAATTCGCGCTCGGCAGCACGCGCCATGCTCCGCTCCTGGCACACAGCCACGAAAAGGCGCAAAGAGGTAAGGTCGAGCTTGCGGAGAAGGTTTTCCATACCGTAAGGCAATACATCGGAAATGCCGGAAACGCCCGGCTGGCGCGGCCCCGCGCGGGGCACGTCTTTTGCTGGACAAACAACGAATCGACGCCTATTATACGCATCGCGTACACATTCCTGCCGACCCGACCATGAGTGCACAGCAGACTTTCCTGCGCGACGCGATGCGTCGCCTGAACATGACCCGCGACAGCTTCGCCGAGCGCATCGGCGTTCGCCGGCGCGCCCTCGACACCTGGCTGTTGCCTGAAGATTCCAGCGAATATCGCACGATGCCGAGCATCGTGGAGAAATTCGTCGGCGAAATCCTCGGTCGCGAGGCACCGTCCGCGGAATCTACGCAAAGCGCACACAAACCGTTGCGCGAACGCATGGGTCTCGACGGCAAGCCGCATTTGATCTCGGTCGATCAGTTCTCACGCGACTCGCTCGAAGAGCTGTTCCACGTTGCCGATATCATGCAACCGATCGCGCGCCGCCAGAAGATCTCGCGCGTGCTCGAAGGTGCCGTACTCGGCAATCTGTTCTTCGAAGCCAGTACCCGAACCCGTGTGAGCTTCGGCGCCGCCTTCTGCCGTCTCGGCGGCTCGGTGTGCGACACCACCGGCTTCACCTTCTCGTCGATGGCCAAGGGCGAATCGATTTACGACACGAGCCGCGTGATGAGCGGCTACGTCGACGCCCTTGTCGTGCGTCACCCGGAAAAGGGCTCGGTCGCAGAATTCGCACGCGCCACGAACATCCCCGTCATCAATGGCGGCGACGGTCCCGGCGAACACCCGAGCCAGGCCATTCTCGATCTATACACCATCGGCCGCGAGTTCTCGCGTCTGGGCAAGCTGGTCGACGGCGCGCACGTCGCGATGGTCGGCGACCTTCGCTATGGCCGCACCGTGCACTCGCTCATCAAGCTGCTCGCGCTGTATCGCGGTCTGAAGTTCACGTTGATTTCGCCGCCGTCGCTGGAAATGCCGACGTACATTCTCGATCAGATCTCGCAAAACGGCCATGTGATCGTGCAGAGCAACTCGCTCGCCGACCTGTCCGGTGCCGATGTGGTCTACGCCACGCGCATCCAGAAAGAGCGCTTTGCCGACGAGGCGATCGAAGGTTATACGCCCGACTTCCAGATCAACGAAGCGCTCATCAACCAGTATTGCGACGCGCGCACGATCATCATGCATCCGCTGCCGCGCGACAGCCGGCCGGGCGCGAACGACCTGTCGACCGATCTGAATCACGACCCGCGACTGGCCATCTTCCGTCAGACGGACAACGGCATTCCGGTGCGCATGGCGATCTTCGCGATTCTGCTGGGCGTGGACAAGCAGGTGCAGCACAGCATGCGCGATGCCACCTGGCGCGCGCCGTCGCACATCGGCCCGGACGACGCCTTGTTTGACGGCCTCGACTGATCGGTCATCTCTCGGAAAACACCGAGACCTACCTCAGTCACACCTGAAATTGCGCTGCCCCCGAGGATTTTTCGCGGGGGCAGCGTGCCTTTACGAGTAAAATTGCGACCAAATCGAATAGGTACGCTTTTTTTGCTTTCCCGGAGGCCCACATGCGGCGCAAGACCCTTACCCAATATCTCATCGAACAGCGGCGGGAGTTCAACAACATTCCTGCCGAGCTGCGACTGCTGATCGAAGTTGTTGCGCGCGCGTGCAAGACGATCAGCCACGCCGTGTCCAAAGGCGCGCTCGGTGGCGTGCTGGGCAGCGCGGGCAGTGAAAACGTGCAAGGCGAAGTGCAGAAGAAGCTCGACGTGATCTCCAACGAGATCATGCTCGAAGCCAATGAATGGGGCGGCCATCTGGCGGCGATGGCGTCGGAGGAGATGGAAGACGTCTTCCACATTCCGAATCGCTATCCGCAGGGCGAATATCTGTTGATGTTCGATCCGCTCGACGGCTCGTCGAACATCGACGTGAACGTGTCGATCGGCACGATCTTCTCCGTGCTGCGTTGCCCGGACGGCGTGACGGACCCGACCGAGAAGGACTTCCTGCAACCGGGCTCGCAACAGGTGGCGGCCGGTTATGCGGTATACGGTCCGCAAACGGTGCTGGTGCTGACGACGGGACATGGCGTGAACTGCTTCACGCTCGACCGCGAGATGGGGTCGTGGGTGCTCACGCAGGAAGGCATGCGCATTCCGGAAGATACGAAGGAATTCGCGATCAATATGTCGAACGAGCGCCATTGGTATGCGCCGGTGCAGCGCTATGTCGGCGAACTGCTCGAAGGCAAGGAAGGCGTGCGCGGCAAGGACTTCAACATGCGCTGGATCGCCTCGATGGTGGCCGACGTGCATCGCATTCTCACGCGCGGCGGCGTGTTCATGTATCCGGCCGACAAGCGCGATCCGGACAAGCCGGGCAAGCTGCGCATCATGTATGAAGCCAACCCGATGAGCTTCCTGGTGGAGCAGGCAGGTGGCGCGGCAACGAACGGCGTGCAGCGCATTCTGGATGTGCAACCGCAGAAGCTGCATGAGCGCGTGGCCGTATTCCTCGGTTCGAAGAACGAAGTCGAACGCGTGACCGCCTATCACCACGAAGACGGCGCGAAGTAAGGGCACGGGAAACGTCGTCGCGGTGGCAAATGTCTGGCGACGACGAAAGCGCAGGATTTCTGCAATTTCAAGGATTTACGCGTAACTCACGCAGGGACAGCGAAAATTCTTCGAAAAAAGTCGTGACAAACGCAGAAAGTCTGCTATTATCTCACTTCTTCGCAGCGCCGGAGTAGCTCAGTCGGTAGAGCAGCTCATTCGTAATGAGAAGGTCGGGGGTTCGATTCCTCTCTCCGGCACCAGCGACTTCCAAAGTCCCTGGTTATGCAAGCAAGATGCAGTCCTTGGCAGTCAACAAAAAAGCCGCTCGAATATGTCGTGCGGCTTTTTTGTTTTTCTCGTTCAAAGATCGCTTGCTTCCCTCTGACGACTTCCGGCCAATGAAGTTTGGGGGCATCTCGATGATGCCTCTCGTCGATGCCCCCCCCACAGTACAGACATTCTCTCCGGCCGCCGTCACTCCCCCGTCTTGCCGCTCGCCTCGTCAGCGCCATCCATCGCGTTATCGTTCGCCCCGTCCTCGTCTTCGGCGGGCTGCGCCATCCAGGCGTGATAGCCGGCTACGCCCATCTTGCGCATCAGTGCCTCGTTGCGTTCAAAGATTGTCTCGGCTTCCGGGAACGCCTCGACGGCGCGATCGATGCTCGACTCACGCAGCAAATGCAGAATCGGATAAGGCGAGCGGTTCGTGTAGTTCTCCGCGTCGTCCGGCGTCGTGCCTTCGAATTGATAGTCCGGATGAAAGCTCGCAATCTGCAACTCGCCTTCGAGATGCAACTGTTTGAGCATGCGTTCCGCGAAAAACAACGCGTCGTTGTACTCGTGAAAATCGAGTAACGCATACGGCAAGATCAACAGCGTGGTGTCGATCTCTTGGGGGGCGGCCTCGGCCAAGCCTTGCAACTCGCGCTCCAGATCCAGCAAGGCACCTTCCATGTCCCGCGCTGCGCTCACGACGTAGCGAATCTGATCCTTGACGTGCACCGCCTTCGCGAACGGACAGAGGTTCAACCCGATCACCGCACGCGTGAGCCAATGACGCGTCGCCGCAATCACGGCCTCATGGTCTTGACTGTCCAACGATTCAGATGTGGCTTCAGACACTGGGATGGTTTTCTCCGACATACAAAAACTTCGCGATCAATCATGAATACCGCATTGTAATTCGCCCTCGCCCCTCACCGGCATGCCCGCTGTCGATAGTCCCGAGGTGCGAATACCAAATCCGGCCCGACGTATCTGCGTAACCTTTCGGCTTCCCTTGCGCCACGCACCCGACACGTCCAACGCCCATGCCCGGCATCAGCACCACTCCGTCTCCCGCTACCAGTAACACCGAATGTCTCTCGCCGACCGGTATCGATCTGGATCACCGCGTCTACCGCAAGCCTACCGCCCCGTTGGCGGCCATGACATTGTCCGAAGTGCTCGATGCACAGAAGTCCCTCAACTATCGTCCGCAAGATATCTGGCACACGTTGATCGACACGCGCACGTTCGCGAGTCGTGAGCTACGCGCCATCTGCGAAAACGCCGCCCCCAACGGATCGCTGTTCGGCGAAATGGTGACCCTGCTCACGACACAGGAAGCGGATCGTTCGCTGGATGGTCTGGCCAACGCCGGCGTTTTCTTGGCCCCGGCCCGCTCCTATCAAGTGCGTGCCGAAGACGCTGCCCTGTTACGGAGCGACGAAGGCCTGAAGCTCTGGTTGCAATACGCGGCGGCCCCCACCGGCTATCTGAATGTATTCGACGCGTCGGATGTCTTCGGTGAAACCATTGCAGCCGACTGCTCGCGCATCGACAAGATCCTGCGCGTACTGGTGGCAAGCGGTCGCGACAGAACCGACGCCCCGCCCTTACATCCCGCCGATAGCGCCCCCCGCAATCCGCTCTCGCACCTATGCAGCCAGGTCGCGCCGCAATGGCTGCATCGATTGCTCGAACTCGACGCCAGACCCGGGCAAATCAACAGCGAGGGAATGCCGTTGACGGTCGTCGCCATGAGAGCGCAAGCCGTTCGCCTGTACATGGCCAGTCACGACCCCCTGATTCCGTATGATTCATTGCGACAACTCGCTCACCTGCTTAAGCGACATGGCGCCGATTTGATGCAGTCCAACCGTGCGGGCATGCCATCGGTCGCAATACTCACTTTTCACGGGCTGTGCGGGGCGGCCGAAGCGCTGCTTGCAGCCGGCGCCGATCCGAACGCCCCCGATGCAAACGGCAATACCCTCATGCACCATCTCGCATACGTCGTTCGCTCGCGCAACGATCCGGCAAAGGCCAGCTACGCCCATCTCGCTCATTACGCGCTCATCGTCGCGTCGCAATTCGGCGGCGATCTGACCCGGGTGAATCGTGCCGGTCAGTCCCCCCGCGCGTGGCTACCGAGCCCCTTCAACCTTGCCCCGCTGGTCGACAAGGCGTTCCTCGACACCGTGCGCAACACGGCACTACGGCGTATCAGATCCCTTGTGTGACCTGCACACCCACAAGACATCGGACACCCATTGCCAGTATCGGCCCAACGCGATCTCGCAGGCCACTTCCAGTTGCGTGCCTGGCGCCCGCGTGCTCGCCACCGAATGCGCCACGTCCCTAGATTCCCCGTCCCCACATCCCCATGCCGCAATCCCCTGTCACCGCGATATCTCCACTCTCGAGTACCACCTCCCCCTCGCACCCGACACGCTCGCCCGGGCCGGAGATCCATCCCCTCGCGTCCACCGCCGCGCTTCCCTCCCTGTCCGACATGTCACTCGATCAACTGCTGCTCGCCAAACGCAACGAGCAATGTTCATCCAGAGACGTGTGGGAGACGTTGATAAGTACCACCACAACAGCCGGCAAAGAGCTGCTCGACAGTTGCCGCGTTGCGAGCGACGGCCACCCCGGGGGATTGGCCTTTACGATGGCGACCCTGTTCAGCACGCCGCCGAAAGAAAGAACGCTCGCCAGACTGGACGAAGCCGGCATCTTCCTCGACCCGATACGACGCCGAAACCTGCGCCCAGACGACGCCCCCATCCTCATGAGCGACGAGGGCCTGCAACTTTGGCTTCGGTTTGCCGCATCGCCATCGGCGTATCCGAGCGTCTTCGTCGACACGATTCTGCACGAGGCCACGCCCACCGAACCGGAGGTATCGATCGCTTCGGCACTCAAAGTGCTGGTCGTCTGCGGTCGCGACAGGACCAACGACGTCCCCGCGTCGGAGGTCCCCGGAAGCTACCACCTTCCCCTGTCTCATCTGTGCAGTCAGGTCGCCCCGGAATGGCTGCCCTCGATTCTGGAATACGGCTCAGACCCCAATCAGCTCACCGCACACGGCATTCCGCTGGTGGCTACCGCCATGGCCGCGCAAGCCGAGCGTCTGCGTCTGGCCGGGCATGATTTGCTGACCCCGCATGCGTCGCTCCATCAACTCTGCGCAATGCTCCGCTCGCACGGCGCTCGCCTCTCGCAGCCCGACCGGACGGGCTCGCCGCCGGTCATGCTACTCGCCCTCAACGGTTATTGTGCGGCGGCGGAAGCCCTGCTTTCGTCCGGCGTCGACTGCAACGCCACCGCAGGCAATCTCAACGGCAATACCCTCATGCACTACCTCGCCGCCGCGACACACCAGGCACGGCATGCATTCTCCGCCTTCTTCCTGCTTACCCTGACCCTGCGTCACGGTGGCGATCTCGACCAACCGAGCTTCGATGGCATAACGGCTCGCTCGCTGATCCCCGCCAGCCTCTCCCAGTACCTTCGCCTCACCCAGACGATGATCGCCTCGGCGCGAGAGCGCGCGGGACGCCGAATCCTGGACACCTCGGCGTCCCGGGCGAAGCACCCCAACAGCCAGCTCCCGCCCTTCGTCGCCGCCTTCGCAACGGAAGCCAACCGACTCTACTCACGAGGGAACGATCCCCTACTTCCCTGCGAGTCCCTGTTTCAATTGGGGATGTCGCTCCAGAGCAACGGCGCGGATCTGGGACGACGGCATCGGGACGGCACACTCCCCGTCATGTGGCTGACACGACGCGGCTACTGCGGCGCGGCGGAAGTCCTGCTCGCCCTATGTCCGAACGCCAACGACCCGGCGCGTGACGGCAATACGCTGATGCATGAGCTGGCTGCCGCGACGCGCGTGCCGGAGTGTGCAACGCTCGCCAGCTACATGCTCACCGTCGCAATGCGATACGAGGGCGACCCCACGCGCCCCAATCGATCCGGGGTGACGGCACTCTCGCTGCTGTCGGCTGAGCATAGTCAATTCGCGCGCGCCGGCCTCGCCATGATCGCCACCACGCGAAAACGTGCGATTGAGACCGTCACCCAGCGCCGCCAGTCCAACGCGCAACCGACAGACGCGCCAATGCGACATTCCGCCGCATCTCTATAATATGCATTTCATTTGCATCTTATAATCACCTCGCCGGCCTCCTGTTGTTGTCGTCGTGTCGTGAGCCCTTGGGGCGCCGGCGACCGAATGCCTCACCGCGAAACTCCGAGCGAGTCGAGCGGTGTCCATGAAACACCCACAAGTACGCCCAAAAAGATGCATTTAAATTACATCTTATAAACTCAGGAGTCTTGCCATGCTTTCCGCTGCTTCCCGCCCCTACATCGACGCCAGCGTTCCCGTGCTGCGCGAACACGGTCTTGCGATCACGCGTCACTTTTACGCGAGCATGTTCGAAGCGCATCCTGAGTTGCGCAATCTCTTCAACATGGGGAATCAGGCGAGCGGCGCACAGCAGCAATCGCTCGCCTCGGCAGTCTTCGCGTATGCCGCAAACATCGACAACGCCGCAGCACTCGGGCCGGTACTCGAGCGGATCGTGCACAAGCACGCCTCGGTCGGCATTACGCCGTCGCACTATCCGATTGTCGGCCGCTATCTGCTTGGTGCGATCAAGGACGTCTTGGGCGACGCCGCCACACCGGAACTGATCGCCGCATGGGACGAAGCGTACTGGTTGCTTGCGGGCGAGCTGATCGGCGCCGAAGCACGCCTGTCGGAGCGCACGCGCGCGCCGCTGGGCGCACTGCGTGAGCTGGTCGTGGCCGATGTCGACCGGGAGACCGAGCACATCGTCTCGTACTACCTGCGCACTCCGGAAGGCGGCTCGCCGGGTGAGTTTGCCCCCGGACAATACATTAGCGTCCGTGTCACCCTGCCCGACGGTCTGCAACAACGCCGTCAATACAGTTTGTCCGACGCCCCCGACGCACCCCACTGGCGCATTACCGTCAAGCGCGAAGACGCAGCCGATGCGAAACCCGCCGGCCAGGTATCGAACTGGCTGCATGCCAATCTGAAGGCCGGAGATCGCATTCTTGTGAGCCCGCCCTACGGCGAATTCACCACCTCGCTCGATGCTGCCCACCCGCTGGTGCTGCTCAGCGCCGGCGTGGGCATTACGCCGATGATGTCGATGCTCGCCACGCTGGCCGCCAAACGCTCGCGCCGCGAGATCGTGTTCGCCCATGCGGCACGTAACAGCTCGCACGTCGCGCTGCGCCGTCATCTGACCCATGCCGCCACGCAGTTGCCGAACCTGCGTGTGGCGACGTTCATCGAAACACCGCAAAGTGCCGGGCGCGACAATACCGAGCATACGTTCGCTGGCCGGATGGACCTCTCGCGTCTCGCCCTGCCCGCCGATGCCGACTACCTGCTGTGCGGCCCCGTGCCGTTCATGCGGACCCAATGGCGGGCTCTGCGCGACGCCGGCGTGCCCGCCGAGCGCCTGCATCGCGAGGTCTTCGGCCCCGATGCCCTCGACCATCTGCTTTAAGTTCTCAGGGCGGTAAACGACACAAGGCCCCCAATTCGGGGGCCTTGCGATTGCTCGATGCGGCGACTCAGCCGCAACGCAAACACCTCAGTCGATCAAGGCGCCCGACGCGTCGTAGAACGGGTGGGCACCGCCGGCGTCGTCAACGAAGGCGAGGTGCGAGACCAGCCCCGTCGCCGGCGTGAACCGGTGCAGTTGGAACGACGGCGGATCGAGCACCCAGGCCGACGGCCCGCCCTCTCGCAGATCGAGGGCCACTTGATGCGCCGGCGACGGACACACGCTTGCGACAGTGCCGGCAAAGCGGGTGTGAATCGGTCGGTGCACATGCCCGCAGATCACTCGCTCGATGTTGTCGAAGCGGCGCACGATGGCCGCGAGCTTCGCGGCATCGCCGACGTCGAGCGCCTGAATGTCCATGTGCTCGATACCGCAGGCAAACGGCGGGTGATGCATCGCGATCACCGTTGGCGTAGCGGTATCGCTCGCCAGCGTCGCCTCCAGCCATTCGAGACGCTCGCCACACAGCTTGCCTCCGCCGTGTGGCGGATCCTGCGTATCGAGCGCCACGAGTCGCAGCGGCCCGAACATGGCCGTGTATTGCACAAACCCACCCGGTTTGCCGAGATAGGCATGCTCCGGGAACACTTCGCGCAGGGCATCGCGTCCGTCGTGATTGCCGATCACTAGGTAGTACGGAATTTGCAGCGGCGTGAGCAAACGGCGCAGGTGTTCGTACTCCTCGCGTGCACCGAAGTCGACGAGATCGCCCGTCAGCACAACGAAGTCGGGACGCGGCGCCAGCGCGTTCAGACGCGCCACGCAGCGTTCGAGATAGGCGGCGGTATCCACGCGCCGATAGGCCAGCTTGCCGGGCCGTTTGATGTGAAGATCGCTGATTTGCGCGAACAGCATGTGCGGATTATCCGTGAAGCGAAAAAACATGGGCGGCGGGCAGCGACAGGCCCACCTGATCGCCGACGCGACACTCGCGACGGCTGGAAACTTCGACCAGCACCGGACCTGCCGCAGACACGCCGCTCAAGGTCAGACGCGTGCGATCGCCAAGGAACTGCACTTCATCGACACGTCCGACGAGCGGCGCATCGCCGGCGGGCACCACGATGGCGTCTTCCGGACGGAAGTACAGTTCCTCCACATCGGAGCGCACATCCGGACAGGCAACACGACCGCCTTCCAGATGGAAATGCCCATCGCGCCACACGCCGGCCAGACGGTTGAGCGTGCCGACGAAGTTCGCCACGTGACGCGAGGCCGGTTGGTAGTAAATGTCGCGCGGCGCGCCGATCTGTTCGATACGGCCTGCGCTCATCACCACGATGCGATCGCCCAGCGCCATGGCCTCGTCCTGATCGTGCGTGACGTACACGGTGGTCACGCCCAGTCCGCGCAGCAGACGGTCCATATCGGCGCGCACCGTCTCGCGCAGCTTCGCGTCCAGGGCAGTGAGCGGCTCGTCGAGCAACAGCACGCGCGGCTCCGGTGCGAGCGCGCGAGCCAACGCCACGCGCTGCTTCTGACCGCCGGAGAGTTGCGCAATGGCGCGATCGGCGAAGGGCGTGAGATGCACAAGGTCGAGCAGTTCGTTCACGCGCTTGTCGATCTGTGCCGACGGTAATCCGCGCAGCTTCAGGCCGTAGGCAACATTGCCCCGCACCGTGAAATTCGGGAACAGGGCGTAGTTCTGGAACACCATGCCCACGCGACGCTTCTCGATGGGCAAGCGCGTGACGTCTTCGTCGCCGAAGCGCACGCGGCCCCCCGCGTCAGGGCGCTCGAGTCCGGCGATCATGCGCAGGGTGGTGGTCTTGCCGCAACCCGACGGGCCGAGCAACACCAACGTCTCGCCGGCCCCGATCGTCAGATCGAGCGGCTGCAACACGGTGTTGCCGTTGAACGTCTTGGCACAGCGTTCGAGATGAATCGGGATGGAGGTCAGTTTCATCGTCATATCCTTGGCATTCGGTAGGCGTGCAATGCAGCCGTCGGGATCAGGTACGGCCTCGCGCCGATGTCTTCCCGCCCGACACCTTCGCGCGCTGGGCCGTCATCTGCATGACGACGAGCAGCGGCACGATCAACACGAAAAACACGGCCGTGTAGGCGCTACCGATCTCCAGGCGCAGCGACGCGTAGGCGTCCGCCAGCCCCACCGGCAGCGTCTTGGTATCGGGGGTGTGGAGCATCCACGTCAGGTTGAACTCACCGAGCGAGAGCGTCACCACGATGAGCGCGGCCGCCACGATTTCGCTACGGATATTGGGCAGCACCACGGTCATGAAGCGGCGCAGGAAGCTCGCACCGAGGCTCGCCGCGCCCTCTTCCATCAACTTGATGCGCGAGTCCGCGCATGCGGCGGCCACGGCGCGCACCATGAACGGCAACGTAAAAATGACGTGCCCGACCACGATGAACGCCAGACTTTCCCGAAAGCCGCGCATGCCGCCGTACACGCTGATCAGCGCGAGCGCACTGGCCAGCCCCGGCAGGGCGATGGGCAGCGTCAGCAGTTCTTCGATCCAGCGCGCAAAGCGACTCTGCCAGCGCGCCAGCACGTAACCGGCCGGCACGCCGAGCAGCGTGACCAGAACAAGCGTGGCACCGCCGACGTACAACGAATTCAGAATGGCGTCGTGATAGTCCTGCCAGACCTGAATCACCCACTTGAACGTGAGGCCGGCCGACGGACCACGGAAATAGTTCACCGACAGCCCCGCGAGAATCGACATGCCCACGGGGATCAACAGGAACGCGCACATCAGCAACGTGAGCAGCAGTTGCAGCGTGAAAAGGGTTTTCTTGAGCATGCGGATCAACCTCCGGCGGCGACAGCCTGCCCCGTGAAATTGCGGGCGAGCATGAGCACCGCCCACGTCACGATGCCGAGAATGACCGAGAGCGCCGCCGCCGTCGCGACATTGGCGTTGAGCGTGAACTCGGTGTAGATGGTCATCGGCAGCACATCGATGTCGGTGGCGAGCGTAAACGCCGTACCGAACGCACCGACCGAGGTCGCGAAACACATCGCGCCCGAAGCGATCAGTGCAGGTGCCAGCGCGGGCAACGTGACGTCGCGGGCAATGGCGAACGGCCCCGCGCCGAGCGATGCGGCGGCCTCCGTGAGCGAATGGTCGAGCGATTCCGCCGCGGCCATCACTGCGAGAATCACGCGGGGAATCGAGAAATACAGGTAACCGAGGAACAAGCCCGCGAGCGAATACGCGAACACGAGCTTGTGCCCGATGAGCTTGGTCGACAGATCGCCGATCAGGCCCTGACGTCCCGCGAGCATGATGACCATGAAACCGACCACCACGCCGGGGAACGCCAACGGCAGCGTCAGCATCGACACGAGGATCGATTTCCCCGGAAAGTCATGACGGGTGAGGAAGAGGCCCGCCACAAGCGACAACGCCAGCGTGGCAAGGGTGACCAGCGCCGAGAGCACGACGGTCTGCCACAGGCTATCGAGATAACGCGCGTTGGTGAGAATCGCGCGATAGGTCTCGAACGCGTGACCGTCGCCGCTCACCTGCACAAGGGCGGCCATCGGCAATAGCCAGAACGCCAGAAAAACCGCCAGCGCCGGTAGCAGAAGTGCCACGCGCCAGCCGCGCGGCAGGGTCAGGTCACGCATCGCTTGCTTTGCTCCTCTTCCTCGTTGGACATTTCCGTGCTTAGCGCACGTTCTTCAGATACTGCTGGCCGAACGCGTCCTGCTGCGCGGCGAGCTTCTGCAGATCGACCGGCTTCACGCGGGCATAGTCGGTTGCGGGCAGGAACTTCGCAGCCACATCAGCTGGCATCGTGCTGGCACGCACCGGACGCAGGAACGCTTGCGCCCAATGTGCCTGGCCCTTGTCGGACAGCGTGTAGTCGATGACCTTCTTGCCGTTGTCGGCGTGCGGTGCGTTCTTCACGAGTGCGATCACGTAAGGCAGCGACACCGTGCCTTCCATCGGAATCACGAACTGCACGTTGGCGCGGTCCTTGTAGATCGCGCGGTAGGCGTTGAAGTCGAAGTCGATGAGGATGGGGATCTCACCCGAGAGCACGCGGGCATAGGCCGTTTGCTTCGGCACGATGGGCGCGTTGGCCTTGAGCTTCTGGAAGAAGCCGATGGCCGGGCCAAAGTTGTCCATCGAACCGCCGAGCGCCTGATTGGCGGCGATCGCGGCGGCATAGCCGGCGAATGCACTGCTCGGATCCAGATACCCCACCATGCCGCGATACTCCGGCTTGAGCAGGTCGGCCCACGAACGCGGCACCGGCTTGCCTTCCAGGGCGTCGCGGTTCACGAAGAAGCCCACCGTGCCCGAGTGGATCGTGGTCCACATGCCGTTCGGATCCTTCAGGTTTGCCGGCACCTGATCCCAGTTCGCCGGTTTGTACGGCGCGAGCAGCCCCTTCTTGCTGGCTTCGATAGCGGAAGTGATGCCGAGATACACGATGTCGGCCACCGGCGCCTTCTGTTCCGCGATCAACTGCGCCACAGCCTGGCCGGAGTTCTTGTTATCGAGCGGCACGCGAATGCCGGTGTCCTGTGCGATGGCCTTGACCTGACCGGCCCAGTCCGCCCATTCCGGCGGGCAGTTGTAGCAGATGGCGGTCTGCTGGGCGTGCGCGGCGCCAGCACCGAGCAGGGTGAAAAGCGCCAGCGTGCGAGCGGCGCGGGTGATCCAAAGCTTCATTTCTATGGGCTCCTGAATGTCTGAGCGTTGGCGGCACGGCGTGCTGCCGGATAAGTGCGGGCCTCGCGGCCGGATGCCTGATTGCCTCGGCCGGCGCTGCACTCTCTTTGTCGGAGCCAGTCGTCAGCCACTTTCCTTGCTAGTGCTTTTCCTGCAAATCCGTTCGATCCGTTCCGATACCACCTCAGCGAGGCTTGCCCGGCGGCGCGGCTACCGTGCCGCCGCGACGAATCTCGTGCGGCAGGATCAGCGCCTGCCCGAGCGAAGCGTCAGGCAATGTCGTTGCGACTCCGGTGCGTCCATCGCGCCCCTCGATCTGTGCGAGCAGTCGTTGCGCCGCGTGACGGCCGATGTCGACGCTGGGCTGCACGACCGTGGCGAGCGTCGGCGAGAGCAGTTCGCCCACGGCCAGACCGTCGAAGCCGAGCACCGACATGTCGTCGGGCACGCGCAGCCCCGCCTCGCGCAATGCACGCATCACGCCAAGCGCCAGCAGATCGTTGGAGCAGAACAGGGCCGTGGGGCGTGCGCCGTCGCGCTCGCGCTGCGCCAGCCATTCGCGCACCCGCTCACCGCGTGCCCCGCTGTTGAAATCGATTTCGAACGCCGGCAGCGGCGTCAGGCCGGCGGCTTGCATGGCGTCGCCATAACCGAGATAACGGCGCTTGGCGCGATCGGACGCATGCAGCGCCCCGGTCACCATCACGATGTCGCGATGCCCCGCCTCGATCAGCATGGCCACGCCCTGTGCGGCGGCAGCCCGGTTGTTCACCGACACGCAGGGCCGCTCGGGGGCATCGTTGTAGACAAGCTGACACGCCACGCCTTCGGCGGCGAGATCGTCGATGAGCGCGCTGTGTTCGGCGTCGGCGAGCGTGAGCAGCAGGCCGTCCACCCGCTGTTGCAGCAGAGTCTCGATGGCGTTGCGCTCACGCTCGGGGTCGTACTGGGTGGTGACGAGCAGCAAACGGCGCCCGGTGCCGTCGATGGCGGCTTCGATCCCTTCCAGACAATCGGCGAACACCGGATTGCCCAGCGTCGGCAGCATCACACCGATCAACCCCGTGCGCTCGCCGCGCAACTGGCGGCCCAACGCATTGGGACGGAATTTGAGCTCGGCAGCCGCCGCCTGCACGCGGGCCAGCGTCTCGGGACGGACCAATTGCGGCGAATTGAGGGCACGCGACACCGTCGCAATCGAACACCCCGCGCGCTGCGCCACGTCCCGTATGTCTGCCACACCCTGCTCCTTGTTATCGTGCCGCCAGAATTTGAAGTTGACGGATTTTACGTAAATGTAAACGTTTACGAAAACGTTTTCACTTCGGGATTCTATGGAGGCAATGTGATGGATTGATGACAGCGAGCGAACAACGGCCCATTCGCTGTCCGACGCATCGTCAGCGTTGGCGGGAGCCATCGACACGGCTCGACGCACATGCCGGATACCCAAGGCCGGTATGCCGCCTATACTGAAATTCCCCCCACACGCCGGGGCATGACAGCACCCCTTCCCCCTTCCTTCACTACCGGGATCGGCCATGAACGAATATCACTTCCTCACCTTGTGGCGGTTGACGGCACCGCTGGACGAAGTCTGGGATACGATTCGCGACGTCGACCACTGGGCACGCTGGTGGCCGTGCGTGCGTAACGTCCGCACGCTCGAGACAGGCGACGCCGATGGCGTGGGCGCCGTGCGGGAACTGACCTGGCATGGTGCGCTGCCCTACTCGCTCACGTTCGAGACACGCATCACCCACATCGAGCCGATGCGCGAGGTGCGCAGCGTGGCGACCGGCGAGGCCGAGGGCACTGGCGTGTGGCGCTTCGACACGGAAGGCTCGATCACCGTGGTGCGCTACGCCTGGGATGTGCACACGAAGCGCGCCTGGATGAACAAGCTCTCGCCCATCGCCCAGCCGCTGTTCCGCTGGAATCACAACTACGTCATGCGACGTGGCGGCGAGGGCCTCGCGGCGGTGCTCAACGCCCATCTGGCCGAATGCCTCGACACCGATCTGCCGCCTGCCGCCATCGGCGAAGAGCGCAATCCGCGCGATCTGCGCGAAGCCCGTTCGCGCATGAGTCACGACGCCCGTCATTGACCGCTCAGCTATTCCATTCAGGAATAGACGATCCGATAGATTTCATTATTTTTTATAACTCCGGATGCTTAGACTCGTAGGCATCCGGCGGTGGATCTATGGCGTCTCGACAACGCGCTGCCGCCCCGCAAAACATTCTGCTCCAGGAGACCTCGTGAGCCTTGCGACTCCGCCGCTGTTGCGGCACTACGTGGACGGCGCCTTCCTCGCCACCGACCGTCAGTTCGATAACGTGAGCCCCGTCGACGGACGGCTGGTCGCGAAAGTCTGCGAGGCCGACGCCGCAACGGTCGATCGGGCCGTCAGCGCCGCCCGTCGCGCCTTGCACGACGGCCCCTGGGGCAAAACCACGCCCGCCGAGCGTGCCGCCGTGCTGCACCGCATCGCCGATGGCATTCAGGCCCGCTTCGACGAGTTCGTCGCGGCCGAAGTCGCCGACACCGGCCGTCCCACCGAGCAGGCCCGCACGCTGGATATCGCCCGTGGGATCGCCAACTTCCGCATGTTCGCCGATCTCATCAAGACCGCCGGCAGCGAAATTTACGAAATGCGCGCAGCCGATGGCGGCGACGTGATGAACTACGTCACACGCAAGCCGCTCGGGGTAATCGGCATCATCTCGCCGTGGAACCTGCCCTTGCTGTTGTTCACGTGGAAGGTGGCGCCCGCGCTGGCCATGGGCAACTGCGTGGTCGCCAAGCCGTCGGAAGAAACGCCGTCGTCCGCCACGCTGCTCGCCGAAGTGATGGACGCCGCCGGCGTGCCCCCCGGCGTCTTCAATCTGGTTCACGGTTTCGGCCCGAACTCGGCGGGGGAATTCCTGACGAAGCATCCCGACGTGGCCGCAATCACCTTCACCGGCGAGTCGCGCACCGGCAGCGCCATCATGAAAGCCGTGGCCGACGGCGTGAAGGAAATCTCGTTCGAGCTGGGTGGCAAGAACGCTGCCGTGGTGTTCGCCGATGCCGACTTCGAGAAAGCCGTCGATGGCGTGGTCCGCTCGTCGTTCACCAACGCCGGTCAGGTTTGTCTGTGCTCCGAGCGTGTCTACGTCGAACGGCCGATCTTCGATCGCTTCGTCGCGGCACTGGCCGAGCGTGCCGCTGCCCTGCGCATCGACGCCCCGGACGCCCCCGGCGTGCAAATGGGCCCGCTCGTGTCGCGCAAGCACCGCGAGAAGGTGCTCTCCTATTACCGGCTGGCCGTGGAAGAAGGGGCAACGGTCGTCACCGGCGGTGATGTGCCCACCTTCGGCGACGCCCGCGACGAAGGCGCCTTTGTACAACCGACGGTGTGGACCGGCTTGCCCGATACGGCCCGCTGCGTTCGCGAGGAAATCTTCGGCCCGGTGTGCCACGTCGCGCCGTTCGACAGCGAAGACGAAGTGATCCGCCGGGTGAACGACAGCGACTACGGCCTTGCCGGTTGTGTGTGGACGGAAAACCTCTCGCGCGCGCACCGCGTGGCGCGTCAGTTCCAGACCGGCCTCGTATGGGTGAACACCTGGTTCCTGCGCGACCTGCGCACGCCATTCGGCGGGGTGAAGCTCTCCGGGCTGGGCCGCGAAGGCGGACGCCACTCGCTCGATTTCTATTCCGAAATCACCAACATCTGCATCAAACTGTGAGGCGACGGTGCGGCGGTATCGATGGGGGTCGAGACTGCCGCACCCGTGCGCCATTCTCAAAAAGCAGCACAACCGAATAAGTACGACGGAGACTGACAATCCATGAGCGCATCGCAAGACACCCAAGCCCGTGTCGTGGCCGGCAAGGCCAAACCGCGCGGCAAGTTCCCGCATATCAAACGTGCGGGCGACTTCCTGTTCGTCTCGGGCACCAGCTCGCGCCGTCCGGATAACACCTACGCCGGTGCCCAGGTCGATGCCCTGGGCGTGACGCAACTCGACATCCGCGAGCAAACGCGTGCGGTCATCGAGAACATTCGCGACATTCTCGCGAGCGAAGGCGCCACACTGGCCGACGTGGTCGAAGTCGGCTCGTTCCTTGTGAACATGAACGACTTCGGTGGCTACAACGAGGTGTATGGCGAATACTTCGACGAGAACGGCCCGACACGCACCACGGTGGCCGTGCATCAGTTGCCGCACCCGCTGCTGCTCATCGAAATCAAGTGCGTGGCCTACGCACCGCGCTCGCGCTAACGGCCGAGACCTCACCTGACGCGGCATGACCCGGGAGACAGCATGTTGACGTATGGCAAACCCTTCAATTTCCAGCGCTGGATCGACGATCACGCGCATCTGCTCAAGCCGCCCGTCGGCAACCAGCAGGTCTGGCAGGACAGCGATTTCATCGTGACGGTCGTGGGCGGACCGAACCACCGCACCGACTATCACGACGATCCGCTCGAGGAGTTCTTCTATCAGTTCAAGGGCAACGCGTGGGTCAATCTGTGGATCGACGGCCGCGCCGAGCGCATCGACCTCAAGGAAGGCGACATCTTCCTGTTGCCGCCGCACGTCCGCCACTCCCCACAACGCCCCGAAGCCGGCAGCCTGTGCCTCGTGATCGAACGCCAACGCCCGCCCGGCCTGCTCGACGGCTTCGAGTGGTACTGCCTGAAATGCGGCACGCAGGTGCACCGCGTGGAAGTGCAACTCAAGAGCATCGTGACGGACCTGCCGCCGCTGTTCGAAGCGTTCTACGGCTCCGAATCGCTGCGTCGTTGCCCGAGCTGCGGCGAGATCCATCCGGGCCGGGCCGCACAACCCAAAACCACCGCACCGGCGTCGGCCTGACCCGCCACGCCGCTCACAGAACCTCATACGTCACGTCATGAAGAAAATCGACATGCACGCCCACTTCTTCCCGCGCATCACGCAGGCAGAAGCGGCCCGTCTCGACCCCGCCACCGCGCCGTGGCTGCGCATCGACGACGGCGGCGAGACCGGCAACATCATGCTCGACGAGCGCGCCTTCCGTCCCGTCTACCGCGCCTTGTGGGACCCCGCACTGCGTGTCGAAGAACTCGACCGTCATGGCATCGATTTGCAAGTGGTCTGCGCCACGCCGATCATGTTCGGCTACCGCTACGACGCTCACGTGGTGATGGACTGGGTCCGGCGCATGAACGATCTGGCGCTGGAGCATTGCGCCTACGCCCCCACGCGGCTCAAGCCGATGGCGCAGGTGCCGTTGCAGCACCTCGATCTGGCATGCGCGGAAGCCTCGCGCGCCAAGGCCAGTGGCCATATCGGCGTGCAAATCGGCAATCACCTCGGTGACAAGGATCTGGACGACGAGCAGCTCGTAGCGTTCTTGCGGCACTGCGGCAACGAACACATCCCGGTGCTCGTGCATCCGTGGGACATGATGACCGACGGCCGCATGAAGAAGTGGATGATGCCGTGGCTCGTGGCCATGCCCGCCGAGACGCAACTCTCGATCCTCTCGCTGATCCTCTCGGGGGCCTTCGAACGTCTGCCCCGCTCGCTCAAGCTGTGCTTCGCCCACGGGGGCGGCGCCTTCCCCTATCTGCTGGGCCGCGCCGAAAACGCCTGGCATTGCCGCGACATCGTGCGCGCCGACAGCCCGCACCCGCCGTCCCACTATCTGGACCGCTTCTACGTGGACAGCGCCGTGTTCGACCCGCGCGCCCTGCGCCTGCTGGTTGACACCATGGGCGTGGAGCGCATCATGCTGGGCTCCGACCACCCGTTCCCGCTCGGCGAGCAGGACATCGGCCGTCTGGTGGCCGAACAGCCGGGGCTGGACGCCGCCGCGCGGCACCGCATTCTGGCAGCGAACGCCCTCGAGTTCTTCGGCCTGTAACTGGTGCTTTCCCGAGGTGTTTTTGAAATTGCTTGCCTACGCAAAAGGCGTCGTTTAGGCTGGGCACTGAAATATTTGACGCTTAAACAATTTAACTAGTCTGACGCGCCTGGCCTGCCATGACCGACGTGAAGAAGCGGTCAAGTATCCCGGCGCGAGTCCATCAACTGCAAGTGTTTGCCAGTTCCGGCTTAGTTTGGAGACCATGATGACGGGAACGAAGACCACGCAACGCAAAGCCATCGCCGTGCTGGGCGCCGTCGCCGCAGCCGCGGCGCTGTTTGCCTCGACCGGCGCATACGCTCAGGTAAAGATCGGCTTCATCGGCACGCTCTCTGGCCCGGGCGGTGCGCTCGGCCAGGATCAGTACGACGCTTTCATGCTCGCTATCGAGCAGAAGGGCGGCAAGCTGGGCGGCGTGCCTGTGCAGGTGATCAAGGAAGACGATCAACTCAAGCCCGACGTCGGCGTGCAGGCGGCCCAAAAGCTGGTGGAGCGCGACAAGGTTCCGCTCATCACCGGCGTGACGTTCTCGAACGTGATGATGGCCATCCACAAGAACGTGACGAACGCGGGCGTGGTCATGGTGGGCTCGAACGCCGGCCCGACGCCGATTGCCGGCGAACAATGTTCGCCGAACTTCTTCTCGACCTCGTGGGACAACGACGAACTGCATGAGGCCGGCGGTCAGCTCTCGACCGACCTCGGTTACAAGAAGATGTACGTGATGGCCCCGAACTATCAGGCCGGACGCGACGCCGTGAACGGCTTCAAGCGCGACTACAAAGGCCAGATCGTCGACGAGGTCTACACACAGGTCAACCAGCCGGATTACTCGGCGGAAATCGCCCAGTTGCAAGCCGCCAAGCCGGACGCCGTCTACGTGTTCTACCCGGGCGGCATGGGCGTGAACTTCGTCAAGCAATACCGTCAGGCCGGGCTGCTCGGCAAGATTCCGCTGATCTCCGTGTCGACCATCGACGGCTCGACCCTGCCCGCTCTCAAAGAGCAAGCCGTGGGCAGCATCACCAGCGCGCCGTACTCGCCTGACCTCGACAACGCGCAGAACAAGCAATTCGTCGCGGCCTTCCAGAAGAAATACAACCGTGTGCCGTCGATGTACGCCGCGCAGTCATACGACGCGGCGAACCTGATCGACTCCGCCCTCACGAAGACGAAGGGCAGCGTGGCCGACCGCGAGGCCCTGCGTGCCGCGCTCAAGGCCGCCGACTTCCAGTCCGTGCGTGGCTCGTTCAAGTTCGCGAGCAACCAGTTCCCGATCGCGCCGTTCTACCGCGTGGACGTCGTGAAGGACGGCAGCGGCGCAGCGTTTGCGAACAAGGGGAAGATCGAAATCAAGACGCGCGCCAATCTCGCGTCGATGTGCAAGATCCGCTCGTAAGCCGTCTGACGCATTTGCCTGCCTGTTTGCATCTGCAGTTCAACGTGGTCAACGTGGTATCGCGGGGCATCGCGCCCCCGCCATCTGCTATGTGTTGTCTGTGATGTAAGCCGCTGCGGCGGCGGGCCTGTTCGCTGACGCACGGCCCGACGTTGCGGCGGTTGCCGCCCCGGTTGCCGGCTCCCGACGCCATGCGTCGGCGAGCGCTGCCGTTGCACGACCCGAGCAATACCAGAGCACTATCGAGGGTTTATGAAGCGCTACCGCAATTTCGACGATGCCGAGCTGGATATTCAGTACAACGCTCGCGCCACGACCCCCAACGTCCTCGACATCCTGACGCAGTACGCCCAAGAGAGCGCGCACGCCCGTGCGACCACCCCCTGCGTTCTCGATGTCGCCTACGGGGATCACCCCGACGAAACACTGGACATTTTCCCGGCCCCGACCCCCGGCGCCCCCGTCTTCTTCTTCGTTCACGGCGGCTACTGGCGCGCACTGAACAAGAACGATTCGAGCAACATGGCGCCCGCCTTCACGCGCGCCGGCGCCACCGTCGTCACCATCAACTATTCGCTCGCGCCTGGCGCGTCGCTCGACACCATCGTCGACCAGACACGGCGCGCACTGGCCTGGGTGCATCGTCATATCGGCGAGCACCACGGCGACGCACGCCGCATTCATGTGTGCGGCAGCTCTGCCGGCGGCCACCTCGTGGGCATGCTGCTCGCGCAGGGCTGGCATGCGGAATACGGCGTGCCCGAAGACGTCATCGCCGGCGCCGCACCGTTGTCGGGCCTGTTCGACCTCACGCCGATTCCGTACACGCACATCAACGAGTGGATGAAGCTGTCCGAGGACGACGCGCGCCGCAACAGCCCGTACTTCCATCTGCCTGCGCGTGGCTGCCCGATCGTGGTGTCCTACGGCGAGACGGAGACGGCCGAGTTCAAACGGCAGAGCGACGACTACCTCGTGGCGTGGCGCGCTCAGGGATTCGCCGGCGAGTATGTGCCGATGCCCGGCACCAATCACTTCGATATCGTGCTCACGCTGAACGACACCGCCAGTCCGCTCACGCAAGCCATCTTCCGCCAGATGGGTCTGGCCCGGGAGGCGACATGAGTCTGACGCTTTTCATCATGCAGTGCCTGAACGGACTGCAACTCGGGGTGCTGCTGTTCCTGATGGCCGCCGGCCTCACGCTGGTGTTCGGCATCATGAACTTCGTCAACCTTGCCCACGGTTCGCTCTACATGATGGGGGCGTTCATCGCCGCCACCGTGTACAACCATACGGGTTCGTTCGCACTCGCCGCGCTCGCCATCCTCCCTGCGATGCTGTTGCTCGGCCTGATCGTCGAATTCGTCGCGCTCAAAACGCTGTACGACCGCGATCACCTCGATCAGGTGCTGGCGACCTTCGGTCTGATTCTGTTCTTCAATGAATTGGCGCGCATGATCTGGGGGCCGTCGCCGTACTACATGGAAGTGCCCGAGTGGCTCTCCGGCACGGTGAATCTGTTCGGGCTGGACTACCCGGCGTATCGCTTCCTCATCATCGTGGTGGGACTCGCGGTGGCGCTCGGTTGCTATCTGCTCATCCACCGCACGCGCATCGGCATGTTGATTCGTGCCGGGTCGACGCACCGCCAGATGGTCGGCGCGCTCGGCGTGAACATTGTGTTGCTCAACTCGCTGCTGTTCGGTCTCGGCGCGATTCTCGCGGGCATTGCCGGACTCATGGCCGGCCCCATTCTCTCGGTACAACCGGGCATGGGCGAACCGATCCTGATTCTCACCATGGTGGTGATCGTGATCGGCGGCATCGGCTCGGTGCGCGGCGCGTTCCTCGCCGCGCTGATTGTCGGCGTGGTCGATACGGTGGGACGCACCGCGTTGCCCACGCTGCTGCGCAGCCTGCTTGAGCGCAGCACTGCCGACACCGCCGGCCCCGCACTGGCGTCGATGCTCATCTACCTTGTGATGGCGGCGGTGCTTGCCGTGCGTCCGCAAGGCCTCTTCCCGGTCAAACACGGTTGACGATGGAAATGAAACTGAATCTTCGCACCGCCGTGCCGTTGCTGTTGCTAGCCGTGCTGGCGCTGGTGCCCCTTTACGCGACGTTTGCCCAGCAACCGTTCTATCTCACCCTGTTTGGCCGCATCGTGGTGTTCGCCATCGCGGCCGTCTCGCTGGATCTGATTCTCGGCTACGGCGGCATGGTCAGCTTTGGCCACGCGCTGTATCTCGGTCTCGGTGCGTATGTCGTCGGCATTCTCAGCTATCACGGTGTGGACAACGGCTTCGTGCATCTCGGTGTCACGCTGCTGCTGTGCGCGCTCGTCGGCGCCGTGACCGGCCTGCTCTCGCTGCGCACGACCGGCATTGCCTTCATCATGATTACGCTGGCATTTGCCCAGATGTTCTACTTCCTCGCCGTCAGCCTGAAGCAGTATGGCGGCGACGACGGTCTGCCGGTGGCCGCCGGCAGCCGCTTCGGCAGCGTGCCGCTCGACGACCCGGCCGTGCTGTACTACGCGGCGTTCACGGTGCTGTGTCTGTGTGTCTGGGGTGGCCGCCGGATGGTCGATGCCCGTTTCGGCATGGTGATTCGCGGTTCGCGCCAGAACGATCGACGCATGCGCGCACTCGGCTACCCGACGCTGCGCTACAAGCTCGTGGCCTACATCATCAGCGCCATGGTGTGCGGTGTGGCGGGCATGCTCTACGCCAACCTCACGCACTTCGTCTCGCCGGCGTACATGGCCTGGACAGCCTCGGGCGAACTGATCGTCATGGTCGTGCTCGGCGGGCTGGGATCGTTCTTCGGCCCGGTGCTGGGCAGCGCCGCCATGCTGCTGATCGAAGAATGGCTCAAGGGCATGACGGAACACTGGATGATCATCTTCGGGCCGCTCATCGTCGTGGCCGTCCTCGTCTCGCGACGCGGCCTGTACGGCCTGCTCGGCGACCTTCAGGTACGGCTCTCCCGCCGCGCCCGTCCCGTGGAGGGCAAAGCATGAGCCTGCTCAGAGTCGACCAACTGGTCAAACGCTACGGCGGGCTGACCGCCACCGATCACTTCTGCCTCGACGTCGCGCCCGGTGAGCTGCATGCCATCATCGGCCCGAACGGGGCGGGCAAGAGCACACTCATCGGCCAACTGGCAGGCGAATTGCGCTCCGACGAAGGCAGCATTCATTTCGACGGACGCGATATCACGGCCGTGCCGATCGAGCAGCGCGCCCGCGCAGGACTCGCGCGCTCCTATCAGATCACGTCCGTCTTCCGAGAATTCACGGCACTTGAAAACGTACTCGTGGCCGTGCAGGCGATGCAGGGCCATAGCTTCGGCTTCTGGCGGCCCGCGATTCGCGACGCCGCGCTGGTCGAACCGGCACGCGAGATTCTGGCGCGTACCGGTCTGGCGGCACGCATGCAGGTGCCCGCAAGTGCCCTCGCTCACGGCGAGCATCGTCAGCTCGAACTGGCCATGGCACTCGCCGGACGTCCAAAGCTGCTGCTGCTCGATGAGCCGATGGCCGGTATGTCGCAAGCCGAGTCCGAACAGATGACGCATCTGCTGGCGGACCTCAAGGGCGATTACGCCATCGTGCTCGTGGAACATGACATGGACGCCGTGTTCGCACTCGCCGACCGTATCACCGTGCTCGTCTATGGACGTGCCATCGCCTGCGGCGACGCCGACACCATCCGCAACGATGCGGGCGTGCGCGAAGCCTATCTCGGGGACGACACCCGCAACGAAATGCTGGGAGCGACCGCATGAGCCCCTTGTTGTCTTTGTCAGGCGTCGAGTCGTACTACGGCGCAAGTCAGGCGCTGTTCGGTATGCAGTTGGAGATCGAGCGGGGCGCATTCGTCACGCTGCTCGGCCGCAACGGGATGGGCAAGTCGACCACGGTGAAATCGATGACCGGCCTCATGCGCCCGGCACGGGGCGAGATCGTGTTCGATGGACAGCCCGTGCACACCAGTCCGTCACACCGCATTGCACGCGCCGGCATGGGACTCGTGCCCGAGGGACGCCAGATTTTTCCCACGCTGACGGTGCGCGAAAACCTCGTAGCCACAGCGAGCAATCGTCATGGCGCCAGTTCGCCATGGACACTCGAGCGCATCTATGGCCTGTTTCCGCGACTGCGCGAACGTGAGAAAAACCTCGGGAGCAATCTGTCCGGCGGTGAACAACAGATGCTCGCCATCGGCCGTGCGCTGATGACGAATCCGAAATTACTCATTCTTGACGAAGCGACGGAAGGGTTGGCGCCGCTCATTCGCGGTGAAATCTGGCAATGCCTGAAGCAACTTAAAGGCAGCGGCTTGTCGATCCTTTGCATCGACAAGAATCTGGCCCCCATGCTCGAACTCGGCGACCGTCACTACATCGTCGACAAGGGCCGTGTGGCTTGGCAGGGCGACTCGCCGAGCCTGCGACAGGCGCTCCCGGAATTGCAGACTTATCTGGGCGTTTAAGGCGTACATCACCCTGCGTACCTCACTTTTCTGCGTACACTCTACGGCACCTCGAACCACGAGGTGCGTAGTACTCGATAGGTGTCAGACGCGAAAATCCGGTGTGTTTTGTGAAAGCACCCGGTGGAACTCTGTGGTGCAATCGATGCCGCTTGATCGACTTCGCAAGCGCCCTCTTCTCACCACTTATCGACACCCGGGTAGGACTATGGCTTACTCCAATACGCCTTCGAATCCCTTCCGCTGGCTACTATCGCAGGACACCGGTGCGCCGCAGCCCACCGAGCCGGCACACGTCAAGAACGGCCTTCCGGCGGATCTTCCGCTCAACATCAAGGAGCTACCTCGCACCCCGCTCCCCAAGCTGGAAATATTTCCTGACGAGTTGCTGGCGTTGCGCAAGCATCTGGGCATGTCGCGCAATGTCTTCGCGCACTACTTGCGTACCAATCCGCGTACGCTCGAAAACTGGGAACAAGGACGCGCCCGTCCCAACGCTCAGGCTGCGTGCCTGATTCGACTCGTGCAACAGAATCCTGGACTTGTCTCATCGCTTGCCCGTCTCTGAAACACAGGAAAAAAGGCGGCATGCCAATGCATCGGCATGCCGCCTTTTTTATTTCCGGGAACGCGACAGCGTGGATGTCGTGAACGGCCGACGCCGCCAATTACGGCTTGAGACCGCAAACCTCGCGAAGACAGGCAACGAAACGTTCGCAGGCCGGACTTGGCTGCTTGTCGGTACGCAGCGAATACCCCACATCGCCAAAGCTGCCCGGCACCGTATCGGCCAACACGCGCAGCAGCCCCGATCCCACAAACGGCGTGGCGGCCGCACGCGGCATGAGCGCGACACGAGGCGTCTCTAGCATCAACCCGATATTGGTGAGAACAGAGAGCGATTCGACCACGTCTTCGGGCAACGCAAGCCCCGCATCGTGGAACAACCGCTCGGCAGCGAGGCGCGACGGCGACTCGGGCACCGGCAGAATCCATGCCCCATCACGCAGTTCCGCCAGCGGTACGCGCTCAGGGGACTGCGTCCAGTGACGTTTGCCACCGACGACGCAGAGCGACTCGTTGAAAAGGATTTCATGCGTGAGGGCGAAGGCATTGGCGACGGGGAGCGCCCGCTCGGGCAAACGTCCCACGACAATATCGAGATCCCCGCTGGCAAGCGCCGGGAAGAGTTGCGCGGTGGTCGCCTCGCGCACCGTGACGAGCACACCGGGGGTTTGCGACTTCAGCAAGGCAATCGTGCGCGGCAGCAGATCGGCAGCGGCCGAGATCAGCGTACCGACGATCACATGTCCGCTGGTGCCTGCACTAAATGCGTTCACCTCGTCCGTGAGGTACCGCAGCTCAGCCATCAGCGATTTCACACGATGGCCCAGCAATTCGCCCAGTTCCGTGGGTTGCATGCCGCGATTGCTGCGCACGAAAAGCGGCCCTTCAAAGCAGGCCTCCAACTCGTGCACGATCTTGCTCACGGCCGGCTGCGTGAGGCCGGTCTCGTTGGCGGCGCGCACGAGCGAGCCCGTCTCGAGCACGCGATCGAACACCTGAAGTTGATGGAACTTGAGCTTTCGCCCGAGATTGAGGGCAGTCCAGGGAAGTGAGCGCATCGGCGTCCTGTTCAGGCCGCCGCCGCAGAACCGGACGGCATCGCGGGATCCACTCCCTGCGGTGCTGTTGCCGACTCCGCCGACTCTGCGGGTTCTGCCGACAGGAACGCGGCCAGAAACTCTTCGAGCATGGCCACGTCCGGCAACGACGCCGGATTGACGTGATGATTGACGAGGCATCCGTCGAACGTCAGCACGAGCATGTCGACCAGGCGCGCGCGCCGCACGCCATCACGCGCAAGGCTGGGCGCACATGCCGCCAGCATGCTCGACAGGCGCTCGCGAAACCACTGCAAGAGCGCAGGATCGTAAGGATCGCCCGGCGTCACGGTGGCCAGTGCCTGGACCAGATTGTGCGAAAAGCCGTTGTCGAGCCTGGGTGTGCGGACCAACAGGCCGCCGAGCAACGTGCGCATTCTCGCATGGGCACCGTGGGCGGCCATCACTTCGGCTTCCAGCGCGGTGATACGCGCCTTGAACCACGTCTCGTAGACGCAGAAGAAGACCTGCAGCTTCGCGGTGAAATAGCTGTAGATGTTCGCGTGCGAAATACCTGCCCGCTTGGCGATCTGCACCATCGTCGTGTCGACGTAACCCCGCTCCAGAAACAGAGCGTGCGACGCTTCGAGAATGGCCAGACGAATGTCTTCTTTCTTGACTTGTGGCATGTGTAAGCCTGCGCGGATAGGCCGAGCACCTCGATCAAAATATTCTCAACGTCCGCTGAAGCCGATACCGAACGTCAGCGGGCACAGTATGCCAGCGCAAACGCAGCTTGCGGCGAAAACTAAGCGCAAACACTCCCCCGGACTTTCCCGATATTTCAACGCATACAACGTGGATTGCGATGACAGACATCGCGTAATGCGCCGAGTTATCGCGTAATAGATGCACGGTACGCCGGGCAACGCGAGGCACTGCCTTACGCCTCGGATATTTCAAAATTGAACAATTTCGATGTCATGTTTCGTCACGTGACCGCTCTGCCCCGTCGTGATCGACATATATGAAAGCGAATATGCAAACGCATACGAACCTCCCCAGAAGTCACGCACTTTGCGTACACATCGTCAGCGCATTCCTACATTGATTCGGACTACGTCGTATACGTAGTCATCAATGTGCACCGCAATAATCCTGCGCCCCCCTTGCCAGCAGGGGCTACCAAAGCGCCATTACAAACTCTTACAAGATCTGGCGATCCAAATTCCGCAACTTGCGTCCAACATGAGTCGATCCATGACGACGAGCGGGGCAAACACCGCTCTCAATAGGAGGTCAGGATGAGAACGAATGCTGAGAAGCGGACATCGGCGCACGATGCGAAGACACGTATCGTCAAAGCCACTGCCGCGACCGGGCTGACGGCTGTGCTGCTCACGCTTGCCGGTTGCGCCTATGAGCCGCCGCCGCAACCGCGCTTGCCGTACCGAGGCAACGAAACGACGAATCCCGCGTATCAGCCGAACTGCGGGCCGCCGCCTTATGCAGCCGGTTCGCCGTGCAGCCCCTACGCGGCGCCACCGTCTCCGGCACCGGCGACCGACGCCTATGGACGCCCATACCCGCCGACCGATGGCTATGGCCGACCGTACCCGTCCGACGCTCAGGGCCGCCCGTATCCGCCGCCACCGCCGCCACCGGCTTATCGGGAAACCTATCCTGCCAATGGGGCGGGTGCCCCGACTCCGGGTTCCGAAACTGCGCACTAGACCGACATTGATTCGCGTCTTGGCACCGCGCGTTGATCGCGTGATCCGCACATGCCGACGGGATGGCATCCCTCCCTTCGGCACAGGCAGCGACGGCGGTTATCGAATAGCAGGCTGAGCTCTCACCCGGCCTGCGCGTCCAGGGGCCTAACGCCCCATTGAAGGAGTCATACGTCATGAAAACCACACAACGATGGACCTCGCACATTGCACATCTCTCACGCTCGGCCGCACCGATTCTCGTCGGCGCCGCGCTGATCGGCACGCTGGCGGGTTGTGGCGGCATGACGCCGCGCGAGTCGCGTAATACGGCCGTCGGTGCCGGCGTGGGCGCGCTCGGTGGCGCCCTTATCTCGGGCGGCGACCTCGGCACCACCGTGGGCGGCGCCGTCGTCGGCGGCGTGATCGGTAACGTCATCACGGACGATCGCCATCGTCGCTGATGCATGCCGCTTCACGTCGACCCTCGCCGGCACCGTTCTCGGGCGTCAGGCGTCTCTCGCGGCATGACAAGCGCGAAACGCCTGACGCCGTCATTGCTCAGGAAATAAGGAGAAGCGCGAAATGACCTCCCAAGACACACTCCACCAACGAACGCTTCGCACACTCGCCGCGCGACGCGTTGCACGTCGCACGCTCGCCGCCGTCACGCTGTGCGCCGGCGCAGCCGCACTGTCGCTCGCGGCCATCCCCGCCCATGCGCAGGGCAATCCGGTGAATGGCGTCGTACCGTCAACGCCGACACCTCCCGCGCCCCCGACCGGGCCGGACTACGGCGATGCAGCCGATCAGAACGCCGCACTCGGCCTGTACCTGCAACGCTCGTTCGATGCCATCGACACCAATCGCGACGGCAAGATCGACCGCAACGAATGGACCGTCTATCAGCGCAGTCAATTGCAGGCACGCCGTGCAACGTTCGAGCGCTATTTCAAAGCGGCCGACAAGGATGGCGACGGCTATCTGAGCCGCGACGAAGTGGCCGCCGCCGAGCCGTTTCTGTACCAGCATTTCGACCAGATCGATGTGAATCGCGACGGCAAGCTTTCACCGGCCGAGATTCGCGCCTACTTCCGCCGTTACTATCACGAGCGCGAACAGGCCGACGCCGCAACAACCAAACCCTGAACCATCGTTCGTCTCGCCTAAAAAAATACGCCACGGCATGCCGTGGCGTATTGGTTTTCCCTGCCGGTGCGCGGCCTGTCACCGCCGCGCACGTCGGGCACGTTTTACACGTGGAAGAACTCGGCGATGATCGCCGCGCCCAGGAACGTACCAGCGTTGGCGAGGAACGACACGACCACGATGCGCCAGCCCAGGCGACGGAACGCGGGCACGTCCTTGGCGACCGACAGACCCGCATAGGTCAGCATCGGCGTGACCAGTGCGAGGAAGTTGATCTTGCCCGTGAACTGCTCGACGACCGGCGCGAACGGGAACGCCGGCGAGGTCAGGAACATGGCGATCAGCGACACCCAGCACACGGCCGGCACCTTGCGACGCGTGACGAAGTACAGCACTTCGCCAACGATCACTGCACCGATGATGATGAGCATGCCCGGGACACCGTCGAGGAACGGCGTCTTGAAGGCCATGCTGTTACCGATGAGCGCGAGCGCGCCCGAGAACACCCAGGCAAACAGACGTGCACCGAAATTCATCTCGACGGTGTGCGCCTTGCTGGCCTGCTTGAGTTCCTTGGCGGCTTCGGCGTCGGCCACGGCAGCGGCTTCGGCGTTGGCACGGCCACGGCGGCTCATGCGGCCCAGCACCGGCTCCATCACGCGATAGCCCCAGACGGCAAGCGGCAGCGAGATAAACAGCGTGAAGTACGTGCCGATGGTCGTCGTAATCAGGTTCGATGCGGCGGCGAACGTGGCGACTTCCTTGGCGACTTCCGGGGTTTGCTGTGCGGCAATGGCACCGGCAGCCGCGGCCATCATCGAGCCCGAGCCCACACCGGCGCCCATCGCGAGCGAATGCGGATGGAACAGGTTCAGGCTGGCGACGAAACCGGCGAACAGCGAGATGAACACGGCACCGAAGATCGTGCCCGTCAGGTACTCGGCCAGCACACCACGGCCTTCCGGCGAGTCGAAACCGTACTTCTCGCCGATGATGGCGAGGCTCGGCTCACGGCCGACCGAGAAGGTCGCGCCGATCGCCTCACGCTTGATGCCGAGCATCAGCGCAACCGGCAGACCCAGGATGATCGTGCCCACGAAGTGGCCGAACTCCTGGAACACGAGCGCCCAGCCCGCGGCGACGAGCTTGGGCAGCGAACCGCCCACGAGCAGGCCCAGCTTTGCCACGAAGAGCAGCAGCGCCGGTTGCAGAATGGCGGCAGCGCGGTGCTGCATCGGCAGGTCGATCTGCGCGAAGCGCGGCAGACGCGCCTGCGACAGGCCCAACGCCGCGCCGAGCAGCAACGCCCAGACCATCGGCAACAACACGATCTTCCCGTGACCGGCCTTAATGCTGATCGCCCCGATCAACTCCGCGATCACGAGAATCACGATTGCCCAAACATACAGGCGCACGCCATCGCTGAAGGCGCCCCCTTGCGGCTTGGCCGCGTTTTGTTCCATGACTGCCATCTGGGTCTCCACTGCACTTGCTATTGAACCGGTCCGGTGCCCTCCGGTGCCCCGGAAAAGACGCGAACATTTCGGTGGTTAAGGAAATTCGGCGCACGGCCCGCACGGTCGCAAAACCAGCAGACCTCTCCCCTTACGACGCCCAAAAGAGCGCCATATTGACACGCCTCGGTGACAGCAACAGCGTTCCGCGCCGAACCACCCGAGGGCGGCATTATACGCGGTCAAAATAGCGGTTCCGGCCCCGGGTCTCGCAGGCTGGAACCGCCGCACGCCGAACGGGGTCTCACGACCTTCGTCCGACGCATTTCTCACACTTTTACGACACGTTCCCGACCACAGAACGCGTGATGGCAGCGCATTCGCGCGGATTGCCTTCCATCCGGCTCGCCGCAGGATCAGACGTAGCCGAACGGCGTGGCCGGATTGGCGGCGGTCTCGACCCACACACTCTTGGTTTGCGTGTATTCGTAGAGCGCTTCCACGCCGCTCGAGCGACCGTACCCGCTGTGGTTATAGCCCCCGAACGGCGACGCCACGTTGATCGTCTTGTAACCATTGATCCAGAACGTTCCGGCGTTCACTTGCGCGGCCACGCGGTGGGCGCGCGCAACGTCCTGCGTCCACACGGCGCCCGCCAGACCGAATTCGCTGTCGTTGGCAATCGCGAGCGCTTCTTCTTCCGTGTCGAACGGAATCGCCACCACGACCGGGCCGAAGATCTCGGTGCGAGCCACGCCCATCGTGTTGTTGGCGTCGGCCAGCACGGTCGGACGCACGAAGAAGCCACCGTCGCTACGCTGCTGCGAGCCGGCGGCCAGACGCGCGCCGCCTTCAACGCCCGCGTCGATCATGTTCATCACATGTTGATACTGGGTGCGATTGCAGATCGGGCCGACTTCGGTGGCGTCGTCCAGCGGCTCGCCCACGCGAATCTTCTGCGCGCCGCTTGCGAGCATCTCGACCATCTGGTCGTACACGCCGCGTTGAACCAGCAGGCGCGACCCCGCGACACAGCTTTGGCCGGCGCTCGAGAAGATGGCAGCCTGAGCCCCCAGGCAGGCGCGTTTCAGGTCGGCATCGTCGAACACGATGTTCGCGGACTTGCCGCCCAGCTCCAGCACGCTGGGCAGCAGGCGCTGCGCTGCGGCCGTGGCGATCTTGCTGCCGGTGGCCGGCGAGCCGACAAACACGACCTTCTTGATCACCGGATGCGAGATCGCCGCCTGACCGGTTGTGTGACCGAAACCCGCCAGCACGTTGATCAGGCCGCGCGGCACGCCGGCCTGTTCGGCGAGTGCCGCCACCACGAGCGAGCTGGCCGGCGTGAGTTCCGACGGCTTGAGCAGCACGCCGTTACCCATGGCGATGGCCGGCGCGAGTTGCCAGCCGCAGGTGAAGACCGGCGCGTTCCACGGCGTGATCTGCAACACCACGCCCATGGCTTCACGACGCGTGTAGTTCAGGTGCGTGCTCGGCACCGGGATCACGTCGCCGAAGAACTTGTCGGTCCAGCCGGCGTAGTACTCGAACATCTCCGCCACTTTGCCGACTTCGCCACGGCAGTCGCGGATCGGCTTGCCTGCGCCAATCGATTCGAGTTGTGCGAGCGCCTCGGCGTTCTCGCGGATCTTGCTGCCCACGGCCTGCATCACGCGGCCACGTGCGGCATGGGTCAGCGCCCACCAGGCCTTCTGTGCGGCCTGCGCGGCGTCGGCGGCCTGCGCCACCACGGCGGCACCCGCATCGCGATAGGTCAGCACCGTCTGGCCGGTGGCGGGATTCACGATGTCGATGGTTGCCTCGCCCGTGCCTTCGACCAGTTCGCCGTTCACGAACGAGCCGATGGTGGTGGCGTTGGGGAAGAACTTTGCGAATGCGCCGAGCAACGCGGCGGCTTGTTGGTCTGCCATGAGAAAACTCCGTGCGATGCGCCGAGTCGGGCGCATCGTGTCGTCAAACGAAAAATACGAACGCGGGTGCGTGCGGGTGTGGGGACGGCAGCGACGATTACGCGCGGCCGGGCTCGATGAACTGAACGATGCGGTTGAAGTCCTCGTCATCGCCCACGGTCTCTGCGCTTGCCGCCCACAGACGGCCGACTTCTGCCGAGAGCGGTCCCGTGGCCAGCGTGCCCGTCTGCTGCGCGAGCGCCATCGCCAGACGCACGTCCTTGCGCATGAGCTTCATCGTGAAGCCCGAGTCGAAGGCGTCGTTCAGAATCCACGTCGGGTAGTTGGTCTGCGTCACGCCACTGCGGCCCGAGCCGGCGTTCAGGCCTTCGAGCACCTGTTCCGGGGCAACGCCGGCGGCTTTCGCCAGACGCATCGCCTCGCCCGCCACCACCAGATGGGCCGCGCACATCAGGTTGTTGATGAGCTTGGTCACGTGCCCCGCGCCCACCTCGCCGATGTGCACACGCTTGGCCGACATGGCCGCGAGTACCGGCTCGACGCGGGCGATGTCGTCCGCCGAGCCGCCCAGCACCATCGTGAGCGCGCCGTTCAGGGCGCCCTTCGGGCCACCCGAGACCGGGGCATCGACCAGTGCAATGCCCGTCTCGCGCAGCGTGGCTGCCAGTGCGCGCGTGCTTTGCGGATCGGCCGTCGACGTGTCGACGACGATCAGGCCTTCGCGACCGTTCGCGGCAATACCGTCGGCGCCGTTCACCACGGCTTCGACCACCTGCGACGTCGGCAGCGACAGCACCAGGGCGTCGGCTTCGCGGGCCAGTTCGGCCACCGAAGCCCGCAGACCGATGCCGGCCTCGGCCAGCGCGCTACCGGCCGCCGGCGACGGATCGAAACCTAGCACCGTGAAACCGCCGCGCTGCAACGACAGCGCCATGCCGCGTCCCATGTTGCCCAGTCCGACCACTCCGATGATTTTCATGTTGACTCCAGATTGACTGCGAGGATGGCGCCGCCCCCACGGGCGACGCCGCGTTGCTCCGCCGGCCGGGTCATCCGGCCGCCGCTTGGAAATTTCAGGGGACTTCAGTGCGGGTGATTCACGAACTCCAGCACGACGTTGCCCGCAAACTCGGGCTCCACCACCAGCCCATGTTCGTTGTAGCCATAGGGCACACCATGTTCTCGCCACAGCGCCTCGATGTGCGCCAGATCCGGGGCCAGCAGCGTAATCGCCACAGCATGGGGACGCGTGGCCTGCGCCATCGGCAGACCGACCGCCGCATAGCGTGCCTCGGCGCGCTGCGGCGACAGGGCGCGCAAGTGTCCACAACCGGTGTCGGCCACCGCACCGCCGTCATACAGATCGACGTGCCGTGCGCCGTACATCTGCTGCCATCGGGTGGCGAGGGCTCGCAGGGAATCGGTGTCCGGCGTCACGTAAGTCACGCCGATGATGTTGCTCACGCCATTCGCGTGTGTCTGCCATTCAGGCACCCAGATCAACTCTGGCCGATGCTGCTGGCAGATGAAATTCGAGGCGTCGCCCAGTGAGTCGTCGATGAACAGCCCCAGCGAGACAACCGCTTCGTCGGGCGAGCCATCCGGCTTGCGCATCGTCCGGCGGAAATCGAGGATGCCTTGCGTCTCGAGGCCGATCTGAGCGAGGCGCGAGTGGTCGGCGCGAGCATCCTTGCTGTGCAGAGCGAGCAGCGAGAGACCTTCTTCACGCGCCAGAAAACTGCCGAGATAACGTCCGAAGCAAAAGTCGCCGACCGCGTTCGTGCCGAACTTGTCGGCGTTGTCCACGCCAATCAGTTCGATGAAGTTGTCGCCGAACATCATGAGCGACGTGACCGTGCCCCACGGGTGATACGACACCGGCGACGGCGAAAAGCCCATGCGCTCGTAATGCGCCAGCCGCCGCGGATGGTCATGCACGGTGACCAGCGGATGATCGATGCCAAATCGCGTGTTGCGCGGAGGAATCATCAGGTGTCTCCGTAGTGCGTCGCTGCGGCTTCGGTACGACGTCAGTGCGGCGTAGTGCCGATCCTGTCGGCCCGAAGGCCTTTGCCCCGTTATCTCTGTCTCGCGGCCGGTAGGCCCGGAACTGGCGCGGAATCGGGCCACCTCTACCAGGCCTCGCCTGGGTTCGTTGCCCGGCAAAGGGGCCGATCCGCATGTTTCGCAGTGTGGATTGAAAAAAAACGACGCTCAATGACAACGCTTGAAGATTTTTGTTCTAATAATTAGTCTTTAGGGCATGACACCTGCCATCACTGAAAGCCGCTTGCCGTATCTGTTCGAAGCCGTGCAATGCGGTACCGTGCGTGCCGCCGCCGACCGGCTCGATATCGCGCCCTCCGCCGTCAGCCGCCAGATCGCCTTGCTGGAGGCCGAACTGGCGCTGCCTCTCATCGAACGCCACAAGCGTGGTGTTCACCTGACGCAGGCCGGACGGCTGCTCATGGAGTATTACCGTGAACAACGGGCGCACCAGGAGGATTTGCTCGCCAAGCTGCAGGAAGTGCGTGGACTACGGCGCGGCCACATCCGGCTGGCTGTCGGCGAGGGGTTCGTCAGCGATCTGATGGGCGCACCGTTGCAGTACTTCTGCAAGCGCTATCCCGATATCACGCTGACGCTCGATCTGGCCGGCACCAACGAGGTCATGCGGCTGGTGGCCGAGGACGATGCGGATATCGGACTCGTCTACAACCCGCCAGCCGAGCCCAAAATCGTGTCGCGCGCACAGATGCGCCAGCCGGTGCATGCCATCGTTGCCCCCGACTCGCTGCTCGCGGAGCGCCTGGACGAGACGGGATCGCTCCGGCTCGACGCCCTTTACGATGTACCGCTCGCCCTCATGCACGGCGCCTACGGCACGCGCCAGTTGATGGAACTGGCCGAGCAGTCCGAAAAGCACAGGCTCACGCCCACGGTCACGACCAACTCCATCTCCGTGCTCAAGCATTTCGTGCGAGCGGGACTGGGCGCGACATTTCTGCCCGCGTTCGCGGTATCGCAGGAGATCGAGGCTGGCGTACTGCGTGCGCTGCCAGTCGATCACCCGATTCTCAACAGCGCCGAGGCGCACCTCGTCACCCGGGCGGGCCGTCGACTGTCCGGCGCCGCCAATCGGTTGTTGACTCATCTGGCCAGCAAGATGGAGGCTTTCGGCGCCCCGGACGAAACGACCGACTGAAGCCCTTTGACCGAATTTGTCTCGTCGATTGAGCCTTTTCGGTTGCGGGCAAACAACAATCGGGGTACTAAGCCTTTCCCCGATGTTGCACCCCGGGGAAATCGGATATAAAGAAAACCATCCAGGCAGAGGGTGCCCGTTGCGTCGCACGACACGTTATGTGACGCCGCGCTCCCCCTCTCCCAGCCGATTCCGGTCTCACGGCCGCGCGCGAAGCGGTTTGTGCTTGCGCTACGCTGTTGCAGACCCAACGCCAGTGGACTGCCATGACGACGATCTCTGACGACCAGAGCGTGACGGCATCACTTGCAACCGCCCGCATCTCTTCATGCGGCGCCCGTTGCCCAGGCGTCCCCGCTTGCCTATTTCTCGTCACTCGTAACGAAATTTCAGGCTTTCCCGCCGACGTCTTGCGACGCCCCAGCATGGGCAGCGCGCGACGACGGCGGACATAACCACGCAAGGAAGGTGCGGGGCAAAACGCAACCTGGGGAGCAGATCATGAAAAAGAAGCTCATTGCAGCCGGCCTGCTATGCAGCATCGGCACGTTTGCGCACGCGCAATCGAGTGTGCAACTCTATGGCCGCGTGGATGGCGGCTTTCAGTTCATGAACAACCTGCAGGACGGTAACGGTGGCACCGCGTCGCGCTGGAGTGCGCAAGGCGGCGACTACGGCACCAGCCTGTTCGGCCTGCGCGGCTACGAAGACCTCGGGCAGGGTCTCCATGCCGTATTCAATCTGGAAGGTGGATTCCAGTTGATGAATGGCTTCAACAACAACGGCTCCGGATCGATCTTCGATCGCCGCGCGCTGGTCGGATTCAACTCCCGCTCGTGGGGGCAACTGACCCTCGGCCGCAACCTGTTCATCAGCAACGGGGTGTGGGACTTCGATCCGTTCCAGCAACAGGCCTTCTCCTCGGCGTCGCTCGTGCGCGGACGTAACTGGCCGCAGGCAAGCAATACCGTCAACTATCAGAGCCCGAACTGGTATGGCTTCGATGTCGCGGGTCAGTACGCGTTTTCGAATGTCGTCGGGCAGTTCAACAGCGGTCGCGGCATGGGTGCCCAATTGACGTACACCCACGACCGGTTCCAGTTGCGGGCGTTGTACGACGAAATTCGCGACACCAACGGACGCTTCACCGATGTCTTCGCCACATCGCGCGAGTACTTTGCCGGTGCGAACGTGTTCCTGAACCGCTTCACCATTTCGCTGGGCTACACGCATATGTCTGCGCCGGACGCTCCCGCCCCCGACTTCGCCACGCGCGCCGATCATTACTGGGCCGGCGTGAAGTATCAGGCGACGCAGGCGTGGGCTGCGAATGCGGCGGTGTACCACGTGAACGTGCCGGGCGGCTTCGGTCACGCCACAATGTTCGAACTGGGCACCACGTACAACCTCTCGAAGCGCACGTTCCTGTACGGCACGGTCGCCTACGTGAAGAACAGCGCGAATCAGAGCTTCTCGGTCGCGGCCATTCCCAGCGACTCGCTCGATAACCCGCCGGCCGGGAAAAGCCAGACGGGTGCCTATATCGGGGTATCGCATTCGTTCTGATCCCGCGATGTCGGTGTGAACCCGCAAGACAAAAAAAGCCGTCCAGCGTATTGCCGGACGGCTTTTTCCTTACTGCGACTGCGGGTACTACTGCCGTTACGACTTCTGCGACTACTGCCGTTACTGCGGTTACTACAACTACCTCGCGAATTTGGCGCCGGCGCATGCCGGCACCTCTCACACCTGGATTACCAGACGTACTTGAGCGAACCGGCCACACCGGCTTGCGTTTGACCTTGACGCACGCTGCCGTTCACGCCACCACGCAGCGAGAGCTTCTTGCCGAACTTCACGTCGATGCCGGCTTCCGCGCTCAGGATGTCGCGGCCGAGCTTGTTGCCCATGACAGTCATCGTGCCGGCGCTTGCCGCGTTGGCGAGTGCAACGTCCATCGACGGTGCGGCATGCGCCAGCTCACGTTCGTAAGAAATACGCAGCGACGGCGTGACACTGTGCGACGCGTCGCCGAACTCCTTCCACAGACGTGCACCAATGCCCACACGCGCCGAGTTGAAGTTGCTGCCGTCGACCTCGAGACCGGCGTCGCCGTTTTCGGTGAAGCCCTTCACCGACGTGTTCGAGACCTTCAGCGTAATGCTCGGATCGATGTTCACAGCGTTCGTGACGATATGCTTGCCGAACTGCGCGAAACCGCCCACGGTCGTCGCGTTCGTCTTGGCGCTCAGGCCGTAGACTTCGCCGCCGAGCTTGGCTGCACGCTGGCTCTTGATGCTGTGTGCGCTGTACGACACGCCACCGTTGGCGAACCAGCCGTCGACTTCATGCGCACCGTACAGACCGACGCTATACGTGCTGACCTTCGACGAGGCGTTCTGGCCGTTCTCGCCGTTCGCATCGACGTTGGCATCGCCGTAGCCCACGGCCACACCGACACGCGTGTTGTTCTTCTTGACGTCAACACCTGCCACCATACCGGCGCCGCGCACCGAGAAACCGGCAAGATCGCCGCGACCTTGCGTGGTCGTCTGACCGCCCATGGCTTGTGCCCAGGTCGAGATACCGGTACCTGCCGTGGCGATGTCCACCGGTTGCATGAACGCGTCGTCACCCGACACACGGTCCTGCATGCCCTTGCGGAACAGTTCTGCGTTCTGTTGAGCGGCGTTGGCCATTTGGGTCAGGACGACGCCGGAAGCCATTGCCTGCTCGGCCGAGAAGGCGGGTTGCGTTACGACTTCTTCGACTGCCGGTTGTTCGATGACAGCGGTCTCTTCGGTGTCGACGTTGCTATCGGTAGGCTCGACTTCGGGTGAGATCACTTCGCCGAGATCGTCGCCGTTACCTTCACTACCGTCGCCACCTTCGCTGCCCTCGTTGCCCTCGTTGCCCTCGTTGCCCTTCGAGGTTTCGAGTTCAGTCTCAAGCTTTTCGATGACTTCGGTCAGGGTTTCACGCGCCGTCGCTTTTTCCTCATCCGTCGCGTGCTCGCTACCCTCGACGATCCGGGCGATCTCTTCAGCCCCTTTCTTGATCTCATCGGTCTTGCGATCGAGGAATTTTTCCCATTCTTTGCGGGAGTCGCTCACCGAAGCGACAGCGGTCGTTTCCGTGGCGACCGACTTGGCACCCACTTCCGGCACTTCGCTGACCTTGGCGACTTCGGTCACCGGCATGTCGAACTTCGACGCGATCTCGTCCATCGGTTCCTTGGCAATGATCGGCTCGACCATCTGCTTGGCCTTGAGCAATTCCAAACGGCGATTGGCTTTGGCGATGTTGTGGTCAATCTCCTTCAGGAACTCAGGCTCGTTGAGTTCCTTTTCCATCTTGGCGTTATTCTTCTTGCCTTCTGCGATGGCGCGATCGATACGCGAGAAGAAATCGTCTACCGAGAGACCCGAGGCATCGGTGAAGGTTGTCTCTTTCTGCGTCGTCGCGGGATCTTGCTTGGTGGCACCGCCCGTCATCAATTCGTTCGCGGTGTGCTTCCAGACAGTGCGCGCGGCATCTGCCTTCTCTTGCGCCAAGAACTCATTTGCTGCCTGAGCCAATTCGCGCGCCTTCATTGCCTTGTCGAGGTTCGTGCGGGCTTTGTCGAGATGCTTCTCCGCGTGCCCCAGCCCACGTTGGAACAGATTGCCCTCGGCCTTCACTACGGCGTCGCTGGCATCCATCAATGCCTTCTTCTGCTTGTTCTCAACCATGATCGCGATCGCCAGGTCGCTCTTCTTGTCAGCGGCATTCGCCAGCACCTGACGTGCGCGTTCAACCGACGGCACCGCCTGCTTGGCGGCCGCGCCAGCCATGCGCTTCCAGTTCTTTTCCGCAGCGCTCGTCTCGGACACCATTTCCGTCGCCGCGTTGGCGCTCACCATGCCGCCGCCAGTCAGTGCAATCGCGGCAGCACCGGCGATGGCCGTGCGGCGAACACGTGCGCTCAGCGTGTCGGTGTCGTTCGTGGATTGGATACCCTTGTTGGCGGCGATTTGGTTTGCATTCATGTTTTACGTCCCTCTTCAATTCGTGATTGGCAGATGTCGAATGCAGTCCGCTAATTGCGTTGCATCCGATGAGTGACACGAATCGTAGGGCGTAATTAACGTATTAACGGTCTTTGGGGTGGGGCATTGGGAAATTGCTCACTCAAAATGCCGCCGTTGGGACATATCCCATGAAAATCATGGTGAAAATCCCTATGAATCCATGCGCCACACACGAATTTCACCCAACACGCATGATTTCGTAGGACTTAGCGCTCAAAATCACCCCGCCAGCGGGAGGGCGCAATGTGATGCCGCATAGGTGAATAGGCGGGCGAAACCTGTCACTCGACAGTCATCTTTCGAGCGCTCGATTGACGCGAACGCGCAAATGTAAAAAGCCCCCGTTACCAATACGTAACGGGGGCTTCTACCCAATCTTATTTAATCAATGGCGCATCGATCATCACTTCACGATGCCCCATTCGGATCTCCCTGGGATGAGATCCGCGCTTTCCTCTCACAAGGAAAGCGTCCTACCGACTGTCTCAGAAGCGATACTTCGCCGAGATACCACCGCCCAGCGCGCTTTCGCCCTTGCGCACGCTGACGTTACCGCCCACGCGCACTTCCAGTTGCTTCTTGAGCTGCATGTCCACGCCCAGATCCGCCGTGAAGATGTCCTTGCCCAACTTCGGACCCTTCACCGTGAAATGGTTCGACGCGCCATAGATCGCGCTCGTCAGGCTGCTCTGCGTGTTGCCGAACTCGTGCTCATACGACAGGCGCAGCGACGGTGCGATCTTGCCACCCGCAACGCTGGCCACTTCGCTCCACAGACGCACGCCCAGCACACCACGCGTCGACGTCTGCGACTGCGAACCCACCTTCAGGCCGTCGTTACCTTCGCCATCTCGGTTCGTCTCGTCGAACGCATTCAGGCGAGTCGAGGCCACACGCACACCCACCGACGGATCGATGTTCATGCCCGACACCTCAAAGCGCTTGCCCACTTCACCGAACATCCCGAACGTCTGACCGCTCGTCTTGCCCGTCAGGCGAGCCGACGCGTTACGCGCCGCCACCGTGCGATCCGTCTTCACGCTGTGGTTCGTGTACGACGCGCCGCCGTTCACAAACCAGTTCGAATCCGTCAGGTGCGAGCCGTACAGACCCACGCTCACACTGTTGACCTTCGACTCACCCGGCAGGCCCTTGGCCTTCGACTCTTGGTTACCGAAGCCCACCGACGCACCGACCAGCGTGTTCTGATTCACCCGCTTGTCCACGCCGATCGCACCGTCCAGACCCTTCACGTCGAACGACATGCCGTCGCCGCGCTGGCTGGCGGTACCGCCGTTGAACGAGGCCCAACCGGCGATGCCGTTGTCCGCTGCCATTGCACCCGTCGTGGCCTTGTCGTCGAACATCGCGCCACCGGCGATCATGCGCGTTTGCATGCCGCGCTGGAACGACGTGGCCGCCGCTTGTGCTGCCACCGCGTTGTTCACCAGCGACTCACCCGAGAGCATCCGAGCCGACTTGCGTTGCTCGTCAGAACCCGCCGTTTGCAGCGCCATGGCTGAGAGCACCTTGCCACCGACCGCACCCGAGGTCAGCTCGCCCACCGTCACGCCATCGACCGAGGCCAGCACCGCGCGCTCGTTAGCTGTGTAGCCACCGTCGGCTGCCAGGAAGTTGACGATGTTCTTGTCCGTGATCTTCGTGCCGGTGTCCGTTCCCGGCTCGATCGTCGGCGTTATCGGCTTAACCGTCGGGTCTTCGGGGGGCACGTTCGGGTCTTCCGGGTCGGTGATGACCGGTTCCGGCTTTTTACCGCCGGTGATGCTACCCACCGTCACTTCACCGCCGCTTACCTTGGCGTCGCCTTCGGCTTGCACCACTTCAAAGTGGCCCACGATTTCGGAAAGCTCGATATCGGGAGCGACATCCACACCAACGGTCGTATTGGTGAAATCACCTTCGTTCGAGACATGGATCTTGCCCCCGACGAGGTTACCCTCCACCTTCTCGACACGCGACTGGATCTTCGCCCCTGCCTCGGAGAGATAACTCTCTACGCTCAGCTTGTTCGTGCCCAGATTCAATGTGCCCGCGTTTTCGATGAGATCGACACCACTAACGTTCTGCGTGAGAACCACGGTGCCGTTCTCACCGATGTCCACATAGCCTGCCCCCAACGCATTGGCGTGCGCAGCGGTCAACGTGCCCGCTGCGATGGTCATCGACGTCACATCGCTCTGGTCGGCCGTGAGCGTCAGATTGCCGGTCCCGATTTTGGTCAGGTCCACCCCGGGATGATTGGTCAACAAGTCTGACTTTTCAGCATGACGTTTAGACTTGCCTCGCAGACGCGTCTTGATGTCATGGGGCGATTCTTTCGACGCCAGCACTCGCCCGTCAAAGACATCATCCTGATTCAAGGCGCCGAGCGTGACGCGCGTCTCATCGGCGATCAGGTCGCCTTGGCCCGACAGCGAGCCTATGGTGATTTCTGCGGCGAGATAATCTTCCCCCTCGGAACTTTCGATTCTCGAGACATCGAATACCCCGCCATCCATGCGAATGCGCGCGTTATTGGCCGTGGTGTTTTCCTTAGCAATCACCGTCCCTCGATTCTCGATCCGCAGTGATTCCAGTGCGGTATCGCTAAACGTCAGGACGGCACCTCTTCCATTCAGGATCGTTGCATTGTCACCGCTTGATCTCTCGATAAACATAGTGCTCGCGTTATCGATTTTCGCGTTTTCCAGTTGCGTTTCGATGATCTCAATGTGGCCACGGCCTTCGTTCGAGATCGAAGCGTTTCCACCAACAGCGTCGAAAATTTTGGTTTTTCCCCGATTTTTAAGACGCATGCTCTCCAACTGCACATCAGTTGCAAAGAACCTGCCCTTCGCATGATTCACTACGCTGCTGGTGCCCATTGCGGAATCGTCTACGACAAGTTTCCCGGCATTCCAGATGGACGCACTGCCAGCGTGCGCTTCGTCGAAATGCACCGTTCCACCGTTCACCATGATGGTACTGGCGCCGGCATTGGAACCTTCTTCGAATTGCAGTCGACCGCGCGTGGCAACCGCAATTTCGGCGTTTTGAGCGCTGGTGCCGGCCTCAAACCGGATCACCCCCGGATCCTCGTCGATTTTGCCGGCCTTCCCGAAAGCCCCTTCGGCGACGTCCTCGGCGCTCGCACCACTTCCGACAATCAGCAAAACATGCTTGGCTGCAGGATCGATACCTTTGCCACCTGCTACAAACTTGAGCTCCCCACCATTCCCAACGACCACAGCCAGTTCACCTTCGCCCCCAATACTCTGATGGATGTTCAGATCCCCGTTGATGATGCCAATCGAATGGGACACATCTTTCGCCACACGGATTGCGCCGACATCGCGAACCTCTTCCTCTTCGCCAATCATGACGTCCGACCCGGCACCGGAACGCTTCGTGATTTCGAGCACGGTTTCCTTGTTGATCTGAAGGTTCCCTTCCGCGTAACCCTCCTCGGAGTACGCGTTGAGCAGGTTGCCGTCACGCCATGTCGGTACGGCATCAGCGCCGCTCTGTGCCGGCACGACCAATTCCTTGGTGTTCGCGATGACCTTAAATGTTGCTTCGTCGACGTTGTCGAGCGCCTTAATGCGCGCACTAAAGGCGGTGATCTCGGCATAGAGATCCAGCGCCGCTTCACGCCTCGCCAAAAACGCAGCATCGTCATTGAGGAAGTCGCGCAGTTGCGCGCGAGCATTGGTGTGGCCCTCCGGATTGGCAGTCAGGACTCGCTGAATTTCCGTCTTGACGTTTTCGAGATCGCCCACCTTTAGATCTCGCTCCCACGAATGCTCCAGCCCGCTTCCCTCGTTATCGTTCAACTCCGAAATGACGCCATTAATTTTCTCGACCATCTCTCCAAGCGCCGCTTCATACTCGGCCTTATCGGAAATATCGTTGGTGTTCGAGTGAATGTACGAGCGCACCATTCTCAGCGAATGAAGCTCATCCGCGCTCTTGAATTTCGTTTCCAATTCGGCCGCCATATTGGCAAGTCTTTCGTTCATTTTATTGACGACGCCCGTTCTTTCATCGCTCCACGTCGTCGTTTCGCTTTCGACGACGTCGTTTGCCTGCGCAGGCATACTCATCGCCGCGAGCAGCGTCGCGACGGCCAGACAAATTTTGGATTGACGAAGAGGTTTCGACGTCTGAATTTGACTTTGCATTCGATAATCTCCAAAGAATTCTTGACGACGATGAATCACCCCCATCGTCACCACAGCAGCGGTACTTCACCGCGAAGTGGCGAATTCTAGATACGAGTTACCGAAATAAAGTCGATTCGACACGATTTTGGTAATTAACCCAAAATCCACGAAAATTTTAAATTGCGATTAATCCCATTATTTTTATTTCAATTTGATAGGGAGCATCCCAAATATTTCACACAATGGACGCCAACATCCCAAAATAGACGGCAAATCAGGTACGTATGCAACGTTGCAAACCCGTAATGCAGTGATTTCCCATCGATGACTTTCAGAATGGAAAGCACCACATTTCAATGCCTCATAAGGTCGCTGCCCCCACTCGCCCGGGCATAAAAAAACCCGCCGGACCCTTTCGGGCACAACGGGTTTTCCGTGACTCCTCGCATCAGACTGGCCTCATCACCGCCCTCTGATGCTCACACACGCGGCTATCGCATTGTCCTCGCGACTCAATCCACCGGCTTACGTTTGGGCTTGATATCGGTACTGTCGATCTCTTCGAGCACATCGCGGAACTCGGCGATGTCCTCGAAGCTTCGATACACCGACGCAAAACGGATATAGGCGATCTTGTCCAACCGCTTCAACTCGCGCATGACGAGTTCGCCAATGCGCTGGCTCATCACTTCACGCTCTGCACCGGCCAACAGCTTGTACTCGATGCGCGCAATCGCGGCATCCATGGCCTCGGCACTCACAGGGCGCTTGCGAATCGCCAGTTGCATACTGGCGCGCACTTTCGCGCGGTCGTACTCGGCACGGCTGCCATCCTTCTTGACGACAGCCGGCATCGCCAGTTCGACGCGCTCGTAAGTGGTGAAGCGCTTGTCGCACGACGGGCATTTCCGGCGCCGCCGGATGGCAGCGCCGTCTTCCGCTTCACGCGAGTCGATGACCTGCGTGTCGTCGTGCCGGCAGAACGGGCAGCGCATGTGTGCGGTGCTCGCGGCTTAGCCGTAAACCGGGAAACGCTTGGTCAACTCGGCCACTTGTGCACGCACACGAGCCAGGTTCTCAGCGTCTTCCGGGTTGTCGAGCACGTCGGCGATCAGGTGCGCGACCTGCTTCGCTTCGTCTTCCTTGAAACCGCGCGTGGTCATGGCCGGCGAGCCCAGACGCACACCGCTCGTCACGAACGGCTTTTCCGGATCGTTCGGAATCGCGTTCTTGTTGACGGTGATGTGGGCTTCGCCCAGCGCAGCTTCCGCAGCCTTGCCCGTGATGTTCTTCGCGCGCAGGTCGACCAGCATCACGTGCGACTCGGTGCGACCCGACACGATACGCAGGCCGCGCTCGACCAGCGTTTCGGCCATCACGCGAGCGTTCTTCGCGACTTGTTCCTGATAAGCCTTGAATTCCGGCGTAGCGGCTTCCTTGAACGCAACGGCCTTGCCGGCAATCACGTGCATGAGCGGACCGCCCTGAATGCCCGGGAAGATGGCCGAATTGATCGGCTTTTCGAATTCTGCCTTCATCAGGATCACGCCACCGCGCGGGCCGCGCAGGCTCTTGTGCGTGGTCGTGGTCACGAAGTCGGCGTGCGGCACAGGGTTCGGGTACACCCCTGCGGCGATCAGACCGGCGTAGTGCGCCATGTCGACCATGAAGTACGCGCCGACCGACTTGGCGATCTGCGACATGCGCTCGAAGTCGATCTTCAGGGCGAAGGCCGATGCGCCCGCCACGATCATCTTCGGCTTGTGCTGCTGCGCGAGCTTCTCGGCAGCGTCGTAATCGATGTCTTCCTGCTCGTTCAGACCGTAGCTCACCACGTTGAACCACTTGCCCGACATGTTGACCGGCGAACCGTGCGTGAGGTGACCGCCGTGCGCGAGGCTCATGCCCATGATCGTGTCGCCCGGCTTGAGCATGGCAAAGTACACGCCCTGGTTAGCCTGCGAGCCCGAGTTCGGCTGCACGTTCGCGGCTTCCGCACCGAACAGCGCCTTCACACGATCGATGGCCAACTGTTCGACGACGTCGACATACTCGCAACCACCGTAATAGCGCTTGCCCGGATACCCTTCCGCATACTTGTTGGTCAGTTGCGAGCCCTGCGCTTCCATCACGGCGGGGCTGGTGTAATTTTCCGAAGCAATCAGCTCGATGTGGTCTTCCTGACGCTGATTTTCTTTCTGAATCGCGGCCCAGACGTCGGGATCGACGGAGGCAACGGTAGATTTGGATTTGTCGAACATGGCGGTTCCGTTGAATTGAACAGGTTTTCCGGGAGGGGATGGTGCGGCGCGCCTTCCTTTGTGCTTCGGAAGACGATAGACAGGGCAGCACCAACCATCACGGCTGCCCAGGCGAACGGCAAATAAGACCCCGGCGCTTCCCGGTGGGTTGCTCCACCTCGGGCACACAAGGCTGTGCGCCCTAATCGCCAGTCACGCGGGGTTTGTGGCGTCGATAGTTTATGCGAGCTTTTGATGTTAGGCAACCGGCCCGGCCAACCGCACAACCACCTTGCCGAACGCCCCCCGGCGCAGGTGCGCCAACGCCGCGCCGAAGTCGGCGAAATCGTAGACGGCATCGACCACCGGCACGATGCCGTGGCGTTCGATCGCGCTCACCAGCGCTTCCAGCCCGTCCCGGTGCCCCACCCCGATACCCTGCACATGGGCCCGTTTGAGCAACACCGGATAGACCGGCAATTGCAGCGTATCCCCGCCCAGCGTGCCAATCACCGAGACCTTGCCGCCGGGGGCAAGCGCGGTCATCGTCTCCCGCATATCCCCACCCGCCAGTTCCAGCACCTGTTCAGCACCCCGGCCCTGCGTCAGTTCAAGCACCTCCTGCGCCCACCCCTCCCGACGCCTCACGCCGTGTGTGACGCCCAGCGCCGCCGCCCGGGCAAGTTTCGCCTCGCTCGCGCTCGTGACGATCGCCGTTGCCCCATGGGCCAGCGCCAGTTGTGCACCGAACAAGGCGACGCCCCCCGTCCCAATCAGCAATACCGTCTCACCCGCCGCGAGCTTGCGTCCTGTGCCAAACAACGCGAACCATGCCGTGAGCCCCGCACAAGTCAACGTTGAGGCCGCCACATCGTCGATCGTCTCCGGCGCGCGCACCAGCGACGCCTCGTCGAACACGGCGTATTCACGTAACACCCCCTGCAACGTCCCGCCGAATATCTTCAGGCCCGCCGGCGCCTGTTCGCCGCCGATCCATCGATCCCAGAACGTGTTGACGACTCGCTCGCCCACCGCCACACGCGTCACCCCCGCCCCGACAGCCACCACCTCGCCGGCCATGTCCGACCCCGGCACGAACGGAAACGTCACCGGCAACCCCATGCCGGTATCGATCATCAACGCGTCGCGATAGTTGAGCGACACCGCGTTCACTTTCACCAGCACCTCGCCCGGGCCGGGCCGGGGGATGTCCACACTCACCCGCTCAAGCGCTGCTTCGCCAATCGTTGCCATCTGCCATTGCTGCATCGTTGCCATTGCCAAGTCCTCTCACCGATCTGAATTGCCCGGTACGCCGGGTAGACACGCTTAGCTTATTGGAGAATACTTCGCAGCAGTGTTGGCAACTTTTCTACTAATTGGCGATATATGGGAATCAATGAGACCTACACGCCTGATCGCTTGTCCGGTCTTTCCGCGTTTGTGGCCGCCGCCGATGCAGGCAGCTTCTCCGCAGCTGCGCAACGGCTGCATCTGACGCGCTCGGCCGTCGCCAAGCGCGTTGGCCGACTCGAAGCGCGGCTGGGGGTACGCCTGTTTCACCGCACCACGCGCAGCCAGCATCTGACGGACGAAGGTCAGACGTTCTATCAGCGCTGCACGAAAGTGCTCGCCGAGCTGTCCGACGCCGAAAACGAACTGAGCGCCGGGTCGCAAACGCCAATGGGCAGGCTGCGTGTGACCATGCCGGTGCAGATCGGACGGCAGTGCATTGCCCCCGTGTTGCTTGCGCTGGCGCGTGCGCACCCGCAGTTACGATTGGAAATGGCGTTCAGCGATCGCCGGATCGATCTTGTCGAAGAGGGCTACGACCTCGCGGTGCGCAGCGGGCACCTCGACGACACGCCTGGACTGAAAGCCCGCCTGCTGGGCAAACAGACCATGGTGCTGTGCGCCTCACCCGCCTATCTCGCCGAGCGCGGCACCCCCCGGACCCCGGCCGACCTCGACGGACACGAGCGGTTGATGTACGGACGCAACGGCAGTCTCTATGAATGGACCGCATTGTCGATGGTGCACGAGGCGCGCCATGCGCCGCGCTTCGTACTGGATGACCTCGTCACCCTGGCCGACGCCGCCGAACAAGGACTGGGCGTCGCCTGTCTTCCGCATTGGGTCGTGGCGCAATCGCTGAGCAGCGGCAAACTTCTGCGATTGCTGCCGCAGGTGGGCTCGCCCGCTACACCGCTGCATCTGGTCTGGCCGGACACACGGCATCCGTCGCCGAAACTGCGTGCCGCTATCGACGCGCTGGTCGACGCCTCACGCGAACTCCTCGCCACCCCGAACGCGTCGTAACGCCAGAGCCGATGTGCCCGGTGCAGACCACTGTCCGGGACCTAATCATTGCGTTCAGGCGTCAGAAACGGCGACTGCTGCGCCTTGATCGCTGCGGCGCGCATCGGAAACAACCGCTCCCATGCTTGCGCCGCCCACGTGCCACCCAGCATGGTCACGAGACAGTCGCGACGCGACAGAATGCGATGCACTTGCGAATCCGGGTCGTCAATGCTGCCGTCGCTGGCAGTGCCGGTGCCAGCCGGCAAGGCGCGCGCCATGTCATCGGCGCTCGCCGCCCACGGCAAGATATCCGATGCGCCAATGCGGCCCAACCGGTAAGCCATCTCGGCGGCCAATGCCCGCACACCGGTCGGGTCCTTCATTTCGTCGAGCAGGGTCTTGGCGTCGGCTGCGGGCGTCAGACCACCCAGCCGCCGTGCGAAGGGTGCGCAATACGCCCCTTGCCGAAACTGCGTGGTGTCGACCAGCGCACCGTCCGGGATCAGCGCCCCGTATGGCGACGTATCGGGCTGCCCCGAGTGTCCGCCGCGACGCAAGGCATCGGGCGACGCCGGCACATGCCGTGATTGCATCCCCTCGCCGTCACCAGCGCACGCTTCCTGAATCCCCGCACCCAGGCAGGCGCTAAAGTCCACGGTCATGATGTAAGGCAGATCGTTCTTATCGCGCCAGACACCGATATTCCCCATGAACGCGTCGCAAAGGTCTCGATTGCCGAGCCAAAGCGCCGCAATGTAATGCCGCTCCAGTGCACATTGGTAGACGTCGGGGAGCGCGCGGCAGAGCGTCGTGCGCCTGTCGTTGCGCGCCTTGACGATGTCGGCATACGCCTGAGCGTCTGTCCGGGCCTGTACCGCATGGGGTACACGTTGCGCCATTTGCCCCCCGATCTCATGGGCTTCGGCCCGGGCTCGCCTGCACGCGTCATCGGCACCGCCACGCACACCGTCGATCACTCGCCACGCCGCATCGCTCTCAAGCCACGGCCCCAGTGGGCGATAGGCCGGTAGATACGACGTTGCCAGATAAAGGCGCTCGGGAGCATGCGTGCCATCGAACGCGAGCGAGCACCCTCGCACCAGCAGTGCTGTCGGCGTTGCGAGGCCCAGCGCACCGCACAGGCGCGAGGCGAACCATGCCAGTGTCGCGCACCGGGCACTCGGACATGCGCTCACGACGAACTGAGCCGCCTCGGCGTGCGGCGACAGCGACATTCGCACGGCCCCTCGCCTCGCGTCCTGCGACCCGGCCTCGTGCACAGGCTGCGCTTCGGAAAAGTCGTGCGGTCCGACAGGCGGCAACGGCGCGCCACTGCCATCGTGTCCGGTGACAGGCCCGAACGCTGCAAGCGGCACAACCTCCGGCGCCGCCGCGTCGCGCTGCTGCCGAACGGCGGAGAAACTGCCGGAAGCGATGCCTCCCGGCGGACAAGCGTTGATGTCCATCACGACACTCCTTGGTCGTATGGCAGGACGTCCTCGCGCTAACTGCGTGTCGGCCGCCCCGGTTGAGATCGGCCGATCTTGCTGCGCAAGCGCGCATCGCGCTTTGGAAAACGAGGCAACTTCGGATAATTCAGTCGCGCGCGATCGCCGCGTGATAGGCTCGCGCCATGTCTACGTCGCCCCGCATTCTTGTCAGCAGTTGTCTTCTGGGCCATCCGGTGCGTTATCACGGACGCCCAGCGCGCTGCGAATCCGACGCCGCCGCCATTCTTGCGCGGTGGCAAGCCAAGGGACTCATCCTGCCGATCTGCCCCGAAGTCGCCGGCGGATTGCCCACGCCACGCGCCCCCGCCGAAATCACCGGCAGTCCGATCGCCATCGGTGGCAACGCCGTCTGGCAAAAGCATGCGCGTGTGATGGACAACACCGGGGCCGACGTCACCGACGCCTTTCTCGACGGCGCGCAACGGGCGCTCGCGTTGGCGCAGCGTCACGGCATCTGCATTGCAGTTCTCAAGGAAGACAGCCCGTCGTGCGGCAGCACGTCGATCTACGACGGCTCGTTCAGTGCTCGGAAAGTCGCGGGTGAAGGCGTGGCAGCCGCATGGTTGCGACGGCACGGCATTGAAGTGTTCAGCGAGCACACGCTCGCCGAGGCAGACGAAAGACTGCGCGCCATCGGCGACATCCGATAGCGCGCATCTCAAACGCGACGTCAGATCGAGCGCGCGTCAAAGACCGGGCATCAAAGCTCGATCTTCGTTCCCAGCACGACCAGGAATTGCGCGATCCATGCCGGATGCGCAGGCCACGCAGGTGCGGTCACGAGCTTGCCGTCGGTATGTGCCTCGTCGATGGCGATCTCCATATACTTCCCGCCTGCCAGACGCACCTCCGGTGCACACGCCGGATACGCCGAACACTCGCGCCCTTCGATGACACCGGCTGCCGCAAGCAACTGCGCACCGTGGCAGATGGCCGCAATCGGCTTATCGTTCTCGGCAAAGTGCTTCACCGCCGCGAGCACCTCATCGTTCAATCGCAGATACTCGGGCGCGCGGCCGCCGGGAATCACCAACGCGTCGAAGTCGGCCGGCGACAGCCCGTCGAACGTGGCGTTGAGCGTGAAGTCGTGGCCGCGCTTCTCGCTATACGTCTGATCGCCCTCGAAATCGTGAATCGCAGTGCGCACCTTGTCGCCTGCCTTCTTGCCCGGGCAAACCACCTCCACCCGATGCCCCACAGCGCTCAGTGCCTGCACCGGCACCATCAACTCGTAGTCTTCGACATAGTCGCCCGCCAGTACCAGAATCCGCTTCTTGCCCATGTGACTCTCCGTTCAGAGAAAAGATGGAAGGGAAACAGCCCCTCCATGGTACTCAATTCCGGTGACACCTCCGGGGCGGCGTCCGATGGCGTCAATTTGCCGTGCCGGGAGACACATCAGACGAAAAAAAACCGCGTGCCGAAGCACGCGGTGTCAAGCCGGCGCAGAACGCCGTCGGTCAATCGAAAGCCCGCGCGGCACAATCGTATCCGCACCGCGCCAGCCAATAGCGTCAGACGTCGTCAGGCTTCCTTAGTAGGTCTCGAGATGCAGGCGCCCTTCCGTCTTCATGCGCTGCCAAAGCGACTGCCAGTCGAGCCCGGCCTCGCCCGCGATGGTTTGCAGCACTTGCAGCACGCCGTCCTCCATGCCCTTCAATCCGCAGACATATATGTAAGTGTGTTCGTGACGCAGCAGCGCCGCCACATCGGCCGCGCGCTCGCGCATCGCGTCCTGCACGTAGCGCTTGGCTTGTCCCGGCGTGCGCGAAAATGCGAGATTGGTGTCGATGAAATCCTTCGGCAGATTGAGCAGCGGGCCGAAGTACGGCAACTCGCCCTGCGTGCGCGCACCAAAGAAAAGCATCAACTTGCCCGTCGCGCCTTTCAGACGGCGACGGCGGCGATACTCGGTCATCGCCCGCATCGGGGCGGCGCCCGTGCCGGTGCAGATCATCAGCAAATGCGAATCGGCGTGGTTCGGCATCAGGAACGTGCTGCCGAACGGGCCCATCACGTTCACCACATCGCCTTTCTTCAGATCGCACAGGTAGTTCGAGCACACCCCGCCGACGGCCTGCTCCTGATGGTCCTTCGTCACGCGTTTGACGGTCAGCGCGAGGTTGTTGTAGCCGGGGCGCTCACCATCGCGCGGCGACGCAATCGAGTACTGCCGAGCGTGATGCGCTCGTCCGTCGGCGGTGGTGCCCGGCGGAATGATGCCGATCGACTGCCCTTCGAGCACCGGGAACGGCTGCTTGCCGAAGTCCAGCACGATGTGATGAATATCGCTCTCGGTACTCGCGTCGGTCAGACGATAATTGCCCACCACGGTGGCCTGAATCGGTGCCTTGTGGTTATACAGATTCACGTAGGGCTTCGCAGCGGACCATGGGGGTACGACCGAGCCGCGCACGAGATCGGAGCCGCCGATGACTGGCTCGGGTGCGTCGGCCGATGCACCGCCTGACGTTCCTTGTGCCGCGTCGCCAATCGACCCCTGACCGGCGATCGCGTCGTCCTGGACCGGGAGTTCATCCCACGTGAGCTGTTCGTCGACCGAATAGGACTCGGCCTTGAGCACGTCGCGCCAGTTGTCGATGGCCCCCGTCGGACACGGCGAGATACACGCCATGCACCCATTGCACGTGTCCGCGCGCACAACGTAGTTGTTCTCGTCGTGCGTGATCGCGTCGATCGGACACGTCTCCTCGCAGGTATTGCAGCGAATGCAGATCTCCGGATCGATCAGATGCTGCTTGAGGACTTCGACCGGAACGGGGCCGTTCATGATGCTGTCTCCTTGTGGGGAATGCGCTGCTGCTTTTTTAGTTGAAGCGCACGTACTCGAAGTCGATGGGTTGACGGTTGATGCCCAGCGGAGGCGGCGCAATCCAGTTCGCGAACTTGCCCGGCTCGACCACACGCCCCATGAGCGATGCGACATACGCACGATCTTCCGACGACGGCAGCCACTCGCGCTCGTGCGCGGCCCACTCCGTCTCGCTCACCACGCGGCCGTCCGGCGACACGCGCACGCCGGCGAACGTGCCGATCTGGCGATTGAACGCCTTGTGCGGCACCGTCAGACGGAAGTCGATACCGGCTTTCTCCAGCACCTTGTTCCAGCGATTCACGCCGGCAACCGAGTCCTTGATGTAGTCGTCGCGAAGCACTTCGTTCATCGCGTTGAGCATCGGCACTTCGCGCTCGACGAGCTTGCCGTTGTCCACATCGAGCAGCCGGTACATCTGACCGTTCAGTTGATGGTCGTCGTCGCGCTTGCTTTCTTCATAACGCCCTTTCAGACCCGAGCTATAGAAGATCGCGGCATTCGACGACTGGTCCGCGCCGAACAGGTCGATCGTCACGGAGTAGTGGAAGTTCACGTAGCGCTGGATCGTGGGCAGATCGATCACGCCGGCCGCACGCAACTTCGCGACGTCGTCGGTCTTCAGTTCGTTCATCACCTGCGCCGTGCGGGCAATCACGCGCGACACCCCCGACTCGCCCACGAACATGTGGTGCGCCTCTTCGGTCAGCATGAACTTCGTGGTGCGCGCGAGCGGATCGAAACCGGACTCGGCCAGTGCCGAGAGCTGGAACTTGCCGTCGCGATCGGTGAAGTACGTGAACATGTAGAACGCCAGCCAGTCCGGCGTTTTCTCGTTGAACGCGCCAAGAATGCGCGGATTGTCATCGTCGCCCGAGCGACGACCGAGCAGCGCTTCGGCTTCTTCGCGGCCATCGCGGCCGAAGTAGCGATGCAGCAGGTAGACCATTGCCCACAGGTGACGGCCTTCTTCCACGTTCACCTGAAACAGATTGCGCAAGTCATACATCGACGGCGCGGTGAGCCCGAGGTGACGCTGTTGTTCCACCGACGCCGGCTCCGTATCGCCCTGCGTGACGATGATGCGGCGCAGGTTCGCGCGGTGCTCGCCCGGCACGTCTTGCCACGCGGCTTCGCCCTTGTGCTCGCCGAAGTGAATCTTGCGATCGGCGTCGCCCGGCGTGAGGAAGATCCCCCAGCGATAGTCCGGCATTTTCACGTGATCGAAGTGTGCCCAGCCGCTCGGGTCTACGCTCACGGCCGTGCGCAGGTAGACGTCGAAACCGTGCGATCCTTCCGGGCCCATGTCGCCCCACCAGGACAGGAAGTTCGGCTGCCACTGCTCCAGCGCACGTTGCAGCGTGCGGTCGTCCGACAGGTTGACGTTGTTGGGGATCTTCTCGCTGTAGTTGATCGAAGCCATCGTGGGAATCCTCGTGTCTCGTGGTGTCTCGTGCGTATTCTGTGGAAAACGTCTTGTCCGGTGACGGCGCCGCCCGGCACGGTTCGCCGGCGGCGGCGCAGCCCGTTCGTCAGACGCGATTCAGATCGAACTGCGCCTTGTTGCCCTTGCCGTAGACCTTCAGCGCCCCCTTCTCGCCGACGGCGTTCGGACGGATGAAGATCCAGTTTTGCCACGCCGACAGACGGCCGAAGATGCGAGTGTTCATCGTCTCTTTGCCGTTGAAGCGCAGATTCGCTTCCATGCCGGTGAGCGCATCGGGCGACATGGCCGCACGCTCCTCGATAGCGATACGAATTTCGTCCGGCCAGTCGAGATCGTCAACGGCGGCCGTGACCAATCCCAGGCGCTCGGCTTCATCCGGACGCACGGCCCGGCCGATCGTGGCGCGAACGGCATCCAGTTCGGCGGCATCTTCGTAGAAGCGGCGTGCCAGACGCGACTGATCGGTGACCATCGGCAGCAGGCCGAAGTTGGCTTCGGTGAGCGTGATCGCCGGCTCGTCTTCCTCGCTCGCCGGCAGCGCGGCCATATAGGTGCGGTCGGCGGCGAAAGCGAATTCGGCGAGCGTGCCGGTAAAGCACGAATCGGGTTCGATCAACGCGAACAGCGAGCGCGACGACACATCGATACGTGCGAGCGTGCGGCGCAGCATGCCGATTGTCTCGCGCACGAACCAGTGATCCTGGTGCGCCAACAGCGAGGCATCGGCAGCCACGACATGCTTCGCTTCGCCTTCCGTGCGCAGCAGCCAGGTACCGATGTCGAGTTCGTTCGTGCGCAGATTCAGGATGGCGTCGTCGAGTTCGCGCGCCATCTTCAGCGGCCACCAGTTCACCCCTGCCGCTTCGATGCCGGCGATATCCGAAGGCGGCGCAGACTTCGGCGCCTTCACGGTGAGGCTCGCCGTGCGGTTGGTGCGGTCGATTTCGACTTCGACGAATTCATAGCGGATCGCATCCGGTTCGTCGGTGCGCTCGATACGCGTGAGCGTCACGCCCTTGCCGCCAGGACGATGGCTACCCTGCGCCAGCTCCAGTGCGCGGGCCGAGATCGTTTGCGCGAATTGCGCGGGCTTGACCACCTCGTCGACCAGACGCCATTGCTTGGCGCGCTCGCCGCGAATGCCTTCGACGATCGTGCAGAAGATGTCGGCACGGTCGTTGCGCACATGGCGCTTGTCGGTCAGACGCGTGAGGCCGCCGGTCCCCGGCAGCACGCCCAGCAGCGGCACCTCCGGCAACGCAACCGACGACGAACGGTCATCGACCAGATAAATCTCATCGCAGGCGAGCGCAAGCTCATAGCCGCCACCGGCGCACGCGCCGTTCACCGCGGCGAGGAACTTCAGTCCGGAATGACGGCTGGAATCCTCGAGACCGTTGCGCGTCTCGTTTGTGAACTTGCAGAAATTGACCTTCCACGCATGCGAGGACAGGCCGAGCATGAAGATGTTGGCACCGGAGCAGAACACGCGATCCTTTGCGCTCGTCACCACGACGGTCTTCACTTCCGGATGCTCGAAGCGGATGCGCTGGACGGCATCGTGCAGTTCGATATCCACACCGAGATCGTACGAATTGAGCTTGAGCTTGTAGCCCTCGCGAATGCCACCGTCTTCCGCGATGTCGATCGCGAGCGTGGCGACAGGGCCTTCGAAGCTCAGCTTCCAATGCTTGTACTGCGTGGGGTCCGTACGGTAGTCGACGTGGGGTTTGCCGAACATGATTGCCTCCAACACGAATAATGATCTTGTTGGATTGCAATATAGTGCAGCATCACCCCACCGTCAACCGTTTACGCGAAGAAAAATGAATTATTTTGCAGATGCAGAGATTCAGTCGGTCGACAACTGCACTGCCAGGCGTCCGCGCAGTTGCAGGTAGGCGTCGGCCAGCGCACGGCCGCCGGTGTCGAAACTCATGTCGGCCTTGGCGTAGAAGTCCTGCCGGCCCGCCAGAATCCGCTTGAGATCGTCCATGGCTTCCGCGTTGCCCGACATGGGTCGCAGATCGCCCTGCGCGACCACCCGCTTCATATGCTCTTCGGGCGATGCCTGAAGCCACACCGTATAGCAATGGGTCAGCAAGAAATTGAAGGTAGCGGCGTCGCTCACGATGCCGCCCGGCGACGCGATCACGGCACGCGGATGCTCCGCAACTACAGCTTCCAGCGCGCGCAGTTCATAGCGGCGATAGGCGGTCGCGCCGTACAGCGAATAGATTTCCGACGGCGGGCAGCCGGCCAGTTGCTCGATCACACGATTGAGCTCGACGAACGGCACATGCATGTCGTCGGCGAGCATACGGCCCAGCGTCGACTTGCCCGCACCGCGCAGACCGATGAGCGCAATGCGCCCGCGCCGGTCAGGGTCGCGCTCGCTGCCGGCGAACAACTCGCTCAGCGCCTGACGCGCACGCGTGAGCGCCTCGCCGTCGCGCCCGTGCAGGATCTCGCGAATCAGCAACCACTCGGCCGACGACGTGGTTTCGTCGCCCACGATCTCCGCCAATGTGCAATTTAGTGCCTGTGCGAGCTGACGAAGAAACAGCACCGACGCATTGCCCACCCCCGACTCCAGATTGGCCACATGGCGCTCGGAGACGGCCGCGTCCAACGCCAACGCCTTGCGGGTCAAGCCCCGCCGGGCTCGCAGCGTTCGCACCCGCTCTCCCAGCGCGACCAGGAACGGGTCTTTCTCACCGGCGCCACGCGCCGTCGACACCCCATCGGCTTGCGCACTCTTATTCATCAGGCGAGATCCTCGAAGCAGGTAACATGTAATATATTGCTTGACAGCGAAATTTGCATGCTCTAATTTTCACCATGCGTCGATAAAAAAGCAAACGCGGGCCGGACATTGCGAGCACCGCCCTTGATCGGCGTCATCTCAACAGACAGTGCGCACACCGCGATGCGCGAGCGACAGGGCATTGCACAGGCAATGCCGGCCCGGAGCGATTCGGGCCGAAGAGGCCGCCGCGACCGGTACCGCGACTGCGACGTCCCCAGGAGACATGGATGGATGTGCCCCAATTTCAGGCGCTGATTGCCGACCTCACCCGGCAACTCGACGGCCGCCCCATCGACGCCGACCTCGCCGATTGGCTGAACACGCACTACGGTGCCGGTTCCCCCGGTTATGAAACCCTGGCCAACGCTTGCCGCACCGGCGTTGCCGAGGGCTGGCTATGCCAGCGCGAAGGCGGCGGCATTCGCTACGGGCGGGTCATCAAGCCCACGTCCGACACGCACGGCTTTTCCGTCGACGTGGTGGACATGGCCGATCTGGCCGGCCCGCATCATGTCCACCCCAACGGCGAAATCGATCTGATCATGCCGATCACGCCGGGCGCGACCTTCGACGGCCATCCGGCAGGCTGGTGCGTGTACGGTCCCGGCACCGCGCATCGGCCGACGGTCGCCGGCGGACGCGCCCTCGTCCTGTATCTGCTGCCCGAGGGCGCGATCGAATTCACGCGTAGCGCCTGATCCGGCGCACGCACATTCTTCTGCTGGATTCACATCGGTTCATGGTCATGCGTACCCCTGCCTTGCTGGAAAACTACGTTGCCGGTCAATGGGTGGCCGGCACACCGGGCACGTCGAACGGAAGCGCTCCCACCGCGCTCACCGATCCCGTCACCGGCGAGACGCTCGCTTTCGTCTCAAGCGCCGCTCTGGATCTCGACGCCGCGTTCACCTACGCGCGCGAGACCGCCGGTCCTGCGCTACGCGCCCTGTCATATGGCGAACGCGCGCAGCGGCTCTCCCAAATCGTGACCACGCTGCAAGCGAATCGCGACGACTATTACGCCATTGCCACCGCCAATTCGGGCACGGTTGCCACTGACTCCGCGGTCGATATCGATGGGGCCATCTACACCCTGTCGACCTACGCCAAGCTCGGTGCCGCGCTTGGCGATGCCCACACGCTGCTCGACGGTGCGACGGTTCCGCTAGCCAAGGACGGCTCGTTCGCGGTACGTCACGTACTGCGTCCCACACCCGGCGTGGCGTTGTTCATCAACGCCTTCAACTTCCCCGCATGGGGGCTCTGGGAAAAGGCTGCCGGTGCATTGCTCGCGGGCGTGCCCGTCATCGTCAAACCGGCAACGTCGACCGCCTGGCTCACGCAGCGCATGGTCGCCGACGTTGTGGCCGCCGGCATTTTGCCCCCGGGCAGCCTGTCGGTGATCTGCGGCAGCGCCGCCGGTCTGCTCGACCGGATCGGGCCGTTCGACGTGGTCTCCTTCACCGGCTCGGCCGACACCGCCGCCACGCTGCGTGCGCATCCGGCGTTCACGCAACGCTCGGCACGCATCAATGTGGAAGCCGATAGCCTGAACAGCGCCGTCCTGTTGCCTGATGCCGCATCGGGCACGCCGGCTTTCGACCAGTTCGTGCGCGAAGTCGCGCGTGAAATGACCGTCAAGTCGGGCCAGAAGTGCACCGCCATTCGCCGCGCGATGGTGCCTGTGGAACATTTCGATGCCGCGGCTGAGGCCATTGCCGAGCGTCTCGCCAAGACGGTTGTCGGTAATCCCCGCAACGAATCCGTGAAGATGGGCTCGCTCGTGAGTACTGAGCACAAGCGTACCGTGCTCGAGGGCATCGCACATTTGCAGGAGGAGGCTGAAACGCTTTATGACGGCAATCGCGACGCCGTCTTCGTCGACGCCGGTCCTCACAGCGCCTGCGTGGCGCCTGTGCTCCTCGGCATGCGCGACGGTGCCGCCGGTCAACGTATTCACGAGACGGAAGTCTTCGGCCCAGTCGCGACGCTTGTGGGCTATCGCGATATCGACGAGGCAGTCGCACTCGCCAGGCGAGGTCAGGGCTCGCTCGTCGTCTCCCTCTATAGCAACGACGCCATCGCCATGCGCGCGCCCGCCCTGGCGCTGGCCGACGCTCACGGACGCGTGCATGCGGTCGATCCGTCGGTTGCGAAAACACAAACCGGGCACGGCAACGTCATGCCGCAATCGCTGCATGGCGGCCCGGGCCGTGCCGGTGGCGGTGAAGAACTGGGCGGCCTGCGCGCATTGCGCTTCTATCACGTGCGCTCGGCCGTTCAAGGCCCCGCCGCATTGATCGAAGCGCTGACGCAGGACGCCGTCGAACTCCCGAAGTCGTAACGCATTACGCCAGCAGTCGTCGCAAGCCGTCGCAGTCAAGGTGATTCATACAGGCGCCGTCAGAGCGCCATAAAGCACTCACGCCGCCTCCACCGTTCAATTGTGAGCAGTGGCCGCGCGGTGATCCACCGGAGGCAACATGGAAGCCGTACTCACCCCACCGCCGGCGAACTTCAACTTCGCTGCGCATCTGGAGGCGCTCAATCGTGAGCGCGCTGCCAAGACTGCATATCTCGACGACACACGTGCGCTGACCTACGGCGAACTGGCAGAGCAAAGCCGACGCTTCGCCGCCGGGCTCACCCGCGCGGGTATCCATCGCGAAGAGCGCATTCTGCTCGTCATGCTCGACACCATCGACCTGCCGGTCTCGTTCCTCGGCGCGTTGTACGCCGGTGTCGTGCCTGTGGTCGTCAACACCCTGCTCACCGCCGACGATTACGCCTACATGATCACGCACTGCAAAGCGCAACTCGTGATCGCGTCCGGCGCCCTGATGCCGACGGTGCAAGCGGCGCTGGATAAAGTGCCCTCGCCTCCGCCATGCGTCGTCTCGCAGCCGATCGCTGCCGAGACGGCAACGTCGACCGTTCTGCCGACGTTCGATGCGCTTGTCGACGGCCCGCCAAGCCCCATGCCTGCCGACACCGCCGGCGACGACATCGCCTTCTGGCTGTACTCGTCGGGCTCGACCGGCAAGCCCAAGGGCACGGTCCATACGCATGCCAACCTGTACTGGACGGCCGAGACGTATGGCCGCAACGTGCTGGGCATTCGCGAAGACGACATCGCCTTCTCCGCCGCGAAGCTCTTCTTCGCCTACGGGCTGGGCAACGGACTGACGTTCCCGTTGTCGGTCGGCGCGACGGTCGTGCTGATGGCCGAGCGTCCGACGGCAGAGGCCGTGGCGCAGCGCCTGCGTCGGCATCGCCCGACCATCTTCTACGGCGTGCCAACGCTCTACGCCAACCTGCTGACCTCACCGCATCTGCCCGCGCGCGAAGACGTGGCGTTGCGCTTGTGCACGTCGGCGGGCGAAGCGCTGCCGCGTGAAATCGGCGAACGATTCACGGCGCACTTCGGCGCGGAGATTCTCGACGGCATCGGCTCGACCGAGATGCTGCACATCTTCCTGTCGAATCGCGCCGGACGAGTCGCCTACGGCACGACCGGCGAACCGGTGCCGGGCTACGCGGTGGAATTGCGCGACGAGAACGGCCAGCCCGTCCCCGATGGCGAGATCGGCGACCTGTACATCAAGGGCCCGAGCGCGGCCCTCATGTACTGGTGCAATCGCGAGAAATCGCGCTCGACGTTCCTTGGCGACTGGCTCAAGAGCGGCGACAAGTACCAGCGACTGCCCAATGGGTATTACGTCTACGCCGGACGCAGTGACGATATGCTCAAGGTCAGCGGTCAGTACGTCTCGCCCATCGAAGTGGAAATGGTGTTGATGCAGCACGACGCCGTGCTCGAGGCGGGCGTGGTGGGACGCGACGATAACGGGCTGACCAAGACGCAGGCCTTCGTCGTCCTCAAACCGGGTGTCACGGCGACGGACGCGATGGCCACCGAGTTGAAGGCGTTCGTCAAAGCGCGGCTCGCGCCGCACAAATACCCTCGCGAGCTGGTGTTCGTCGACGATCTGCCGAAGACCGCCACCGGCAAAGTGCAGCGCTTCAAGCTGCGCGAGTTGCTTTAGGAGACAACACGACAATGTCGGAAGTCCAATTCGCCCGGATCGAGACGGCCTCGCACGGCCCGCTCTCGCTGGAGTATCGATGGATCCATCGCGAGCGCACGCAGGCGCCATTGCTGGTCTTTCTGCACGAGGGGCTGGGCTCCGTCGCCATGTGGAAGGACTGGCCGCAGCAGTTGTGCGACGCCGGCGGCTATCGCGGCCTGGTGTATTCGCGCAACGGCTACGGCCGCTCGACACCGCGTGCGCATGACGAGAAATGGCCGGTGGATTTCATGCATCGTCAGGCCCGCGAGGTGCTGCCCGCGTTTCTCGACGCGGTCGGTGTCGGCCCCGAGCAGGCGGATCGCGTGTGGCTCGTCGGCCACAGCGATGGCGGCTCGATCTCGCTGCTGTTCTCGGCCGCCTTCCCGGATCGCCTCGCGGGTGCCGTGGTGCTCGCGCCGCACCTCTTCGTCGAAGACGTGTCGGTAGAGAGCATTGCGAAGACCAAGACCGTGTACGAAACGACCGATCTGCCGGCCAAGCTCGGCCGCTATCACGACGACGTCGAGTCGGCGTTCTGGGGCTGGAACGATATCTGGCTGGACCCGGCGTTTCGTGAATGGAATCTCGTGGGCGCCGTGGCGAGCATCTCGAAGCCGCTGCTCGCCGTTCAGGGCGAAGACGATGAGTACGGCACGATGGCGCAGATGGACAGCATCGCCGCGCACGTGCCGCACGCCAAGGTGGTGAAGCTCGCGGCCTGCGGACACTCGCCGCATCGCGATGCGCCTGGGCCGCTTGGCGAAGCCATCATCGCCTTTATCGGCAGTCACGCCGAGCGTCAGGCGGCATGACGTCAGGCACCGTCGCGGGCGCGTTTCTCCGGAAGCGCGCCCGGCTCTGAAACGTCCGTCAGATGACGCGCACCCCGGGCGTGCCCGGACGCATCGCGCCAACGATCCCCGCTTCGTCAAAGCCGTCGGCACGGAAGACAGCGAGCACGTCGTCGACCGCCCCCGGTGCGCAGGACACCAGCAAGCCGCCGGCGGTCTGCGGATCGCACAACAGATCGCGATCGCGCTGCGTCAACCGCTCGCCCATTTCGACCGAGGCGCCATACGACGCCCAGTTCCGGCCAGACGCCCCGGTGATACATCCCTTGTCGGCCAACTCGCGCACGCCGTCGAACAGCGGCACATCGGACATCCGCAGATAGGCCGCCAGATTCGCGCCACGGCACATCTCCAGCGTGTGGCCGAGCAGACCGAAGCCAGTCACATCCGTGAGCGCATGCACGCCGGGCAACGCGGCGAGTGCCGGGCCGACACGATTCAGACGCGTGGTGGCGTCGATCATGCGGCGATAGCTCGCCTCGTCCAGTTGATGCTTCTTGAGCGCCGCCGACATCACGCCCACACCGAGCGGCTTGCCGAGGACCAGCACGTCCCCCGCCTGCGCGTCGGAATTGCGCTTCAGCCGTTTCGGATGCACCACCCCGAGGGCGGCGAGTCCATAGATCGGCTCGACCGAGTCAATGCTGTGGCCACCTGCAATCGGGATACCCGCCTCGGCGCAAACCGACTCGCCGCCGCGCAGAATGTCGCGGATCGTCTCGCGCGGCAGCACGTTGATCGGCATGCCGACGATAGCGAGCGCAAAGATCGGCTTGCCCCCCATCGCATAAATATCGGATAGCGCATTGGTCGCGGCGATACGGCCGAAGTCGAACGGGTCGTCGACGATGGGCATGAAGAAGTCCGTCGTCGCGATGATGGCTTGCTCGTCGTTGAGCTGGTAGACCGCGGCGTCGTCGGAGGTTTCGGTGCCCACCAGCAGCGCTGCCGGCGCCGGCAGCGGCACTTCGTTACGGGCGAGCAGTTCGGACAGTACGCCCGGCGCGATCTTGCAGCCGCAGCCGCCACCGTGCGAGAGCGAAGTCAGACGCGGCGCGGCGGGTGCGGCGCCTGCTTGAGTTGCATCGATTGCGGTCATGGTCGTTGGTGTTCGTTGGGGATGGCCGGGAACGCGTCGTGAAGCCCGCCGCAGCGCGGCTCAGGGCTTCGGGAAAGCGCGTCGCTCCCGGCATGACGACAGTTTGCCAAAAGTCGACGTATTATGAAGCAGCTTTGGCGCGTCGATATGTCTCGAAATGACCGATGGCGGTCTGTCGATCTCGCCATGCTACCGGTTCACATGGTGCCTGCATCGCAGCAGGCCATTGTCGCCGAGCCTCAGCACGCTACTGCAGCACCCTTCGCACTACCCTAACCACCATGCGCCGTGAGCGCTGACGCCAAAGGGGATCTCATCATGCAACGCCGCCGCTTCCTCTCGCTGGGTGCCTGCGCCCTGCCCGCTTCCGTCCTGCCGGCATCCGTCCTGTCGACCTCGCTGCTACCCGCCAACGCACTGGCGTCACCGTCACGCACGCCCTCGGCCGACGCCGCCGACGGCTGGCGCACCTTCGAGCTGACCACGCAGGTCGATCTGCCGGCCGGTAACGGTCGTGGCCCGGCGAACGTCTGGCTACCGGTGGCCGCGTCGCCGTCCGGGAGCTATCAGCGTGCGCTCGGCACGCGCTGGGAGGCGCCCGGCGCCACCGCCGCGTTGCGCACGGTGCGCGGTGCCTCGGGCATTGGCGTGCCGATGCTGGCCGTGGCGTGGCCCGACGACACGCAAGCCCCTCGGACGGTCACACTGGTGAACACCTTCGCCACGCGCGACCGGCGTGTCGATCTCGCACAGCCACCGTCCGCGAATGCGCCGCGCGAATCGCCCGAGGTCCTGCGTCAATATCTCCGCCCGACGGCACTCCAGCCGACCGACGGTCTTGTGCGCGAGACGGCAGAGAAGATCACCCGCGGCGAAAAGGGTGACGTCGAAAAAGCGCGCGCCATCTACCAATGGATCGTCGAGAACTGCCGCCGCGAAGGCTCGGTGCGCGGCTGCGGCACCGGCGACGTGCGCTACATGCTCACCACGGGTGACCTCGCGGGCAAATGCGCCGACATCAACGCGCTGTTCACCGCACTCGCACGCTCGGTCGGCATTCCCGCACGCGACGCTTACGGCGTGCGCGTCGCGACGTCGAATCATGGCTTCAACAGTCTGGGCAAAGCGGGCGACGTCACGCGTGCACAGCATTGCCGGGCCGAGTTCTACGCCGCCGGTTACGGCTGGGTGCCAGTCGACCCGGCAGATGTGCGCAAGGTCGTACTTGAGGAAGTGCCTGGCGGCCTGCCGCTCGACGATCTGCGCGTGCGGGCTGCGCGCGCGATGCTCTTCGGCCAGTGGGAGATGAACTGGGTCGCGTTCAACCACGGCGCCGACGTACCGCTGCCCGGTGCACGCGCGGCGCAGGATCATGCGGTGCCATTCCTCATGTATCCGAACGGCGAAGTGGCGCGTGCCCAGCTCGACAGCCTCAATCCGGACACCTTCCGCTATCGCATGAACGCCCGCGAAATCACGGCCTGACACGAACCGCGACATTCACGACACTCACCCGCAGGAGAGCACCGCCATGCAACGCCGTCATTTTCTTCACACCCTCGGGGCCCTCGGAACGGCCGGTGCGCTGGGCGGCACCGGTGCACACGCGTTAGCGGCCGGGCCCGCCAAGGGGGCGGCAGAAGTGGACGACAGTGCGCTCGCCGGGGCGTCCGGCGGCACGCTGTCGGCATGGCGCGGCGCGACTCCTGCGTTCACGCTCGACGGGCTCGACGGCAAGCCACACGCGTTGTCCGAATGGCGCGGGCGCGTGGTCATCCTCAACTTCTGGGCGACGTGGTGTGGCCCGTGCCGCGAAGAAATCCCGGCGATGGGCGCAGTGGCACGTCAATACCGTCAGCGAGGCCTCGCGCTGGTCGCCGTCAATTACAAAGAGCCGCTCGCCACGGTGAAGCCGTTCATCGACAAGCTACCCATCGACGGTACGGTCCTGCTCGATGCCGACGGCGCCGTCTACAAGCGCTTCGGATCGCTCGGCTTGCCCGCTACGTATCTCATCGATCGCGCGGGCAACGCGCGCTTCTGGCGCATGGGCGAACTGGAGTGGAGCGATGTCGGTCTGCACGGACATATCGAGGCGCTGCTGACGCAAAAGGGCAGCACCACGGCCTGACGTCGTCGCCTGCCGCGGCACGTTGCGGGTCGCTCGTCACTCGGCGACGACAGTCTGCGCGGTCTCATTCACATGATCGAGCAGTCGCGCGGTCGGCCCGGCCAGCACGCCTTCGCGATATGCACAGTACAGCGGCGCTCGCGGTGCGGGCGCGAGCGGCCGATAGACGATGCCCTCGACCTGCATACGCATGAGCGAGGCAGGCACCACCGACACGCCCAGCCCTGCCGCGACGAGCGAGAGCGTGGTGAGCAGACGCGGCGCTTCCTGTTCGATGTTCGGACTAAAGCCCGCGCCATGACACGCGGCAATGATCGCGTCGTAGAGTCCCTGCCCGGTGCGGCGCCGATAGAGAATCAGCTTCTCCGCCGCGATGGCCGTCATCGGCACGGCCGCCTTGCCTGCACGCCCCGTGAGCGCGAGCGGATGCGCCGATGGCACGGCAAGCACCATCGACTCTTCGAGGACCTGCGTGAAGACAATCTGCCCGATATCGCCCTGCGGCTGACGAATGAACGCGACGTCCAGATGACCGTCGCGCAGCCCGTCGAGCAATTCGCTCGTACTGCTTTCGTCGAGCATCAACGACACCGACGGGGCATCGCGACGGAACGCACGAATCACCGTCGGTACGAACGGATGCAGCGCCGACGAGCTGGTGAAGCCCACGGACAGCCGCCCTTTGATGCCCGCCGCGACACGGCGCACGTCGTCTACCGCCTGATCGAGCTTGCGCACGACATCATAGGCATCGCCGAGAAACGCCTGACCGGCATCGGTGAGCGCCATGCCACGTGGCAGACGTTCGAAGAGCGTGACGCCCAGTTGCGTTTCCAGCACCCGGATCTGTTGCGAGAGCGGCGGCTGTCCGATACCGAGACGCTCCGCAGCGCGCGTCATGTGTCCCGTTTCCGCCACTGCAATGAAGTAGCGCAGCAGGCGTATGTCGATATTTGCCATATTGGTTCGATATGAATCAAGTCACTTCCATATATTGGACAATATAGCGCAATCCACCTAATCTCAAGGGGTTCCGCGCGGCACTCGTGCATCCTTCCCCCGAAGACGCTCCCTGCCGGCGGCCCCCACCGTAGTCCCGTTTTCCAGAACCCACCGCCATGAGCACTCCGGCCCCAACCACCCCTGCCGCATCCGGCGCCCCCGCCACGATGCCACTCACGCCCGTTGCCGACGCCCCCAGCATTCGCGCCCTCTTCTTTGGTTTTCTCGGTCTGGGGATGACCGCATTCGGCGGCGCGTTGCCGTTGGCGCGGCGCATGATCGTCGAGAAGCATCGCTGGGTCACGCCGGCCGAATTCACCGATCTGCTGGGGCTGTGTCAGTTCCTGCCCGGCGGCAACATCATCAATCTGTCGGTCGCACTCGGCATGCGTTTTCACGGCTGGCGCGGCGCGCTCGCCTCGATCCTCGGGCTGATCGCCGCACCGTCTGCCGTGGTCATCGGGCTGGGCACGATCTATCAGCACTTCCAGAGCGATCCGCACGTGAAGCACCTCTTCGCCGGGCTCGCGGCAGCGGCGGCCGGCCTGCTGGTGCAAATGGCATGGAAAGTGGCGTGGCCGTTGCGCAAGTCCGTCGCGCTGGCGGGGGTGGCGGTGGCGTGCTTCATCGCGATTGCCGTGCTGCGTGTGCCGCTGGTGCTCACCATGCTCGTGATGACGCCGATCTCCATCTACGCCACCTGGAGGGTCTCGCAATGACCGGCACGCTCATCTCGCTCGCGCTCATCTTCACGCAGTTGTCGGTATTGGCGTTTGGCGGCGGCAACACGATCCTGCCCGAGATGGAGCGTCAGGTCGTCGATCTGCATCACTGGATGACGTCCGAAGAATTCAGCGCGTTGTTCGCGCTGGGACAGGCGGCGCCCGGCCCGAACCTCATGATCGTCACGCTCGTTGGCTGGCATGTGGCCGGCTGGCAGGGCATGCTGGTCACGTCGCTCGCGAAGTTCGGACCGTCCTCGCTCATCACCGTCGGCGTGTTGCACCTGTGGGAGCGCTTCAAGGACCGGCCGTGGCGCCGCATCGTGCAGGCCGGTCTGGTACCGATGACGGCCGGGCTGGTCGCCGCAAGTGCCGCGCTCATTGCCGAAGCGTCGGCAACGTCGTGGCTGCTCGCGGGCATCACCGCCTGCGTGGCCGTGCTCGCGATCCGCACCCGTGTCCACCCGCTGTGGTGGCTCGCGGCCGGCAGTGTCGTGGGGTTACTCGGCGGGGCGTATCTCTGAGTCGTGCGAGGCGGTCCGGAGATCGGGCCGCTCGCGTGATGCGTCATGCGTGATGCGTTATGTCCGGCCTGCCTCGCATACTGTCGCGTAATCGGCGTGCCAATGGTCACGCCCCATCTTGCAAATACCGTCGACAAGGTGAATCCAGTCGGGGGAGCCGATCAACAACGATGCCGGGGTATCGCCGCGTGCCAGCGCCGCAAGGCGAGGCGGACACGGGGTGCGTGCCTCCTGCGGCTTGCCGGCAATCAGCAGCACGCGGGCGATCCATTGCGAGACCTCTACCGGAATCGTCGACGTCATCGCCTGCCCCACTTGCGGTTCATCGGTCCAACGCCAGGCAAAGCGCGCCGTCACGCCCGCGCGCACGGCGATACCCAGCGCGTCGAGCACGCGCTCACAAGGCAACCCGCGCTGGACAGCAGCTATCAACGCAAACTCGCCCAGATCCCGCCAGTCGGCAGCGCTCCCGCAATCCTCCCGCACGCTTGTCGCCATCAGCGCGACGACACGAGACCGAACCCGCCGCAGCGCGTCGGGATGGGTCAATTGCCGCCTTGCGATACGTGTGGCTTTCGTCAGATCGTCGGTGGTCTCGGTCGGGTCGAAAAGCTGAACGTCGACCGGGTGCACCGTGAATGTCGGTGAGCCGGCGATGTCATGGCGCCAATCCGGTTCGAGACGTTCGCGCAGCAACGTGAAGGCGCCGTCATATCGGATCAGCGATGGCCGGGCATCGTCCACGCGCAGCGCTTCACGCATCTTGTGCGGCAGCGTGAAGCCAAGGCCATGGGCCAGAAGCTGACACAGCGACGCCACCCGGTCGCTTTGGGCCACGCAGGTTTGCGGTGCATCGGCGATATGAAGGATGAGGGCCTCCGCGATTTTCTGCTCGGCCAGCTTGCGCCCCGACACGGCGGCGCCGGGTGCGGAACGCGCTGCGGATGGCGTGGTGTTGGCGAAGATCTGCGTGGCGTCGAAGGCGGCGAGGCATTGGCGCATCGAAGTGAGATCTTCCGGGGTGCGACGACGAAGCTGCAACTGTGTCTGACGCGCCCACGCACGCTGGGCTTGCGCGCCCTCACCGATGGCGTTTTCCAATGCGCGCATTTCCGGCCACAGATAGCGGCAGGCGGCACCGATGGTCAACGCGCTGAGCGCACAGGCGAACGCCACATCCGCCGCGCCGGCAACCCCTGACATCACCGACGTGCCCTGAACACTCAACGCCTGCTCCTGATGCCGCTGACTCGTGCTTCGCCAGGCATCGCTCAGCAGATGATGCAGGCTACTGTCTCTCAAACATGCGACAGCCCCCGTGAAGTCGCCCTTGAGCCCGTCGTAGAGGCAGCTCACCGCCTCGTAGGCAAGGTGCGGGAAGGTACCGGGGGATGAAGATGCCGCATGGGACACGAATGGCATGTCGCTTCCTTTTTCTGACGTCGTAAAGGCAAACATCCTGCGCTGACGCCGTGGGAGGCGCTTCTGCATTCGCCCGGCCCGCTTTCGGGCACGATGTCGCGGAATCTGGGATGATGTCGCCATTGCGTCGCCACCGATTTCGCCGGAGAGACCCCATGCCGACCTTTGCCACCCTCGCCACTTTCGTTGTCGTTGTACTCGGGCTGTTCCTGATTCCTGGCCCTGCGGTGTTGCTGACGATCACACGAACCGTGCAAGGCGGACGTCGCGCCGGCGTCATGACGGGCATGGGGATTGCGCTCGGCGACCTCGTGCACACCCTGTGCGCGGCAGTGGGACTCTCGGCAGTGCTGATGACCTCCGCACTGGCTTTCGATGTCGTGAAGTACGTGGGGGCGGCCTATCTGATCTATCTGGGAATCAAAGCGTTGCGCGAGCGTCCGTCCGATCCGCAGTTGCCCGCCGCCCCGAAGGTCTCGCCCGGACGTGCCTTCGTACAGGCCGTGGCCACCGAAGTGCTCAATCCGAAAACCGCCCTCTTCTTCCTCGCCTTCATGCCCCAGTTCGTGCATGCGAGCGAGGGCAATGTCTTCGCGCAGTTCCTCGTGCTGGGGCTGGTGTTTGTCGCGATGAGTGCGCTTTACACGGCCGCGATTGCGTTGTCCGTGCGCCCGCTCGGCAAATTCGTGCAACGCTTCACCTGGTTGTTGCGCTGGCAGGGCAAGATCATCGGGACGATCTTCATCGGCCTGGGCTTGCGCGTCGCCCTGCAACAGCGTTGATCCTCTTGCCGTTCAGTCGTCGATAGCAGTTGAATGGGGGGCAGTCCCCCCGGAGGCACGGGCCATCCGGCCGGTGCCAGCGGTTTGCCTGCCTACGCCGGAGTCGCTCATCATGCATCGCATCGTCTCGTCACCGGGCTTGCTCGGCCCCTTTCGCCGCTTCGGCTGGCTGCCTCGCGCGGCCGCGCGTCCCTCCTCCCATGGGATCCTTCCTCTGATCCGGATCGGGAGACCGACGCTCAGTCTGGTCGCTGTCGCACTCGCCACAACAATGGGCAATGCCGCCCTCGCAGCCGATGCCGCCACGGCGCCGCCGAGCGCCATCCCGTTCTCGAAAGCCAGTCCGGGCAACGCCTTACCCACCGGCTGGCAGAACCTGCCGGTCGTCAGCGGCAAGAAGCTCACCACGTACACCGTTGTCGCCGATGGCGGGCGCAATGTCATCGAGGCCAATTCCGTGGACTCCGCGTCGGCGCTGATGGCTAAGGGAGACGGCATCGACCTGAACGAAACGCCAAACGTGAGCTGGCGCTGGAAGGTCGACAAGGCGATCCCGGGTGCCGATAACCGCGTGAGCGACAAAGAGGATTCTCCGGCACGGCTGGTGTTCTTCTTCGATGGCGACAAGTCCACGCTGCCGTTCGGCGACCGGGCAGCCATGACATTGGCCAAGGCCGGGGGAGAAGACTTGCCATACGCCACGCTCATGTACGTCTGGTCCAACGACGCCGCACCGGGGAGCGTCATCCAGAACCCGCATACCGACCGGGTACAGATGCTCGTGGTCGCGGGCGGCGAGGCGTCGCTTGGCAAGTGGCAAACCTTCTCGCGTAACGTCGCGGCCGATTACGAGCGCATCTACAAGGAGAAGCCGGGCAAGCTGCTCGGCTACGGCATCTTCACCGACAGCGACAACACGCATGCGAGTGCGCACGCGTGGTATGCGGACGTGCGCTTCGGCCCGGCGAAGTAGTGCGTGACAAGTACGAGACAAGCGAGAGACACGCGCAAGATCGCTTCGCGTGTACGGCCCTCGTCCGCCGGAAAAATCCGCCTCCGGTTTCATCAGCCGACACCCGTGCGAAAAGCCGGCCCGAAAGCCTCGAAAATAACCCTGAAAGCCCCGTCTGACGGGGCTTTTGCGCTATTGCAACAGACGCTTGCATGCTACGCTATCTCGCCTAGAATTTGAGCCAGAGTTTGTCGATCGGCTCATTGCTGTTCACGCCTCTTACCGCCTTCGCGAGCGCTATGCAAAAGAATCGCCAGCCCAAGGACGTCACGTTCGCCTCCAGTCCGGTATTGCAATCGCGCATGTCGTTGTGGCGCTCCAAGCTCGTTGTCATCATGATCACCCTCGCGTTCATCGGGCTGGTCGTGCGAGCCTTCTGGATTGCCGGTCCCGGCAACGGTTTCTACATCGCGCAGGGCGAAAAGCGCTACGAGCACACCATCGTCATGCCCGCCGTGCGCGGCAAGATCGAAGATCGCGACGGACGCGTTCTCGCGACCAGCCTGCCGATGCGCACGGTCTGGGCCGTGCCCGCCGAAGTCCCCGACGACCTCTCCGACAGCGACATCCAGAAAGCCAGCAAGCTGCTCGACATGCCCGCAAAGGAACTGCGCACCAAGCTCATTGGCGAGAAGAAATTCGTCTACGTGAAGCGTCAGGTGTCGCCGGACGTTGGCAAACAAGTCGAAGCGCTCGGCATCCCCGGTGTCTACGAAAGCAGCGAATACAAGCGGTTCTACCCTGAAGGGGATGTTGCCGCACACGTCGTGGGCTTCACCAACGTCGAAGACAAAGGTCAGGAAGGCATGGAGCTTGGCGAGGAGCCCTTGCTCGAAGGCACGGCCGGGGTGCGGCGTGTGATCAAGGACCGCATTGGCCGCACCATTCAGGATCTCGACGACTCCAGCCCGCCGCGCGACGGCAAGGACATTCGCCTCACGCTCGACACCCGCGTGCAATACATCGCCTATGAGGCGCTCAAGAACGCGCTGGAACGCACAGGCGCAAAGGCGGCGATGGCGGTCGTCATCGATGCCAAGACGGGCGAGGTGCTGGCGCTGGCGAACTTCCCGACGTACAACCCGAACGACCGCGAGCATCTGACCGGCGAGCAACTGCGCAACCGTGTGTTCACCGATGTCTTCGAGCCCGGCTCGATTCTCAAGCCGTTTACGATGGCACTGGCGCTGGACCTGCATCGTCTGACGCCGACCACCCTGATCGACACCGGCCCCGGGCGATATGCCTTCGAAGGCGCGACCATCAGCGACGATAGCGCGAACGGCGTGCTGACGGCCGCAGGCGTCATCCAGAAGTCGAGCAACATCGGCATGACCAAGGTGTCGACCATGCTGCGCGCCGAGGAAATGTGGGACATGTTCACCGAGATCGGCCTGGGTCAGCAGCCGAAGCTGGGATTCCCCGGTGCGGTGTCGGGCCGTTTGCGTCCGTACAAGTCGTGGCGGCGCATCGAGCAGGCGACGATGGCCTACGGCTACGGGATTTCGGCGTCGCTGTTCCAGTTGGCGCGGGCTTATACGATATTCGCCAACGACGGCGTGCTCGTGCCCATCTCCATCATCAAGCCGGATTCGCCAACGCAGCCCGAAGGGGTGCGCGTCATCGACGCCCGCACGGCGACGGAAATGCGCAAGATGCTAGCCGCCGTGGTCGACACCGGCGGCACGGCCACGACCGCACAGGTGGCCGGTTACAGCATTGGCGGGAAAACCGGGACGGCCTATAAGGCGGGCGCACATGGCTACGATCACTCGAAGTATCGCGCGTCGTTCGTGGGCATCGCGCCCCTGTCCGCGCCGCGTCTGGTGATTGCCGTGTCGGTGGACGAGCCCAAGGCGTCGCAGCACTTTGGCGGTCAGGCGGCCGGCCCGGCGTTTGCAGAGATCGCATCGCAGGCGCTGCCGCTGCTGGGTATCCGCCCCGACCTGCCGGTACGCCCCGGCGTGATTCTGGCGGCACCGACGTCGGACACGCCACCGGACGACAAGGCGCCGCACGGCTAAGCCTCAAGGCCTCACGTAGCGTCGCGAAGCATTGCCCCCGAGGCAGCGCTTCGCCTCTTCCCCCGCATCCCCATAAAAAAAGGCGGCCCGGAAATCCGGTGCCGCCTTTTTGTCTTGCCCTGAACGACCGGGCAAGGCCGGAAGATTTACATCCCCGGCATCATCAGCGAGTTGGCGTTGTGCATGATCCACAGCGAGCCGACCAGCACGATGGCCACGATCAGCACGGTGAACAGAAACGCCATCACGTTCCAGCGCTGTTCCGACGAACGGTCCATGTGCAGGAAGTAGATCAGGTGGACGATGATCTGCACGAGGGCGGCGCCAAGAATCAGCGGCAGCACCGTCGACGGCGGCATCGTGCCATCCATCACCAGCTTGAACGGCACGACCGTCAGGATCACCGCGAGCACGAAGCCGATCAGGTACGACTTCACGCTGCCGTGGCTACCCCCGGCCGCATTGTGGCCAGCGTCGTGGCCGTGCGATTGCACCGATTTGCTATTGCTCATTTACATCGCTCCCATCAGGTACACGACCGTGAACACGCCGATCCAGACCACATCCAAGAAGTGCCAGAACAGCGACAGGCACTGCAGACGCGTGGTGTTGGTCGAGCTCAGGCCCTTCTTGCCGATCTGGAACATCAGGACAGCCATCCACAGCAGGCCCGAAGCCACGTGCAGACCGTGGGTTGCCACGAGTGCGAAGAACGACGACAGGAAACCGCTACGGTTCGGGCCCGCCCCTTCGAGGATCAGGTGATGGAACTCATACAGTTCCATCGCGATAAACCCGGCACCCAGCAGCCAGGTAATCGCCAGCCAGCCCATCACGGCGCCCTTCTTGCCGTTGTGCAGGCCGATCATGGCAAAGCCATAGGTGATCGACGAGAACAGCAGGATGAACGTTTCGACCAGCACGAACTTCAGGTCGAACAGTTCCTTGCCCGTGGGGCCGCCCGCCGTCGAGTCACGCAGCACCGCGAAGGTGGCGAACAGGCTGGCGAACAGCACCAGGTCGGTCATCAGGTACACCCAGAAACCGAAGATCGTGTTGCCCCCGGTGTCGTGGTGCGCGTGGTCGTGCGCATGCGCATCGGCATGCGCGCCAGAGTGTTTGAGAACTTCGCTCGTCATGATTAAGCCTTTGCTGCTGCGGCCAGTGCCTGATGGTGAGCCGTTTCAATGGCCACCACTTCCGGCGACTGCACGTAGTAGTCGATCGAATCGTCGTTGCTGCGGCAGATGAACGTCACGATCATGCCGACGAAGCCGACGATAGCCAGCCACCAGATGTGCCAGATGGCAGCGAAACCGAACACCAGCGAGAACGCACTGATGATGAAACCGGCGCCCGTGTTCTTCGGCATGTGGATCGGGGCGTAGCTCGTCTTCAGATCGCCCTTGATGCCGTGCTCCTTGCGATAGGCCAGCTCGTCGACGTCATGCACGCGCGGCTCTTCGGCAAAGTTGTAGAACTGCGGCGGCGACGACGTCATCCACTCCAGCGTGCGGCCATTCCAGGGATCGCCCGTGGTGTCGGCCAGCGCCTTGCGGTTCTTGATCGAGACCACCAGTTGCAGCACCTGGAACCCGATACCGGCGGCGATGAACAGCGCACCGATCAGGGCGGCGATCAGCCACGGCTGCCAATCCGGGTTGCTGTAGTGGTTCAGGCGACGGGTCATGCCCATCAGGCCCAGCACGTACAGCGGCATGAACGCGAGGTAGAAGCCGATCAGCCAGCACCAGAAGCTTGCCTTGCCCAGACGCTCGTCGAGCTTGAAGCCGAAAGCCTTCGGGAACCAGTAGTTCATGCCGGCGATGTAACCGAACAGCACGCCGCCGATGATCACGTTGTGGAAGTGAGCAATCAGGAACAGCGAGTTGTGCAGCACGAAGTCGGCGCCCGGCACAGCCAGCAGCACGCCGGTCATACCGCCGATCACGAACGTGATGATGAAGCCCAGCGTCCACAGCACCGGCACGGTCATTTGCACGCGACCGCGGTACATCGTGAACAGCCAGTTGAAGATCTTCACGCCGGTCGGGATCGAGATGATCATCGTCGCGATACCGAAGAAGGCGTTCACGCTGGCGCCCGAGCCCATCGTGAAGAAGTGGTGCGCCCACACGAGGAACGACAGCACCATGATCGCGGCCGTGGCGTACACCATCGACTTGTAGCCGAACAGCTTCTTGCCCGAGAACGTCGAGATGATTTCCGAGAAGATACCGAACGCCGGCAAGATCAGGATGTACACCTCAGGGTGACCCCAGATCCAGATCAGGTTGATGTACATCATCGGATTGCCGCCCAACTCATTCGTGAAGAAATGGAAGTCGAGGTAGCGATCGAGCGAGAGCAGGCCCAGCGTGACCGTCAGCACCGGGAACGCAGCGCACACCAGCACCATCGTGCACAGCGAGGTCCAGGTGAAGATCGGCATCTTCATCAGGTTCATGCCCGGGGCGCGCATCTTCAGAATCGTGACGACGAAGTTCACACCCGTGAGCAACGTCCCCAACCCCGATATCTGCAAGGCCCAGATGTAGTAGTCCACCCCAACGCCCGGGCTGTATTGAATGCCCGAGAGCGGCGGATAAGCCAGCCAGCCCGTGCGTGCGAATTCACCCACGCCCAGCGACAGGTTCACCAGCACTGCGCCGGCGGCGAACAGCCAGAACGACAGCGTGTTCAGGAACGGGAACGCCACGTCGCGTGCGCCGATCTGCAGCGGCACCACGAGGTTCACCAGCCCCGTCATGAACGGCATCGCCACGAAGAAGATCATGATCACGCCGTGGGCGGTGAAGATCTGGTCGTAGTGATCCGGCGGGAGGATGCCGGGAGAATTGTGGGCGAGCGCCAGTTGGGTACGCATCATGATGGCGTCGGCAAAGCCGCGCAGCAGCATGACGAGTGCGACCAGCACATACATGACGCCGATCTTCTTGTGATCGACCGACGTCACCCACTCGTTCCACAGGTACTTCCACTTGCCGAAGTAGGTGAGCAGCGCGAAGATGCCCAGCCCCCCCAGCACCATCATGCCGACCGCGCCGACGATGATCGGCTCGTGGTACGGGATGGCTTCGAGAGTCAGTTTGCCAAACAGCGTTGACATTGTTGTTTACTCCTTATGCGCGTGCGCGGCCGTACCGGCGTGCATCGCGTGCGCGCCGGCGTTGTCCATGGCCATGGTCATCGACTGGCCGTTCTGCCCATTCACAGCGGCGGCCGGAGCCGTCGCGGCGTCGGTGCCCGCGCCCTTCATTTCCATCTTCATGTCCATGCCCTTCATTTCCATGGCGCCGTGGTTCTCATGACCTTCGTGTTGCTGGGCCATGCCACTTGCCATCGGGGCGTGCAGGATCGATTCGAACATCTTCGCGTCGACCGAGCTGTAATACGTGACCGGCGTGTTCTCGCTCATCGGCACGAGCGAAGCGTAAGCATCCTTGTCCAGGATCTTCTTCGAATCACGCACCTTGGCGACCCATTGCTGGAAGTCGTTGTCGGTCATCGCCAGCGTCTTGAAACGCATGCCCGAGAAGCCGCCACCGCTGTAGTTCGCCGAAATGCCGTCGAACGAGCCGACGTGATTGGCGATCAGGTGCAGCTTCGTTTCCATGCCGGCCATCGAGTAGACCTGGCTACCCAATTGCGGAATGAAGAACGAATTCATGATCGATTCCGAGGTGATCTTGAAATTCACCGGGGTATCGACAGGAACGGCCAACTCGTTGATCGACGCAATGCCCTGTTCCGGGTAGATGAACAACCACTTGTAGTTCATCGACACGACTTCGACCGTGATCGGCTTCACCTGGCTTTCCAGGGGCTTGTACGGATCGAGTTCGTGGGTGGAGACCCAGGTGATGCGCGCGAGGATCGCAATGATGATGATCGGCACGAGCCAGACCACGACCTCAATGGCCGTCGAGTGCGACCAGTTCGGCTCATAGCGCGCCGACTTGTTGCTCGCGCGATACTTCCACGCGAACCACAGCGTCATCAGGATGACCGGAATCACCACAATCAACATCAGCCAGGTGGCCGTGAGGATCAGGTTCTTGTTCTCTACTCCGATCTGCCCCTTAGGGTCGAGCAGCGTCATGCCGCAGCCAGCCAAAAGCAGCGGCGAGCACAAGGCGAGGAGCCTAAACAATCGCGGGTTTCTGTGTTTCTTCATGTCACACGACAGGGTTGAGTTGGCCAGCGAACGGCGCAACACGGGCTTACCGGCCTGATGCAGGGTCGCAGGAGGTTGGCAAGGGTTAAGGTGGGACGGGAGCAGTCGTCGCGCCGGTGTTGCACCGGTCGAACTACGACGACTGTGTCATCGAAAAGACGGGAACCGGGGCAGAGTGCCGCCCGCAGACCTCAAGTCACTGTCCGACTTCTTGTCTTTTACTTCCATCACGGTGCGGCATTATGCCGAAGTTTAATTAGGCCGGACATCGCTCACCCGCCGGCGCGACAATGTGTCGCGCAGCCTTCGCGCGTACACGCGCGACGATTTCCAAGCAGATCGGCACCTGTTTGGCGGTAAACGCTGTGCAATGCAGCAATCGTGGGAGATTCTTATATTTCAAGAGGTGCGACGTTGTGTCGCACCCTTTTTTGCGGTGTCGCAGCGAAATGCACGAAATTGGTGCATTAAATCGCTGGCATGTCGGTGGGAGGGATTGTGCCCGGCTTTTCAGTCGAGCGACAGCCGCACAGCGAACGCCATGAGCGCTGCGCCGAACGACCAGCGTTGTACTTTTTGGGCAAGCGGCCGGGTGCGCAGCCAGCGCGCGATGCGTGCCGCGCCGAACGCGAGCGCGATATCGAAGATCGCCCCCACGATCAGCAACAGCACGCCGAGTTCGAGCACCTGCGTCCAGACCGGGCCGGCTTCCGGGCGCACGAACTGCGGCAATAGCACCGAACAGAACAGCAGCGCCTTCGGGTTGAGCACGCTCGAGAGCACGCCGCGTCGCACGGCGTGCGCGAGCGGCGGCGCGGCGTCCGTTGGCGCCTCGGTCGTCGTCATGCCGAATGCCGGTGATCGCCAGATCTGAATGGCCACCCACGCAAGATAGATAGCCCCCACGATCCGTACCGTCTCGAACAGCCACGGTGCCGTGCGCAGCAGCGCCGCCACGCCGCAGGCCGAGAGCGTCACGTGCCCGGCGCGCGCGAGCGCCAGTCCGCCGGCCGTCGCCAGGCCGTGCCGCACACCGCGCGTCATGCTCGTCTGCATCACCAGCGCCATATCCGGGCCCGGCAGTGCATAGACGACGATCAAAGCGCCAATGAAGACGGTGAGCAACTGCAGCGAAACCATGGTTTTCCCCTGAAGGCCGAAGCGGCCGGAACGAGACCAATGATCCCGCCAAATCAGGAGCGATACATGGCGTTTTCCACCTTATATAATTTACCAATATGGTGAATTCCACCAACTTTAACCAACCTATCGCGAAATCCGCCAACATCATCGCGCGAGGTGCCACCAACCGGCTTAATCCGGACAGATGAGGGCAACACTTTCCCGATATCGAAGATCGTGGTGGAATGCCATCTTTACAGCAGCTTTCGTAGCGGGATACCGATAATGAACGAACTCGACGCCATCGATCAGGCGATTCTCGCCATCGTGCAACGCGATGGCCGCATCTCCAACGCCCGGCTCGCCGAGCGGGTAGCGCTCTCGGAGACGCCCTGCGCAAGGCGCTTGAAACGGCTCGAAGCCGACGGCTATATCACGGGCTACCGGGCCGAGCTGTCGCATCGCGCGCTGGGTCTTGGCGTGACAGCCTTCGTCCATGTGCGCTTTGCCGTTCACGACCGCGCCCTGTCCGAGCAATTCGAGCGCGAAGTGCAAGCCATCGACCGCATCGTGTCGTGCCACAACATTTCCGGCAGCGCCGATTATCTGCTCGAGGTAGTCGCCACCGATCTCGACGATTACGGCATGTTCACGCGCGACGTATTGCGTGCCCTGCCCGGTGTCTCGTCGATCGAATCGATGCTGTCGTTGCGCGAGGTCAAACGCGATACCGGCGCGCCGTTGCTGTAATCCGACTCACTGTGGCGTGGAGCGGGTTTGCCCGTAGAATGGCGGGCTGACCCGACCCTAGGTTCCTCATGCCGGACGCCATGCCAGCCGTACCCTCCCAGCCGAGCGCCTCGCCGGCCGACGCTAACGATGTCCATGATGCCCATGGCGCCGGTGGCGCCAGCGACGACGCGCTGATGTTCGACCTCGCCCCCGTCTCGCTCTGGCTCGAGGATTTCAGCGGCGTGAGGCAGTTGTTCGACGAATGGCGTGCACAGGGTGTGACCGACCTGCGCACACACTTCAGGACCGACCCGGCCTACGTCTCGGCGTGCTCCCAGCGCATTCGCGTCCTCAAGGTCAATCGCCGGACATTGGCGATGTTCAACGCGCCGTCGCTCGACACGCTCGTGGCCAACTTGCCGCGCGTGTTCCGCGACGACATGCTCAAGACCCACATCGAAGAGCTTTGCCAATTGTGGGATGGCAAGACGCACTTCACGAGCAAAACCGTCAACTACACGCTCGACGGCCGGCGTCTGGATGTACTGCTCAACGGCTCGGTCCTGCCCGGGCATGAAGCCACGTTCGAGCGTGTACTGATCTCGCTCGAAGACGTGACCGAACTCGAACACGCCCGCCAGCGCGTGACGATGGGCGAGGCATATGCCCGCGGCCTCTTCGAATACTCGCCGGTCTCGCTGTGGGTCGAGGATTTCAGCGCGATCAAACGACTGCTCGACGACGCCCGCTCACGCGGCATCACCGACTTCCGCACGTTCACCGACGTTCATCCCGAGTTCGTCGAGCGCTGCATGAACGAGATCCATGTGCTCGACGTGAACCGCCACACGCTGGCGATGTTCGTCGCCAGCGACAAGTCCACGCTGCTCTCCCGCCTGCCCGACGTGTTCCGCGACGATATGCGGCACAACTTCCGCGAGCAGTTGATCGACCTGTGGGACAACAAGCTGTTTCAGCAACGAGAAGTCATCAACTACGCGCTCGACGGCAACGAGATCAATGTTCACCTGCAATTCGCAGTGCTGCCGGGTCACGAGTCGCGCTGGGATCTGGTGCTCGTCGCGCTCACGGACATCACCGCACGCAAGAAAGCCGAGTCGTATCTCGAATACCTCGGCAAGCACGACGTGCTCACCAAGCTGCGCAACCGTTCGTTCTATGTCGACGAACTGAACCGACTCGAGCGCAAGGGGCCGCATCCGGTGACGGTGATCGTAGCCGATCTGAATGGCCTGAAGCTCGTAAACGATCAGTTGGGACACGCCGCAGGCGATGGGCTGCTCCGCCGCGCAGGCGAGGTGCTGGGCAAAGCGGTCGTGGCACCGCAAATTGCCGCGCGCATCGGCGGCGACGAGTTCGCCCTGTTGCTGCCCTCCACCGACGCGTCGGGCGGTGCGGCCGTGATCGAGAGCATTCGTCAACTCGTGGAGTTGAACAATTCGTTCTATCCCGGCACGCCGCTCTCGTTCTCGATGGGCATGGCGACGTGCGAAGCCGGCGAGCGTCTCGAAGCCACGATTCAGCGGGCCGACCTCCTGATGTACGAAGAAAAGCGCAGTCACTATGCCGGTAGCGTGAATGAGCGGCGTGCGCTCGATGAACTCCCCTCCGGCATCGGCTCTGAAGGTGGCATGGGGGGCCGGGGCAGCGGCGCGTAATCTCGCGCGTTGCCCAACGGCTCGCAGATCTGCGCAAGCCAGTCGACGAACGCCCGCACACGCGGCGACACGCGTTTTTGCGCCGGATATGCCGCCGAGAGCCGCAACGGCGGCGGTGGACACTTCGGCAACACGGGCACCAGACGTCCCGACGCAAGATACGGCGCTGCGGCCAGCAGCGTCGGCTGAATCAGCCCGAGTCCTTCGAGTCCGGCAGCGAGATACGCCGCTTCATCTCCAACATGCAACTGACCTCGCGTGCGCACGCATGTGGCTCGTCCACCGACCGTCAATGTCAGATCGCCGCAGCGCGTTGTGAGCGGGTTCGCTGCGGTCAATGCGGCGAGCGATGCGCCCCCCGAGTCCGCGCCACCCGCGCTCCCGACAGCCGGGAGAGATGCCAGCGTCTCTGCCGGCGCCATCAGCCATTTCACCGACGTATGTGTGGCGAGGCTATCGAGATCGTCGGGCAGGCCATGCGTGTCGAGATAACGACGGCTCGCACAGGTCACGCGCGGCAGATCCCCTAGATGACGCGCCACCAGCCGTGAGTCGGGCAACTCCCCCAACACAACGCCGCAGTCCACACCGTCGCCCCGCCAATCGCCATGGGCCGGTGTGGCGTCGAGCGCGATTTCGAGGCCCGGATAGCGTGCCTGAAATTCGGCAAGCGACGGCATGACGACCTCGCGCGCAATGACGGGCGGCAGCACCACGGCCAGGCGTCCGCGTAGTTGCGCCTGCGCGCCGAACAGCCCGGACTCCACCTCCTCGACATCTGCCAGAATCGCCGCACATCGCTCGTAGTACGCAGCGCCTTCCATCGTAAGCGCGACACGGCGTGTCGAGCGCGTGAAGAGCGCCACGCCGAACCATCGCTCCAGATGCTGCACTTGGGTGGTGGCCGTCGCACGCGGAATGTCGAGCGATGTCGCCGCCTTGGTGAAGCTGCCGACTTCGGCCACACGCACAAAGGTGCGCATGGCGGTGATGCGATCGATCATGATGCCTCCTGCTCGGTGACGGGAACGGCTACCCTGCCGCGCAACGCAATGACCGCCGCGCCTGCCGGCGCGAGGGCGAATAAAGCGAATAGCCAGACGGAGGCGCGCTGCGCTTCGGGCAATGTGCCGTGTGCGAGACCCGCGGAGTTCGCCACCAGCCCGGCGAGCGCCGACCCCAGCGCCATCGAATACAACTGCACGGTCGTGATCGACGCCGACGCCAGCGCCGCCTCCCCCGGGCGCGCCGCCGTCATCACGCGAGTGAGCAAGTGCGGCCAGCCGATGCCCACCCCCACGCCGACACCGAACAGCGCGATGCACAAGCTCGCGACACCTGCCGCCCTCGCGAAAAGCGAGGGCTGGGGAAGCAGCCACGCCAGTGCGAGCATGCCGAGCGTGACGATCACCGGGCCGAGTCGGACGCGTCGCTCGGCGGCGTCGCCATGCCGTCCCGCACTTGTCATCGACCCCACCGACCAGCCGGCCGCCATGAGTGCGGCGAGATAACCGGCGGCGAACGGCGTCTGGCCATGAATCGTCTGAAGGAAATACGGGATGTAGATCTCGCTCGTCATCGCAAGACCGAGCAGACTCATGGCCGCGTACAGCCCGCCAAGCCGCGTGCGCAACGAATACGCGCCCGTCGGCATGAGGCGCGGCAGCGCATGGCGCACACTGCGCTCGCGTTGCGACAGCCACCAGGCGAGCGCGAGTCCCACGAGCATCCACCCCGCCGCCAGCCAGTACGTGCCGACAACCGCACCCAGCGATATCGCCACCGCCGAAGCACACAGCAGAATCACTTTGGACCAAGGAATGACGTGCGCATCGTCTGGCGATGGCGACGATGCGTGAGCCCTCGCGACGGCGCGTCCGGCGGGGACCTGCGCACGAATGATCAGGCCTAGCCCGACCACCACTGGCAGCAAAGACCAGAACGCCCAGCGCCAGTGACCGAACTGCGCGAAGACGCCGCCCACCGCCGGCCCGCAGAGCGTGGCGACGCCCCACATGCCCGAGACCAGCCCCATCGCCCGCGACCACAACGCCGGCGCGAAGACGATGCGAATCAGCGCGTAACTGAGCGCCAGCAGAATGCCGCCGCCGAAGCCCTGCAAGGTGCGCCCCGCGAGCATCCAGGCCATGGTCGGCGCGGCGGCACACAGGATCGTGCCCGCACTGAAGCCGAGCAGCGCCGTGAGGTAGGCAACGCGCGGACCGAGCGCGGTGAGCATCTGGGAAGCCAGCACCGAGCCGAGAATCGACGCCACCACGAACAGCGTAGTGTTCCACGAATACAGATCCAATCCGCCGATCTCCTTGACGATGGAGGGCAATACCGTCGTCGCCACATAAACATTGGTGGCGTGCAACGCCACCCCGCCCGCCAGTGCCAGCGAGCGCCAGCCGTTGTTACCGCTCAACAGATCGCGCCAGCCCGGCGCCGTGGAGTTCGTCGTGCTCGTTGTCATGGATGGACAGCCGTCCGCTGGACGACTAATATGCAAGAAAGTTCTTGGATATTACATGCCTCACAATGAATTACCCAAATAACCACTTGGATAATAGGGCGGCGACGCCCGGCCCCGGGCACGAGCGCGTACTGCATTGGTTGAAGACGCAGGGCCCGGCCTCGACCGCGGAGGTCGCTTCTGCGCTGGGGATAACGGCTGAGGCGGCGCGTCAGCAGGTGCAGAAGCTGGTCGCGGACGGTCTGCTCGTCGGCGAGACGATGCCGTCACGCGGTGCGGGACGTCCACGTCAGGCATGGACGCTGACGGAGGCCGGGCACGGTCGCTTTCCTGACGCCCACTCCCATCTCACCGTTCAGTTGATCGGCTCGATTCGCCAGCTCTTTGGCGACGACGGGCTCGATCGTCTGATCACGCAGCGTGCCGCGGAAACGCGAGCGCTCTACAAGCAAGCTGTCGACCCGCTGCCGGGTCTGGCAGCGCGGCTGAAGAAGCTCGCGGAAATTCGTTCGGCGGAAGGCTATATGGCGCGCGTCGAGCGCGATGGCGACGATTGGCTGCTCATCGAGGACCATTGCCCGATCTGCGCGGCGGCAAAGACGTGCCAGGGCTTTTGCCGCACGGAGCTTGAGTTGTTTCAGGAATTGATCGGCGAACGTGGCACTGTGTCTCGCGAGACACACATCCTCGCAGGCGGCCAGCGTTGTACTTACCGCGTGCGCACGGCCTGACGCACGAGCGCTCAGCGCGGCTGAAACGCGATCAGACTCATGCCCGCGAGCGCGACGACCACACCGGCCACGTCCCACGGCGTCGGACGCATGCCGTCGACCAGCCACAGCCACACGATGGCGACGCCGATGTATACGCCACCGTATGCGGCATAGACACGGCCGGCGGCCGCCGGATGCAGCGTGAGCAGCCACGCGAACAACGCGAGCGAGATCGCACCGGGCACGAGCAGCCAAGCGCTGCGATCGTGCTTGAGCCACAGCCACGGCAGATAGCAGCCGACGATTTCCGCCACGGCAGTCACGACATAAAGCAGAAAAGTTTTCATGGTGCGATTATGCCCGGCGCCAATGTGATGCGTCATATCGCACGCGGTGCGGGCTTGCGATGCGCGCAATGACCTACAATGCCGCGTTCACCGGAGAAGCTCATGGAATCGTTGGAAGCACGCGTCGTGGAACTTGAAGTCAAGACAGCGTTTCAGGAAGATCTGCTCGAGACACTCAACGAGATCGTCACGCGTCAGGAGCAGCAAATCGACCTGCTGCAAAAGCAGCTCAAGGCGCTGTACCAGCAGATGCAGTCGCAAGGGCAAAGCGGCCCCGACGGCAATCCGCGTCACGAAATTCCGCCGCACTATTGAAGACTTGATGCTCTGTCACCGCTACGCAGCGGCCAACGCGCGAGCGCACTCGCTTGCTTTGCCTGCGCGGGTCTACGCGGCGTTCAGAACGATTCCGCGCTGTCCGAGTCACATCTGCATCGACGACTCAGACACGGCCGCGCCGTGCCCCGTCCTTCGGACCTTCGCCCTATGATCTCTCGCCGCACGCTTTTCCCGGCCGACCTTCGCGACCGCGTCGATCGCCTCGACACGCTCGATGCTTCGGATCAGGTGGCCTCTGTCGCGGCATCGCGCCGCGAAACGCTTCGTCTGGCCGTGGCCGGGCTGCTCGGTCTGACGCTTGCCCCGTTCATGCGCTCTGCCGACGCCGCCTACAACATCTGGACCGGCGAGTACACGATGACGCGCAAGGAAATCGAGGCCGCCATCGACAAGCGCTTTCCCACGACGCTCAACTACGGTCAATTGCTCTCCGTGGCATTGGCGCATCCGCAAATCGGTTTCAATCCGCAAGCCAATCGCGTCACGACACAGGTCGACGCGCAAGTGCAAAACGTGTTGCTGCAAGGCCAGCCGCTGGCCGGCGTCATCGCCATCTCCAGCGCGCTGAAATACGATCCGGTCAAACGCGCCGTGCTCCTCGACAACCCCAATGTCGAGCGTGTGGATCTGAACGGCATGCCCGCCGCCTACGGCCAGCAATTGACATCCATTGGTGGAAACGTCGCTCAGCAGGTACTCAATCAGTATCCGATCTACACGTTCAAACCCGAGCAATTGCGCTACGGCGGACGAGAGGTCGAACCGGGAGCGATCACCGTGCTGCCCGACGGCATCAAGGTCGAAGTGAAGACCAAGTAATCGGCGCCGCGCCGCGTCACGCCATGAGAAAGGGCAGCCCGAGGGCTGCCCTTCTTTTCTCCGGCGAATCTCGCCGGCTTCGCAAACCGCCGTTGGGCCGTCCGTCAAGCCGTCGGCGAGCGTCGACTCACTCAGACCACCGTCAGCGTCACGTCGATGTTGCCACGTGTGGCGTTCGAATACGGGCACACGATGTGAGCCTTTTGCACCAGCGCTTCGACCGTCGCGCGATCCAGACCAGGCACGCTGATCTTCAATTCGGCCTGAATGCCAAAGCCGGTCGGGATCTGACCGATGCCGACGCTACCGTCGATCTTCGTGTCGGCGGGCAACGTCACCTTCTCTTTGCCGGCGACGAACTTCAGCGCGCCGAGGAAGCAAGCCGAGTAACCGGCGGCGAACAGTTGCTCCGGGTTGGTACCGCCAACGCCGGGGCCGCCCATTTCCTTGGGCACCACCAGCTTCACATCAAGCACGCCGTCCGAGGAAACGGCACGGCCATCACGGCCTCCGGTAGCGGTGGCATGGGCGGTGTAAAGCACTTTTTCGATCGACATGACGAACTCCTGGTAAGTAGAAAAATTCACTTCCAAACTTCGATCGCCCCGGACTGACACGCCATCGTGGCGTTGCCTTCTTGCCGGACGATCAACCTGACATACGCGCGTCGGATAGCTGTCTTGACGCCTGCCGAGCGCGTGTGTTCCTGCGTCAACGGTACCGAGGGGCTGCTCGCGCCGCGCCGCTTGCCTGTCCTCAAGCCTCTCGCGTGCACGGCACTCAACGCCGTCAACGATCTTAATCCACCTGCGAGACATCTTTCGTGAACGCCGCTCGGAACCCCGCCGTCCACCGTCCCGTTTCTCACTTTCCATCAAGCTATCTATTACTAGATAGATAAATGATTCCAAATAAACGGGAGGTCCACTCCCGTTGTATGTTCCCAGCTTGTCTTCGCCGCGTCTTGCCTCAAGCCACGTGACAAACCGAAGCCACCACATCTTCCAGCCGCGACGGCGCCCGAAACAACCGCGAGGCCATCACGCTGCCCTGAAACCCCGCGAACAGGGCGCGGGCCGTAGCGTCGGGCGACGAGGTTAGCGCCAGCGAACCGTCTGCCACGCCTTGCGCCAACACACGCGCCAGCCAGGCTTCGTGAAACGCGAAGAAGCGCTGCACCGCATCCCGAACCGTCTCCGGCAGCGTCTCGATGTCGGCGGCGAGCATGCCGCACAGACAGATCCGATGACCGTCGGCCACGATGCGTCCAAACCCTTGCGCATACAACGCCAGCTTCTGTGCCGGCGGCAGCGCATCGTCGATCCCGGCCAATCCTTCAGCAATCTGCGCGTCATACGCCTTGATCGCTTCGAGCACCAGATCTTCCTTGGCCGGGAAGTAGTAGTGAATGCTCGACGTCTTCACACCGACCCGCTCGGCCAAATCCCGGTAGCTGAAGCCGTTGTAGCCTCTCGTCATCAGGAACATCTGCGCTTGTTCCAGCAGTTGTTCCCTGACGGTCGGTGTACTCGGAGATGTCGTTGCGCGGTTCATGAAACGAACTTTATCTACCAGTAGATAGATAGTCAAGTCGTTTTATCGATCTGGCCGATTGATTTTTCCGATGGGGGCGATAGCCGGGGTATGCCTTGCATTGCCGGTCGAACGGCAGCGCACGCTGGCCCCATGAAAAACAGCGGCGCAAGGGCCGCTGTTTTTCATAATTTGCCGAATCCCGAAGCGCGATCAGAAGTCGATCTTGGCGTTCAGGCTGACCATGCGCGGATCGGCCGGTTTGATGTAGTTGTCGTACTGATACTCCCAGTACTTGCGATTGGTCAGGTTGCTCACCGCGGCGCGCAACGTCACGTCCTTGCCGGCGACACGTGTGCGGTACGTCGCGCCGAGGTTGATCAACGTATAGCCCGAGACCGTCAGCGAGTTCTGCGGATTGAGCGACGTGCGGCCGTTGTAGCGGATATCGCCGCCCACCGAGAGACCCGGCACATACGGCACCTTGTACTCGACGTTGCCCGACAGCACGAAGCGCGGCGCGCCGCCCACCCGGTTGCCGTCGAAGCCGTTCGTGCGGGCATACCAGCTATCGAGCGCCATGGCGCTGGCACCCAGCGTCCACTGCGGTCCCAGCTTGACCGAACCGGCCAGCTCGATGCCCTGATAGATCGACTGGCCGTCCGACACGCGCGCGTTGGCGCTGTTCGTGTACACGGCGCCGCGCTCGATGCGAAAGAGCGCTGCCGTCGTGCTCTAGGTGCCCTGCTCCGTCTTCACGCCGACTTCGTATTGACGGCTCTTGAACGGATTGAGCACCGCCCCCGCGTTGGCGTAAGTGGCGCCCACGACTTCGCCGGCTTCGAGTGCTTCCACATAGCTCGCATAGGCGGTCGTGTTCGGCGCGACCTTGTACATCACCGCGAGCGTTGGCGTGAACACGCCGTTCGTCGAGTAGGTCGAGATGCCCTGTGCGTTCGTCTGGTTGTAGTTCGTGAAGCGCACGCCGCCGAGGACCGACAGACGCTGCGTGATCTGTACCGTGTCCGACGCGAAGACCGAGCGCTGTTCGATGGCGCTGGAACGTTGCGCCTTGAGGGTCGTGCCATCACCGTAGTACTGGTACGACGTGCCCTGGTACAGGTTGCCCGTATAGGTCGGGCTATAGAGGTAGGCGTAGTCGTTCGTCTGATATTGCGAAGCGATGCCGAACGTCAACTGGTGCGCCAACGGACCGGTGCGCACCTTGCCCTCGGCGGTCAATTGCCACGCGCGGAAGGTATTGTTCTCGTCGCCCAGATCGTTCTGGCCGCTGAAATTGCCTGCGCCGCCTAGCAGATACAGCGTGGCCTCGTTTCGGTCCCGCGTCGACTTGTTGAAAGCGTAGTTGGCCGATACCTTCCAGTCCGGATCGATCTGGTATTGCAGGCCGGTCGTGTAGAACTGCGTGATCGTGTTCAGGTGCGTGGCCTGCGTTTGCAGATTCGCATTGGACACGTTGATCGGCCCCGGCAACTGATTGCCGGAGAAGTTGAAGGTCGAGAGCGATGGCGAGGTTCCCGTCGCGCGACGGTCCTGATACATCGCCCCGAAGTTCCACGTGAGATCGCGGGTAATGCGCGCGTCGAGCGCCACCGAAACCGTGTCGCGATTCAGATTGCCATCGGTGTACGTGCGGCCTTCTTCGTGCGTGTAGTTCAGGCGTGCGCCGAACATGTCGTTCGGTCCGGCCCGCCCGCCCAGGTCGACGTGCTCGCGCCAGATACCCTCGGAGTGGAACCCCAGATCGATACTGGCAATGCGCTCGTCCGTCGGTTTCTTCGTGACGTAGTTCACCACGCCGCCCGGCGCCACGAAGCCATACATGAAGCCCGACAAGCCCTTGAGCAGTTCGACGCGATCGAATTGTTCGTAAGGCATTGTCACGCCATAGGTCATCACCGGCAGGCCGTCGAGCTTGAAGCCGTATTGCCAATCGATCGGCATACCGCGCACGTAGATGTAGCCCGCCCAAGCGTCGAAAGCGTTGCTGCCGTCGGTCACGGAGGCATCGGTCGAGAACACGTCGCCGAGTTTGGCGGGCTGACGTTGTTCGAGTTGCTCCTGACTCACCACCGTGGTCGAGAACGGCGTATCGAGCTGGCTGCGCGAGCCGAGCGCGCCGGACTGCACCAGTTGCTTCAGATTCTGCGGCGTTTCGCGCAACGTCGAACTGGTCACGGTTGTGGCCTTGAGCGTCGCTTGCGCGGTGGCATCCCCTGCCGTCGTCTCGGCGGCTCCCGCAGACGATTGCGCGATGGCCGGCGCGGCAGCGAAGCTCAGGAAAGTCGCCAGCGCGAGCGGTGCGATAGCACTACGGGGAACCACGGCGTGGCGCGCAATCGTGCCCGCGACAATGCGGCCGGTCGCGCGCGGGGCGCGATGGGCGTGAGCGAAAGACATGCTGAAAATCCCGAGTGATGAGATGAAATCTTATTTATTAATGAGAATCGTTAACATTCTCATTATCAGGTTCGACATGTTAGCAAACCCGGGCGCGTCGTCAATAAATGTTGAAAGTGAATGAGACGGACAACACCGAAATACAACATTTCCATCCCTTACAGGCGGGAGGGAAATGCGACCGTTCGTTCGGTGTCAGTGAGCCATCGCGCCGTCGGCGGCGATCAACGAGGCGAACGCGTACTGGCCGATCATTCCGCCCAAGGGCCGGGCATCGGCCGGCAACACGGGCGGGAGCCACGGGAACATCGACTGGCCGCGAAGTCCGAACGCAAGTGAGGCCGTCGACGAGACATCGGGCCTTATGCGGCGTCTTATGCCGTCGGTCGTCATCCGGCGCAGTGACAGGCGACGCAGCCACCGGAACCGGTACCAAATAGGCTAGTATTGCGGCACTGTCGCCTACCGAGCGGCTAATCGACTGGAACGCCGGCCCCCATCCGGGGCGCGCGCGCAATGTGGTATGGAACTCGACGCCATTGATTTGAAGATTCTGCGGGAGCTGCAAGCCGACGCCCGCCTCACCAACGTGGAACTCGCCTCGCGGGTCAATCTCTCGCCTTCACCCTGTCTGGCGCGCGTGAAAGCGCTTGAAGCGGCGGGCTATATCCGCCAGCGTGTGACGCTGCTGGACCCGTCCCGCCTGGGGCTGCATATCAACGTGTTCATCCACGTGACGCTCGAAAATCAGAATCGCGACGGACTCGACGCGTTCGAAGCCGCCGTCACCGCGCTGCCCAACGTCATGGAGTGTTATCTGATGTCGGGCGATGCCGACTATCTGTTGCGCGTCATGGTGAGCGACATGAGTGCTTACGAAACGTTGATCACCGACCGTCTCTCGCGCATTCCCGGCATCCGCAACATCCGCTCGAGCTTCGCGCTCAAGCAAGTGATGTACACCACCGCAGTCCCGGTGCCGGACACTTCCGGCGATGCCTGAGGCCGCCCCCGAGACTGCCGCCACCGGCAACTCCCTCACCTCCGACACCGCCGTGCCCCCGCATGGCGGGGCCAGTCAGCAGATCGCGCTGCATGTTGCTGCGATGCTGTTCGGCGCTTCCGCATTGTTCGGCGAACATATCGCCGCAAGCAGCACGCTGATCGTCTTCGGACGTGGCCTGTTCTCGTGGCTCTCGCTGAGCGTCATCGCCATTGCCGGGCTTGCCGGCATGCGCAGCGCCGCGCGACTCTCGGGCGGCGCGCCGTGGCAAGGACTCTCGTGCGCGTCGGCGTTGCGGCTCATCGTGGCCGGTGTGTTGCTGGCCGCGCACTGGCTCGCCTTCTTTCTGGCGATCAAGGCGGGCGGCGTCGCGGTCGGTACGCTCGGTTTCGCCTGCTTCCCGGCCTTCGTGATTCTGCTCGAATGGCCCCTGCGCCGCGAGCGTCCAACGCTTGGCGACGCCGGGGTCATCGGACTCGTCTGTATCGGACTGGCGCTCGTCACCCCAGCATTCGACTGGCAAGCGGGCGCCACCGTCGGCCTCGCGTGGGGCGTGCTGTCCGGCGCCATCTACGCGGTCATCGCGCTGTTCAACCGGGTGCTCGGCGCGCAGGCCTCGCCGTTGCGAGCCAGTTGGTGGCAGTGTCTCGGCATCCTGCTCGTGCTCGGCCCCTTCGCATGGCGCGAGGCGCTCACACTGCCTGCCGTGCAATGGGGCTGGCTCGCCTGTCTGGGTGTCGTCTGCACCGCGCTGGCGTACACGCTCTTCATCCATGCGCTGCGCACGGTCAAGGCCAGCCAGGCGGCCGTCGTCATCGCCCTTGAACCGGTCTATGCCATTGCCTTCGCGTGGGTACTGTTCGGCACATCACCCACGCTCAAGATGGCGGTGGGCGGCGTGTTTATCGTCGGAGCCGTGGCTTGGTCCGGGTCGATGCGCTCACGCCGCAGTTCGCACTGACGCACGCTCGCATCAGACGAACATGCCACCCGACGCCTCGATGCGCTGCGCATTGATCCAGCCGGTTTCGTCGGCCAGCAGCGCGGCCACCATGCCGCCGATGTCGTCGGCCTCGCCCACGCGGCCCAGCGCCGTATTCGCCGCCACCATCTGATGGACGCCCTGGTTGTCACGCACGGTGCCGCCGTTGAAGTCCGTGGCGATCGCGCCCGGTGCGACCGTATTGGCACGGATGCCGCGCGCGCCCAGTTCTTTCGCCAGATAACGCGTGAACACTTCGATACCGCCTTTCATCATGGCGTAGGCCGATGCGCCCGGCAGCGAGAAGCGCGCCAGGCCGCTCGACACGTTCAGAATGCGTCCACCGTCTGCGATCAACGGCAGCAGCGTTTGCGTCAGGAAGTACGGGCCCTTCAGATGAATGCGCACCAGGTCGTCGAACTGCGCTTGCGTCGTCTCGGCAAACGCGCTGTGCAAGCCCGTGCCGGCGTTGTTCAGCAGGAAATCGAACGTATCGCGCTTCCACACGTCGCTCAGCACGCGTTTGATCTCTGCGGCAAACGGAGCGAATAGCGACGAATCCGACACGTCGAGCGGCAGGGCCACGGCGTTCGCGCCAAGCTTGACGATCTCGGCCACCACCGCGTCGGCCTCGGCGCGATGGCTGCGATAGGTGAGAATCACGTCGATGCCGCGGCGCGCGGCGGCGAGCGCCGACGCCCGGCCCAGGCCGCGGCTGCCACCGGTGATGAGAACGATTTTGCGAGTCATGATGATGCTCCTGAATGTCTGGGGCCATGCGCGCTGGCAACCCCCCCGTGAACCCTGTCGGTGGCCCCGCTTGTCCTCAGCATGTCGGGCCGTCTCGTCCCGCGTCTGCCGGCTCTCGCCCGCGCCGTTCGTCATCGGTTGCTGACGAGGCGCTTCTGGTGCCGCGGTATGTTCAACATCCTATTGCAACGAATTTCACCAATAAACCCGGCGATTTTGATTACACTGATCAAATTCCAATAACAATTGGCCGGTCAATCGACGCACCGGTCCTCTCTCGCCATGCATCAGCTAGACGCCATGCGTATCTTCGTGCGCGTGACGGAGACCGCGAGTTTCACGCAGGCCGCCGACAGTCTCGGCCTGCCGCGCGCCAGCGTTTCCAACGCCATCAAGCAACTCGAGACCCAACTCGGCACACGGTTGCTGCATCGGACTACGCGACGTGTCCAGCTCACGCAGGACGGTCAGGTATGCCTCGAGCGATGCAAGGATCTGCTCGCCGACATGGAGGAATGGGAGACGATGTTCGCGGCGCGCGACGAGGCGCTCACGGGCCGCTTGCGCATCGACCTCCCTGCCACGCTCGCGCGCACGACCGTCATTCCGCAACTGCCCGCATTTCTCGCGCAACACCCGGCCCTGCGCGTGGAACTGTCGAGCACCGACCGGCGTGTCGATCTCGTGCGTGAAGGGTTCGACTGCGTGTTGCGCGTGGGCGCCATCGCCGACTCCACGCTGATTGCGCGCCCACTGGGCCACATGCGTCAGATCAACGTGGCGAGTCCGGCTTACCTCAAGCGTCACGGCGTACCGCACACGCTCGACGATCTGCGAGCCCATCAATTGATTCACTACACGACGACACTGGGCACGCGACCGGTCGGCTGGGAGTATTTCGACGGCGAGCGATATGCCCAATGGCCGATGGAGGGTGTGCTGACCGTGAATAACGCCGACGCCTATCAGGCGGCGTGCATCGCCGGGCTCGGGTTGATCCAGGCGCCTGAGAGCGGCGTGCGGGGTCATTTGGCCGATGGCACGCTGCAAGAAGTGTTGCCGGCGTATCAGGCCGAGCCGCTGGCCGTCACACTGCTCTACGCGAACCGGCGTCACCTGCCCCGGCGCGTGCAAGCGTTCATGAACTGGCTTGCCGACTTGCTGACACCGCGTCTGACCCAGCGCTGAGGACGGCAGTGCGGGGCGACGGCCCGCACTACGACAGCTATAGCCCGCGCTCGACCATCGCCACCAGCCGCTGACCCAGCGCATCGACCTGATCGCCTGGCAGATCGCGTAGCGGGCCATCGATTACGAGCACCGCTAATCCGTGCACCGCGGCCCACGCCAGATACTCCGCACCGGGACGCTGCGCCGCGCCGATGATGCCGGCGTCGACCATGCCGTCGAGCGCCGCCCCCAGCAACTGGAAAGGGTTGAGTCCGCTCGTACCCGCCTTCTCCGGCGTGGCCGCCGAACGCACATTCTCCGATGGCGCGAACGCCGTTCGGAACAGTCCCGGTTGCGCACGCGCAAAGTGCAGGTAGCCAATCCCCACGGCCCGCAGCCCCGCGCGAGCGCGGGCCGCCGCATCGGGCACCGCCACGCCCGTTGCCGCCAACTCATGCTCGATGGCATGCGCCAGTTCGGCCAACGCCGCCGAGCGCACGGCATCGAGCAAATCCTGCCGATTCGCAAAGTGACGGTATGCCGCATTGGGCACAACCCCCGCGCGCCGCGTGGCCTCACGCAGGATCACGGCGTCCGGCCCCCCATCGCGCGCCAGCGCAATCCCCGCTTCCAGCAACGCCCGGCGCAGGTCGCCATGCCGGTATGTCGTGCGTGCCGGCCCGGTCGTTGTGTCTTGTTCTGTCATTACAACTCCTTGTGGACAGTGTCCATTATGTCTGCTATTGTTTGTGTACACTGTCCACAAAGACAAGTTGCAGTGCGACATATCAGCGCAATACGCGAGGAGGCACTATGGTGGAGACGTACCCGGCACATGGCGATGAAGCTGCCATTCGTGCGATCCATGCGGCATGGCTCGATGCCGTGCGCAACAAGAAGGTGGGCACATTACTCGAGCATTACGACCCCGATGTCGTGGTGTTCGACGTGATGCCGCCCCTCGAGCATCGCGGCCATGAGGCCTATCGCCGTCTGCTCGAGGGTTGGTTCGGCTACACCGTCGGGCCGATCCATTTCGAAGTCACGCAATGGCATCTGGAGCACGCTGGCGATCTGGCGTTCAGCCACTGCGTAAATGTTGTACGCAACACCGGTCCTGACGGACAGACGCACGGCGCCACCGTGCGCGCGACGGTGGGCTATCGCAAGACACAAGGTCGTTGGCGTGTGGTGCATGAGCACGCATCGGTGCCCATGACGTTAGCGCCGTAACCCTTCCCTGCCGGGGCGTCGTGATGCCCCCTTTTTCAAGACATCGAGAGGAGCACTCCATGCAAGTTCATTCCTATTTGTTTTTCGAAGGCCGTTGCGAAGAAGCGATTGCGTTTTACGAAAAGACCCTTGGGGCGAAACGCGGCATGCTCATGCGCTATGGCGAAAGCCCCGAAAGCTGCCCGGAGGGCATGCTCCCGCCGGGAAGCGAGAACAAGATCATGCACGGCGAGTTCACCATCGGCGAGTCGATGGTGATGGCCTCTGACGGCATGGTGAGCGGCAAGCCCAAATTCGATGGTTTCTCGCTGTCGGTCGACTTCACCGAAGTGGGCGCGGCCGAGAAGGCCTTCAACGCGCTCGCCGATGGGGGTACCGTCAACATGCCGCTCGGCGAAACCTTTTTCGCGAAGACGTTCGGCATGGTCAAGGACCGTTTCGGCATGAACTGGATGGTGATCGTGCCGAAGGAAATGCCCAAGGGCTAAGGGCCGGCGCACGGTATCGAAAGACATCGGCATGGTCGGGCGCCGCCCCGGCCATTCGTCTGACGACAGGCGGGCATTCGGGGCTGACGACAGCCTCGCGTCCCGCCCTTCTTTTGCCTGCGCGCCGCGCGTCGCTTGCGCCATCCCGTCCCCAACAAGTTCCGCACGCCTGTGCTATCGTCGCCGCCATGCCATCCGTGATCTCAATCCAGAATCTGTCGAAGACGTACGCGACCGGCTTCCAGGCGCTCAAGAACATCAACCTGGAAATCCAGCGCGGCGAAATCTTCGCTCTGCTCGGCCCGAACGGCGCCGGCAAAACGACCCTCATCAGCACCATCTGCGGCATCGTGCGCCCAAGCTCGGGCACGGTCACCGTCGACGGTCACGACATCGTCACGGACTACCGTGCCGCGCGTGCCGCCATCGGTCTCGTGCCGCAGGAACTGACCACCGATTCGTTCGAGTCGGTGTGGGCCACCGTCTCGTTTTCGCGCGGCCTGTTCGGCAAACCGGCGAATCCGGCGTACATCGAAAAGGTGCTGCGCTCGCTCTCGCTCTGGGAGAAAAAGGACAGCCGCATCATGCAGCTCTCGGGCGGCATGAAACGACGCGTGCTGATCGCCAAGGCGCTCTCGCATGAGCCGCGCGTGCTGTTTCTCGACGAGCCGACCGCCGGTGTCGACGTGGAACTGCGTCGCGACATGTGGCGTCTCGTGCAGTCGCTGCGCGAGACCGGCGTGACCGTGATTCTCACCACGCACTACATCGAAGAGGCCGAGGAAATGGCCGACCGCGTGGGCATCATCACCGGCGGTCAGATCACGCTCGTGCAGGAGAAGACCGAACTGATGCGGCATATGGGCAGCAAGCATCTCACGATGCAACTCGCCGAGCCCCTGTCCGCGGTGCCCGAGTCGCTCGCCAGCTATGGCCTTGCGCTCGGCAACAACGGCACCGAACTGGCGTTCACCTATGACGCCAATATCGAGCAGACCTCCATCGCCACCTTGTTGCGCGACATGGAGCGTGCCGGTCTCTCGGTGAAGGATCTGCATACGACGCAAAGCTCGCTCGAAGACATCTTCGTCTCGCTCGTGCATAAAAAAGAAGGATGAGCCGCCCCATGAATTTCTACGCCGTCAGGGCGATCTACAACTTCGAGATGGCCCGCACGCGTCGCACGCTGATGCAAAGCATCATCTCGCCCGTCATTTCGACGTCGCTTTACTTTGTGGTGTTCGGTGCCGCCATCGGCTCGCGCATTCCCGAGATCGACGGCGTGCCGTATGGCGCATTCATCGTGCCGGGCCTCATCATGCTTTCGCTGCTCACGCAAAGTGTGACGAACGCCTCGTTCGGCATCTACTTCCCAAGATTCACCGGCACGATCTACGAAGTGCTTTCAGCGCCCGTGTCGTACATGGAGATCGTAGTGGCGTATGTGGGGGCGGCGGCCACCAAGTCGATCATTCTCGGTGTCATCATGCTCGGCACCGCTGCCCTGTTCGTGCCGCTGCGCATCGAGCATCCGCTATGGATGGTGTTGTTTCTGGTGCTTACCGCCGTCACGTTCAGCCTGCTCGGCTTCATCATCGGCATCTGGGCCGACGGCTTCGAGAAGCTGCAACTGGTGCCGCTGCTCATCATCACGCCGCTCACCTTCCTCGGTGGCAGTTTCTACTCGACGAGCATCCTGCCGCCGTTCTGGCGCACGGTCACGCTGTTCAACCCGGTCGTGTATCTCATCAGCGGTTTTCGCTGGAGCTTCTACGGGTTGGCGGATGTGAGCGTCGGTGTCAGTCTGGGCATGACGCTCGTGTTCCTTGCCGTCTTCCTCGCGATCGTCGCCTGGATGTTCAAGACGGGCTATCGTCTCAAGAACTGACACCCGTCTGCCGGACGGTACGCCGTCCGGCACGCCTCATCTCGCTTTACTCCCCGCGCGCAGGCTCAGATCGGCGGCGTTTCCCGGAACGCAGGCAACGCTTCGGCCTGCGCGGAGAATTTGGCGACCTCCGGGAAGTCAGCGCCGAAATCGACTTCCGGCAGCATCAGTTGATGGAAGCGCCACGCCACCGCAATCGCAACGCCGTGTTCGCCGATGGCGTCCGGGGTGGCCAGAACAGGTTTGTCCTTCAGTTCCGCCTCCAGCGCGCCGAAAGCCGCCTGGACCTGCTTGCGCACGCGATCCGTCCACGGCGTGTGACGCTTCTCGCTCGGCCGCAACTCACGCTCGTACACCAGTTGCACCGACTTCTCGCACGCGGCCAGCGCCAAACCCGTGAGCCGTAACGCGCGCAAATGTTCGGCGGGGTTCTCGGGCACGAGGCGCCGTGCCGGATCAACGAGTGTCTCGATGTATTGCAGGATGAGGGTCGAGTCCATCAGCACCGTGCCGTCGTCGGTCACGAGCGTGGGGGCCTTCACGACCGGGTTGATCGCCGCGAATTCGTCGAACGTTCGAAACACGGACAACGAGCGATGCTCATACGACAGCCCCAGCAGCTTCAGGCAGATCGCCGTGCGACGCACGTATGGGGAATCCAGCATTCCAATCAATTGCATGTCTCGCTCCTGTGAGCGGCAGTCGTTGCCGCGGTGTGCCTGTGATCGTTCTGTGACGCCATGCGACGGGCGACGCCCGCATCCGCACAAGCATAGCGGACGTCTCACGCCCCGCAAATCGAATTCGATTGCGCTCTGCTGTGAATCTGGCTCACAAGCGGGGCGCCGCGCGGCGGCTTGGCGGGAACCTGTCGCGCGGCACGCTGTCGGCAGCGAGCGCGCGGCATGACAGGTAAAATGTGCCGCATGGCTGACTCGACAGGGAGACCTTTCATGAACATCCTGATGGTGCTGACCTCGCACGACCGCCTTGGCGACACGGGCAAGAAGACCGGCTTCTGGCTCGAAGAATTCGCCGCCCCCTACTACGTGTTCATCGACGAAGGACTGGACGTCACGCTGGCATCGCCCGCCGGCGGTCAGCCGCCGCTCGATCCGAAGAGCGATGCGCCTGATGCGCAGACCGATGCGACACGGCGCTTCCGCGAAGATCCCGACGCCCAGAAAGCGCTGGCCAACACGCTACGGCTGGCCGACGTCAAAGCCGGCGACTACGATGCCTTGTTCTACCCCGGTGGCCATGGGCCGCTGTGGGATCTGGCGCAAGACCCGAACTCCATCCATCTGATCGAAACCTTCGAGCGCGCGGGCAAGGCCATCGGCTTCGTTTGTCATGCGCCTGGTGTGCTGCGGCAGGTGCGCAGCGCGAACGGCGAGCCGCTCGTGCGTGGCCGTCACGTCACAGGCTTCACCAACGACGAAGAGGCCGCAGTGGGCCTCACCGACGTGGTGCCGTTTCTCGTCGAGGACGAACTCAAGCGGCTGGGCGGTTTATACGAGAAAGGCGACAACTGGCAATCGCACGTAGTCGGCGACGGTCGGCTCGTGACGGGCCAGAACCCCGCCTCGTCGGAAGAAGCCGCACGTACCGTGCTCGCCATGATGGAGCCGCGTCTGCCATGAATTCACGGGCGCCATCCGTCGATGTGAGGCGTCTCGTGCCAAGCGATGCCCTCGCGTTTCAGGCATTGCGGCTCGCGGGTCTGCAAGCCCATCCCGAGGCATTCGGTTCGACCTACGACGAAGAGAAGGACTGGCCGGTCGAGCGTGTGCGGGAATGGCTGGTAGCGCGCCCCGATGGCGGCATCTTCGGGGCGTTCGAAAACGAACGACTGATCGGCGTGCTCGGCCTGGGACGCGGGCAGCGCACGAACTTCGCGCACGTCGGCTTTCTGTGGGGAATGTACGTGCAGTCGGACGCCACCGGACGCGGCGTGGGACGCTCGCTGGTCGAAGCGGCACTCGCCCTCGCGCGCTCGCAGCCCGGGCTGCGGCACGTCACGTTGCAGGTGAGTGCCGCCAATCGCCCAGCCATCGCGCTTTACCAATCGTTCGGATTCGTGGAAATCGGACGGGAGCCCGACGCCATGCGCGTGGGCAACGGTTTCCAGGACGAGCTACGCATGTATCTGCCCATCTCGACCCACTGAATTCACGGCATCCGTTGACGCCAATCAAACACGGGAGCCCTCTGGCTCCCGTGTCGTCTTATCGGTTTGCGTTCGCGCAGATCAGATCTTTTCCATCTCGTACGGGCCGAGATAATCCGTCTTGCCGACGTCCACTCCTTGCGCGCGCAGGATGTCGTGCGTCGTCGTCACGTGGAAATAGAAGTTCGGCAGCGCGAACTTGAAGAGATAGTCGACCGCATCCATCGTGGTCTGATACTCCTTGAATTTCAACGTAATCTGGCGCGCTTCGGCGCCGTCGAAGCGATCTTCGAGAATGCCGGCGATGAACGCCTCGGTGTTGGCGATACGATCGCGCAACTGATCGAAGCTCGCCTCGTTGTCCTCGAACTTCGGCGACTCCACGCCTGTGAGGCGAGCCACCGCAAACTTCGCCGTATCGCTCACGCGCTGCACCTGGGCAACGAAGTCGAGCATATCCGGCGCGAGCTTCGCTTTGAGGATCGTTTCGGGGGCGAGCGACTTCGCCTCGCAGTGGGCACGAGCCTTCTTGACGTAGTCGGCCATGACAGTCAGGCCGCGCAGATAAACGGGGATAGTGGCGCGATAGAGGGAAATCGACATCGTGAAACTCCTCGGGGGATGGCGTTGCGGGGCATGCGCACAAGTCGCGCAGACACCCATGCTATCAGTGCCGAAACATTCTCGCCGTGCATCGGAACGGCCTACGGAAATTCGATCGGAACGCTCGTGCGCCGCAAGTGCGCGTAGCACTCGCCGTAAGCCTCGCATCCCGGGCATCCCGGCGCCGGTGCGGGAGCGCGACCATAGGCGTTGGCACAGGTCTCGGCGAGGAATCGTTTCCAGCGCAGGTTGGCCGTGTTCTCGCTCACCAGCGACGGGAAGAAATGCGCGAGCAGCGCCGTCACATCGTCGCGTCCGGTCAGTCCGAGATCCCGCCACAGATGATCGGGCCGCAAACACGCCGTGGCGAGAATCGTCGCCATATCGGCCGCGTCCACCGGATGCAGAACCGGATTGGCGCGGCGGCGCAACATTTCGCGCATTTCCACGACGAAGATCGCGTGTGACGCCCAGGCAGGCGTTGGCAAATCGGCCGCCAGGACGCGCCACACCTCGGGCACCGGCGCGAAGTGGCGACGCAGCAAGGCCGCCATGGCCGCCCCCGAGAGCCCGAGACGCACCACGCGCTCGGGGGTGGCATTCGCCAGCAGCAGCGACGCGAAGAGCGCCGCCTCCGTGCGCGAATGCGAGGGGGTCAGCGAAATGTTCGTCGTCATGCGCTCCCTCCGTCCCTCAGCAATTCATGGCGCGATGACGGCGCTCAGGCCACCGCCAGAATCATGCTCGATGCCTTGACCAGCGCGGCCGCCGCACGCCCGGCCGTCAGCCCGAGACGCCTGGCGCTTTCATTGGTGACGATAGCGGCAATGACGGCGCTGCTGAATTGGTTACGCGCGCTTGTCTTCATCGGGATTCTCCTGTCGAAAAAGCCTGATGCCTTCGAAACGTCGAACGGCAATGGGATGGGGGTAAGGCGGAACGGTCGTCGTCGGATAGCAATGTCGCTCGTTGGCGTGTTGAAGTATAGCGGGGCAACGCGACGTGAGCCGTCATGGGGCGATGATATGCTTCATCAGCGCCCGGCGCCGCCCGCAGGGCCGCCGGGCAAGTGCAAGCCCCAACGGAAGTCGTCAGAGGAGCTACCATGGGTACCCCCCGTCACATCCCCACGCCAACCGAAGCCGCTGCGTCTGCCCGCGCATGGGTCAGCCACTTTTCGAAACCGGCCGCCATCAGCATGGTGCTCGCCTTCGTGGCGGGCTACATCGATGTCGTGGGCTTCATTGCCTTGTTCGGCCTGTTCACCGCACATGTGACCGGCAACTTCGTGATGATCGGCGTGCAACTGGTCGCCAGCACCCACGTGGGCGTGCTCGCCAAACTGCTGGCACTGCCTGTGTTCGTCATCTTCGTCGCCATGGTGAAGCTGGTCGTGCAAGGCTTCTCGCGCACCGAACGCCGGCCGTTGCGCCTGTTGATCGTGATGCAGACGCTGTTGCTGCTCGGGTTCATGATCGTCGGCATGGCCGCCCAACCCATCGTCTCGGCCGACGCGCCGCTCGCCATCCTCTCCGGCATGTTCGGCGTGGCGGCACTCGCCATCCAGAACGCCCTTGGACGCCTCGTGCTCACCGATCTCGCCCCGACCACCATCATGACCGGCAACACCACGCAGATCGTGATCGACATGGTCGAGCTGGCCAGCGGCAATTGCGGCGACGACAAGGCCGCCCGCGCCCGTCTGCGCAAGATGATTCCGGCACTCGCCGCCTTTGCCGTCGGGGCCATTTTTGGCGGCTTCGCCTTTCATGGCGCAGGCTTCTGGTGCGTGTTGCTGCCCGTCGCGTTGCTCGCCGCACTGGCTGTCGCGAACGAGTAACCGGCCGACGCCCGCCGACATCGCGCGCCGTCGTGTACCCTCCGCTCGAAGCATGGCGCCGGAACGCGCGATAATGTCGGACTTTTGTGCTCGTTCGCCCCGAATGCACGTGCTTGCATTCGGCGCTGCGTTCCCGCACGTTGTGGGGAACGCCCAGCGCAACGCATCGGAAACCGTCATCAAGGACTATCGGAATGAAGCTGGATTCGCAGTGGGTACTCGTCACGGGCGGAGCGCGCGGGTTGGGCGCGGCCATTACGCGTGCGCTCGCGCGTGAGGGCGCGGGCGTGGTCATCAACTACCTGCGCAGCGACGTGGCCGCACGCGAACTGGCCGAGTCACTCGGTGCGCGCGCCATCGCGTTGCAAGCCGACGTGACCGACGAGAAGGCGGTCGCCCGGCTATTTGCCGAGGCACGCGAGCAAATCGGCGGCCCGATCGTGTCGGTGGTCAACAACGCGCTGGCCGACTTCCGCTTCGACGGCGACGCACGCCCCAAGCTGGGTGACATTGCGTGGTCGCGCTTCACGCAGCAATTCGAAGGCGCGGTCAAGGGCGCGCTCAATACGATGCAGGCGGCATTGCCGGGCATGCGCGAGGCCGGTTTCGGACGCGTCGTGAACGTTGGCACCAATCTGTTCCAGAACCCTGTCGTGCCGTACCACGATTACACGACGGCCAAGGCCGCGCTGCTGTCGCTCACGCGCACGGCAGCCAACGATCTGGGCCCCGACGGCATCACCGTCAACATGGTGTCGGGCGGGTTGTTGCGCGTGACCGACGCCAGTGCCGCAACGCCAGAGGCCGTGTTCGATCTCATCGCCAGCCTGACGCCGCTTCGCCGCGTCACCACCCCTGACGAATTCGCCGACGCCGTGCTGTATTTCCTCTCCCCGTGGGCCCGCGCGGTAACGGGGCAGAACCTCATCGTCGACGGCGGGCTGGTCAAGGGCTGACGCGCGCACGTCGCGCTACGTCCCTACGCAATACGGCGAACGCGTTCGTGCCTCGGCCGAACGCGGTAAAATCGCCCCTTTCGCGAGTGCACGCCTGCATACGACTCGCGCCTGCCACTCTCCCCCCAAGCGCCGATCTCCGACAGTGACTGCCATCTCCACCGACCTTCCTCCGACCGACGACACCGCCGATAGCACCGATGCCATCCACGAAGACCGCCTGTGGCGCGACGATGGATGGACGGCGAAGGTCATCAAGAACGAGGAGGACGATGGCTGGGCCGTCGCCATGTATCGGGATGGAGAATCGGAACCGGCGCTGGTCGGGCCGTGGACCATGGGGCGCGACAAGAAGAATCCGAAACCGCTCGACGTCAACGCGTTTCACACGCTCGTGAAGACGGCCACTGAAGTGCTGCGCCGTCACGAGCAGCAATTGCGCGCGCAGTTGCACAAGCGGGTGAGTGTCGACGGTCCCGATGGCGACATCGAGGTCACGCTCGACATCGTGCCCGACGACTACGATCCGTATGCGATGCTGAGCGCGATCGACCGCTTCGGCGAAACGCTTGCGTCGGTGAAAGTGCCGCCCACCTTCAAGCTCTCTCGCAACAGCGCCCGCGCGTGGGTCGAGAACGACTTCCAGCGCCCCCAGTAAGCGCACGCTTACGCCGTTTAGGCCGTTCGTTGCACTATCGTCCGAGGGCATTTCAGCGCCCCGCCTGCCCTGCATCACCACCGGACGCTCCTCAACGTTTTCGCTGCTGCTGCCTGCCATCCAGTTACGCCAGATACCGGGATAAGCTGCCGTCTGGCTGGGCTTTCTGACGACACATATGATGGAGCTCGTCGATCCTATCGACCCTCTATCAACGCAATCGACACCTCGCGCATCATGCGAGCGGGCGCTCACACAGGTCTGTGTCGACGCGTACTCATGCTCACGTCAGGAGACCCCATGAAACGCTTTCACATCGCGCTCGCCGTGCGCGATCTCGACGAATCCATTCAGGACTATTCCATTCGTCTCGGCCAGCCGCCCGCAGCCGTGGTGCCCGGCGCATACGCCATGTGGCGCACCGATCTGCTGAACTTCTCGATCAACCAATCGCCCGCGCGTGCTGGCGAGCTGCGTCACATCGGCTTCGAAGACGACGACACGCCTGAATATGCCAGCAGCACCGACTGCAACGGCCTGCTCTGGGAGGCGTTCTCTGCACAAGAGCAAGACCGTCGCATAGTGAGCACTTACGGGGTCGCCGTTCGCAACGCATAGATCGCTGCGCATCAGGCGATGTCCCCTGCCCCGCCGTTGTCGTTGCAACAGCGGGGGCCACAGACTTACCGACTTACGCAGGGACTTCGTCCGACTCATCGGACGGCGCGGGTGTTTCCAATGCATCAGGTGCCGTGCCGAACCCCGGCAGCGGCCGTTGCCAACGCTGGGCAATGAATACCCCGACGAGCGCGACGCCACCACCGATCAGGTGAAACGTGTGCAAGCGCTCACCCAGCAGCACCACCGCAATCGCCGCCGTCATGACGGGCAACACGTTGATGAACATGCTGCAACGATTTGGCCCCAGATGGCGAATGCCCTGGATCCAGAGAATGGGCAGCAGAATCGAGGCGCCCAGCCCGGCATACAGCACCAGCGGCACCGTCGCCGCGTTGAGTTGTGCCTGACCGGCGGGTACGAGCACCAGCATTGGAATCATCGTCACGAGTGCTGCCCAGGCCTGCACATAGGTCGACTGCGCGGGCGGCACGGCCACATGCCAGCGCCGCAGCAACACGCTGTACAGACCATACGATGCCGACGCGATCAACATGAGCACATCCCCCAGATGCACACCGCCGTCGAGCAGTTGCGAGGGGTGCCCCTGCCCGATCAGATAGACCAGCCCAGCCAATGACAACAGGCCACCGACGAGCATGCCGAGGGTTGGCGGCTCGCGCAGCAGCACGACACTCCAAAGCAACGTGAGCAGCGGCGCGAGCGCTGTCACAATCGCCATGTTCGTCGCCGTGGTGCTGTGCGCGGCGAGATACGACAGGCTCTGATAGAACGACATGCTCAGAAAGCCGAGGAAGCCGAGTTTGGCCAGTTGCGGGCGAATATGCCCCCAGTTGCGCGCCAGCGGGCGAATGACGAATGGCGTCATGACGGCAAGTGCCAGCACCAGTCGGTAGAACGTAATGGCCGACGGCGCGATGGTGGTGGCCGAGAGCTTCGAGACGATGACATTGCCGGCCCACAACAACATGGCGCCGAGCGGATACAGGAAGTACCCCATGACGAATTTCCGCAAGTAGTGAAAGGGAAGCGTCATCGTCGGCCATGTCGCGACGGGGTGTCTCACGCTAAAATTCCGAAATCTGTCTTGAAAAGGACACCCCATGAGTCCCCTCCGCGAGCCCCGGAACGCGCGCCAGACCGATCACGTGCGTTTTGAAAACACACCGATGCCAATGGCGGCGATGGCGGTCGACTATGCGCACAACGAGTTCATCGCGTCGCACTCGCATCGTCGGGCGCAATTGCTCTACGCGATCGAGGGCGTGATGATCATCGCATCGGCGTCGGGTCGATGGGTGGTGCCGCCCACGCGTGGCGTCTGGCTCTCGGCCGGACTGGAACATACGGTTCAGATGAGCGGTAACGTCAAGATGCGCACCGTGTTCGTCGAACCGGGCACGGAGCCGTTGCCCGACGAGAGTTGTGTGGTCGAGATCACGCCGCTCATGCGTGAGTTGATTCTCGCGGCCATCCATGTGCCGACGGACTACGCCAGCGACTCGCGCGATGCACGACTGATGCGTCTGTTGCTCGACGAACTCATCGCGTTGCCGGTCCTTCCCCTGTATCTGCCATGGCCGCGAGATGCGCGTTTGGCCCGCATATGCGACCGGCTGATGCAAGCGCCTGACGACGACGCGATCATCGACGACTGGGCTCGCGATGCCGGTCTGTCGGCGAAGACCTTCCAACGACGCTTTGCGCGGGAGACCGGCATGACGTTCGGCCGCTGGCGCCAGCAGGCGCGCTTGCTGCAAGCCTTGGAAGCGCTCGCGCGCGGTGAGAAAATCGTGAACGTCGCGCTCGACCACGGCTACACCAGCCAGAGCGCGTTTGCCGCCATGTTCAAGCGCCATTTCGGCGTACCGCCGTCGGCGTTTTACCGATAATGCAGCGAGAGGTCATCGGTACCGCAACGCATGCAAAGGAGATAGCACCGTGCATTACCTTCTCACTTACGATCTCGTCGACGACTATCTCGAACGTCGTGCTCAGTATCGCGACGCCCATCTGGCCCTTGCATGGCAAGCCGCCGATCGCGGCGAACTGGTCCTTGCCGGCGCGCTCGAGTCTCCCGTCGACACTGCGGCATTGCTCTTCGAAGGCGAGTCCCCCGCCGCCGCAGAAGCGTTTGCGAAAAGCGATCCGTATGTCGTGAATGGACTGGTGAAAGCGTGGCGAGTACGGCCGTGGAAGACCGTCGTGGGGAAGATGGCGAGTTCGCCCGTGCGCTGAACGCGAAGCGAGCCCCCATGTCATAAGGAACAGGCGGGCGCGCAATGCTGCCCTTCACGCGACGTCGGAGAAAGAAATCCGTCTCAGAAAAACAAAACGCGCTTGGCGGTAAAGCCAAGCGCGTTTGTCGACAACCGATTTTACGTCGTGTTTTCGGAGATTTCCGAGAATCACGCCGTTGAATCTGGCGTCCCCTAGGGGATTCGAACCCCTGTACTCACCGTGAAAGGGTGATGTCCTAGGCCTCTAGACGAAGGGGACATAAAGTCTTCCGTTTGGTGGAGGTAAGCGGGATCGAACCGCTGACCTCTTGCATGCCATGCAAGCGCTCTCCCAGCTGAGCTATACCCCCGTACGGCGAAGAAACGAGACTATAACGCGGTTTTCGAAAGTTGGGAAGCCCCCGAGCGAAATTTTTTCGATGGCGTAACGCCTCACTGGCTCAGGCCGCGCGCCTCGATGGGCCACAGCCCTTCCACCCGGCCATGCCGTACCGCCACATACCGGTCATAAAGATTCACCGTCGGATCGCAATGTCCCGGCACAAGCAGGATCGGCTCACCGAGCCAGGGCGTGCTGTCCTCGTCAGGCGAGGCCAATTCGAGCACGCCATGTTCGTCCGACGCCGTGCGGTAATGCGGTTTGCCCACCTGCTGCGACGACCAGAAACGCGGCAGCCCCGAATCCGTCGCCACGCTCTTGAGCCCGGCGTCGCACACGATGACGCCGGCGCGCGCCGTACTCATGACCGTCGACGCGAGAAACAGGCCATGACGGAAACGCCAGTCGTCGCGCCATTCGAGCGAGCCGTAGTGGCCGTCGAGGAAGACATACGACCCCGGTTGAATCTCGGTGTAGACGCCGCTCTCGATATCGAACTCGGCCGTGCCCGTACCGCCGCCCGTCACCACGGGACAAGCGATGCCGCGCGCCTCCAGAAACCTCACATAGGCCGACGCCCGGTCGGCGGCAAGCCGCGCCGTGTCGCGTCGCGTTTCCCAGCGCTCGATGTGCTGCGCGCTGCCGTGATACGCCTGCAAGCCGCCAAAGCGCAGTCCTTCGTAATGATCGATGGCGTCCACCAGCGCACCAACTGCGTCCGTCGAATCGACACCGCAACGCCCCTGCCCCACGTCGACCTCGGGCAGCACCGAGATGCGCACACCGGCGCGTTGTGCTGCCTTACCGAGCGGCGCCACCTGACGCACGTCGTCCACGCATACGGAGAGCGTGGCGCGCGACGCCATTTCCACCACCAGCGCCACGCGCGCCTGCCCGACGAACTCGTTGCTGATGTGAATATTGCCGATCCCTGCGTTGACGAATGGAATCGCCTCCGTGACCTTCTGACAGCAGATACCAACCGCGCCCGCCGCCATCTGTGCGCGCGCAATCGTGACAGACTTGTGCGCTTTCGCATGCGGACGCACGGCAACCCCTCTTGCCGCAGCAGCACTCGCCATGCGGGCGACATTGGCGTCGAAGGCCTCGAGATCGAGCAGCAGGGAAGGCGTTGCCACCTGAGCAAGCGAATCGCCCACGCGCGCGACCGGAGGAACCACCACGTTGGCAGACGTCGAAACCGTACTGAATGAATCGGGCATCACAATCCTCTGAAGGGCATTCGCAAGAAAGGAGCGGCGATCATGCAGGCAGCGCCCGGGCCAGCACGCAAGCGACGTGAAGCGCCTGCGTGTGAGCGCCATCGTGAATCTGATGCCGGCAACTGGTGCCGTCGGCAACAACGATGGCGTTCTCCTTGCGCTGGCGGATTGCCGGCAACAGCGTCAATTCGGACATGGCGCGAGAGGTATCGTAGTGCTCCGCCTCGTACCCGAAGCTGCCCGCCATGCCGCAGCATGACGACTCGATCGATGATACCTTCAGCCCCGGCACCCAACCAAGCACCGCCGTCACGGGTGAATAGGCATCGAACGCCTTCTGATGGCAGTGCCCGTGCACGAGCGCCTCGCCCACGCCGTCGGGCAACGCCTGCCATGCGACATCGAAACGCCCGGCCGCCTTCTCGCGAACCAGAAATTCCTCAAACAGGAACGCATTGTCGGCCACCTTGCGGGCCATATCGCCGAAGCCATAACCCAGCACTTCGTCGCGCAGCGACAGCAGGCACGACGGCTCCAACCCCACAATCGGCACCCCGCGTTCGACGAATGGCATCACGGCGTCGAGCAACCGTCGCGCCTCCGCCTTCGCTTCGTCTACCAGACCCGCCGCGAGGAACGTGCGCCCACAGCACAATGGACGTTCGCCCGCACGCCGATTCACATGGACGGTATAGCCGGCCGCTTCGAGCACACGCTTCGCGGCGCGTGCGTTCTCCGGCTCCATGTAGTTGTTGAACGTATCGACGAAGAGCAGCACCTGGCGCTGCCCGGCCGTCTCCGGCGCGCAAGCGAGGGGCGTCTGATTCGCGAGAAACGACGACGTCAACGCCGGCACCGAGCGCTCCAGCGCCAGACCGAGCCAGCGCTTGGCGGCATTGCTGCCCGGCAGACGCTGCGCTGCGTCGAGCAGGCCGCCCACGCGGCTGGCCCACGGCGCATAGCGCGGCAGGTACGCGATCAGCTTGTCGCGCAACGACACACCATGACGCTTGGCGCGCGCATGACGCGCCTCGATCTTGAAGCGCGCCATGTCGATGCCCGTCGGACAATCGCGCTTGCAGCCCTTGCACGACACACAAAGGTCGAGCGCGGCCTTGACCTCGTCGCTTGCGAGCCCGTCCTCGCCCAATTGGCCGGAGACGGCCAAACGCAGTGTATTCGCACGTCCGCGCGTCACATGTTGTTCATCGCGGGTCACGCGGTAGCTCGGGCACATCGTACCGGCGTCGAACTTGCGGCAATGCCCGTTGTTGTTGCACATCTCCACCGCCGACGCGAGACCATGCGTGACATCGGTGCCCGTATCGGGCGGAGTCTGCTCGCCAGTCAGCGCATCGCGCTTCACGTTCCACGCCGTCCAGTCCAGCGCGGGCGTGATCGGTCTGGCTTCGTAGCCCGGCGCGAAACGGAACAGCTCGCGCGTGTCCATCTTGGGTGGACGCACCATCTTGTCCGGGTTGAAGCGGTTCTGCGGATCGAACAGTTGCTTGATCTCACCGAACGCCGCATTGATGCGCGGCCCATACTGCCAGGCCACCCACTCGCCCCGACACAGCCCGTCGCCGTGCTCGCCCGAGTACGCCCCCTTGTACGCCTGCACGAGCGCCGCCGCCTCTTCGGCAATGGCGCGCATCTTCACCGCGCCGTCGCGGCGCATGTCGAGAATCGGACGCACATGCAGCGTCCCCACGCTCGCGTGCGCGTACCAGGTGCCTTCGGTGCCGTTGCGATGGAACACCTCGGTCAGACGCCGCGTGTACTCCGCGAGGTGCTCCAGCGGCACGGCGCAGTCTTCGATGAACGACACCGGTTTGCCGTCGCCCTTCATGCTCATCATGATGTTCAGGCCCGCCTTGCGCACTTCCCACAGCGCCTTCTGCGGCCCCGCTTCGGGCATCTTCACCACGCTGTCGGGCAGCCCGAGATCTCCCATGAGTGTGGCAAGCTCATCGAGCTTCGCGCGCAATGCGTTGGCGTCGTCGCCGGCAAACTCCACGAGCAGAATCGCCTGCGGATCACCGACGAGCGCCTTCTCGATCACGGGACGGAACGCCGCGTTGTCCATTGCCAGATCGATCATCGTGCGGTCGACCAGTTCCACCGCGACCGGCCCCAGCTTGACGATGTGTTGCGTGAGATCCATCGCCTGATAGAACGTGGGGAAGTTCACCACGCCGAGCGTCTTGTGCACCGGTAGCGGCACGAGCTTTAGCGTGATCTGACGGCTGTACGCCAGCGTGCCCTCCGAGCCGACCAGCAGATGCGACAGATTGGCAACGCCATCGTCCGTGTAGGCGCGCGGATTGAGGCAGTCGAACAGATCGAGGTTGTAACCGGCCACGCGGCGCAACACGCGCGGCACGCGCTCGCGCAGTTCGTCGCGCTCGCGCACTGCAATGTCGTGAACGCTCGCGAGAATGGCCTGGGTACGGGCATCCGTGGGCGGCGTGTGCAGCGAACCGAAGTGCAATTGCGCGCCATCGGCGAGCACGGCGTCGATGGACAGCACGTTATGCACCATGTTGCCGTACTCAAGCGAGCGCGAGCCGCACGAGTTGTTGCCGGTCATGCCGCCAATGGTGCATTGCGCCGCCGTCGATACGTCGACCGGAAACCACAGGCCATGGGGTTTGAGCCACGCATTGAGGTGATCGAGCACGATGCCCGGCTCGACGGTGACGGTGCATGCTTCGGCGTCGAACGCCACCACGCGGTTGAGCCATTTGCTGTTGTCGATGACGAGCGCCTCGCCAATGGTCTGCCCGCACTGGCTCGTGCCTGCACCGCGTGCGAGCACCGGCACCTGCAGATCGCGCGCGATGTCCAGCGCGCGAATCAGGTCTTCCTGATCGCGCGGCACCACCACACCGATCGGAAAGATCTGGTAGATCGATGCATCCGTCGCATAGCGGCCACGGCTCGCGCGGTCGAAAAGCACATCGCCACGCATCTCGCGGCGCAAACGATCCTGCAAAGGCGTGAGGGCCACCCCGCCACGCTGCATCGGCATCAGATGCACGGGCTGACTGACGAGATTCGCATGAGAATTGGCGCGGGCGTTCGATTGGGAATTCATGATGTTGCTGGCGTTAGGCTGCCGGTCCGATGGCGAGTCGACGTGTGGCGGGCCTGCTGCGGGCAGGCGTGAAGCCCGCCCGGCAGGTGTTTTGCAGAGATACGGCGCATGCCGCCTTCAGCGCCCGTGTCGACGTCGAGACTGTCGAGGCGGCGGGTCGATCAGGCGAGCATGCTTGGCGCGTCAGGCAGGCTGACGGGCGTTGCTCGGCTTGCCGGCATCGCCGGCCATCGAGAACTTGCTCTCGGGTTGCATGCGGAAGGCCAGCACCACACCAACAGCCATCAGAATCATGCTGCCCAGGAACGGCAGTTCCCAGTTACCCGTGCGGTCGATGAGGTAGCCCGAGATCACCGGCGAGAGAATCGCCGCCAGCGCCGAACCCGTGTTCATCATGCCGCTGGCCGTGCCCGAATATTCCGGTGCGACGTCCATCGGGATCGCCCACATCGGGCCAATCGTCATTTCGGCGAAGAAGAAGCCGAACGCCAGGCAGGCCATCGACACGTACAGATGATGGGTGAACATCATCGGCACGAGCGAGATCAGCGTGAGCAGCATGCACACCGACACCATCCAGCTACGCGCCCGCTTCAGACTGCCAGTGCGTTCGTAGAGCTTGTCGGTGACGATCCCGCCGAGCGTATCGCCGACGACACCGGCGAAGAACACACTCGACGCGAACAGCGCCGACTTCTTCAGATCGAGGTCGTAGCTATGCAGGAAGTACTGAGGAATCCATGACAGGAAGAGCCACAACGTCCAGCCGTAGCAGAAGTACACGACCGTCACCGGCATCATGCGCTTGAACAGCGGCCCCCACGGCACCGACGCACTCTTGGCTTTCAGGGCGGGCAACACTGCGAGTTCTTCCGTCGTGATACGCGGATGATCCTGCGGACGCTCCGTGAACGTGAGGCCCCACAGCACCACCCAGACGAGGCTCACGATACCGCACAGATAGAACGATTCGCGCCAGCCATGCGTGGCCATGATGAACACCACCACGGCCGGTGCAACGGCATTACCGATGCGCGACGCCGCGTGCGTGATCCCCTGAGCGAAACCGCGCTTCTCTTTGGGAATCCAGCGCGACATGGCAGACGTCGCAGCCGGGAACGTGGCGCCCTCGCCCAGACCAAGCAGCAGACGCGCCAGCAGCAGCGTGACGAGACCGCCCGCCATACCGGTGAGAATCGTTGCGACAGCCCACAAGGCACCGCAGACGAGCAGCGTGCGCTTCGCACCGAAGCGATCGCTCACCCAGCCGCCGATGATTTGGAAGACCAGATAGGGATAGGCAAAAGCGGAGAAGACGAGACCGATTTCGGTCTTGTTGAGATTGAATTCCTTGCCGAAGCCGGCCGCAGCCGTGCTGACGTTGACACGATCGAGGTAGGTGATGAAATACATGACGCATAGCATCACCAGCACGACCCTTGTCGCTTTGAAAAGCTTCATTGCATGTCTCCTGAAACATCCTGTGAAGCGCGCCCGCAGCGTGCCGGCAGCGCAAAAGGTGTTGCTGCGTCACGGACTCTTCTGTGTGGAAGCCCTGTGACGCATGAATGACAATTAAAGCGTTCACTGCAAGGACGCCGACTACGGCAACGGCGTCCTCGTCTCCTGATAAGGACAACTAACGGCAGGTCAGGCAGCGGCCTTGAGAGACGGCGTATCTTTTGCCTGTGCCAGGTAGTCCATGGCTGCGACGACACCTGAACCGGCGAGTTTCACGCCGGAAATTTGCAGACCCATTTCGCAGCCCGCGAGCGTTGCCATGAGCGTGAGGTCATTGCAGTCGCCCAGATGGCCGATGCGGAACATCGTGCCGCGGATCTTGCCGAGCGCCTGCCCGAGCGACATATCGAAGCGTTCGTAGATGCGTTTGCGCACGTCGTCGGCATCCACCCCTTGCGGCATGACCACGCCCGTGAGCACCGGGCTGTATACCGCCGGGTCCTGACACTGAATCTCGAGCCCCCACGCACGCACCGCGCGGCGCGTGGCCTCGGCCAGACGCTGGTGGCGGGCGAACACGTTGTCCAGCCCTTCTTCGAGAATCATGTCGAGCGCTTCGGACAGGCCGTACAGCAGATTCGTGTTCGGCGTGTACGGCCAGTAGCCGTTCTTGTTCGCTTCGATGATTTCTTGCCAGCCCCAGAAGGCGCGCGGCAGCCTGGCGTGGCGGCCGGCTTCGAGCGCCTTGGGCGAGACCGCGTTGAAACTGATCCCCGGCGGCAGCATCAGGCCCTTCTGCGAGCCCGAGACGGTGACGTCCACCCCCCATTCGTCGTGACGGTAATCGGCCGAGCCGAGACCCGAGATCGTGTCGACGAGCAGCAGCGCGGGATGCCCGGCAGCGTCGATGGCACGCCGCACGGCCGCGATGTCCGACGTCACGCCGGTCGAGGTTTCGTTGTGCACCACGCACACGGCCTTGATGTCATGGGTGGTGTCGGCACGAAGACGAGCTTCGATCATGTCCGGCTGCACGCCACGGCGCCAGCCGTCGGTCCCCGGCAGGCCGATGAACTCTGGCTTCAGCCCCAGGTTCTCGGCCATCTTCTTCCACAGCGTGGAGAAGTGCCCCGTCTCGAACATGAGCACGTGGTCGCCGGGCGAGAGCGTATTCGTCAGCGCGGCTTCCCACGCGCCCGTCCCCGACGCCGGATAAATCACGACCGGCTGTTCCGTCTTGAAAATCTTCTTGATGTCGGCCAGCACCTTGCGACCGAGCGCGCCGAATTCCGGGCCGCGGTGGTCGATCGTCGGGTAGCTCATGGCGCGCAAAATACGATCGGGCACCGGGCTGGGACCAGGGATCTGCAGGAAATGGCGACCCGAGGGATGGAAATCGAGCTTCAACATGAACGTCTCTCTCCTCTTCAAAAATTCTATTTTGAATTTTGCATGCAAAATACTTTAGCAGAGCCGAAGACTTTCGCAAGAGGTGAGAAGCGCTTTTAATACAGGCGTTTACCCTAGAGATAGGGGTACCGGAGACGGTACGTTACAATCGCGATCATGAAGGCTTGATGATTTTGAATGCAAAAAATGGAAAACACGTCGACGATTGCCACCCCAGACATTCCGCGTGTGGAACGCCTGCGTTTGCACGACACCGTGGTCGAGCACTTGCGCAAGCTCATCATCGAGGGGGTGCTCTCCCCCGGTGTCAAACTCAACGAACGCGAGTTGTGCGAAACCCTGGGCATCTCGCGCACGCCGCTGCGCGAAGCCTTCAAGGTGCTGGCCGCAGAGGGATTGATCGAGATCGCGCCGAATCGCGGGGCGAGCGTCGCCCGCATGACGGAGAAGGAAATCCGGGAAATGTTCGAGCTGATGAGTGCTCTCGAAGCGTTTTCGGGTGAACTGGCCGCCGAGCGCATGACGCCCGTCGAACTGGCCGAGGTCAAGGCGCTGCATTACGCGATGCTCGCGTGCCGCGCACAGCAGGATCTGCCGGGCTACTACGCGCGCAATCAGGCAATTCACGATCGCATCAACGAAGCAGCGCGTAACGGGGCGCTGCGTCAGACGTATATGTCGATCAATCGACGTCTGATGGCGCTGCGCTTTCGCTCGAACTTCCATGCGGACAAGTGGGACCGCGCCATTTCGGAACACGAGCAGATGATCGATGCGCTGGAAAAACACGACGGCAAGCGCCTCGGCGAAATTCTGCGCAAGCACCTGCTGGCCAAACGCGACGCCGTCCTGCAAATCCACGCCGAACCGGCCAGCGACGCGCCAAGCAACTGAGTCTGTCCTGCCAATGAAAAAAGGCGTGGGCGCCCTATCCGGCCCCACGCCTTTTTTCATGGCGACTGCGATTCATCTCCGGCGGTCTTTCGCGGCCCCGCCTGCCACTCACGCGTTGCCGACGCGACCGGGAATCAGAGACGCCGTTCGGCCGCTTCGCGCGCACGGCGTGCGAGCGCGGCGGGCGATTCGAGCACTTCGCCCGCGAGACGCGCCACCATCCCGGCGACGTTGCGGCCATATTGCTTGCCCGCGATCACATCTGCCGGATCGAGGGCATAGGCGGCGTCGACTTCCATCCCCGACACCGCTGCGGCCGGAAACTCACCGGGATGACGCTTGCCGGCAGAGACACTCACTTCGATGTCCGAGGTTTCGACATCGGCCCACACCATCCCCTGCTGCGCAGCGAGTGCCGCGAAGTAGTCGAGGGTGTTGCGTTTGTCGTCGGCCGAACGGCAACTGAACGCAAATCCGCCTGCGACCTTGTTGCGCCAGCTACGCGCCCGCCACATGCCGGTCGTGGCGTCGGCAAAGGCCCTGAACGGCGCGGCGATCCCGCCCTGATAGGCCGGTGCACCGAAGATGATCGCATCGGCGGCAGCCAGACGTGCGAGCATGGCCTCGTCGTGCCATTGCCCGTCAACGAGTTGGTGCGGCTCGATACTGAGCAGTTGTGCATGTGCGCCGGCGTCGTTCACGCCTTGCGCGACGGAATGAGCAATCATGGCGGTTGCGCCGCCTTGCGAGTAGTACACGATTGCGATATTGGACATGGCGTAGTGCTTCCCGAATGGATGTCCGCCCCATGGCACCGCCGGGATCGCGCTTCCCTACGCTTCCGCTGGCTTGTCTGGACATCAGTCAAGGCCAAATAATGCCAGTGATAACCCCTAGGGAATAGCCCGCATAATTGAACATGACTGTTCCGTCAAAGATAACAATCCGATGGCCGCACCACGCTGTCGGCAGATCAGCACCTGCCTGACGGGAAAATGACACCACGCTGACAGCGTGGATATACCTTAGCGGCGGGCCTGAGCGCCGAGCCGCACGGAGAGCTGATCAGCCAGTTCGCGCATCTGGCGTCCAATGCGCTGACCGGTCTGCGAATCGATCTCGTTCGTGAGAAAGCTAACGGCCAGCCCCGCCACGGCGCGCTCGCCGCTCGCATCGAACACCGGTGCACCGAAGCAAATCATGCCTTCGCGCATTTGACCGTTGTCGATCGAATAGCCATCGCGGCGCACCTGCGCCATCTCCTCGGCCAACGCCGGATAAGCGCTCACGCTCGCGCGTGTAAGCGGTGCAGGCCAGGCACCGGCCAGCAGGTCGGCCGCCTCGCCCGGCGGCAACGTCGAGAGCATGGCTTTGCCCGTCGCCGTGTACGGCGCGGGCAGTCGCATACCAATCCGGAACGTCACGCCCAACGGCCGGTTGCCGTTGTGGCAAGCCAGATAGATGACGTCGGCGCCGTCCAGCACGGACAGGGTCACCGTTTCCTGTGCAAAGGCGCGCGACGCCTCCCAGACCGCCCGGAACTCCTCGGTGATGTTGGTCTGCGACAGAAACGCATTCGCCCATCCCATCACATAGGACCCCATCGTCATGCCGCCGTTGGCATGGCGCTTGACCAGACGCAGCTTGACCAGCGTCTCGCACAAACCATGCAGCGTGCTCTTGGGTACGCCCGTCTCGCGCGCCAGATCAGCCAGCGCCACGGGTTCGGACGACGCCGCAATCACATCGAGGATGTGCACCGCCCGCACCACGGCAGGTGCCGTGGTCTTGAGCGGCTCGGTGGCGAGGACATCGGAAGAGGCATTGGCGGGTACGTCGAGTTTGCGCTTGGGCATGAATCGGGAATCGGCTTCGAAATCGTGAGGAGGGATCGGGTGGCAGGCCACGCCGCCAGCATGGTACGGGCAAGTCATTCTCATTCCGCCCTAGGAAAACCCCTTAGTTGCACCCGAAACGTTCAATACGTAGAATCACATTCAATACATAGAATACCGTTCAATAGATAGAACGGCAAGCGACAAGCCGAGACCCTGCCGCACGCCGATTCGCCAACAGGAAAAGCCGGCGCGCCCGGCCCACTGCCATGCAACTCAAAGACACTACCCTTCTCAAGACCCTCGCCTGGGTCGACGGTCAATGGATCGCCGCCGACAGCGGCAAGACGTTCGACGTGCTCGACCCGGCCACGGGCGAAGTGCTGGCCAAGGTGCCGGAACTCGGCGCCGAGGAAACCACGCGTGCGGTGGTCGCGGCCGAAGCGGCGCAAAAGCCGTGGGCGGCCCGCACCGGCAAGGAGCGCGCCGCCGTGTTGCGCCGCTGGTTCGATCTGATGATCGCCAATACCGACGATCTGGCGTACCTGATGACCCGCGAGCAAGGTAAGCCGCTGGCAGAGTCGCGCGGCGAGATCGCCTATGCCGCGAGCTTCATCGAGTGGTTTGCGGAGGAAGCCAAGCGGGTCGATGGCGACGTGCTCGCCACGCCTGCGTCGGACAAGCGCCTCGTCACGCTCAAGCAGCCGGTGGGCGTGTGCGCGGCCATCACGCCGTGGAACTTCCCCGCAGCGATGATCACGCGCAAGGTCGCCCCGGCACTGGCCGCGGGTTGCGCCATCGTGGTCAAGCCGTCCGAACTCACGCCGCTGTCGGCCTTCGCGCTGGCCGAACTGGCCCATCGCGCCGGCATTCCGGGTGGCGTGTTCCAGGTGGTCACGGGGGATGCCCGCGCAGTGGGCGGCGTGCTTACCGCGCACCCGAGCGTGCGCAAGCTGTCGTTCACCGGCTCGACCGGCGTGGGCCGTCTGCTCATGGCGCAGTGCGCACCGACGGTCAAGCGCATGTCGCTGGAACTGGGCGGCAACGCCCCGTTCATCGTGTTCGACGACGCCGACCTCGACGCCGCCGTCGAAGGTGCCATCGCCGCGAAGTACCGCAACGGTGGCCAGACCTGCGTGTGCGCCAACCGCTTCTATATTCAGGATGGCGTCTACGACGCATTCGCCGAGAAATTCGCCAGGCGTGTCGCCGAGATGAAGGTCGGCAACGGTCTGGAAGACGGCGTGACGATCGGCCCGCTGATCGAAGGCAAGGCCGTGGAAAAGGTCGTGACGCTGGTCGAAGACGCCAAGTCCCGCGGCGGCCGCGTGCTGGTCGGCGGCGAAGCGCACGCGTTGGGCGGCACTTACTACGCACCGACCGTGATCGCCGATGCAACGTCGCAAATGCGCGTGGCACGCGAAGAAATCTTCGGCCCGGTAGCGCCGCTGTTCCGCTTCACGCGCGATGCCGACGCCGTCGCCCTGGCGAACGACACCGAATTCGGTCTCGCGGCCTATCTGTACACGCGTGATATCTCGCGCGCGTGGCGCACGGCCGAGGCGCTCGAGTACGGCATGGTCGGTCTGAACACCGGCCTGATCTCCAACGAAGTCGCGCCGTTCGGCGGCATCAAGCAATCCGGCGTGGGCCGTGAAGGCTCGCACTACGGCATCGAGGAATACCTCGAACTGAAGTACCTGTGCCTGCAAGTGTGATGGACGGGCCCGGTAACGGGCCCTGCCCTCGCACCGACGCACCGGAGCATCAGAACTCCGCTAACGCATAAATCGACACACAAGTCGCAACACCACCAAAGGAAACCAGTATGAAGCGCGTTATCCAGCGCGGCATGAAGCCGCTCGCTCTCGCACTTGCGGCCGGCGCCGCCATCGCCTCGGTTGCCACAACGGCACAAGCCGATGCAAAGCCGATCAAGATCGGCATCGTGACATTCATGTCGGGCGCCGCCGCCGGCCCCTTCGGCGTGCCCGCCAAGAATGCCGCCGAAGTCACGGCAGCCGAGCTCAACGCTGGCAAGGTGCCGGCGCCTTACGCCACGAAGGGTTTCGGCGGCGCGCCGATCGAACTCGTCTACATCGACGAAGCCGGCAGCACGAGCAAGCAAGTGAGCGAGTACCGCAACTTGCTGAATCAAGGGGTGGACTACGTGGTGGGCTACACGTCCTCGGGTAACTGCCTGGCCATCGCACCGGTCGCGGAAGAGCTGAAGAAGGTCACGCTGTTCTTCGATTGCGGCACGCCGCGCGTGTTTGAAGACGCCAGCTTCAAGTACGTCTTCCGTCCGGTCGCCACGGCCACGATGGACAACGTGGGCGCCGCCCGCTACGTCGCCGAGCGCAAGCCGGATCTGCAAACCTACGCCGGTATCAATCAGAACTACGCCTGGGGTCAGGACGCATGGGCTGACTTCGAAGGCACGCTCAAGGCGCTCAAGCCGAACGCGAAGGCAGTCAGCTCGCAAATGCCGCAGTTGGGCGCAGGTCAGTACAACGCCGGCATTTCGAGCCTGTTGGCCGCGCATCCGGACGTGCTGCACTCGAGCTTCTGGGGCGGCGATCTGGAGGGCCTGGTGGTGCAAGCCGGTCCGCGCGATCTGTTCAAGAAGTCGCTCACCGTGCTCACCGCAGGCGAGACGGCCACGCACGGCAAGACGCGTCTGCCGGACGGCGTGATCATCGGCGCACGCGGCATGTACGGCATGTTCGCCCCCGACAATGCCCTGAACCGTTGGCTGCGCACGGCTTACAGCGCGAAGTTCAACGATACGCCGAGCTACCCGTCGTACAAGATGAACCAGAGCCTTCTGGCGCTCAAGGCGGCCTATGAGAAAGCACAGGCAGCTAACGGCGGCAAGCAGCCCACGCCGGAGCAGGTCATCGCGTCGTTCGAGCACCTGGCGTTCGAGGCGCCGGCCGGCAAGATCGGCCTGACGCTGGGCAAGGGTCACCAGGCTGCGCAGGGTACGGCGTTCGGCATTGTGAAGAACGTGAACGGCAAGGTCACCGTGACCGACGTCAAGCAGTATTCGATCGCGGAAGTCACCCCGCCCGAAGGCGTGAAGTCGGCCGAGTGGATCAAGGGCGGCCTGAAGCACTAAGGCGCCTCGTTCAGGAGGACCTGCGGGTCCTCCTTGCAATATCGCTGTCACGACCTCGAGTCGTACCCGCAGGGCTGGCGTGACGGTCTGTGTACCGCGCGCCGCTTTGCGTTCCAAGGAGAATGCGAGATGTCGCAGATCTACGCCGTCCTGGTGGACGGGGTGATGTACGCCGCGTGGCTGTTCCTGGTTGCTCTGGGACTGACCCTCGTCTACGGCGTGCTCAAAATCTTGAACATGGCGCACGGCAGCCTGTATGCGTTGGGCGCATACGCTGGCGTGACGTTGATCGGCCCGTGGGTTGCCCAGGGCGGCAATCTTTACGTGAGCTATCTGTTGCTCGTGCTGGCGGCCATCGTCGCGGGCGGAGCCATTGGTTTCATCATGGAGCGCGGGGTGCTCAAGCGTTTCTACGGGCAAGACCCCGTGGTGCTGCTGCTGGTCACCTATGCGCTCTTCCTGATCATGGAAGACGCGATCAAGCTGGTGTGGGGGGTGGATCCGTACTCGGTGTCGGAGCCCTATAGCTTCCTCGGCAATTTCGATCTGGGCGATCTTTCGTACCCGAACTACAACTTCCTGATTGTGGGCGTAGCGCTCGTGGCCGGTATCGGCCTCACGTCGTTCCTGAAGTTCACGCGCAGCGGCCGTTTGCTGCGCGCGGTGATTCACGACCGTGAAGTCAGTCAGGCGATGGGGATTCGCGTGAGTCGCTATTTCGTGCTCACGTTCATGGCCGGCGCGGTGCTTGCCGCGATCGGCGGTGCGCTGACCGCGCCGACGGTATCGGTGGCCCCGGGCATGGGTGTCGAGATCGTGGTGCTGACGTTTGCGGTGGTGGTGATCGGCGGGCTCGGCTCGCTGCCCGGCGCAGCGTTCGGCGCCCTGCTTGTGGGTCTGGTACGCGCGAGTGCCGTGCATTACTGGCCGCAAGGCGAACTGTTCTCGATTTACATCGTCATGGCGCTGGTGCTGGCTGTGCGTCCGAAAGGCATCTTCGCTCCGATGGAGGCTCGCAAGATATGAGTTCCGCAATCTGTTCTCACCTGCGCGCGCCCGGCACGTGGCTCGCGGTGATCGGTTTCGCCGCCATCGGTGCGGCAGGTCTGGCGCTGCCGCAGTGGCAGTTTCTGGTGTCGGTGGCGCTCTCGAAGGGCATCGTCGCGCTGGGTCTGGCGCTGTTGCTGCGCACGGGGCTGGCCTCGTTCGGGCAGGCGCTGTTCTTCGCGGTCGGCGCGTACTGCGTGGGCCTCGGCATGAACTACTACGGTCTGACGGAGCTGTTCGCGCTGCTGGCCGTCTCGATGATCGTCTCGGCCTTGCTTGCGCTGGTCCTCGGCTTCCTGCTGGCGCGCTATCGCGACATTTTCTTCGCGATGCTCACGCTGGCGCTGTCGATGATCTGCTACGGCCTGTTGCTCAATAACGTGGAACTCGGCGGCAGCGACGGCTTCAACGTGAACGCCCCGACCCTCGGCAGCAGCGCCGAGCCGTGGCAGCTCACAGGCACGAATCTGTTCGCCGTGGGTTTCATCGCGGCGATTGTGTGCGTGATGGCGGTCGCGGTGTACATGCGCTCGACGCCGGGCCGTCTCGGCCCCGCGATCAAGGATAACGAGATCCGTGTGGAGTATCTGGGCACGTCGGCGCGCGCGAACATTCACCTGACGTATGTGATCGCGGGTGCCCTCGCCGGTCTGGGCGGCGCGTTGCAGGCGTTCAACATCGGTCACATCGATCCGGACATGGCGTTCTGGACGACCTCGGGTGAGTTTGTCTTCATCGCGGTGCTCTCGGGCACACGCTTCGCCTTCTCGCCGTTCATCGGCGCTCTGCTGCTGGAGGTGGCTCGCGCGATGGCGTATCGCTACGCACCGAACACGTGGCAGATCGTGATGGGCGCGATCATGCTGGCGATCATTGCGTTCCTGCCGGGCGGGCTGACGAGCCTGGGTCTCGGACGTCGCAAATCGGCTGCGGTGCATCCGGTCACGCAGACGGCAACGACAACAGCGACCGCCTCGGGCGACGCTGCATGAAGGGGCACGAGATGGCATCGAAACACATCATTGAGGCCACTGGCCTGTACAAGACGTTCGGCAGTGTCACGCCGGCGAAGGACATTACGGTCAATATCGACGCGCAAAGCGTGGTGGGGTTGATCGGCACGAACGGTGCGGGCAAGACTACGTTCGTGAACATGCTCACGGGCTACATCAAACCGGATCGCGGCGAGATCGTGTTCCGTGGCAAGCGCATCACGGGACTCGCGCCGCGCAAGATTACGCGTCTGGGCATTGCGCGGTCGTTCCAGATCCCGCAGCTTTTCGGCTCGCAGACGGCGCGTGAGAACATCGAGATCGCGCTGGCGATTTCGGGCTTGTCGGCGGACCTGGCGAACGAGAGTCTGGCGCGTCTGGGCGTGCTGGAGTTTGCGGACATGATTTCGGGCACGTTGCCCGAGGGCGTTCGCAAGTTGCTGGATATCGCACTCGCGATGGTCTGCAAGCCGGAAGTGCTGTTGCTGGACGAGCCGACCTCGGGCGTGGCCGCAGAAGAGAAGTTCGACGTGATGAATCGTGTGCTGGATGCGGCGCGCGCCCTGGGCATTACGGTGCTTTTCGTGGAGCACGATATGGAAATCGTGCGCCGTTACAGCGACCGGGTGCTGGCGTTTTGCGACGGCCGCATTCTGGCAGACGGCACGGCCGACGTGGTGCTGGCCGACGCGCAGGTGCGCGAGTTGATCATTGGCGAGACGGTGGCTGCGGTGCCGGCTACCGGAAATGTGGCAGGCGAGGTGGCCCATGCTTGAAGTCGGAAATCTGAATGTGCGCTTCGGCGCAACGGACATTCTGCGCGGGGTGCACTTCTCGGTGCCGAAGGGCGCGATCGTCGGTCTGATCGGGCGCAACGGCGCGGGCAAGACGACGACGCTGCGCGCGATCATGGGGCTGGTGAAGCCGAACGGCGGCACGCTGACGTTCGACGGCGTGGATCTGGTGAAGGCGCCGTCGCATGAGCGCACGTCGCTGGGCATCGGCTACGCCCCCGAGGATCGCCGTCTGATTCCGGACATGACGGTGGAAGAGAACCTGTGCGTGCCCGCGTGGGCACTCAAGGCGAAGGACGTGCAGGAACGTCTGGACAAGGTCTACCGCATCATTCCGGAAGCCCGTGAATGGGCACCGCGCCGCGCCTTGCAATTGTCGGGAGGCCAGCAGAAACTGGTGGCCGTCGGACGCGCGCTGATGACCAGCTCGCGTCTGCTGATGCTCGACGAACCGTTCGAAGGCGTGGCCCCGGCACTCTCGAAGCGCATTGCCGAGGTGATCGGCCAGATGCGCGGCGCCGGCCTCGCCGTGGTGCTGTCGGGCGCAGACTTGCAACACGCAGGCGCGGTGCTCGATAACGTCTACCGAATCGATCGCGGCCAGATGGTCGCGGCAGTCTGAGAAGGTCTCAAGAGGAAAACGATGATGAACGCTTTTCGTTTCCAGACGGTTCCGACCGTCGTCGTGGAATTTGGTGCGGCACGCCGTCTGGGCGCGCTGTTGCGTGAGCAGTATCCGACGGGCAAACGCCTGTGCGTGGTGACGGACGGCTTTTTGCACAAGAGCGGCTTGCTGGCCCCCGCGTTGGCAGACCTCGCGAAGCATGACTGGCAAGTCTCGGTGATCGACGACGTGATCGCCGATCCGCCCGAGCATGTGGTGCTGGAAGCGGCCGAACGCGCTCGCGCGGCCGATGCGGAAATCGTGCTGGGTCTGGGCGGCGGCTCGTCGATGGACGTGGCCAAGTTGCTCGCCGTGCTGCTTCCCGGCACGCAGTCGATCAAGGAGATGTACGGCATCAAGAAGGTGACGGGCACGCGCCTGCCGCTGGTGCAGATGCCGACGACCGCCGGCACCGGTTCGGAAGTCACGGCGGTGTCGATCGTGACGACCGGCGAGACGACGAAGATGGGCGTCGTCGCCCCGCAGCTTTACGCCGATCTCGCGATTCTCGACGCGGAACTCACGCTCGGCCTGCCGCGCGCCGCGACGGCCGCCACGGGCATCGACGCGATGGTTCACGCCATCGAGGCCTACACCTCCGCGCATCTGAAGAATCCGATTTCAGACACGCTCGCCGTGAAAGCCCTCGAATTGCTCTCGCGCAATCTGCTGCCCGCCTGCAACGACGGCAACAACCGTGAAGCCCGCGAAGCCATGCTGGTTGGCGCGATGTTCGCCGGACAAGCTTTCGCGAATTCGCCGGTCGCCGCGGTGCACGCCCTCGCCTATCCGATCGGTGGCATCTTCCACGTCGCTCACGGCCTGTCGAACGCCCTCGTGCTCTCGCACGTCATGCGCTTCAATGCGAGCGCCGCCAGCAAGCTCTACGCTGAACTCGCCGATGTGATTCTGCCCGCCAAGATCGCTGGCAGCGATGCGGCGAAAACCGACGCGCTGATTCAACACATCGAACAGTTGATCGTCGATACCGCGATTCCGCGCACGTTGCGTGAAGTCGGCGTCAAGCAGGAAGACATCGCCCGTATGGCCAGCGACGCCATGCTTCAGACGCGTCTGCTCGTGAATAATCCTCGTGAGGTCACCGAGGCGGATGCGTTCGCGATCTATAGCGCCGCGTTCTGAATCGCCAGGCTTATTGCCCCGCACGGCGGGTCGGCTGATCGGCTGACCCGTCGCTGTACTGCTGACCTGTTGACCTGCTGCACACCCCCGGAGCCCCTCTCCGACGGACCGGGGCCCCTTTCCGCCTCTCAGACATAAACCCAACTCGATTCAGAAAGGGGCCCCGGTCCGTCTCTTTCCCCGCCCCCTCACGCGTCATCCTCCCCCATCGCTACAATGGCAACTCACGCTCCCTCGTGTCTGCCCACTCCCCCCACCGGAGGTATCCCTCGATGACGAAGGCCACACCCGATGCTCCCAACGCCACCGCGCTGATCGACGAACGTATCGCCGAACTCAATGACTGGCGCGGCACGCTCCTCGCCCAACTCCGCACCATCATTAACCACGCCTCCCCCGATATCGTCGAGGAATGGAAATGGCGGGTCCCCGTCTGGTCCTGCAACGGCATCCTCTGCACCGGCGAATCCTATAAGGCCGCCGTGAAACTCACGTTCCCCAAAGGCGCCTCGCTTCCCGATCCCGCTCACCTGTTCAATGCCAGCCTCGACGGGAATACCCGCCGCGCCATCGATTTTCATCTCGGCGACGCCATCAACGAAAAAGCCCTCACCGCACTCATCCGTGCCGCGATCAAAGCCAACCAGAAGTGATCGGCGCCCGCTGATCTGGAACCCGTCAACGTTCGATGATTTTCGTTTGGCCACGCCTGACGCATGGCGGCCGGAAGCGCACCGGCAACCCGCCGGTGGCGAAAGTGATGTGCCGCTGACTACACCTTAGCCCAGGCGCGGGGGCGTCGATGCCAAGGTGGTAATGACCGTCTCGGCCAATTCCGTCGGATCGACCGCACTCACATCGGAGTCGGTCTGCAACGGCGTCGATTGGCACTGCGGCGTCAGCCGCAAATAAGGGGGCTCGGCCTTCGCGAAGAGCGTCACGCTCGGTGTCGGCGTGGTGTGCGCCACATGCATCAAGCCACCATCGGCACCCACGAAAAGCGAGGCGTTCGCAATCACTCGCTTCGCATCGCGCAACGTCAACTGGCCGACGAACGACACCAGACGCAGGTTGACGAATGTCCCCGCCATCAACGCTTTCGCCGCCTCCGCACCATTGCCAGATCCCAACAACACAATGCCCGCCGGCATCCCCGGCTGGTATGCAATGTCGTAGGCCTGCAGGAATTCGCGCCAGTGCGCATACGTGCGGCGCGGCTCGACGCCCCCCATCGCCAGTACGAGGAACGGCCCCGGCGGCAATTGCTGCGCAATGGCCGCCGGCACCTCGGACTCGCCTCGCAGATACGGCTTTGCACGGGCGAACAGTTCGTCTGACGCCAACCCCAGCGAGAAGATGTCGTTGACCGCCGCAAGGCTGAATTGCGTCTGGTTACGATCCGGTCCGTGGAAGAAGCGGAACAGGCAGGCAAACGGCAACGACGGGAAAAATTTGCGCTTGAGCCGCAGCGTCGGATAGTTGAATTCCTGCAATACGACAACGTCGTAATCGCCCGGATTCACACTCGCAGGATCGTCGTGAATGTGGCGGAAGATGTCGTCGCCCTCGAACACGGCTTTGAGCCCCGGGGTGATCAACAGATCGACCGGCCCTTCGCGCCCGCGCAAGAGCGCCCGGCCCGACATGTCCATCACTGCATCGCCCACGGACGCCTTGCCGCCATAGATCCACAACACGCGCGCGTTCGGCGCCACATGACGGACTTCACGATTCGACTGCCCGCTAATAGCGAGACGCAAACGACGGTGCAGGTATTTTTTGGCAACGCTCAGCGACGACGTGCGTTGCATGAAGACGTCGGGCTCGTGATACACCCAGGCGTAGGGAATGCGGGTGCTCGGCTCGGTGAGGGCCCCCAGTCGGCGGGCAATGAAGCGCTGCAGTGGCATGATCGAATCGAAAGCAGGTCGGCCGCCGCCCCCCGCATCTCGGTGAACAGGTTCACATCCGCGAGTCAGGCGAGCACGCCAGAAGTTCGGGAGTATGCCACGTCTGCCCGCGAAAACGGCGGCGCAAACACGACTCGCGCCGCCCAGCCATCTCCCTCGCTTGCGCTTGCCTGGTGAGGCGCGTCACACCACCTGAAAGTGGTGCGTACCATCTCGGTGCAGTTGATCCACCAGCCCGAACTCCCAATCGAGGTAGGCCTGCATGGCCGCCGCCGCGTTATCGGTGCCTTCGTAAGGGCGGCGATAGCGATCGTCGCGCGCACTGGCCAGACGTGTTTCTCCCGACTCCAACGGGAATCCGGCGTTGATCCAGGCCTGCGTTCCGCCATCGAGCACCACGATCTCGGCATCGGTCAGACGTCGCAGATCGGCCGCCGCAAAACGCGCGAGCAAGCTCGAACCACAGGTCAGCACGTAACGCTGCGCTGGCCCGATCTTGCGCAGCGCCTCGGCCAACCGCGCGCGAATGACGAACCACGCTCCCGGGATGTGACGTTTGACGTAATTCACGCCCGATGTGAAGTCGAGCACCGCGACTTGCCCCGGCTGCCCCTCGTCGAGCCATCGCGCCAGCAACGCCGGCGAAACGCTCGCCACGTCAGGCGCGCTCGGCGCGTGCAATGGCCATCCGCCCTGCGCACTGCGCGCCTCGGCCCGATGCGGCTCGACCACGTACACCGTCCAGCCCATCTGCGCAAGCCACGAGCCGGTCATATCGGCTCGCACGCCGTCGTCATCGGCCAGCACGAGCCACGCGCCGCGCACCGGCGCCTGATGATCGGTCTCCTGCACCAACTGGCCGCCCGGCGCGCTCGCGAAGTCGGGTAGGTGCCCCGCCGCATACTCTTCCGGCGTGCGCACGTCGAAACGGTACACGGTGCGCCCCGGCGCGTTCAGCGACGGTACGTCGGCCAACGCGATACGCCGCACACCCGCACGGTCGGCCACGGCTCTCGCCCCTTCGCGCGCCACAGCCAGCGTCGCTTCGCGCACGGTTGCCGGGTGACGGCGATCGGCCCCGCGCTCGAGTGTCTGTCCCGCCAGCGTCCAGCCGATGGTGCCGTTGCGCAAGGCCGCCACCGGATTCGGCAAACCGGCATTGACGAGCGATTGCGTGCCGATGATGCTGCGCGTGCGTCCCGCACAGTTGACGATCACGCGCGTGGCCGGGTCCGGCGCCAGTTCGCGCACGCGCAGCACCAGTTCGGCACCGGGCACGCTGGTCGAGCCGGGAATGTTCATGGTCTGGTATTCGTCGAAGCGACGCGCGTCGACGACCACGACATCGGCGTCCGCATCGAGCAACGCCTGCACTTCCTGTGCCGAGAGCGAAGGTGTATGACGCAATCCCTCGACCCACTCGCCAAAGGCTTTGCTCGGCACGTTGACGTCGCGAAAGATTTCACCGCCCGCCGAGATCCAGCCGTCGAGGCCACCCGCCAGCAGGTTGACGTCGGTATAACCCAGTTTGCGCAACACAGCGGCGGCAAGCGGCGCAAGATCGCGACCGTCATGCTCGCCGTACACGACGATGCGCGTGTCGCGTCGCGGAATACGCGCCCACGCGTCGATTTCCACCCGCGAGAGCGGAAGATTGGCCGCCCACAACGGGTGAGCTTGCGCAAACGGATCTTCTTCGCGAACGTCGAGCAGTGCGATTTCCTCACGTGCGAGCAATGCGGCACGCACGTCGGCAAAACGCAGTTCGGGGAAGGTGACGTCAGTGGCGGCAGGCGCCTGATCTGCCGTTTGCGACGGCGCGTCGGTCGAATGAGCGGACACGATAATTCCTTGAATTCGTCAAACGTAGCTTCGGTATCGGGTGGCGGCGTGGCGGGCTGGCCCGTCTGCACAGGCAGACGGCCATTGTGGCAGAAGGCGCTGTCTCCCGTGCACCGCACGACGTGGTGCGCTGCGGCATGCGCAACGCGGCTTGCGAGGTGTCGGACGTCTCAGACGCGCTGGGCCGCTCTGCCCCACGGATTCGGCAACTGCGCATTGGCATAGCCAGAGACGAAGCCTTTGCGCTCCCCCACTTCGGTAAATACGCTGCGATGCACCGCACCAATGTTTGCGCCATACACGTGAATACTGACCGACACGCGATCGGCATAGGCGTTGGTCACGCGGTGGATATCCCCCAGCCGCGGCGAAAGCACCTCGACGTCGCCCGGTGACAGTCGCACCGGCTCGCCCGCGATGATCGGTATCCCCTTCGCGTCGAGCACGTAAGGCTGCGAATCCTCCGCACCGCGCAGCATGCCGATCAGGCCCCACACGGTGTGATCGTGGATCGGTGTGCGCTGGCCCGGCCCCCACACGAAACTCACGATGGAAAAGCGCTGCGCCGAATCGCAATGCAAAAGGTACTGCTGATAGTGCTCGGGATGCGGTATCGCAAACGCCTCGGGCAGCCAATCGTCCCGGGCGACCAACTGGGCAAGCAGCCCAGCCCCTTCTTCGAGCAATGTGGTCTCGTGCGGACGACGCTCCAATAGTCGCGAAAACGCGGCAACGAAGTTGCGCAACGGATCGAGCGCATCGTAATCGTGTTCGGGCAAATCGCTGGAAAGCGCGATGCCATGCAAACCTGCGGTCATACGGATTCCCGGAAAGCAGCGAGCGCTCGCCGGCCGGCAGCGCCCAGAATGGTGTCGTTTTGCGGCGTGTGAATGCGGCTGCACAGCACGTCGCGGTGGTAACGCTCAAGCGGATTGTTGCGTGAAAGCCCGTGATTGCCCGAGAGCTGCAAAGCGAGTTCGAGAACCCGAATGGCATTGCCCGTTACCGTGAACTTTAGCGCACCGCTGGCGATGTCGTCATCTGGTTCGCCACCGTCCGCCGACGCGGCCGCCAGATCGAGCAATCGTTGGTTGACGTGCAGCAACGCCGCCATTTCGCCCACCGTCTCCTGAACGCGCGGCACCGTCGCGAGCGACGCGCCGAGATTGCCCGGCACACGCGTGTTCAGAAACGTCACGAGCCAGTCGACGCCCGCACGCGCGAGCGCGTCGTACAACGTGCCGAGCAAGACGCTCATCCACGCCTGTTGTTCGATATGGGCGTCGTTATCGCGCTGACCGATACCCGCTGGCGCCCACTCGTGCGGCAGACGAATGTCGACCGCATTGCCGAACGGCAGATCGATGTCCTCGAGAACGACCTCGTGACTGCCGGACGCGCGCAGTCCCAGGTGATCCCAGTTTGGAATGACACGGATGCCCGGTCGATCCGGCGACGCCTGCGAACCCTCGGGGCGAGGCACCAAAAATATGCCGATGCGCGGCTCGGGTTCGTCGGTTCGCGCCCATACGCAGAGCCAGCGCAGCGCCGGAATGCCGGTGCAATAGAGTTTTCTGCCAGACAATCGCCAGCCAGTTTCGGTGCGACGTGCAATGGTCGACGGCAAACCACCCCGGGCAGGCGTGCCCAGATCGGGCTCGACGCGCAGCGCGTTGATCAGCGCCCCGTCGCGCACGGCACTCTCGAACACCGCACGCCGCTGAGCTTCGGGCCAATGCGTGCTCGTGCGCACCAGGGAACGGTGCTGGAGGTAGGTCATCGTCAGCACGAGCGCTGTGGCCGATTCGCCCGCCGCAACGGCGCCTACGATACGACGCGCCGCCACCAGTCCGCCACCGCCGCCGCCCTGTGCGCGCGGCACGATCTCCGCGATCAGCCCGTGGCGATGCAATAGCGCGAAGTTTTCGAACGGGAAGCGGGCGGCGCGATCGAGCGCCGCCGCGCTCTGGGCAAGCGTGCGCGTGATGGGGGGGAGCAAGACGTCCAGTTGTGCGAGACGTGCCGGACCATCGGCCCGTGGCAGCGGCAGCACTGCCCCGGACGGCGCAGGGTTCGCCAACGACGGCAACGCGTCGGTCGGCAACGTCGAGTAGCCAGGAGAAGACATGACTTTTGGAATAAGCAAATACGCGTTTGGCGCAGCATGCGCCGTCTTACGCAGTGCCCATAGCGTAAGGCCCGGCCTGGCCTCGCCCAACCATCCATATCGAATAATCTTTGCGGAAATGATTATTTAACGGCCGCAAATTGTTTGCGTAGGCTCACTCCCGTTCACCGTCTGTTACCGATCGATGGGCGTGTAGCGCAAACCGACCCACGTCGCCGTGCACGCGTCCCTGCCCTTACCCAAGGAGAGCGTTCATGAGCGTCGAAATCATCGGCATGATTCAAAGCAGTAAGCAATCCGAAATTCATCCGCAAAAGGGTGCGGCTGTCGACCGCGACTATGTGCGCAATTTCGCCCGCGCCCACGAACAATCGGGCTTCGACCGCATTCTCGTGCCGCATCACTCGACGAGCCCGTCTGCCACGCTCACGATTGCCTATGCGACAACCGTGACCGAGAACATTCACTTCATGCTCGCGCATCGCCCGGGATTCGTCGCACCGACGCTGGCCGCACGCCAGATCGCGACGCTCGATCAGTTCAGCGGCGGCCGCATCGGCGTTCACTTCATCTCGGGCGGCTCCGACGCCGAACAGCAACGCGACGGCGATTTTCTCTCGCACGACGAGCGCTACGCACGAACCGACGAATACCTGAGCATCCTGCGCCGTATCTGGACGGAAGACCGCCCGTTCGATCACGACGGCAAGTACTACCGCTTCGTACAGGGGTTCTCGGAGGTCAAGCCGGTGCAGCAACCGCACGTGCCGATCTTCTTCGGCGGTGCGTCGGAAGCCGCGCTGGAAGTCGCCGCCAAGCACGCCGACATCTATGCGCTGTGGGGCGAGTCGCTCGATCAGGTACGCGAGATCACCACGCGTGTGCGCGCAGCGGCTGCGGTGCACGGCCGAGTGCCGCGCTTCTCGGTGTCGTTCCGCCCGATTCTCGGAGAGACCGAAGCGAAGGCGTGGGCGCGCGCCGACCAGATCCTCGCGCAAGCCAAAGCCATTCGCGACGCCGCAGGCCTGCCGCAAGGCTCGGCGCTGCAAAGCGAAGGGGCACGGCGCCTGCTCGCCGCCGCCGACAAGGGCGCACGTCTGGACAAGGTGTTGTGGACGGAAATCGCCAAGCTCATCGGCGGCCGCTCGAACTCCACAGCGCTCGTGGGCACGCCCGAACAGGTGGCCGACGCGCTGCTCGATTACTACGACCTCGGCGTCACGACGTTCCTCATTCGCGGCTTCGATCCGCTGGGCGACGCCATCGACTACGGCCGTGAACTGATCCCGCGTCTGCGCACCCTCGTGGCAGAACGCGATCGTCAAAACGACGCCACGCGCCGCGCGGCCTGACTCAGGAGAGACGCCCCATGGCTGCCGTTCTGCCCGTCGACACTCACACGTTCGGACGCTCGACGTCCTCGTCTTCGCCTGCCCCCGCCTCGACCCGCACCACGCCGACGGGACTCGTCCTCAACGCCGCTCCCCAGCAACGTTTCTGGTTCGACCCGCCGCCCGTGCGCAGCGACGTACTGGCCGAGCGCCGCCACCGTCAGACACGTCTGGCCGCCGCATTCCGCATCTTCGCGCGGCACGGCTTCGACCTCGGACTAGCCGGACACATCACCGCGCGCGATCCCGAGCTGACCGATCACTTCTGGGTCAATCCGCTGGGCGTGCACTTCTCGCGCATCAAAGTCTCCGACCTGTTGCTCGTCAATGCCAAGGGCGAGACGGTCGTGGGCGAGCGGCCGCTCAACAAGGCGGCATTCGCGATTCACGCGGCGATCCATGAGGCGCACCCGCATCTCGTTGCTGCCGCACACACGCATTCCACCTACGGCAAGGCCTGGTCGACACTCGGACGGCTGCTCGATCCGCTCACGCAGGATTCGTGCGGCTTCTTCGAAGACCACGCCCTGTTCGACGACTTCACCGGCATGGTGGTCGACGACAGCGAAGGCAACCGCATCGCCCAGGCGCTGAACAAGCCCGACGGCAGCGGCACGGTCAAGGGCGTGATCCTCAAAAATCACGGCATTCTCACCGCCGGCCCGAGCGTCGAAGCCGCCGCGTGGTGGTACATCGCGCTGGAGAACGCTGCCCACACGCAATTGCTTGCGCAAGCGGCCGGTACGCCACAGCCGATCGATGAAGCGACGGCGCGCCACACGCACAGTCAGGTCGGGGGGCCGGAAGGCGCCCTGTACTCGTTCGAAAGCCTCTACGAAGGACTGGTCGCCGCCGAGCCGGACCTGCTCGACTGACGTTACGGGGCGTGTGGCTCACCCACGCCTCTTTTCTGCCACCCGAACACAAACATCAGAAATCAACAGGGGAGTCGTATCCATGAAGTTTCGTCACACTGCCAACGGATCGGAAGTCGCAACGCCGAGCGAAGTTCACACGGGTCGCCGCAAGATTTTGCGTGCAGGCACGGCCGCCGCACTGGCCGCCCCGGCCCTCTTGCTTGGACGCCAGGCCTGGTCGCAACCGCGCAAGCTCACGTTCGCCTGGAACCAAAACTCGTTTTGCCTGACGCCGATCGTCGCCGCACAAGAGCGCGGCTTCTTCGAGAAGAACGGTCTGCAGGTCGATCTCATCAACTACAGCGGCTCGACCGACCAGTTGCTCGAATCGATTGCGACCGGCAAAGCGGACGCCGCCGTCGGCATGATCCATCGCTGGCTCAAGCCGCTCGAAGCGGGCTTCGACGTGAAGATCATCGGCAGCTCGCACGGCGGCTGCGTGCGGCTGCTCGGCGCGAAGGCGGCCGGCGTAACATCGCTCGCCGCGCTCAAGGGCAAGACCATCGGGGTATCCGATCTCGCCGCACCGGGTAAGCACTTCTTCCAGATCCTGCTCGCGAAGAACGGTATCGATGCCGATCGCGACGTCACGTGGCGTCAGTACCCCGCCGACTTGCTCGGCGTTGCCGTCGACAAGGGCGAAATTCAGGCGATTGCGGACGGCGACCCGAATCTGTATCTGCTCGAGAAGCGCACCAACGGCGCCTATGTCGAACTGGCCACCAACCTGAGCGGCGAATACGCCCGCAAGGTGTGCTGCGTGATTGGCGCGCGCGGGGAACTGGTGCGCAACGACCGTGCCGCCGCCAGCGCGCTCGCGCGCTCCATCGTGCAGGCAACCGAGTTCGTCAACGAGAACCCGAACGAGGCCGCGAAGATCTTTGCCAAGTACTCGCCGAAGATCAGCCCCGAGGACCTGCGCAAGCTATACGCCACGCTCACCTATTCGCACCATCCGACCGGCGTAGACCTGCGCGATGAAATCGCCTACTTCGCCGACGACTTCCGCCGCATCGGTGTGCTCAAGAAGAGCACCGATCCACAGAAACTGGCGCAGCACGTCTACGCCAATGTCTTGGGATAAACGACCATGAGTGCCATTCTCGACAACGCCGCACTGCGCGGGGCGTCCCCCGCCGGCGCGCTGGAACTCGCCGAACAAGCGGAGGGTACGACGCTGCGTGTGCCGTCGCCCGTTCCCCTGCCGCGCTTCGACGAGACCGAAATCGATCAGCTTTTCGCCGCGCCGCGCACCCCCGCCATCTGGGGCGTCGGGTTCGCCGCTGCGCTGGCATGGGCAGCGTTCGGCGCGCTCACGCTGCGCTGGCCCAATAAGGTCGTGGGCTTCTCCGACTGGGCCTTTACCGACGAACTGGGCGTCGTCGCACTGGCCATTGCCGCCTTGCTCGCCGTGCTGTCGGTCGCAGGCCGTGCCACGCCGCCATTGCTGCGTCTGCGCGAAGCGATCACCGGTACCGGCCCGTGGCTCGTCGCCATTGCGCTGGTGCTCGCCGCGTGGGAAATTCTCACCGCGAAAACCGGCGCGTTGCCCACGCCCTTCTTTGCCCCGCCGCAAGCCCTCATCGAGGTCTACACCGACGACTGGCAACGCCTCGGCGACAGCGCCGTCAATACGCTCAAGCTGCTCGGCATCGGCTTCGGGCTGGGTGCCATTGCGGGCTTCCTGATCGGTGTGTCCATCGGCTGGTCGCGCGCCATCGGCTATTGGGTGCACCCGGTATTGCGCGTGCTCGGCCCCGTGCCGGCCACAGCCCTGTTGCCGCTCACGTTCTACTTCTTTCCGTCGAGCTACTCGGCCGCCGCCTTCCTCATCGCACTCTCCACCGCGTTCCCGGTCGCCGTCCTCACATGGTCGGGCGTAGCCGGCGTGAACAAGAGTTATTACGACGTTGCGCGCACGCTCGGCGCGTCCGATGCGTTTCTGGTGCTGCGTGTGGCGATTCCTGCGGCATTGCCCAACGTCTTCGTCGGCCTGTTCATGGGGCTCGGCGCATCGTTCTCGGTGCTCGTCACCGCTGAGATGATGGGCGTGAAGTCCGGCCTCGGCTGGTACCTCACGTGGGCGCAGGGCTGGGCCTCTTACGTGAACATGTACGCTGCGCTAATTGTCATGGCGCTACTCTTCTCCGGCGTCATCACGCTGCTCTTCACCGTGCGCGACCGCGCGCTCGCGTGGCAGAAAGGAACCGTCAAATGGTAAGCGCCGCCACCCCCTCCTCCACGCAGGAGCGGTCGAATCCGCAATACGTGCATGTTTCGGCGTCAGTCCCCGGCAACGAGGCATCCGCCCCGGCGAACGACACCGGTGCTCGCATCGACATTCGTGGCGTCGATCACTGGTTTGGCACGCGTCAGGCGCCTTTGCAGGTGCTGGACGGCGTGGACTTGAGCGTCGCCCCCGGCGAGTTTGTAGCGCTGCTCGGGCCGAGCGGTTGCGGCAAGTCCACACTGCTGCGCCTCGTCGCGGGACTGGAAACCGCCACGCGCGGCACGATCACGCAGGACGGTACCGCGATTACGCGCCCCGATCCGTCGCGCATCGTGGTGTTTCAGGATCCGACGCTTTATCCGTGGCGACGCGTGCGCGATAACGTCGCGCTCGGCCTGCAAGCCCGAGGCGTGCTCGGCAAGGAGCGCCAGCGGGTCGACGCAGCACTCGCCCGCGTGGGCCTTTCCGAGTTCGCCGACGCGTTTCCGCATCAACTCTCCGGCGGCATGGCGCAACGTGTGGCGCTTGCCCGTGCGTTAGTCAACGATCCGCGCCTGCTCGTACTCGACGAGCCCCTCGGCAAGCTCGATTCGCTCACGCGTCTGGCCATGCAAAGCGAGCTGGTCGAGTTGTGGCAGCGCGCCGGCTTCTCGGCGCTGCTCGTCACGCACGACGTGGAAGAGGCGCTCTTCCTGGCGCAACGCGTCATCGTGTTCAGCCCGCGTCCGGCAAAGATCGTGGCGGAACTGCGCGTCGACCTGCCCTATCCACGCCATCGCGGCGACCCGCGGATTACCGAACTGCGCCACGAAGCGCTCCGACATCTGGGGCTCGATGCAAGCTGGTAATCGTGTAGATCGTAGTGCCACGAAGCAGATGAAATCGACGTACCGGCCGTCATCGACGCATTTCCCTGCGGAGTGCCCGCGATGACGTCCCCGCCTTCGCATCTCTGGCTGGGCGCACTGCTGCAAGTCCTCCAGTTCGTGCAGTCCACCTGGCTGAGCACGCTCTATGCGCTCGGCATCACCGACGACTCGCATGGCGCACCGGCATGGCCATGGGACGTGCGCATCGCCGGAGAGAATCTTGTCATCGACGTGGCCCTCGCCCGCCAGTTCGCGTGGATGCTCGCGGCCATCGCGTTTGCGCTCGTCTGCGTATTGCTGGCGCTGTTTTGGCGACGCGCATGGCGTTGGCTGCTGGCCGCCGGCATCGGTGCGCTGGCGCTGGCGCCCTGGCCTTCGCCATCGCTTTGGCTGAGCGCTGCCGTGCCGACCAGTTTTCATACCAGCCCGACGGGCTTTACCGTCGAGAGCATCGCGCGCGGCTCGCGCGTGTACGCGGCGCAATGCGCAGCGTGTCACGGCACCGACGGACGCGGCGAAGGGCCGTTGGCCGCCACGCTGCATCGATGGCCGCCCACCATGGCGAGCACGCTGCTGAGTCGCCGCGCCGATGGCGAATTGTTCTGGCATGTGCTGTACGGCATGCGCGACGATCAGGGCGTGACCATGCCCGGCTTCTCCGGGCGGCTGAGCGACCGCGAGATCTGGGCCGCCCTCGATTACATGCGCGTGCTCTCCGCTTCTGCGGGCATGGCGGCGGGCGGCAGTTGGCCCGTTCCGATCGCCCTGCCCGCGCTGTCGGTGAAATGCGCCAACGGCCCTGCCCGGGATGTCGCCACATGGCGCGGCAATCAGCGAGTACGCGTCGTGGCGGTGGATACCGATCACCCGCCACCGTTCGAGGATCCCCGCTTTCTCACCTTGCTGGTCGAGCGCAATGCCCCGTCGCCGCCCGGTGCGTCTGGCATTCGCAAGGTGGCGGCACGCCCCTCGGATCGGGTGCGCACGGTCAGTTCCGTCAATGCCGGCAACGTCACACCGCTGTTCGGCGCACGAGCAGACTGCGTGGCCGATAGCCCCGAGGCATGGCAGGTCTTCGCGCAAATCGCCGGCGCATCGCCATCGAGCCTGGCGGGCACCGAATGGCTGGCGGATCGCGACGGCTGGCTACGCGCCCTTGCGCCCGCCGGTCGTGGGGGCTGGGCCGACGGCGGCCTGATGTGCACGACAACGACCGCACTTCCAAGCGCGCTTCCCCTTGACGCACAGGCTGCGCGTCGCACAGACCCGCTAACCGCCACGCTGCGCCAGATGGACGACGACCCCGTGCGGTTCGTCAAAGGCGGCTTCGTGCACTAACCGTCTGCCCTTGTCCGCGCCTGATTTTCTTTCATTCCAATCCATCACAGGCTTTCCCCATGACGACTTCCCGACGCCGCTTTCTCCAGTACGTCACCACGTCGAGTGCCGCGGGTGCGCTGAGCATACTCGCCCTGCCCGGCGTCTCCTATGCGCAATCCGGCCGCCCGCTCCTCAAAGCCGGCGACCAGAAAGGCGGGCTGCGCGCACTGCTCGAAGCGGCGGACGAACTCAGGCAGTTGCCCTACGACATTCAGTGGACCGAATTCCCCGCCGCCGCACCGCTGGCCGAAGCGCTCAATGCGGGTGCCGTCGATTGCGGCCCTATCGGCGACGCGCCGGTGATCTTCGCGCTGTCGGCCGGCGCCGCCATCAAGATCATCGGCGCCAATCGCTCCGACGCGTATGGCACGGCCGTGATCGTGCGCCCGGACGCCACACTGCGCACCGCCGCCGATCTCAAGGGCAAGAACATCGGCACGACGCGAGGCTCCATCGGCCACTTCGTCACGCTCAAGGCGCTCACGTCCGCCGGTCTGGCGCCCAGCGACGTCAACTTCCGCTTCCTGCCGCCGGCCGACACCATCACCGCACTGGCGAGCGGCTCGGTCGATGCATGGGCAACCTGGGAGCCCTACACGGCAGTCGCGGAGACAACCGGACGCGGGCGGGTGCTCGTCAATGGCCGCGGGCTCTGGTCGGGGTTGAGCTATCTGGCGGCGACCGACGCGGCCATCGCGGGCAAGCAGGAGGTGCTGCGCGATTTCCTGTCGCGTGTCGTGCGGGCGCAGGTCTGGTCGTATCAGCATGTCGACGCCTTCTCCGCGGCCATGGCGCGCATCATCGGCATTCCGCCCGAGGCGGCAAAGCTCCAGTTCTCGCGACGCGCCACGAAATGGCGCAACATCGACGACGCCCTCGTGGCCGAGCAACAGCGCACCGCCGACTTCTACTCGCAAGTCGGCTTGCTGCGCCAACCGCTGGACGTGAAGACAACCTTCGACCGGCGCTTCCCCGTCAAGGTCTGAGGCGGCAGCCGGCAGGGATGACCGCCCCGACCCGACGGTCATCGGGTCGGGACGCCGGTCGGCTCGTCGATCAAGGCGATGCAAACCGACGCAAAGCGGCATGTCCGAAAAGTGGCACGCTCGGAAATTGACGAACTGTCTATGGCGCAGGACGTGACACGCGCCGACACTCCGAAGATCCCCTCCGGCACAAGGTTCGTCATGCTCGCCAGCGCCACGCTCTCAACCCATTTATGGCTCGCCTATACGGCTTACTTCATCGGCGCGGCCAGTCCGGGGCCGAGCAATCTGGCGATCATGTCCATTGCGACGAATCACGGCCGCAAACCCGCGCTGACGTTTGCGTTGGGCGTGATGTCAGGCTCGCTGTTCTGGGCGATGGTCGCCATGCTCGGTATTGCCGCCACGCTGCTCGCCTATGCGCAGTTCCTCATCGCCATCAAAGTCTTCGGCGGTGTCTACCTGATGTGGCTGGCGCTCAAGTCCGGACGATCCGCCCTGCGACCGGCGAACGCCGCGCAATCGGTGCCCACGGATGCCGGCGGCACACTGTCGCTCAAACGGCTATACCTGCGCGGCACATTAATGCACCTCACCAATCCGAAGGCCGTGCTGGGATGGGTCTCCGTCGTTGCCCTGTCGTCGACGCCCGACGGCGCCATGCCCATGGCGGTCGTGCCCGGTTGCGTGGCAATCGGTCTGACGGTGTTCTGCGGCTATGCGATGCTGTTCTCCACACGCACGGCGCGGCGCATCTATCTGCGCATCCGGCGCTGGCTCGACGGCTGCCTCGCCGTGGTCTTCGGTGCCGCGGGCTGGCAATTGTTGACGTCGCGGGTGTGACGCTTGACGGGGGATGCGAAACGATAGCCGGCGCGACGCACGCCGCCTGTGGTAGCGTGACGCTTTCCCTCTGACTTGCACGCGCGCCACGCTGCGCCCTTTCGTCATGCTCGATTTCGACGCCGACGCGCTCATGCGCCTCGTCACGACGCCCATGCCATTCGGTAAACACAAGGGCACGTATATCGCCGACCTGCCGGGCAACTATCTCAGTTGGTTCGCCCGCGAGGGTTTCCCGCCGGGCGAGATCGGTCGTCTGCTCGCGCTCATGCACGAGATCGACCACAACGCGTTGGGTGAACTGCTCCGTCCACTACGCGCGCAGGCGGCGCGCCCCCGGTAAGCCGGGACACCGCCTGCCCGCCTCAAGCCAAACCTCAGATCCGCGCGTTAGCCGAGAGCATCGACGGCAGGCGACGACGCACCCACTGCGTTTGCTGCTCGTGCGCATGTGCCAATTGCAGCACTGCGAGATCCGCTTGCGCCGGCCCGATGATTTGCAGCCCCATCGGCAGACCGCGCGCGTCGAATCCGACCGGCACGCTGATCGCCGGCAACCCGGCCAGTGTCGGCCCGATCACAACCTCCATCCATCGATGGTAGGTATCCATCGGCTTGCCCGCGACCGACGTCGGCCAGTGCATCTGCGCGTCGAACGGGAACACCTGCGCCGAGGGCAGCAACAAGAAGTCGTAGCGCTCAAACAACCGCGCCAGCGATCGGTACCACTCGCTGCGATCGATCGATGCGCGAAACACGTCGGCAGCACGCAACGCTTCGCCGCCCGCGACTTCCCATTGCGCCTCCGGCTTGAGCTTGTCGCGGCGCGCCGGATCGGCGTACATCTCGCCGAGCGAGCCGTTCACGAGCCAATGACGCAGCGTCAGCCACGTCTGCCACAGTCGCTCGGGCGCAAAGTCCGGCACACATGCCTCCACTTCACATCCCATCGCCGCAAAATCGCGCAGCGAGGCTTCGCAAAGCGCCATCACACCCGCTTCCATTGGCAGATGGCCTCCGTAGTCGCCGAGCCACCCGAGCTTCACACCTTTCATGTCGCGCTGTAACGCACTCGCGAACGGCGGTGTCTCGTGGGCCAGCGACAGTGGGCTGCGCGCGTCGTAACCGGACTGGGTGGCGAGCAACTGGGCGACGTCGGCGACGCTGCGGCCCATCGGCCCCTCGGTGCTCAGTTGCTGAACGAAGACTTCGGGCGTGGGACCATAAGGCACACGGCCCTGCGACGGCCGAAAGCCGTACACGTTGCCGAATGCCGCCGGATTGCGCAGCGAGCCCATCATGTCGCTGCCATCGGCCACCGGCAGCATGCGCAACGCCAGGGCGCTGCCTGCGCCACCGCTGCTGCCGCCAGCGATACGTGTCGTGTCGTAGGCGTTACGTGTCGTGCCGAAGACCGGGTTGTAGCTATGCGAGCCCAGGCCGAACTCTGACACGTTGGTCTTGCCGATGAAGATCGCTCCCGCCGCGCGGATGCGCGCCACGCTGATGCTGTCGTGTGTGTCGGGGCCTTCGGGCGTCAAGGGCGAGCCCTTGCGGGTCGGCAATCCGGCACAGGCGGCGAGATCCTTCACGGCGTGCGGCATGCCATGCATCCAGCCGAGATACTGGCCGTTCGCCAGTTGCCGGTCGCGCTCGTCGGCCTGCGCCAGCAAGGTGTCCGCGTCTCGCAGAGACACGATGGCGTTGACTGCCGGGTTGTACTGCGCAATGTGCGCGAGATACGCCTGCATGACGTCGCGGCACGATACCTGACGCGTGCGAATGGCGTCGGACAGCGCCAGTGCGTCGAGCGCAACGATGTCGTTCAGGTCAGCATGAGGGGTAGCCGTGGTGTTGGCTTCGGCTGCGCTCGAGTGGGCAGCCAGGGACGGCAGGTCTGGCGCAATGGCCATGAGTCTCTCTCCTTGGCGGTGGCGTCGTTCAGTGCGACGCCGTTGTCTGACACGCTATTGTCGGTCAAACCCGCCAAGGTTTGCGAGGGGGAAATTCAATTCCCCCGCGGCAACGCAGAAACTTCACATCTTCATCAATGAGCGGGGCATCAGTGCGTCAGCGGGTCGAGGCCGGTGGACTCGATCTCCTTCGCGACAGCGGGCGCCGCCATGTACGTCAGCAGCTTCTTCGCTTCGTCGGGATGCGGCGCGTTGACCGGCACGCCGCCGGCAAAGCGGGTCACCGATTGCAGCGACTCGGGAATCTTGCCCGCGAACGCGATGCCCTTGACCGGCAGCAACTCGCTCACCTGTTGCAGGCCCAGCGCGTAGTCGCCGGCGGCGACTTTCTCGGCAACGGGCGTTTTCTGCACCATCACCGCTTTGCCCTGCATCTGTTCGGCAATGCCGAGCTTCTTGAAGAGTTCGCGCTCGACGTACACGCCGCTGGCGCTATCCGAATAGGCCACCGACTTCGCCGCCAGCAGCGCTGCCTTCAGTGCCTCGGGGGTGCTGACGTCGGGCACCGCGTCGCCCGCTTTGACGACGACACCGATGCGCGAGTCAGCCAGATCGACGCGCGAATCGGGGCGCACCTTGCCCGCCTTGATGAGATCGTCGAGCGCATAACCGACCATGATGACGACGTCGGCCGATTCACCACGCGCCAGACGATTCGGGATCGCCTCGGGCGCCTTGCCCATCGACGGGCCCCAGGCCGTATCGACATGGTCGCCGCTCGCGGCCTCGAACTTGGGCAGCAGCAGCTTGTAGGCCGCGGTGAAGCCACCGGAGTTCATCACATGCAGGTCTTCTGCCTGAGCAACGGGAGCGGCTGAGAGCGTCGTCAGCGCGATGCCCACGCCGAGTGCGGCGACGAGGCGACGGGCAGCGCTCACGCGCTTCGGGGAGGAAAGGGTATTCATGACGATCTCTCTTAACCTGCGGCGAGTTCGGTGCGGGTGCGGCCCTGCCCACCGGGGCGGCCGCGGTAAAGGGCCAGCGTCGCGCCGATCGCGCACAGTGCGGCAAAGCTCATCCAATAGCCCGGTGCCGCCTTGTCGCCCGTGGCGTGAATGAGATACGTCGACAATGCGGGCGTGAAACCGCCGAAAATCGCCGTCGCCAGACTATAGGCCAGCGAGAAGCCTGCCACGCGCACGTCCGGCGGCATGACTTCGGTCAGCGCCGGGATCATCGCGCCGTTGTACATGCCGTACAGGAACGAGAGCCACAGCAGGGCGACGAGCATGCGCGTGAAGCTCGGTGCCTGCACGAGGAACGACAGGACCGGGTATGCCGTGACCAGCGTGAGGCCCGCGAACAGCAGCAGCACAGGACGTCGGCCGATGCGATCGGAGAGCGTGCCGCCGATAGGCAGCCAAATGAAGTTGGACACCCCCACGCACAGCGTGACGAGCAGCGCGTCGGCGCTCGAGAGATGCAGCACGCTCTTGCCGAACGTCGGCGCGTAGACGGTGATCAGGTAAAACGCCGTGGTGGTCAGCGCCACGAGCATCGTGCCGCCGAGCACCACCCCTGCGTTGGCCGCCATCGAGCGAAACACTTCGCCGACCGACGGATGGCGCTTGCGTTGCTTGAATTCGTCGCTCTCCTGAAGCGAGCGGCGAAGCGCGAAGATCACCGGCACGATCATGCAGCCCACCAGGAACGGCAGGCGCCAGCCCCATGAGGCAATCTGCTGCGCCGTCAGTGTGAGCGAGAGCACGAAACCAAGTCCTGCCGAGACGACAATGGCCACTTGCTGGCTCGCCGACTGCCAACTCGTATAGAAACCCTTGCGGCCCGGCGTGGCAATTTCCGCCAGATACACGGACACGCCGCCCAGTTCGGCACCGGCCGAGAAGCCCTGCAACAGCCGGCCGATCAGCACCAGCACCGGCGCGGCCAGCCCAATGGTGTCGTAACCCGGCACGAAGGCAATGAGAATCGTGCCGCTTGCCATGATGGCCAGCGTGGTGACCAGCCCTTTGCGGCGACCCACGTTATCGATGTACGCGCCAAGCACGATCGCACCGAGCGGGCGCATCAGGAAACCCGCGCCGAACACGGCGAAGGTCAGCATGAGCGATGCGAACTCGCTGTTCGTGGGAAAGAAGACGCGGGAAATCTGGGTGGCGTAGAAACCGAACAGGAAAAAATCGAACTGCTCGAGGAAGTTGCCGGCAGTGACGCGCAGGACCGCGCCGGCTTTTGAATGGCGACGCGAAACCGCGTCTTGGGGGCGCTGTGACATGCGCTGTCTCCGTGTTGCTTGCGGCCCGGGGGGTCGAGCCGCTAGTGAATCGTCGCATTGCGTCTCTGCCAGGGACGTGTCGAACCGTCGTGGACGCTTTTTGAAGCCGCCAATGGTGCGCCGGAAGTTCCCCGGTTGTGAATTGCAAGTTTTGGAAAGATTGATGCGCACACGCTATCAATCGTAGGATGCTAATGCGTCTACCGAGCGGTAACACGCTACACTCTGCGCCGCGCCCCGCACCCCGCACCCGCGGCAATTTCCGATTCCCGGGCGACGCGCGGCGCATGCCCGACTCTCATCCCCCAATGCCATGGCGATCAATTTCGATCTGAACGATTTGCAGGCCTTTCGCGCAGTGGCGCAACTCTCGAGCTTTCGCCGCGCGGCCGAAGCGATCCACCTCTCGCAGCCCGCGCTCTCGCGCCGCATCGACAAGCTCGAAGAGGCGCTGGGGGTCAAGCTCTTCGAGCGCAGCACGCGGCGCGTGGCGCTCACCAATGTGGGCCGGGCGTTTGCGCGCGATGCCGAGCGCATTCTCGACGACCTGGATAACGCATTGCTCGGTATTCGCGATGTGGCGTCGCCGAGTCTCGGGCACGTGACCATCGCTTGCGTGCCGTCTGCGGCGTATTACTTCATGCCGCAGGTGATCTCGCGCTACCACCGGGCGTTTCCGCGCATTCGTATTTCGGTGCTCGACGCGAGCGCCAACGAGGTGCTGGCCGCCGTGGTCAATGGCGACGCCGATTTCGGCTTGAATTTCATCGGCAGTCAGGAGCCGAACATCGAGTTCAAGCTTCTGTTGCAGGAACGATATGTCGCGGCCTGCCGGCGCGACCACCCACTTGCCGGCAAGAAGCGCGTGACGTGGCGCGAGCTTTACGAGTACGACTACATCGCCGTGGGCAAGGTCTCGGGTAACCGGTTGTTGCTCGATCAGGCATTGACCACGCTGCCGCAACGGCCGCCGAGCATTTGCGAGACACAGCATGTGACCACGATGCTCGGACTGGTGGAAGCGGGTCTGGGCGTCGCGGCCGTGCCGACGATGGCCATGCCGGGCAGCGATCATCCGCTGCTCACGAGCGTGCCGCTGGTCGATCCGGTAGTGACGCGACGCGTTGGTATGATCCGCAGCAAGGCGCGGCCGCTGTCTCCGGCGGCGGTACAGTTGTATCGCTACGTGGCGGAGATGAAGGTGCCGGCCCGCCGTCGCGCGGGGGGCGATCCGCTATAGCCGAATGGTTGCGAATGCACGCCCGGAAACACTTTGTTACTCGTCTTACGAGAAGTGAAACATTGGGTCGACGGCGGCAGGGCGAGGCGTCTTTATACTTGCCTCGCGTTAATCCGAATCTTCTTCAAGACTCATGCTCAAGCGAATTTTCCCGATGGTGGCGATCGCCGCCGTGGTTGCAACGACCTCCCTGACGGCTTCGGCCAGTGATATGAACAATGCTCTCGGCGGCGCGCTGGGGGGTGTCGCAGGCGCAGCCGTAGGCGGTGCACTCGGCGGCAGCACCGGTGCGGTGGTGGGTGGCGCAGTCGGCGGTGGTGCCGGCGGCGCGATCACGTCCAACCGGCGCGAGCGCACGGGCGCCATTCTCGGCGGCGCGCTGGGCGGTGGTGCCGGTACCGCAGCCGGCAACGCGATGGGCGGCCGTTCGGGCGGCCTGATCGGTGCCGCGGTGGGGGGTGGCGCCGGTGCCGCACTCGGCGGCAACATGTCGCGCTCCAGCTCATACGACGACGACCACTACCGCGGCAAGCGCCGTGGTCATCGCAAACACCACCATCATTGATCGAGCGGGGAGCGACCCTCCGATTATCGGAAAGCCCCGACGGCAATAAAAAAGCCGCAGCGCGATTAGCTGCGGCTTTCTTTTTTGGACAAGCGGATTAGCTGATGCCCGGTTCGGGCAGGTATGGGCCAATGCCTGTCGGGTAGCTCCCCGGAATGAGCATCGAAGGATCGAGACGATCGATGGTCGTGCGCCCGGTCAGCGCCATCGTCACATCCATCTCCTTCGCAATCACCTCCAACGCACGACGCACGCCCGCCTCGCCCATCGCACCCAACCCATACAGAAACGGGCGCCCGATCAGCGTGCCCTTCGCCCCTAACGCCATCGCCTTGATCACGTCCTGACCGGAACGGATACCGCCGTCGAGCCAGACTTCGGTGTCGCGCCCGACGGCCGCCACGATGTCCGGCAGCGCGCGAATCGTCGAGATCGCACCGTCAAGCTGACGCCCGCCGTGATTGCTCACCACGATGGCGTCGGCCCCGGTATCGCGTGCGGCACGCGCATCTTCAGGGTCGAGCACGCCCTTGAGCACGAGCTTGCCTCCCCAGCGCTTCTTGATCCACTCGACGTCATCCCACGACAGGCAGGGATCGAACTGCGCCGCCGACCACGTGGCTAACGAACCAATGTCGTCTACGCCTTTGGCATGGCCCACGATATTGCCGAAGGTGCGACGTCGTGTGCCCAGCATGCCCATGCACCAGCGCGGCTTGGTCATCATGTTGGCAATGTTCGGCAGCGTCAGCTTCGGCGGCGCCGACAGCCCATTCTTGATGTCGCGGTGACGCTGACCGCTGATCTGCAAATCCATCGTCACCATCAGGGCCGAACATCCCGCCGCCTTGGCCCGGTCGATCAGACGCTCGATGAAATCGCGATCGCGCATCACGTACAACTGGAACCAGAACGGCGCCTTGGTGTGCGCCGCCACGTCCTCGATGGAGCAGATCGACACGGTCGAGAGCGTGAACGGCACGCCGAACGCCTCGGCGGCGCGCGCTGCGAGGATCTCGCCGTCCGCGTGCTGCATGCCGGTCATGCCCGTGGGCGCCAATGCCACCGGCATGGCGACCGACTCGCCCAACATCGTCGTGCGCGTGCTGCGATGCTCGATGTTCACGGCAACACGCTGACGGAATCCGATACCGCCGAAATCCGCCGCATTCGCCCGATAGGTGGACTCCGTCCACGACCCCGAATCGACATACTCGTAAAACATGCGCGGCACTCGCCGCTGCGCGAGAACCCGCAAGTCCTCGATGGTGGTAATCACTGCCATGCTGCGTCTCTTCTTCCGGGAAATCCCAACGGTCTTTTGGGAATTAGTTAATATCTTCTATATTTTTTTATTTTTGCTTGACGAGGTCGACAAGGGACTGCGTGTGTTTAATTGTCTTTAGCACGATATTCGACTGAATCGACATCACGGCGGGCGCCCGGTACAGCTCATTCACGATGAAATCGGAGTAATGCGCGAGGTTACGGGCTCTTACCGTCAAGATGTAATTCGCCGAGCCGGTAACGATGCGAGCGGTCACCACTTCGGGCCAGTTCTGCACACACGCGAGAAACTTTTCATGCCACTGATCGACGTCCGGACGGAGCGTAATTTGCACTAGCGCTTCGAACTCCAGACCGATATGCTGTGCGTCCACGATGCAGCGGTATCCGGAAATCACCCCGCGATCCTCGAGCAATTTCACCCGGCGAAGGCAGGCTGATGGCGACAAGCCAACGGCATCCGCCAACTCCTGGTTGGAGATGCGTCCATTGAGTTCAAGATGGCGAAGGATGCGCAGATCGGCAAGGTCGAGGTTCATTGGCAGAATCCGTCAAGTTTTCACGAATTCTGGCAGATCCTTCGACTCACCGCCAGTTGCCCGACATAAATAACAAGCAAATTCAATTTTTGCGTTGATATGATAGCCCTCGGCCTCGGGCCGGGGTCGCTTTGCCATTCCGGCAACGGGTGCCGTTTTTGGATATTGCAGTTGTCGTGCCCAGAAGAATCCGTGACCTCCTATATCGGAAGGAGCAGCGGATCCGTTTTAAACAGTAGTCCGTCTACAAGACTAAAAAAAGGAGACTCATGAAGTCTGCAATTCCGGCCAGCCTGGCCATCCTCTGCGCCGCTAGCGGCCTGGCCCTGAGCACCACCGCTGCCGCGCAAAGCTCTGTCACCCTGTACGGGATCGTCGATCAGAGCGTGCGCTATCAGAACAACGCCAACGCCAATAACGACGCCCTGTGGCAAGTCGCCAACGGCGCCGTGACCAACAGCCGTTTCGGCTTCAAGGGCTCGGAAGATCTCGGTGGCGGCATGAAGGCGATCTTCCAGTTGGAATCGGGCATCAACCCGCAAAACGGCCAACTCTCGAATGGTCCGCGACTGTTTGACCGCTACGCCTTCGTCGGCCTGCAAAACCAGTACGGCACGATCAAGATCGGCCGTCAGGCAACCGAGGCGTTTAACGTCTATGGCGATTTCGATCCGCTCACGATCGGCAACTACGCGAACAACTCGTGGATGTACAACATCACGCGCGGGCGCGTCGACAACGCAGTGAGCTACGCCGGCACGTTCGGTGGCCTGTCGGTCGGTGCAACCTATGGCTTCGGCAACACGCCGGGCACGATGGCTGCCAGCAACTACTGGGGCGCTCGTGCCGCCTACGCCATGGGCCCGTTCCAGGTCGCCGGCGTGTATCAGCAAGCGCGCGATGCCGCCAAGAACGTGCAGCAGATGTGGGGCCTGGCCGGTATCTACAGCGTCTCGATCGCCAAGGTCTTCGTCGGCTACATGGGCGGGCGCGATCGCAGCGGCTGGCTCGACAGCACGCTCAACGATCCGGCTCACACGGTCGCTACGGGCAACCTGAACGACAACCCGCGCAAGGACATGACGTTCTATCTCGGCACGACCATTCAGGCCATGCCGAACCTCGCGATCACGGGTGCGGCGTATTTCGACGACATCAAGAACATCAACGCCCAGGCGGGCGATGCCGGTTCTGGCCGTCGTTACACGTATGTGCTGCTCGCCGAGTACGCCCTGTCCAAGCGCACGCAAGTCTACGGCACCGTCGACTACAACAAGGTCAGCGGCGCAGCGCGCGTCGAACTGCCGGGCAACTCGACGCAAGTGGGCGTGGCAACCGGTATTCGCCACATCTTCTAACCCGATGGCGCGACCCGTTCGCGCCGTTTCGGTGGTTTCCTCTGCTGTTGGTATGACCCGCCCCGGATTCGTCCGGGGCGGTGGGGCCCGTTCGCGCCTGCGCTTTGCGATATCCGATGCTGTCACCGGGCTCGCGAGCGCCACCCATGGCGCGCCGGCGGGCGATGACAAGCAATGCTGTACTCATGCGGGTGTCGCCGACTTCTCGCGACGACGCCCAAAAGGTGTGTCATGACGCATTCCCCCCAGTCTTCTCAATCCAGTCGGCCCCGCGACTTCGCCCATATCACGCGCCGCGAGCAAGGCTTGCGACGCTCGCTCACGGCCAGTCAGATGGCGATGATCGCCATCGGGGGTGCCATCGGCACCGGGCTCTTTCTCGGCAGCGGCTTCGCCATCGGCTTTGCCGGTCCGAGTGTGCTGATCTCTTACGGCATCGGCGCATTCATCGCACTCATGCTCATGGGATGCCTCGCCGAAATGACGGTCGCGCATCCGACGTCGGGCTCGTTCGGCGCGTACGCCGAACACTACATCGGTCCGTGGGCCGGTTTTCTGGTTCGCTACGCGTATTGGTCATGCATCGTACTGGCCGTGGGCACCGAGGTGAGCGCCATCGCCGTCTACATGAAGTACTGGTTCCCACAGGTGCCGGGCTGGTATTGGGTTGCGGGCTTCTCGGCAGCGCTCGTACTCGTGAACGCCATGTCGGTGAATCTGTTCGGTGCGATCGAATACGGCTTTTCGCTCATCAAGATCACCGCCATCGTCATCTTCATTCTGATCGGCGCCTACGTGGTCTTCATCGCGCCGGGATCGGTCGCCGGTGGCGGGCATACGCCTGCGGGATTTGCGAATTACACCGCGCACGGCGGCTTCTTTCCGAAGGGGCTGTGGGGGATGTGGGTCGCGGTCATCATCTCGATATTCAGCTACCTGTCCATCGAGATGATTGCGGTGGCCGCCGGTGAAGCCGAGAATCCGGAGCGCGCCGTGACGCGCGCCTTCCGCTCCACAGTCGTGCGTCTCGTGTTGTTCTATCTGCTCACGCTTGCCCTGATGCTCGCCATCGTGCCGTGGACCGCCGCCGGTCAGGACGAAAGCCCGTTCGTGAAGGTGATGCAGGCCATTAGCATTCCCGGCGCCGCAGGTGTCATCAACTTCGTGGTGCTGATCGCCGCGCTCTCGTCGATGAACAGTCAGCTCTACATCACCACGCGCATGATGTTCTCGCTCTCGCGCGCCGGGTATGCGCCCGCACGCTTCGGCGAGGTCAATCGGCGTGGCGTGCCGCTTGCGGCATTGCTGCTCTCGACCGTCGGCATTGCGCTCGCCACGCTCGTGAACTTCCTGTATCCCGAGTCGTCTTTCACGTTCATGATGGCGATCTCGATGTTCGGCGCGATGCTCACCTGGATGATGATCTTCGTCACGCACTTCTTCTTCCGCCGGGCGTGGCGGCGCGAGAATCATCCGCCGCTGGCATTCCGCATGTGGGGCTTCCCGTGGCTCACGCTGCTCGGCGCGACGCTGATGGCAGCCATCATGCTCACCACGCTGTTCACCGGGGTATTCCGCATGACGCTGATCTTCGGCGTGCCGTTCGTTGTCGTCGTGCTGCTGATCTACTTCCTGTGGTACCGCAAGCACGACGGCGAACCACAGACGCGCACGGCCACGCCGTCATGACCGCAACAGGAACGACGCCCTGAAAACGACACAAGGGCACCCAAAGGTGCCCCTGTCCGACAGCAGCGTGCGTTTGACGTTACCTGGCCGCCTTGCGCTGCTTGACGATGCGCTCCAGCAGTTGCCGCGTCTGTTCCAGTACTGCCTCGCGCACCATCCGGTTGCGATCGGGATTCGGCTCGCCGTCCCATCCCATCGAACAAGCGACGGAGCGGCGCATCACGCGAAATGCCATGCCCAATGTGCTGATGCACACCGCGCGAATACGCATTTCCTCATTGTCCGGTGCCACGCCCGCGAGACGCGTGACGATGTTTGCGCAGACCGACGCCAACCGGCTCGAAAACCGCTCGTGAAACACCTTGAATCCGGCTTCCGGGCCAAGGCCTGCCTGTTCGCGAGCCATGAACATGTGCCAGCCGTCGATCTCAGGCACCTCTTCCATGAATCCCGCTTTGCGGTTCTGTAGTTCGCAAAACGCATCCATGAGCTGCTTGTCGGTTGCGTTCGGATCCGCCACCACTCGCTCGGCGGATTCGATGGCTTCCCCCATCTGCCCCATCACGAGGCTCAGGATGTACTCGACGCACGCCTTGTACACCCCCTCCTTGTTGTCGAAGTAATACTGGAGCGCCGGCGCGTTCACGCCCGCCTCGTTCGCGATGTCTCGCGTAGACGCTCCCGCAAAGCCGAACTCCCCGAAACACTTGATCGCCGCGAGGATGATGCGCGCACGCGTTTCCTCGCCACGTTGATACCCCGTGTCGACTGCATGCCGCGGACGCGTTGCCGCACCCTGCGCACGCCCTGCACGTGAAGTCCCTGTCATGTCTGTCCTTGCTTGCCAAAACTTTCGTCAAAAATATAACACTTGACATAAATCGATCAACTGGAATAATTCTGCCAACTGGAATAATTTTAGGAAAATTCCCATGACCACCGCAGCACAGGTCAAGCCGGCGGAATCGGCGCCGTTGACCGCACGTCAGGCGCAAGCCCCGGCCAACAAGGCTGGCGAGGCGCCGCAAACGCCCGGCCAGACGAAGGCCCCGGCCAACCCTCGCCGCAAGAAAATTCTGCTCGGCGCGGTGGCGCTGGGCGTGGTTGCCGCGCTCGGCTGGGGCGCGCAATGGTGGTTTGTCGGTCGCTTCATCGAGTCGACCGACGACGCCTATTTGCAAGCCGACAGCATGACTGTCGCCCCGAAAGTTGGCGGCTACGTGACCGAAGTGCTGGTGCGCGACAACGAAACGGTGACGGTCGGGCAGCCACTCGTGCGACTCGATGGGCGTCAGTATCAGGCCGCCTACGACGAAGCGCAGGCCACGGCACTGGCCCGCGAAGCCGACGTTGCCCGGGCACAGGCGGAACTCTCTCAGCACTCGGCCACGATCGCGCAGGCACGCGCCGAACTCGACAGCGCACGCGCGAATGCCGCGTACTCCGCGGGTCAGGTCAAACGCTATGCGCCGCTGGTCGCCACCGGTGCCGAAACCGACGAGCGTCTCGCCGAGTTGCGCAATGCCAGCGCCCGCGCCGACGCCTCGCTCAAGAGCAACGAGGCCAGCTTGTTGGCAAGCGAGCGCCAGACGGACACGCTCACGGCCGCACTGGCCCAGGCCAAGGCGCAACTGAGCGTCGCACAGGCCAGCGCACGCAAGGCCGAACTCGATCTCGCGGACACGGTAGTCAAAAGCACGCTGGCCGGACGCGTCGGCGATCGTGCCGTGCGCGTCGGCCAGTTTGCTCAGCCGGGCACGCGACTGCTCACCGTCGTGCCGGTGCAGAACGTCTATCTGACGGCGAACTTCAAGGAAACGCAGGTCGGCCATATGCGGCCCGGCCAGCCGGTGACGGTGCACGTCGATGCCCTGCCCGGCGAACCGATTCACGGTGTGGTCGATTCGCTCTCGCCCGGCACCGGTGCGCAATTCGCACTGCTGCCCGCGCAGAACGCCACCGGTAACTTCACGAAGATCGTGCAACGCGTGCCGGTTCGCATCCGTCTCGAGGTGCCGGAATCGTTGCGAACGGTGCTGCTGCCAGGCCTGTCGGTTACCGCCGAGGTCGATACGCATCGCAACGCGCCGGCCACGCCCGCAAAACAAGCGGCCCGCACGGGGCAGCAGCTCTCGCTCAGTGCGCCGCTCGACGCCATCTTCGGACCCGACACGAACGTCGCGCCGTCGCCTGCGAACGGTGGAGCGCAACGTGGCTGACGGCAGCGTGGTGAGCGCTTCGCCCTCGCCCGTCACATTGACAAGCGATCAGGCGCGTAGTGCCATGGCAGCGGGAGGCGGCAGCGGTGGTGGCTCGGGCAACACGGGTGGGAGTGCCGCAAGCGCCGCCGCGCCGCGCAACGCCTCGGCGTCGGACTGGATCGCCGTGGCGGCGGGTGCGCTGGGCGCACTGCTGGCCACGCTCGACATTTCCATCACCAACTCGGCGCTGCCGCAGATTCAGGGACAAATCGGCGCCTCGGGCACGGAAGGCACCTGGATCTCGACGGGTTACCTGATGTCGGAAATCGTCATGATTCCGCTCGCCGCGTGGCTCACGCGCGTGCTCGGGCTACGACGTTTCCTGATGCTCAACGCCGTGTTCTTCACGCTTTTCTCGATGATGTGCGGTGCCTCGAGCAGCCTGCCCGAGATGATCATCGGCCGTATCGGACAAGGCTTCGCCGGTGGCGCCATGATTCCCACGGCGCAGATGATCATTCGCACGCGGCTGCCACGGCATCAGATGCCGGTGGGCATGGCGATGTTCGGCCTGATCGTGCTGCTCGGTCCATTGCTCGGACCGGTCGTCGGCGGATGGCTGACCGAGAACGCCAACTGGCGCTGGTGCTTCTTTCTGAATCTGCCGATCTCGGCCGCCATCGTCACGCTGCTCATGCTTGGTCTCAAACGCGAGCCGACCAATCTGCGGGCGTTCTTCACCGCCGACTGGCTGGGCATCGTGGGGCTGACCATCGGTCTGAGTTCGCTCACGGTGGTGCTTGAAGAAGGACAGCGCGAGCGTTGGTTCGACTCGCACCTGATTATCTGGCTGTCGATCGTGTCGGCGATCGGCATCGGCATGATGCTCGTGGCGCAGTTCACGGCAGACAAACCCATCGTCAAGCTCTCGCTGCTGGGCAACAAGAATTACGCGAGCGTGATCTACATCGTCTTCACGGTGGGGGCGGGGCTCTATGGCGTGTCGTATCTGCTGCCGCAGTTCCTTTCCACGATCGCGGGCTACAACGCCCAACAGTCGGGCAACATCATGCTGCTCTCGGGACTGCCCGCCTTCCTGATGATGCCGTTCCTGCCGCGCCTCATCAGCCGGGTGGACATTCGCCTGCTCGTGATTCTCGGGCTGTTGTGCTTCTTTGCCAGTTGCATGCTCGACATCGGCCTCACGGCGCAAAGCGTGGGCCACGATTTCACGCTCTCGCAACTGCTGCGCGGTGTGGGGCAGATGCTTGCCATGATGCCGCTCAATCAAGCGTCGATGGCCGCCGTCGATGCGCAGGACGCCGGCGACGCCGCAGGTCTGTACAACATGGCCCGCAACCTCGGCGGGTCGGTGGGGCTGGCGTTGCTCGGCACGCTGATCGACCGTCGCACCGACTATCACGACGCCATGCTGCGCGAGACGATCACCGCCAACAGCGCACGAGGTCAAGAGCATCTCGCGGCCAACGCGGCGGGCTTCTTCGCGCAGACAGGCGACATGGTCCATGCCCAATTGCAGGCCACCGCACAGCTCGCCGCCGAGATCGCACGGCAGGCCAGCGTGATGACGTTTTCCGAGACTTTTTACGCACTGGGTATCGCGCTGCTGCTTTGCGTGCCGCTGGCCCTGTTGCTCAAGCAGCCGACCGGTTTCAGTTCCGGCGGCCATTGAACCATCATGACGCTTCCTATCCGAACGCTGGCCGTTGCGGCCGCCCTCCTCGTCACCGGCTGCACCGTCGGCCCGAACTATCGCGGCGCGCCCGAGGTCGCGGGCGACGCCCTGCGCACCGGGGCGACGTTCGCACATGCGGGCGAAGGTGTCGAAGCCCACACGCCGGGGGTTGCCCGGTGGTGGACGGCGCTGAACGATCCACAACTCACCGCGCTGATCGACGACGCCATCGCGCATAGCCCCGACATCCGTGCCGCGCAGGCGAAGGTACGTCAGTCGCGCGCGAGCCTGCGCAGTCATCAGGCCGACCTGCTGCCGAAAGCGGGCGTCGATCTGGCGACGATACGCACCCGATCCCCGGATCTGAGTCTGCTTGGCGGTGAAGGCGGCGGCGGTGGTCGTGGCCCGCTCGACCTGTATGTCGCCGGCTTCGACGCCAGTTGGGAGATCGATCTGTTCGGCGGCACGCGACGTGCTGTCGAGGCCGCCAGCGCCGATGCCGACGCCGCATCGGAGGATCTGGCCGACGCGCATGTGCAACTTGCCGCCGAGGTCGCTCAGACTTACGTCGGGTTGCGCGATCAGCAAGCCCGCCTGACGCTGGTGCGCGACTCGGCCCAGTTGGAAAGCGAAATGCTCGACCTCACGCGTCAGCGCCGCGCGGGCGGTGTCGCGTCGGAGCTCGACGTCGAACGACTCGTGACGCAAGTGGAGCAAACACAATCGCGTGTACTGCCGCTGGAAGCCGACGTCATCGAATCGCTCGATCAGTTGGCATTGCTGACCGGACGCGCCCCGGGCACCCTCGACGCCGAGTTGAAGACATCCAAAGCGCTGCCGACCCTGCCGGCAAAGGTCGCCATCGGCGATCCGTCCGCCTTGTTGCAGGCGCGCCCGGACATTCGCGCTGCGGAGCGTCGTCTGGCCTCGCAGAACGCACAGATCGGTGTGCAGACGGCCAATTGGTTTCCGAAGCTCTCGATCATGGGAGAACTCGGCTATTCCGCGCTGGACCCCGGCCATCTCGTGCGCAAGGACAACTTCAGTTGGATGACGATGCCGCGCCTGCAATGGAATGTGCTCGACTTCGGCCGCGTTCAGGCGGGTGTCGACGGCGCAAAGGCGGGACGCGATCAGGCGCAGGCGAAGTATGAAAGTGCGGTGCTCACCGCGTTGCGAGACGCCGACGTGGCGCTCGCGCGCTACGGCCATCAGCGCGAAAACGTGTACCGGGTGCGCAGCGTGGAGGCGTCGGCCGCGCGCGCTGCCGTACTCACACGACAGCGCTACCGCGCAGGCACCGCCAGCACGCTCGATTGGCTGGATGCGGAGCGCACGCGATTCTCCGCCGAACAAGACCGCATCGCTGCGGATGCGCAACTTCTCAAGTCGTTCGTGACGTTGCACAAAGCGCTGGGGCTGGGATGGCAAGTCGGCCCGGAAGTCGCCGCAGAAGGGGCAACGACAGCGGCAACGGCAACGCAAGCAGGGCGAGGCTGACGGCGATGAGCGTCGGGTGTGATGGCGTTCGATGGAGGGACGTCGTCGTGCCCGACGTGAGGGAAGCCGGCCGATGTGAGCCAACGCGCGACGATCTGTGCCGAGTGCCGTGCTTTTCATCCGCACAAACGAAAACGCTCCAGAAGCTTTCGCCTCTGGAGCGTTTTTGCCAACTGAGTTGGCGCGGCTGGCAGGATTCGAACCCACGACCCCTTGGTTCGTAGCCAAGTACTCTATCCAACTGAGCTACAGCCGCACTTACTGCACGTGAGACACCGATCAGACGATCTTGCTGCTGTCGGTTGCCTTCTCATCGACGCGGGCCGAATGTACATGACATGCGGCGCGTCACTGGGAAGGACTCTCCCGAAAAACTAAGGGTCTCCCCGTGAGGAGACCCTCGAATTAGGTGGCGCGGCTGGCAGGATTCGAACCCACGACCCCTTGGTTCGTAGCCAAGTACTCTATCCAACTGAGCTACAGCCGCGTCGTGAGAACAGAATTATGTAAGAAACCAGCCCGCCACGCAAGCGTTTTTTGCAATTCTTTTGTCACATCTGCGGATTGTCCGTCGCATCGGCCATTCCGTGCGGGATTAGCGCGGAATCCCCTCCACTGGCAAGCCTTTGCCGCTAGAACAATTACTCCACGCAAACCCGCATCAAATCAGGGCTTTCCATGTGCTCCCACCGGAAACGGCACGGTATGCTACGACTTTTTGCAGCGCGTCGATGTTGGCGCGCGCATCGCGCATGCAAGACCGGACTGGGGAGACGACACGTCCGGAGCCCCCTCTTGCATTGCCGACGGAAATGCGATGAAACGACGCACCGCGCGCCCAAGCTCTTCCCCCGGCGACGACGATGCGATAAAAACCAAATTCAAGGAGGCGCTCATGGAAAAAGTCTGGCTCAAGAGCTATCCGCCCGGCGTGCCGGCCGAGATCGACGTCAACATGTATCGTTCGCTGAACGATCTGTTCCTGCAAAGCTGCCAGAAGTTCGCGGATCGCCCGTCGTTCACCAACCTCGGTGTGACGATGACCTTTGCGGACCTCGAACGCAAATCACGCGACTTTGCCGCCTATCTGCAAAGCCTGCCCGGACTGGAGCGCGGCTCGCGCGTGGCGATCATGTCGCCGAACCTGCTGCAATATCCGGTCGCCGTTTTCGGCATCCTGCGGGCCGGCATGGTGGTCGTGAACGTCAACCCGCTTTACACGGCCGGCGAACTCGAGCATCAACTCAAAGATGCCGAGTGCGGCGCCATCGTCGTGATCGAAAACTTCGCTGCCACCCTGGAAAAGGCACTGCCCAACACGCCGGTCAAGCACGTCATCACGACGGCGATCGGCGATCTCGTGCCGGCCCCCAAGCGCTGGATCGTGAACTACGTCGTGCGCCATGTGAAGAAGATGGTGCCCGCGTGGAGCATTCCCCACGCGGTGCCGTTTCGCACGGCGCTCGCGCAAGGCGCGCGCGCCAAGCATCAGGAAGTGCAACTGGGTCACGACGACATCGCCTTCCTGCAATACACGGGCGGCACCACGGGTGTCGCCAAGGGCGCGATGCTCACGCATCGCAACATGATCGCCAACATGCTGCAGGCACGCGCGTGGGTCGGTTCGGGTCTCGAGGAAGGCAAGGAGATCATCGTCACCGCCCTGCCGCTCTATCACATCTTCTGTCTGACGGCGAACTGCCTGGTGTTCCTCCAGTTGGGCGCACTCAACCTGCTCATCACCAACCCGCGCGACATGCCCGGCTTCGTGAAAGAGCTGGGCAAATGGAAGTTCACGTTCATGACCGGCGTGAACACGCTCTTCAACGGATTGCTCAATACCCCCGGGTTCGATCAGCTCGACTTCAGCGCGCTCAAGTGCGCGCTGGGGGGTGGCGCTGCCGTGCAGCGTGCGGTGGCCGATCGCTGGCAGAAGGTCACCGGCCATCCGCTCATCGAAGCCTACGGTCTCACGGAGACGTCACCCGCCGTGTGTATCAACCCGCTCGGCAGCGAGTTCAACGGGTCGATCGGCCTGCCGATCTCGTCGACGGACGTCAGTATCCGCAACGACGCCAACGAAGCGCTCGGCTTCGGTCAGGAAGGCGAAATCTGCGTGCGCGGCCCACAGGTCATGAAGGGTTACTGGCACCGGCCGGACGAAACGGCCAAGACGATTACGCCTGACGGCTGGCTGCGCACCGGCGACATCGGCACGATGGATGAACAGGGCTATGTGCGCATCACCGACCGCAAGAAGGACATGATCATCGTGTCCGGCTTCAACGTGTATCCGAACGAGGTCGAGAGCGTGCTGGCGATGTGCCCGGGCGTGCTCGAAGCGGCCGTTGTCGGCGTGCCGAGCGAGCGGACTGGCGAAGCGGTGAAAGCCGTGATCGTGAAGAAGTCGCAGGATCTGACCGAGAAGGTCATCATCGACTTCTGCCGCCAGCACCTGACGAACTACAAGGTGCCGCACGTGATCGAATTCCGCAAAGACCTGCCCAAGACGCCGGTGGGCAAGGTCCTTCGTCGCGAATTGCGCTGATCGCTGTCCGGCGGGTTATTTCGTCCTACATAACGAAACGGCCGAAAGTCCGCTGACATTACACGATCACCCACATGGCCGGGAGCACTCCCGGCCATTGTCATTTCAGATATCGAAACGTTGATCGAGACGTCGACCGCGATTGGTAACTTTTGGTTACAGACGTGGCGCGCATGCCTTGGTAAAACAGGGGCACGTCAGGTAGGCCATCAGGCGGCACGCTTCGTGATTTGCTTCAGAACGTGAGCAGCGGCTGCCATGCCGAATGTCGCTGTCACACACATGCTTGAGCCGAAACCGGCACAGTTCAGGCCCTGTGGCCCCGGAGCCGCATCGGCGCCGTCGCCCGGTGCACAGACCGCTTCCGGGTACTGCAAGGGCTCGTCCGAGTACACGGCGGGCACGTTGAACTTGGCTTTCGGCCCACGGACAAAACCATGTTGCTTGCGTAATTGCGCACGCACTTTCGCCAGCAGCGGGTCCTGGATCGTGCGGGCAAGATCGTCGATACGAATCCGTGTCGGATCGATCTGACCGCCCGCCCCGCCCACGGTGATCAGACGCTGCTTGTGCGCCACGCACCAGGCGATCAGCGCCGTCTTCACCCGCACGCTGTCGATGGCATCGACGAGCCAGTCGAAGCCGCCGCTCAACATGGCGTCGAGATTCTCCGGCGCCACGAAGTCTTCGACAAGCGTAAGCTGGCAAGCAGGATTGATGGCCACGATTCGCTCGGCCATCGCGGTAACTTTCGGTTTCCCGAAGTTGCCGTCCAGTGCATGCACCTGACGATTGGTATTGCTTTCGGCGACGTTATCGAGATCGATCAGCGTGAGTCGGCCCACGGCGCTGCGTGCCAGTGCTTCGGCGACCCACGAACCGACGCCGCCGATGCCGATGACGGCCACGTGGGCATCACGCAGGCGTGCGAGACCGTCATCACCATATAAGCGCGCGATGCCGCCAAAACGGCGGTTCGCGTCAAAATCTTCCTCCGATGGCGTGACAGGCACCGGAGCAACAACGATCGACGGGGTACTGTTCATGATGCGATGGGTAACGTCCTTGAAATGGCTGGCGATCACGATAGTCGCCATCGTGCTGGCATTCGCGGCGTTCATCACGTGGTTTGACTGGAACTACGCCCGGCCCTTTATCAACCGGGAAGTGAGCACCGCGACCGGTCGCCCGTTCGAAATCCGGGGCGACCTTTCGCTGCACTGGCTGGCGCCGAACGCACAGGCCCCAGGACTGGGGCGCTGGCTGCCGCGGCCTCGCCTGATCGCGAATGATATCGTGTTAGGCAACGTTGCGTGGAGTCAGGAGCCGAACATGATCACGCTCGGACGGCTCACGTTCTCGCTCGAATGGCTGCCGCTGCTCGACAAACATGTGGTGCTGCCCGAAGTGGCCTTGTCCGCGCCCAAGGTCATCGTGGAGCAACGGGCCGACGGACAGAACAACTGGACTTTCACGAAGGGCGACGGCAAACCGTCTCCGTGGAAACTGCGCATCGGCCGTCTGATTCTCGAAGACGGCGTGGTACGCGCCAACCTCGTTCCCCAGCAACTCGACCTCACCGCGAACATCGCCACCATCGACGGGCAGGCCCCTTACGGCATCGGCGTGTCGCTCAAGGGCACCTTCCGAAAAGTCGCCGTCACGGGCAAGGCGCGCGGGGGCGACGTTCTCTCGCTTGAAGACGCTGGCGACCCCTACCCGCTCGACGCCAGCGTGCGCATCGGCCGCACCCAGATCGCCGCGAACGGAACGTTCACCAACCCGGCCACGCTCTCGGCGCTGGACATGCACCTGCGGCTGTCCGGCCCGACGATGGCCGACCTCTACCCGATCACAGGCGTGCTGTTGCCGGAAACCCCTGCCTACGAGACCAACGGGCACCTGCTGCACACTGCGGGCGTATGGCGCTATGAGCGTTTCCAGGGCAAGGTCGGCCAGAGCGATCTGTCGGGCACGCTCGTGTTCCGTCAACGCGAGCCGCGCAACGTCCTGCAAGGCGCCGTCGTATCGAACCAGTTGCGGCTGGTCGACCTCGGGCCGGTCGTGGGCGGACAGAATCCGTCGGGCGGCAGCGACCTGACGGGCAAGCCCAAAGCGCCGCCCTCCGACAAGGTCCTGCCGGTCGATCCCTTCAAGACCGATCGCTGGCGTGCGATCGACGCCGACGTGCAATTCACCGGCCGCAAGATCATCAAGGACAAGAGCCTGCCGATCGACAATCTCGTCACGCACATCGTGCTTGACGACGGCGTCCTCTCGCTCAGGCCGCTGGAATTCGGCGTGGCCGGGGGACGCATCACCTCGACGCTGGTGCTCAACGGACAGAGCGAACCGATGAAGGTGGATTCGCAGGTGTCGCTGCGTCATCTGCAAATGAAGCAGTTGCTGCCCGATGTCGATCTGATGAAGACGAGCGTCGGCGAAGTGAACGGCGACGCCGCATTGACCGCGACCGGCAATTCGATTGCCGCGTTGGCCGGCTCGTCGAACGGCGAGATCAAGACGCTGATCGACCGCGGCTCGATGAGCAAATTGTTGCTGCAATACCTTGGGCTCAACGTGGGGAACATCGTGCTCACCAAGCTCTTCGGCGACAAGCAGATCGAGATGCGTTGTGCGGCGGCGGACTTCGCGGTGCGAGACGGCTTGATGGACGCCCGCACGTTCGTGATCGACACCGACGACACGAGCATCGGCGTGACCGGTCAGGTCGACCTCAAGCGCGAGCACTTCAATCTGACGATCCGGCCGGAACCGAAGCATTTCGGTCTGCTGTCGTTGCGCTCGCCGCTGTACGTGCGCGGCACGTTCAAACATCCGGACGTGGGCGTCAACGTGCCGACGCTGGTGGCACGCGCGGGCGGCGCCATCGCGCTGGGCGTACTCGCCCCCTACACCGCCCTCGTGCCGTTGCTTGAACTCGGCCCCGGCAAGGACAGCCCGTGCGGCGAGTTGCTCGCCAACCTGCAGCATCCGGCGAGCCGGAACCCGTCCAAGGTCAAACCGGTGCCCGATGCCAACGGCACCGGCGGCGCCAGAACGAACTCGCAACGACGCCCGTCCGGCAACCCGCCGCCAGCGGCAACGACGCCGACTTTCGGGTCTGGCCGGGAGGCGCCGTGAATTCCTGATGGTCTCGGGCATGTTTCGTTCCGTCGAAGCAATGCCCATGCCAGGCTCAGGGATTTGTCGCCCCACGTCGCACGATTTCGGGACCGGCGACGCCTGGCCGGCAAAACTACTTCACTCCTTAAATATCAAGCACATGGCGCGAGATGCCCGCATCACGGGGCTCCCGAAGGATCGCTGCGCTGCGCTATGCGACAAATCGACACGCGCGCACACTCGCCGACTCTTCGCTATACTGTGTCGCAACCCCCAACCGCAACAGACTGATATCGATCGTCGTGACTCAGACGCTTTCTCTCGCGGATCTGCGCAAAAACTACGCCCTCGGCTCCCTTTCAGAGACCGACGTGGCGTCCAGCCCGTTCGATCAATTCCGACTTTGGTTTGAGCAAGCGCTCGCCGCCCAACTGGCCGAGCCGAACGCCATGACGCTCGCCACGGTCACGCCGGATGGCCGGCCGGACGCGCGCATCGTGCTCATCAAAGGCGCGGACGAAAGCGGGTTCACATTCTTCACGAATTACGAGTCGCGCAAAGGCCAGGAACTGGCCGCCACGCCCTATGGCTGTCTGCTGTTCCACTGGATCGAACTCGAGCGTCAGGTGCGCATCGAGGGTCGTGTCGACAAGGTGAGCGAAGCCGAGAGCGACGCTTATTACCACTCGCGCCCGGTGGGCTCCCGTCTGGGTGCCTGGGCCTCGGTGCAAAGCGCCGAAGTGGCCGATCGCAGCATCATCGAGCAACGCGAAGCGGATTTCCGGCGCCAGTTCGGCGACGCTCCGCCGCGCCCGCCGCACTGGGGTGGCTACCGGCTGGTGCCGGAGACCATCGAGTTCTGGCAGGGCCGCGAATCGCGCCTGCACGATCGCATCAAGTATTTCCGGCTTGCCGACGGGTCGTGGCGCGTGGCGCGCCTGTCCCCCTAAACGTTGTGTCGGCTACGCCGACGCGGTACGCCTGCCCGCCCGTTTTGACGAGGAGACGTCACCGTGCCTGCGGTACGGATTGAAGTTTTTTTGGTGACACTTGGAGCATATCCATGTTGTGGGAGAAAAAACTCGAAAACTGGGTCAGCGGCGTCAAGACGTCTTCGAATCTGCCGATCCGGCTCGCGCTTTGGAATGGACAGCACTATGATTTCGGTGCCTTCGACAACCCCAGCGTAACGTTGCGCATCAACGGCCCTGCGGCCATGACGCGTCTGCTGAGTCCGAGCCTCGACAATCTCGGAGAGGCTTACGTGAAGGGCGAAATCGACGTCGAGGGCAAGCTCGCCGACGTCATCGACATGAGCTACGCGCTCGCCGGTAGCAGTCTCTCGACTATCGGTCCGCTGGAGCGGGCGGTACGCCACTTCAATCACAGCAAGAAGTCCGACAAACGCTCGATCGAATTTCACTACGACGTGTCGAACGAGTTCTACCAGCTCTGGCTGGACAAGAACATGGTCTATTCGTGTGCCTACTTTGAAAACGGCGACGAAGACCTCGACACGGCGCAGGAGAAAAAGATCGATCACATCCTCACCAAGATCCAGTTGCAGCCCGGGCAGACCCTGCTCGATATCGGTTGCGGCTGGGGCGCACTGGTGATTCGCGCTGCGCAGAAATTCGGTGCGAAGTGTGTCGGCGTCACGCTCTCTCAGAACCAGTTCGATCTCGCCACCCAGCGAGTGAAGGCACTCGGCCTCGAGAACCAGATCGAAATCCGTATTCAGGATTATCGCGACGTGACAGGTGAGTTCGACCGCATCACGAGCGTGGGGATGTTCGAGCATGTGGGGCGCAAGAACCTGAAGGACTACTTCGCCAAGATCGCGTCGCTGCTCAAGGACGACGGCGTCGCCATGAACCACGGCATCACATCGACCGATCCGGATAGCGGCGAGACGGCGATGGGGGGCGGCGAGTTCATCGACAAGTACGTGTTCCCCAACGGCGAGTTGCCGCACATCAGCCTGGCACTGGAATCGATGCAGCGCGGCGGGCTCGAGGCGAGCGACGTGGAGAGTCTGCGCCGTCACTACGCCCGCACGCTCACGCTCTGGTCCGAACGCTTCGAAGCGCACGCTCCCACGCTGCGCCAGTTGGCCGGCGAAGAGCGCTTCCGTGTCTGGCGCGTGTATCTTGCGGGTTGCGCGTATGCGTTCGAGCACGATCACGTCTCGATCTATCAAATCGTTTGCCGCAAGGCGGGCCTGCCGGCCACGCGTCTGCCCTGGTCACGCCGTTACATGTACGACAACCACGAGAGTCGATGAGCCAGTTCGATCTGTTTGGCACGCCGCCTGACGATCCCCCGACAGGTGGACATGCCAGGCAGGTCGATGGCAACGCCCCCGCAACGGATAGCACCGAACCTCGCCAAGGCGCAGCGCGTCGTGGCGGCGTCGGTGCTGCCGACATTCCCCCCGACATGCAGACGTTGGGCCACCGGTTGCCCGGCCACATTCGACTGGGCACCTCGTCGTGGTCGTTCCCCGGGTGGAAGGGCATCGTCTGGGACGACGACTACAGCGACACCAAGCTCTCCCGTCAGGGACTCACGGCTTACGCCCGTCACCCGGTGCTGCGTTGCGTCGGCATCGACCGGTCGTTCTACAAGCCGATGTCGATCGTCGAGTATCAGAAATATGCGCAACAGGTGCCAGATGACTTCCGCTTTCTCGTCAAGGCGCCGAGTGTCGTGACCGATGCCGTCGTTCGTGGCGAAAAAGGCGAAGGACTGAGCGCGAACCCCTGTTTCCTCGATGCGCGCATTGCCACCGAGCAATTCGTCGCGCCCTGTCTGGCCGGACTCGGATCGAAAGCAGGCGTATTAGTGTTTCAGGTGTCGCCATTGCCTGTTGAGTTGCTGCGCGACATTCCTGCGTTGATCCAACGCCTCGAAGCGTTTTTTGCTGCGCTGCCGCCTCTGCCGCAGGGGGCGACATTGCCCGACGGCAATGCCGCCCCCGGGCCTTGTTACGCACTGGAAATTCGCGATGGCGCGCTGCTTACGCCACGTCTCATGCGAGCATTGGGACAGTTGGGCGTGCGCTATTGCATTGGCTTGCACGCTCGCATGCCTCATGTGGAACGTCAGGCGGCAGCGCTCGCCATGCTCGACGAAGCGGGCGCAGGCCCACTCGTCGTGCGTTGGAATCTGAACAGCGCGCACCGCTACGAGCAAGCCAAAGCGAAGTACGCGCCGTTCGACAAGATCGTCGATCCCGATCCGACAACGCGCGACGTACTCGCCGCCCTCGCCACGCACTACGCGATGGCCGGGCATCCGGTCTACGTGATCATCAACAACAAAGCCGAAGGCTCGTCACCGCTGTCGTGCAGCGCGCTGGCCGAACGCATCACCGAACTCTCCGAGGCACCGCCTGCTGCGAGTGCGGATTAAGTCGACGGAAACCGACTAACGCCGATTTCGCGGCCATCTGCCCCCTCCGGCATGCGCTGAAACGACGAAGGCCTGAGCCGGCTTTCGCCGGACTCAGGCCTTCGCCATCGCACTACGTCTCGCTAAGTCTCACTACGCCCGTGCGGGGCGTGCTGATGGCTTACGCCACGAGGTGCGGAATCGGCACGTCCGGATTCACGTCGGCCTCGTAATCGACACCGTCGATCTCGAAGCCGAACAGACGCAGGAACTCGTGCTTGTAGCCCACGAAATCCGTCAACTCGTACAGGTTCTCGTCCGTCACCTTATCCCACAGCGCCGAGACTTCCGCCTGCACATCCGCCGAGAGTTCCTTCTGGTCGGTGCGCACACGGCCTTCGTCGTCGAGGCGCGGCGTAGCGCTGTACAGACTGTCCTTGTACAGACCATAGATCTGCTCGATACAGCCTTCGTGCGTGCCCTTGGCCTTCATGACCTTGAACAGCAGCGAGAGGTAGAGCGGCATCATCGGAATGGCCGAGCTGGCCTGCGTGACCAGCGCCTTGAGCACGGCCACGCGGGCATCGCCCCCGTTCGCGGCGAGCTTGGCGCGAATATCCAGCACCTTCTCGTCGAGGTCCTTCTTGGCGGCGCCAATGGAACCGTTCCAGTAGATGTCGTGCGTGATCTTCTCGCCGAGATAGGTGAATGCTGTCGTCTTGGCCCCCGGCGCGAGCACGCCGGCTTCGGCAAGCGCGTCGATCCACATCTGCCAGTCTTCGCCACCCATGACGGCCACGGTGTTATCGATTTCTTCCTGCGACGCCGGCTCGAACACCGACGCCTTGACGACTTCCTTGTCCGTATCGATGCCGCGCAGCGTCACCGACTTGCCGATCGGCTTGAGCACCGAACTGAACACCTGCCCCGTTTCCGGATGCGTGCGGCGCGGCGCGGCCAGGCTGTATACGACCAGATCGACCTGACCAAGATCGTTCTTGATCGTCTCGATGGTCTTGGCCTTGATCTCCTTGGAGAACGCGTCGCCGTTGATGCTCTTCGCGTACAGGCCCTTCTCGGTAGCGAATTTGTCGAAGGCAGCGGTGTTGTACCAACCCGGCGTTCCCGGCTTGGTCTCGCTGCCCGCGCGCTCGAAAAACACACCCAGCGTTGCCGCGTCGGCACCGAAGGCGGCGGTAATGCGCGCGGCCAGGCCATAGCCGGTCGACGCGCCGATCACGAGCACCTTCTTCGGGCCGTTCGCGATCGGGCCTTGTGCCTTCACATATTCGATTTGTTGCTTGACGTTGGCTTCGCAGCCGACGGGGTGGGTGGTGACGCAGATGAAGCCGCGCACGCGTGGCTTGATGATCATGGAAACCTCGTTCACAAAATTCGTTGATGCCGGCTCACCCGGCAAACACCGCGCATTGTAAACGAGGTCGGACCCGGCCCGGCATTTTGACGGGCGTTGGCTTGCCCTGTGCTGCGGTTTTGCGCCAGTTGGCATCGCCCGTTAGGACAACACCGGGCCGCTTTCGCGCTGATTCCAACTGATTCAACTGATCCCCACTTATTCCGGCGCGGCGACCGCCGAACGGTCGATATGCTTGGGAAACTGGATCTGCCGAATGCGGCGCACCAGCACGGCAGCAATGATCGCCGCAATGCCCGTCAGCAACACCCCGGCGTGCACAGCGTTCACGAGCGTCTGGCGAGCGGTTTCCACCAACGGCGCACCGTCGATGCCCATGGCGCGCAGGTCCATCAGCAAATCGGCACGCAGGGCCGGATCGATCAGGATGCGCGGATCGAGCGCCCGTGCGACCGCGTGGGCCGCCGGGGTGCCGTCGTAACCCGACACGGCACCGGCCACGCCGTTGGCGTACCAGTGATTGACCAGCGTGCCCACGATGGTCGTGCCCAGCATGCCGCCGACCATCCGCGTCGACTGCAACAGCGCGGTGGTAATGCCGAAACGCTCGCGCCCCGCGATTTCCTGTCCGAACACGTTCATGTTGTTCAGGATGAAACCAATGCCGATGCCCGCACAGGCCATCATCAATGCCAGCAGGCCGTGCGACGTATCCCGATGCGCCAGCCCCACGCCCGCCGACGCCACCGCGAGCAGACAAAACCCTAGGATCAGCATGTTGGTGGGCCGCGAGAGGCGCACCACGATTGGCGTATTGATGAAGCTGCCCAGCGCGATACATGCCGCAATGGGCGTCGCGATCAGGCCTGCGCCCTGCGGACTCAGGCCGAATCCGCCCTGCAACAGCAGCGGCGCAAAGAAAATCAGCGAATACATCACAAAACCGATCAGCACCGACAGCGTGAAGAGCACGATGAGTTGCGGGTGCCGGAACATATCGAGCGGCACGATCGGGTGCGTGGCCCGGCGCTCGGTGCGCAGCAACGCCCAGAAGCCGAACACGACGGCAGCGATCAGCAGCAGATTCCCGAGCGAAGCGCCATGCGCCGGCACGTTTTCGATAAACACCTGAAAGCCACCGAGCACGATCGCGATCCACGCCGCGCCGCGCCAGTCCACCCGAACTTCGCCCCGATGCGCCGGCGGGAATTTCGGCAGGTATCGCCATACGAAGTACAACGCCGCCAGACCGACCGGCAGGTTCACGAAGAACGTCGAACGCCAGCCGAAATGCTCGGAGAGCAGCCCGCCCAGCGACGGCCCGGCGGCCGTGCCAATGCCGTAAGCCGTGGTAATCACGACCTGCCAGCGCACGCGTGAGCGGGCGTCGGGGAACAGGTCCGGCACCGAAGCAAAGGCCGTACCGACCATCATGCCGCCGCCGATCCCCTGCAACCCGCGTGCAAACACGAGGAACGGCATGTTGGGGGCCAGCCCGCACAGCAGCGAGGCGATGGTGAAGGTCAGTACCGAAGCGATCACGAACTGCCGTCGGCCGAAATAGTCCCCTAGCCGGCCGAATACCGGCACGGTGACCACGGAGGCCAACAGGTAAATGCTCGCAATCCAGGCGTAATACTCGAACCCTTTGAGTTCGGCGACGATGGACGGGAGTGCTGTACTGACAACGGTCTGGTCGAGAGCGACCAGCATATTGACGAGCGCGATGCCGATCATGGCCATCAACGCATCGCGGAAAGGCAGGGGGCGCACGGCGGACTACCTGAAGACTTCATGGAGGGAAGCCGGTATTTTATGCGAAAAATAATGAATATATGAACATTCAGGTGCCATGCGGGTTTCCGGACCGATTCGCCTGGACGGCCTTGGCGTCTGGTCTTCTGCCCTCGCGAGCTCTCATGTCAGGCCCCCCGTGAGGGAATTTCAACGGCCGTCGGCACCACGTTCACCCTGGGGGCGACCCGCTTTGGGCGCCGGTAGCCCCGGAATCGGGTGTTGTCCGATACCCCTTTCAGACGCTCCTTCATCCCGGAAGTCGGCACACCGGGCATCATCGATATCGTTGACCGGACACCGAACGATGCCGCGCAAAGGACTTAGATTGCGTCGGGCTTCAGCGCGTGCGGCCGGCACCCATATGACGTGGCAACGTCGCTGGACGCCGCGCGCTTCGACGGTGCGATGCAAATTCGGCAGCGCACCGGTCGTTTCCGAAATCCGTGCCTTGACAACGGCCGCACTATCGCTCGACGCCTCAGGAAGCGTCGTCGTCACTTCTCAGGAGAAACGACCATGAAAAATCGACCTGTGCGCGAAGACTATCGGCGTTGGCTGGAAGCGCAAGGCGTCGCAGCGTCGGACGGCGAATCGCACTCGACCGGCGGCGTTCCGACGCTGCCGTCAGTGCTGCCATTTGCCGGTTATGTGGTCTGGTTTCATGTGAGTCTGACGTATCTCGACATTCGCTTCGATCACCACCGTTTCGAGATCGTGACGCAGCGGGTGCCGAGTGCAGCCGAAGCCTTCTTCTTCGACAGCCTAGACGCCGCCTACGGGCATGCCGTCTTTGTCGACGAACCCTGTCTGATCCTGTATGCGGCGAGCGGTGGGGCGCCTGCCCTTGTTGTGGGTTGATGCCGATAGCCACGTAGAACATGCAATCCACTCTCAGTCGCTTTACCCAATGCCCCCTCCCGCGTCCCTCACCCTAACGGAGCACCAACAATGCCGCCACTCGCCTTGGTAATTTCGTCCGTACTATCAAACGCCGGTTCCTATGCGATTGACGCTCGCGCGAATCGCCACGAAATCGCCATCGACATGGAAAGGATCGAGAACCGGCCTCACGCAAGGAGCCCTGCTTCGACAACGTCGGAGCGGCTCTACGCTCGCTTGGGCCGCGCGGCCTTCACGTGCCGCGTCATACCAGTGAGAGACTACTTCGATAATGTGCTCGCGGAGCTGATCACGCCGCACAACGCGTGTGGAACCGGGCGATACACCAGCAACGCCGAGCTGCGCAAGGCGCTTGGTGAGCTTCTAACGTTTCACCCGGAAGGCACCGAAGTCTCGGTCGAGGCGCGAGTCAAGGAAATGGGGCTGCCATCGCTCCTTCGCGACGATCCCGCTTACTTGCCCGGAACACTGACGGCATTGAGCTACGACGTCGGCGCGCACAGCGTCGAAATCGGACGGTTCGCGTTTCCGGAGCTTGACGAAGGGAAAGAGGACGCGTTGCTGTTCGCCGGCGAGAGCGAACTGGCATTTCTTCATGAAGGGAATCCGCATGCGCCTCTCATCAGAGAAGCGCATGCGGCAATCCTCGGATTCCATTACCGAGCAGCGGGAGTGCGGGGACACACTACACTCCCCCCCGCCGGCAACACGCTCGCGGCAAAGGACGACACCACCCTTGCCGATTTCACCGCGCAATTGGCCCGATGCCGTCAGCGTTCCGATCTGGGTCGTTCACCGCGGGCGAGCGGCCCGTACCGCCACCACGATCCGCTCGACCTGATGCAAAGCGGTCCGTGTGTGATTCTGTAACCCAACGCCAGGCTGAACCGCGCCGCCCCGCGTCGTCGCAAGAGGCTCGACGTGTCGGGGACGGCGGTGAGGGACTTGGTTAGGTTAAGCCGCCGACTTGAGACGGCGCGCAAACTTCTCGCGGAATTTCTTGAGTTTCGGGGCGACTACATAAGCGCAGTAACCCTGATCGGGATGCTGACGGAAGTAGTTCTGGTGATACGCCTCGGCCGGCCAGAACGTCTGCGTCGGGACCACTTGCGTGACGATCGGTGCGGGGTAAGTCATCTCGGCCATCAGTTCGGCGATGAGATGCTCGGCGATCTCCTTCTGCTTCTCATCCTGATAGAAGATCGCAGAGCGGTATTGCGTGCCAACGTCGTTGCCCTGACGGTTGACGGTCGTCGGATCGTGAATCTGGAAAAACACGATCAGCAATTCTTCGAACGAGACAACCTCCGGGTCGTAGGTCAACCGCACCACTTCCGCGTGACCGGTTTCGCCCTCACAGACCTGCTCGTAGGTCGGGTTGTCGACACGGCCGCCTTCATAACCCGAGACGACGGACTTGACGCCGTCCAACTGCTGATAGCAAGCCTCGAGACACCAAAAACAGCCACCCGCCAGCGTGGCAACTTCGGTACGGGTATCGCTCGGGGAGTTCGTCTGCTCTGTCATCATGACCTCGCTTGTCGACAACGCTTTATGCGGCAGCGCACAAAAATTAGGGCGGGCGATCGATGGTTCGATCGCCCGCCCTATTGTCGCGCAGAAGTTCTGCAAACGGCGCAAATTACCCTACAGCGAACTCGCGTCTACCGATCTGCGTCAGCCTTTCAACTGCGTGATGAGCGGATGCAGAAGACGAGCGCCGACTCGCGCGGTCAGACCGTCGCGGTCATACGTCGGGTTGTACTCGGCGATATCCGCGACACGTAACTTGCCGGAGCGGCGAACCACGCCGATGAGCGCTTCGACAACTTCCAGAGCCACGCCATGCGCCGCCGGTGCCGACACGCCCGGCGCCTTCTCGCCTGGGAGCACGTCCATGTCGATGGTCAGATAGATGTGACTCACTTGTGCAAGCTTCTTCTCGAGCCGCTCGCACATTTCCGGCAAACGATGCGCGAGCATCGTGTCGTCGAGCCAGTAATCCACGTTCAGCGATTCCGCACGCTCGAAAAGGGCATCGGTATTGCTGTAGCGGCTCACACCAAGACAGGCGTAATGGAAAGGCGCCTGACGGCCCGCGAGCAACTGCGAAATCTGCCAGAACGGCGTACCCGAGCTGGCCGTCGGTTGTGCACGCAGGTCGAAGTGCGCGTCGAAATTGAGGATCAGGATCGGCTCGTCGCGCAGACGGTCGCCGAAATGCTCGGCAACGCCCAGGAAGGTGCCATAGGCAATCTCATGCCCACCACCCAGCACGACCGGCAGCGCACCGGCGGCCAGCACCTCGGCCACGCGGTGGCCGAGCGCGGCTTGCGCCGCTTCGAGCCGGTCGTCGGCGCACACAATATTGCCGCCATCGAACACGACCGGCGTGCCCTTCACCGGCAGGCTCGCGAGCGCGCGACGCAGCATGTCCGGCCCAGCGACCGCGCCCTGACGCCCATGATTGCGGCGCACACCCTCGTCGCTGCAAAAGCCCAGCACGACTGCGCCGCCCGCCGCCTGCGACGCATCGTAATCGCGCAGCACCTGATGCAGACGCAGGGTATGGCCGGTTTCGCCGGTATCCACACGGCCTTGCCAGACCGTTCGATCAATTGTCATACGTTTGCCTGCCTTGCCTTACCGTGCGATGACCGCTTGCAGGAATTCTCGCGTGCGCGCTTCACGCGGCGCAGTGAAAATCTGCTCCGGCGCGCCCGCTTCGATGATTCGCCCCTGATCCATCACGACCACGACATCGGCCACTTCGCGGGCGAATCCCATCTCGTGCGTGACCACCAGCATTGTCATGCCGTCGTTTGCGAGCGCCTTCATCACCTGAAGCACTTCCCCCACGAGTTCCGGATCGAGTGCCGAGGTCGGCTCGTCGAACAACATGACTTGCGGTTGCATGGCCAGTGCGCGGGCAATCGCCACACGCTGCTTCTGACCGCCCGACAGCGTGCCCGGATAGACGTCGGCCTTCGCCGCCAGTCCCACCTTCGCCAGCAATTCGCGAGCGAGCTTCTCGGCGTCGGCGCTCTTCATGCCGCGCAGCTTGCGCGGTGCGAGCGTGACGTTATCGAGCACGCTCAGATGCGGGAACAGATTAAACGACTGGAACACCATGCCCACTTCGGTACGCAGATGATTGAGCGCGTTCTCGCCCATCATCTTGCCGTGATCGACGAGCTTCTTGCCCACGATTTCGATGGTGCCCTGCTCCGCCGTTTCCAGCCCGTTGCAGCAACGCAGGAACGTGCTCTTGCCCGAACCGCTCGGGCCGATGACCACGACAACCTGACGCGCATCGACTTCGAAGTCGATGCCCTTGAGCACCTGATGACTGCCGTAGGCCTTGCCCAGGCCCTCGATCTTCAGGATCGGGGCGCCGATCTCCTTTTTCACTTCGCTCATTGCACGGCACCTCCGGCACGCAGGGACTTCTCGGCGCGCTGCAGGAGCAGCGTGGTGACACCGGTCAGAATCAGATAAACAAACGCAATCGCCAGATACACTTCCAGCGAGCGATACGACACGCTGATGATTTTCTGACCTTCGTGCATCACGTCATGAATCGTGAGCAGCGACACGAGGGCCGAGTTCTTGATCAGCGCAATGAATTCGTTGCCCAGCGGCGGAATCATGCGCACAACGGCCTGCGGCAGAATCACCGAGCGCATGGCCTGACCATACGGCATGCCGAGTGAGCGGGCGGCTTCCATCTGACCGCGTTCGATCGACTGGATGGCACCGCGCACGATCTCCGAGACATAGGCACCGCTATAGATGCCCAGACCCAGCACACCGCACATGAAGGCCGGCAGCAGAATGTTGAACTGAGGCAGTCCGAAGAACAGGATAAAGAGCTGCACCAGCAGCGGCGTGCCACGAATGAACGTGACATAGGCGGTACAGATGCCGTAGCGAATGCGATGTGCCGGGTTCAGGCGGCCCATGCCGACCAGCAAACCCAACACGCAGCCCAGCGCCAGTGCGCAGGCAGTTACCTCGACGGTAACGAGCGCGCCACGCGCGAGGTCCTGCCAGTTTGCCCACACCGGCGAAAAATCGAGTTCCATGCGTACTCCGTCAGTTGCTCTACTGCTTTATTGCATCGGCGGGCGCCGTCATCCCATTCGGGGTGACGGCAAACCCGCCCGGTATTACGTTTGCGACGTGCTTACTTCGCGGTACCGAAGTACTTGCTGACCAGCGCAGCGTAGGTGCCGTCTGCACGAACCTTCTCCAGCGCCTTGTTCATCTCGTTGGTCAGTTCGGTGTCGCCCTTGCGCACGGCGAAGCCATAACGCTCAACGGTCAGCGTCTTGTCGAGCACCTTCACGCCCGGGTTGGCCTTGGCGTACAGCAGCGCTGCCGGCTTGCCGGTCACGGCAGCGTCGGCACGACCGATCTTCACGAGTTCGAACATCTGATCGTTCTTCTCGACTTCCACGCGCTCGACCTTCGGATAGCTTTCCTTCAGGAATTGCACCGACTTCGTTCCCACCTGCACCGACACCTTCTTGCCGGTCAGGTCGGCCGGTTCCTTGATGCTCGTGTTATCTGCCTTCACCAGAATCGCCAGACCGCCGGTGTAGTAGGGATGCGTGAAGTTCACCACCTTCAGGCGCTCGTCGGTGATGTAGATCGCCGAAGCAGCCACGTCGACGCGTTTGGAAAGCACGGCCGGGATCAGCCCCTTGAAATCGATATCCGTCCACTCGACCTTCTTGCCCATGGCCTTGCCCAGCGCTTCGATCATTTCGACGTCGAAGCCGGTGCGCTTGCCGTTGTCCACATATTCGAACGGCGGGAAGGTCGCGTCGGTGGCAACACGCAACACGTCGTCGGCAGCGAAGACTTTGCTCGAGCAGGTGACGGCCAGCGCCATCGTGAACAGGATGTGACGCAATTTCATCTGGTACTCCTTCGTGTAGTCTTGGTCGGCTAAAACCGGTTAAAAGTACTGCAATCGATTCGAAATACGCTCGGCTGCTGCCACCGTGAGGCGGATCAGCTCTTCGTGGCGCTGAGCCACACGCACGGCCGGCGCCATCAGCGTGATGGTGCCCTCCAGACGCTCCTTGGCGGCAAACACAGGGGCCGACACGCCCCAGACGCCGAAATCCACTTCGCTTTCGGACACCGCGTATCGCTGCTTGCGAATCTCTTCGACCTGCGCGACGAGACGCTCCTGCGCGACCGGCTGGCCCGCCAATTGGCGGCCGATCAGGCTTTCGCGGGTCGCCTGGGGCAGGAACGAGAGCAGTGCCTTGGCAGACGCGCCATGCACCAGCGGATGCGCACGCCCCTTGGCAAAGGAGCAACGCAGCGATTGCTCGCTCTCGTGCATGTCGAGGCAGACGACCTGGCCGTTGGCGGCCACAAGCAGACCGACAGTCTCGCCGGTGCGCTGCACGAGGGCGTCGATTTCCTCACGTGCCTGGGTGACAAGATGCGAGTTGTGGTCGAAACCCCACGCCAATTGCACGCCGACCGGACCCGGTTCATAGAGCGCCTCATGGGCGTGCTCCTGCACCAGGCCCCACTTCTTGAGCGGCACGAGGTGGCGGTAAACCGTGGAGAGCGGCAGGCTCGTTTGCGCGGCGATCTCGCGTGCCGCGATCGGTCGTCCATGACGCGCCACAGTCACAAGGACTTGCAGAACGCGTTCAGAGACCGAATGAGCTTCGGTGGTGTCCATCGTCTTGAAAACAAAAGAAAGCAAAAAAATCAGCGGGCTAGCCGCCGATGACGACATGGGCGCTATCTTGCGATGCAATTCCCAAAGTAAAAAATGAGATTCTCACCGGATGGTAACAAATCGAGCGGTTACGCATAGGGATTTTCCCTTATGCATCGCGGAACGTCAGCATAAAAAAACGCCGAAGCCCTTGTACAGCAAGGACTTCGGCGTTTTTAAGCAAAAACTGAATAAATATTCTGATTACCGACTTGCAGTCGACGTTTGCAATTCCTGCGTCGCAGATAACCAGCCAATGAGAATCGGTTTTTGCACTTTCCCAAGCGCGCTTTTGGGAAGCGCATCGAGAATCACAACGCGTCGCGGCAATTTGAAGCGAGCGATGCGCTCGCCAAGGAAGTCGAGCACGGTCTGAGACGTCGCACCGGCCGAGGGCGTCGGTACGATGACCGCCACCGGCACCTCGCCCCATCGCTCGTCCGGCACGCCAACGACAGCGGCCTCCAGTACCCCCGGGCAGTCGACCAGCGCATTCTCGATTTCCGCCGGGTAGATGTTCTCGCCCCCCGAGATGATCATGTCCTTGCTGCGGCCCACGACTTCGAAACACCCATCCTCACGCAAGCGCGCCAGATCGCCGGAGTGGAACCAGCCGCCCTCGAACGAGGCGTGTCCGGGCGCACGCCAGTACTCGCGCATCACATTCGGTGCACGCACGAGAATCTCGCCGACCTCACCGGCCGCGACGTCCTGCCCGCTCACATCCGTCAGCCGCACTTCCACGCCCGGGCACGCACGGCCCACCGCACCGGGATACGCTTTCGCTTCGCCAAAGCGCAGCGCAATCGATACCGGACCGGTTTCCGTCGCGCCATACACCTGCCCGAGCGGAATGCCACGCGCGTGGAATGCATCGATGGCGGACATCGGCACAACGCTGGAGCCGGCCATCACGCCGCGCAGCGACGACAGATCAGTCGTCGACCACGCCGGATGCAGTTGCACCGCTCGCATCGTCGCGGGCACCATCAGAGAGAGCGTCGGACGGTGCTTCGCGACATCCGCCAGCCACGCTGCCGGATCGAAACGGGGATGCAGCGTGACGCTCGCCCCGCACAACAGCGCAGGCAGCGTTTGAATACACAGGCCGCCGACATGAAACATCGGCAGTGTCGACAGGATGTGGTCGTCGGCACGCATGTCGTGCGCCCACCAACTGGCTTCGGCATTGGCGAGCAAGCCGGCCTGCGTATGCAGCGCGCCCTTGGGTTCGCCCGTCGTGCCGGACGTATAGGCGAGCAGTACAGGCGCATCGGCAGCGACATCGGGATAGTCGACGGGTTTTGTCGACGGCACCGCGATCAGTCCTTCGATCGGTGCAATGGCGGGCGGCGGCAGGTCGGTGATGGCGTGCTGTTCGAGCGAGTCGCGGATCTGACGCGCAGCGTCGCGATGCACAGCGTCGAACCACAGCACACGCACGCCCGCATGGCGCACGATCGCGGCCAGTTCGGGAACGGCTAGACGGAAATTGAGCGGCAGGAAAATGGCGCCGGCACGGGCGCAGGCAAACAGCAGCGCCAGTTGCAACTCGTCATTCAGACCGAGACAGGCGACGCGATCGCCCGGTGCGATGCGCCAGGTGCTGCGCAAATGCCCCCCCACCCGCTCGACGCGTCGCCACAACGCAGCGTAGTCGGTCCGCTCCGATTCATCGCCAATGCCACAACGCAATGCCAGCCGCTCAGGCGTGGCGCGTGCATGACGGGCAAGCGCTTCTACAAAAGGCGTCAACTTGTTCTCCGTGACAAGAGAGACGACAACGCATGAGTCCAGCGAACCGGGGCCCGCGTGCCACTCACGTCGCTTACCTTGTTTCTACTCGTCGCGCTCGCCCGGTTCGTAGAGCGCCTCGCGGCCAATACGGTCGAGGCACAATTCCGCAGTCCACGGCAGCATCAGCGCGCCGCAACGCGAATCGCGATACATACGTTCGAGCGGCAACGTCTTGAGCATCGACTGCCCGCCGCAGGTGCGGATGGCGAGACGGCACAACTCGTTCGCATTCTCCATGATCGTGTACTGCGCTGCATACGCCCGCAGACGCGCCTCCTTGCCTGGATCTGCACGACCGTCCTGCAAGGCGCGCAAAAACAGCGCGCGCGTTTGCTCAAGCATGATGTGCATTTGTGCAACGGCAATCTGCTTGGTCGGATACATACGACGCTTGACCGGTGCGCCCATGCCGTCGGCTTCGCCACGCAGATAGCGCACCGTGAAATCGTAGGCGGCCTGCGCGATCCCCATATACGTCGGGGCGAGCGTCATGAACATGTGTGGCCAGCGGCTGGCGGCCTGATAGTAGACGCCACGCGGCATCAATTGCAGTTCGTCGGGAACGAACACGTCTTTGAAGAGCAACGTGCGCGACACCGTACCGCGCATGCCCAGCGGGTCCCAGTCGCCGGTGACGGTCACGCCCGGCGCGTCGCCCGGCACGGCGATGTAGAACGTGTCCTTCATCGACAACTCGGGCTTGTCTTCGGTGCACAGCACGCCGTAGTAGTTCGCCGCGCCCGAGAGCGATGCAAAGATCTTGCGACCGTTGATCTTCCAGCCCCCCTCCACCTTCGTCGCGGTCGTACCGAACGGTGCCTTGCCCGCCGCCGCCGCACTGCCCTCGGAGAACGGCTGCGCGTAGATCGCGCCGTCCTGAATGACGCGCGAGAAGTGATGCTTTCGATAGCCCGCATGCTCAGTGCGTTGCTCGGGAGTCATGTCGAGATCGTCGGCAAGAATGCCCGTCCACATCATCGAGCACGTATGCATATTGAATGTGAGCGCCGTAGCACCGCAGTGGCGGCCCAGCTCGGCGGAGACCATCATGTACGTGGCGAAATCGGCGCCCAGGCCACCGTCCGATTCGGGAATGCACAACTTCAGCAAGCCGGCGGCGCGCATGTCGTCGTAGTTCTCGAACGGGAACGACGCTTCACGATCCCAGCGGGCGGCGCGTGGCGCGAGCGACTCGCGCCCCACCTGTTCGGCCAGCGCCAGCAAACGCCGTTGCTTGTCCGTGAACGGGTAATGCTCGCCGACGATCGAAGGGGGCTGATAGGCCACGGTAGTCTCCTAGAGTGTTGCGAGGAAAGCGCGCACCTCGGCGTCGAAGGCCGCCGGGTGCGTCAGATTCATGAGGTGTCCGGCGCCGGGCAGGCAGACATAGCGCGCCTGTGCAATGGACTCGGCCATGCGCGCCATGACTCTCGGTGGCGCATTGGTGTCGTGCTCGCCGGCGATCAGCAACACCGGCACGGCGAGACGTGCAAGCGCAGCACGTTGCTCGAAGCCCACGAGCGCTTGCAGCGCGGCGCGGTATGCGTCGGGCGTGAGCGCGCCCATCGCGTCGACGGCCAGCGCCTGCGCACTCGCACGCGTGGCGGCATCCGGCTCACCGAGCATGCCCGGCACGATCGCTTGCGCCATCTCGCGCAGCGTTTTACCGGCGTCTAACGGCGCAGTGCGCTGACGCACGAATTCACGTTGAAAGTCGCCATCCGGCTTGCCGAATGCGGGGGACGTGCCGCACAACACGAGCGCCGCGATATCGCGCGTGAACGGCTCGCCGCGCGCCATCAGCTCCTGCGCGACCATGCCACCCATGCTGTGACCGACGAGCACGAATCGCGACGAGCGCGATGGCCCCAATGCGTCGAGCAGCGCCCGCAGACTGTCGGCCAGCGACGCCATGGTCGGCTCGGCAGGCATGGCGCTCTCGCCGTAACCGGGCATGTCCCAGGCCACCACGCGATAGCCCGCCGTCACGAAAGTCTCGAATTGCGCGGGCCAGACATGCTGGTTGCCACCAATGCCGTGCAGCAGCACCAGCGTGAGCGGGCCGTCGCCCGCCATGCGACAGGCGGGTACGGGAAGCGTCATGATGCGAACTCGCCTTGCAGTTGACCATCGCGCACGACCACATCGCCATCGAGCGCGATGGTGCAACGGCGCAATGGCAAGTCGAAGTGACCGAGCGTGTGACGTCCCGCCACTTCGTTCGCGCCCGTCGAATACAGGAAATTGCCCGCGAACGCGCGCTGCTCCGTACCGTTGCAATCGCGCTTGTCGTAGCAGGCGAGTGCATCCCAACGCGCACGCGGGTTCAGACCGAAGCCAACGTGCGAGACGGCGTAGGCTTCGCGATCGCCCCACGCCGCGAAGTACTCGCGCATGAGATCGACGTCGACGCCTTCACCGTCGATAGCGACGACATAGTCGTCCTCGACCGTGAGTTCGATACGATCGCGCAGGTATTGTTTGAACGTCAGATTGATGTCCCCCGGCGCGAGCACGAGTCGGCCGTTCACACTGTGCGCAGCGGGGAACGCCAACGCCAGACCGCCCGGCCAGTGGGCCACCTGTCCCGGTTTGGCGCACCAACCCCAGACACCGCCCACGCGCGCGTCACGCAGCCCGATGCGCAGATCGGTGCCAGCGGCGGAGGTGACATGCATTTGTGCCGAACCGCGCAAACGCTTGATCGCCGCACGCACCTTCGGCTCGAGCGCCGGGTCGGTTGCGCAGCGTTCCAGAATTTCGGGATGTTCGTTGGAGACCATCAACACGCGCGCGCCGCCGCCCAGAATGTCGGGCAGTTCGGGCGCATGCAGCAACCCTTCTACGGTGCAGTCGACGACCAGCGTTGCGGCCCGTAGCGCCGCCACGACCGGGGCCAGTTGCCCCAGTGCGTCGCTGGCGCCCGTCGAGCGCACCGGCACCGGGGCACTCACGCGCGGACTCGGCACAATCAGCCGGAAAGGCTTGGCGCCAAGCGATTCCGCCGCAAGCTGTGCTAATTCCACGTTGACAGGCCGGGATTGCGTTTCGGCTACAATCGCCACCACATCACCGGGTCGTATGTCGCAGCGCCGCAAGGTCTCGGCAAATACCTCGATCCACTTATGCTCGATTCGCTCGATCAGCATATCGTCTCCTGAGCGTCTGACCCTCTCGCCCGCCGGGGGCTGCTTCGCCCCGTGGCACGCTGCTGGCCGTCATGCGTCTTGTCGATCTGTTGTTCGTGCCATAGTATATGAATATTCATACAAATCAACCCGATCAAATTAGCCGGACGGGAGTGCAGGGACAGTGAACGCCAAACGCGCCGCAGTGCCAGATTTCGACAGCGCAGCCTTTCGTCATGCGCTCGGTCAGTTTGCGACCGGGGTGACAGTCATCACCACGCGCGCCGACGACGGTTCGCTCATCGGTATTACCGCCAGTTCGTTCAACTCGGTGTCGCTCACGCCGCCGCTCATCTTGTGGAGTCTCGCCACGCGCGCGGGCAGCATGCCCGTCTTCCGCGAAAACTCCCACTATGCCGTGAATGTACTGGCGGCCGATCAGCTTGACATCTGCAAGCGATTCGCCACGGTGAAGGGTGACCGTTTTGCGGGCGTACCTTATACGTTGTCGGCGTCGGGCACCCCGGTGCTGGACGGGGCGCTGGCCTGGTTTGAGTGTCATAACCGCAGCCGTTATGACGAAGGCGACCACGTCATCTTCGTCGGCGAGGTCGAGCGTTGCGGCGTTCATGCGAACGTTGCCGATCGCATGCCGCTGATCTTCCACGCCGGCGGCTTCCACAAGCCGCAATCTCTCGGTTAAAGTCCCATGTCAGCCGCCGGAGCGCCGTTCGTCGACGACTATCTGGCGTATCTGCTCGCTCGTGCGAGCACGCTGGTCTCCGATGAGTTTCATCGCGAAGTGGCAGCAGCGGGCCTCGGTGTGTCTGAGTGGCGAGTCCTTGCCACGCTTTCCGATGGCAGGGCGCGCACCATCAATCAACTCGCCGACATCGTGCTTGCCAAGCAGCCGACGCTCACCAAGGTTGTCGACCGGCTGGAAGCGACCGGCGACGTCGTGCGCGGCGAGAGCACAACGGATCGCCGCCAGTCGCTTGTCTCGCTCACCGACGCGGGCCGCGAACGCGTGGCGCCGTTGCTCGCCAGCGCACGCCGGCACGAAGCCGGGGTGCTCGCGCGCTTCGGTGCCGAACAATCCACCCTCCTCAAAGACACGTTGCGCCGCCTGATCGACGAGATGGCGCAGGGAACCCAACTCCCTCGTTAGGCCGTTTCCGCTTCGCGCACGGACGTGTCCGAAAACACGAATCACGTCGCGCGTCGAATCGTCAAAAATTCGACCCCTTTGCCATATTGTCGAATTTTCTATCGACAATTCACAAAAATCGCATTTCCACTATCAATTTCACGGATCGCGATCGGCGAATACGCAAGCACTTGCAACGCGAATTCTTCTAAGATGCGCATATCGATTCCCGCTAATGCGCACGTCCATGACCGCACCCAGCCATCACCCAGCCGACGCGCGCAACGAGCGCCGCGTTTGGGATATCAGCGCCCCACTCTCCAGCAACACGCCCGTCTGGCCAGGTGACACACCGTTCTCGGAAGAAGCGGTTTGGCAGATCGGGCCGGGTTGTCCGGTCAATGTCGGGCGCATCACGTTGTCGCCTCACACGGGGGCTCATGCGGATGCCCCGCGTCATTACGACGACGATGGCGCCTTCATTGGCGAGGTCTCGCTGGATACGTATCTGGGACCGTGCCGGGTGATTCATTGTCTTGGCGCCTCTCCGGTCGTCACCCCCGAGATGGTGGCGCCGCACCTGAGCGATGTGCCGCCGCGTGTGCTGTTGCGCACGTATGAGCGGGCGCCGTTGGCTCGTTGGGATAGCGCGTTTTGCGCGGTAGCGCCAGAGACTATCGATCTGCTCGCGTCGCATGGCGTGAAGCTGGTGGGCATCGACACGCCGTCGCTCGATCCGCAGGAAAGCAAGACGATGGACGCGCACCACCGCATTCGCGCGCATCGCATGGCCATTCTCGAAGGGCTGGTGCTCGACGCGATTCTCCCGGCCGATTACGAACTCATTGCGTTGCCGCTGAAGTTCATGCGGCTCGACGCAAGCCCGGTCCGCGCCGTGCTGCGCTCCCTCTGAACGGGACAGCCCGCGTCGGCCTCACGGCAAACGATTTTTTTCATTGCATTCACTCATAAAACGCAAACCATGACGTCTTCTCGCAACGATTGCCTGGCCCTCGATGCGGCCGATCCGCTCGCCCCGCTGCGCGCACAATTCGATCTGCCGCCCGACGTGATCTATCTCGACGGAAACTCGCTGGGTGCCCGCCCGCTGGCGTCGGCCAAGCGCGCTCAGGAAGTGATTACCGCCGAATGGGGCCGGGATCTCATCCGTAGCTGGAACGACGCCGACTGGTTTGCGCTGCCGCGCAAGCTCGGCGACGCCCTCGCTCCGATCATCGGTGCCGGTCAAGGCGAAGTCGTGGTGACCGACACCACGTCGAGCAACCTCTTCAAGGTGATGGCTGCCGCCCTCGACATGCAGCGCACGCGAGCACCGCAACGCAAGGTGATCGTCTCCGAGCGCAGCAACTTCCCGACCGACCTCTACATCGTGCAGGGCCTCACGCGCTTGCTCGACGACGGCTACTCGTTGCGTCTGATCGATGCGCCGGAAGACCTGCCGAACGCGCTGCGCGACGATGTCGCTGTGGTGCTGCTCACGCACGTGAACTACCGCAGCGGCGCGATGTACGACATGGCCGCACGCACGGCAGAGATTCATGCCGCGGGAGCACTGGCGGTGTGGGACCTTTGCCATTCGGCGGGCGCCGTGCCCGTCGATCTGAACGGTGCCAAGGCCGACTACGCGGTGGGCTGCACATATAAGTATCTGAACGGCGGCCCGGGTGCACCGGCCTTCGTGTGGGTCAACAAGTCACATCAGGACGAGTTCTGGCAGCCGTTGTCGGGCTGGTGGGGCCATCGCACGCCGTTCGCCATGCATCCGGACTACACGCCGGACAATGGCATCGGACGCTACCTGTGCGGCACGCAACCGATCGTCTCGCTCTCGCTTGTGCAATGCGGTCTGGACATCTTCGCGCAGACGTCGATGGAAGCCCTGCGCAGCAAGTCGCTGGCGCTGACGGATCTGTTCATCAAGCTGGTCGAAGAGCGTTGCGCCGAATTCCCGCTCACGCTGGTGACGCCGCGCGATCATGCCGCGCGAGGTTCGCAGGTGAGCTTCGAGCATCCGGAGGGGTTTGCCGTGATTCAGGCGCTGATTGCACGAGGTGTCATCGGTGACTATCGCGAGCCGCGCATCATGCGCTTCGGTATGACGCCGCTGTACACGAGCTTTGCCGATGTCTGGGATTCCGTCGAAATTCTGCGCGAGGTGCTGGCCACGGGCGCGTGGGACAAGCCCGAATTTCATCGTCGCGGCACGGTGACCTGAGAGAGGAATCGTCAGTATGAGCAAGACTCCCTCTTCCGCAAACGACCCTCGCGACACGCCGACGGACGCCACGCCCGCACAGGGCGGGTGCCCGTTCGGGCATCAGAGTGGCGAGAACGCGGCGGGCAACACGAACGCCGCGCAAAGTGCACCGGCCGAAGCGACCCAATGGCACGACGCTCAGCTCGACTTCTCCAAGAGCATGAGCTACGGCGATTATCTGTCGCTCGATCCGATTTTGAATGCGCAACATCCGCGCTCGACCGATCACAACGAGATGCTGTTCATCATTCAGCATCAGACAAGTGAGTTGTGGATGAAGTTGGCGTTGTACGAACTGCAGGCAGCGCGTGCCGCGGTTCACAACGACGCACTGCCACCCGCCTTCAAGATGCTCGCACGCGTGTCGCGCATTCTTGAACAACTGGTGCAGGCGTGGAGCGTGCTGGCGACGATGACGCCGTCGGAGTATTCGTCGATGCGTCCGTCACTGGGTAGCTCGTCGGGCTTCCAGTCGTATCAGTACCGCATTCTGGAGTTCATGCTGGGCAACAAGAATGCGGCGATGTTGAAGCCGCATTCGCATCGCCCGGATCTATTCCAGCAGGTGGAAGCGGCGCTCAACGCGCCGTCGTTTTACGATGAAGTGGTGCGCCTGCTGGCTCGTCGCGGCTTCGCGATTGCGCCAGCCCGGCTGGAGCGCGACTGGACACAGCCGACGCCTCACGACGAGACCGTCGAGGCGGCGTGGCTTGAGGTGTATCGCAATCCGTCGCAGCACTGGGAGTTGTACGAGATGGCTGAGGAATTGGTCGATCTCGAAGACGCCTTCCGGCAGTGGCGCTTCCGCCACGTGACAACCGTCGAGCGCATCATCGGCTTCAAGCAAGGCACCGGTGGCACCAATGGCGCGCCTTACCTTCGCAAGATGCTCGATGTGGTGCTGTTCCCCGAGTTGTGGCACGTGCGAACGTTGCTGTGATGTCGTTTGCGGTGAGAACACCCACCGCATAGATTTGGCGAGCACCCCGGTGCCCGGTGCCCGCCCGTCCCCTGCCTCCGCGCCAACGCTTGTTAAGTCGCTACGTCAGGGGACGGACAACCACCATCGTGTGCCCAATCGCACAGCCGTCATCGCGTCGACGAGGTGTCGACGGATCGATGGCGGTTGCGGATCGGGTTGGGGGCCGCCTGCGGTGCGACTTAACAGGCATTGGAGCGCCGCGGGCGGCCCCCAACCCGATGGACCACGGGTGTTAAGTGTTAGGTAGGTGTTCGGGATTTACCTACACCTGCCCGGTAAGCCGCGCCGCGAGCTGCTTCAATCTCGGGCCGATCTCTTCACGGAAAACCGCATCCGGAATCGACGAAGACGGCCCGCTGCAACTGATCGCCAGCCAACGGTTCTGCCGCACGTCACGCAACGGCACGGCCACCGCATTCACGCCTTCATGCCACTCGCGAAACGAGTAGCAGCAGCCCTCGCGCTTATACGACTCGATCCCTTTGTCGACGCCGGACTGCAACACATCCCAGCCCACGTTGCGCAGTGCCGCCGGATTCGCGTCGTAGGCATCGCGAAGATCGGCGAGCATCGTCTCGCGCTCAGTCGGCGTCATGGCCGCGAGGTAGACGCGCCCCATCGAACTTGTCAGCATCGACAGGCGTGAGCCCGCCGTCAGTCCCAGCGTGAGGTGTGCCGAATCGCTGCGGATGGTTTCGAGATACATCATGTCGATGCCCTCTCGGCAACCCAGCGAAATGGAACATCCCATTTCCTTCGCCAGCGCCCGCATGTGCGGACGCGCGAGCGTCAGCATGTCGGTACCGCTCAGGAACGCGTATCCCAGGGCCAGCACGCCTGCATCTAGGGCGTATTTGCCAAGCTCGGCGTCATAACGCAGATACCCCAACTCCGTGAGCGTGTAGGCGAGGCGACTGACGGTCGCCTTGGGCAATCCGGTGCGGGCCGCGAAGTCGCGGTTGCCCAGCAGGACATCGTCGGGACCGAAAGCGCGCAACAGTTCGAGACCGCGCGCCAGCGCGGTCACGAACTTGCGCTCGTCATGCGACGGCGGCACACCGTGCGCCGGAGCACCGGCAAAGGCTGACAGGGACGTTTTGACCACAACCATCGCGCACTCCGCTTCAAATGAGTTCGGCCAGTGCACACACTGGCCGTTGCCTGAGAAAAAAGTTTAGTGCTAAACTAACTTCGATTTCAGAACATTGTTCCGCATTGCGGAACTTTCGTCAAGTCGAAGTGCTTTCCCGGTGTGGCAAGTCGCAAGCGATGCCACACATGTGCCAAACGGGACGATGAGGATGGCGTCGGCATATTTTTCGAGAACGTCGGAGGAGATAGGTCATGGCAGGCAATGCACAGTTTCATTGGGAAGATCCGCTGTTGCTCGACGCACAGCTCACGAGCGAAGAGCGCATGATTCGCGACGCCGCGGCCGCGTACTCGAACGACAAGCTCGCGCCGCGCGTGCTCGAAGCATTCCGTCATGAGCGCACCGACGCCGCCATCTTTCGCGAGATGGGTGAGATCGGCCTGCTCGGCCCGACGATTCCCGAGCAATACGGCGGCCCGGGCCTGAACTATGTCGCCTACGGTCTGATCGCGCGCGAAGTCGAGCGCGTGGACTCGGGCTATCGCTCGATGATGTCGGTGCAGTCGTCGCTCGTCATGGTGCCGATCTTCGAATTCGGCAGCGAAGCGCAAAAGCAGAAGTACCTGCCGAAGCTGGCCAGCGGCGAGTGGATCGGCTGCTTCGGTCTGACCGAACCGAACCACGGCTCCGATCCGGCCGGCATGACCACGCGCGCCAAGAAGGTCGCTGGCGGCTATGAGTTGAGCGGCAGCAAGATGTGGATCACCAACTCGCCCATCGCCGACGTCTTCGTGGTGTGGGGCAAGCTCGCCGACGAGAATGGCGACGAGAAGATCCGCGGCTTCATTCTGGAAAAGGGCTGGAAGGGTCTGTCGGCGCCGGCAATTCACGGCAAGGTCGGTCTGCGCGCGTCGATCACCGGTGAGATCGTGATGGATCAAGTCTTCGTACCGGAAGACAATCTGATGCCGGGCGTCTCGGGCCTGAAGGGTCCGTTCACCTGCCTGAACTCGGCGCGCTACGGCATTGCCTGGGGCGCACTGGGTGCCGCCGAATTCTGCTGGCACACGGCACGTCAGTACGTGCTCGACCGTCAGCAGTTCGGGCGCCCGCTCGCCGCCAACCAGTTGATCCAAAAGAAGCTCGCCGACATGCAGACGGAAATCACCCTCGGCCTGCAAGGCTGCCTGCGTCTGGGCCGCATGAAGGACGAAGGCACGGCAGCCGTCGAGATCACCTCGATCATGAAGCGCAACTCGTGCGGCAAGGCACTGGATGTCGCCCGTCTCGCGCGCGACATGCTCGGCGGCAACGGCATCTCCGACGAATTCGGCATCGCGCGTCACCTCGTGAACCTCGAAGTGGTCAACACCTACGAAGGCACCCACGACATCCACGCGCTGATTCTCGGCCGTGCACAGACCGGCATCCAGGCGTTCTTCTGATCGATCGCCACGATGGACCGGGTTGCATGAACCGCACACGAAGGTGCAGCGCCTCGCGGTTCATGCGACTTGTGATTTGTCTGGTACGCGTCGTTTCTCAGGCCGCATTTCGCGGGCCGTCAATCCCCCGGGCGACGGCGCGTACCAAACAAAAAAGCCAGCTCTGTCGAGCTGGCTTTTTTTCGTCTGCCGTCTTCCGAGACGCGGGCCGGATTACTTGTTCGGCTGCGGCGTGAGACGCAGATACGGGCGCACGGCCTTGTATCCCTTCGGGAATTTTTCCTTCAGCACGGCTTCGTCCTTGAGCGACGGGACGATCACGACATCTTCGCCATCCTTCCAGTTACCCGGCGTGGCAACCGAATAGTTGTCGGTCAGTTGCAACGAGTCGATCACACGCAGGATCTCGTCGAAGTTGCGGCCGGTGCTGGCCGGATACGTAATGATCAGACGCACCTTCTTCTTCGGATCGATCACGAACAGCGAGCGCACCGTCACGGTTTCGCTGGCATTCGGATGGATCATGTCGTAAAGCTGGGAAACCTTGCGATCGCCGTCCGCCAGAATCGGGAAGTTGACCGTGGTGTTCTGTGTTTCGTTGATGTCGTTGATCCAGCCCTTGTGCGATTCGGCGTCGTCGACCGACAACGCGATGGCCTTCACGCCACGCTTTTCGAACTCACCCTTGAGTTTCGCGGTCAGACCCAGTTCGGTCGTGCACACCGGCGTGTAATCCGCCGGGTGCGAGAACAGCACGCCCCAACCATCGCCAAGGAATTCATGGAACTTGATTTTGCCAACCGACGAGTCTTGCTCGAAATCGGGAGCAATGTCACCCAAACGCAATGTCATTTACGGTCTCCTTGAGAACCTTCCACTCAGTGGGGTAAAGACTAAAGGATGCTAAGCTTTGCAAGAACGAATAAAAAATTGATTGCACATAATTATTCGAAATATACCGACTTCCGGGGTGTTGTTTTCTGGCAACGGCTCGTTGAAAGCGTTACGATAACACTCATACCCCCTCGCATTTTCCTCCCAGAACCGGGTAACGACCATGTCGCAAATGCACACCAACAAGGAGAAGTTTATGACCGATATCAAATCCGTATTGGCCGACGCCGAAGACCTGCTCAAACAAGCCGCCAACACGACCGGTGAGCGCGCCTCCGAATTGAGCGACAAGGCACTGGCGTTGCTCAAGCAAGCCAAGGAAAAGGCATCCGACGTGCAGGTCGTCGTTGTCGAGAAGAGCAAGCAAGCCGCTCGCGCGACCGACGATTATGTTCACGACCATCCGTGGCAAGCCGTGGGCATCGCCGCCGGTATCGGCGTCGTGATCGGCCTGCTGCTCAACCGCAAGTAAGCTGGCCGACGCAAGTCGCTCTCTCGCCTATTCAGCCCAAGGCGGACTCACTTGACCGGTGCGACGGGTCAGGTGGGCCGCCCGAGTCCAGCCCATGACCGACAATGATCGCACGACCCCGCCGCGGCCTTCGCTGCGGCGCCTCGCCGGTGCGTTGCTCGAGATCCTGCAGTCGCGCATCGAACTCATCGGCATCGAATTGACCGAAGAGAAGGAACGCCTGATGGGCGTGGCTTTCCTCGGCCTTGCCGCGATGCTCTTCGGCGTTCTCGCCCTCGTGTCGCTGACCGCGCTGGTGATCGTGATTTTCTGGGACACCTATCGTCTCCAGGCCATGACCGGCATTTTCATCGTGTATCTGCTGATCGCCGCCGGGTGCGCATTGCGCGCTCGCAACATCCTGCGCGATGCCCCGATGCCGTTCGAGGCCACACTGGCCGAGTTCGAAAAGGACCGCGACGCCCTGCGTCCGGACTGAAGGAGATCTGCCCGTGCCGCTGGAACCGAACCGCCCTCGCCGCACGCGACCGTCACGACGCTCGCGTCACGACCTCCTCGCCATTCGCAAGGAGCTCGTGCTCACGCGTATCGCCGTGGAGCGTGCCGAACTGATTCAGGCCTCGCACGTCACTCGCGAGCGCCTGCGCAACTTCCGCTGGGTGCGCTATCTGCTGCCTGGTGCCTTCTCCAAGTTCTCCGGTATTGGCGGCATTGCCAATTCCGGACTGAAGCTCGGCGGGCTGCTTGAACGCTATCCGCTGGTCAGCTCGGTGGCATCGCTGGCGCTCACCGGGCTGTCGCATACGCCCGTCGGACGCGTGCTACGCCGTAGCCTCAAATGGGGCAGCCTTGGCGTTCTCGCCTGGCAAGGCATCAAGCTGTGGCAGGAGTCGACCAAACCGCCGCCCCCTAATGCCAGTGCGACCGATGTGGCCAACACTTCCACGTCGAGCGCGTCCCACGTCAACGACAACGGCACGCCACCGGTGATGTAAGGGCTGCGCCCGGCTCACGCACGGCAGCGTCGAGCCACACGGGCGCGGCCGTAGGCATTGATGGTGATGCAAACGCGTCGCCCATGCCCCTCGATTCGCACATTCCCCGACAACCATCCGCGTGTCTCCGTTCGCATGAAGCCGTTTTCCGCGAACGCGAGGCCCTCGGTGTTGTACAACCCCCATCTCACTTCCACGCTGACGCCCGGCGGCAACGGTGCATGTCGCCCCAGCAATTGATCCCCCGCGTCGAAACGATCGTTGCGATTCTCGTCGACGAACGTTACCCAGCCACTGTTGAGACTTCCGCCGTCATGCGGCGCCAGCGCAACACGACGGTGCCGCCCCAAGGCCTCCGCACGCGCCGACTGCATCGAGGCCAGAAACGCCCGCGCCGTGATGTCCACGGCGACACGGTGGCGCACCGCGTCGATGGAAGGCCGGACCGCCATCATCGCGACGGCAAGCACCGCCATTGCAATCAAGCACTCCAGCATCGTGAAGCCGCGTGCGGAACGTAGATCACGACGCATCGCAATGCTCGCCACGATTGTCCTGCGCGAGCGGTACCACCGCGTCGTCACGCCACGCAGCGACCTCGCGCCAACTCAATGACCGGGATGAAAATGTCGGCGGCAGGCCACCGCTGCGCGCATCTGTCGGTCGTTGCCTGACCTGCCGGACTTCATAGACCGCCTGCAAATACACGCGTGTGCCAGGCAGGTCGCCACACCCCATTGCACTCACACGGTACCGGCGCACCGGCATGTCGCGTGCCTCCGGTTCGCCCGCGCGATAGGCGGAAAAGGCAATTCTCTCGATGAAGTAGCGCGCCTTGTGCGTCGTCACAACGGCGGCACTGCCATTCCATTCGACCGTCCGCCATCTCGGCACACGACGCTGATACCAGATGTCGTCGCGATGGTTCGCCTCAAGCACACCGTAGGGTCCCGCCTCGAACGTCGATACGCCGGCAATCTCGGCCGCACGCGTCTCGTGCGTCAGCCAATCGCGAGCCTCGGCCAGCGCTTGGTCCGCCGCCGCAAATGCGCCCGCGCGGTCATTCGTATAAGCGACAAAGCGGGCGGCCAGTTGACGCTGTTGCATGCCGGATGCGGCGAGCGTCATCAATGCCGCCAGCCACATCACCATGAAGACGCCAACCATTTCGCCTCCTCGCCAATGCCGCCATCGTTGCGACGATAGGCCACCGCATTGAATACGTGCAGGTGAACGTCTCCGGCATTGCCCAACCGCTTGTACTCACGGCCGCCGGTTGCCGCGTCGAAGACTTCGACCACGCGTACCGTTCGAGGCTTGCCTCCGCGTCGCGGCGCGCCGCGCAAGACCAGTGAAAACGCCACGGCCGCGACGTTCTCCCATCCCCCCTCCCCCGGCGGCGGGCTAGGCGGTCTGCGACGCACACTCCTTACGGGCTCGACCCAACGCAAAGGCCCCGTGCCACCGACGCGAAAACCTAACCGAACGTACATCGCCTCGACACCGCTGACCAGCACCTGCGCCGGATGCAGATCCGTCGAGAGCATCTGACGCTCGCCATAGCGGCAATAGAGAGACGGAATCTCGTCTTCCCCCTTGTCGACATAGAAGATGCTGACGTGTCGATCATCCAGACGCCCCGTCGCCCGGGCGCGCAAGCCGGCACAGTTCTGCATCGCGCCATTGCCGGTCGACAGCCCGGCGCCCTGAAACTGCACCTCCAGCAACGAACTGCCTTGCCAGCCCTGTCGCGGACAGGTGTCGACCGTGCTCGCACACGCCGCGCTCGCGCGCAACGACGGCCATTCGCGCTTCGCCGTCCCGGCTCCCGGTGGCCAGATCGCCCCCTCCATCGGGTCCCAGTTCCGGTATCCCGCCACACTCACGGCACGGGTAAGTTGGGTCAACGCAAAGATAGCGCGCTCGGTGACGTCGTATCGCTCCGCCTGCACCCGCCACAGCCGAATGCCGGCGAGATAGATCGCGATGGCCGCCGTCACGATCAGCAGCCCGAGCGGCATCGCCAGCACCCATTCGAGCAGCGTAAAACCCGCCATACGTTGCGCGCCGGGCCGAGCACGCGGTACGGCGCTCGGTGCCCACATCACGGTTGTCGACGAACGAGCCACGCGTTGCCTCCTGCCTGCACCGGCGAGGCCATCGCGACAGCTTTCGTCGCCGAGCCAAGCGCAGCAGATGTCGTGCCTCCCGCCGCCTGCCACTGGGCAAAGCCCTGCATGCCCGCCATGAGCGCCGCCAACGTGAACATGACGTCGAGCAGTGCCGCGCCTCGACAACGAGGCTTGCCTCGCCGAGCGCCGATCGACGTCGCCTCTGCCGTCATCTCGCCAGCCGGCTGCCCCCGCGCACGCGGCGGCAATAGCCACACGCCCCGGCCCCGACGTCGCGTTGCCTCACGCGAAGGCATTCGCGGATCGATTCGCCTGGATGGATAGCTGCGATTGGCAAGTGCATCGCGCAGCGCCTGACGATCGGCGTGACGCCGCGAGTGTCGTCGATCCTGTTGCATGGTGCAGTCTCTCGTCTCGTTGATGACGTGTTCATCGTCGCGCACCCTCCGCCACTCGCCAATCGGACCACACCGCAAAACTCACCCCGTCATACGCCACCTCACTTCTCATACGCGAGGCTTCGCTCGACGGCGGACGCCCATGAAAAAACGGCGACCGAAGCCGCCGTTTTTTTGCCGATCAGGCCGATCGCGCCGAACAGGTTCGGCACCGCCTCATCGTCGCAGGCCGGGCAACGAAGTGCCCGCCAGCGTTATCCCTTCAACTCGTCGACGAGGGCGACATAAGCTTCCTGCGCCTCTTCCTTCGACTTGCCTTTGAGCATTTCCCACGCATCGAATTTGGCGCGACCGACGAAATCCGTCATGCCGGGACGCGTGCCGGACACATCGCCCTCGGTGCCTTGCTTGAAAAGCGCATAGATGCGCAGCAACGTGAAATTGTCGGGGCGTTCGGGCAGCGTCTTGGATTGGGCTACCGCCTCGTCGAAGCGTGCTTGAAGATCGCTCATGGTGTCTCTCCCTGGAAAAGCAGTCAGCTTATATGTGTCCCGTGCATCAGTTCGCGAGTGTCATGGAACGCTCGCGTCGACGCTCGGGGTGTTGCGAATACAACGCGATCAAGGATAGCGACGAAGCGCTACGCAAGGTAGGGGCGAGCGTAGAACCCGGCGTCTAAACCTCTCGGGAACTGAGCTTATTGTTCGCGCGACATGACGCACAAAAAAGAAACGCCCGGCACTTGGCCGGGCGTTTCCGATACCTCGAAGGTGAGGTCTTGCGCCGTTGCGAGACAGTTGAGCGGCTCACACCGCCGCCCGCCTCACAACATCGCCGACACCCTCGCCCCCATCACGACGATGCTGCTGCCGGTGCCGACGCCGTTCCGGCATTGGCCGGAACCGAGCGCTCTTCCCAACCGCCGCCAAGCGCCTTGTACAGCGTGACGAGGTTGGTCCAGCGCGACAGGCGCGTGGCAATCAGCGTTTGCTGCGCCGAGTACAGCGCGCGTTGCGAAACGAGCGCGTTCAGGTAGCTGTCGACGCCGTTGCGGTAGCGCAGATCCGAGAGCTTGTAGCTCTCGTCGCTCGCCTTGACGAGCGACTCCTGCGCCGCGACCTGATCGTCGAGCGTGCCGCGCGCGGCCAACCCGTCCGACACTTCGCGGAACGCAGTCTGAATCGCCTTCTCGTAATTGGCGATCTCGATACGCTTCTGCACCTTGGCCAAGTCGAGGTTGGCGATGTTCTGCCCACCCGCGAAGATCGGCAGCGTAATCGTCGGCGCAAACGACCATGCGCCCTGCCCGCCCTTGAACAGATTGCTCAACGAGGCGCTGGCCGTCCCGGCGCTCGCCGTCAAAGAGATCGACGGGAAGAATGCGGCACGCGCAGCACCGATGTTCGCGTTGGCCCCCTTGAGCGTGTGCTCGGCCGCCGTGACATCCGGACGACGCAGCAGCAGATCCGAAGGCAACCCGGCCGGCAGGTCGGTGAGCAAACCCTGCCCGTCGAGCGGACGTCCCGGCGGCAGATCGGCCGGCAACGGCTGGCCGATGAGCAGCGTCAGCGCATTCTCGTCCTGTGCGACCTGACGCGTGTATTGCGCAAAATTCGCCCGCGCCGTATCGACCGGCGTTTGCGCCTGACGCAGATCCAGCCCGGAGGCCGTGCCCACGTTAAAGCTGCGCAGGGTCAGGTTATACGACGATTCCTGGCTCTTGAGCGTGTCGGCGGTGAGCTTGAGCAGTTCCTGATCCGCCAGCCAGGTGAGGTACGCCGTGGCCACTTCCGAGATCAGCGTCATATGCGCTGCCTTGGCCGTGTCCTCGCTCGCCAGATACGTCTCCAATGCCTGATCCTTCAGGCTCTGGATACGACCGAACAGATCGAGTTCATACGACGTAAAACCCACACCCACCTGATAACTGCGGCTGACCCCCGCGCGTCCCGACGACGACAAGTCTGCCGGGGAACGCTGGATCGACGCCTGCCCTGCCGCCCCAACCGAGGGCAACAGCGCAGAGCGCTGGATCTGATACTGCGCACGCGCCGCTTCGATGTTGAGCATCGAGACTCGCAGATCGCGGTTGTTCTCCAGTGCGATCTCGATCAGCTTTTGCAGGCGGGGATCGGTGAAGAAATCTCGCCAACCCAGATCGGCAGCCACCAGGGCATTGCTGCCGGCCGTGCCGTTCTGGTTCGCCGCCCCGGGCGTCTTGTAAGCCGGGCCAGTGGGGAACGACGTGGCAACCGGTGCCTCGGGCCGCTCATAGTGCGGCGCGAGGGTACAGCCTGCCAGGAACGCTGCCGCCAAGGCAATCGGCAATGCTTTGTGCTTCATAGTCAGTTTCCTTCCTTGGCGGGGCCGGCGTCCGGTTGCTCATGACGCAATTCCGGATGCTCCACGGTATCCAGATCTTCATGGGCGAAGCGCTTGCGCACCATCACGAAGAAGACCGGCACGTAGTAGATCGCGAGGAACGTCGCCGCCAGCATACCGCCGATCACGCCGGTACCGATAGCGTGCTGCGAAGCCGAGCCGGCACCGTTCGAGATCGCGAGCGGCAACACCCCGAGAATGAACGCCATCGACGTCATCAGAATCGGGCGCAAACGCAGTCGCACCGCTTCCATCGTCGCTTCCATCAGCGTGCGGCCCTGCTCTTGCAGATCCTTGGCGAATTCCACGATCAGAATCGCGTTCTTCGCCGACAGACCCACGGTTGTCAGCAGACCCACCTGGAAGTACACGTCGTTCGACAATCCACGCAGCGTCGCTGCAAGCAGTGCGCCCAACACACCCAGCGGCACCACCAGAATCACCGAGAACGGAATCGACCAGCTTTCATACAACGCGGCCAGACACAAGAACACGATCAGGATCGAGATGGCATACAGCGCCGGTGCCTGCGAGCCCGAAATGCGCTCTTCAAACGACAGCCCCGTCCACTCCAGACCGATACCCGCCGGCAGTTGCTTGGCGATTTCCTCCACGGCCTTCATGGCGTCACCCGACGACTTGCCCGGTGCCGGCATCCCCTGGATTTCCACCGCAGGCACACCGTTGTAACGCTCCAGACGCGGCGAGCCGTAAGTCCACTTGCCGGTCGCGAAGGCCGAGAACGGCACCATGGTTCCGCTCGCGTTGCGCACATACAGCTTGTTGATGTCTTGCGGCAGCATGCGGTCCTTCGCCTCCGACATCACGTACACCTTCTTCACACGACCACGGTCGATGAAGTCGTTCACGTAGGACGAACCCCACGAGGCCGAGAGCGTGGTGTACACGTCGGCAATCGACAGACCCAGTGCAGCGGCCTTTTCCTCGTCGACGTCCACCTTGTACTGCGGCGTGTCGTCGAGACCGTTCGGACGCATGTTCGCCAGATTCGGATTCTTTGCCGCCAATCCGAGAAGCTGGTTACGTGCGGCCATCAACGCGTCGTGGCCCAGGCCTGCGCGATCCTGCAGTTCGAAGTCGATACCGCCCGCGTTACCCAGTTCAGGCACCGACGGCGGGTTGATCGCGAAGATCATGGCGTCCTTCACGCTCGCGAAGGCCTGGTACGACCGCGCGATCACCGCCTGCACCTTCAGATCCGACGACTGACGGTCTTCCCACGGACGCAACATCGTGAACGCGAGACCCACGTTCTGACCACGGCCGTTAAAGCCGAAGCCCGTCACCGTGAAGATCGAACGCACGGCGTCCTTTTCCTTCTCGAGGTAGTGCTTCTCGACCTGCTTCATCACGTCGAGCGTGCGCTCTTGCGTCGCGCCCGGCGGCAATTGCACCAGGTTGAAGAAGTAGCCCTGATCTTCGTCCGGCAAGAACGCTGTCGGCATGCGCACGAACAGGAAGCCCACCGCCGCCACGATCACGACATATACGATCACGAGCGGCGTGCTGCGCTTCAGAATCCGCTCGACCTGACCCTGATACTTCTTCGAGCCCTTGTCGAACGTGCGGTTGAACCAGCCGAAGAAGCCGCGCTTCTCGTGCACTTCGCCCTTCTTGATCGGCTTGAGAATCGTCGCGCACATGGCCGGCGTGAGCACGATAGCCACCAGCACCGACAACGCCATGGCCGCCACGATCGTCAACGAGAACTGACGATAGATGGCCCCCGTCGAGCCGCCGAAGAACGCCATCGGCACGAACACCGCCGAGAGCACGAGCGCCACGCCCACCAGCGCGCCGACGATCTGGTCCATCGCCTTCTTCGTCGCTTCCTTCGGACTCAAGCCCTCTTCGGCCATCACCCGCTCGACGTTTTCCACCACCACAATGGCATCGTCAACGAGCAGACCAATGGCCAGCACCAGCCCGAACATCGACAAGGTGTTGATCGAGAAGCCCGCCGCGCCCATGATGCCGAACGTCCCCAGCAACACGACCGGCACGGCAATCGTCGGGATGATCGTTGCCCGCAGATTTTGCAGGAACAGATACATCACCAGGAACACGAGCACGATACCTTCGATGAGGGTCTTGATCACTTCCTCGATCGAGATCTTCACGAACGGCGTGGTGTCGTAGGGGTAGTCGACCTTCATGCCCGCCGGGAAGTACGGCTCCAGCTCGGTGACGGCCTGCTTGACTGCTGTCGCGGTTTGCAGCGCGTTCGCGCCCGTGGCCAGCGTAATGGCCAGACCGGCGGCCGGCTTGCCGTTATAGCGTGCCACCACCTGATACGACTCACCGCCCAGCTCGATACGTGCCACGTCACCCAGACGCACTTGCGAGCCGTCCTTGTTGACCTTGAGCAGAATCTTGCGGAACTGCTCCGGCGTTTGCAGACGGCTTTGTGCCGTCACGGTGGCATTGAGCTGTTGCCCCTTCACTGCCGGTGCACCGCCCAACTCACCCGCCGAAATCTGAACGTTCTGCGCCGAAATGGCGTTCGAAACGTCGATGACGGTGAGGTTGTAGCCGTTCAGTTTCTGCGGATCGACCCAGACACGCATCGCGTACTGCGAACCGAAGAGCTGCACCTGACCCACACCGTTCACACGGCTGATCGGGTCCTGCACGTTGGCGGCGATGTAGTTGGCAAGGTCGATGTCGGTCATCTGACCGTCGTCGGAATACGCACCGATCACCAGCAAGAAGTTCTTGGTCGCCTTGGCCACCTTGATACCCTGCTGTTGCACCTGCTGCGGCAGCAGCGGCGTGGCAAGTTGCAGCTTGTTCTGCACCTGCACCTGTGCGATGTCCGGGTTCGTGCCCTGCGAGAAGGTCAGCGTGATCTGTGCCGTACCCGAGCCGTCAGACGTCGACGACATGTACTCGAGGTTGTCGATACCGTTCATCTGCTGCTCGATCACCTGCGTGACCGTATCCTGAACGGTCTGCGCCGAAGCGCCCGGGTAAGTCGCGGTGATCTGCACCGAAGGCGGTGCGATGGGCGGATATTGCGAGACCGGGAGCTTCAGAATCGAAAGCGCACCGGCCAGCATGATGACAATCGCGATCACCCACGCAAAAATCGGGCGATCGATAAAAAACTTTGCCATGAATAAGGCTCCGCGTTATTGAGCGTTGGCGGCCGAGGCAGTGCTCGCCTGCGAGGCAGGTGCCGCAGCGGCCGGTGCGCTGGCACCCGCCGGCGCCGGCGCCGCCCCCGGTTGTTGTGCCGGCACAGCCTTCGCCGGCGCACCCGGGCGCACCTTCTGCAGCCCCGACACGATCACCTGATCGCCCGCTGCCAGGCCCGAACTCACCAGCCACTTGTCGCCGATCGCGCGATCGGTCACGAGTTGACGCAGTTCGACCTTGCCTTCCTTGTTCACGATCAGTGCCGTCGGCTGACCCTTCTGGTCACGCGTGACGCCCTGTTGCGGCACGAGCAGACCACCTTCCTTCACCCCTTCCTGGAGCTTGGCGTGCACGAACATGCCGGGCAACAACTCGCGGTTCGGGTTCGGGAAGATCGCGCGCACCGTCACCGAGCCGGTCGTCTGATCGACGGTGATGTCGGAGAACTGCAGCTTGCCTTCGAGCGGGTACTTCGTGCCGTCTTCCAGCGTCAGTTCGACCTTGGCGGCGTTCTTGCCCGCACTTTGCAGCTTGCCGTCGGCCAGTGAACGGCGCAGACGCAGCCCCTCGGCGGCCGATTGCGTCACGTCCACGTACATCGGATCGATCTGCTGAACGGTCGTCATGAGCGTGGCGGCGCCCGATTGCACGTAAGCGCCTTCGGTCACTTGCGACAGCCCGGTGCGGCCCGAGATCGGAGCCGGCACGTCGGTGTAGCCGAGGTTGATGCGTGCCGTTTCGACCGCGGCCTTGCCGGACTGCACATCGGCGTCGGCCTGCAGGGCAGACGCGACGGCGTTGTCGTAGTCCTGCTTCGAGACAGCCTCGACGGCGACCAGTTGCTTGTAGCGATCGGCCAACAGCTTGGTCGAGGCCTGGTTCGCGACGGCCTTGGCCAGCGTGGCCTTGGCGTTGTCGTAAGCCGCCTGATACGTTGCCGGGTCGATCTTGTACAGACGCTGGCCTGCCTTGACGTCACCGCCTTCGGTGAAATCGCGCTTGAGCACGATGCCGTCGACACGCGCCCGCACGTCGGCAACGCGGAAGGGCGAGGTGCGTCCGGGCAGGTCGGTCGTCAGTGTTACGTTCTGGGGTTGCAGTGTCACGACGCCGACTTCCGGCACCATGCCCTGCGGCTGCTGCGGCTTCTTGCCGCACGCGGCCAAGGTCAATACCGCGAGTGCCACGGCCGTGACCATCCCCAGTGAACTTCTCTTGACGTGCATATACGCCCCCGATAAATGGAATGCGGTCAAACAAAATGACGATACGTTGCGACGATTGCGGTGGCGACGACTGCTGCGGCAAAGTCCGCTCGGCAATCCTGTCGCACAAAGACGGGTCGGCGAGTGCCTGAGGCCCGGGTGATCTGGCCTCAAATGGCTCCCTCACATCCGTGAGGTTTTTCCCTTAGACGAAGGAGCTTAAATGTTCCCTGTGCAATTGAGCAAGCGGCTGCTATTATAGATACATTCATGAATGTATGTAAATCACATTGCGTCGCACCAAAGTGCGCACCGGTTTACATCGCATTTCGCAAATTTCCGCCGCCCCTGTGACACGACGATGGCCCGCAGAACCAAAGAGGAAGCGATCGAGACCCGCAATCTGTTGCTCGACACCGCCGAGACGGTGTTCGCACAGAAAGGCGTGTCGCGCACATCGCTCGCCGACATCGCCGAAGCCGCCGGTCTGACCCGCGGCGCCATTTATTGGCACTTCAAGAACAAGATCGACCTGTTCAACGCCATGACGGACCGCATTCGTCTGCCCATGGAGCGCATGATCGACGAAGAATGCGCCGAGTCGGAGAATGGCGACCCCATGGAGCGCATGCACGATATCTGCAAGCTCGTCCTCAAGGAGACGGCGCGCAACGAGCGCCGCCGCCGCGTGCTCGACATTCTGTTCCACAAATGTGAATACACGAACGAGATGCTCTCCGTGCTCGAGCGCCAGCGCGAGGCGTGCGCCGACGGCAAGCAACGCATCATGCGCGACATGGAACGCGCCATTGAGCGCGATCAGTTGCCGAAAAATCTCGATACCCGTCGCGCAGCGATCATGCTGCACGCGCTTGTGGTCGGCATGATGTCGGACTGGTTGTTCCTGCCCGACTACGACCTGGGTGCGGAATGCGATGCCGTCGTCGACGGCTTCTTCGATATGCTGCGCACGAGCCCGGCGATGCTGCGCCCGGCGGGCAAAACGCCACAAGTCGCCCTCGCCTGACGGGCGACCCCGTCCGCTCCTTCCGCCGCTCCCCCCCGGATTTACTACATATATTAATTAGGAGGCGCCCTCGACCGGGCGCCTGTTCGCTTTCGCCTCATTCGGGCGTCAACTGACGCAGTTCGTCCCGATTTCTCCGTTTCACGGCGCGGCGTTGCCGCATCGGATCGCATTCGGGTGCCGTGATACGGCGTATACCTGTACAGCGTCGAAGCGTTATATATAATCCTACACAACGCGTTGCGCGCACTGCGCGACCGGCAATCCGGCCTCGCCGCCCGATTGCATCCACGAGTCAGCTCAGGGCGCACGATCCGTTCGCCGCCAGACATCGAGCCGACCTAGCCACCACACGCTGGAGACCTTATTCGTGAAAGCTGTCGTTATCGCTAGCCTCAAGTCCCAAGCCCCGCACAAGACCGGCACGATGCTGCGCCGCGTACTGGGCGTAGCCGCCGTCGGCGCAAGTCTGTTGTTTGCCGGCCACGCGGCGGCCCAACAAGTCTTCGCCGCCGCCAGCATGAAAGACGCGCTGGACGATCTGTCGGCCGCCTACACCAAGGAAACCGGCAAGAAGCCGGTGCTTGTGTATGGCGCCAGCTCGACGCTCGCGCGTCAGATCGAGAAAGGTGCGCCGGCCGACGTCTTCATCTCGGCCGACCAGGACTGGATGGACTATGCCCAGAAGCACGACCTGATCGATACAGGCACGCGTCGCAACCTGCTCGGCAACGAGCTGGTGCTGATCGCGCCGGCCACGACCACGGGCGACATCGATCTGAAGTCGGGCGCCGATCTCGACGCCAAGCTCGGTAACGGCAAACTCGCGATGGGCGATCCCGCTCACGTGCCGGCCGGTCTATACGGCAAGGCTGCGCTCGAGAAGCTCGGCATCTGGTCGAAGGTGCAAGGCAAGGTCGCCGCAGCGGACAACGTGCGCAACGCCCTGTTGCTGGTCGCCCGCGGCGAAGCGCCTTACGGCATCGTGTACAAGACCGATGCCAACGCCGAGAAGCGTGTGCGCATCGCCGGCACGTTCCCGGCCGACAGCCACGCACCGATCGTCTATCCGGTGGCCGTGACGAAGCAGGCCAACCGCGCCGATGCCGATCCGTTCTACAAATTCCTGCAAACGCCGACGGCACAGGCAACGTTCCAGCGCTTCGGCTTCAGCCATCCGTAATTTCGCAACGCCTGTCACACTCGCAGCACGCCTACCGGGAAACCATTTCGCGCTCATACGGGCGAGATCCGCTACATTCCCGGTATCCCTCTGATGCATTGGCCGCCGAAGCCGTCGTTGACGGTTTCGGCATTGCCTCATGTAAGACCGGCTGGACCCGCAGGACCGGCGCGTAAGCGTCCGGCCGACTCCGTCACTCTCAACTGCTCGCCCGAATGTTCATGAGTCTCAGCCCGGAAGAATGGGGCATCGTCGAACTCAGCCTGCGCATCGGCCTATGGGGCACGCTCTGCAGCCTGCCCTTCGCCTATGCCGCCGCCTGGCTGCTCGCTCGCCGGCATTTCCCCGGCAAGGCACTGCTCGATGCCGTCCTGCACTTGCCGCTCGTGCTGCCGCCGGTCGTCGTCGGCTTCGCGCTGCTCGTGCTGTTCGGTGCACAAGGCGCCATCGGCAAACTGCTGCGCGAGTGGTTCAATTTCACCTTCGCGTTTCGCTGGACGGGCGCCGCGCTCGCCGCCGGCGTGATGGGGTTCCCGCTGCTTGTGCGAGCGATCCGGCAAGCGCTCGAATCGTCCGACACCAAGCTGGAGCAAGCCGCGCAAACGCTTGGCGCAGGCCCGTGGCTCACCTTCTTCACAGTGACGCTACCGCTCAGCGCCACCGGCGTGCTGCACGGCTTCGTGCTCGCGTTCGCCCGTGCGCTCGGCGAGTTCGGCGCAACGATCACGTTCGTCTCGAATATTCCCGGACAGACGCAGACACTACCGCTCGCGATCTACACGGCCACTCAGGTACCCAATGGCGACGCGCTGGTCTGGCGTCTGTGCGCCATCTCGGTCGTGCTGGCCGTGGCGACGCTCATCTTCTCCGAAGTGCTGATCCGCTTCGGCAATCGCAAGGCGCTCGGCTATGACGGTTGAAGTTCGACTCCAGCATAGGTTCGGCGACTTCCGGCTCGACGCCGAATTCGCCGCAGGCATGGGCGTGACGGCACTGTTCGGGCCGTCGGGCAGCGGCAAGAGCACGGTCGTCAACGCCGTGTCCGGCCTGCTCAGGCCCGATACCGGACGAATCGTCGTCGGCGACGACGTCCTCTTCGACAGCATGGCAGGCGTGGCGCTGCCGACCTGGCGTCGTCGGATCGGCTACGTGTTTCAGGACTCGCGCCTGCTGCCGCATCTGACCGTTCGCCAGAACCTGCTCTTCGGCCGCTGGTTGCGCCGCCGCGATGTGGCCGCCGCCGGCACCGGCGCCATTGCGCTCGAACATATCGTCGATGTGTTGAATCTGGGACATCTGCTGAGTCGCCGTCCCGGCGCACTGTCGGGCGGCGAGAAGCAGCGCGTCGGCATTGGCCGTGCGTTGCTGTCGTGCCCGCGCATGCTGCTCATGGACGAGCCGCTCGCGTCGCTCGATCACGCCCGGCGCCTCGAAGTGCTCGACTACCTCAACCGCATTCGTCACGAGTTGAAGTTGCCGGTACTGTACGTCACACACTCGCTCGACGAGGTGATGCGGCTGGCCGATCAGGTGGTGTTGTTCAAGGACGGTCGTACCGTCTCGCAAGGTGCGCCGGCCGACGTGCTCAATACGCATCGCGACGCGCTCGACGGCGCCAGCGACACGCCGGGCACGGTGCTGGAGACACGCATCGTTGCGCACGACGCACATTACGGGCTGACGGAGCTTGCCGTGAATGGCAGCGACACGATTCGGCTGCGTGTACCGCGTGCGAGCGGCGAGATGGGCGATGCCTGCCGCATTCTCGTGCGCGAGCGCGACGTCGCCGTGGCCACGGCCCCCCCCGTCGATACCAGTGTGCTGAACGTGCTGCCCGCACGCGTGATCACGCTGCGCGACCTGGGCGATTCGGTGGAAGTGGAGGCAGCGCTCACCGGCGATGCCACAGGGACAACAGGCACAACGCTGCGCGCACGCATCACGCGCTTCTCGGCCGACCAACTGCAACTGACGGCGGGCCGCGAGGTGTACCTGCTGATCAAATCGGTCGCGCTGACCCGATAAGGCAGCGGGAGCGGGAGCCGCAGCCACAGAAAAGGCGTCGCAACGGATTCCCGTTACGACGCCTTTAGGCTTTACCGCGCCCGACTTACTGGCCCTTACCCATCGCGTCGCCCTTGGACATGCCGTCGCCCTTGTCCATCTTGCCCATGGCGTCGTGCTTGCTCATCGCACCTCCCTTGCCCATCGCGTCGCCTTTGGACATCTTGCCGCTTTTGTCCATGTCTTTGCTCATGGCGCCGCTCTTACCCATTGCATCGCCCTTCGACATGGCGTCGCCTTTACTCATGGCATCGCCCTTGCTCATCGCGTCCTGTGCAAACGCCGCACCGGTGCCGAGCGCCAGCCCCATCGCCATCACCGCCAGATATCGCATCTTCATTGCCGTAGTCCTCCAAGAGTGAGTGTGTGCTGCCGGAACACCACGACAGTGCTCCGTTCATCCAGCAGTCGCGCCTCAGCGTCAACTGCCGCCGAACCAGTTGTAACCCTGGTCCTCCCAGTACCCGCCCGGATAGGTGTTCGTCACGAAAATCGCGCGGATATGTTTGGGATTCTTGTAGCCGAGCTTGGTCGGGATACGTAGCTTCATCGGGAAGCCGTACTCCCTTGGCAGCGTCTGGCCGTCGTAAGTGAATGCGAGCAGCGTCTGCGGATGCAGTGCCGTCGGCATGTCGATACTCGTGTAGTAGTCGTCGGCGCATTTGAAACCGACGTAGCGCGCCGTCGTGTCGGCGCCGATACGCCGCAGGAAGTCGGAGAACGTCACGCCGCCCCAGCGGCCGATGGCGCTCCATCCCTCCACGCAGACATGACGCGTGATCTGCTCTGCCGCTCGCGGACTGGCGAAGTCGCGAAGTGCGTCGAGCCGCCACGGCGCCTTGTCCGCAATCAGTCCCGACAATTCCAGTTGATAATCGGCGGCGTCGACCACCGGGGCCTCGTCCATCGAATAGAAGGCGTTGAACGGGAACGGCCGGGTGATGCTCGATGCCGGGAACGTCGGCGCCAGCACGTCCTGACGGAACAGCGCAGCCTGCACTCGGTCGTTCCATCTCGATATCTTGTCGAGCGCCGACTCCACGCTGGGGTTGTCGTCGAGCGAACATCCCGAGAGCAACGCCACGCCACCGAGCGACAACGTGCGGGTCAGGAAAGCTCTGCGCGAGGGCTCGGCCACGCGGCGTTTCACCAACGCACGCGCTTCATGGAGAATCGCTTCACCGTCGCGCACGACTGGCGCACTCGGCGACGCGTTGCCTGGTTTTCGTTCGAGGGTCATGATCGTTGGCTCTCTCGTAGACGGCGCGCTCAGCGTCCGGTAATCATCGTGCGCAGCGTGCGAGGCACCAGCGCCACCATCGCCACATGCACGGCAACGAATGCGACAAGGCCCGCCATTGCGATGAAATGCACCAGCCGCGCGCCCTGAAAACCACCGAACAACGTGCACAGCCAGCCGAGTTGCACGGGCTTCCAGATCGCGAGTCCGGACGCCACCAGCAACACCAGATCGAGCACCGCGAACAGATAGGCCGCGCGCTGCACATGGTTGTATTGCCGGGGATCGTCGTGCGCGAGACGGCCGCGCAGTGCGGCGAAGGCGTCGCGCAACACACCGCGCAACGTCAGCGGAAAGAAGCGGCGCGACAGACGGCCGCTGGCGAGATTGACCAGCAGATAGATGAGCCCATTGGCCGCCAGCAGCCACATGGCGGCAAAGTGCCAGCGCAGCGCGCCACCGAGCCAGCCGCCGAGCGTGATCTCGTTGGGGATGCGAAAACCGAAAATGGGCGACGCGTTGTAGATGCGCCAGCCGCTCGTCACCATCACGAGCACGGCCAACACGTTCAGCCAATGGGTGACGCGAAGCCAACCGGGCTGTACCGGCCGGGACCGCACCGGGGGCTGTGCCGCCGGGGGCACGGACTTCGTCAGACTGGACATGGGGACCTCCATCGCGGGGTTCGCGTCGATGGAGTCAGTGTCGCCTCAGGCCGGTGACGAAGTCCTCACGGAGAGATAACGTTTTCGTGATAGTCGGGGCTGCGGGAATCAGCGACCGGAAGCTGGTGTTTACCCCTCGTCCGGGTCGACAGCCTTGCCGCCTTTGAGATAGGCGTCGAAAGTCGGGACATGGGCGTCGAGCAGCAAGCGGATTTCCTTGATGAGCGTGTCGTAGTGTGCCGTGAGGTTCTGCGCGAAGGGCGTGAGTTGCGCACCGCCACCGGACACACCGCCGATATGGCGCGTGACGAGCGGCTCGCGAAACTCGTGGTTCATCGCTTCGACGAGCAGCCACGCCCGCCGGTACGACATGCCCATGCGGCGCGCCGCCGCAGAAATCGACCCCGTCGCGTCGATGGCACGCAGCAACGTCAGACGCCCCGGCCCGAACACCGGCGTGTCGCCATCGCGAATACGCACGCGCACGTCGTAGCTCGCGACCCCCGCAGGCGCTGCGGCCTTGCCCGCTGCTTCCAGCGCTTCGGCGGCGGCGAGCAACTCGCGTGCGAGGGCGTCGGTGTCATGAACGTCCGAGCTCAGGGCGATATCGACCTTGCTTGCCGCCTCTGGACGTCCCGCTTTCCTCTGACGACGCTCAACTGGCATGGTTGCCCCACAACACGATAAGCACGAGGATCACGACCGCCACCGCCCACGGCCACCAGCGCGCCATCTTGCCGCGTGCGGAAGACGTATCGCGCGGGGCACGCGTTGCGAGGACGGCCGCCACTTCACCGTCGGTGGTCACGGGGTCGTTGAGTTGGTGGTGAGGGGCGATGGCCACCGTCAGGCGCCGGAAGAACTCGTCGGCGAGCGCGTGGGCCGCGCTATCGACCTGCGGGGCGTCCAGATGGGCGTACTCGCCGCCGAATTGCGCCTTCAGGTCATACGTCAGCAATGTGTTCATCGGTCCTTGCGATTGCAACGTCACTGCCGCCTTGCCGCGCGTGTGCCCGGCCGACGAGCCCAGTCCGTCGAAATTCAATGTGTAAGAGGTTGGCGCGATCACGTCCGAGAGCGTGATGCGGCCCGTCCAGCGCCCGCTCACCGGGCCAAGCGAAGCGGCCACGACGATCGTCCATGTCGTGTCATCGACACGCTCGAGCGATTCGCACCCCGGAATACACCCGCGCAGCACGCCCGGGTCGTTCAGCGCGATCCATGCGACGTCTCGTGCCACCGGCAACTGCCGGCTGTTTTGCAGTTCCATTGCCCCTCCCGAAACGCGATAGGAAAACTCGTCGGTGTTGCGTCGGTGTTGCGGCGATATCTCGAACCTCGAAGTATTGTGACACGAGTTACCTCGCGTCAGATCACGTCTGCGACATCGGGTCCGACACCCGCCCGGGGCCTCGCAAGCGCGCCAGCGGCCCGGAAGACGGGGGATTGGACGGGTGATGGATCGGCAATAGGCGGAGTATCGGCGCAAATACAGCGCAAGCCAAGGCGCGATATACTCGCCGGATCACATCGAGCGGTGAAGTGACGGCGGCGGCCCCATGCCTCGCCCCCACACGCTGCCGCTCGCGTATTGCCAAAGGAACCGTGCTATGGACAGTGTCGATCTGGAAGTGCTGAAGTCCGCCGTACAGTGGACCCGCGCGGGCTATTTCGTCACGCTGGGCACCGTCGTGCGCACCTGGGGTTCCGCCCCGCGTCCCGTGGGCTCGATGCTCGCGATTCGCGAGGACGGCCATCTGGTCGGCTCCGTCTCGGGCGGCTGCGTCGAGGACGACCTCGTCGCCCGCATTCGCGATGGCGACTGGCCACAGGACCGTCCCCAACTCACCAGCTACGGCGTGAGCGCCGAAGAAGCGCACCGCTTCGGGCTTCCGTGCGGCGGCACGCTGCAACTGGTGCTCGAACCGCTGAGCGACGCCTCGCGCATTCCGGATCTGCTCGACGCCATTGCGCAATTCCGCCTCGTCGTGCGCGAACTGGACATGGCCACCGGCGCGGTACGCATTGCGCCGGGGCACCATACGCCGTCGCTCGAATTCGACGGCAAATGCCTGATCAGTTCGCACGGCCCGCGCCACCGGCTGGTGGTCATCGGTGCCGGTCAACTTTCGAAATACGTGGCAGGCATGGCGTGCGCGCTCGACTATCACGTCATCGTCTGCGATCCGCGTAGCGAATATGCCGACGAATGGCAGGTGCCGGGCACCGAACTGTCGCGCGAGATGCCTGACGATCTGATCGTGCGCCTGCAACTCGACTCGCACAGCGCGGTGCTCACGCTCACCCACGACCCGAAGCTCGACGACATGGCGCTGCTCGAAGCCCTCAAGTCCCCGGCGTTCTACATCGGCGCCATCGGCTCACGCGTGAACAATGCGCGACGCCGTGAGCGGCTGTCGCTGTTCGATCTGAGTTCGACGGAAATCGAACGGCTGCACGGGCCGGTCGGCATGCACCTCGGCGCCCGCACGCCGGCGGAGATTGCCGTGGCGATTCTGGCTGAGATGACGGCAATCAAGAATGGCATTGCCGTCAAGCAAACCTTCTCGGCACGCGCGAGCGAAGATACCGCCGAGAGCGAAGCCTCCGAGTGCCGTAGCGCCGCCTGAGCGGCAAACGCTTCGGGCAGATCGCCCACCCTTCACTTCCCGCCGCACAAAAAAAAGCGCCGCCATATCCAACATGGCGGCGCAACTCGCTCACTCGTTGCTGAGTGGTACTACCTGGGTTACCTCGTCATCCGCAGCCCTTCCTCCGACACGACCGATCGGCACATCAGTCGTGCGGCCACAGGAATGTTGCTGCCGCGTGCCCCTTGCCGGACACACTCACATCCTTCGTCATGGGCTTGCCGTTATACGTCGCCTTCACGGTGTAGTGACCTTCGGGCAGCTTCACGAGCATGAACGGCCCTTTCGAGCGCGTATCGAGCACCGTGGTGCCACCCTGCATGATCTGCACCTGCGCATCGGCGACATACTCGTTCGCGCCGTCGCCGCGTGCCGCCATCTCGATGGACAGCGGCCAGCGCGACGCTTCGCGCTTGAAAGCCCCCGACTCGTCACTGTCGATACCGCCCGAGACATACGTGACGTTGCCCTGCTGCATCGACGGCGGCAGCATGCCGCCCTGCGCATGGGCAACCGATATGCCGCCCAGACTCCCAACCATTACCGTGGCTGCCGCAGCAGCCACGGACCAGCGTTGCCATTGTTGCCACATGTTCGACCTCCCGTTCATGTCATCACGATGCCGGATCGCACCGGTGCTGCGACAGCCGCGATATCGCGACCGCCACCGCACCGGCACACAAGGTAGTGCGTGGCATCCCGGGAATGTCGCGCCCGGCGTTTAGCCGAGATCGACCGGGATGAAAATCTGTTGCCCGTCGCGCTGCACGAGCAACGCGACATTATTGCCCGCCTTCTTGAGCTTGTCGCTCAGTTGCGAGGCGCTCGTCACCGGCGTGCCGTTGAGCGACAGGATGATGTCGCCCGGCTGCACGCCCGCCTGCTCCGCCGGTCCGCCCACACGCGCCACGAGCAGACCGTTCGTGACCTGCGCAGCGCGCTTCTCGTCGGGCGAGAGGTCGCGCACCGCGAGACCCAACCGGCCGTGCGTGGCCGAATCGTCGTTGCTCGCAACGTCCTTCTTCTCGTTCAACGCGGCCACCGTCACGCTCACGTCCTGCTTCGCGCCGTTGCGCCAGACCGTCAGCGTTGCCTTCTGACCCGGACGCATATCCGCGATCTTCTCGGGCAACTGCACCGAATCGTCGATAGTCGTGCCGTTGACGGCCAGAATCACGTCGCCCGGCTTCAGATCCGACTTCGCCGCAGGGCCGTTCTTGTCGATGGACGACACGAGCGCCCCCGTCGGCTTGGGCAACCCGAACGACTTCGCCAGCGACTGGTTCACTTCCTGAATCGCCACACCGATTCGCCCGCGACTCACCTTGCCGTATTGCTGGAGCTGCGATTTGACCTTCATCGCCATGTCGATCGGAATCGCGAACGACAAGCCCTGGAAGCCACCGGTGCGCGAATAGATCATCGAGTTGATGCCGATGACTTCGCCGTTCAGATTGAACAGCGGTCCGCCCGAGTTACCTGGGTTGACCGGCACGTCCGTCTGAATGAACGGTGTGTAATTCTCGTCCGGCAAGGCGCGTGCCTTCGCCGACACGATGCCCGCCGTCACGGTGTTGTCGAAACCGTAGGGCGATCCGATGGCCACTACCCATTCGCCGGCCTTCGATTTCGCCGGATCGCCGATCTTCACGGTCGGCAGATCCGTTGCGGCAATCTTGAGCAACGCCACGTCGCTCGCCTTGTCGCTGCCCACGACCTTCGCTTTGTATTCGCGCTTGTCGGTGAGCTTCACCGTGACCTGACTCGCATCGTCCACGACGTGCGCGTTGGTCAGGATGTAGCCGTCCGGGCTCACGATAAAGCCCGAGCCGAGACTGCGCGTCGGCCCGCTGCTGCCGTCGTCACCCTCGTCGCCACCGCCATCGTTGCCCGGTGCGCCGTAGAAGCGGCGGAAGAACTGGAACAGCGGATCGTTCTGATCCATGCCCGGCGGCATCGGCGTGGCCGCCGAACCGCGTGACGCCGTAGGTTTCCCATCGTGCGTCACACTGATGTTGACTACGGCCGGTCCGTATTGTTCCGCCAGTTGCGAGAAGTCCGGCACCAGCATGCGTGGTGCGGTATTCGGGGTGTTCTGCGCGCCTGCGACCGGCGTCGCCAGCGCTGGATTGGCCGCATTGGCGTCGCTGACCATCTCCGAGGCGATCGGCGCCTGCCAGTGCTGGCGCCCCGCCACGTAGCCGCCCGTCAACGCGACGAGCACGGCACTGGCAACGAGCGTACGAGTGAGCTTCGAGGTCCGCATGAGTCTCTCCTTACTGACGACCACGTTTGACATGACTGTCATCGTAGAGAGGCTCCCTTAAGGCAACCTTAAGACGCGTAAATCGTGACTCATTGAATACCGGCATGCGCGATCTTGCGTGCTATGCGTGACGACGGCAGGCGTTTGAAGGAACGTCTCGCGTGGTTCGCCTTGCGTGCGACGCCTACCGCTGCCTACGGTGGCGGGGTGGCGCAATTCCGCGTCGCAAGTTTTCGACTTCAGGAGAATGACGATGGCTACGACCGAAACGACACTTCGCCGCACGTGCACGGATCGCCACAACCGCCCCGCAGTTCGCTGGATGGGATGTGCCGGCGCGACGTTATGTCTCACCTTCGCCATTGCCGTGAACGCCGCTCCCGGCAATGGCTCGCGTGGCGACGGCATGGGCACGCAGGGCCCCGCCGATTCGACGCAGATGCAGGCGCAGGGGCAAGCCCAGATGCCGGGACAAATGCAGAGCCAGAACGGCAACTGCACGCCGGACACGCCCAGCGATCAGGCCATCGTCGGCAAGTCGCTCACGGAAGCGAAAACGATGTTGCAGGGCTGCCCGTGGCGCATTGGCATGCAAGACGGCAAGGCCATGCCGACCACACGCGACTATCGTCCGGATCGCCGCACCCTGACGATCGAAAACGACAAAGTCACGAGCGTGACGCGCGGATGAGTTCGGGCTTTCACCGAAGGCGCGGTGCGTCGATGCACCGCGCGATGTCCTGTCGCACTCGGCCGCTTGTCGTTACGGCGCAGCGCATCGATGTCAGGCAACGAGAGACGGGGACGGCACGCGCGCGAGACGTCGTGCGCCTCACGGCCAGTGTCAAAGCGCGGGCGGTGGCGCCGACGCCGCGCCACCGAAACTCACGCGCACTCGCAGCCCCTGGCCGTTGCGAGCGTCGAACAATTCCACGCGCGCGCCGTGTGCAAGCGCGATGTTACGCACGATGGCGAGACCCAATCCACTGCCCTGCGCACGCGGCGCGCTCGTGTCGTCCGGCATCTGGGCGTCGGACGGCGACACCGGATGCGCTGTCCCGTCCCCGTCCGCCGATGCCGCCCCACCGCGAAAGAAGCGGTCGAACACGCGCTCGCGCTCGGCCGGTGCAATGCCCGGCCCGGTGTCTTCGATCTCAACCACCGGTGCCGGCATTGCCGCCACCAGACGAACGTCCACACGACCGCCACGCGGCGTGTATTTCAGCGCGTTGTCGACGAGATTGCCGAAGAGCGTCTGCAACGCGTTTGCATCGCCGCGCACGCGGCTGATCGCAGCCAACGCCTCGGGGGCATCCAGCCCGAGATCGATCCCGCGAGCGACAGCCAGCGCCGCATGATTCGCCACGACCGCTTGCAGCAATGGGACGAGCGGCATCTCGGCGAACGACGCTGCCGCCCGCGTGACGTCCGGTTCCTGTCGCGCCAATGTCAGCAGTTGCGCCACCATATGCGAGGCGCGCCGCACGCCCTCTCGCAGATCACGCATCGCCTCGGCGCGCTCTGTCTCCGTATTCGCCCGGTCGAGCAATTGCACCTGAAGTTGCAACGCAGCGAGCGGCGTGCGCAGTTCGTGGGCCGCGTCGGCCACGAAGGCTTTTTGCTGCACCAGCGCTTCATCGAGCCGGCCAAGCAGGCTGTTGAGCGCGCGCACCAGCGGGCGTACTTCGTCAGGCAACCCGGCTTCAGGCAATGCCTCCAGCGCTCCCGGCGCACGCGCATCGAGCGCCTTCGTCACACGGCGCAGCGGTTGCAGACCGCGCCCGACGACGATCCAGACAAGCAGCGCCAACACCGGCATGGCGACCACCAGCGGCAACAAGGTGCGCAGCGCCATCGATACGGCAAGCGAGTCGCGAATGACCATCGGCTGCGCCAGTTGCACGACGTTATCGCCAACGAGCGCCGCATACACGCGCCAGTCGCCGGCAGGCGTCTGCACGGTGGTGAAGCCGAGTTCGGCACGCGGTGGCAGCGGCGTGCGCGGATGCGAGTAATACAACTCGACGCCGTTGCGGCTCCATATCTGAATGACCAGTCCGCCTGCGTCGCTGTGCTCGCCCGGCACGCTCGAAAACGGCTCCGCCGGTAGCGACAGCGCCATCTGCTGCAACTGGAAATCGAATAACGCATTGGCCTCAGTGCGCGCCTGACGGAAGATCGCGATGCCCGCGAGCAGCAACGCCACCACCAGCGTGATCAGCAACCCGACGAGAAGACGACGGCGAATCGAGCGCATCAGTTGGCCTCCGCAGACGTCGTGCCCGGCGCAGGCATCATGTAGCCGACGCCACGCACGGTGCGAATGGCGTCAGCCCCCAGCTTCTTGCGTAGCCCGTGGATGTGCACTTCGACGGCATTGCTCGCCACTTCTTCGCCCCAGCCATAGATGCGTTCTTCAAGTTGCGCCTTGGACAGCACCGCGCCCGGCCGGTTGAGCAGCGCTTCGAGCACGGCGTACTCACGCGCGGAGAGCACCACAGGGGCACCGCCGCACGTGACCTGGCGCGTTGCGGGATCGAGCACGATGCCGCCGTGACGCAGCAACGGTTCGCTGCGCCCGGCCTGACGGCGAACCAGTGCACGCAAGCGTGCGGCTAACTCGTCGAGATCGAACGGCTTGACGAGGTAATCGTCGGCCCCGGCGTCGAGTCCTTTCACGCGCTCAGTGACCGCGTCGCGGGCCGTGGCGATGAGTACCGGCAACGTCTGCCCCCGTGCGCGCAGCGTGCGCAGCACGTCGATGCCGTCGCGACGCGGCAGGCCGAGGTCGAGCAACAGTGCATCGTATGACTCGAGCGCGAGGGCATCGAGCGCACGCTGGCCGTCGCCGACATGATCGACGGTCCAGCCGTCCTGGCGCAGACCTTTCATGACGGCCGTAGCGATCATCGCATCGTCTTCCACCAACAAAATTCGCATGGCTTGGGCACCGGTTAATACCTTCTCCGGACGTCACCGAGCGTCAACCGCACTGGCCGTCGGCCGTATCGGCAACCTCGTCTGGCCTGCGCGATGTTGCCTATGCGTGACACTCACCGGATTTCGACTCATTGTAGCGACAGTTCGTTGCACGACCGACTTACAATGGCACGCATGCTACCGCGATGTCAGACGCACATCGCGGTCCGCGACCTCAGATCATCGCTTCGCCGCCGCGTCCGCATCGCTTTGCCCGGGTATTTTCCGCCCTCGGGCCGTACGGTTTCGCTGCGCGCAACACTGGAGAACCTCGCCCGTCATGCGCGTCCCTCGCTTGCTCAGCAGCGCCTCACACGCCTCCTCTTCACCGCACTCGACGGCATCGCGCCGCGTCATGAGCGACGCTGCACGCCTGTGCTGCTCGGCGCTGACGCTCGCGATGGTCATGAGTGCCCCCGTGCAGGCGAAGCCCGCCAAGCACGCGAAGACGCCGAAGGTGCCCGTCGCCGCCGCGCGCGCCACGCCGCTGCCCGCCGAGTTGTCGCGCGCGCTTGCGGCCAGCAAGGTGCCTGCTTCGCATGTGAGCGTGATCGTTGCGAAGGTCGACAATCCGCTGCAAACGCGCGGACAAATCGCGGCGCCGCTGCTCGCCGTGAATCCGAACGTGCCGCGCAATCCCGCCTCGACGATGAAACTCGTCACGACGATTGCCGCACTCGACACGCTCGGCCCGGACTATCGCTGGCGCACGCAGGCGTTCACCGACGGCACATCGGATGGCCGCACGCTCAACGGCAATCTGTATTTCAAGGGCTCGGGCGATCCCAAGCTCGTGCCCGAAGAGATGGAGAAGTTCGTCGCCGAGTTGCATAACGCGGGCGTGGCTAACATCAACGGCGACCTCGTGCTCGATCGCTCGGCCTACAGCTCGGACATTGGCGCACTCGGCGCCATCGACGGTGGCGACGACCGGCCGTACAACGTCGCGCCCGACCCCTTGCTGTACTCGTTCAAGGCCGTGTCGTTCAGCTTCACCGGCAATCCGAACGGCACCGTCGACGTGAACGTGCTGCCGCCGCTGGCAAATCTGCAGATCGCGAACGAGATGTCGTCGTCTGCGGCCGGCAACTGCGGCGACTGGCTCACGCGCATTCATCCCACGCTGAACACGACACCCGACGGCGCGTATGTCGCACATTTCTCGGGCACGTATCCGGCCGCTTGCGAAGACAAGGGATGGAACGTGGCGGCACCCGACCGGGATCGCTTCTTCCTCGGCGGCTTCCGCGCCTTGTGGCAAGCGTCGGGCGGCCAGTTCAACGGGAATGTGCGCACGGGCGTCGTGCCGCCGGGGGCGCGTCTGCTCGTCACGCATCGCGGTCAGACGCTGGCCGAAGTCGTGCATGACATGAACAAGTTCAGCAATAACGTGATGGCGCGCCAGTTGTTCCTGACGCTGGGCCTCGCGGCCGACAACAATCGCACGCCCGCCAGCCTTGCCCGCTCGCGCGATGTCCTCAATCGCTGGCTCGACAAGAACGATCTCGCCATGCCGGGACTCGTCGTCGAGAACGGCTCGGGCCTGTCGCGCATCGAGCGCATCAGCGCCGCCGAACTGGCCCGTCTGCTGCAACACGGCATCAACAGCCCGACCGGGCAGGTACTGGTCGAGTCGATGCCGACGGTCGGTGTCGACGGCACCATGCGCAACCGCCTGATGAACCGTGACGTGGCCGGCAACGCCCATATCAAGACCGGCACGCTCGACGACGTGAGCGCGGTCGCGGGCTATGTCGGCACGCGCTCAGGCGACACCTATGTCGTGGTCTCGCTGGTGAACGATCCGCGCGCGGGCAATGCGCGGGCGTTCCACGATGCGCTCATCTCATGGGTGTACGAGAACGGTCGCTGAAACCGTCGCCATCGTCCGGCGGCGGATAGCAAGGCAGGAAGACGAGAACGCGAGCCCAGGTGAGCACATCGTGGCATTTGACGTTTCCCTCTAACCACCACGCCGACCCGCTGCATTCAGGTCAGAATAGACGTTCCATCGGTGCCACCTTCGCCCACACCTACCAGAGGCGGGAGCACCGGTTCAGATGACCCCATCGTGAGGAGACACGAGGTCATGAACGTCGAGTTGATTCTGCTGGTGCTCGCGCCGGTGTTCGTGTTGTGCATCGGCATCGAAGCGTTGTATTGGCGCCGCCGCCGTCCCGGCATGTACAGCCTGAAGGACACCATCAGCAACGCTACGCTCGCGCTCATGCATCAGGGCGCGGACAAGCTGGCGTGGCTGCTCATCGTGCCGTTCTACGCGTGGCTCTACGACCATCACCGGTTCTACACGATGCCCACCGGATGGCTCGGTTTCCTGCTGCTCTTCCTCGTGCAGGACTTTCTCTACTACGTGTTTCATCGTGCCAGCCATCGCATCCGCTGGTTGTGGGCCGCACACGTCGTGCACCACTCGTCGGAGCGACTCAACCTGTCGACGGCATTCCGTCAGAGCCTGATGTATCCGGTCGCAGGCATGTGGCTGTTCTGGACGCCGATGGCGCTCATTGGCTTCACGCCGACGCAGATCGTCGGCGTGGTGCTGCTCAATCTCGCCTTCCAGTTCTTCGTGCACACGCAGGCGATTCCGAAACTGGGCTGGCTCGAGTACGTACTCAATACGCCGTCGATCCACCGGGCGCATCACGCTCGCAATCCGCGTTACATCGACCGCAACTATGCGGGCGTCCTGGTCATCTGGGACCGGATGTTCGGGTCTTATGTCGAGGAAAGCGAGACCGAGCCGTGCGAGTTCGGCATCGTCGATCAGATTCACACGCACAACCCGATCACGCTGACGTTTCACGAATGGCGCACGATGGCGCGCGACGTCGTCACGATGAAGGGATGGCGCAACAAGGGGATGGCGTTGTTCGGCCCACCGGAGTGGCGGCACACTTGGCAGGCGATGCCATTGACGCAACCGACACAGTTCGCCTCGGCGAGCGTCGGATCGACGGCGATGCCATCGGAGGAGGGAGCGTCCGGGAAGGTCGGCAATACCGGCAGCGCGGGGGCGTCGCACAAAGCGCTTTGACGCGTCGTCCCGACTGCCGAATTCCGTTACGGAGCGGCGGCTGACGCCTTACGCGCGCTCGAAAGCGGCGGCGGCGCGCCCGAGCCGGTCGCCGACGGCGGCCCACTCGGGCGTGTCCGGCAAACGTTCAAACAGAATGTGCGTGACGTTGGCACGATCGAGTCGGCGCAGCATCGCATAAAGATCGGTGGCCAGCGCAGCGGGCGTGGCAGGCAACACGATCTTCACGACATCGTTCGACGTCGCGACACTCGCGGGCAAGGTCGCCAGCGTCGGTGCGAAAGCCACCACCGCCACACGCTCTGCGTCGGGACGCACGGCCAACGCCGGCGCAAACTGCCCGGCCTCGCACAGATACAGCGGCGTGCGCGGCGCGTAATGTGCCTTGAGGGTGCCCGAGGCACGCGGCGCGTCGCTGTCCTGCCCCGGCAAGCGCGGCATCTCGCCCAACACCTCGGCAATCTGCCCGGGCGAAATATGGCCCGGACGCAACAACGCCGGGAAACCGCGCGACAGATCCACAATCGTCGACTCGATGCCCACCGCGGCCTCGCCGCCGTCGAGCACATGGACAGTCACGCCGGGCAGTCCGGCGAATTCGTCACGCACGTGCTGCGCAGCGGTCGGGCTCACCTGACCGAAACGATTCGCCGACGGTCCGGCCACGCCCCCCTGCCCGCCCTTGATGCGGGCAAACTCGCGCAGCAACGCCTGCGCCACCGGATGCGACGGACAACGCACGCCAACCGAATCCTGTCCGCCGGACACGGCATCCGGGATGTGCGGTGCACGCTTGAGAATCAAGGTGAGCGGGCCGGGCCAGAACGCGTCCATCAGCTTGCGCGCCGCAGGCGTGACGTCGTCGCTCCAATAACCGGGGTCGCCTTCCGGCGAAAAGTGCACGATGACCGGATGATTCGCCGGACGGCCCTTCGCGGCATAGATCGCCGCGACCGCCGCCGGATTCTCCGCGTCGCCACCGAGGCCGTAGACCGTTTCCGTCGGGAACGCGACCAGTTCGCCGGCCGCGAGTTGTTCGGCGGCCAGCGTAATGGCGTCGGCCGGCGGCATGACGATGCGCGGCGCGTGAGGCGACGTCATCGTTCAGTCTTCCAGCGGGATGTTGAGGCTCGCTGCGGCCGTCACGCACGCCTCACGGGCTTCGTCCAACGACGCACCGGCAAACGTGATGTGGCCCATCTTGCGACCCACGCGGGCGTCTTCCTTGCCATAGAGATGCACACGTGCCGACGGCAGCGCGGCAACTTCAGCCCATGCCGGCGTGCGCGGCTGATCCTTGGCGGCGCCTTCGAACCACACGTCGCCGAGCACGTTGAGCATCACGGCCGGCGAGTGTTGACGTGTTTCGCCCAGCGGCAGTCCGGCCATCGCCCGCACCTGCTGCTCGAACTGGCTGGCCGCGCAGGCATCGATGGTGTAGTGACCGCTGTTGTGCGGACGTGGTGCCATTTCATTGGCGACGAGCGAGCCGTCCTTGAGAATGAAGAACTCGACGCACAGCACGCCCACGTAGCCCATTTTCGACGCAATCGTCGCCGCTGCCGCGCGCGCCGCGTCGGCAATGGCCGGGTCGGCATCGGGAGCAGGTACCGTCGTGGTGGCGAGAATGCCGTCGATATGCACGTTCTGTGCGAGCGGGTAAGTCGCCACGGTGCCATCGGCCCCGCGCGCGCTCAACACCGAGACCTCGAAGGCCAGCGCCAAACGCTTCTCCAGCACGCAAGGCACACCGCCCAGCGCGGCATAAGCGTCACGGGCCTCGGCCACGGTATTCACCCGCACCTGCCCCTTGCCGTCATAGCCCAGACGCGCGGTCTTCAGAATCCCCGGCAGCACGCTCGCGATGGCGGCGTCGCCGATGGCGGCAAGCGCCTCGTTCGATTCGATGACCAGATGCGGGGCCACGGGCACGCCGCAGCTTTCGATGAATCGCTTTTCCGCCACCCGATCCTGCGCAATCGCGACGCAACGCCCCGCAGGGCTCACGGTCGTGGAAGCGGCGAGGAAGTCGAGCGACTGGGCCGGCACATTTTCGAACTCGGTCGACACGGCCGGGCACAGCGCGGCCAGCTCGGTGAGCGCCGTCTCGTCACGGTAATCGGCAACGATCAGACGGTCGGCAACGGCGCCGGCCGGACAGCGAGGGTCCGGGTCCAGCACACAGACGCGGTAACCCATCGATTGCGCGGCAAAACAGAACATGCGGCCGAGTTGGCCGCCGCCCAGCATGCCCAGCCATTGGCCGGGAAGGACAGGCGTAGCGGAGGCAGAATTCATCTTCGTTGAGGCGCTGACAGTAGCGGGGACGGACTTTTCTTTTACAGCGCAGGCAGCGTCATGCCGCGCGCGGCTTCGGTCTGCTTCGCACGGAACGCATCGAGCTTGTCGGCCAGCGTCTTGTCGCCGGCCGCCAGCATGGCGACTGCGAACAATGCCGCGTTAGCGGCGCCGGCTTCGCCAATGGCGAACGTGGCGACCGGCACCCCCTTGGGCATCTGGACGATCGAGAGCAGCGAATCTTCGCCACGCAGGTACTTGCTCGGCACCGGCACACCCAGCACCGGCACGGTCGTCTTGGCGGCGATCATGCCCGGCAGATGAGCGGCACCGCCCGCCCCCGCGATGATCGCGACGAGGCCTCGCTCGCGGGCGGCCTCGGCGTAACGGAACATGTCGTCCGGCATGCGATGCGCGGAGACGACCTGTGCTTCGTAGGGCACCCCGAACTCGGCCAGAATCGCGGCCGCGTTCTTCATCACTTCCCAGTCCGAGTTGGACCCCATTACCACGCCAACGCGCGGGGCCACGGCTTGTTTCTCGCTCATGTCGTCGTGTCCTGCTCAGGCCAGTTGCTGGCCGGTCAGGCGCTCGAGCGCCTCGCGGTACTTGGCCGCCGTCTTCTCGACGACCTCGTCCGGCAGCTTCGGTGCCGGCGGCGTCTTGCCCCACGGCTGGGTCTCGAGCCAGTCACGCACGAACTGCTTGTCGAACGACGGCGGGTTGCTGCCCACGGCGTAAGAGTCGGCAGGCCAGAAACGCGACGAATCGGCCGTCAGCGCTTCGTCCATCAGATGCAGCTTTCCATCGTCGTCCAGACCGAATTCGAATTTCGTGTCGGCGATGATGATGCCGCGCGTGGCCGCGTAGGCCGCCGCTTCCTTGTACAGACGAATCGAGATTTCGCGGATTTGCTCGGCGAGTTCGCGGCCGATACGGCTCACCATGTCGTCGAAGCTGATGTTCTCGTCATGCTCGCCCAGCTCGGCCTTGGCCGCCGGGGTGAAGATCGGTTCAGGCAGTTGTTGCGCGTTTTGCAGACCGGCGGGCAGCTTCACGCCGCACACGGCGCCCGTCGCCTGATAGTCCTTCCAGCCGCTGCCGGCGAGGTAGCCACGCACCACCGCTTCCACGAGAATCGGCTTGAGGCGCTTGACGACGACCGCACGGCCGGCAACTTGCCCGGCTTCGTCTGCGGACACGACCGTCTCGGGCGCCACGCCCGTCAGGTGATTCGGCACAACGTGCGCCAGCTTGTCGAACCAGAAGTTGGCCATCTGGTTGAGCACACGGCCCTTGCCCGGAATCGGTTCGCCCATGATCACGTCGAACGCCGAGAGGCGGTCCGTCGTTACGATCAGCAGCTTGTCGTCGCCGACGGCATAGTTATCGCGCACTTTGCCGCGCGAGAGCAGCGGTAGGCTCTTGAGGGAGGATTCGTACAGGGCGTTCGGAGCGGGGGTAGTCACGGCGGGACCCAATGTCAGGAAGGGCAAAGGCGTAATTATACGCGCGTCGGGGGGCGATTCACGAAGATGTCGCCCCCCGATGTGTCATGGGGCGGGAGGCCGGCGCACCGACGCCGGCTCCGCCCGCTGGCGCTCGCCGTCGAACGCCGCCCCCCCGGCCCCTCGACACGGGGCGTCGGACTCAGGCGGTGCCGCGCCGGAATAGCGGCTCGAGCCTTGCCAGTTCGCCCTCGTGCACGAGCAGCGCCACGACCGGGGCCCTTGAGACCGGATTCGACATCACATTGGAACGAAGACGGCAATGGCGGTACCAGTCGGCCACGGAAGCGGCGTCGTAGTACTTGTTGTCGCAGGTCAGCCCGTCATCGTCGACGGACACCAGCCGGATCGCGTTCCGATGGTCCGGATCGATACTCGCCTGGGAGATCCGGTCGACGTGACCGTAGGTGTAGCTGGGCGTCAGGAACCGGACGCCACGCTGCACAGTGAACTCGTCGCAAAGCCAGAGCATCGCGGTATCGGGTGGCAATCCTCCAGACATGAGTGCCGGTGACACACGGTCAAAATTGTCTTCGAGGAGCGCCGCCAGAGTCAGGCGTGCTTCATCGCCAGCCTCGTCCCCATCGCCATATTGACCGACGGTCTGCGCCGGCAACCGCGCCTTGAGCAAATGGATCTTGCGTTCCTGATCGAGATCCCCTCGACCGGGGGTGCGAAGCACCTCGAGCAGTCTCGCGAATTCGGCAATCAGATCGAGGCTGCGGGCCGCCAGATTGATATGGTGGTCGCTGTACTTGGCGCGTTGCCCGACGACCTGCTCGCGCAGGCTTGCGCGCAGCGCCGCATCGCCGTTTGTCAGCAGCAGTGCCGCGCTCGCGATCACGGCGCATGGCCGGGCGATGCCGCGCTCCGAACACACCATCGCGACCTTGCCGGGGTTCTCGCGCATGAACGCCGCAACGCCGCGCCCGGCGTCCCATAACACCTCGCGGGGAATCTCGGCATCGAATCGCTCCATGCCGACAAACTCCATGAACTGCACATGAGACAGTCCGCCATCAAGGGGAACGGGGGCGGGTTGCGCGCGTGTCGCAGCGGCATCCGACGCCGGCGGGCTGCGATGTATGACGCTGGAAAAATACTCGTGAATGGGCCGCTCGGCGTACCCCGTTTGACGCGACTCCCGCAACAGGTGCGCCGAGTCGGCGGGGGGCTGCATCACGCCGGGTTCGACACAGAAGATCGCACCGATCTGCGGGCGGGCTTTGAGCATGCGGGTGAGCACCCGCGCCTCTCCCGGCGTCGCCGTCGGCCCGACGATGAACCGATGTCCGCCCAGCTCGATCAGGCCGTAACGCGTGCATTGATTTCCCAGACGGATCAATTGCGAGGTATGAACACCATACAGATCGGCCCAGTCCTGCGTCGCCTGCTCGATCGCCGGCGGCATTGCCTGCGCGGCGGCATCGCTTCCCCGGCGTTGAACTTGTGTGCTGGCGTGCGTCTGTGCGGCGGTTTCACCGATCTCGCTGCCGCGCCAATCGGCGGCCATGGTCGTCATGGCGATCTCGGAAGGGCCGGGCGTTGGCTCACTTGCGGCGACGCGCACCGTCGTCTGCGCTCGATGAGACACCGAAGTTACCTCTCCCGCCAGGGAATTGCCCTCCGACGATGGCGGTGAATTTTCGTTTGGGCTGGATATGCCCAGACAACGGGAAACGACTTTGGGCAGGGACATGGGCATGGCAATCTCCGGATGGCCGCGAGGGCGCGAGCGAATGAGCGGGGGGCCAGGGAGACTCCCACGCAGCCCGGCACCGGACTTCGGGATTGGGTGGATGACTATCGATTTGCGCCGGCACGGGCGCCACCGCACACCGGTCGGGGGGCTAGGATTTCCCGTCCTTCGACCTGCCCGGATGTTGCCTAGAATGGAAATGCTCACCCGAACCGAGGGGACTGCCGTGACGAACGCCGCGAATCCGAAAACTGTCCGGCAGCCCTGCGCCGACAAATGTGCCTTGCGCCGCCGCGGCGTCTGCCTCGAAGTCCGACCGGGCGCCCGTCCCTGCCCGCTCCCGAAAACGCATTGGCACGCCCGTCTGGCGCTGAGCGCCGCGCTGGCGTTCGCCAGCCTGCCCGCGTTTGCGCAGTCGACCTCCCCCGGTGCGACGCCGCCAGCAGCGTCCGCCCATGCCCCGATCCATCGGCCCGGCACGCCGCACCCGGCCCCCCCGAGCCCTGCATCGACCGCGACCGACACCGTCGAGCGGCCCGCGCTGCCGCGCCTCGTCGCGATCGCCACGCCGGAAAACGACGACGATATTCCTCGCTTCGCCTTGTTTGCGGCGCGCGACATCGAGCAGTTGGGCTTGCAGTTCCCGGCACAAAAAGGCGACACCCCGACGGATACCGAGGTCGTCATCACGATGAGCCTGCGCGACGGCGCGACTACCCGCATGCGCGACTTCTCCCGCCAGCACATGAACGAACCGATGACGCTCATCGTCGACGGCGTGGAAATGCTCACCGCCACGATCCGCTCCGAGCTGGGCGGCAAGTTCCAGTTGCAGATGCCAAAAGAAAAGGCCCGGCTTCTGTTCCAGCGAGTGCTGGCCAAAGCCGGGCCTGCGACCTGAGCGCGAGGCATGTGACGGGATAAGCCCGTCAATCCCCCGCTGCCCGGGCCGGGCAGCCTGCCATGCGGGGCGAGCCCGGCATGGCAGCGATGCGTTCGATTACTTCACGATCTGAGCGAGATCGCCGCTCTTGTACTTCTCGGCCATCTTGTCGAGCGAAACCGTCTTGATCTTGCTGGCCTGACCTTCGCAGCCGAACGACAGATAACGCGCCTTGCAAACCTGCTTGGCGGCTTCACGAGCCGGCTTGAGGTAATCGCGCGGGTCGAACTTGCTCGGGTTCTCGAACAGATAGCGACGGATCGCGCCCGTCATGGCGAGGCGGATATCGGTATCGATGTTGATCTTGCGCACGCCGTGCTTGATGCCTTCGACGATCTCTTCGACCGGCACGCCATACGTTTCCTTCATGTCGCCACCGAATTCGCGGATCTCGGCGAGCAGTTCCTGCGGCACCGACGACGAACCGTGCATCACCAGGTGGGTGTTCGGAATGCGACGATGGATTTCCTTGATGCGGTCGATGGCGAGAATGTCGCCCGTCGGCTTGCGGCTGAACTTGTAGGCGCCGTGCGAGGTACCGATGGCAATGGCCAGCGCGTCGCACTGCGTCTGATGCACGAAGTCGGCGGCCTGATCCGGATCGGTTAGCAGTTGCTCGCGGGTCATCGTGCCGTCGGCACCGTGGCCGTCTTCCTTGTCGCCCTTCATCGTTTCGAGCGACCCCAGCACGCCCAGCTCGGCTTCCACCGTCACGCCGATGTAGTGCGAGAACTCGACCACCTTCTTCGACACTTCGACGTTGTACTCGTAGCTGGCAACCGACTTGCCGTCGGCTTCGAGCGAACCGTCCATCATCACGCTCGAGAAGCCGCTCTTGATCGCGGCCATACACACGGCCGGCGACTGGCCGTGATCCTGGTGCATCACCACCGGGATGTGCGGATAGGCTTCCACCGCCGCCGAGATCAGGTGACGCAGGAACGCTTCGCCAGCGTACTTACGGGCACCTGCCGAGGCTTGCATGATGACCGGCGCGCCGACTTCGTCGGCGGCAGCCATGATGGCGGAAACCTGCTCCAGATTGTTGACGTTGAAGGCCGGCAGACCGTAGCCGTTTTCGGCGGCATGGTCGAGCAGCTGTCGCATAGAGACTAGGGGCATGATGTTCTCCTTGGAATCACAAAACTAAGCAAATCTTTCCTCGATCCAGAGGCGCCCCTCATGACGACGGCTCGCGGGCGGCGCGGCGTGAGCTGGTGCTCCTGCGCCTCGCCGCGCTCGCGCGGCCCACTTCGTCATGCCTGGCCCACCTGGACGATCTTCAACGTATTGGTACCGCCGGGTTGCCCCATCGGCTCGCCTACCGTCAACACGATCGTGTCGCCGCGCTTGACCACGCCGCGTGCGAGCAACAATTGCTCGGCTTGCTTGAGCGCTTGATCGCGGTCGAGCGTAGCGTCGGCACGCATCGCGTAGACGTTACGGTACAGCGCCATCTTGCGATGGCTGCCGAGTTGCGACGTCAGCGCAAAAATCGGCACATGAATCCTGTGGCGGGACACCCACAGCGCGGTCGAACCCGACTCCGTCAGGGCCACGATCGCTTTCGCGCCAAGATGATACGCGGTAAACAGGGCGCCGGCCGCAATCGTTTGGTCGATGCGCGTAAAAGTTTGGTTCAGCCAGTCGCGATCGAGTTCCACGGTTTCCGAACGCTCGGCTTCGACGCAGATCGCGGCCATCGTCTCGATCGTCTCGACCGGATACTTGCCCGCCGCGCTCTCGGCCGACAACATGACGGCGTCGGTCCCATCGAGCACCGCGTTGGCGACGTCCGACACCTCGGCGCGGGTCGGCACCGGGTTGTGGATCATCGACTCCATCATCTGCGTGGCCGTGATCGTGAGCTTGTTCATCTCACGCGCGAGCTTGATCATGCGCTTTTGCAGACCCGGCACCGCGGCGTTGCCCACTTCGATGGCCAGATCGCCACGGGCGACCATGATGCAGTCCGACGCGGCCAGAATTTCTTCCAGCGCCGGGATGGCTTCGGCACGCTCGATCTTGGCGATCATGCGCGGCTTGATGCCATACGGCTCGCCAGCCACATTGGCCAGACGGCGCGCCATTTCCATATCGGTGGCGTTCTTCGGGAAGGAGACCGCGACGTAGTCGGCGCCCAGCGCCATCGCCGTCTTGATGTCTTCCATGTCCTTGGCCGTGAGCGCCGGTGCCGTCAGCCCACCGCCCTGGCGGTTGATCCCCTTGTTGTTCGAGAGATCGCCGCCGACCTTCACGGTCGTATGGATCTCGGTGCCCAACACGCGATCGACGATCAGCACGATCAGGCCGTCGTTGAGCAGCAGCACGTCGCCCGGACGCACGTCGCGCGGCAGTTCCTTGTAGTCCAGGCCGACGCGTTCGTCGTTACCCAGTTCGCAATCGGCGTCCAGAATGAACTTGGCACCCGCTTCGAGCGTGGTCTTGCCGTTCTCGAACTTGCCGACGCGAATCTTCGGGCCCTGAAGGTCGGCCATGATGGCCACTTCGCGGCCCGCTGCCTTGGCGGCCGCGCGCACCATCTCGGCGCGCTCGATATGGTCCTGCGCCTTGCCGTGCGAGAAGTTCAGCCGGACAACGTCAACGCCTGCGGCGATCATGCGCGAGAGCACTTCCGGCGTGCTGGACGCCGGACCGATAGTGGCGACGATCTTGGTGGAGCGGTTCATTACATCCATCTCTTCATCCTCTTTTGGTAACAGCGCGTTCGACATTGCTGGCGCTTAGAGGTTTGTAGCGCATTTAGGCCGCCGCAGGTTAACCAAAAAGTTCGTATTGTCCGTACGAAATCGTTTGATTCGATCTCTGATGTTCGCAATAAGGCACTCAAAACCGCCATTTGCCAACCGTTTCCGGACCGTCGAACCGGCCTGCGAGCCCCGCTCCACCTGCCTTCAGGCGATCAACTGGCTTGTGCCGCGCGTTGTTGCAGCACATCGACAGCCGGCAGCGTCTTGCCCTCGAGGAATTCGAGGAAAGCGCCACCGCCGGTCGAGATATAGCTGACCTGATCGGCAATACCGTACTTGGCGATGGCGGCGAGCGTGTCGCCCCCGCCGGCGATCGAGAACCCCTTGGCTGCGGCAATGGCGCGCGCCAGGGTCTCGGTGCCGTGACCGAACTGGTCGAATTCGAACACGCCGACCGGGCCGTTCCACACGATGGTGCCGGCACCCGAGAGTTGCTCGGCCAGCTCGGCAGCCGTTTGCGGGCCGATGTCGAGGATCATGTCGTCGGCGGCCACGTCGGCAGCCGCCTTCACGGTAGCTTCGGCCGTGGCGCTGAATTCCTTGGCGCACACCACATCCGTCGGAATCGGCACCGACGCGCCGCGTGCGGCCATGGCGTCGATGATCGCCTTCGCCTCGCCAACCAGATCGGCTTCGGCGAGCGACTTGCCGATCGGCAGGCCGGCAGCCAACATGAACGTGTTGGCAATGCCACCGCCCACGATCAGTTGATCGACCTTGTCGGCGAGCGTTTTGAGAATGGTGAGCTTGGTCGAGACCTTCGAGCCTGCCACGATGGCCACGAGCGGGCGGGCCGGCGCGTTCAGCGCCTTGCCGAGCGCCTCGAGTTCGGCAGCGAGCAACGGGCCGGCGCAGGCGACCGGCGCGTACTTGGCAATGCCGTGCGTCGTGGCTTCGGCGCGGTGGGCAGTGCCGAATGCGTCGTTCACATAGACGTCGCAAAGCTTGGCCATCTTCTGCGCCAGTTCGTCGTTGTCCTTCTTCTCGCCCTTATTGACGCGGCAGTTCTCCAGCAGCACAACCGTGCCCGGCGCCACGTCGAAGCCACCGTCGACCCAGTCGGCGATCAGCTTCACCTCACGGCCGAGCAGTTCCGACAGGCGCTGCGCCACGGGCGCAAGCGAGTCGGCCGGCTTGAATTCGCCTTCGGTCGGACGGCCCAGGTGCGACGTGACCATTACGGCAGCACCGGCGTCGAGCGCCATCTGGATGGCCGGCACCGAGGCGCGGATACGCGTGTCTTCCGTGATACGGCCCTCATCGTCTTGCGGCACGTTCAAATCGGCGCGGATGAAGACACGTTTGCCAGCCAGGCGGCCTTGAGCGATCAAATCGGAAAGACGTACGACGGAAGCCATGAGAATCCGGAATAAATGGTGGGAAAAACATGCATTTTAACTGATCCGACCGTCCGGTTGCCCATTTTGGGGCTTGGGGGTTCTGCCTACAGGAACAGGCGGCCCAGTGTGTAGACGACCATCCCGATGACGATCATCTCGATCATGTTGCGCCGCCAGACGAACCAGCCGGTGGCCGCCACGGCCGCCGCGAGCTTGTGGTTGCCCAGATGCAGCGCGAACTGATGATCGAGCAGCAGCACCTCCGGCACGACGATCACGGCAAGCGCCGCCGCCGGGGCATAGCGCAGCGCGCGTTGCAGTCGCTGCGGCAACGTCACCCGGTCGCCCGCGAGCAGGAAGAAGGTACGGGTGACGATGGTGATCGCCGTCATCGCCACAAAGGCGAACCAGATCTCGAAAGTGCTCATGAGCGACGCTCCCCGTTGGCGCGGGTCGGTGAATGCTCCTGCGCGCGGTCATGTCCGACGTCGCCCGCCTCAGCTTGGGCGGTGTCGTCGTTCGCCGCTACCTTCGGACTCGCCAGCGCAAGACGTTTCGCGTGACGGGCGGCCAGTTCGTCGCAGACCATGCCCGCGGCCAGCGCACCGAGCACCCCGAGCACGAGGTTGAGCCGGTAAGGCAGATCGAACGCGAGCAGACCGATAACGGACGCGAGCGCCACCGCCAGCATCGTCGAGCGGCTGGTGATCGTGTGAACCATCATCGGAATGAGGGCCAGCGTGCCGGCGAACCCCAGCCCCCAGCTATCGGGCACGAGCGCGCCGAGCATGATGCCGAGGATCGACGAGACATGCCACACCGCCCAGTTGCTGATCGTAATGCCGTAATACGTCCCTTCTTTGCCCGGCACATAGCCGTTCGCGAAGTTCTGATTCATGAACATCACGAAGCCGAGATCGCCGTTCACGTAGCCAAGCACAATGCGCCGGGGCAGCGAGAGATAGGAGAAATGCGGCTGGAGTGCGGCACTGAAGATCACGAAACGCAGATTGACGATGCCGACCGTGAGCAGAATCGTCCACAGGGGCATGCCGGCGGCGAATAGCGGTAGCGACGCCAATTGGGCCGAGCCTGCGTAAAGCATCAGGCTCATGCCGATGGCCTGAGGCACCGTCAGGATCGATTTGCTCATGGCGACCCCGGTCACGAGTCCCCACGAGAAGATGGCAGGCAAAAGCGGCGAAATGATGCGGAAACCGGCCGCGAACCCATCACGTTCGGCGGCTGGCAGACGAAGCATTGGCATGGTCGGTTGGGGGGCGAGCACCGAAGCGTTCGATGCAGTGTCTGGCATTGCGGGGCAAAGCGGTCCCGACGGCGCCCGGCACGCCCAAGATGGCCGCTAGCGGCCATAGCGCCCGCCAGGGTTGCCGGAGTGTCTCCTGAATATATTCATCATTGGCGGCGAGCGACAGGCCATTATAGCCACGGTAAATAGTTGCTTACTACGTCGTCGGTACATATCTGCGGATATCGTCTGGTTTTTGCAGGTGCAACACGCGAGGTGTCGCATACGCACCACGCGGTGACCAATAAGCGGGGGCGGAACGGGCATGCAGCGCGTCCGCTGGCGCTGCGAGCCATCCGCAAAGGGCAGCGGCTGCTTTACAATAGCGTCTTTTGGTGGGCAGGCAGCCAGCGTTTTCATGCATGGCGCCCGCCCTGCAATCCCCAAAATTCCGAATACCCATCACGGTCCGAACCCCATGAGCGAAGTCAAACAAATGCCGGTCGTCGAAGTCGGCGCCGAAGATCTGCCGGTCCACTGCCCGAATCCGAAGATGGAAGCCTGGAGCGCCCATCCGCGTGTGTTCATCGATGTAACGCACGGCGAAGCGGCCTGCCCGTACTGCGGCACGCGTTATCGCGTGAAGGCCGGTGTCGTGCTCAAGGGCCACCACTGAGCCACCCGTCGCCCCACCCGACCGGTCGGGCCCAGCGTCAAGCTGTCGCAATGCGCCGCCCGGTCGCCCGTCCGTTTCATCGTTACGCTTAACGTTTAGAGTCTCCGCCACGATGCATAAAGCCTTGGTGATCGCCCCCAACTGGATTGGGGACGCGCTGATGGCGCAGCCGTTGTTCACCCTGCTCAAACGTCTGCATCCGCGTCTGACCATCGACGCGATCGCCCCCGGCTGGGTCGCCCCGGTGCTGGAGCGCATGCCGGAGATTTCGCGCGTGGTCGCTACCGACCTCGCGCACGGCAAATTGCAGCCGCTCGAGCGTTACCGGCTCGCGAGCGTGCTCGCCGACGAGGGTTACGACGCCGCCTATGTGCTGCCGAACTCCCTGAAGTCGGCGCTGATTCCGTGGCTGGCGCGCATTCCGTTGCGCATCGGCTACAAGGGCGAGCAGCGCTACGGTCTGCTGAACGTGCGCCACGCCAATCCGCGCAAGGACGAGCGCCCGCCGATGGTGCGGCACTACGCTGCACTCGCGTTCGCGCCGGGCGCCAAGTTGCCCGAAACGCTGCCCACGCCGCGCATCGAAACCGATCTGAACGAATCGGCGCGGGTGTTCGCGCGCTTCGAGCTGGATCTGCGTGTGCCGCTGGTGGTGTTCTGCCCCGGAGCCGAGTTCGGCCCGGCCAAGCGCTGGCCGCCGGGTCATTTCGCACAGCTCGCGCAGTTGGTGCGCCGTTCGTTCCCCTATGCGCAGATCGTCGCGCTCGGCTCGGGCAAGGACGGTGCGCTGGCGCAGCAGATCGCTGCCGAGGCGCCGTTTGTGCGCAATCTGTGCGGACAGACGTCGCTGGCCGAGGCGTGTGCGCTGCTGGCCCGCGCCAATGCGGTAGTGAGCAACGATTCGGGGCTGATGCACGTGACGGCGGCGTTGCGCCGCCCGCAGATCGCCTTGTTCGGTTCGTCCGATCCGCGCCACACACCGCCGCTGTCCGACCAGGCGCATATCCTGTGGCTACAATTGGAATGCAGCCCGTGTTTTGCCCGCGAATGTCCGCTGGGTCATACACGCTGCCTCAACGAGCTGATGCCTGAGCATGTATTCGCGAATGTGCGCAACATATTGCTCACGCAGCGCTGATCCGCGTTCAGCCCGCCCCCGGTAACACTCAACGGTAAATCCTCATGCCACGTTTTGTCCGTCTGTTCGATGCCGCCAGTGAAACCATCACCGCCTTTTACGACGCGCTGCGCCGCGGGCAGACGGATCGCGTGATGTCGCTCTGGGCGAACGAGGATTTCGTCAGCTACATCCGCGCCGACGGCACCCGCTGGGATGGTCTCGAGCAGATCCGCAGCGGTCTGGTCGCCCAGTTCTCGCAGAGCGTGGTGCTGATCGATTCGCTGGACACGACCGAATACGACACCGTGGGCACGGTCGTGCACACCGCCACCGAAGCGATACGCGTTGGCAAGGAAGACGCCGGTCAGACGACCGCCCAGCTCATCCACACGACCTATGTGCTGGTACACGAGCAAGGCGACTGGCGCTTCGCCCACATCCACTCCAGCCCCTTGCCGCCGCATGCCGTCGAGCAATTCAGCCTGATGATGCACGCGCGTCCGGACGGGCTGCACTGACAGGTACGGCACGACGATGACGGCGCGTCAGGCGACGTTTCTTCCTCTGGATTACCAGCCCCCCCGGTGGCTGCCCGACGGGCACAGCCAGACGATTTACCCGGCGCTGCTGGGTCGTCGCCCGTCGGTCGAATTCCGGCGCGAGACGTGGGACACCCCTGATGGCGACTTCGTCGATGTCGATTGGCTGGTGGCCCCACCGGCCGCAGAGAAATCTCCTCCCGCTCCCGGCGGATTGGTCGAAGCACCGCTTGTCGTGCTGTTTCACGGGCTCGAAGGCGGCTCGGGCAGTCACTACGCCCGCACCCTGATGCGAGAGGTCGAAGCACAGGGCTGGCGCGGCGTGATTCCCCACTTTCGCAGTTGCAGCGGCCGCATGAACCGTGCGCCGCGCTTCTATCACTCGGGCGACAGCACCGAGGTCGACTGGATCTTGCAACGGCTGCGCGCCAACACGTCGGGCCCCATCTTCACGGCAGGGGTATCGCTGGGCGGCAATGTGCTGCTGCGCTGGCTGGGTGAGCGCGAGGGCCATGCGACGCAGGTCGTGAGTGCGGCGTGCGCCATCTCCGCGCCGCTCGATTTACGCGCGGGCGGACTGGCGCTCTCGCGGGGATTCAACATGGTGTACACGCGCAACTTTCTGGGCACGCTCAAGAAAAAGGCGCTCGCCAAGCTCGACCAGTACCCGGGGCTATACGACCGGAACCTGATGATGGCCGCGCGCGATCTCGGCGAATTCGATCACGTGGTCACCGCGCCGTTGCACGGCTATCACAGCGCGTTCGACTATTACACGCGGGCGTCGAGCAAGCCGATTCTGCCCGCCATCGAAGTGCCGACGCTGGTGATCAACGCGCGTAACGACCCGTTTCAGCCCCCCAGTGCGTTGCCCGGTCAGGACGATGTCGGACGCTATGTACAACTGCTGCAACCGGCGAATGGCGGACACGTCGGCTTCATGAGCGGACCGTTTCCGGGCGGCATGACATGGATGCCACGCACGGTAGTCGACTACTTTCGCCAATTTTTGCCGAGTGCGGCCTGAGGATGCGTCATGGATGAAATCGTTCGACAGGCGATGGCCAAATGGCCCAACGTACCGCATTGCTACGGCTGGCTCGCGCTTGACCGGCGTGGACAGTGGCGCATGCGCGACGAAGCGGCGCAGGCGGCAGGTACGGCTGGCGATCCGATCCGTCACGCGGCATTGCTCGCGTTCATCGCGCGCAACTACGCCAGCGACGACGCCGGGCGCTGGTACTTCCAGAATGGGCCTCAGCGCGTGTACGTGGCGCTCGCCTATGCACCGTTCGTAGTGCGGCTTACGTGGGATGCCACCGCGAACGAGGGTCGCGGCGCACCGGTGCTGACGGATCAATTGGGGCATACGTTCGTGCCGCAAGCGTGTCTGCTGGATGAAAACGGGAATGTGGCGTTTGTCGGTGAGGCATCCGGCAGCGAGGGCGAAGACGCCTCGATGGGAAACGCACCGCTCGCGTTGCTACACGATCACGACATCGATTTGCTCACGCAGGTCTCCGATCTGGCGCAGGCCTTCGAGATCGCGCAAACGTCCGACGATACTGCCGACGCCAAAGGGGCTGTGCGCCTGCATTGGCGCAATGGCACCACCCTCCCCTTTGCGACCGTCCACGCAGGGAGTCTGCCGCAGACGTATGGTTTCGAGCGTGATCCACAGGCAGACGATCAAGGCGCCTGAGCGGTTACACCGCGACGTCCCTTCGGACTTGTTCAGCGTCGTCAAACACCTCGGGATACCGGTCGGTGTAAAAGCGCTCGGTATGCTCACCCGAGCCCTTCCCGCCAAGTAGCTGCCACGGCTCACTGGCGAGACACGATGACAATGCGGCGATAGAGACCAAGCCGCCGAACAACCACCATCGTCCATCCAGGGTGTCTGCGGCATACGAAACGCCATATAGCGTGAAGGACAGCATGCTTGCCATCTGCGTCGTCAGCAACGTTGCACTGGCGACCCTGATGCGCACGGACGATGGCATTGCGATCACGCGCCGGTCGATGCCGTTCATCGACAGACAGGCGCCAAAGATCCCGGTTGACATCAAACACATCCCCAACACGACGGCGGTGTCCGCGGCAGTTGCCGCTACGAGGCTAATGCCCAGCGCCGCCCAGACGGCGACGTAACCCAGCCTGCGTTGCAGTGCGCCGGAGAGGATCGTGTGAAAGACGACAACGCCCGCAATCGATCCAACAACGAATATGCCGATCAGCCAACCTGCCTGCGACTCCGGAAGTGCCGCCTGTCGCACGAGTTGAGGAATCAGCAGCGGCACAATTCCCGCAGTCGCAACGCCCAGCAAGATGTCGCAGAGCGTAAAGAATCTTTCCGCCGGTAGCCGTATTTTCAAGGTGAATCCAGCGAAGGCGCGACGAAACAATGGTCTTACCGAAGCAGGCTCGGATATTCCGCCCTGACTCGACGACGGGAGTACGGGGAATATAGGGAGTCGCGGCAGAAGAGGTAGTACGCAACACCCCAGCGCTGCGACACACCACAAAGCATATTGCTGTGTACAAAACAGCAAAGCCGCGCCAGCCAACAATGGGCCGCAGATACGACCGAGATTGACCGTGACGCGCTTCGCACGAAATGCGCAGAGTGTTCGAGTGGCGTCGACCGTCTCGGCGGGATAGACGCCAAGCAGGGGTTGCACGACCGCGAAGGCGGCGACAGCCACCATGTCATTCAGTATCCAGAAAGTCACACTGTGCGTTGCAGCCTCGATGACCAACCGCGATATGCCTGATAGCACAATGATCACGCTCGCCCAGCGCATCACCCACTCACGCGACAAACGCTCAGTCCATGAAGCGGCCACAGGCAGTGCGATAACTGCGCCCACGGCAAGTGCAAGCTCATAGGCGACGACACCGGCCGTACCGAACCGCCCGAGCAACACGATGGGCACCGTCGCGTTCCACATGCCGAGATAGGCCGCCAGCAGGAAATCCAACGACAGGTAAACGAGAAATGTGCGCACGATGCAGGCCAGGAGAATCACCACGACCGAGTGTCGGGCGTGGCGACCATGACGCGAAAGGGAATGCGTGAGCGGCGATGAAAGACTTGACGCAACGGCAGCATCGAACGCAATCTCAGACCGATCGAAAGGATAGATTCTCTGACAGCCGACAGAATGCACGTAGCTACGTAGTACGCACGCTCACCCGAACTGCTTGTTGAAGTCCTTCTCGTCTTCCTTGTCTTCCCGGTAGCGACGTTGAAACTCGTGCAGTCGAGCGTCGATGGTCGACATCTCGTAGAAGTCGGCGTCGCCCGCGTCGCGCGCGAGTTTGAGCTGGCTGACGGCAGCCATCCACTGACCTTGCAATGCGTACTGCTCCGCCAGCGCGGCGTGCTGGCGCGCCCGCTTGCCATCGGCAGCCCACGCGCCCGCCAGCGCCCGCCACCAGATCGGCTCGCTGCGATAGCGCTCGACCTGCGCCTGAAGGAATTTCGTCGCTTCGGGAATGCGTTGGCTCGCGACCAGCGCGTCGGCATAGGCCATGTCGGCCGCCTGAGAGAGCGGGAACGCTGCGCGTGCCTGCGTAGCCACACGCAACGCTTCCTCCGGGCGCCCCGACAGACGGGCGATATCCGAGGCCAATACGGCCAGACTCGGCGTGCCCGGCCCCGTGCCGCCAAATGCCGCGCGCGACTTCTCAAGCGCCTCACGCGCAGGCTCCCAACGACGTTGCTTGAACTCCGCCAACGCCACGGCATACCACGCCCCCGCGACACTCGGCGCCGTCTGCGAACGAATTGCCGTGCGCTGCGTGTCGGCAATCATCGCAAAGTCGCTCGCCGACTTCTGCTGCAACACGAGCGAACGCGCACGCACAAACGCATACTCGGGCGACTGCTCCGGCTGACGATAGCCGGCGTTGCGCGACCGATTGAGCATGTCGGCAATGCGATCCGTCGTGAGCGGGTGAGTCCGCACGTATTCCGGCACACCGGCTTCGTTGATGGAATCCGCACGCTGCAAACGCTCGAAGAAGGTCGGCATCGCATATGTGTCGAAACCCGCCGCCTGAAGCAACTGGAAACCCACCCGATCGGCTTCACGCTCCGCGTCGCGCGAGAACCGTAATTGCCGATCCACGGCCAGCCCCTGCCCCCCCATCGCAATCCCCATGCCGAGATCCGAACTGCGGGCACCAATCCCCGCGAGCAGGCCGAGCAACAACCCACCCAATGCGATCCATGAGTTCTGCGACTGCTGACCGAGCATCCGCGCGATGTGATGCTGCAAAACGTGCCCCGTCTCGTGCCCGACCACCGATGCCAGCTCCGACTCGGTGCGCGTGGTCACGATCAGTCCCGTGTTGATGCCGATGAACCCGCCGGGCAGCGAAAACGCGTTGATCGCCGGATCGCGCACAACGAAGAATTCGAAACTCTGACTGGCATCGAGCCCGACTTTGCGCGTGGCCGACACGAGCTTGCTGCCCAGTGCATTGACGTAATCGGAGAGCAGCAGATCGGACAGATAATCGGGATCGGCGCGAATCTCGCGCATCACACGTTCGCCCAGCTTGCGTTCCATCGCGGGCGACAGATCGGCCGCCGAGCTTTGGCCGAGCGTCGGCAACGACTGCGCTGCGGCCTGCGTCGGAAGCACGGCGGCAGCGAACGTCGTTGCGGTCATGACTGGCAGCATCGCCCACGCGAAAACACGCCGCCAGCGAGCGACATCGCTCGTGCGACGGGGGGATTGACGTGGCAGCTTCGACATGACGGTCATCCGCGCCATGAACAGCACGACGAAGAAAAGCGAAGCACGGGAATCATGCGGGATATGCCGATGGAGGCGCTGAACGAACGTGACGAACGCGTCATGGAAATGGGCGCCGCAGGGCGCTGATCATTCGGGGCTGCTGCTATGATAGCAGCCAGACGTGGACGTTCCGTGGCATCGCCTCGACGTCCGGAATGCAGACAAAACCCATCCGAATTCACGCTCGCCAGCGGCGCAACTGCGCCTTCGTGCCAGCACTTCCGTCACACCTTCTCAGCATCGACTCATGGCAGAACTCACCCATTTCGACACCGCCGGACAGGCCCACATGGTTGACGTCGGCGGCAAGGACAGCACGCACCGCATCGCGGTCGCACGCGGCACCATCCAGATGAAGCCGGAGACGCTCGCGCTGATTCGCACCGGCACGGCCAAGAAAGGTGACGTACTGGGCATTGCCCGCATCGCCGCCATTCAGGGGGCGAAGCGAACCGCCGACCTGATTCCGCTGTGCCACCCGCTCGCGCTCACGCGCGTGACGGTGGAGTTTCTGGTGGACGATAGCGCAAACGCCGTCCATTGCCGCGCGCAGGTCGAGACCATCGGCCGCACGGGTGTCGAGATGGAAGCCCTCACGGCCGTTCAGGTCGGCCTGCTGACGATCTACGACATGTGCAAGGCCGTCGACCGCGGCATGACCATGACCGACGTGCGCGTGCTGGAAAAGCACGGCGGCAAGTCGGGCGACTGGGTAGCGCAGGCGTAAGCGCGCTCTCGGGCAGCGGCGTCACGTCCGCGACGCTGTCCACTGCACCGCCAGAATGCTCGCGAACACCGTCACGAGTCCGACGAACGCAAAGCCCTTGATCGCCTGATCGAGCAATACCCAACCGAGAACCACGGCGGTCAACGGGCTCAGCAGACCGAGCGACGACACCGCAACTGGCGCCAGACGCCCAATGCCTCGAAACCACAACGCGTAAGCCAGCAACGCCCCGGCGATCGAGAGATACAGATAGCCCAGCGTCTGCCAGATCGTGAGCGCGGGAAGCGGCGCATCGGCCAGCCACGCAACGGGTGCGAGCATCAATCCCCCCAGCAGCAACTGCCATCCGGTGAGCGCCAGCACCGGCATCTCCAGACGCCACCGGCGCGTGAGATAGGTGCCTGTCGCCATACTTGCCGCCCCCGCCAGCGCCGCCACGATGCCCACCGGCTCGAACACCGTGCCGGGCGACAACAGCAGCACTCCCATGCCGACGACGCCCGCGAGTGCCGCCCATACCGTGGTCGCCAGTGGACGCCGCTGCTCCCACCCCCACGCCACCCCATGACAAGCAATGGCTGAATCGCGCCGACCACCGCCGCCAGTCCGCCCGGCAAACGATACGCGGCGACAAACAGCAACGCCTGAAAGGCACCGATGTTCAACGCGGAGAGCACCACCAGGCGCCCCCAATCGCGACGCCCCGGCCAACGTCGCGCATAGAGCAACAGCAGCAGCCCCGACGGCAGCACACGGATGAGCGCTGCGGTAAATGGCCGGTCGGGCGGCAACAATTGCGTCGTCACGATATAGGTCGAGCCCCAGATCATCGGCGCCAATGCCGTGAGCAGCGCGTCGATCCAGCGCACCGGTAAAGAGACCGTCGTAGTCGTCATGGCAATTTATCTTCAATTCAAGATAAATTGCAGTTTGGTATCCTTTTGTCTTGAAGTCAAGATAACTGGAGTTACGCATGGGAAACCGGCCCACGGGGAATCGCGCAACGCGCGCCGCAGCAAGCATTAATCAGGCTCGGCAATCGCCGCAGAACGGCGGCGATGCGGTCGACAGTATCCTTGCGCAATGGCATCGCGAACGCCCCGACCTGGATGTATCGCCGATGGGCGTCATCGGTCGCCTCAAGCGTTGCGCGGCGCTCGTCCAGCAACAACTCGATGCGACGTTCGCCGAGTTCGACATGAGTGGTTGGGAATTCGACATGCTGGCGACATTGCGTCGCTCGGGGGCGCCCTACCGGCTCGCACCGACCGCCCTGTTTTCGACGTTGATGGTCACGTCGGGGACGATGACGCATCGATTGCAACGTCTGGAGGCTCGGGGCTGGATTGCCCGCGTAGCCAATCCGGACGACGCCCGAAGCCTGCTGGTACAACTGACGGATGCCGGATTCGCGTTGATCGAGCAGGCCGTCGAGGCCCACGTCGCCAACGAACACCGGATGCTGGCGCCACTGACGAAAGCCACCCTCGCGGACATCGAATCCGGCTTGAGCGCATGGTTGCGCATGCTCGAAGCCGGACGCGAAGAAGGTCTTGAAGCGGGACGTTGAAGACGTCAGCGGCAGGCAGTGCAGCGCTGCCGCATCACATCACTGTTAGATCACGCCGAAGCCACGTTGCCGACACGCTGACGCTGCGGCCAGAAGTACCACACCGCGCCCAGCACTTGCAGCACGATCAGTACCGTCCAGGCAGAGAAGTGCGCCTGCGCACTGTGTGCCGCGTAGGCGCCGAGCATCGCCCCCACGCCCACCTGGCAGAAGAAAATCAGCAAGAAGATGACCAGCGTGAGCGAGGTATTGACGCGTCCGATCAGCGTGCCGTGGAAATGCTCCGCGAGCACCGCATACGACAGAATGCCCGTGCCGCCGAAGATCCCATACGCAGCCCACAACACGACCGGCGGCATCGGCGCACGCATCATCAGCAACAACTGCACCACGACGAACAACACCATGCCGACGCCGGAAAACGCGAACACGCTCACACCGCGACGCTCGAGCGAGCGCGCCGCCGCCCCGAACACCACGCTGCCAGCCATCATCGCCAGCCCCACGACCGACACCAGCGATGCCGCCTGCGCCTCCGACAACCCTTCCACGTCACGCATGAACGGCGCCATCCACAGCGATTGCATCGCATAGAACACGCCCTGCGTGATGCCCGAGAGCGACGTCACTTTCCAGAACATGCCGCTGCCCAGCACCTGACGAACGCCCTTGAACGCTTCGGACAGACCGCCTTGCGCATGCGAACCCGGCTTCTCGGGCGCACCGAACCACAGGGCGATCGACATGAAGACCGTCAGCGCCGCCAGTCCGAACGACACGTTGCGCCAGTCCGTCAGGCCAAGCAGCCAGTTCAGCGGCGTGCCGACGACAACCCCGCCCATGCCGCCCACAGCCATCACCAGACCATTGAGCAACGGCAGGCGCGCCACCGGAAACCACTGCGCCAGCGCTTTGAACGCGCTGCCCAGGCACACCGACACGCCCACACCGATAAGCAGGCGCCCGACCATTAGCGCGCCCACCCCCTGCGCCAGTCCGAACAGGGCTGCACCGGCCGCCGCGAGCAGCAGGACGAGCGACGCCACCCGACGCGGCCCGAATTTGTCGAGCAGTACGCCGGCCGGCAATTGCGCGCCCGCGAAACCGAGGAAATAAAGACTCGTCAGCAAACCGAGATCGGCAGACGAGAGACCCAGTTCACGCGTCATGAACGGCGCGAACCCGATGTTCACCCCGCGGTACACGTATGAGACGAAGTATCCGCAGGCGAACAGCACGAAGATGCGAAGTGCCTTCGACATGGAGCTATACCCTAGTGAATTGCTTGGGTATGGATTGTCGGCGGAACCTCGTCGTGAGGCCAACGAAACCTTTGCGCGCGCATTGTGAGTAGAATTTGACATCATGATCCAACACCTCCCTCCCCTTCAATCACTGCGTGCGCTTGAGGCAGCCGCCCGTCACCGTAGCTTTACGCGCGCGGCGGAGGAATTGAATTTGACGCACAGTGCGGTGAGCCACCACATGCGCTCGCTGGAACAGCAACTCGGCACAGTGCTGTTCCGCCGCGTGGGCGCCCGCATGATTCCGACGAGCGTTGGGGCGCGTCTGGCCGAGCGGGTGCGTATCGGCATGTCGGAACTCGACGAGGCGCTCACCGAGGCGCGGGCCGGCACGGCGCCCGGCGCGTCGCCCGTCACCGTGCGCCTTGAGGTCAGCGTCATGACCGATCTGGCCGCGCAATGGCTGATCCCCCGGCTGGACCGCTTCAGCGAACAGCACCCCGGCATTGACCTGATGCTGCGGATTCATGCGGATATCGCCGCGCCCGACCCGTATTCGGTCGACGTGGGCATTTGGCATCAACGGGTGGAAGCGACGGGATTCGTCACACGCAAATTGCTCGACGACTGCGTCATCGCCGTGTGCCATCCCGATCTGATCGCGCGCGTGCCGGGGTTCACGGTGGCGGATACCGACAAATTGCCGATGCTGCGCTTCGCGCATCGGTCGTGGCGCGACTGGCAGGTCGCCGCCGGCTTGCCACCGCACGAACCCACGCGCGGGCCGATTTTCGACGATTCGGGCTTGCTCTTGCGGGCGGCGATTGCGGGACAGGGCGTCGCTACGACGCGCAGTTTGCTCGTGCGCGATGCGCTGGCGGCGGGGGAATTGGTGCAGATCGGCGAGGCACGCATTGCGCCTAGCCTCGAATATCACGTGAACTGGCGGGAGAATCATCCGCGCGAGCGCGCAATTCATGCCTTCTGGCAGTGGATGCAGGACGAGATCGCCGCCACTCCACCGCTCGTCGCCCCGCGCATTCGGAGCGACAACGACGCCACCTCGCCCACTCGGGCATAAATTCAGGCGAAAAAAAACGGCAACGAACTCCGAAGAACTCGTTGCCGTTCTGGGGCGGGCTTCAGCCGCCGAATCGAAGATTCGGCGAAAAAGCCCGGCGACCCGGCATTCGAGGCGTCTTGCGACGCCCCGTCATGCAGTCTCTTGCGAGACTTACATGCCCATGCCCATGCCGCCCATACCGCCCATGTCGCCCATACCGCCAGCCATCGGAGCATCTTCCTTCGGCAGTTCGGCAACGGCGCAGTCGGTCGTCAGCAGCAGGCCCGACACCGAAGCGGCGTTTTGCAGTGCGGTGCGGGTGACCTTCGTCGGGTCCACAACGCCCATTTCCACCAGGTCGCCGTACTCGCCGGTCGACGCGTTGTAGCCGTAGTTGCCCTTGCCGGCAATCACGTTGGCCACAACGACGCTGGCTTCTTCGCCACCGTTGGTGACGATCTGGCGCAGCGGCTCTTCCATGGCGCGCAGGACGATCTTGATACCGGCGTCCTGGTCAGCGTTGGCGCCCTTGATGTCGGCCACAGCCACGCGAGCGCGCAGCAGTGCAACACCACCGCCCGGGACGATGCCTTCTTCCACGGCAGCGCGCGTAGCGTGCAGTGCATCTTCCACGCGTGCCTTCTTTTCCTTCATTTCGACTTCGGTCGCAGCGCCGACCTTGATCACGGCAACACCGCCGGCCAGCTTGGCCACGCGCTCTTGCAGCTTTTCACGGTCGTAGTCGCTCGAAGCTTCTTCGATCTGGGCGCGGATCTGCTTGACACGCGCTTCGATGTTCGTGGCTTCGCCGGCACCGTCGATGATGATGGTGTTTTCCTTGCCGATTTCGATACGCTTGGCTTGACCCAGCTCGTTGAGCGTGGCCTTTTCCAGCGTCAGGCCGATTTCTTCGGCGATGACCTGGCCGCCCGTCAGGATGGCGATGTCTTCCAGCATGGCCTTGCGGCGGTCGCCGAAGCCCGGAGCCTTGACGGCGCAGGTCTTCAGGATGCCACGGATGTTGTTCACCACCAGCGTTGCCAGGGCTTCGCCCTCGACGTCTTCGGCGATGATCAGCAGCGGACGGCCAGCCTTTGCGACTTGCTCGAGCACCGGCAGCAGATCACGGATGTTCGAGACCTTCTTGTCGAATAGCAGGACAAACGGGTTCTCCAGGATCGCGACTTGCTTTTCCGGGGTGTTGATGAAGTACGGCGAGAGGTAGCCGCGGTCGAACTGCATACCTTCGACGACGTCCAGCTCGTCTTGCAGCGACTTGCCGTCTTCGACGGTGATCACGCCTTCCTTGCCGACCTTGTCCATCGCCTTGGCGATGTAGTCACCAATCGAGGTATCGCTGTTGGCCGAGATCGAGCCGACTTGTGCGATTTCCTTGTTGGTCGTGCAGGGCTTGCTGATCTTGCGCAGTTCTTCGATCGCGGCAGCAACGGCCTTGTCGATACCACGCTTCAGATCCATCGGGTTCATGCCCGAGGCCACGAACTTCATGCCTTCGCGCACGATCGACTGAGCCAGCACCGTAGCGGTGGTGGTGCCGTCACCGGCGTTGTCGCTGGTCTTGGAAGCCACTTCCTTGACCATTTGCGCGCCCATGTTCTGGAGCTTGTCCTTGAGTTCGATTTCCTTGGCGACCGACACACCGTCCTTGGTCACGGTCGGGCCGCCGAAGCTGCGCTCGAGCACGACGTTACGGCCCTTCGGGCCCAGGGTCACCTTGACGGCATTGGCGAGGATGTTGACACCCTCGACCATCTTGGCACGAGCGGCATCGCCGAAAACGACTTCTTTAGCTGCCATTGCAATAACTCCTTGAATACTTTACGTAGGATGTCTGGGGGGAGACAGACTTAGGCGGCCACGACGGCCATGATGTCTTCTTCGCGCATGACCAGCAGTTCCTGGCCATCGACCTTGACGGCCTGGCCGGCGTACTTGCCGAACAGAACACGGTCGCCCACCTTCACGTCGAGTGCGATCAACTTGCCTTGATCATCGCGCTTGCCCGGGCCGACAGCCAGGATCTCGCCCTGGTCCGGCTTTTCAGCAGCGGCGTCAGGGATAACGATGCCCGATGCGGTCTTCGTTTCGTTGTCCAGGCGCTTGACAATAACGCGGTCATGCAAGGGACGAAGGTTCATTACAAGCTCCTCTTTCTCTCAGTGTGAGATCGTCAAAACTAAATATGCAACCAATTGCATATGGGGTGAATTCATGGCGTTAGCACTCTGCGCCAACGAGTGCTAATTATAGGGACGGGGTTTTACGATTTCAAGACGCGGGGTTTTCCCTTATACGCATCTCCCTCTGTCGAGACTCACTGAATTCAGAACTTTGTTCACCCAACTTTGCACCCGCCAGTTGAACGGCCGCAAAAACCCATATGAAATCAATAACATACAGGGAAAACGCGGCTCTAAACCCTGATGGGCATACCCACGTTGACTACGGTCGAAGCGACGAACATGCACGAAATTTGTGCAGTGAATCGCTGTGGGTATCTGGCCATACCCCATACAAAACCGTGTGCTAGGTGGGTTTTTGCTCGCTCTCGTGAACGATGGCAAGCAGTGCGGAAGCGGCGAAACGCACGTTCGTACGCATCGAGTTGAGCCGCCACGCGTGGCCTGCCCGCGATGCGGGTACGAGACGCGCCCAAGTGAAAATTAATCGAGCACTTTGGGGGGAGATTTCAGGCGTCAAGGGGTGCGCATCGAAACTCGCACGGGGTCAGAGTGCCTGGCGAGCCATGCGGTCTGAAATCGCTGCAATCCTGTCGCCAGTACTCGATCTTGTCGCGCGCATCGTCAATGACAAGAACCGGTGCGCGTTCAGGCACTCATCCTGGAAATTGCCATTAGATGATTCGATAAACGGGCTGTTCTTGGGTTTGCCTGTTCGGGAGAAGTCCGGGGTTACGCCATTCGAGGGAATGTTATTGGCCTTTAAATATAAACGACCAACAGGCCCAATTATTTCGACTTTTTTGAAATGTATGTCGGAATATTCTTATTTTTCACTCGATAGATTTTCGTCATGGCGCGAGTCAATACCAACCTCCGGACTTTAGGGCCACAAACATTTCAAAATATCCAGGAAGCAGACGTCTAAACACACCCTTGACAATCTTAGTTCGCATCACTAACAATATAAAAAATCACAGATCAATTAACCGCAAGACGTCAGGGCAATTCAACGAATATCCATTGACGCCACATAAGTTATAAAGGAATGAAACTCAATCTACCGGGACCAAACTTAAGAGACTCGCCGTCGCATATTGAAGTTGATGATCTGAAAATAAAGATCGCTGCACGCTCAACCTATCCTGAAATAGTAGTTATGGAGAATATTCTGGATCAGGATGAGTGCTGTTCGTTGATTGATATGGCATCTCAACGCTTGGAAAGATCAAGAGTGGCTGATGGAAGCCCTCATGGATACGTCGACGAGAGGCGAACCAGTCATGGAGTCTTTCTGTCTGGAGACAGTTGCAAGCTAGTCAGCAAGCTCGACGAACGGATAGCGAAGCTGCTCAATTGGCCAATTGAGCAGATGGAGGATCTGCAAATTCTTCGTTACAAAGCTGGCGAGCAGTACATGCCTCACTATGATTTTTTTGACACCGCCTCTCGCAAGGCGCCCGCTAATCGTGCCCAACGCATAGCGACTCTCGTTATATACCTCAAGGAAGCAGATTGCGGTGGGGGCACCATATTTCCGATGATGCCTCTGGAGATTTTTCCTCGACGGGGAAGTGGCATTTTTTTTGTTTACCCTAACCCTGACACACATCAATCGAAGCGAACGCTCCATGGCGGATCCCCGGTAATCACGGGATCCAAATGGGTGGCGACAAAATGGTTAACTGTTGGAAAATCTGAGGAAAGCGAAGCTAATGTCTCTAATTCCCCCTATTGGCAATAGGTTTGTAACCTACGAAACAACCGTCGTGAAAAAGGAGAATGTACCCAAAGATTACGATTCTCTTCTTTGCGAAATGCTCAACAACGCCTCTGTGCGTGAAGCACTTGATGTGATGGCGTGTACTAACAGCACCACGTCTCTTAAGAATACAGCCGCACAGAATCTATTGGACAAAGCGAGCGAGGCGGTAGCGGATTCGGAGGAGTCAGCACATTTTTATGCGAAATTGATATACGACCTCCAAAACGCCCATTACAGCGCTATCGGTGCGTCCGCGGACGGCTACCGCTACAGTGAAGCCTCATCCCCTCGCCCGCCTCCACCTCCCTACCCCCCTCCGCCTCCCTACCCTCCGGGTGCCCCAGGGGCCTAGGGAGACGTATCAGAAAGGCATTCTTTGAACTGCCCCCAATAACTGGACATAGCGCCAACCCTTGGGGGCGTCTGACTGAGTACTGTTTGCGCTTCATCGCCAACCCTCGAAAAGAGATTTCCGCGCTGAAACACTAACCTTCATTTCCGTCCAGGTTTTTCAAACCAGATCCCCCTTCGAATCGTGCGGCAAGCCTCCCAGCGGCGCCTTTGCCCGCGGCCCACCGGGGCCCGCAGGCTTGCCCACCTGATCGGTGATTCCATGCCCGGAGATGGGAACGTCACATGGAGCCGGTACAATCGAGGGAAAAATACCTCCGGCAATCACTTGCGATGACGTCCGTTTTACCTGTCCGATCTGTCCGATCCATGCTTTTGGTACGCCCTGTCCGTAGTGCATTCGCACTCGCCGCGCTGGCCACTGCGCTGGCCGGCTGCGCCGGTCCGCAGTCGGGCTCAGCGCCGGCAAGCGTCCCGGTGGCAAGCACGTCGCCCCCGCCAGCCCCGAACCTTGAACCGACAACCGACACACCGCAGGCGGCCGCCCCGCTGCCGTGGTGCGTGCAGACATCCCTGCGTGAAGAAGACGATCTGATGCGCAACTTCGGCGGCATTCCCGCCGGCGTTCGCCGTATCGACGAAACGCGCTTCATCGCCAGCTATGATCGCAGCACCGGTAAAGTCGGCCCGCTCGACAACGGTAACCGCTTCGTGATGGAGTTCGACGCACAAGGTCACCTGCTCTCGAGCACCGATCGCGGCCGCTATGCCTACGACGACGATGGCCGGTTGCGCAGTATCGACGGCGCCCCCGTCGAATGGCAGAGTGCCGACGCCTGGGTCGTGCGCGGCGCGACAAAGCGCGGAACGTGGAAGGAACAGGTGCGTCAGGAAACCGACGGCCAACTGGAGTGGACGCGACGCATCGTCGCCCCGGCGAACGGCGTGCATCACCGCCGCGCAGGTAGCCTGCAAGCCCGGCTGTTCGACGACGAATGCTTCGCGCTCTCGCGTCAATGGGAGGCACCGAACGAGGCCCGTCAGGTAATCACGGCAGACGGCAAGGTACGCCCCGCCCCGAAGCTCGTCTCCTACCGGACCTTCGCCAGCGTGGAGCGCAAGCCCGACGGCAGCCGCATCGTTCGCGACAACGGCGCTGCGGCCTTCATCGACGGACAATGGCTGCCGCTGGCATGGGACAACGAAGTATCGGAATACTCACCACGTCATGAGTTGACGCGGGTGACCCGCACCGACGCTGCCACCGGCGAGCGTCATGTGTCGGAGTATCACTACAAGTACGACAGCCACGGCAACATCGTGCGGGTGGTGATCACCTCCCCCGCCGTTCCCGGCGAAAAGATCGATCCGTTCGCCAATGTTTTCGTGCGCAAGCTGACGTATTTCGACACCGCGCCGAGCGTCTCGGCAGACAACCGGATCACGTCGGCAAAGTGAAGCGGAACGTGGCGCCCTGCCCGGCATGACCGGTCGGGGCCAGCGTGATGCGCCGGCCGTGCAGTTGCAGAATGCGGTGCACGATACGCAAGCCCAGCCCGCCCTCGCGGCGGGCGCCGCCCACCGTGAACGGCCGCTCGAAGAGCCCCTCGCGCGCGCTCTCCGGAATGCCCGGCCCCGTATCGCTCACCTGCACCTCGATTTCCGTGCCCAGCGGCGCCACCGCCACCGTAATCTCCCCTCCCGATGGCGTGTAACGCAACGCGTTATCGAGCAGGTTGGTAAACACCCGCTCGATCAGACCAAGATCCGCACGCGCAACAGGAATCTGCGGCGCGAGTTGCGCGCGCAACGTGACCCCGCGCGACTCGGCGCTCAGCTCGAATTTCTGGAAGACGTCCTGAATCAGATCCGTCACGGAAAACGGCTCGGCCTCGGGCTGCACGAATCCGTGCTCGAGACGCGCCAGTTCGAAAAGCGACTGTGCCAGCGCGCCGACCTTGCGGCTCTGATCGAGCGCAATGCCCAGATAGCGCCGCCGCTCGGCGGGAGTGAGCGTGGCGTCCTTGAGCGATAGCGTTTCGAGATAGCCGTGCAGCGACGACAGCGGGGTGCGCAAGTCGTGCGAAATATTGGCGATGAGCTCGCGCCGCTCCTGATCCTGACGCGTGAGCGTGCGCCATTGCGTACCGAGCCGCTCGACCATCTGCCGGAAGGCTCGCTCCAACACCGCGATTTCGTCGCTCGGACGCGCCTGTTGCGACGCCAACACATCCGCCGAGACGGCCGGCAACGGCGGCACCGGGGCGGCGTCGATATCGAACTCGCGCACGGCGTCCGTCAGGCGGCGCAATGGGCGGGTGATGAGCGCAAATGCCGCCAGACCGGCGATCAGGCACAGCGCGGCGACCAATCCGATGGACCACAGCGCGGTATTGAGGGCAACGCTCGTCGCCCCGCGCTCGGCAAATCGGTCATGGGCTTCGCCGAGCAACACGACGTAGATGTATCCGACCTCGCGGCCATCCACGCGCAGCGGCGCAGCACTGAATACCTTGCGAACGTCGGTGTTACGCGGATCGTCGCCATAGATCGGTAACGCCTCGCCGTCGAGCAGCCGGTGCACCGGCGCCAGATCGACCTGCATGCGCCGCAAATGGCCCTCGGGCGCTGCATGACCGGTGATGCGCCCCTGCTCATCGAGCAGATAGACTTCGACGCTGGGATTCACCACCATCAACTGGCCGAACAGACGCCGCACGGCGTCGGGCTTCATGCCGTTCGAATCCATCAACTGCGCATTGGCGGCGATGTGCTCCGCCAGCCCGCGCGAGAGCCCCTGAATCACTTCGGCTTCGTGCATGCGGTTGGCACGCACCTGCATCCATGCCGACGTGCCACAGCACACCAGCAGCAGAACCGCGAAAACCAGCGACAGGCGCTGTGTCAGTGTGAAATTCCAGCGGCGCATCATGCGGCTCCTACGTCGGCACTCTGGCCGTCCGGTGCGCCGTCGGCCGCGAACTTGTAACCCCGTCCCCAGACGGTGAGGATGCGCGTCGGCTGCGCCGGATCCGCCTCGATCTTGGCGCGCAGTCGATTGATGTGGGTGTTGACGGTATGTTCGTAGCCCTCATGCTGATAGCCCCAGACGGCATTGAGCAGGTCCATGCGCGAGAACACCTTGCCGGGCTGGCGCGCGAAGAAGTACAGCAGGTCGAACTCGCGCGGGGTGAGATCGAGCCGCTTGCCACTGAGCGACGCCTCGCGGGCGATCGGATCGATGAACAGTCCGGAAACCGCCAGACTGCCCGCCTCCATGCGCGCGTTGCGGGCCAGCGCATCGACGCGTCGCATGAGCGCCTTGACCCGTGCGACCAGCTCCAGCACCGAGAACGGCTTGGCGAGATAGTCGTCGGCCCCCAGTTCCAGCCCGAGAATCCGGTGGACTTCGCTGGAACGCGCGCTCGTGATGATGATGGGCGTGTAGCGGGTCATTTCCCGCGCCCGGCGGCAGATCTCCAGACCGTCGACGCCCGGCAGCATCAGATCGAGAATCAGGGCATCCCAGCCGCCCTCGGACAACCGGCGCAAGCCCTCGTCGCCGTCGGCGCAATGCACGACTTCGAACCGCTCGTCGCGCAGATGCAGCGTGAGCAAGTCGGCGATATGCACGTCGTCTTCGACGAGCAAGACACGGCGCGGTGATTCCATCGAAGGGACAACTCCCGGGAAAGTGGGTCTTGGAGCCCCCATTGTGCGCAGTTCACGCACCGCGAGGTATCACGAATTGTTTAATTTTACGTGAGGACTTTGCCATCGCTGGCGCACTACGCTTCAGGCATCGATCCGGTGCGGATCTCCACTGTGCCGCACCACTGCCGTGCCCGCCCCCCCCTAAACAGGTAACGGCGGGGCCAGCCCCGCCCCGGATCGGCCTACTGACCGGAGGATGTCATGCGTTTGTCCGAAAACGATCCGCGCCCCCTGCCTGAGCGTTCCGAGCCGTCCGGGCCGCATGGCGCAGGTGTAGCAAGTCCCCGCCCGATGCCCTCGCGCCGGGTGTTCCTGTTGAGCGCCACAGCCTCGGCGGCCGCCGTCGCTGCCGGGCTGGTGCCACGGCTCGTGCGTCCGGCGCTGGCCGACGACGCCCGCCCCGAGCGCTTCGAAGTGGCCTATAGCGACGCCGAGTGGCGCAAGCGCCTGACGCCCGCTCAGTACGAAATCCTGCGCAAAGCGGGGACCGAGCGTCCCTATTCGAGCCCGCTCAACGACGAACATCGTGCCGGCACCTTCGCATGCGCCGGTTGCGCGCTGCCGCTCTTCTCGTCGCGCACGAAGTTCGACAGCCACACCGGCTGGCCGAGCTTCTGGACGCCGCTCGAGCACGCCGTGGGCACGCACACCGACACGACTTTCGGCATGGTTCGCACCGAAGTGCATTGCCGGCGTTGCGGCGGCCATCTGGGCCATGTGTTCGACGATGGTCCGAAGCCGACCGGTTTGCGCTATTGCATGAACGGCCTTGCGATGACGTTCAGTCCGCAGGCCGCCTGACATCGGCACGCCGCTGGCCAACGCCACATGGCCGGTCCCAATTAACGCCAACCCATTCACATCCGCGCCGCCCGGTGATCGGGCGCTGCTTCAGGAGTGCTTCATGACCTTGCTCATCCTTGCCTATCTCGGCGGGATTCTGACAATCGTCAGTCCGTGCATTCTGCCGGTGCTGCCGTTCGTCTTCTCGCGCGCCGGCCAATCCTTCTCGCGCAGCGTGCTGCCCATGCTCGCCGGCATGGTGTTGATGTTCGCGCTGGTCGCGACGCTCGCAGCCGTGGGCGGTAGCTGGGTCGTGCAGGCCAATCAATACGGCCGTTGGCTCGCGCTCGCGCTGGTCGCCCTTTTCGGCGCCACACTGCTCTTCCCGAAACTCGCCGAACGACTCACGCATCCGCTCGTGTCGCTGGGCGACCGTCTGTCGCAGTCCGCGCAAAGTGACGGCACGATCGCCGGCGACACAGCGTCCGGCCCCCGCCCCGGTGCCTCATTCCTGCTGGGTATCGCCACCGGCCTGCTCTGGGCGCCATGCGCCGGCCCGATTCTCGGTCTGGTGCTCACGGGCGCTGCGCTGCAAGGCGCCAGTGTTGGCACGACGCTGCTGCTGGTCGCTTACGCCGCAGGCGCGGCCACGTCGCTCGCGCTGGCACTGCTCGTCGGCGGACGTGTGTTCGCCGCCATGAAGCGCTCGCTCGGCGCAGGCGAGTGGATTCGCCGCGTGCTTGGCGGATTGATGCTCGCAGGCGTTGCCGCGATCGCATTCGGCCTCGACACCGGCGTGCTCGCGCAGGTCTCGACGGCCTCGACGGGGGGCATCGAACAAAAGCTCGTGGAACAGCTCGGGGCTCGCCGTAACGATGCGGCCAATGTCAACGCGACGACGCCCGCACCACCTACCCCGGCAACCGATCAGGCCGGCGCAGGCGCGGCCATGACCGCCACCGGCAACGCAATGATGCTTGCGGCCGTCGATGCGCCAGCTCCGCTACCGGTCGAAGGACAATTGCCCTCGCTCGACGGCGCAGTGCAATGGCTGAACTCGCCGCCGCTCACCGCTCAAGCCCTGCGCGGCAAGGTCGTGCTCATCGACTTCTGGACGTACTCCTGCATCAACTGCCTGCGCACGCTGCCGTATGTGAAGGCATGGGCGGAGAAATATCGCGATCAGGGTCTCGTGGTCATCGGCGTGCATGCCCCCGAGTTTGCGTTCGAGCGCGATATCGGCAACGTAAAGAAGGCCGTACACGATCTCGGTGTCGACTACCCGGTCGCCATCGACAACAACTACGCCATCTGGCGCGGTTTCAACAACCAGTACTGGCCTGCGCACTACTTCATCGACGCACAGGGTCGCATGCGTTACCACCACTTTGGCGAAGGCAATTACGCCGAATCGGAGCGCGTGATCCAACAACTGTTGCGCGAAGCCGGTGCCAAGCAGGTCGCAGGAGGGATCGCCGACGTTCAGGCCAACGGCGTTCAGCAAGCCGCCGATATGCGCGACGTCGGTTCGCCGGAAACGTATGTCGGTTACGAGCGCGCCGATCACTTCGCCTCTCCGGGCGGTGCCGTGCGCGATCAGGCCACGGACTATCGCGCGCCATCGGCACCGTCGCTCAACCAATGGGGACTGGCCGGTGGCTGGCGCGTTGGAGCGGAACAAGCGACGGCCACTCAGGCGGGGGCACGCATCGTCTACCGCTTCCATGCCCGCGATCTGCATCTGGTGCTCGGCCCCGATGTCAGCGGAAAACCTGTGCGCTTTCGCGTGAGCGTCGACGGTCAGGCGCCCGGCGCCGCTCATGGCACCGACGTCGCTGCCGACGGCACCGGCACCGTGACCTCGCAACGCCTGTACCAGTTGGTGCGCCAGTCGGGCGATGTGAGCGACCGGACGTTCACCATCGAGTTTCTCGATTCGGGGGTGTCGGCTTATGCCTTTACGTTTGGTTGAGTCCGCGTGCGAGCCCGCCCGGTCGACCTCACGATCTGATGCCCGCCGCACAGAACCCGCGTCGAATCTCCATTGCCATTGATATTGATATTTCCACCGAGGCGTCGACAGACGCCGGGAGTTTTCAAATGCCTCAATTCGATCCGCATCACCCGTCGCAATCGCGCGGCGATACGCCGGGCCAGTCTTCGCGCCGCTTCCTATCTCCCCTCTCACGCATTCGCCGCGTGCTGCTCGGCGCCGCGGCGGCCATTGCGGGCGTGCTCGTCTGGCAAGTCGGCGCTTATGCGTTCGGCGGCGCCGAAGCGGCGGTCGTCATCGCCGCACCGAAACTCGACGAACCCGCCACGGGCGCCCGCACCGAAACGGCGGTGTTCGCGGGGGGCTGCTTTTGGGGCGTGCAGGGGGTGTTCCAGCATGTGAAGGGCGTGACGAAAGCCGTGTCGGGTTACGCCGGCGGCACGGCAAAAACCGCCGATTACGAAACGGTCAGCGGCGGGGCGACGGGCCACGCCGAATCGGTCGAAGTCACGTTCGATCCGCAGCAAGTCTCTTACGGGAAGCTGCTGCAGATCTACTTCTCCGTGGCGCACAACCCGACCGAGCTCAACCGTCAGGGGCCCGACAGCGGCACGCAATACCGCTCGGCCGTGTTCCCGATGACCGATGCACAGCGTAATGTCGCCAATGCCTACATCGCTCAGCTCGACGCCTCGCACGTCTACCGCAAACCTATCGCAACCAAGGTCGAGAAGTACACCGGCTTCTATGCAGCCGAGACCTATCATCAGGACTTTCTGACCGAGCACCCGACGTATCCGTACATCGTCATCAACGATTTGCCGAAGGTGAACGATCTCAAGCGTCTGTTCCCCTCGCTGTATCGCGACACCCCCGTGCTCGTGAAGACGGCGTCCACGAAGTAAGGCGTCACCGCAGCAAGCGCGGCGAGGGTGAACGCATGGACGCCCGCGGTTCACTCTCGCCCCAAGGCATCACCGACTCTCAGCGAGCTTGTACACGCGCAGACGATGACCGTCGGGATCGGACGCCACGAACGTGCGGCCGAAGTCCATCGTTGTCGGCGCCTGCACGATGGTGATGCCCCGGGCGCTCCAGTCTTCCCAGGTGGCATCCACATGGGCGTTGGACGCCACCGGCATCACGATTTCGCTGCCGCCCGGCGGCGCGATGGCCGTCGGCGCCACCGCAAAACGCGCCCACAAGCCCAGCTTCATCCCCGAGGGCAATACGAACAGCGCGAATCCGGGCGACGCTTCGACCGGTTCCAGGTCGAACAGATCGGCATAAAACGCCGCACTCTCGGGGGGACTCGCAACATACAGATTGACCATGTTCGGATGCAGCATGACTAGCTCCTGTCGATTGTTGTCAATGACACCCGCCACGCCGGCCCTGAATTTCGGGTGCCGGCTCGCGTTGTCATGGATGCCATCGTAAGGAGAGATGCTGTCAGTTTTTGTCAGTAGCCGAACGGCCATTCGAAACACCGCCCAGACCCGCGCACATCACTGTCTGCTGGTCGTTTCGCGCCATGCTTTGAGCAATGCTCGCCGCCCGCGCGGGTAGCGCGTTTCGGTCACGGTCATGGCTTCGATCCGATCCGCACGGAAGTGGCGAAAGCCGTCACGCAGTTCGCACCACGCAACGATCATGCGCACACGGTCGAAGAAACCCAGCGCGAACGGCCAGATGAGGCGCTCGGACACACGCCCCGCTTCATCACGATAGGACAACTGGAGTTTGCGCTCGGCACGAATGGCCTCGCGAATGACGGTCAGATCGACAATCATCGGCGGCAGCGGGTCGCCCGGGCCGATGAGCAATGTCGACGCCTCGAGCGACGTGCGCAGATCCGACGGGAGCACCGCCGCGATCTTGGCCAGCGCATTCGCCGCCGCTTCGGCCAGCGCGCCGTCGGTGCGCTTGGCCACCCAGCGCGACCCCAGCACGATGGCCTCGATCTCCTCCTCCGAGAACATCAGCGGTGGCAGGAGAAACCCCGGTTTGAGCACGTAGCCCAGTCCTGGCGCCCCCTCGATGTGCGCGCCCTGCGCCTGCAATACCGCGATGTCCCGGTAGAGCGTGCGCAGACTCACGCCAAGCGAGTCGGCCAGCGCCGCGCCCGCCACCGGGTAACGGTGGCGGCGCAGCAACTGCATCAGGGAGAAGAGACGTTGTGTGCGGGACATGGCGCGTCATTATGCGCCATGCCGATCCGCGAGGTGAGGCACCCGATTACTTCTGGCGCAGTTGCTTGACGATCTCGGAGTTCACGTCGCCCGCCTGCCCGCCGTAGGCCACGCGCAGGTAATTGCTCAACTCGGCAATCTGCGCGTCGGTGAGCCGCTTATCGAAGCCGGGCATATCCTGCATCGCCTCAAGCCTCGGGAATTTCTGCGGCTCGATGCCGTCGAGGATCGCGACGATCAGATTGCGCGGGTCCTTTTGACGCACCGTCGAATTCCCCAGCATCGACACCGCGACGTGCGGCTTGCCCGTGCCATCGGCAGCGTGACATCCCGCGCAAACGGCGAGATACAGATTGCGGCCCGCCGTCAGCTTGCTCGTGTCGGGATTGTCCGGCAACGGCTTCGGCGCCGGCGCAGCATCGCCCAGCAGATACGTCGACAACGAACGCAGATCGTCAGGCGTGAGGTATTGCGTACTCAGATGCACTACCGGATACATCTCGCCGAACGCCGAGCCTTGCGGCGCGATCCCCGTGCCGAAGAACGTTTGCAGATCCTTCACCGTCCAGCCGCGCGCGGCGAGCGCCTCGGGCGTCAGATCGGGCGCGGCAATACGCGCGAGCGCTGCACCGCCAAGCGGCTTTGCGTTGTCCAACTGACCGAACGTGCCGCGCGGCGTATGACATTCCGCGCAGTGACCCAGCGCGTTGGCGAGATAGCGTCCGCGCAGCCAGTCGGCCGATTGCCCCTTCGACGCGTCGGGCAACGTGTCCTTCAGGAACATCCAGTCCCACACCCGCATGCCAAAACGCATGTTGTACGGGAACGAAAGCTCGTGCTTGCGGTTGGGCACCGCCGCCGGCTTCACCGACATCAGATACGCATAGATCGCGTCGCTGTCCGCACGGGTCATCTGGCGATACGACGTGTACGGCATGGCCGGATACAACGCCTTGTCCGGCGCCACACCGTCGTGCAACGCGCGGTAGAAATCGTCCGATGTCCAGCCGCCAATGCCGTTCGTCTTGTCCGGTGTGATGTTCGTGCCGTAGAACGTGCCGAACGGCGACTTGAGCGGCACACCGCCCGCGAACGGCGCGCCCTGCGCACTCGTATGGCACGCCGCACAGTCAGCCGCACGCGCCAGATACTTGCCGCGAGCGATCAGTTCGGAAGACGCGTTGGCCGACGGCGCAGATGTCGGTGCTGCCGGAGCTGCCGGTGCGGCAGACGCCGCTGCACCGCTGGCCGCCGACGCGGTAGCGTTAGGTCCGTCTGCCGCCATCGCGCTCGTGACGAGAGACGGCATCATCGACGTCTTCGGCGTCGGCGGCTGCGCAGGCGCCGGAGGCTTGGGCGTGCTCGAATCGTTGCACGCGGCAACGAGCAGCACTGCGGCAACCCATGCCGCACGCGCACTCCATCGGGTGACGCGATTCAGGCTCATGGCATATCCCCTCATTTCGCGTCCTTCATTTCGCATCCTTGAGACAACCGGGCGTCTTCAAGATGACGTCACGCACGGCCTCGTAGTAGCGCACATAACCCGTACACCGGCAAATCTGATCGTTCAGCCCCGCCGTGATCGCGGCCTCGAGATCGGCGCGCGCGACCGGATTGCGCTTGAGCCCCTCGATCAACACCGTCGCCGCATTCACGAAGCCCGGCGTGCAGTAGCCGCACTGGAAGCTGAAGTGATCGAGAAACGCCTGCTGGATCGGCGCGAGCGTGAGCTTGCCGTCGGCATCGCGCACCGCATGCCCTTCCACCGTGCGAACGGTCTTGCCGTCGAAGTAATTCGCGCCGGTGATACAGGTACGCACGGTCTCGCTGCTGCCGTCTGCGTGATCGACGATCACCACGCACGCGTGGCAGATGCCCTGCCCGCAGCCCAGACGCGACCCCGTGAGTCCCAGCGTCTCGTGCAGGAAGTCGATCATCATCAGCCCCGCCGGCACGTCCACCGGCCCATGCGATTCGCCGTTGACCTTCACGGTCACCGGCAGCGTTTCCCACGGCTGCCTGCCGCTCGCCGACGCTGCCGGTGCTGCCGATGCAGCGCTCGCGCCGCTCATGTTCTGTCCCGCGCCCGTCGTCGCCGTGGCGTCCGACGCGGCTTGCGGTGCGCTCGAAACGTCCGTCATGCCAGTACCTCCTGGATCTTCTCCGGTGTCACCGGCAAATCCGTAAATCGATGGCCGATCGCATGCGCGAGGCCGTTCACAATCGCTCCCACCACGGGGATCATCACCACTTCTGCGATGCCCTTGGGCACATCCGTCTCGGAGATCGGCGGCAACACTTCGCCCGTTTGCGTCCACACCGCGACGTCGACCGCGCGCGGCAAGTGATAGCGATTGAAGTTCCACGTGCCATTGCCCGGACCGTCTTCATACAGCGGCAAGTACTCGTGCAATGCATGACCGATGCCCATCGCGAGTCCCCCCTGCAACTGGCCCGAAACGAGTTGCGGCGAAATCTGGTTGCCGCACTCCATGATGGAATGGTGCGTGAGCAGTTCGACCTTGCCCGTGGCCTCGTGCACCGACAACTCCACGAGCGTGCCTACCGCGCTGTAGTACGTCACCGCCGCGTTGTTACGCTGCACCGGCGGGTAATACACGCGCTTGCGATCGATCGTGCGGTAGCCGGTGCCCGGTGTGGGCGCTGCAACCTGTATGTCGGCCGCTCCCTTAGTTCCCGTTGTCCCCTTGCCCGCCGCGGCAGCCGCCGCAGACGCGGATTTCGCAGGAGCATTGCCACTACGATGAGCCGCTTTCGCCGTAGGCGTCTGCGTGGCAGGCGTTTGCCCGGCGGCCGACGCGCCATTCGCAACGCCCTTGCCGAAGCGCAGCGCAATGCCGTCGACCGGCAGCCGCTGCGTCACACCATCGCCCAGATCCCAATCGGCTTCCGCCCACTGCCAGCGATTGAAGACGTGCACCGTTGCGCCGGTCACCAGTCCCAACTCGTGTGCCGTCTTCGCGAGCATGGGCAATGGCAGCGCTTCGAGCCCGGCGGCCGAGAGCTTGCCCTCGACCCAGCGGGCGTCTTCCGCGCGTACCACGAGCGGGGCCGCCTGACCGCCGCCGAGTCCACGACGCCAGATCGACAGCGCCGCCGGCCACAAGCCCTGCAAGAACAACAATCGCGCCGCTTCGCGCGTGCTGTGCGTGAAATAGAACGCCGAATTCGTGGCGCTCGATGGCGATGCATACCCCGGCGACCAACGCGGGTTCGCCGCCAGCTTGTCCTGATCGGCCTGCGACATCAGATACGGATCGCCGCTCGTCACGACAGGCAGCTCCGGCCAGTCGGTGATCGCGATGTGCACGTCCGTAGCAGGCATGCCCAGCCATTTCGCCACAGCGACCGCCTGCGACGTCGATACCCCCGTGCCGATCTCGGCCGCCGTGTGATGCAGCGAAATCTTGCCGGTCTCATCGATTTCGACGCGTGCGAACGAGGTCTCGGCACCGGTGCCGAAGTCCTTTTGCACACAGGCAAAACCCACGCCGTAGCGATGTCCGGGATGCGCAGCCTCGTACTCCGCCTTCTTCTTGTCGCGCTGCGTCCACAACGGATGGGCCTTGGCACGCGCGAGCACTTCGTCTACGCGCACCGCCCCCGCCGGGATCGCCCCCTGCGTGTTCTTCATGCCCGAGCGCAGCGCGTTCTTGAGACGGAAATCGATGGCATCGACGCCCAGTTGCGCCGCCATCTCATCGATCATCATTTCGGTGGCGGCCATCGACTGCAACGTGCCGTAACCGCGCGCCGAACCGGCGTCGATCGCACGCGAGGCAATCGCCACGCTCGCCAGATCGCTCTGGGGGAAGTAATAGATCGACTGGGCGGCTGTCGCCCCCACCATCGCCACCGACGGCGAGAAGTTCATCCGTCCGCCGCCGTTGCACTCCATGTCGGCCGTAAACGCCTGAAGCAAGCCGCTTTCCTTGTCGACACCGATGCGATACCGCATGGTGAACGCGTGCCGCTTGAGCGATGTCTGGAACTGTTCGTAGCGGTCGTTGGCGAGGCGCACCGGCAAGCCATCGCCATACATCGCAGCGGCCAGCCCGTAGAACGGCATGTTGTAGTGGTCCTTCGAGCCATAGCCCACCGTGTAGCACGGGTAGACGATCAGGCGCTTGACCGGGAAGTGGCCCTTGGCCGCCATCGCCGCTGCGTTTTCGGCAACTTCGGAGGGCGATTGCGTGGGCACGACCATGTGCAGCGTTTGCGTGCCGGCGTCGTACCAGCAGTTGGCGTTATCCGGCTCGAGTGCCGCCGTATCGACCGACTGCGTGCGGTACTCGCGCGACATCACCAGCCAGTTCGCGGGCGGCTGCGCGAGCGACGCCCCGATCTTGCCGGCATACGCCATGCCTTGCTCGTCGAGCTTGCCGTGGTCGTTGCCATCGGGCCAGACAGGCAGGTGCTTGCGCATCATGCTCGGGAAGATCGGCGCGTCCTTCAGACTCGAATAGACGTCGTCGTCGTAGGCCGTTTTGCCCCCCACGCGCACATAACGGAAGCTACCCCACGGGTCACGCTCGAGCGGCCCCGTCACGTCGCCGTAGCGAATGATCTCGTCGTGGAACTTGAGCTTGTCCTTGGCGAAACGGAAGCGCGCGAAATCGCGATAGATCAGGATCGCCACCGCATGGCCGAGATACGCCGGCGTCTTGCCTGCGGGCAGCAACATGTCGTCGCCGTAGAACTCGGGGAATGCCACACCGTCGCGCGCGAGATCGTCGGCGGTCACCACGCGATCCGGTTGCAGATCGTCATCCAGACGCGAGAGATCGAAACCGAGGTATGGGCGATCCGCACGCGTCACACGCAACACAAACGCGTGGGCCTGCTGGGCGGGCCAGCCCGGCATGTCGCGCGAGCGCACGTCGCGCGCAAAGATCTTGGCGCCGGTCACCTTGGCGGTGCCGTCGATGCGGAATTTGGCTTGCCCCTTGGCGGCGTCCCACGCGACGGGCGTGAGGTTCTTGTCCTCGAACAGCGCGGCAAATGCACGGCTGCCCAACGGCGCGATGTACACGGAGATGCCCGCGATGACCGACGCCTTGAGGAACCCGCGACGCGACATCGCGAAGCCGGGCGCCGCATCGGGACTCTGCGTTCGGGAAGACTGGGAGGATTCGGGAAATTCGCAAGCGGCGTCAGGACGAGCGTCATCGCTCGACACAGCCGCAGGAGGACAGTGTTTTCTTGGCAGGCGCGGCATAAGCGTTCCGTCCGTCTTGTTTTGGGGGGACGTATCACGATCACAAAGCTCGCGAACTACAAGACGGCACTGCAACGCTCACGGGGCCGCAACGTCGGACTTCTCGTCATCGACCCACGATGCATGTTCACAATGCGTGACATTCACCTGCCGTGATGCGCTCGTGAAGTTCTATGCGAACACGCTTCATGAGTGACACCGGACGTGCCAAGGCTACACGGCCATGATGGGAATGACAAGGTCGTTCATGCCGCAAATGCGGGAGAAAATCCGCAAAATGTCGCGCATTGCACACGACTTAGCGGGGGAGAGCGGGCGATATTCGAATCGCGTGATACCGCCCATTCCCGATGAGAAATGCCGCTATATCGGACGAGACATAGCGGCATCGAATGGATGGTGCAGTGCGGCTTTTTTTGTGTCTGCACACCCAATCTTCCGAGCGTTCGGCTCCGTTCAATCCGTTCAATCCATTCAATCGATATGCAGTTCCATGCACGTCAGGTCGAGCCAGCGGCCGAACTTCGTGCCGACTTCTTTGAACGTGCCGACCATGCGGAAGCCAAGCTTTTCGTGCAGACGAATCGACGGCGCGTTCTGCGCTTCGATGCTCGCGATCATCACGTGAATGCCAAGCGCGCGTGCACGTTCGATCAGTGCGCGCATGAGTGTCTCGCCTATGCCGCCGCCACGCGTGTGCTTGTCGACATAAATCGAATGCTCGACGGTATGGCGATAGCCGTCGAAGGCGCGCCAGTCGCCGAACGAGGCATACCCGGCGACCTTGCCGTCGCGCTCGGCCACGATCACCGGAAATCCACGCGCGACGCGTGCCGCTAACCACTCGCGCCGATTGTCGATGTCCACGAGCACGTCGTTCCAGATGGCGGTCGTGTGCTCGACGGCATCGTTATAAATGTCGCGAATGGCGGCGAGGTCGGCGTCGGTAGCATCGCGAACAATGAACGAGGAAGTCATTTGGTGGGTCCCGCAAGCAAAGAAGCGTGGATGACGGTGTGAACGATGTTATCTATTTTACTGGAAATTAATTTCCAGTAGACTGGACGACATGGATATCAACGAACGCATCGCCCGCCGTGTGCGCGATCTGCGCAGCGAGCGCGGCTATTCCCTCGACACTCTGGCCGAGCGCAGCGGCGTCAGCCGTTCGAGCATCTCGCTCATCGAGCGTGCGCAGACCAGCCCGACGGCCAATGTGCTCGACAAGCTTGCCACCGCGCTCGATGTCACGCTCGCCTCGCTGTTCGATACTCACACGCCGGAAGACGCACCGCCCTCGCCACTCGCGCGCCACGCCGATCAGCCGGTGTGGACCGATCCGGATTCGGGTTACGTGAGACGCAATCTTTCGCCGGCGCAACCGTCGCCGCTGCAATTCGTCGAAGTGCAATTCCCGGCAGGCGAGCGCGTCGCCTACGACACCGGCGCACGGGACAACGAAGTCTGGCAGCAGATCTGGATGATCGACGGCACCATCGAAATCACGCTGGGCGACGCCACATGGCGGCTCGATACCGGCGATTGTCTGGCCATGCGGCTCGATCAACCGATCGGCTTCCATAACCCGACGTCGGTGAGCGCGCATTATCTCGTCGGGCTCGTCACGTTGCCGTTCGTTGCGCCAAGGAGATCTCAGTGATGTCAGCTTCGTCGTCCATCGCCCTGCAACGACTCGACGGCACGCAAGCCCTCGCGGCCGTCGAAGCACTCACCGATGTGCTCATCGATTGCGTGGAAGGCGGCGCATCGGTGAGCTTCATGCTGCCGCTCACGCGCGAGCGCGCCGCCGCGTTCTGGCGCAAGGTGGCCGACAGCGTGGCGCGTGGTGAGCGCGCGCTGCTCGTAGCGCGCCGGCGTGCATCGGGTGTGTCGGATGAGGAGGCGAACGATGGCGATATCGTCGGCACGGTACAACTGGTTCTCGATCTGCCCGAGAACCAGCCGCATCGCGCAGACGTGGCAAAGATGCTCGTGCAGCGTTCGGCGCGGCGTCAGGGCGTTGCACAGCGGTTGATGGCAGCCATCGACGACGTGGCGCGCGACGAAGGCCGTCATGTGCTGGTCCTCGACACCGTGACCGGCGGCGATGCCGAACGGCTTTACCAGCGCAGCGGCTGGCAGCGCGCGGGCGATGTGCCGAAATTCGCGCTCATGCCCGACGGTGCGTTCTGCGCCACCACGTTCTACTACAAGCACCTCTGACGCGTCCGCGACGCCCCACGCGCGGCGAAACGTGGCGTAACGCCAATGCGCGTGGCGCGGCATCCACCACGGCGGCCTGAATGACCGCTTAGTGCAGCGCCGCCAGACCGCTGAGCAGCGCTTTGTGGAACGTCGCCGGATCCTGCATTTGCGGCGCGTGACCCAGTTCTGGGAACTCCACGAGCGTCGCGCCGGGAATGGCGGCTTGCGTCGCCTTCGCGAGCGCGGGGTAGTGTCCAATCCGGGCCTGCACTTCCGGCGGAGAAAAATCCTTGCCGATGGCGGTCGTGTCCTTATCACCGATGAGCAACAGCGTCGGCACGCGAATCAAACCCAGTTCGTACACCACCGGTTGCGTATAGATCATGTCGTAGAGCAACGCCGAGTTCCACGCAACGATGCGCTTGCCCTGTCCTCGATACATTCCCGCCAGCATCTGCACCCACGGTTCGTAGCGATCACTCCATTGTCCGGCGTAGTACGTGGCCTGCTCGTAACGGCGAATGCCCGCCGCCGTGGTGCGCAGCTCGCGGTCATACCATTCGTCCACCGTCTTCGACGGCACGCCCAATGCCTTCCAGTCTTCCAGACCGATCGGATTGACGAGCACGAGTTGCTGCGTCTCGTTCGGATACATCAGCGCATAGCGCACGGCCAGCATGCCGCCCGTCGAATGGCCCACGATGGTCGCTGTCTTGATGCCCAGCGAAGCCAGCAGCGCATGCGTGTTGTTGGCGAGTTGCTGGAAGCTGTATTGATACTGAGCCGGCTTGCTCGACTTGCAGAAGCCGATCTGATCCGGCGCAATCACGCGATAGCCCGCCCCGGCCAACGTATCGATGGTCTCTCGCCAGGTCGCGGCACAGAAATTCTTGCCGTGCAGCAGCACGACGGTTCGTCCGTTGGCCTGCGCGGGTTTCACATCGAGATACGCCATATGCAGCGGCAGGCGCTGCGACGTGAAGTCGAACCGGTTGACCGGATAGGGATAGTCGAAGCCCTGCAACTCGGGACCGTAGGCCGGACCGGCATTGCTTTGGGCGTTGTCCGATGCGGGGTCTGCGGCGCGCGCGGGCGCGGCGATCAGGGCGGCGTTCGAAACCCCAAGGGAGATGAGGCTGACGAAGGCACCTGCACGTAGCGTTGCAACGGTTTGTTGCGACACACGGCGCATGCACTGGCGAAGCAATGACGTCATGGGAGAGAGGCGTGCCGTAGCACGCGAAGTGGCACAAAACAGAATGGGTCGATTGTGCCACGCTGTCTTCCCTCATGAGGGCCACGCAAAAAGCCCGCCGCAAGCGCGACGGGAAAGTCCTGTGCATGAAACCACGCACAGCGACAGGAGCCAGCAGAAGATCAGCGGCGTTCCCTTCGGGATCGCGAACGATGCCGAGAGATCGCGATGAGATGTCAAACGGTCTGGACTCCGGCGTCGGCGTTCCCGAAAGGAACGTCAACGCCGCAATGCAAGCGGCACGCGGTGGCGCCCGGCAATCCGGGGCGGCCACGCGTGCCGTGGTGAGGCTTAGTTACCGAAGTAGGTCGTGCCGGCGCGTTGCAGGCCACCGACCGAGCCGGCCGTCACCGGCGCGGCGGGCGTTGCCGGTTGGGCGCTGGGCGCTGCCTTCGGATACACGGTATCGTGTTGAACGACGAGACCCGCCTTCTGGGCTTGAATCAGTTCTTCACGTACCTGAGCACGGGTGAGCACGCTGGTTTGCGGCACCCACGAAAACTCCGACGGGCCGTCGAAAGCATCGCTGGCAAAGGCCGAACCGGCCGACACGGCCAGCATGGCGGAAATCAGAGCAGAGGTAATAAGTGTGCGCTTCATGGTCTTTCTCCTGTCTATTGAAGGGGGCGATGCTTGATTCATCGTCGACAGTTACAGTCTATTAGTGCGCACTTTGATAATAAATACGAAGATTTATAATCGTTTATTTCTAAATCAACAATAATTGATCTCAAGAGGGGCGAATGCGATTTCACGTGCACCACACCCATCTCTACCCTGGGGCAAGACTGACAGCACTCGACGGGCCGAAGGCGCCGGCAGGCGATGTCATTCTGGAATTCAGCGATGGCGCAGGTAGCGTCGGCCACTATCAGTCTTTCGCCGATGGTTCGCTGACACTGGATGTCGCGCCATACCGGACCGTGGCCGGCACGCAGCTTCCTGCCAAACACTGGCGACTCAAACCCACCGGGGAACGTGGCATCTGGTGCGTTGAGAAGAAACTCGATGCCGATCTATAACCCTTGAGAACCTGTGGTTATTCTCCCTCACTGCTTCACATCTTCACTATTTCTGCCCGCCCCCCGCACGACGCATGTTTCGGCGCCCGCAACGCTAGGGCGGTGGGTACTCACATCACAAGTGCGTCACAAGTGAGTGAGCGCGAACCCCGTGACAGCGGGCATTATGGTACTTTTCGAGCACTTCAAACGTGCGTATAAGCGAGCGCTCGCTTCGGAAACCGAAAGAATTGCGCAAAATCGGACACCATTGATGCGCTGCACGCATGACTGCGATCGCTTTGACGTCCTCCGGAAGGGTTTTGAAGGCGCGGAAAGAAACTCGGTAAAATCCGCTGCGGCATGGGGGTGCCGGCTGAAGGCCGCCCGTGTCCGAGACACCGGGGATGGCTGCGGCGTCTCGCCGAAGTACACGGCGCGCGCGCCGCTCAATGGAAGACAAGCATCGGATGAAAGCGCCCAGCAACCTGATCACTGGAGAAGTGCGGTCCAAAATCCGCAGCATGATTCTCGCGTCGGAACTCAGACCGGGGCAGCGCCTCATCGAAGACGATCTGATTCAGCGGCTCGGTGTTGGCCGCACGCCGGTACGTGAGGCCTTACTCATCCTGCAAGGCGAGGGGTTCATCGCCCGCAATCGCGGCTGGGAAGTTCAGGGCATCGACCATCTGCAAGTCCATGCGATCTTCGAAAGCCGTGTGGCCATCGAAGCCGAAACGGCGCGACTCGCCGCGCGCAAAATCACCCCGGAAGTGTGCGAAGCGCTGGCCGCACTCATCGAGCAGATGGAGCCGGGCAGTCATCTGCCACGCCTGACCATCAATCGCCTGAACACGGAATTTCACGATCTGATCGTGAAGGCCGCCGATAACGTGGTGTTGACGCAGTTTTACGAACGCACGCAGTTCTATTACTGGGCGTTGCGCATCCCCGTGATGTTCTCGGACGAACAGCTGAGCGCGACCAACGCCCAGCATCGCGCATTGCTCGCCGCCCTGCGCGCGCGCGACGAGGAACAGGCCGAGCAAATCGCGCGCGCGCACGTCGAGACGACGCGAGGCATCGTCGAGCCCGCATTGCCGCGCTGACGCCGCGACGCGTCACAGGGCTGGTGCCCATCAATATCGGCCTCAGCGCACCAGATAGCCCGCCACCCGCCAACGGCTGTCAATGCCGAACACCATCGTCACCATCTCATGGGCCTCGGCCTTCTTCTCGAAGACCGTGTCGTACTGAATGACGACGTACTCACCATCCGGCTGCCCCGGAAGCGTGCGCGTGAATACCGCGTCCTTGGTCTTGCGTGACTTCACTTTGCCCAGCGGCAAACGCGCGGCCTGAAGGCTTTGCGCCCAGTCTTCGGCCGAGATCGCGCGCTGAAACACCGGCGCAGCTTGCTCCCAGCTTTGCGTCCCACGATTGATATCGGTGAGTCCGAGCCAGAGGTTGGCCCCCTCGAGCGCTGCGCGCACGTCGCGATTGATGTCGGCGGCCGGCGCCGTCACGCCGCTGGCGGGTATGGAAAAAAGCGGCGGCTGCGTCTTGCGGCGTTGCGATGGCTCCTGTTGCGCCTGCACCGGCAAAGCACTCAGACAACCGATCACGCCGGCGGCCAGCGCCAAAGCGCGCAAGACACCGAAACGGCGAAAGCGACGGGGACGATGTGACGCGAAAAACTGAGTCGTCGACATTGACGCAAACTCCTTGAAACGAAAAAGACTAACCCGATCATTCTACTGGCGTGTAACGCGCACAGCGGCGTACATTACAATGCACAACACGTATCCGTTTCCCCCCGTTGGTCATCGCCATGTTGACGACGTCCCTGCTCGCGATCACCTCATTGCTCAGCTTCATGATGTTGCTGATCGTGGGCTCTCTCCTGCGCTCTCGCGTGGCGGGCGTGCGCGAATGGTGCATCGCCAATGTCGCTGTCCTCATCGCCCTGCCGCTGTTCGCCCTGCGCGGCGTCGTGCCCGACTTCCTGTCCATACCCATTGCCAATATCGCGCTCGCCAGCGGCTTGCTGTTTTACTACGCCGGCTGCGCTCGCTTTCTGGGGCAGCCGACGCACTGGCGGGTGATGGGTGCATCGCTGGGCGTGCTTGCCGCGGCGATGCTGGTCTGGTTCTACGGCACGGACAATCCACAAGTGCGCGTGGTCGTGGTCTCTGCCTATCACGCCACGATGCTGCTGGCCATAGCCTTGCTCATTGCACGGCACATCCCGCCGCGCCGTCATCCCTATCACTATTGGCTCACGGCAAGCCTTGCCGCAGTGTTCGCTATCGGGCACGCGGTGCGCGGCATGGTCTTCGGCCTGACGCCGGCGCCCGGTCCGGAATTGTTTGCCCCGACGGCATTCAACGCCGCGATGCTGACGATCGGCACGATTGTCATGCCCGCCATGACGATGGGCGCGGTCATGATGATCCACGACGCCATGCTCGCGACCGCCGAAGAGGCGGCCAATCGCGACTACCTGACCGGCGCGCTGTCACGCAAACACTTCGACCTGCTCGCCCGTCAGGAAATGGCACGCGCGCTCGCGCGCGGCTGGCCACTGTCGATCGTGATCATCGATCTCGACCACTTCAAACAAATCAACGACACGCACGGCCATGCCGGCGGCGACACGGTGCTGCGCGAATTCGTGAAGCTCGTGCGCGACGGCCTGCGAGAGGGCGACGCGTTCGGGCGATTGGGCGGAGAGGAATTCGCGGTGTTGCTGCCCGGCACGGATACGCCGGGCGCCATCCGTATTGCCGAGCGGCTGCGTGCACAGGCGAGTCGTCATCTGGTCGCCGGACCATTCGGCGTGTGTCATTACACGCTCAGCGGCGGCGTCGCGACGTGGCACGAACACGAAAGCCTCGAGGCGCTATGCATGCGCGCCGACCGCGCGCTGTACGCCGCGAAGATTTCGGGACGTAACCTCGTGCTGTCCGACGTGCTATCGAGCGACGAGACCGCGTCCGAGGCGGGCTGAGTCAGCGCACTCCACCTCGCCGACGTCACTCACGTCGCCCGTCTGCCTGTGCCGTTCCGGCTCAGGCGTGCGAGCCGTCGCTCGCATCCACGAAGAACTCACGGCGCAGGCGCGCTACATACGCCGTCAGATTTGGATGATTCTCGATCTCGTCACGCAGCGTCATGCGGAAATGCGGCGACATCGCGCTCGCGATGAATCCGAAGGCCGTGGCGTCGGCACCGCATGGCGACTGTCCGAAAAAGTACGGCTTGTCGCCCAGCAGTTGGGCCGCCGCCTGCGCGCCACGCCTGAGCAATTGCGCTTGCTCCTGCGGTGTGAAGCGGCCCGTCCCCTGCCCGTGTAAGGTGCCCCGGATCTTGCGACGGATAACGGCCTGCGCGACCGGACGCACCGGCCAGGGAATGGCCTTGAAGAACGAAGCCGGGCCTTTGGCGAAGTTCTCCGCGTCACACCAGCGCGCCTGCACCACATGCCAATAGAAGTGATCCTCCAGCGCCTTCTCGAACATCCAGGCCGCCCCACGTTGTTCGGGGGTCAGGCCCGCGTCGAAGTCGAAGCCATATTTGCGTTCGATATGCAGCCGGATCAATGTCGAGTCCGCCACGATCTCGCCGTCATCGTCGATATAGGGCAGCTTGCCCTTGGGGGCGCGCCGAAAACCGCCACGATTCGTCTGATATGGCAATCCCGCGAGCTTGAGCAGCATTTCCGCTTTGACGACGAACGGGCTGGCATCCGGAAGCCCGAATGCCGGGCCGAAGGTGTACAGGGTCAACATCGGGAGCAGGCTCCTGCGCAATGGGAATGGCGCTGAGTATTACATGCGGCGACGTCGGCGGCGACCCCGGCCGATCGAGGCGGTCACGTCACTCGCGCACTGTGATTTTATACAGTAGAATATCCCCCAATCGAGGAATGTCTTATGGAAACCATCGACTGGGATCAACTGGCGCTGAGCGCCGCCGAACGCGACCTTGCCGGTATCGTGCGCGAGATCGCTGCGCGTTATGCGCAACAACGCCTGGGCATGACGGAGGCGGTGTCGCCGCATGTCGCAAACGCATCGGATGAAGCGGGTGAACCGGATGACGCTGCGCCTGCGCCAACGCTGGACTGGCGCACGCTCGTGGCCATCGCCGACGAGGCCGAGGCCGATATCGGGCTGCACGCGCGTCATGAGCCGTGGGTATTGGCGCGTCTGCTGCGCCTGCCGGGCGACGAAGCCTTGCGCCGCAACGGCGAACTGCCACCGCTCGACGCCCCCGTCGATTTGCACTGGCCGGACGCTGCGGCACCCGCGGTATTTCGCGCCATCGTCGCCGCTGTCGACGCCATCCGCAACGGTGACGACCCGCATAGTGACGACGCCTCGTCGTTCGTGGCCGATCCCTCGGCGTTGCCCATCGCCGCGCGTCGTCCCGGGTCGAATGGGCCGGCGTGTACGGCCTGAAAGCCGCCCGAAAAACCCAAGGTCAACGAGGTTCACGAAGTGCCCGAATTCGCTGTCGAGGACGCCAACGCGCAACCCATTGCGGTCATGGACCCGGATGCGCTCGCCCGCGCCCTGCCCGCGCCGATGGTCTTCGTCGACCTGGAAACGACCGGCGGGAACGCCCTCGATGACCGCATTACGGAAATCGGGGTAGTCGAAGTCGGCCCGCACGGTATCGAACAATGGAGCACCCTGCTCGATCCCGCCGAACCCATTCCGCCGTTCATCCAGCAGTTGACCGGGATCACCAACGAGATGGTGCGTGGCCAGCCCTCGTTCGAGACGCTGGCCCAAGGGTTGGCGGAACGCCTGCACGGCAAGCTGTTCGTCGCCCACAATGCGCGCTTCGACTACGGCTTCCTCAAGAACGAATTCCGGCGCGCCGGCATCCGCTTTCAGGCTGACGTACTTTGCACCGTGCGGCTCTCGCGCCTGCTGTTTCCTACGGCAGCGCGCCACGGTCTGGACGCACTGATTGCGCGTTTCGGCCTCGCCCCGCTAGGCCGTCACCGTGCGCTCGCCGACGCCGATCTGCTCTGGCAGTTCTGGCAGAAGATCCACACGATCTACGCGCCCGATCTGATCGAGCAAGCCGTGCAACGCGTCACCAAACGCTCCAGCCAGCCACCACAGTTGCCGGACGAAGCCATCGACGCGCTGCCCGACAGCCCCGGCGTTTACCTCTTCTACGGCGAGGGCGACACACTGCTCTACGTCGGCAAGAGTGTCGATATCCGGTCACGTGTGCGCTCGCATTTTTCCAGCGATCACCAGGTCGCGAAGGATCTGCGTATCTCGCAGGAGATCCGCCGCGTGGAGGCCCGTCGAACGACGGGTGAACTGGGGGCGTTGTTGCTGGAGTCGCAGTTGGTCAAGCAGTTGCAGCCGGTGCATAACCGCCAACTGCGACGGGCGTCGAATCTCTATAGTTGGCAACTCGCAGCCGATAGCGACACGCCACAGCTCGTCAGTGCGAAGACCGTCGACTTCGCCAGCGCCGAGGCGTTGTACGGCACCTTCTCCTCGCGCGCCAGCGCGGAGAATGCACTTCGGGCACTCGCGGACGAACATCGTCTGTGTTGTGCGCAACTCGGGCTGGAGAAAACCGCTGCCGGACGGCCGTGTTTCGGCTATCAGGTCAAACGATGCGACGGTGTGTGCGTAGGCGACGCGCCACTGGCAGCGCACACCGAGCGGGTTCGCGAAGCACTCACGACACTCCAACTCGACACATGGCCCTACGACGGTCCGATCGCCATTGAGGAACACGGCACCGGCGCGCGTGCCGATGACGTGGAGTACCACGTTATCGACCGCTGGCAATACCTTGGCAGCGTGACGTCGCGCGAGGCGTTGAACCGCCTGGTCGACAGCATGCCTGCCGTGACGGGCTTCGATCCCGATATCTATCGTCTGCTGGGTCGGCGCCTTGCCGCGTCCCGACAGGCCAGCGAGCCGGGCCTGCCCGACGCCGCCGTGGCACTACCGTCGGATGAAGCGCCAGCGCCGCCGCGCCGCCCTCTCTCCCCGTTGGTCGTGCTGCCGCTCAGCCGTCCGGCGTTTCGTCTGAGTCCGGTCGAACCTCCCGGGGAGGTCCCCAAGAAGCGCGCCGTAGCGTTGTTGCGTCGCCGACAACCGCGTCCCGAAGATCCGGCGCAAATTCGTCTGCCGTTCGACGCCCATTGAATCCAGGAAGGATCGGATGTCAGTCCGATCCTTTCGCTCGCAACGCCCCCCATCACCGCCCTTCCCCTCCGGCCAGACGCCCCTGGCGTCGCCGACATCGCGTCCCGCATGCACAACGCGGCGGCTTCGCCACGTCCCCCATTTATTTCTCCCCCGGCGTCCACCTAGGCAAAACCCTCCTTTGCACGCCTCGGAATGAGCATATAAATATTAAGTATTTGCAAGACGCATGCTAAAGGCCGAAGAATACGCAATCCGAATACAAAACGGCATTGCAATATCGGCGACTTCGGCGTCGTCGCTGACCGGGGTACCGGCGCGTGGGGTACGCGTCAGCCCCCCGTCCCCACACAGAGCCAGATGGAATTACGCCAACTCGAAGCCTTCGCGGCGGTCATGTCGACCGGCAGCATCACTGCTGCCGGGCGTCTGCTCGGACGCTCGCAGCCCGCCATCACGCGGATGATTCAGGAGCTGGAAGCCGAAATCGGCTACGCCCTGTTCGCCCGCAGTGGCCCGCGCGTCACCCCGACCGAGCAGGGTTTCCTGCTTTTCGAAGACGTCGAGCATGTGCTCGCCGGCTTGCAGCAGATCCGTGCACGCGCCGACGAAATCGCGCGTGGCCAGACACGTCCATTGCATATTGCCGCCACGTCGGCACTGGCCGCCGGCCTGGTGCCCGCAGCGCTCGCGTTGCCGGGTCTCGCCCGTGACACCGTGCAGATCCAGATGCGCAGTACGTCGCCCGAACAGGTCGTGCATGCGGTGCTCACCGGTGCCGCCGATATCGGCGTCACCAGTCTGCCGCTGGAACATCGCGGCATCGTTGTGCACTGGATCGGCGAATCGGCTTGCGTGGCCGCCGTGCGCAGTGACGATCCGCTGGCCAGTCACGACCGGCTGCCGCTCGCGGCATGCGTGGGCCGTCGCATCATCACCATGCAGAACCCGTACCGGCTGCGCCGCCGTCTCGATCAGGCGTTCTCGCAGGCCGGCGTTGCGCCAGCCGGTCTCATCGAGACCAACGCCTCGATCAATGCGATGACGGCGGTTCGCGCGGGGCTCGGTGTCGCCGTGCTCGAACCGGTCACCGCTTACGGATTGCCGCTCGCCGACGTTGCCGTGCGCCCGATCGATGCCGACATTCCGTTCTTCTTCGGCGTGATCACCCGCGACGCGCGCGAGCCATCGCCTGCCGCACTCGCTTTTGTCAGCGCGCTGGCCGACGCCGCGCGCGATCTGCTGCCCGACTTCGTGCAGCGCGCCGCCACCGAACACGCCCAAGTCTTGCAGTCGCTCTACGGCGACTTGCCCGCTCCCAAGGAAGCCCTGTCGTCATGACCCAGTCCCCGACACTCGCCACCGGCCTGCCCGCGCTCGAAGCGCGCCTGCGTCAGGACCTCGCCTGGCTCGAATTACCCGCCAAGCCCTGGGTGCCCGAGCGCACGCACAACGGTCAGCCCGTGCTCGACGTCGCCATCATCGGCGGCGGCATGGCCGGGCTGGCCGCTGCCGCGTCGCTCACGCATCTCGGCGTGGGCGCCGTGATCTTCGATCAATCGCCGCGCGGCTACGAAGGCCCGTGGGCCACCACCGCGCGCATGGAAACCCTGCGCTCGCCCAAGCAACTCACCGGCCCGGCGCTCGGCCTTCCCGCGCTCACGTTCCGCGCGTGGTTCGAAGCCCAGTTCGGTCTCGAAGCGTGGGATGCCCTCGACAAGATCCCGCGTCTGCAATGGATGGACTACCTGCGCTGGTATCGCGAGGTGCTCGCCATCGACGTGCGCAACGACCACCGCATCACCGCCGTGACGCCGCTCGGTGCCGACGGTCTCGTGGCACTGTCGCTCACCTCGCCCGATGGCACGTCTACCGTCTACGCGCGCCATGTGGTGCTCGCCACCGGCCGCGACGGTCTCGGCGGCCCGACCGTACCCGCGTTTGCGCGCGAGTTGCCACGCCGCTTCTGGGCGCATTCGTCGGATGCCATGGACTATGCAACGCTGCGCGGCAAGCGCGTCGGCGTGATCGGTGCCGGGGCCTCCGCCATGGACAGCGCCGCCACCGCACTCGAAGCCGGTGCCGCCAGCGTCGACCTGCTCATTCGCCGCGCCGATATCCCGCGCGTCAACAAGGGTAAGGGCGCGGGCAACCCGGGCCTCACGCACGGCCACATCCATCTGCCGGACGAATGGAAGTGGCGCATCCGTCACTACGTCAACGTGCAGCAGGTTCCGCCGCCGCGCGGCAGCACGCTGCGTGTCTCGCGTCACGACAATGCGCGCTTCAATCTCGGCGCACCGATCCTCGACGTCACGCCGGTCGGCGACGTTCTGCATGTGCGCACCGCGAAGGGCACCTTCGTGCTCGACTTTCTCGTCTTCGCGACGGGCTTTCGCATCGATATCGAAGGGCGTCCGGAATTCGCCACATTCTCGAAATTCGTGCGCAAGTGGAGCGACCGCTATACCCCGGCCGCCGGGGACGAGGACGTCGAACTGTCCGACTCGCCCGACCTTGGCCCGGCCTTCGAATTCCTCGAGAAGACACCCGGCGCTTGCCCGGGGCTTGAGCGCATCCATTGCTTCTGCGCGCCGGCCACGCTCTCGCACGGCGCCGTCTCGGGCGATATCCCGGCCGTGAGCGAAGGTGCGAAGCGTCTGGCACAAGCGCTCGCGGGCACCTTCTATCGTGAAGACGTTGCGCACCATTACGCGAACATGGAGGCTTACGCCGAGCCGGAAGTCTACGGTGACGAGTGGACGCCTGCACCGCCGCCGCCCGCGCTGAACGGTGAGACCGCCACCGCCACGAAGGGCGAGGAGCGCATCGCATGACCGCCTGGATTCTGCGCCGCGCGCTGCAAGCGGTTTTCGTCGTCTGGCTGATGACACTGATTGTGTTCGTCGGCCTGCATGCGATCGGCAATCCCGTCGACATCCTGATCGGTCAGGACGTCGATCAGGTCGACCGCGCACGCATCATTGCGCAACTCGGCCTCGACCAGCCGTTGTGGCGCCAGTACCTGTCGTTCCTCGGTGGCGCGCTGCACGGCGAGCTGGGCAACAGCTTCGTCTACAACGTGCCGGCGATCCAACTGATTTTGCAGCGCCTGCCCGCCACGCTGGAGCTGGCTTTCGCCGCCCTCATCCTCGCGGTGTTCATCGGCATTCCGCTCGGTCTCTTCGCCGGCCTGTACCCGCGCAATCCGATCTCGAAACTCCTGATGACCGGCAGCATCGTCGGCTTCTCACTGCCGACGTTCTGGGTCGGGCTCATGCTCATCATGTTCTTCTCGGTGCATCTGGGCGTGCTGCCCGCGAGCGGCCGGGGCGAGACGGTGCGCGTATTCGGCGTGGAATGGTCGTTTCTGACGATCGACGGCCTGCGCCACCTGATTCTGCCCGCGCTCAATCTGGCGTTGTTCAAGATCTCGCTGGTATTGCGTCTCACGCGTGCCGGTGTCTCCGAAGTGCTGCCGCAGGACTACGTGAAGTTTGCCCGCGCCAAGGGGCTCTCGCCGTTACGTGTCGTGCTCGTGCATGTGCTGCGCAACACGCTGATTCCGCTCGTGACGGTGCTCGGCCTCGAGTTCGGTTCAACCATTGCGTTCGCCGTGGTAACGGAGAGCGTGTTCTCGTGGCCCGGCGCCGGCAAGCTCATTCTCGACAGCATCAACTCGCTCGACCGCCCGGTGATCGTGGCGTATCTCATCGTCGTGGTGTGCCTGTTCGTATCGCTCAATCTGATCGTGGACGTGCTCTATAAATGGCTCGATCCGCGTGTGCGCGTGGAGGCCGCTGCCTGATGTCGTCCAACCTCTCTCCTAACGGCACGCCCGCCACGGCGCTCGCGCCCGAGCCGGTGCCCGTGCGCCGCGAATCGCCCTGGCAGCAAGGCATGCGCGAGTTCGCCCGCTCGAAGAGCGCCGTGCTCGGCCTCGTCGTATTCGTGGTGCTGATCGTTGCCGCCCTTTCTGCGCCATGGATCACGCCGCAGAATCCGTATGACCTGATGCAGCTCGACGTGATGGATGCGCGTTTGCCGCCCGCGACAGCCAACGGCGCCGCCACGTATACGTACTGGCTCGGCACCGATGGGCAGGGCCGCGATCTGCTGTCCGGCATCATCTATGGATTGCGAATCAGTCTGGGCGTTGGGGTGGGTTCCGCGCTCATCGCCGGCATTCTCGGCACGATTCTCGGGCTGGTCGCCGCCTACGCAGGCGGACGCGTCGACGCCGCGATCATGCGTCTGGTCGACCTGTTGCTGTCGTTCCCGTCGATTCTCGTGGCGCTGATGATCCTCGCTTACGTGGGCAAAGGTATCGGCAACGTGGTGCTTACGCTCGTGGTACTCGAATGGGCCTATTTCGCGCGCACCGCCCGCGGGCAGGCGCTGGTCGAATCGCGGCGCGAGTATGTGGAAGCCGCCCGCTGCCAGGCCATTCCGAACTGGCGCATCGTGCTCGGTCATATTCTGCCGAACTGCCTGCCGCCGCTGATCGTCGTGGGCTCGCTGCAAGTCGCTCGCGCCATCACGCTCGAAGCCACCCTGTCGTTTCTTGGGCTGGGGGTACCGGTAACGGAGCCGTCGCTCGGCCTGCTCATCGCCAACGGTTATCAGACGATGCTCTCCGGCGAATACTGGATCAGTCTGTATCCGGGCCTCGCGCTGCTCGTCACGGTCGTCGCCATCAATCTCGTGGGCGACCGCCTGCGCGATGTGTTCAATCCAAGGTTGCAGAAATGAGCGGCGCAGTGTCCCCCACGTCTCCCCTCACATTGGAAGTGCGCCATCTGCGCACGCAGTTCATCACCCGCGCCGGCACGTTGCCGGCGGTGGACGACGTTTCCTTCTCGCTGCCGCCGGGCCACATCATGGGCCTCGTCGGCGAGTCGGGGTCGGGCAAGTCGGTGACCGGCTTCTCGATCATGGGACTGGTCGACGCGCCGGGCCGGATCGTCGGCGGTGAAGTGTTGTTTCAAGGACGCGATCTCACGAAGATGTCGGCGGCCGAATTGCGTCACCTGCAAGGCAATCGCATCGCGATGATTTTTCAGGACCCGATGATGACGCTCAACCCGGTGTTGCGCGTCGACGTGCAGATGATCGAGGCCGTGCGTGCGCATCAGCGCGTGTCGAAGGCGCAGGCGCGCGAACTCGCACGCGACACACTCGGCATGATGGGGATTCCGAGCCCCGACGAGCGTCTTCGCGCCTATCCGCATCAGCTCTCCGGTGGCATGCGCCAACGCGTGGCGATTGCCATCGCCATGCTGCACCGGCCCGATCTGATCATTGCCGACGAGCCGACCACAGCGCTCGACGTCACGATACAAGCGCAGATCCTCTCGGAAGTACAGAAGCTGGCGCGTCAGCACGGCACGGCACTCATCTGGATTACGCACGACCTGTCGGTCGTGGCGGGGCTGGCCGATACGCTCGCGGTGATGTACGCGGGACGCATCGTCGAACAAGGGGCGGTCGACGCTGTGCTCGACGCACCGCAACACCCGTACACGTCGGGCCTCATCGGCAGCCTGCCCAGTCTGAACAAACGCGGCCAGCGTCTGCGCCAGATTCCCGGCATGACGCCGAATCTGCTCGCCATGCCGGCCGGATGCGCATTCGCTTCACGATGCGCCTACGCGAGCGCCGCCTGCGCCGTGCGCCCCGAGATGACGCAGGTATCGCCGGGCCGCCTCGTGCGCTGCTTCCACCCGGGCGCTGCGTTGCAAAAGGAGATGGTATGAACACGCCGCTGCCGCAAAGTCAGCCTGTCAGCACCGGCTACGGCAAATCGAACATCCCGAGCGCCACGCTGCCCGTACCCATCGTGGCGTTGCGCGGTGTGAGCAAGCGCTTTGGCGAGCGTCACGTCGGTCCCGCCGGGCGACTGCTCGAACGCGCCGGACTGGCGCATCCGCCTGCCGTGGTGCGGGCCGTCGATAACGTGGATCTCGTCGTCAAACCGGGCGAGGTCGTGGGTCTTGTGGGCGAGTCGGGCTGCGGCAAATCCACGCTCGGGCGCATGCTCGCCGGGTTGCTCAAGCCGACCTCGGGCGAGGTGCAGATTCACGGTCGCCCGGCCGAATCGCTTTCCGCGCAGGAACAGCGCGATGCGCGTCTGAAGATCCAGATGATCTTTCAGGACCCGTATGCGAGCCTCAATCCACGCCTGCGGGTCGACCGCATCGTTGGCGAAGGCGCGCTCGTGCATGGCCTGACCGATCGTGCAGGCTTCGACGACTACGTGAGCGCACAATTGCAGCGTGCCGGACTGGATCCGGCGCTGCGCCATCGCTACCCGCACCAGTTCAGCGGCGGTCAGCGTCAGCGCATCGGCATCGCACGGGCGCTGGCCGTCTCGCCCGATCTGCTCGTGTGCGACGAGGCGGTCGCGGCGCTCGACGTGTCGATTCAGGCGCAAATTCTCAATCTGTTCATGGATCTGCGCGAACAACTGCGTCTGACGTATGTGTTCATCAGCCATGACCTTGGCGTGGTCGAGCATTTGTCCGATCGCGTGGTGATCATGTATCTCGGCCGCATCGTGGAAAGCGCGCCGGTCGAGGAAGTGTTCCGTCGCCCGAATCATCCGTACACGCAGGCGCTGCTCGCCGAGATTCCGCGCATCGACGTGCGGCACAAGACGTTCTCCGCCATTCGCGGCGAAATTCCGAGCCCGATTGCCCCGCCCAGTGGCTGTCACTTCCATCCGCGATGTCCGCACGCCATGCCGCGTTGCCGCACGGAGGTGCCGACGCTTCGTGGCGTGGCCATCAATCATGTGAGTGCGTGTCATCTGAACGACACCTGACAGGCCCGCAGGCGCCGCTCTCGATGCTCACGACGGCGTCTGTCTCTTCTCTTCATCATCAACGACCAGGATTGCCGATAATGAAACGCTTCTTGTTGTCCTCGCTGGCTGCTGCACTGCTCGTGACGAGCGCGGCCGCTTCTGCCCAGACGCTGCGCATCGCCTTTGCCGACCCGCTCTCGTCGCTCGACCCCCAACTGAACAACCACGCGGGCGACCGCTCGGTCGACCTGCACTTCTGGGATCTGCTCGTCGAGAACAAGTGGAACAAGCTGCAACCGGGTCTGGCCGTGTCGTGGAAAGCCCTCGACGCCAAGACCTGGGAGTTCAAGCTGCGCCCGAACGTGAAGTGGCATGACGGCCAGCCGTTCACCGCCGCCGACGTCATCTACTCGTATCAACGCGCGCGTAACGTGCCGGGCAGCGTGGCCACGTTCGCAGGCTATCTGCGCACCATCGACACGATGAGCGCGCCGGACCCGCTCACACTCGTCGTCAAGACCAAGATTCCGAATCCGGATCTGCCGCTCAACCTTGCCTCGGTGCATATCGTGAGCAAACACGTGGGCGAGAAGTCGAACACCGACGACTACAACGCCGGACGCGCCATGGTCGGCACGGGCCCGTTCAAGTACGTCTCCTACACACCGGGCGACCGCGTGGAAATGGTGCGTAACGACAACTACTGGGCAGGCAAGTCGGAGTGGGAAAAGGTCGATTACCGCTACATCAACAACGGTGCCGCTCGCACGGCTGCGCTGCTGGCAGGCGACGTGGACGTGATCGACAAGGTCTCGGCCTCGGACATTCCGCGTCTGAAGAAAGCGCCGAACGTGACGGTGTTTCCGTATCCGGGTCTGCGCGTGATGCTGCTGCAACCGACCTTCCGTGAAGGCTCGAATCAGTACATCACCGATAACGCCGGCAAGCCGCTCGCGAAGAATCCGCTGCTCGACGTGCGCGTTCGCCGTGCGCTCTCGCTCGCCATCAACCGCGAGGCTGTCGTCACGCGCATCATGCAGGGCACGGCCAGCGTGGCGAACCAGTGGATGCCGAAGGACACGTTCGGCTATAACCCCGACGTGAAGGACATTCCGTTCGATGCCGCGCAAGCTAAAAAACTGCTCGCCGAAGCCGGCTTCCCCGACGGCTTCAAGCTGACGATGCATGTGCCGAACGACCGCTATCCGCAGGGTCCGGAGACCGCACAGGCGGTGGCGCAATTCTGGACGCGCATCGGTGTGAAGACGCAGGTGGAAGTGGTGCCTTGGGCCGTGTACTCGGGTCGCGCGAACAAGAACGAATACGCCATGACCATGCTTGCCTGGGGTAACGGTACGGGTGAAGCCAGCTACGCGCTGGTGAATGTGCTGGCAACGGTCGATACCAAGAAGGGCCTCGGCGCTTCGAACTGGGGTCACTACAGCAACCCGGCGATCGACAAGGCACTCGACGCGTCGACCGCCGAGTTCGACGAAGGCAAGCGCGAAGCGATCCTGCGTCAGTCGGTCAAGATCGAGACGGACGACGTCGGCACGATCCCGCTGTACCACTACCAGAACATCTGGGCCGCCCGCAAAGGTCTGAAGGTCACGCCGTTCACGAGCGATCGCACCGTTGCGATGCAAGTGACCAAGGCAGCCAAGTAAGCCGGCCCGCCGCGTTATGACGTCATCGCTCATTCTCACGGCACCCCCTGCCGACGCGCTGATCGACGTGCCGCGCCACCTTGTGGTGCGCGGCGCGGCGCCCGGCGCACACGTGACGCTCACCGCCCGCACCGCGCGGGCGGGTGGCGTGGTCTGGCATGCCGAGGCGACCTTCGTGGCCGACGCCGACGGCGTTGTCGATGCCTCGCGCGACGCGCCGGTCAGCGGCAGCTATCGAGGCGTCTCGGCAATGGGCCTCATCTGGTCGCAGGTGCCGGAAGACGGCAAGAGCCGCGACGTGTTTCCGCAGCCCGTCATCGCGCCGCTCGTGACGACGGTCGTCGCTCAGGCAAGGCATTCGGCAGGGCACGAAGCGGACAACGTCGCGGTGCCGTCTTCCGTATCCTCTTCCGTATCTTTCACGCAGCGACTTGCCGCCGATGGCGTGACGCGACGAGAGGTGCGCGAAGACGGACTCGTCGGCACGCTCTACCTGCCGCCCGGCGACGGTCCGCACCCGGCCGTGATGATTCTCAATGGTTCTGGCGGTGGCATCAACGAGCCGCGCGCTGCGCTGTATGCATCGCACGGTTATGCCGCGTTTGCGCTCGGTTACTTCAAGGGACCGGGACTGCCCGACTACATTTCCAATACCCCTCTCGAGTACTTCGCGAAGGGCATGGACTGGCTGCGCCGCACGGTGAAGCCCGCGCATGACTTCGTGGCGCTCTCGGGACAATCGCGTGGCGGCGAGTTGGTGCTGCTGCTCGGCGCCACGTTCCCGGACGCCGTGTCGGCCGTCATCGGATATGTGCCGAGCGCGTTGATTCACAGCGCACAGAACGCCTGCGATCCGGCAATCGGACGCGAGGGCCCGACGTGGCTGCTCGAAGGCAAGCCCTTGCCGCACATCTGGGAAAACAACCGGACGGCGTCGTGGGCACCGTTCGACGAAGGCCCGCCGCCGCATCGGCATGCCAAGGCGATGCTGACCGCACTGGACGATCCCGACGCGGTGGAACGCGCTCGCATTCCGGTGGAAAAGATTCGCGGTCCGGTCATGCTGCTTTCCGCTGAGGATGACGGTTCGTGGCCGTCAAGCCGCTATTCACGGATGGTGACGGAGCGGCTCGCTGCACGCGCCCATCCGTACCCGGTCGAGCATCTCGATTTCGACAATGCAGGACACGCCATCGTGTTCCCGTATGTTCCGACGACGCAGCTCGTTTATGCACATCCGGTCTCCGGGAAGATCAGCACCGGGGGCGGCGAGCCGTCGGCGAACGCACTTGCGGACGAGCGTTCCTGGAGCGCAGTACAGGCATTCCTCGCGCAGGCGGTGGCCGAGCGCGCCCAATCACAAGGACAATCATGACCGTCAATACTCAATACGACATCGCAAACGATCTCGTCGATCGCGTCGCCGGTCTGACACCCGGCACGGCGACCCACACGTTGCGTCATGCACGCGACAAGGTTGCTGTGGCAACGCAGGGTAGCTATGAAGGGCTGTTCGATCCGGCGCTCGAAGGGATTTCGTTGGTGGAGCGTCTGCTCGTGGCGCTGTACGCGAGCCGTCTGACGCCCTCGCCTTCGCTGGCGGCTCACTATCGCGCCGAATTGGCCAGGCATACGGTCGACGCTGCGCAACTGAGCGCCGTCGAAACCGGGCAGCCGGAAGAGGTGGCAGACGAGCGCCTGCGCGCGATCCTGACGTTCACCCGCACGCTCATCGAGAATCCGGTGGAAGGGGACAAGGCGGCTTTGCAAAAGCTGCCGGCGGCTGGGCTGACGACGCCTGCGGTGGTCGCGCTCGCCCAACTGATCGCATTCCTGTCGTATCAGACGCGTCTGGTCGCGGGTCTGCAAGCCCTCAAACAACTTGCACCGCAGGAGACGACAGCATGAGCGACATCATCCGTTCGCATGGGTTTACTAACGAGTCGCTCGACTGGGATGCATGGCTCGACGTCGTGGAACTCGACAAGGCGACGCCGGAACAGGTTGCAGTACTGGAAGAGAGCCATCCGAAGGCCAAGACGTCGGATTACTATCTTTTCCTCGTGCATCAACCCGAAATTCTTCGCCAACGCTCGGCAGCGTTCAACGCCATCATGTATGCGCCTGGCGGTATGCCGCGCGCCGAGCGCGAGTTGTCGACGACGGTCGTCTCGCGAATCAATGGCTGTGTGTATTGCGCGTCGGTGCATGCGCAGCGCTTCGAGCAACTGGCAAAGCGCAACGATGTGATCCGGGAAGTCTTCGACGAGCCGCGCACCGCCGGTACGACGGATCGCGAAAAGGCCATCTCTCAGTTCTCGATCGCCTTGACGGAAAAGCCGGGTGATGTGCGTCCGGAGCAGTTACAGGCGCTTCGCGATGTGGGTCTCACGGACGCCGAAATTCTGGATTTGATTCACTCCATCGCGATCTTTGCGTGGGCGAACCGACTGATGCTTAACCTCGGTGAGCCGGTGTTCCCGGAAACGGTGCCTGCTGTCTGAGGCTGGAACCTCGATCGCGGCGAGACGTTGGCGCGTTTCGTCAGTTCCAATAAGGTTGTGCGCTAAAGCGCTGTTCTTCCGGGCAGCGCTTTTTTATTGAACAAGTGGTATAGGCTGAAGCCTTTTACCCGCTCTGCGCGGACATCCTCAAGGCTTGAGCAATGACATCCACCACGTACTCCGTCCAGCCGATTGGCCCCGATGACATTCCTGCGTGGCGTACGCTCAGACATTGTCTTTGGCCCCAGGCCAGCGCGGATGAGCATGACCGCGAGATGGCAGAGATACTTTCCAGTCCGGAACGTTACGCCACATTCATCGCATTTTCGACGGCGAAGGCGGCACTTGGCTTCGCCGAGGCATCGATACGACACGACTATGTGAATGGATGCGATACGTCGCCGGTGCTATTCCTTGAAGGCATTTATGTGGTGCCTGAGGCACGTCGTCAAGGCGTTGCCAAGGCACTGTTCGAATACGCCGAGCAATGGGGCGCCCTTCACGCGTGCGAAGAGTTTGCATCAGATACGGATGTTCGGAATGACGGCGTTCAGGCGTTACACCGTGCACTCGGCTTCGAAGAGACAGAACGCGTTGTCTTCTTCAGAAAGCGAACGTCGAAGGCTGCGTTGGGATAGGGTGAGTCAAGGTGTCGATACAAGCGCTAGACCATCAGTGCCAGCACGCTTGCCCAACACTTCAGCTACTCCGCAAGTCACAGGATAAAGCGGGCGCACAAAGCAAAAACCCCTTGCTACGCGTTGTAGCAAGGGGTTTTTAGGGGAGCCTGACGATTACCTACTTTCACACGGGTATCCGCACTATCATCGGCGTGGAGTCGTTTCACGGTCCTGTTCGGGATGGGAAGGGGTGGTTCCAACTCGCTATGGTCATCAGGCATAACTTGTATGTCTTGCTGCACTAGGCGTGCAACAAAACCAATTCAGAAGAAGCGTAGTACTACATGTAATTGGGTTGTGAGCGTATCAGCGCCATTGGGGCACACACGTCACTCAAACCAGGGAAAACACACTGGTTATAGGATCAAGCCTTACGGGCAATTAGTATCAGTTAGCTTAACGCATTACTGCGCTTCCACACCTGACCTATCAACGTCCTGGTCTTGAACGACCCTTCAAAGGAATCGAGTTCCTAGGGAAGTCTCATCTTAAGGCGAGTTTCCCGCTTAGATGCTTTCAGCGGTTATCTCTTCCGAACATAGCTACCCGGCGATGCCACTGGCGTGACAACCGGTACACCAGAGGTTCGTCCACTCCGGTCCTCTCGTACTAGGAGCAGCCCCCTTCAAACTTCCAACGCCCACGGCAGATAGGGACCAAACTGTCTCACGACGTTTTAAACCCAGCTCACGTACCTCTTTAAATGGCGAACAGCCATACCCTTGGGACCGGCTACAGCCCCAGGATGAGATGAGCCGACATCGAGGTGCCAAACACCGCCGTCGATATGAACTCTTGGGCGGTATCAGCCTGTTATCCCCAGAGTACCTTTTATCCGTTGAGCGATGGCCCTTCCATACAGAACCACCGGATCACTATGACCTGCTTTCGCACCTGCTCGACTTGTCAGTCTCGCAGTTAAGCACGCTTTTGCCATTGCACTATCAGCACGATTTCCGACCGTACCTAGCGTACCTTCGTACTCCTCCGTTACACTTTGGGAGGAGACCGCCCCAGTCAAACTGCCTACCATGCACTGTCCCCGATCCGGATTACGGACCTAGGTTAGAACCTCAAACAAGCCAGGGTGGTATTTCAAGGACGGCTCCACAGAAACTAGCGTTCCTGCTTCAAAGCCTCCCACCTATCCTACACAGACCGGTTCAAAGTCCAATGCAAAGCTACAGTAAAGGTTCATGGGGTCTTTCCGTCTAGCCGCGGGTAGATTGCATCATCACAAACACTTCAACTTCGCTGAGTCTCGGGAGGAGACAGTGTGGCCATCGTTACGCCATTCGTGCAGGTCGGAACTTACCCGACAAGGAATTTCGCTACCTTAGGACCGTTATAGTTACGGCCGCCGTTTACCGGGACTTCAATCAAGAGCTTGCACCCCATCATTTAATCTTCCGGCACCGGGCAGGCGTCACACCCTATACGTCCACTTTCGTGTTTGCAGAGTGCTGTGTTTTTATTAAACAGTCGCAGCCACCAGTTTATTGCAACCCCTTCACCCTCCTGGCGCAGGCCAGTCAAGCTACAAGGGCGTACCTTATCCCGAAGTTACGGTACCAATTTGCCGAGTTCCTTCTCCCGAGTTCTCTCAAGCGCCTTAGAATACTCATCTCGCCCACCTGTGTCGGTTTGCGGTACGGTCTCGTATGACTGAAGCTTAGAGGCTTTTCTTGGAACCACTTCCAATTGCTTCGCGAACAAGTTCGCTCGCCCCACAGCCTTGAATTACGCGCCCGGATTTGCCTAAGCGCCTTCTCCACTGCAGGGACCGGGACTTCCAACACCCGGACAACCTTCCGCGATCCGTCCCCCCATCGCATCATACGACGGTGCAGGAATATTAACCTGCTTCCCATCAGCTACGCATCTCTGCCTCGCCTTAGGGGCCGACTCACCCTACGCCGATGAACGTTGCGTAGGAAACCTTGGGCTTACGGCGAGGGGGCCTTTCACCCCCTTTATCGCTACTCATGTCAGCATTCGCACTTCTGATACCTCCAGCATCCTTTACAAGACACCTTCACAGGCTTACAGAACGCTCTCCTACCATGCGAGCAAGCTCGCATCCGCAGCTTCGGTATATTGCTTAGCCCCGTTACATCTTCCGCGCAGGACGACTCGATCAGTGAGCTATTACGCTTTCTTTAAAGGGTGGCTGCTTCTAAGCCAACCTCCTGACTGTTTTAGCCTTCCCACTTCGTTTCCCACTTAGCAATATTTAGGGACCTTAGCTGGCGGTCTGGGTTGTTTCCCTCTTGACACCGGACGTTAGCACCCGATGTCTGTCTCCCGTGATTGCACTCTTCGGTATTCGGAGTTTGCTATGGCGAAGTAATCCGCAATGGACCCTTCAACCATGACAGTGCTCTACCCCCGAAGGTGATACACGAGGCACTACCTAAATAGTTTTCGGAGAGAACCAGCTATTTCCAAGTTTGTTTAGCCTTTCACCCCTATCCACAGCTCATCCCCTAATTTTTCAACATTAGTGGGTTCGGACCTCCAGTACGTGTTACCGCACCTTCATCCTGGCCATGGATAGATCACTTGGTTTCGGGTCTACACCCAGCGACTGAACGCCCTATTCGGACTCGCTTTCGCTACGCCTTCCCTATTCGGTTAAGCTCGCCACTGAATGTAAGTCGCTGACCCATTATACAAAAGGTACGCCGTCACCCCTTACGAGGCTCCGACTGTTTGTATGCATGCGGTTTCAGGATCTATTTCACTCCCCTCCCGGGGTTCTTTTCGCCTTTCCCTCACGGTACTGGTTCACTATCGGTCGATTACGAGTATTTAGCCTTGGAGGATGGTCCCCCCATCTTCAGACAGGATTTCACGTGTCCCGCCCTACTTGTCTCAAGCTTAGTTCCACACCAGGGTTTTCTCATACGGGGCTATCACCCACTATGGCCGGACTTTCCATTCCGTTTTGATAACACCGGTGCTAAATCTTGAAGGCTGGTCCCATTTCGCTCGCCACTACTTTGGGAATCTCGGTTGATTTCTTTTCCTGCAGCTACTTAGATGTTTCAGTTCGCCGCGTTCGCTTCGCTAGACCTATGTATTCAGTCTAGGATGACCTAAAAGGCCGGGTTTCCCCATTCGGACATTTGTGGATCAATGCTTATTTGCCAGCTCCCCACAACTTTTCGCAGGCTATCGCGTCCTTCATCGCCTGTAATCGCCAAGGCATCCACCACATGCACTTATTCGCTTGACCCTATAACCAGAATGTCTTCCAGCTATAGGTTGAGTTATCGCGTTGTGCCGTATTCCAAGTCATCTTTCGATCACTTAAATACTGGTTGATACAATCACAACCCGTACAATTTCCACGCGCCATCTCTAACGCGCTTCCGTTGTACTACTACTTCTTCTAAATTGTTAAAGAACAAATACTGCATGACATTGCTGTCATTCAAAAACGTTCACGCTAAATCACTATTGGGATTTACTACAGACGTAAAAGCTTTTGACTGACATCGATGTGTGATCTAAGGAATTGGTGGAGGCAGACGGGATCGAACCGACGACCCCCTGCTTGCAAAGCAGGTGCTCTCCCAGCTGAGCTATGCCCCCCAAATCAGTCTGATGCGGCGTTACAAAAAACCTTGCATACCAATGTATGCCGCGGCTTTTTGTGCCTTGCCTCAGCCAGATTTCTTTCTACCAGGCGTCGGTGGAAAGAGATTGGTGGGTCTGGAAGGACTTGAACCTTCGACCCCCGCCTTATCAAGACGGTGCTCTAACCACCTGAGCTACAGACCCGACTTAGATCTACGCAGTCAACAACCGATAAGCGTGAACACTCAACTTCCAGTGCATGCTCTAGAAAGGAGGTGATCCAGCCGCAGGTTCCCCTACGGCTACCTTGTTACGACTTCACCCCAGTCATGAATCCTGCCGTGGTAAGCGCCCTCCTTACGGTTAGGCTACCTACTTCTGGCAAAACCCACTCCCATGGTGTGACGGGCGGTGTGTACAAGACCCGGGAACGTATTCACCGCGACATGCTGATCCGCGATTACTAGCGATTCCAGCTTCACGCAGTCGAGTTGCAGACTGCGATCCGGACTACGATCGGTTTTCTGGGGTTAGCTCCACCTCGCGGTTTGGCAGCCCTCTGTACCGACCATTGTATGACGTGTGAAGCCCTACCCATAAGGGCCATGAGGACTTGACGTCATCCCCACCTTCCTCCGGTTTGTCACCGGCAGTCTCCTTAGAGTGCTCTTGCGTAGCAACTAAGGACAAGGGTTGCGCTCGTTGCGGGACTTAACCCAACATCTCACGACACGAGCTGACGACAGCCATGCAGCACCTGTGTTACGGTTCTCTTTCGAGCACTCCCACCTCTCAGCAGGATTCCGTACATGTCAAGGGTAGGTAAGGTTTTTCGCGTTGCATCGAATTAATCCACATCATCCACCGCTTGTGCGGGTCCCCGTCAATTCCTTTGAGTTTTAATCTTGCGACCGTACTCCCCAGGCGGTCAACTTCACGCGTTAGCTTCGTTACTAAGGAAATGAATCCCCAACAACTAGTTGACATCGTTTAGGGCGTGGACTACCAGGGTATCTAATCCTGTTTGCTCCCCACGCTTTCGTGCATGAGCGTCAGTATTGGCCCAGGGGGCTGCCTTCGCCATCGGTATTCCTCCACATCTCTACGCATTTCACTGCTACACGTGGAATTCTACCCCCCTCTGCCATACTCTAGCCTTGCAGTCACGAATGCAGTTCCCAGGTTAAGCCCGGGGATTTCACATCCGTCTTACAAAACCGCCTGCGCACGCTTTACGCCCAGTAATTCCGATTAACGCTTGCACCCTACGTATTACCGCGGCTGCTGGCACGTAGTTAGCCGGTGCTTATTCTTCCGGTACCGTCATCCCCCCGAGGTATTAACCCAGAGGATTTCTTTCCGGACAAAAGTGCTTTACAACCCGAAGGCCTTCTTCACACACGCGGCATTGCTGGATCAGGCTTTCGCCCATTGTCCAAAATTCCCCACTGCTGCCTCCCGTAGGAGTCTGGGCCGTGTCTCAGTCCCAGTGTGGCTGGTCGTCCTCTCAGACCAGCTACAGATCGTCGCCTTGGTGAGCTTTTACCCCACCAACTAGCTAATCTGACATCGGCTGCTCTTGTAGCACGAGGCCCGAAGGTCCCCCGCTTTCCTCCTCAGAGCGTATGCGGTATTAATCCGGCTTTCGCCGAGCTATCCCCCACTACAAGGTACATTCCGATGTATTACTCACCCGTTCGCCACTCGCCACCAGGTGCAAGCACCCGTGCTGCCGTTCGACTTGCATGTGTAAGGCATGCCGCCAGCGTTCAATCTGAGCCAGGATCAAACTCTTCAGTTTAAACCTGTTACTGTTTTCGGTTTTTCGTGATAAATCACTCGAACCGGTCGCTCTCAAAGTATGCTGACAAGTTAATTACTTAACTTACCTATTACTATGTGAGCCTCAATAAATTTAAAGCTAATCTGCCGAAGCAGACGCACTATTCATCGAGTGCCCACACTTATCGGTTGTTCAATTTTTAAAGATCAATCGCATCTGACTTCGCTTCGTCGCACACTTACCGCGCCGTCGCTTCGTTTTCTGCGTCGCTGCATCAGCAGCAGAGAAGTGAGATTATGTCGCAGCTTCTCGTCGTCGTCAACAGTTTTTTTCGCTTCTCTTCGCTCATCGCCGTAGCGACTCACAAGCTCGAAAACCCCTAACCACCGGGCTTTCCAGCCCGTCGCCCCAACTTCGCCGCCGCTTTCGGCTGCGTCGCTGTCGTTGCGAGAGACGAGATATTAGTCACCTTCGACGAACTGCGCAAGCCCTTTGTGAAACTATTTTGAAGGTCGTGCATTTTCCTGCGTTTCGCACACCTCCCAGGCATGCGCTTCTCTATATATAGACGGACGAAGTCGGCGCGAACCAGCGTCGGCCCCGCCGCCTTTGGCACAATAGCGGCCATGGACACCGATCTTTCCCCTGACGCCTCCGGGCACACGCATCCCTTCGCCGCCCTGCTGCCTGACGTTGTCATCACCGCCGTCGAGCAATTGGGCACTTACAGCGACGGACGTCTGCTCGCACTCAATAGTTACGAGAACCGCGTCTATCAGATCGGGATGGAAGACGGCCCGCCCCTGATCGCCAAGTTCTACCGCCCCGAACGCTGGACCGACGACGCCATTCTGGAAGAGCACCGCTTTACGCAAGCACTCGCTGAGCGCGAGATTCCCGTCGTCGCCCCACTGGAGATTCAAGGCAAGACCCTGCATCGCTTTGATGGCTTCCGCTTCGCGCTCTTCCCTCGACGCGGTGGACGCGCCCCCGAACTGCAAGATCCCGACACGCTGAACTGGCTCGGCCGCTTTCTCGGGCGCATTCACGCCCTCGGCGCCACCCAGTCGTTCCAGCACCGTCTCACCCTGAATATCGACAGCTACGGACACGCTCCCGTCGACTATCTATGGACGAACCACTTCATTCCGACCGACTTGCGCGACGCATGGCGCAGCATCGTTGATCTCGCGCTCGCCGGCATCGCCCGTGCCTACGAACACGCGGGGGACGTGAAGCTGCTGCGCGTGCACGGCGATTGCCACGCCGGCAACGTTCTGTGGACCGACGCCGGCCCGCATTTCGTCGATTTCGACGACACCTGCATGGCCCCGGCGATGCAAGACCTGTGGATGCTGCTCTCGGGCACGCGCGCAGAGATGACCGTCCAACTCGACGAAGTGCTCTCCGGCTATGAGGACTTCGCCGACTTCAACCCGCGCGAGTTACATCTGGTGGAAGCCTTGCGAACGCTGCGCCTGCTTCACTACAGCGCCTGGCTCGCTCGCCGCTGGGACGACCCGGCCTTCCCCGCCGCCTTCCCGTGGTTCAACACGCAGCGCTATTGGCAAGACCGCATCCTTGAGCTGCGTGAACAGGTCGCCCTCATGGACGAACCTCCGCTGACCTGGCGCTAAGCGCAGCCTCGGCATCCCTCCACACAGCCGCAGCACCGCCCGCACTCACCACCATCGCCACATGGCGAAGCCGAGTGCGGCGGCAACACACCACTCCGCGGCCGATCCCGTCGTAACGTAGAGCGGCGAACGAAAGCGCGTGCGCAGCGGCCAGCAAAGTGGCACTCCGGACGGTGTCAGCCAATCCGCCAGCAGATGCGAGAGATACCCGGCGCAAAGTGCAATCATCCACGGCGGCACACGCCCCCATCCGTAGAGACACGCGATAACGGCCAGCATGGGCAGCAATAACGAATGCGTCATGCCGCGATGCCCGAATACGCTGGAGATCGCCAGCGACAACGGCGCCACGCGTCGGCCCAACATGCTTTTCGGATGATCGATATCGGGCAGCAGCGCCCCCACAAGGGTCAGGGGCCACGCATGGACGCTGGCGGCCCATCCGGTGCGATGCATCAGCCAAGTCGCGCCGATACCGAATATGAGATGACTTCTGGCTTGCATGAAAAACCGGCGGCGATGCGCGGGCAGGCCTCGCGCATCAGAGAAGGGGGCCGAAGTCTACCACCGGGCAGACGACACTGGCAGCACCGGCAACCTCACTTCCCCACTCACCGAGCACACCGCCCGCACCAGCGCAACGTCCCCTGGAGATAAATCTCAAATACGCCACATTCGGCGCGATTCGATTGACGGTGTCATGCACGGCCCGTACGATCCGCCCGACGCAATTCCAGACTTTCGCGCCAAGACGAACGACTCGCCCGCAGGAGTTTTTGATGAAGAAGTTTCTGATCTTTGCCGCAGCCTTGGCACCGCTTGCCGCGCACGCCATGAACCCGCTCGTCACGGACGACACCGGCACGCAGGACACTGGCAACTGGCAACTCGAGCTGAACAGCGAATGGACGACGCTGCCGACCTCGCGTCAGCAGCAATGGAGCAACACGCTGACCTACGGGGTGTTGCCCAATCTCGACGTTGCCATTCAGGCGCCCTACCAGCGCAACCGCCCCGACGGCGACGGCTGGACCAACGGCTTCTCCGACCTCCAGTTGCAAGCCAAATGGCGCTTTCTCGAGGGCGAGCAATGGCACCTCGGCCTGAAACCTTTCGTCTCGTTGCCGACCGCCAGCCAGGAGCGTGGCCTTGGCAACGGCCGCGCCACGACCGGCGCGAACCTGCTGATGCAATACGACCTCGATCGCTGGACGTTCCTCGCCAACGTGGGCTACACGTGGAACAACAACAGCATCGGCAATCGGCAAAGCCTGTGGAATGCCTCCACAGCCGTGCTTTTCAACGTGACGGACACCGTTCGTCTGGTGGCCGACATTGGCCTCGCGACCAATCCGGACAGCACCACCCAAACGAAGCCGGGCTACGCGCTGGTCGGCGCGATCTACAGTCCCACCAAAGATCTCGATCTGGACGTCGGCTACAAACGCGGCCTGAATCCCGCCTCGATTTCCCACTCGGTACAGGCCGGCGTCACCGTTCGCTGGTGAGCACGGCGACGCGGCGGGCGACTGCCTGACGACACGGCAGCCGCCTCCCCCGCCGCTCATCCGCTCCCCGCTCCCCTCAACAACACGCGAGATGGCGCGCCTTGCAAGTCTCCAGCACCTCGTCGGGCGAACGCTTCCACCAGTCCTGCGACGAGAAGATTTCCACTTCGTGCATGCCCTCGTAGCCTTGCGCTTCGACGAGCGCGCGCGCAGCGGGGATATCGATGACCCCGTCGCCCATCATGCCGCGATCGAGTAACAGCTCGCGCGTCGGCACCAACCAGTCGCAGATGTGAAACGCGAGCAACCGTTGCTTGCCTGCCCGGGCGATCTGCGCGGCCAACTGCGGGTCCCACCACACGTGATACAGATCGACGGCGATCCCCAGTCCGTCGTCACCCAGTTCGTCGCAAAGATCGTTGGCGTGCGCCATCGTATTCACACACGCCCGATCGGCCGCATACATCGGATGCAGCGGTTCGATCGCCAGCGGCATCCCCGCGCCACGCGAGTAATCCAGCAACTCGGCAATGCCATCGCGCACCTGTGCCCGGGCACCTGCGATATCCTTCGAGCCGGACGGTAGCCCGCCGACCACGAGCACCAGACACTGCGCGCCTACGGTCAGCGCCTCGTCGACCGCGCGCCGGTTATCGTCTCGCGCAGCCCGACGCCCCGCCGCATCTGCCGCGGGAAACATCCCCCCTCGGCAATATCCCGTGACGGTCAGGTCATGCGCGCGAATCCGTCGGGCCGTCTCCGCGAGCCCCAACTCGGCCACCTGATCGCGCCACGGTGAAATGCCACGAATCCCATGGCGCGCAATGCCGTCGATGATGGCGTCGAGCTTCCACTGCTGGCGCACCGTCGCCGTGTTGATCGACAGTTTCTCCGCCGGCGGCGGCACGTAGGGCGACATCGACGTCACCACGTCGCGCGTGCCGGCGCTCATGCTTCCACCCCACTCACGGCAAGCCAGAGCTTCATGCGATACGCCGCCAGCGCCGGATCTTCGATCAGTTGCGCGGCGGTAGCCAGACGAAACAACTCGCAGTAATGCCAGAGACTGCGCGCGCTTTGCTGGCCGCCGACCATCGCGAAGTGTTCCTGATGGCCATTGAGCCACGCCATGAAGACCACCCCCGACTTATAGAACCGGGTCGGCGCGGCGAAGATGTGGCGCGACAGCGGCACGGTCGGCGCGAGAATCGCATCGAAGGTCTCGCGATCGCCGCGTCCCAGCGCGTCGAGCGCCGTCGACGCGGCCGGGGCAATCGCGTCGAAGATGCCGAGCAACGCGTCCGAATAGCCGTGTGCGTCGCCCACAATCAGTTCCGCGTAGTTGAAATCGTCGCCCGTGTACATGCGCACGCCCTTCGGCAAACGCCGGCGCATGGCGATCTCCTTGTCCTTGTCGAGCAACGAGATTTTGATGCCGTCGACCTTCGCGGGTTGCGTCTCGATCACTTGCAGACAAACGTCCGTCGCGCGATCCAGGTCGCGATGCCCCCAGTAACCTGACAGCGCCGGGTCGAACATATCGCCGAGCCAATGCAGAATCACCGGCTCGCGCACCTGACGCAGTATCCGCTCGTACACGCGCAGATAATCCTCCGGCCCCTTGGCCACGGCTGCGAGCGCACGGCTTGCCATCAGAATGATCCGGCCACCGGCCGCCTCGACCGCCTCGACCTGCTCCTCGTAGGCGCGAATCACGTCGTCCAGCGTGAGCCCGGCGGCGGGCACCAAATGATCGGTACCGGCGCCACAAGCGATCAACGCACCGGGGTGATGCTTCGACTGCGCAACGCTGCGCCGGATCAATTCGAGCGACGTCGGCCAGTCCAGCCCCATACCGCGTTGCGCCGTATCCATGGCTTCGGCCACCCCGAGGCCCAGCGAGAACAGCCGTTCGCGGTAAGCGAGTGTGGCGTCCCAGTCGACGGCGGCGGTCAGCCACGGATCGGCCGTCGAGCGCGTATCCGCCACCACGTGCGCTGCCGAATAGGCAATGCGATTCATCTTCGGCGACGGATTCGGCTGCCACGTGCGCTCGGTACGCACGGTGAATGGCACGAGATGCCCGTCGCGATCGATCAGCTTGAGCGTCGGCGCCATGGCTTACGCTCCTTCCCGGCCGGACAGATCCGGCACGTCGAGCCAGCGGCGCTCGCGCCAGCTTTGCAGTCCAAGCTCAACGAGCTGCACCCCCTTCGCGCCCTCGAGCAGGTTCCACTTGAAGTCACCCTCGCCCGCGACGTGGCGCAGGAACAGTTCCCACTGCACCTTGAACGCATTGTCGTAAGCCGTCGTGTCGGGCACCTTGACCCAATCGTCGAAGAAATCGTGGGTCTGGCGCACGTCCGGATTCCACACCGGCTTCGGGGTATTCACACGCGATTGCGTCCAGCAGTCGGTCAACCCCGCGACTGCCGAGCCGTGCGTGCCGTCCACCTGGAACGTCACCAGATCGTCGCGGCGCACGCGCACGCACCACGAGCTGTTCAACTGCACGATCACGCCGTTCTCGAGTTCAAACGTTGCATAGGCTGCATCGTCGGCCGTGGCCTTGTACGGCTTGCCCTGTTCGTCCCAGCGCTGCGGGATGTGCGTGGCGCCGAGGCACGACACGCTCTTGACCTTGCCGAAGACGTTATCGAGCACGTAGCGCCAGTGGCACAGCATGTCGAGAATGATGCCGCCACCGTCTTCGGTACGGTAATTCCACGACGGGCGCTGCGTGGGTTGCAGATCGCCCTCGAACACCCAGTAACCGAATTCGCCGCGCACGGACAGCACTTGTCCGAAGAAGCCCGCGTCATTGAGAAGTTGCAGTTTGCGCAGTCCCGGCAACCAGAGCTTGTCCTGCACCACGCCGTGTTTCACGCCTGCGGCCTGCGCCGCGTGGTACAGATCGAGTGCCTCGGCCAGATTCGTTGCCACGGGCTTCTCGCAGTAGATGTGCTTGCCCGCTTTCACGGCACGCTTGAGCAGCGCTGGACGTGCCTGTGTCGTCGCGGCGTCGAAGAACACCGTGTCGTCGGGATTCGCCAGCGCCTCATCCAGATTCACGCTCCAGCGCTCGATGCCGTACTGACGCGCGAGCGCTGCAATCTTCTCGGCGTTGCGTCCGACCAGAATCGGATCGGGCATGAGACGGTCGCCGTTGGCGAGCGTCACGCCCCCTTGTTTGCGAATCTCCACAATGGAGCGGATCAAGTGCTGATTCATACCCATGCGACCGGTCACGCCGTGCATGATGATGCCGATTCGAAGCGTTGCCATTACGTAATCTCCTGTGACTTCCCTTGTAGCGATGCCCTATCGATTCGTCGTCGATTCGTGGATGTCCGGGGCCGGTCATCGAAGCCACCGAACGAAATCAAAAATTTCGTATACCTAAATTATTGGCGAAGGATCCGACATATCATTGCCTCACCCTCTGTCGTTCAATGTGTCTGCATCTCCCGAAGCGTCGTCCAATCCGGCATGGCATTTGATGCAAAACCTTCGCCGTAGAGGTCTTCCAACGCGATGTCGCCTTCGTTCACCCGCAAACGCACCCCGTCAATGTCCTGCCCGGCTTGCCACGCGTAGAGCGCCGGATGACGCTGCGCGAAGGCTCGCTGCTCCTCTTCCCGGGCACCGGGCATACCAGCGACATAGTGGTGCCCGTTGCGCTCGATGTGCGTCACGCCAAGCAGCGCCGCCAACGCCAGATCCTGTTGCACGGCAAGCCCCGCCTGACAGGTCAGGTCTTCTGCCGTCATGAAGTAACGACGTACCCCCGCCTGTGCGTTCCAGAGTTCGCAACGCGCGCGATTGATCAGCGACTTGTAAAGGCCCTTGCAACTCTTGCTCGACACGGCGCGATAGCCCAGCGCCTTTGCATCCACGAAGGCATCGAGCGTCTCGTCGGATTCGTCGATCATCATCGGCACGGCACTCGCGAGCGGGCCCAGCGGATGACGCAGCGCCACGCTTCGCGCCAACGGTTGTTCCACATAACGCACCCGCCGCACCAGATCGGACAGTTGGGCGTCGCGCTCCATCGAACGCCAAAACGCGAGGAACGTGCCGGCGTCGGCGTATTGCTCGTTGCCATCGAGCGTGACGCGGTAATCCGGACATTGCCGCCCTAACAGCGAGGCAATGGCGGTGAGGCGTTCGCGATCCTGCTGTGCGTCGCCGCCGAGCTTGAGCTTGAATTCACGCGGACGATAGCGACGCACCACGTCTTCAAGCGTCGCAGGCAGTCCATCGTCTGGCAGGTCCGCGCTCCCCGCGTGGGTAAGCACGTCGGCCATACCCACCGTGTGCCGCAACGCGAGCGAGCGCATCGGCCGGAGATCGGTCAACAGGGTGTCGAAATCGAAGCCGTCGAGATCCGGGGCTAGCGGCGTATGCCTCAAGCCCACCACGTTGCGCCGCATGGCGTCGAAAAACGAAACACCCAACGCGCGGCACAGACCATCGAGGACCGCCTTATCGATCTGCGCAAGCCCGAACGACGCCACGAGCGGATTCAATCCAAGCGCCGCCCCTTCGTGAAGTTGCACCGGATACTGCCGTTCGAAGCGAGCGAAAGCGGTCGCAGGCGCACTGTCTTCCAGCGCCAGCCGACGTGCCAGCCGAAGTGAATCGCGCAGTTGCTCGGCGTTCTGCGCCTGCGACAGTTCCGGCGACTTGTCGAACCATTTCGGCACCATCAGTTCGGCGCTCGCCCCCACCGCTTCGCGACCGTCGGCCAGACGCACGCCCACGCGCACAAAGGCCTGTGTCGCGTGGCGCAACGTGACCGCACCGAAGCGAAATGGCAGCCGCAGCGCGACGTCGCGCTCGAACAATTCGCAAAACGTTAGGGTGAGCGATACCCCTGACATACCCGACATACGTCAGTCCCAGAAAGAAACGCATTAACTCGAAGTCGCCGCTGGGCGACCGTGACGACGCGGGCGCTGCCCGCCGGCATTACTCGTCCAGATTCCCCTGCGCGTAAAAGTGCGAGCGAATCTGCCGCGTGAGACGTGCGAACTCCGGATCGCCCATGACGTCCAGTCCGCGCGGACGCGGCAGTTTGACGTCATAGATCGCCGCAATGCTGCCCGGACGCTCCGACATCACCACCACACGATCCGATAAAAACACCGCCTCCGGAATGCTGTGCGTAATGAGCAGCACCGTCTTTCCCGTGGAAAGCCAGATGCGCTGCAACTCCAGATTCATCTTTTCGCGCGTCATGGCATCGAGCGCGCCGAACGGCTCGTCCATGAGCAGGATCTTCGGATCGTGCACCAGCGCACGGCAGATTGCCGCGCGTTGTTGCATCCCGCCCGAGAGCTGCCAGGGCAGCTTGTGGGCAAAGTCCGTGAGGCCCGCCATCTCGATGAGCGCCTTCGCCCGCGCCAGATACGCGGCCCGGTCGAGCTTGCGCACTTCGATTTGCAACATGATGTTGGACAGAATGTCGCGCCACGCGAGCAGCACTGCATTCTGGAACACCATACCGATGTCGTCGGGCGGGCCGTCGACGGCCTTGCCGTTGACGATCAGCGTTCCTTCCGACGCCGGCAGCAACCCGGCGGCAATCTTCAGCAACGTGCTCTTGCCACAACCGCTCGGCCCGACGATGGAGACGAACTCACCGGGCGCCACATCGAGCGATACCGGATTGAGCGAGCGAACCGATCCCTCTTTCGTTTCATACGTTTTCGCGATGCCGTCAAAACGGATCATCGGGTCCGGACGCACGGCGGGTTCGGCAGCGCTGCCGGGCACTGCCGACAACGCCGTCAGCACACTTTCCACTGGGCGGTTCATTTCGGCAGAAACTCCAGCGTGTAATAGTCCTCGGCCTTGCCGGCGGTAGCGCCGTCCACTCCGCCGTACTTGACCATCAGGTCGAGTGTGGCGGCCATGTCTTTCGGATCGAAGCGCAGCGGCGGCAGATTCTGCGTACTGGCGGTATGCAGCAGCGGAATCGTTGCCTCCCAGCTCTTGGTAAGCGTTTCCGGTTTGCCGGCCTTCGCATTGATCTTGAGCATGGCGTTCACAGCGTCTTGCGGCGACTGCGTGGCAGCCTGCACCGATTTCGCCGCCGCGCGCAGGAAGCGACGCAACAGATCGGGGTTCGACTTGAGCATCTCCTTGCGTGCGATGATGCCGCCGTTCAACGGATTGACGCCCGCGTCGGCGAACAACAGCGCACGCACCGGCTTGCCCGTGATTTCTTCGATGATCGGCTTCTGGTCGTTCACGTTGCCCAGCAGCAGATCGGCACGGCCGTTGACCACCGCGTTGCGTTTGGTCGCCGCGTCGCCCGACACGGGTTTGTAGTCCGAGTCACCGAGATGATTCGACTTGAGATAGACGGGCCAGAGTTGCGAGAGCGAATCGCCGGGGGTCATGGCGACCGTGCGGCCCTTGATATCGGCCGGCTTCACGATGTTCTTCTCGGCAAAGCCCATCACCGACGCCGGGCTCTTTTGCAACATCACGCCAACGGTCACCACCGGCGCTCCCTTGGCAGCCGCCTTGATCATGGTGCTGACGTCTGCATAGCCGAGCGTTGTCGAACCCGCCGCCACCGCTTGCACGGTGACGGCCGAGCCGCGCCCTTCCTGAATATCGAGATCAATGTTCTCTGCGGCGAAGTAGCCGCGCTCGACCCCGAGATAGAACGGCGCATGCTCGCCATAGGTGTACCAGTTGAGCATCAGCGTGACCTTGTCGCGCGCTTGCGCCGGCAGCGCCATGCCGAGCGCGATCACCGCGCCGGTCGCGACCCTCGCGATCGCACGGGAAATACGTGCGAGGAACATGGGGGTGGCTCCCGATACCCGTCGCGGCACACCGCCGCGCCGCGCTTGCATTCGAATCATGCCTGTCTCCTTATGTCGTTCTTCTTACGGGGGATGCGACGAGCCGAGCGCGAGTCGCCCGCGCTACGGCGAAATTCGGTGACATTGCTAACGTTGCCGATACCCTCGGCGAGGTCGCGCTCAGGGGCTGACGTAGTAATCGTCGCGATGCGAGGCGTGCCAGGGGATCATCACCCGCTCGACCATGTCGACCAGCACGAACAACACCACGCCGACGAGGGAGAGCAGGATGAGCGCCGCGAACATCAGCGGCAGATCGAAGTTGCCGTTCGCCACTTGCAGCACATAGCCGATGCCGGAATTGGCGCCGACGAACTCACCGACAACGGCGCCGACCACGGCCAGCGTGACCGACACCTTCAGTCCGCTGAAGATGCTGGGCATGGCGAACGGCAGACTGATCTTGAGGAACGTTTGCAAACGGCTGGCTTTCATCGACCGCACAAGGTCGATCATGTCGCGGTCGACAGACTTGAACCCCATGACCGTCGATACGACAACGGGGAAGAAGCCAAGCAAGAACGCCGTGACGATTTTCGGCACGATGCCGAAACCGAACCAGACCACCAGCAACGGCGCGATGGCGATCTTCGGAATCGATTGCGAGAAGACCAGCAGCGGATAGACATAGCTCTCGACGAGCCGGGAGTAAGCGATGAGCATCGCGAGCGGCACGCCAATCAAGGCCGAGAGGAGGAAGCCGCCGACCGTGGCGTAAGTCGTCACCAGCGTCTCGCTCCAGAGCTTGGGCCAGTCGGTGACGAGCTGGCGGATGACGACCAGGGGATCGGGCACCAGATACGGTTTGATCTGGAAGAGCTGAATCGTCAGCTCCCAGCCGATGATGATGAATGCAATCAGGGCAATGGGCCTGAACGCACGAGACTCGAATACCTTACGAACCAACGGTGTCGCTTGCGCCATGAGTTGTCTCCATCCTTGGCGAGGTACGGGCCGGTCGTGTGCGAGATCAGGTCTCGGACATCGCCGGCGTGTTGTGTATGCGCGGTGTGTCTTCTTCGCTTTTTGTTACCAACTGGTTAATTATCTTAGGCAGGCGACATTGGGCTGTCAACGGGGAATCGTGTAAAAAACTAGCTGATCAGTAGATACCCCAAGACCATATCGATCATGTGCTGAAGACGTTCGAGACGCGCCTTCGGGGTCGACAGGTCTCGCCCGAACACGGTGCACAGCGTGGCGTTGTTCGACAGGTAGAAGTAGCCAAGTGCCGCGATGGAGATGTAGAGCTGAAGCGGATCGACGCCGCCACGAAACAGCTTCTCCCGATGACCGCGCGCGAGGATTTCACCCAGCGTGTCGATGAGCGGGGAGTTCAGCGAGCGGATGTCGTTCGAGCGGCGCAGATGCTGCGCGTGATAGAGGTTTTCGCTATTGAGCAGCGAGAGAAACTCGGGATGTGCGAGGTAGTACTCCCAGGTGAATGTGACGAGCGCGCGGATCGCATCGATAGGCGCAAGGTCAAGCAGACGCAGTTCGGCTTCCGCATCGCGAATGCCGCGATAGGTGTCCTCCATCACCGCGAGAAACAACTCGTCTTTGTTCTTGAAGTAGTAATAAAGCATGCGCTTGTTGGAGCCAGCGCGCTCGGCGATGGCCTCCACGCGGGCACCTTCGTAGCCGCGCAACGAAAACTCGTCGCGTGCGGCGGACAGGATCTGCGCCCGCGTGCGATCACGGTTTCTGGTGACTCGAGCCACCTGAGGATCGTTCGTCATGGATAGCTTTAATTAACTGGTTGGTAACACAAATACTAAACCAGAGGATTCGACAAGTGAAGGCCCGCAACACAACGCATGCGCGCGAGATACGGGGAAAATGCACGCCTCGTGCATGATTTTCGGGAAGTTCATAAAACAAATGTCATAAATGCTTGACACAATGCGCAGAATTCCCGTACTATTCATTTCTTCAGACGCGGGGTGGAGCAGTCTGGCAGCTCGTCGGGCTCATAACCCGAAGGTCACAGGTTCAAATCCTGTCCCCGCAACCAGACATGGTAAAAAGCCTTGATTTCGTAAAGAAATCAAGGCTTTTTGCATTTCAGCACAGCACGGCCACCTGATCGAACAGCGGCGTCTCGCGCCGTCCGCCGCAGCCCAGACGCCTGAAGCATTCTGATAAAGTCGTCGCGTCACTCTCTTTCGAGACATCCGATGACGTCACCCGTCGAACGCAAGACCGCCGATCCCGCGTCACACAGCCCAGACGCGCTCAACAGCCCACTCATCCCGGCGAAGACCGCGCTGATCGTCATGCACTATCAGACGGACATCCTCGCGCTGTTCCCCGCCGTCGCGCCGACGCTGCTCGCCAACACACGCGCGTTGTGCAACGCGGCGCGCGCCCGGGGTATCGCCGTCTACTTCGTCAAATTCCACTTCAGCCCCGGCTATCCGGAAGTCAGCCCGATGAACCGCAACGGGCAAGGCGTGAAACGACTGGGATTGTTCGTCGACGACACAATTTCGCCTGAACTGGCACAACGTCCCGAGGAGCCGCTCGTCATCGCGCACCGCGCCAGCGCTTTCTTCGGCACCGACCTGCAGTTACGACTGAGCGCAAGCGGCGTCGACACGTTGATGATGGTCGGCATCGCCTCGACCGGCGTCATGCTGTCTTCCGTAGCCTACGCAAGCGACGCTGATTACCGGCTTTTCACCGTCAAGGACTGTTGCTACGACCCCGATACGATCGTTCACGATCATCTTTTCGCAACCGCCTTCGATTCGAGAACGACGGTGCTGTCGCTTGCGGACGCCCTGACACTTATTACGTAAATCGCGTCCATTTACGCTTTGCGACGGTTAAACCGCTGCTCGACGACGCGTCTTCCCCATTGCTCGCCTTCCGCTTCCTCGGCGAGACGAAAGCCGAACGATTCGTAAAGATGACGCGCCGCGTCGAGCCCTTTGAACGTCCACAGGTAGGTCTCATTGAAACGCGCGTCGACATACGCCATGGCGGCCGACATGAGACGCCGTCCAACGCCCGAGCCACGCAGCGCGTCGTCCACGATGAACCAACGCAAGTGCGCAACCCCCGTCTCCAGATTTCCGTCGATGGCGAGCGAGGCCAGCGTGCGTCCGTTCTCGATGTACAACCAAAGCGCCTTGCCCTCTGCTGGCAACGCCCCGGCAAATTCCGCCAGCCCCGTCGCGACCTTCTTCTCGAAGTAGGCGCCGAAGCCCCAGTGCTCTGCGTAGTAGCGCGCGTGCAGGCTCGCGATATCGCCGATGCACCCGGGCTGGTATCCCTCCGTAATCTGCGCATCGATCCCGGCCTCGTCCACCCGCTTTGCCGAATTGTCCTGCGCAAGCGCATCGGCATATAACGCGAGTGAGCGGACCAGCGCCTCCTGATCTGCTGGCACGATACGTCGCAATGCACTCGACACCTGATCCGTCGCGAAGCGGTCGATCTTGCGCCGCAGCTCCTGTCCCGCCTCGGTCAGTGAGAGTTCGGAGGTTCGCGCATCGTCGTTGGCAGTCGCACGCCGCACGAGGCCACTGGCCTCCAGCTTCGCCACTTGCCGACTGGTGTTCGATTTATCGAGACGCAGAATATTGCCGAGGTCCTTGGCACTGATGCCGGGCGTCGCGCCGATTTCGATAATGGCATGGACGGCCGATGGCGCGAGGTCGCTATCGGCGAGCGTGGTTCGCATGAACCCCAGCTCGCGCACCAGTTTTCGGGAGAAATCGCGGAGTTCGAGAATCTCCGCTTCGCGGGGCATACCGGGTAGATCGACAAGGTCCATAGGGCATCTCACACAGGTCGCGAATGACGTCAGGCATGACGGTGACGCACAGACATTGCAAAAGTTGCGGCACGCAACCAATATAGTTGCGTCTCGCAACTTATGCAAGGTGTTGAAATCCCGTGATGCTGGAGATCAGCAGCAGCCCCATCACAGCGGCATCCGCTCGATGATGTCGCGCACCTCGGCGAGCACAGGCGCGACCTGCGCCTCGCTCATCGAACTCAGTCCAAGCCGAAGTGCATGAGGCGCGTGCCGCGTCGTGGCGTAAGCCTGCGCCTTCGATACGGCGATACCGCGCGCAGCCAGCGCGGACGCCACCCGATCCATGCGCAATCCTTCGGGCAACGGCAGCCAAAGAAATAACGACGACGGATGCGTAACCACATCCATGCCGCGCAACGCCTCACGGGCAACCGTCTGACGCCACTTTGCCTGCGCGCGCTGGCGTTCCTCCTGACGCTCGACCTCACCGCTCGCGAACCAGCGCGTCGCGATGGCCGTGACCACACTCGACAGACTCCAGTACGACGCCCGCACCACACGTTTGACCTGCGCTGCGTACGCCTCAGGCGCAACGACATACCCGAAGCGCAACCCCGTCGCCACACTCTTCGAGAGACTCGATATGTAAAACGTACGCTCCGGCGCGAGCGTGACGATGGGCAGTCCCACGCTGTCAACGAGATACGCATACGTCGCATCTTCAATGATCAGGCAGTCGTAACGTCGTGCAATCTCCACCAAACGCCGACGCTGTGCCGTACTCAACACCCAACCCAGCGGGTTGTGCAACGTCGGCATCGAATAGATGGCCCTCACGGCATGGCGACGGCATACCGCTTCGAGCGCATCGAAATCGGGCCCCACATGTCCCCTGCGCCCGCCATGCCCCGCCGCAACTGGCTTCAACGTCAGTCCTGCCAGCGACGCCGTCATCTTGAATCCCGGATACGTCAACGCGTCGACGGCCACGGCATCGCCCGGGCGCAACGCCGTTCGCACCACCACGTCGAGACCTTGTTGCGCGCCACCGACGAGAAAGATGCGTTCCCCCGGCACATCAATGCCCCGCGCACGACGCAGATACGCCGCCACCGTCTCGCGCTCATGCTGCCGACCGCCGGGCGGCTGCTGATGCATCAACGCACTGAGATCCCCGGCCGTCGCCAGCTCACGCAACGTCGCGCGCAGCAACTCGCTCTGATCCGGCCATGACGGATGGTTGAACGACAGATCCACCGCGCTGGAACTCAGCCGCGCCTCGTCATCGACATCCCACTCGCGCTGCATCGGACGATCCCGCACGAACGTCCCCCGCCCCACCTCGCCGACGACCAGTCCCAGATCTCGCAGCTTCGCGTAGACCTTGGTCGCGGACGCAATCGCAATGCCGTACTGCGCGGCGAGTTTTCGATGCGTCGGCAGTGCCGAGCCTGGCGACAGCACGCCGCTGCGGATATCGCCCGACAGGCGTTCGACGAGTGCGGAGACAGGGGAATCGGTCATGACTGTACGTAGGACAATTTCTTGATTGTCTGATTCTAGGCGGCGACACTTCAGATCGCAAACGTCAAAAGAGACCGCCATGCCCCAGACGACCGACATCCCCCAAGACGCGCAATACCCGGTGCTGACCTACTTGCAACGACTGCTCGACGGCACGCTCAACGGCGACGAATCCATCCACATGCGCTACCCGACGGCGATCTCGCAATTCCTCGGCTTTCGGATCGTGGAGGTCGGCGAAGCGCTCGCCGTCATCGAACTCAATACCCATCCTGAGATCCACGGCAACCAGCAAGGCACCGTTCACGGCGGCCTGCTGTGCGAACTGGCGGACGCGGCCATCGGCACTGCGCACTCGACGCTCATGGGCGAGGGCGAGACGTTCACGAGCATCGATCTGAAAGCGACGTTCCTGCGCCCGGTGTGGGACGCACGCCTGCTGGCGCGCGCATGGGCGACGCATCGCGGACGCACCGTCTCGCACTATCAGTGCGACATCCAACGCGAGGACGGCAAGGTCGTCGCGCGCGTGGACAGCGCCGTCATGACGCTGCGCGGCGAGCACGCCAGGGGGCGATGACAGAAAATGAAAAGCCCGTCGATCAACACGCGCCCGGGCTATGCGACCGGCGAAGACACGCTGCCTGCCCGATTCATCTCGGCGGGCGCAAACGCCTTCGTGGAGGACTCGGCGTCATCGCTCATGTCGCTGTCGCCGAAGACGATTCGACGCCTCGGAAATCGGCACGACGGCAGTCAATACACGCCATCAAATCCCGCCAAGCAAATCGTGCGAATCGAGAATGGCAAAGGCGATTTCGGGGCGGGCATCGAGACAGCGTCGAATGGCGGCGGGAATATTGGAGCGGGTCTTTCGGCACAAGCCGGGTTGCGCGTCCAATTGAATGACGATGCCGCGCAGGGTTCTGACTTCGTTCGGGCTTGGCGTAATACGCAACCGAATGCCGAGTTGGGCGTGCATCAGGCCGATCATGCGGTTCAGATCGTTGTAGCTGGAAATCGCCTCGATTCGCGCGATCAGCCGCTTTTCCTCGGCTTGCGTCAGCATCAGAATGCGCCGGTCGCCTTGGGCATCCTGCAAGAGCGTTTCCCGCTCGCAGGTGCAGGCACCGGGCGGGCACTCCGTACGAATGGGAATCTGAATCTCGGCGGCCATGACGGGGACAGCGCAGTAAAAGGGATGGCGGGCGTGGCGCCCATTATCGACCAAACCAGTATCGCCGGTGTGACGCGCCGGAGCCATTAGGGATTTCAACGCCCGTGCGCGGTCTGTAACCGATGATTGGGCCAACGCAAGGGACACCCTAGCCGACACCGTTATACTCTCGCGCTCTTATTGCCTTCGCATGACTTCAGGGAAATATCAAATGAGCGCTCTGCCCCCGTGCCCGAAATGCAACTCCGAATTCACGTATGAAGACGGCGGGATGTGCATCTGCCCGGAATGCGGCAACGAATGGTCGGCGCAGGCCGAAGTTGCGGCAGAGCCAACCGAGCGCGTCTATCGTGACGCCACCGGTGCGATTCTGCAAAACGGCGATACCGTGACGGTCATCAAAGATCTGAAGCTCAAAGGCGGTGGGGGCACGATCAAGATCGGCACCAAAGTGAAGAACATCCGCCTGGTCGACGGCGACCACGACATCGACTGCAAAATCGACGGCTTCGGTGCAATGAGCCTGAAAACGGAGTTCGTGAAGAAGGTGTAAGGCTATATCGGCTCGCGAATCTCGAAGCGGCTGGCGCCGCATAAGCAGCGTCCCTCAAGCACCGTCGGCATTCGATTCCCTCCTTCACGTGATTCGGTGATTCCCCTCGCTTTACGCAAGAGAGGCTTTCATTTTCGCGCGTTTATCGAAATGAGTCGGCTCCCTACACTGTCACACATGCTGTGATGCAGTGAGACGGGAGGAGACGCCCGCCAAAATGGAAAAACCGGCGCACATCGGTGCGCCGGTTTCCGTTAAGAACCCAACCGTCTCCAGCAGGTGCGTCCTCACAACGCCCTCACCACACACGACGGCCATGAAAAAGAAGATTGCTTTAGCGGCGTTTCTCGCAGTGCCCGGATCTTTCGCGATCCTCGCCCTCGCCTGTCTCCACCCTGTCCTGCGCCGTGAACTGGCCCGCGCAGCCGGGCTCGAACCCGTGTTCGCCAACGTGTCGCGACAAGTCGTCCTGCTCGCGCTCGTCTATCACCTGAACATGCATCACCGTCACCGCGAGCGCGCCGTGCGCGCCTGCCTCGCGCGTGGCGATATCGATTGCGACGTCTTCGCACGGTAAGACGTCCGCTCAGCGCGCCCGAATGGCGAATCCGTCGAGGTAAGCCGTCAGATCGGCGGCACTCGCCGCATCCCACCGGCGACCATCGCACAGCACTTCACCGACCGCCTCCGACACCACCGGCACCGCCTCCGCGCGCGCCGCCGCTGCGAACAGATCGGTTTGATTCACGTCCGCCGCCGTTTGCGCAGCGTGAATGACCGCATCGTCCCCCACCATCCCCCAACGCCGGTACTGCGAGACGAACCATATTCCGTCCGACGGATGCGGGTAGTTCACCACACCGCCATCAAAGAAGCTCACCGACAGCAATGCATGCCGTCCGGACAGGCGTCCGAAATCCCCGAGCAAGCGCGCCGCGATCAGATCACGCGGCGCACCCACCCATGCCGGTTCGGCCAGCCAGCCCGCCGCTTCCGCCCGGTGCCCCGGCATGTCCAGCCACCGACACGCGCTCAGCAGCGTGCGCACCAGCGCGCGGGCCGTCTTCGGATAACGGGTGACGAAGTCCCGTCGGCAGGCGAGCACTTTTTCCGGGTGATTTGGCCAGATATCGCTCGACACCGCGACCGTGCGCCCCAACCCGCGCGCCTGCGCCACGGCATGCCACGGCTCGCCGCAACAGAAGCCGTCCAGCCCGCCCTCTTCCATCGCCGCCACCATGTGCGCGGGCGGAATCACGATGCTCGCAATGTCGCGCAACGGGTCGATGCCCTGCGCGGCGAACCAGTAATTCATGAACATCGCGTGCGTACCCGTCGGGAACGTCTGCGCAAACACCGGCTTGCGACCGAGCGACGCCAATGCCTCTCGCAAATCACTCGTCTCGGCCAGCGCGTCGGCGAGCGATGGCGTGACCGTCACGGCCTGTCCGTTGCGATTGAGCACCATCAGGACGGCCATGTCCTCGCGCGGTCCACCGATGCCCAGTTGCACGCCGTAGACCAGCCCGTAAAGCGAATGCGCCGCGTCCAGCTCACCGGTGAGCAACTTGTCGCGGATCGCTGCCCACGACGCTTCCCGGCTCAGTTCCAGCGTGAGCCCATGCTCATGCCCCAGCTCCAGACGCTTCGCCACCACCAGCGGCGCAGCATCCGACAGCGCGACGAACCCCACGCGCAAATGACGCTTCTCCGGCACATCGTCCGAAATTCGATCTTGCCGGTCCGGCGATGGCCCATCGGAAACCAACCATGATGACGTCGACATGAGCAGTGTCTACCCCAGTAATTCGGCAATCGAGACGAGTTGTCGCGCCACTTCGACGAGCTTCTCGCCCTGATCCATCGCCCGTTTGCGCAGGATGGCGTAGGCCTCCTGCTCGGAAATCCTGCGTCGATCCATGAGCAACCGCTTGGCGCGGTCGATCAGCTTGCGGTCGGCCAGTTCGTTCTCGGCCTTGACCAGTCGCGCCCGTAGCTTTTCCTCATGAGCGAAGCGCGCGAGCGCGACTTCGAGAATCGGTGCGAGCCGCTCGGCAGCGAGTCCCTCGACGGAATACGCCGTGACACCCGCATCCACGGCCTCGCGAATCCGTGATTGATTGCCGTCAGCCGAAAACATCAGTACCGGGCGCGGTGCGGCCGCATTCATCACGGCAAGTTGCTCGAGCGTGTCGCGCGACGGCGATTCGGTGTCGATGATGACCACGTCGGGACGCTCGCTCTCCACCACGCGCGGCAATGCCTGTGGCTTGGCGACCTCCGCCAGCATTTCGCAGCCCAGACGGGCGAGCGCCGCCCGCAACTCGCCAATCGGCTTGTCGGTATCGGTAACGAGCAGCACGCGCAGCATGCCATGCGCCCCTGCCCCCGTCCTTGCCGCTTCGACGGCAGGCGTCGAGGAGGACACAGGGGGCGTGGATGCCGCAGGATCTGATGGTGGATGGGGGTCGCGCGGGGTCATGGCCATAAAGGTGATAACGCGTCAGGCCGCTCGCGCGATGACGTCTGGCGCCACGTGGGCAGACGTGCCCCCATTGGCGATATCGAGCGCCACCGGCGCCGCCTCACTGAGCGCGCCGCCCACGAGCAGAATGGCCGGACTGGCGAAGCCCCCGGCGCGCACGTCGGCTGCCAGACGCCCCAGCGATGTCACCAGACGCCGCTCTTGCGGCGTGCCGGCCCATTGCACCGCCGCTGCCGGCGTGTTCGCGTCGAGATGCGCCAGCAACGTGCCGGCCAGCGCTTCGACCCGATTCACCCCCATGTAGATCGCCAGCGTGGTGCCCGTCGCGGCCAACGCCGCCCAGTTGGGCGCGCTGCCGTCTTGCCGGTGCGCGGTCACGAAGGTCACGCCCGCGCAATGGTCGCGATGCGTGAGCGACATGCCGAGGCCGGCCGCTGCCGCGAAGGCCGCCGACACGCCGTTGACGATCTCCACCGGCACACCCGCGCGACGCAGCGCCGAGATTTCCTCGCCCGCACGTCCGAACATCAACGCATCGCCTCCCTTTACGCGCACCACATGAGCGCCGGCACGTGCGAACCGGCACATCAGCCGCTCGATGAACGCTTGCGGCGTCGACCGGCAACCGCCGCGCTTGCCCACGGCAATCACGCGGGCCTGCGGCGCGAGCGTGGCGATCTCCGGATTGGCCAGATCGTCGACGAGCAGCACGTCGGCCTCGCCGAGCACGCGCGCCGCTCGCAGTGTGAGCAGATCGAGCGCGCCGGGGCCTGCGCTGAGCAGGGTGACTTTGCCGTTCTTCATGATCGTTCTCCTTCAAATCCTCGATGTCCTGCATGTCGCCCATGTCGCCCATGTCGATGCTTGTCGTGACGTTCGGTATCGAACGCCGGAATTTCACACTCACGCCGCATTCGTCGCCATCGACTGTGCTGCCGGCTTACCCGACGCCGAGCACATGCGCTGCAACTCCGGCACACACGAGCCGCAGACGGTGCCGCAGCCGAGCGCCGCCTTGAGCCGGGGAACGTCGGCCCCCGCCCCAATGGCCGTATGGATGCGCGACGCCGTGATCGATTTGCACTGACAGATGATGTGATCTCGCGGGATCGCCGGTCCACTGTCCGCCACGAAAACGGCGTGACGTGCCCGTGTCCACGGCGTGGTGTCTCGCACACGAGCGAGCAGCGACGCCGAGGCCGCGACATCCGCCTCACTGCCGGCGACCAGCACGCCGTCGATCAACATCTCCCGCCATGCCACTCGCTTGGTCATCGCCCGGCGCGCGTCGCGATACTCCAGCAGCGATTCATCGCGCGGCAGCGCCAGCGCGCCGTGCAAACGTTCGAGCCATGCCGCGTCGGGTTGATCGTCGGCGGCGGTGACCACAATCCGGTCGTCGCCCTCCAGACGCACGCTCGCGAAACGCCGCTCGGCAAGCAGCGGCTGCACCGCCGCATGAAGTTGCAGCGCATCGCCACGCCGCACCGCCGCCACGCGCCATGGCAGCGTGAGCGGATCGACGCGCACAGCAGCGTGCTTCAGTTCCGGTTGCTTCGAGTATTTGTCGACGGCGCCAAGCGTCGTCTCGTTCACGCCGCCGCCACCGAGAAATTGCCCGCTCCAATGCATGGGAACGAAAACCGTGCCCGACGCCACGTCGTCGCTCACACTCAGCATCAGCACCCGCTCGCCACGGCGGCTTGACAGCCGCACGAATTCGCCTGCGCGCAGGCTGCGGCGCGCAGCGTCGGCCGGGTGCATCGTGATTGCCGGTTCCGGCGCATGCTCGAACAACGCCCCCACCCGCCCCGTGCGGCTCATGCCGTGCCACTGGTCGCGCAGGCGGCCGGTAATCAGACGCAGCGGATGACGGGCATTGATCGGCTCGGCCACGGGTTGGTACTCGAACGCATGAAAGCGTGCGCGCCCATCGGCGGTCGCGAATACGCCGTTCTCATAGCGGCGCGCCCGGCCGTGCATCGCCCCAGCCGGGAACGGCCACTGCTGGGGGCCGCGCGATTCGAGCACCGCGTAGTCAAGGCCGCCGATATCCAGGTCACGCCCGACGGTCAGTGCGCGGTGCTCGTCGAAAATCGCCTCGATGGAAGCAAACGCGAATGGCGCCGGCGAGGCATCGAGCTTCGGCGCAAGACGGCGGGCGACCTCGCTGGCGATCCACCAGTCTGCCCGTGCGGCACCCGGTGCGGGCACGGCCGCCCGCACACGCGAGATGCGCCGCTCCGAGTTCGTGACCGTGCCGGCTTTCTCGCCCCAGCTCGCCGCGGGCAGTAGCACGTCGGCATACGGCACCGTGTCGGTCTGGTGAAAGGCCTCTTGCACCACGACGAATTCCGCTTTCGCCAGCGCCTCTCGCACGCGCTCGCTGTCAGGCATCGAATGCACGGGGTTCGTGCAAGCGATCCAGATCGCCTTGATCCTTCCATCGCGCACCGCATCGAACATATCGACGGCAGGCAGGCCCGGCTGATCCGATAGCCCGGATACGCCCCACAACCGCTCGACTTCCGCCCGGTGGGTTGCATTGTCGATCTCGCGGTGTGCGGCGAGCATCGTCGCCAGTCCGCCCACTTCACGCCCGCCCATGGCGTTGGGCTGCCCGGTGAGCGAGAACGGTCCCGCGCCCGCGCGGCCGATCTGTGCGGTCGCCAGATGCAGATGAATGAGCGCGAGGTTCTTCTCTGTGCCGTGGCTCGACTGGTTCAGCCCCATGCAGTAGAGCGACAGTGCCGCCGGACTTTCGCCGAACCAGTCCGCCGCTTGCCGTAATGCCGACTCTTCGATGCCGCAGATATCCGCTACGAGTTGCGGCGGGTATGCGCGCAGCACTTGCTTGAGCGCGTCGAACCCTTCCGTATGCGCCTCGATGTATGCGCGATCGATGCGCCCTTCCCAAATGAGGTGATGCAGCATGCCGTGAAAGAGCGCGACATCGGTGCCGGGCTCGATGGCCAGATGCAGATCGGCCATGGCGGCCGTATCGGTGCGGCGCGGGTCCACGACGATCCAGCGAATCGACGGATCGGCTGCCTTTGCCACTTCGAGCCGGCGGAACAGCACCGGGTGCGCATACGCCATGTTGCTGCCAGCAAAAAGCACCGTGCGCGCGGCTTCGAGATCGTCGTAGCACGTGGGCGGGCCGTCGGCCCCGAACGCCATCTTGTAACCGCTCACGGCGCTCGACATGCATAGGCGCGAGTTCGTATCGATGTTATTGGTGCGCACCAGCCCCTTGGCCAGCTTGTTGAAGACGTAATAGTCCTCGGTCAGCAATTGCCCCGACACATAGAACGCAACGGCGTGCGGCCCGTGACGGCGAATGACGTCGGCAAAGCGTGCGGCCACTGCCTCCAGCGCGTCGTTCCATGTCGCCGGCGCGCGCACGGCATCGCGCGTGTTGCGCAGTTCCGGCATCAACACGCGCCCGGCAAGCGACTGTGCGCTGAGCGGCAACGTCATGCCCTTGCTGCACAACCGCCCGTAGTTCGCCGGGTGCGCCGGATCGCCCCGCACGCCGACGATGCGCTCGCCATCGCTCTCCACAAGCATGCCGCAACCGACGCCGCAGTAGCAGCAGGTGGTTTGCGTGAGGGTAGTCATAAGGGCTCCGGCAATGGTGAGAAGGTCAGACGGCGGCGGTCGCTTCGGCGCCCGCCTCGTCCACCTCGCCCACCTCGCCGCACATCGTCTCGTCGAACGAGAGATAGACCTCGCCCGCGTCGATCCGCACGGGGAAGCGCTGCGCGCAACCCACATCGGGCGCGCACGCTTCGCCGGTTCTCAGATCGATATTCCAGGCATGCAGCGGACACGTGACCTTCTCGCCATGCACGATGCCCTGCGACAGCGCGCCGCCCTTGTGCGGACACTTGTCACGCAACGCGAAAACGTTGTCACCCTCGGTGCGAAAGAGCGCGATGTCGCCGCTCGAATGTGGCAGCACGCGCGTGCCCAGACGCGGGATTGCGTCGACGTCGCAGACATGCAGCCAGATCGGTTCGGATAGCGTCATGGTGATCTCCTCAGACAGTCGCAGGGACTGCGCCCAGCGGCGCAAGCGGACGGTATTCGTTGGCTTGCGCCCCCTCGATGCGCGCCTTCCACGGGTCGGGCAGACCGTCGAGCGAGAACAGCAGGCGGTCATAGAGCGCACGACGGTTGGCGGCGTCGTTCACCACGCGTTGTTTCACATAGTCGAGGCCCACGCGGTCGAGGTAGTGCACCGTGCGGTCGAGGTAATAGGCTTCCTCGCGATAGAGTTGCAGGAAAGCACCCGTGTACTCCTTGACCTCTTCGGCCGTTTTCACCTTGACGAGGAACTGCGCCACTTCGGTCTTGATACCGCCGTTGCCGCCGACATACAGCTCCCAGCCGGAATCGACGGCAATCACGCCGACGTCCTTGATGCCCGCTTCGGCGCAATTGCGCGGACAGCCCGACACGGCCAGCTTTACCTTGTGCGGCGACCACATGTTGGCGAGCATCGTCTCGAGATCGATGCCCATCTGCGTGCTGTTCTGCGTGCCGAAGCGGCAGAACTCGCTGCCCACACACGTCTTCACCGTGCGGATCGACTTGCCGTAGGCGTGCCCAGACGGCATGCCGAGATCGCGCCAGACATTCACGAGGTCTTCCTTCTTCACGCCAAGCAGGTCGATGCGCTGGCCGCCCGTGACCTTGACCATCGGAATCCGGTATTTGTCCGCCACGTCGGCAATACGGCGCAACTCGCTCGCGTTCGTCACCCCTCCTTTCATCTGCGGGATGACGGAGAACGTGTTGTCCTTCTGGATATTGGCGTGCACGCGCTCGTTGACGAATCGGCTTTGCGGATCGTCGACAGCCTCCTTCGGCCACGTGCTCAGCATGTAGTAGTTCAGCGCGGGGCGACACGTCGCGCAGCCGTTCGGCGTGCGCCATTCGAGGAAATCGAAGGCAGCCCGGTGCGTCGTGAGGCGATGCTCGCGCACGGCGCGGCGCACCTCCGCATGTGACAGGTCGGTGCAGCCGCACACGGCCTTTTCCTTCGGTGCAGCGTCGTAGGTCGAACCCAGCGTGCTCATCAGAATCTGCTCGCACAGCCCGGCGCACGAGCCGCAGGAGCTGGCGGCCTTCGTGTGCTTCTTCACGTCGTCCAGCGTGAACAGCCCCTTCTCGGTGATCGCCTTGACGATGGTGCCCTTGCACACGCCGTTGCATCCGCAGACTTCATCGCTATCGGACATGGCCGACGCACGGTTCTGCCCCTGCGTGCCGACATCGCCCACACTCGACTCGCCGAACATGATGCGCTCGCGCAATTCGCCCAACGCGCGACCTTCGCGCAGCAGCTTGAAGTACCACGCGCCATCGGCCGTGTCGCCATACAGACATGCGCCAACGAGCTTGTCGTCGCGGATCACGAGCTTCTTGTAGACGCCGCTCGCCGGGTCGGACAGCACGATTTCTTCAGTGCCTTCGCCGCCCAGAAAATCGCCGGCCGAGAACAGGTCGATCCCCGTAACCTTGAGCTTGGTCGACAGCACCGAGCCGCGATAGCTGCCGATGCCCATGAGCGCGAGGTGATTGGCGCAGACCTTGGCCTGTTCGAACAGCGGCGCCACCAGACCGTAGGCCACGCCGCGATGGCTCACGCACTCGCCCACGGCGTAGATGCGCGGATCGTAGGTTTGCAACGTGTCGGACACGACAATGCCGCGCGAGCAATATAGCCCGGCCGCTTCGGCAAGCGTCGTATTCGGCCGGATACCCGCCGCCATCACCACGAGATCGGCGGCAACCTCTTCGCCATTGCTGAACGTCACGGCACGCACGGCACCGTTGCCGTCATCGAGAATGGCCGAAGTCTGATGCGCCAATCGGAACGCCAGGCCGCGCGCTTCGAGCGACTGTTGCAGGAGCTTGCCGGCCGTGCTGTCGAGCTGGCGTTCGAGCAGGGTATCGGCCAGATGCACGACGGTGACGTCCATGCCGCGCAGCTTGAGACCATTCGCTGCTTCCAGACCGAGCAAGCCGCCGCCGATCACCACCGCATGACGCTTCACGCGCGCCGTCTCGATCATGATCTCGGTATCGCGAATATCGCGATAGCTGATCACGCCGTCGAGATCCTTGCCCGGCACCGGCAGGATGAACGGGCTGGAGCCTGTGGCGATCAGCAAACGATCATACGGCGCCTCGGTGCCATCGGCACAACGCACCACACGGCGCGGCCGGTCGATCTGCGTGACTTCCTTGCCCAGATGCAACGTGATGCCCTTCTGCGCATACCAGTCGAGTGGATTGAGCACGATGTCCGCAAACGCCTGTTCGCCCGCCAGCACCGGCGAGAGCAGGATGCGGTTGTAGTTCGGATGCGGCTCCGCGCCGAACACGGTGATGTCGTATTGATGCGGCGCGATCTCCAGCAGCTCTTCAAGCGTGCGGATGCCCGCCATGCCATTGCCGATCACGACCAGACGAGGTTTGCGCATGCTGTCTTCTCCCGTTGCAACGCGTGCAGCGCCCGAAAAACAAAACGGCGTCCGTCCGTGCCGAAGCACGGAGGGACGCCGTTGTCCTGTGGGTACGTCGCAGGCGATCCCGCCCGACGTCGCACCTGAATTCGTTGCCGGCGACGCCTTTGCCGCTGGCCCTTACGCTAATGCAACAAGCATGCCAGCCAGGCGACCGCGATCGGCAGAACGTTGCCGAATAAGGCGAAGCGGGAGAAATGTCTATGGGAAACGCCCGAAAGTGGCGTGAAACCTGCCGCACCGCCGCAGTGCAAGGCGGGGCGCTACCCGCCTTGCGCGCACCAGGATGATGCGTCTCAGCGTGCCGCCGATGGCGTATGCCCGCTCACGTGCGCGCCGGCATCGGCGGGCAGGCGAACACCATCGATCAGAGCCAGTAGCGCGATGGCCGCCATCGCGGCGAACGTCCACCGGAAACTGGTCGCGCTGAACGGTGCGGCCCCCGCCACTTCGGTGATCTTGAGCACGAGCGCGCCCAGAGCGATGCCCAGACCGGAGGTCATCTGCTGGAGCGCGGAGAAGAGCGTCGTGGCGCCGCTCATGTCGTCTGGCGGCACGTCCGCGAAGCCCATCGTGGCGAGCGTGGTGAACTGCACCGAGCGGCAGATACCGCCGAAGAGCAGCACGAGTGCGATGAGCCATAGGGGTGTCGTCGCCGTCAACAGTGCGCACAGTGCGAAGCCCACCGCCACGAGCACGCCATTGCCCAGCAACACGCCACGAAAGCCAAAGCGGCGCATGATCGGCGTGGTCGCCGGCTTGATGCCGAGATTGCCCGCGAAGAGCGCGAGCATCAGCAGACCGGATGTCACGGCGCTCATGCCGAACGCCAGTTGGAACATGAGCGGCAGGAGAAACGGCGCGCTGCCGATGGCGATACGGAACATCGAACCGCCCCAGACCGTCACGGCGAACGTCTGCACGCGCAGCGCGGAGAGATTGATAAGCGGATGCGCAGCGCGCAGGAAATGGCGGACCGACCACACCATGGCGACCAGTCCCGTCGCGAGACACCCGATCACCAGCGGCCAGTCGGCCGGCGTGCGGCTGGCCAGCTCCACCCCGAACATCAGCAGACTCGCGCCGACGCCGCTCGTCACAAACCCGGGCAGATCGAATGGCTTGCGTTGCCCGGGCGACGGCTTCACCAGCCACAGCGCCGCCACGAAGGCCGCAATGCCCAGCGGTACATTGATCAGGAAGATCCAGTGCCAGCTCCACGTCGACGAGATGAACCCGCCCAGCGCCGGGCCAAGCACTGGCGCGGCGAGTCCCGGCCAGGTGATCGTCGCGATAGCGCGTACCAGCGCGGGCTTGGGGGTATTGCGCAGTACGATGAGTCGGCCGACCGGCACCATCATCGCCCCGGCGAGCCCCTGCAACACGCGACACAGCGTGAACATGTCGAGGCTCGTACTCATCGCGCACAGCACCGACGCGAGCGTGAAAAGCGCAATCGCCGCCGGAAACACGCGACGCGGGCCGAGCCGGTCGGCGAGCCAGCCACTCGCAGGAATGAACGCCGCGAGGGCCACCAGATAGGCCGAAAGTCCGATGGAGAGCTGAGACGGCGCCACACCGAAGTCGTGCGCCATGGCGGGCAGCGACGTGGTGATGATGGTCGCGTCGAGGTTCTCCATGAAGAACGTGGACGCGACGAGCAACGGCAATGCCGTCTGCGAGACCGTCAGTGCCGGCCGGTCAGACGGCCCGGACGGCGAAGGGGGTAAGGAGGGGGATGGCGGGCGCGACTGGGCAGGTTCGGACACGACGGCTCTCGGGGGCAGCGAACGCCAGCGAGTGTATTACAACCACCGCGCGGCCGCTGCCCGGCGCGCCGCAACCGACAGGGCAGCGTCAGTCGTCCTGCATCAATGCGCGACCGATGATCAACTGCTGAATCTGCGTGGTGCCCTCGTACAGGCGAAGCAAACGCACATCGCGATAGAAGCGCTCGACCTTGTATTCGTTGATGTAGCCCGCGCCACCATGCACCTGCACGCCGCGATCGGCCACGCGCCCGACCATCTCCGTACAGAACAGCTTGGCGCACGAGGCTCGCATGCTCACATCCGCATCGCGCTTGCCCGCAGGCTTCGCGTCGTAGCGCGCGGCGCAGTCCTGCACCATCGACCATCCCGCATAAAGTTCGGCCTGACTGTCCGCAAGCATCGCCTGAACCAATTGGAAGTCGCCGATGCGCTGCCCGAACTGTTTGCGTTCGCGCGCGTAAGCCACCGCTTCGTCAAGAATGCGCTGCGCCATGCCGCACGAGAGCGCCGCCACGTGCAGGCGTCCGCGATCGAGCACCTTCATGGCCGTCTTGAACCCTTTGCCTGCCTCGCCGCCAATGATGTTCGCCGCCGGGACACGCACGCCCTCCAGCACTACGTCGCAGGTCTTCGTGCCGCGCTGCCCCATCTTCTTGTCGGGTTTGCCCAGCGACAACCCCGGCGTGCCCGCCGGCACGATGAACGCCGAGATGCCACCCGCCCCTTCGCCGCCGGTGCGCGCCATCAGGGTGAAGGCTCCGGCACGCGGCGCGTTGGTGATGAAGCGCTTCACACCATCGAGCACGTAGGTATCGCCATCGAGCACGGCGCGTGTCTTGAGCGCCGCCGGGTCCGAGCCGGCGTCGGGTTCCGTGAGCGCAAACGACATGATCAGATCCCCGCTCGCCACACGCGGCAGCAGATCCCGCTTTTGCGCCTCGGTGCCGTCCATCAGAATGCCCTGCGACCCGATGCCGACATTGGTGCCGAACACGGAACGAAAGGCCAGCGAGGTCTGCCCGAACTCATAGGCCACGCGCACTTCCTGCGCCATCGACAAGCCGATGCCACCGAATTCCTCGGGGATCGACAGGCCGAACAACCCCATCTCTTTCATTTCGTCGACGATCGCGGCAGGCACTTCGTCGTGCTCCTCCACGTCGTTCTCGGCGGGCACCAGCCGCTCGCGGATGAAACGTTGCACCGCCGCGAGCAACAGCTCGAACGATTCGCTATCCAGTCCCTTCGATGTCATTTGCCAGTCGTCCTCAAGGCGTGTGTTCATTAGCCGTTGCGCGAGAGGCCTGCAGCATCTCGCGCAGCTTGAATTTCTGTATCTTACCCGTGGGCGTCGTCGGCAGCGTGTCACGAACTTCGATCCGCTCGGGCCAGTACTGCCGCGCCACCTTGTGCGACGCGAGGAAGCTGGTCACGGCCGCGAGGTCGATCGATTCGCCGGCGCGCGGCACGACGACCGCACAGGCGCGCTCGCCCAGACGCTCGTCCGGATAGGCCACGATCGCCACCGTAGCGATCGCCGGATGCCGATACAGAAGCGCTTCGATTTCCACCACAGGGATGTTCTCGCCACCGCGAATGATCACGTCCTTGCTGCGCCCGGCAATGCGAACGTAGCCGGTCGCGTCGAGCCACGCCATGTCGCCGGTGTCGAACCAGCCCTGATCGTCGGTGCCGTTCCATTGCGCGCGCTTCAGATAGCCACCGAAGTTCGAGCAGGCGCGCACGAGCAGCCGCCCGGTCTCTCCGACGGGCAATACGTCGTTCTGCGCATCGACCACGCGCAACTCCACGCCCGGGAGCGGGCAACCGTCGGTCGTGGAGGCCCGCACATCGTCGTCGTCGAGACGCGTGAGCGTCACGGCGCCGTTCTCCGTCATTCCCCACGCCGAAACGATCTTCGCGCCGAGCACGCTGCGCGCCTGCTCGACGACAGGGCCTGGAATCGGTGCCCCCGCGCACAGAAATGTGCGCAGACTCGGCACGGTCTCGCCACTGGCCGCCACCGCTTTGGTCAAATCGGAGAGGAACGGTGTCGACGCCATCGTGAATGTCACACCTTGCTCGCGGATCAGCCGCACGGCGTTTGCCGGATCCCAGATGTCGAGCATCACGGCGCTCGCCCCGAGAATCACCGGCATCATGAGTCCGTACATGAAGCCGGTCTGATGGGCGAGCGGCGACCCCATCAGGATCACATCGTCGCGGCCCAGGCGCATGCGCTCGGCATAGGCGAGAATGTTCGAGAACGTGGTGTTTGCGCTGTGCATCACGCCTTTGGGTTCGCCCGTCGTGCCCGAGGTGTACATCAGTTGCATGATGTCGTCCGGATGGGCGCGCGCAGCACGCATGGTGGCCCGCTCGTCGTCCGACGCCGCGGGTTCGCCCGCCATGAGAACGGCGTCGAAGCTATCCTCGCCGGAGGCGTCGCCGTTGCTGTCGACCACGATGACATGTTGCAGGTCCGGCAAGTCCGGCTGTAGCGCACGCGCCATTGCCGCGTGGTCGAAACCCCGGAACTGGCGAGGCACGACGAACACTTTCGCCTCGCCGTGACGCAACATGAACGACAATTCCCGCTCGCGGAAGATGTGCATCAGCGGATTGAGCACGGCGCCGATCCGTGCGCAGGCCAGATAAGTGACCGCGAACTGCCAACCGTTAGGCAATTGACAGGCGACGACGTCACCGCGCCCGACACCACGACGCATCAGCCCCAGCGCGAGACGCTCGGCGGCATCGGCAAGCGCCGCGTAGGTCAGGCGCTGAGTCTGCCCGGTGGCGCTCGACACCGCCGTGAGGGCCACCTTGGCGGGCGACACCGCAACAGCCGCATCGAGTGCATCGTTGATCGTGCGCTCGGGCCACCAGCCGCGTGCCACGCTCTGCTCGCGCCTCGGGGGAAGCAACACCGCATCGAATTCCATTGCATCGTCTCCTGTGCTGTCGCATCGTTCGTATCGTTATGGTCTTGTTGTTGCTGTCGCCGTGGCGCCCTCAGATCGGCACGGCCTGCCTGCCCGCCCGGGTGCGCGCAATGATCGTCTTCATGATCTGCGCGGTGCCGTCGCCAATCTGGAACCCCAGCACGTCACGCAAGCGTTGCTCCATGACGCCACGATCGTAGCCACCGTGTCCGAACATCAGCAGACACTGATGAATCGTGTCGTAGGCCAGCTTCGGCCCCCACCATTTGCACATTGCGGCTTCGGCGCTGTGCGGCAGGCCACGGTCCTTGAGCCAGAGCGTTTGCAGGCAAAGCAGTCTGGCCGCCTCGACCTGCGTGTCGAAATCCGCCAGCGGATGCGACACCCCCTGAAAGGCCGAAAGCGGCTTGCCGAACGCCTCGCGCTGGGCCACGTACTCCCAGGTTTCGTCCAGCGCCGCCCGGGCGACAGCCAGCACTTGCAGACCGATCAGCGCACGCGAGAAATCGAAGCCCTGCATCACCTGCACGAAGCCCTCGCCGGGCGCACCGAGCCCATGGTCGGCAGGAATTCTGACGTTCTCGAAGAACAGCGAACCCCGGCCGATGGCGCGCTGACCGTGGCAGTCGAAGCGCTGGCGCGTCACGCCCGGCAGGTCGAGCGGCACGAGAAACGCCGAGATGCCGCGCGCAAGTTCGGACACCTCGCCGGTGCGCGCGAACACGACAGCCGCGTCTGCCTGATCGGCTGCCGAGATCGAGGTCTTCTCGCCATTAAGGATGTAGTGCGTGCCGTCGAAGTCGGCGCGCATGCGCAGGTTGGCGGCATCGGAGCCGCCACGCGGTTCGGTCAGTGCGATGGCCAGCAGCGTCTCGCCGCGCGTGAGCTTCTCCAACCAGGGCGTCACCACCTCCGGCTTGCCGTGCTCGGCCAGAATCTGTCCGTTGAGCGACGCCAGCAGGTTGACGTAAGACATGCTGAGATCGGCGCGCGCGATCGCCTCGTGAATCACACCAGCGGCCAAACGTCCCATGCCCTGCCCGCCGTAGACTTCCGGTAGTTCGGGGGCAATCAACCCCATTTCCCCCATCTCTCGCATGAGACTGCGTTCCAGCACCCGCGTTTGGTCGCGCGTCTGAAAACCGGGAGCAATGCGGGCCTGAGCAAAGCGATGCGTGTGCTCGGCCAGAGCCACGAGATCGTCGTCGAGATACGGATTGAGCATCGCGGTCTGCCTCGCTTATTTGGCGTACTTGCGGAAATCGGGCTTACGCTTTTCCTGGAACGCGCGCACGCCTTCGCGCGACTCCTCCGTCTCGTAGTAGAGCTTGAGCGCGTACATGCCCATGCCGGCGATGCCCGCCTGCTGCGCGGTGTCCATGTTGAACGAGCGCTTTGCGATGGCGATCGCGGTCGGGCTGCGCTCCATGATCTCGTCGCACCATTTCTGCACTTCGGCGTCGAGTTGCTCATGCGGGACCACAGTGTTCACCAGCCCCATCCCGAGCGCTTCGGCTGCCGTATAGCGACGGCACAGGTACCAGATTTCGCGCGCTTTCTTCTCACCGACCACGCGCGCCAGAAACGCCGTGCCGAAGCCGGGGTCGACCGAACCGACCTTCGGCCCGACCTGACCGAAGACAGCCTTCTCGGAGGCGATCGTGAAGTCGCACAAAGTGCAGATCACGTTGCCGCCGCCAATCGCATAGCCCTGCACCCGCGCGATCACTGGTTTGGGCACGTCGCGAATCGCGTTGTGCAGTTCCTCCATCGGCAAACCGATGGTGCCGCGCCCGTCGTACTGCCCTTCATGCGCCGACTGGTCGCCACCGGTGCAAAACGCCTTCTCGCCAGCACCGGCGAGCACAATGCTGCCGATCTCCCTGTCATAGCCCGCCTTGTTGATCGCGTGAATCAATTCGTCGCAGGTACGTCCGCGAAATGCATTCATCTTCTCCGGACGGTTGATCGTGATCCACGCCGCACCGTTGCGCACTTCATACAGAATGTCTTCGTAGTTCATTGTCCTGATCCTCGCCGCCGGCCACCTGACATCGGACCGTGTGCAGCATCGTCTTGATGGAAATATCAGCCGTTCATCGTGAGGCCGCCCGACACGCTCAGCACCTGACCGGTGACGAACGCCGCGTCGTCGCTTGCGAAGAAAGCAATCGCGCCGGGCAGATCGTCTGCCTGGCCAATACGCCCGAGAGGGATCGCTTTCGTGAACGCCTCGACGAGTTTTTCGGGATTACCGGCGCCTTCCTTGTAGTCGGCGAAAAGCGCGGTGTCGGTCGGCCCGGGGCACACCACATTGACGGTAATGCCGTGGCGCGCATGCTCGCGCGCGATGGTTTTCGAGAACGCCACGATCCCGCCCTTGCACGCCGCATAGACCGCTTCGCCGGACGAGCCGACCCGTGCGGCGTCGGATGCGATGTTGACGATCCGTCCGCTGCGCTGCGCCACCATTCCGGGCAGCACCGCGTGATGCATATGCAGTGCGCCGATCAGATTGATGGCGATCAGCCGGTCCCACTCGGCGGGCACCGTCTTGGTAAAGGGTTTGAAGATGTCCCAGCCGGCGTTGTTGACCAGCACGCTCACCGGACCGAATGCCTGCGCGACGGCGGCGAGCGCCGCATCGACCTGCTCGCGCACGGTGATGTCGCACGCAAACGCCTGCGCTCGCCCCCCGGCTTCGACGATTTCCCCAGCCACGCGCTGCGCTGCCGCCAGATCGCGATCGAACACGGCCACGGCCGCCCCCTCGCTTCCCAGCCGGCGACATGTCGCCCCGCCGATCCCGCCCCCGCCGCCCGTCACAACGACGGTCTTGCCCTCGAACCGCTGCATGTTCTGCCTCCTGAGTTGCTGACGGGCACGGTATCCTTGCCGAGCGCGAAGGGGGGCCTGCCCGCCGATCAAATTACGTCAATATATTGACGTATACTAGACATCAGATCAGCAATGCGCAAGCACGCAAATGCAGAGGAATCGATATGGATAACCCTAATAAAAATACAGATATTACCCGAATGGAACTGGCAAACCGGTTGTTTTTTCGGCTCTACCAATGCGCCAACATGTTGCACAAAACGGGGACGAGAGCGGTTGAAAGCCTTGGCCTGACGACACAGCAATGGGCCGTGCTGGGAGCATTGTCCCGACCAGAGGTACCCGACGGCATGAGCGTGGGCGACCTCGCGCGCTATCTGATGGTGAGCCGACAGAACCTGTCCGGCCTGATCAGCCGCATGGAGCGCGACGGCCATATCGTCAGCGCACCGGACGGACGCGACCGGCGCTCGCGGCGCATTACGATGACCGAACATGGCCGTCATGTCTGGCACCGGGAGGCCGTGCCGCGCATTCACGACTACTACGGACGCGCACTGGATGAGTTCTCGACGGGCGATATCACCCACACCCTGCACTACTTGCTCAAGCTGCTCGAGAACATGAAGCAGATAGACGAGATGTCCGGCGCGCAGGGCGAAACTGACGACGCGAGCCAGGCCGATGTCCCAGGCGCCTGACAGCCCTGTTCCGACGCACACCGGAAAATAAAACGGGCATAAGTGGCCGAAAGTGCCGGCTTCCGCTCGCCGGCCGGCACCGCGAGACCGGTCGAAACCCCTTACGGGACGGGCTTTCCCGTCGATTTCACCGCCTGATGCAATAACGCATTAACTAGCATCCTAATTATTAGTTAACATATAATCTTTCCCCATGACCTCCCTTGAATCGCTCCGCTTTGTCTTCACCAGCCATTTGCTGCTGGCGGGCAAGCAGTGGCGTCAGATCTCGCAGGGCGCGATCGTCGAATACGGCATTTCCGCGGCGAGCGCCGGCCCGTTACTGTTCATCCGCCGTCTTGGCCAGGGTGTGCGTCAGGTCGAGCTTGCCGAATATGTCGGACTCGAAGGCGCATCTCTGGTACGGCTGCTCGATCAGTTGTGCGCAGCCGGCCTCGTGCTGCGCGAAGTCGATGCCAGCGACCGGCGCGCCAATGCGCTGCGGCTCACGGAGGCCGGCGAGGCGCTCGCCGAAAAGCTCGAAATCGAACTCAGCCAGTTGCGCGCGAAGGTCTTCGCGAACATCCCGCGCGAGGATTTCGAGGCGGTGTTGCGCGTGTTCGAAGCCATCTCCCGCGTAGCGAGCCCCGACGTGGGCATCCTCGCGATGGAGCCCCCGAAGAAGTAAACCGTGTTCAACTGGCCATCCTCACGCGACTGGATTTTCTCGATCAAGGCGTTCGTCGCCTCGATGCTGGCGCTCTACATCGCCCTGGCGCTCGGTTTGCCGCGTCCGTACTGGGCGATGGCCACGGTCTACATCGTGTCGCACCCGCTCACGGGCGCCACCCGCTCCAAAGCGCTGTACCGCGTGCTCGGCACGCTGCTCGGTGCGGCAGCGTCCATTGCCTTCGTTCCCGCGCTCGTCAACAACCCTGAATTGCTGATGGCGGCTGTCGGACTGTGGACCGGCACGTTGCTCTATATCTCGCTGCTGCATCGTTCACCGCGCAGCTATGTGTTTCTGCTGGCGTCGTACACCTTGCCGCTGATCGCCCTGCCGGCGGTCAATACGCCCGACGGCATTTTCGATATCGCGGTCGCGCGCTCCGAGGAGATCATTCTCGGTATCGTTTGCGCGAGTGTGGTCGGCGCCGTGATCCTGCCCACAAGTGTGGCCAAGGTGCTGCACGACCGCTCGGCGCGCTGGCTCACCGATGCCGCACGCTGGACGACCGACATGCTCTCGGCCGATCCGGAAGGCAAGGCCACGCGACACATGAGCCGCCACCGCATGGCGGCCGACATTCTGGCGCTCGACCAGTTGATCAGCCAGCTCTCTTACGATGCCGACACGTCGGAACGCGTTCGCGACGCGCAGGAATTGCGCGGGCGCATGACCATGATGATGCCGGTACTCTCGACGGTAGCCTCGCTCGTGCACACGTTGCGTCAGCACCCAATGGGCGCGCCGGAAGCACTCGAAGCGAAGATGGCAGAGGTCGTTGCATGGCTGCGTCGCGGTGCGCCGTCGCCCGCCCCGGCCCACCTGTTGAGCCCGCCGCAATCGGCCGGCGAAGCCTCTGACTGGTATGGCGCACTCGTGGCGGCGACCGAAGACCGTCTGCGCTCGCTCGTGCAACTCTGGCAAGACTGCGTGTCGTTGCAACGCCGCTTTGGCCAGCACGACGATCAGGACCGCGGACAGGAATGGACACCCGCCTTCCCGCATTGGGAATTAGGCGGCGCGCGCCATTACGATCACGGCCTGCTCCTGTTCTCGACCGTATCGGCCGCGCTATGCACATTCCTCATGGGCATGGCGTGGATCTACACCGGCTGGAACGATGGCGCCGCGGCCGTCTCGCTCGGCGCCGTGGCCTGCTGCTTCTTCGCCGCCATGGACGAGCCCGCACCGTTCATCCGCTCGTTCTTCTGGGCAACGGCCGTGTGCGTGGTGTTCGCCGCCGTCTATGTGTTCTTCATCCTGACGAATGCCCATGACTTCGGTCTGCTCGTCGCGATGTTTGCCGTTCCGTACCTGCTGCTCGGCACCTTCATCCCGCAGCCGCGCTTCACGATGGTCGCCATGCTCGTGGCGGTCAATACCGCGAGCTTCGTCGGCATTCAGGGCGGCTACAGCGCTGACTTTCCGGCGTTCTTCAACAGCAATCTCGCCGGCCTGGTCGGCGTGTTGTTCGCGCTGCTCTGGACGTTGCAGACGCGTCCGTTCGGCACCCGCGTGGCCATGCGCCGCCTGATCCACTCGAGCTGGCGCGATATCGCGAAAAACGCGGTCGGCCGCTCGGTGACCGAACACGGACGCCTGCGAGCGCGATTGCTCGACCGGCTCGGCCAATTGGTGCCGCGTCTGGCCGCCAGCGAAAGCGAAACGTCGAGCGACGGCTTTACCGAAGTACGCGTCGAACTCTCGGCGCTGGCGTTGCAGCGCGAGCTGCCGCATCTGAATCCATCGCAGCGCGACGCCGTCGAGGCCGTGCTCACCGACGTGGCGCGCTTTTATCAGGCGCGCCTCGACGAACAGGTGAGCGAACCCGACACCACGCTGCACGACAAACTGCTGGGCGCGGTGCGCTCGTTGGTGGCCCATAGCGATCAGGCGTCGCGCAGTGCGCGCGCATCGCTCATGGACATCCACGTCGCGCTGTTCCCGGCCACACGACCCGGGAGTGTCCAATGAGCGGTGAGATCGATATCTACGGCGTCTTCGTGCCGACGCTGCTGGTCCTCATGGTCGTGGCTTTCGTGCTGACGGGCGCGCTGCGCTTCGTGCTCGCGCGCATCGGTTTTTACAAGCTCGTCTGGCACCGTTCCTTATTCAACCTCGCTGTGTACATCATCGCGCTGGGCGGCATCGTCGCCATCGCGCGGGCCTGCCAACCATGAAACTGAAACTTCGCTCTCTCGGCCCCGTTGTGCTGACGCTCGCAGTATCCTGCGTCGCGGTCTTCGTGCTGCTGCATCTGTGGGACTACTACACCGTCGCCCCGTGGACACGTGACGGCCGCATTCGCGCCGACATCGTGCAAGTCGCCCCCGACGTCTCCGGCCTTATTACCGACGTCGAGGTCAAGGACAACCAGCAGGTGCACCGTGGCGATCTGCTGTTCGTGATCGACCGCGACCGCTATACGCTGGCGCTGCAACAGGCGGAAGCCACGGTCGCTGCGCAGCGCGCCACACTCGCACAGGCACGCCGCGAGAACGCGCGTAACCATCAGTTGACGGAAGTGGTCGCCAAGGAAGTGGTCGAGGCCGGTCAGGCCAAGGTCGAGTCCGGCGAAGCCGCCGTTGCACAGGCCGAAGCCGCCGTGCGACTGGCCAAGCTCAACCTCGAACGCACCCGGGTTCTCGCCCCGGCCGACGGCTATCTGAACGATCGTCTGCCACGCGTGGGCGACTATGTCAGCACCGGCCGTCCGGTGCTCTCGATGGTCGACGCCAACTCGCTGCACGTCGAGGGCTATTTCGAAGAAACGAAGATGCGCGGCATTCACATCGGCGACAAAGTGGAAGTCCGCCTGATGGGCGAGCAACATGTATTGCACGGCCACGTGCAGAGCATCGTCGCGGGCATCGAGGATCGCGATCGCACGAGCGGCGCGTCGATGTTGCCGAACATCAATCCGACCTTCAACTGGGTTCGTCTCGCTCAGCGCATCCCGGTGCGCATTGCACTCGACGATGTGCCCAAGGATATGCGTCTGGTCGCCGGTCGCACCGCAACCGTGACCGTCGTGGAAAATCGGCAGGACAAGTCAGGTCAGTCGAAACAGGCTGACGCCGCGTCCGCGACGCTGGCCTCGGCCCACGAGACCGGCGCCCAAGCGGGAGCCCGGCAGTGAGCACACGATTACTCCTGATGAGCGCCGTGGCAGCAGCTGCCGCGCTCGTTGCCGGATGCACGACCGTCGGCCCCGACTACCATCTGCCGGAAAACTCGGTGATGCGTTCCCCCGACGCGAACGGCCCCCTAGCCAACCCCACGCAACGTGCCGTTTCCATCGGTGCGGTGCCCGACGACTGGTGGCAGCTCTACGACGATCCGAAGCTCGACGCGCTCGTGAAAGAGGCACTTGCCGCCAACACGAACGTGCGCGTGGCGCTCGCCAACGTTCAGCGCGCGATTGCGATGTATCACGAGGTCGAATCGGAGAATTTGCCGCAGGGCGGCGTGGAAGCCAATGTAGGCCGCGCCCAGCTTTCCGGCGAGAGTTTCCTGAAGGAAGAAAAGCTGCCGGTGGTCAATCTGGCCGCAGCGGCGCTGTCCATCTCTTACCAGATCGACTTCTTCGGCAAGCTGGCCCGTGCAGATGAAGCCGCACTCGCCGCGGCCGAAGCCAGTCAGGCAGCGCTCGATGTCGCTCGCGTGAGCGTGGCCGCCGAAACGGTACGCGCCTATGTGCAAGGCTGCGCGGCCAATCATGAGTACGACATCGCCAACCAACAACTGCAATTGCAGGAAAAGAGTGTGGCGATCACGCGCAAGCTGGTCGATGCCGGTCGCGATCAGCCGACCGATCTGCTGCGCGCTCAGGCGCAGGCCGACACGCTGCGCGCCGCGCTGCCTCATTTCCAGGCGCAACACGAAGCCGCGACCTATCGGCTGGCCGTGATGCTCGGCAAGGTGCCCGGCACGCTCGACGCGAGCGCGGCGCAATGCCGTCGCATTCCCCAACTTCGCCAGACGTTACCTGTCGGCGATGGTACGGCGCTGCTCAAGCGCCGCCCGGACGTGCGACAGGCCGAGCGCGAACTGGCATCAGCCACCGCCAAGATCGGCGTTGCCACGGCAGACCTGTACCCCTCGATTCGACTCGGCGCCTCGATCGGCGCGAGCGGCGTGCTGGAACACTTCGGGCAAGGCCGTACCGAACAGTGGACCGTGGGGCCGATGATCACATGGTCACTGCCAACCAACGGCGTGCGCGCCCACATCAAAGGCATGGAAGCCGGTGCCGACGCCGCCCTCGCCCATTTCGACGGCGTGGTGTTGAAGGCCTTGCAGGAAACGCAGACATCGCTCTCGGCGTACACCCGCGAGTTGCAGCGCGACGACGCCTTGCGTGACGCCCGCGACAAGTCGCGCGCCGCGGCCGAACAAAATCACAAGCTCTATCAGGCCGGGCGCGCGCCATACCTGACCAGCCTCGACGCCGAGCGCACCCACGCCAACGCCGAGGCGGCACTGGCCGCGTCCGAAACGCAAGTCGCGATGGATCAGGTCAATCTGTTCCTGGCGCTGGGCGGCGGCTGGCAATCGAGCGCCGCCAACGACAAGACGTCGTTGAGCGAATCCCATTCGACGGCCGAACGGGGGGATACAACGACCTCGTCGGTGCCGTCCACCCATTAGTCCGCTAATCCGCTAATCCGTTGAGGTGATTTCGACAAGGGAAGTGGCGTCCTCGTGACGCCTCCCCTCCAGAAACACACAAGCCCCGTCGGGAACGAATCCTCGGGCGGGGCTGTGGCGAATGACGCGCGCTGGCGTCGGTGAGGGGGAATCGCGCGGCGCGCGGGCGAGACTCGATGAGGAATCGGGCAGGCCGTCGGCGAATCCGGAACTGCTATCGATAACCGAAGTTATCTGAACGCCGTTTAGTTGGCGCTCGGGGCTTGCGGTGCGCGAGTCTGGTTCTGCGCTTCAATCTGGGCCGTCAGCTTCTGCAACTGAATCGACTGTTCGTAGGTGTACGGGAAATTGAATTCCGTCACCGGCGACAGGCCAAGTTCACGCGCAGCTTGCAGCTCGGCGCGCACATGGGCGCGGGTCACACCGCTCGTTTGGCTTTGATCCGCCGCGAATACCGAGCCAGCAGCCATCGTCAGCCCAACGAGCGCGACAGCAGTCAACAGGTTCTTTTTCATGGAAAACTCCTTTTATCGTTCATATGACGCTCATGGACACGAAAACCGCTATCAAATCAGTTTTCGCCATGAGTAAATTATAGTTTTCCCTTACTAATGAGCTAGCCCTAAAGCGACAACACACTGTTTCTGAAATGTTGTGAAATCCGCGGCATTCCGTGCCGAAATGACCTGAAAATGGCAGAAAACGGGATAGTCCTGGCACCGACGTCTCGAAGATCGTGTGATTCACCAGATAAAGAACGGCGGGAGCGCAATCGCGCAGTGAATCGCGGACGAAATTTGCCGCGTGAGCGACGCAAGACGGCGCTCACGAGCAAGGGATGAATGGCGGAAGAATCGGGAAGAGGCGAAGAATCAGGGGGAAATCAATCCGCTGCTGATCGCAGCGGCGATGGCCTGATGCCGATTGACGGCACCGAGCTTGCGTTTGGCGTTATTGATATGAAACGTCACGGTATGTTCGGAAATCTTCAGAATCAAACCAATTTCCCATGCGGTTTTACCGCGCGCAGCCCAGAGCAGACTTTCGACTTCACGCGGACTGAGCTTACCGGCACTGCGACTCGCGACCCATTGCATGTCGAGCTGCTGAATCGCCTGGTGAAAATACACTGCCGCGAGATAAATCTCTCCGACCATGCGCGCCTCGTGCTCGGCCGACTCCTCGGGCGACTTCGCCGTCGCCGCACTGAAGATGGCGCGCTCGCCGGCGGCGCCATAGATGGGAATCGACACCCCCGACCCCAGACCATGCTCGCGGGCATCCGCGAAAATCGGATGCGGTCGCTTCTGCGACAGAAACGTCCGCCAGAGAATCGGCAGCGGCGACAAATTGGCAGCGATCAGCACCGGATCGACTTCGGCATATCCCGCGCTTTGATAACGCTCGATCCACGCCGCAGGAAATGTCGTGAAGATATGACGACTCGGCATACCCTGCGCCGAAATCCGCTGATCCTCGATCTGGAATGCCGCCGCCTCTCGTTCCCGACGCGGCAGGAGCGGCGCGTAAAACAGCGCGTCATATCCCAGCGAATGTGTCAGATTCTGAAACTCTGCGTCGAGTGCCTCGACCGAGCGGGCGCTAAGCAGCCCCTCATACCGGTAAAGATGATGATGCATTGCGAGTTGCACGTTTCTTGATATTTGCCGGCGAATTGCCGATATTCGCGCATTGTAGTCCCAGCTTTATGGTTTGCGGGTAGTAATTTTGATCAATAAAACAACAAGCCCATTTAACGTGGAGTGCCAATCATTTCCGCATTGAGAATTATGTCGCGCTATTCAACGCCTCCAATGCCGACATCACTTTGCGTAATCCTGGCGTAAGCGGTTTGTCCTGACGCACGACGATCGCAAGCGTTCTCGACAATTCAGGCGTCAACGTCGAGATGCGCAATCCCCGCCGATAGTGCGCCGCGTCCACCGACATGCGCGGCACGATGCTGTAGCCCAACCCCGCCGCCACCATTTCCTTGATCGCTTCGATGCTGCCCAGCGCCATGACCGGACGCACGCGCAATCCGGCTTGCAGGAACCACTCGTCGATCAACAACCGCGTGCTGCTCCCCGATTCGAACGCGACCATCGGTGCCGCAGCGAGCCGCTGTGGCGTGACTTCGGCGGCCCAGTCCGCATCGCTCGCCGGCGCGATAGCGACAAACGCATCGCGCAATACCGGCGTGATGTGCAGGCTGCGACCTGCGGCAGGCAGCGTGACGAGACCAATGTCCAGCCGATTCTCCGTGACCGCCGCCAGCACGTCGTCGGTATTGCCGGTACTCACGCGAATGTCGAGCATCGGATGACGTTTGCGCATCGCCCGCAGAATCGGCGGCAACAGATGAATACAAGCCGTCGCCCCGGTGCCAATGGCCACCTCCCCCGCGACATCGCTCGCGTGGCTCGACAGTGCCTGCATGGCCTCTTCGACCGCCGCATCGATGCGGCGAGCATGCTCCAGCAAGGTCAGTCCGGCGGAGGTCGGCTTGAGTCGCTTGCCCACGCGCTCGATCAGCCTGACGTTTAACCGCTGCTCCAGTTGGCGAACCTGTAGGCTCACGGCGGGTTGCGACAGTTCGAGACGGGCAGCTGCCGCCGAGAAACTTCCCGCGTCGACGACCTCGGAAAACGTGTGAAGCTGGTCCAGATTCAGGCGGCGCATCTCAAAGTTTTCCTTATGAACCGGATAAGATGCCAAGACTTTACCAAGAGATGGTATCGGCGCACCATGCGGACGTCACTTCGCTAACCCGTCCAGCGGTATCGTCACCGCCCCCTCCCGCCATGCCCACCGTCATGACCCTTGGCTTCGCGCAATTGATCAACTGGGGGGTGAGCTTCTATCTGCCCGGCGCTTTCGCGTGGCGTATCGCGCAAACGACCGCATACCCGCAGACCTGGGTGTTTGCCGGCCCGTCGCTTGCCATGCTCGTGATGGCCGTGATTTCGCCGCTGTCGGGCCGCTGGCTCGAGCGAATGGGCGGACGCCGCGTCATGTGCACCGGCACACTCATCTGTTCGGCGGGCTGCGCAACGCTTGCCACGAGCGCGACCCTTGTGCAGTTCTATACGGCGTGGTGCCTGCTCGGCGTGGGCATGCGGCTATCGCTTTACGACGCCGCGTTTGCCACGCTCGCCGCCCTTTACGGGCCCTCGGCACGCCGACCGATGACACAGATCACGCTCATGGGCGGACTGGCGACGACCGTGTTCTGGCCCTTGGGCAACTGGCTGGGCGACACCTGGGGATGGCGAACCGGCGTGTTTGTCTATGGTCTGCTTGGTCTGCTCGCCTGGGCATTGCTGCGCAGCCTGCCGCCGACGCCTCCACGGATACCGGCGGCTCATGCCGCCAACCAGACACGCTCGCCGCTACCCCGAGCCCCCGCATGGCTCTACTGCGCCGTCATGGCGCTGGTCGCGATTCTGTCCTCGGGGCTGGTGGCCCATCTCACGTCGCTACTCGGTGCTCACGGTTTGCCCGTTGGGCTCGCCGCCCTGTGGGGATTGGGTCAGGTCTGCGCACGCACGCTCGAATGGCTTCAGCCACGTCAGGCGAGTGCCGTCAAACTCAATCTCGTGGTTGGCTGCGGACTACCGCTCTGCTTCGCGCTGGGACTCGCCGGCCTGTCGTCCGTCTACATCGCCGGTATTTTCATTTTTACTTACGGCGCCCTGAACGGTCTGGCCACGCTGCTGCGCGCGAGCCTGCCGCTCGAACTCTTCGCCACCGACGCCTACGCTCACGCGCTGGGCACGCTGCTCACGCCTGCGTTTGCGTTGTCTGCCGTCGCCCCCTGGGGGTACGCCCTGGCGCGGGAGCAGTGGGGCGATGCGGCGATTCTCTGGGTTTCGCTCATTATCGGGTTGGGCATTGCGGGAGCTGCGCTAGCGCTACGGCGTCTGGCGCCGTCAGGGCCTGCTCCACAAACGCTTGCAGAAACGCGATCCACGTCTTGACCTTCGCGTCGAGATACAGGCGCGACGCGTAGACCGCATAGACGTTCGTCCCCTGCATTTCGTAGGCCGGCAGCACGCGAATCAGCGAACCGCTGCGCAACGCCGAGAGCGCCGAGAGCAACGGCACCGGCCCAACGCCACAGCCGCTGATCAACGCGGCCGCCAGCGAGTCGGCGGTATTCACCCGCAAGCGCGCCGAAGGCACGGGGATCTTCACACGGCCGTCAGGGCCGTCGAAATCCCAGTGATCGACCGAATAATGCGGGGCGACGAGACGCACCTGCGTGTGCTGCGCCAGTTCGTCGAGCGACGCCGGGGCACCGTGCTTATCGAGGTATTGCGGTGCGGCGCACAGCACCGACGCCATGCGACAGATCCGGGCCGACACGAGGCCCGAATCGGGTAGCTGCGACGCAGCGAGCCGTAGCGAGACATCGATGTTTTCTTCCAATAGATCCGGCACGCGCGACGACAGCATCAGGTCCGCCTGGACCTCCGGATACTGTTCCAGGAATCGCGCGAGCGCCGGGATCACGAACACCTGACCGAAGCTTGCCGGCGCATGCAGACGCAGCGTGCCAGCCGGCGCGGCGCTCGCCGCACCCGCTTCGGCCTCCGAGTCGTCGACGAGCGCGATGATGTCGCGGCAACGTGCGAGATAACGTTGCCCCGCGTCAGTGAGCGCCAGCTTGCGTGTCGTGCGATGCAGCAAGCGGGTGCGCAAATGCGCTTCCAGCTCGGACACCGCCTTCGACGCCTGCGCCGTCGTCATGTCGAGCGAGCGCGCTGCGCCGGCAAAGCTGGCCGCGTCGGCCACGCGCACAAAGATCCGCATGTTCTTTAAGGTGTTCATGAAGCGAGATGATATATGGACGTGCGCCAATATTGGTTGGGATCGGCACGCTCGCGAGGTATCCTAGCGACCCGTTCAGGATTGACTGACCGACTTTTTCCGCAGACGAGACATTCGCATGACCGATACGACCTCCCGCCACGCCGATCACCCCATCGACCCGCAGTTCGTTGCCCGCTGGTCGCCCCGTGCCTATACCGACGAAACGCTGCCGGAAGCTACCCTGCTGTCGTTCTTCGAAGCCGCCCGCTGGGCGCCTTCGGCTTACAACGCGCAGCCGTGGCGCTTCGTGTACGCACGCCGTGGCACGCCACACTGGGAACAGTTCGTCGGCTTCCTCAATGAATTCAACCAGAGCTGGGCAAAGCACGCGGCGGCCATCGTCATCGTGATCTCGAAATCGACGTTGACGCCGCCGGGCAGCGATCAGGAAGTGCCCGCCCCGACCCATGCCTTCGACGCCGGTGCCGCCTGGGGCTACCTCGCGCTGCAAGCCTCGCTCTCCGGCTGGGCAACGCACGCCATGGCAGGCATCGAGCACGACAAGATCCGCAACGAACTCGATCTGTCGCCGAAGTACAAGATCGAAGCGGCCGTCGCGATCGGACGCCCGGGCGACCCCGCCACGCTGCCCGAAGGCCTGCGCACTCGCGAAGTCCCGAGTCCGCGCGAGCCGCTCTCGAAGATCGCCGCAGAAGGCCGCTTCGCGTTCTGACGCACCGCACGCCACGCTCGCATCGATCGCATGGCCCAATACAAAACCCCGCCGGATCGTGAGACTCGGCGGGGTTTTGCGTTATCAGGGCCAACAGCACCGTGTCAGGACGCGTCGGGCTCCGGCGTCCAGCCCCCGCCCAACGCACGATACAGCGCGACCTGATTGACCAGCACTCGCTGCTTCACGTCGATCAACTGTTGCGCCGCCTGAAACTCGCTGCGCTGCGCATCGAGCAGTTCGAGATAGCTCGCCACACCGTTGACATAGCGACGCTTGGCCAGACGAAGTCGCTCGCGCTCGCCGTCCGACACTCGCTTCTGCGCCTGAAACTGGCGCGTCAACAGTTGCTGCGCAGTGAGTGCGTCATCGACTTCCGCAAACGCCGTCTGAATCGCCTGCTCATACGACACCACGGCCATCTCCTTGCGCACGTTCGCCAGGTTCAGGCCCTGTCTGTTGCGCCCCCCTTCGAAGATCGGCACGGTGATTTGCGGCATGAATGTCCACACGCCAGTGCCTGCACTGAACAGATCCGCAAAACGCGAACTGGCGGTGCCGATATCCGTCGTCAATTTGATCGACGGGAAGAAGGCCGCACGCGCGGCGCCGATGTTGGCATTGGCCGCGCGCAATTGCGCTTCCGCCTGACGAATGTCCGGACGACGCATCAGCAACGACGACGGCAGCCCGGCCGCGACAGGCATGACGAAAGCGTCATCGAGCGTGGCGGCCGCTGTGGGCTTCGCGCCGACATCGCCGGTCAGTACCTGCAACGCGTGCACGATCTCGCTGCGCTGACGTTCGCGCTCAGCAAGCGCCGCCCGCGCCACTTCGACCTGCGTGGTCTCGGTGTTCAGATCGAGATCGTCGACCAGCCCCCGCTCGGCGCGCAGGCGAATCACGCGAATGCCCTCCTCACGCGCCGATAGCACCTCTCGCGCATAGGCGATCTGTTCATTGATGGCCACGAGCCCGATGTAGGACGTTGCCACTTCCGCCACAAGACTCACCTGTGCGGCACGTTGTGCCTCCTCGCTCGCCAGATACGCCTGCAAGGCGGCGTCGCGCAGGCTGCGCACGCGTCCGAAGAAATCGAGTTCGAACGCGCTCACACCGGCTGTCGCGCGCAAGTCGTTTGCCACGTAGCCGCCTGCGGTGCCGCTGCCGCCGTCCGGCAAGCCCGCCGAGCCGGAGTAGCGCTGACGGGAGAACGCGCCGCTCGCCTGTACGCTCGGCAGCAGATTCGCCGCCTCGATACCGTAAAGGGCGCGCGCTTCCTGCACGCGCAACGACGCCAGACGCAAGTCGCGATTCTGATCGAGCGCGCGACGAATCAGCGTGCGCAAGCCGGGGTCGGTGAATACATCGGCCCAATCCGCGTCGGCAGTAAGAGGGGCGGCGAGCGCCAACCGTACCTCGCTGCCCGACGGGGCAGCCTCATACGTCGTGGGCATGGGCGCCGCTGGGCGCTCATACGTCGGCGCCAGCGTGCATCCGCCCAGCAACGCGATCACGCACAGGCCCGCGGCGGAGATCCCGCGCAAGCGGGGTTGAAATGTCGTCATACCTTCCCCTCGACGGCCGGTGCTTCATTGCGCAATGCGTCCGTACCGTCTGTGACCGGCCGGCGCACAAAGCGGCCGACCAACAGGAAAAACAGGGGCACCAGGAAGATCGCGAGCACCGTGGCCGTTACAATCCCGCCGAGCACCGCCACACCGATGGCGCGCTGCGCACCCGACGCCGGGCCCGAGGCAATGGCCAGCGGCACCACGCCGAAGCCGAACGCGAGCGACGTCATCACGATCGGGCGCAAACGCAGCCGCGCCGCCTCCACCGCCGCGTCGAGCCACGCCATGCCCTGCTTCGTCAGATCATTGGCGACTTCCACGATCAGAATCGCGTTCTTCGCCGACAGACCGATGGTCGCGATCAACCCCACCTTGAAGTAGATGTCGTTAGGCATCCCCATCAGGCTCACGGCGCCAAGCGCCCCGATCACCCCGAGTGGCACCACCATGATCACGGCTGCCGGAATCGCCCAGCTTTCATAAAGCGCCGCCAACGCGAGGAACACGATCAGCACCGACAACGCAAACAGCATCGGCGCCTGCGCCCCCGAGATACGCTCTTCCAGCGACTGGCCGCTCCACTCGTGGCCGACACCCTTGGGTAGTTCGGTCATCAGTTGCTCCATGCGCGCCATCGCCTCGCCGCTACTCTTGCCCGGCGCGGCTTCGCCCTGAATCGTGAACGACGGATAGCCGTTGTAACGCCGCAGCTGCGGCGAGCCGAGTTTCCATTTGAGCGTGACGAATGTCGAGAGCGGCACCATCTCGCCGTTGGCGTTGCGCACACGCAGATTGCCGATGTCTTCCGGCGAGACGCGTTGCTTGCCGTCCGCCTGCACGATCACGCGGCGGTTCTCCGTGCCCAGCATGAAGTCGCCCACGTAGTCGGAGCCGAACATGGTGGCGAGCGTCGCGTTGACGTCGTCCATATTGACCTTGAGCGCTTCCATCTTGTGACGATCGATCGCGACGTCGATCTGCGGCACATCTCCCTGCCCGGCAAAGACCACATTCTTGAGCAACGGATCCTGCGCCGCCTTTTGCAGCAACTCGTCGCGAGCGGCCACGAGCGCGTCCTTACCCACCCCGGCGCGATCCTGCAAACGCAGATCGAAGCCGTTGGACGAGCCCAGTTCCGGCAATGCCGGGCTGTTCATCGCCATCATCATGCGATCGGGCTGACCGGAAAATTTCTCGTTGACGCGATCGACCACGGCCTGCACGCTGTCGTGCTTCGACGTGCGTTCGTGCCAGTCCTTGAGCGTGACGAACAACATGCCGCCGCCCGGTCCCGAGCCGAAATCGTTCCATCCGCCCAGCACGAAGACGTGCTTGACCGGCTCGTCCTTCATCAGATAGCTCTCGATGCGTTTGAGCGCGGTCATCGCTTCGGGCAACGTCGCGCCCTGCGGCTCCGACGCCATCACCATGAAACTGCCCGTGTCTTCCTCGGGTATGAACGCCGACGGCAGCCGCATGAACGCTAGCGGCACGGCAATCAGCACGATGGCGTAGACCAGATAGGCGCGCCACGGATGGCGCAGCGTCTTGCTGACGGTGCGCGTGTAGCGTGCCGTGCCCAGCGCGAATGTCCGGTTGAACCAGCCGAAGAACCCTCGCTTCTCGTGGTGATCGGCCGCAATCGGTCGCAACAACGTGGCGCACAGCGCCGGCGTGAGCGAGAGCGCGAGGAACGCCGAGAAACCGATCGACACGGCCAGCGTGACCGCGAACTGCCGGTAGATGTTGCCAACCGCGCCCGAGAAGAACGCCATCGGCACGAACACCGTGACAAGCACCACCGTAATCCCGATGATGGCCCCGCTGATCTGCGACATCGCCTTGACGGTGGCCGCGTAGGGCGAAAGGCCTTCCTCGACCATGATCCGCTCGGTGTTCTCGACCACGACGATGGCATCGTCGACCAGAATGCCGATGGCCAGCACCATGCCGAACATCGTGAGTGTGTTGATCGAGTAGCCGAGTCCTAGCAGCACGCCGAAGGTGCCCAGCAACGCCACCGGCACGACAAGCGTCGGGATCAGTGTGGCGCGCAGGTTCTGCATGAACAGATACATCACCAGAAACACGAGCACCACGGCCTCGAGCAGGGTCATGACGACCTTCTGGATCGAGACTTTCACGAACGATGCCGTTTCATAGGGAATCTGATACGAGACACCGGCCGGGAACAGCGCCGATTGCTCGTCCATCACCTTACGTACCGCCTTCATCACGTCGACCGCGTTCGAGCCTGCCGCCAGCTTGATGCCCATTGCGGTGGCCGGCATGCCGTCCACACGCGACGAATAGCCGTAATCGGCAGCGCCCAGCTCCACGCGGGCAACATCGCCCAGACGGATCGCCGAGCCGTCGGCACGCACGCGCAGCGGAATGTCCGCAAACGCTTCCGGCGTGGATAGCGCACTGTCCGAGACCACGTTGGCGTTGATCGGTGCTGTCGAAGGCGTGGCGCCCGCACCGATGTCGCCGACCGTCACGCGTGCGTTGTAAGCGCGCACCTTCGAGACGACGTCCGACGCGCTCAGGTCCAGTGCGACGAGCTTCGCGGCATCGGGCCAGATCCGAATGGCCTTTTCGGTGCCCCAGAATTGCACCTGCCCCACACCGGGGACCCGCTTGAGCTGATTGACGATCTGCGCAGTGGCGAATTCGCCAAGGTCGAACTCGCCGATGGCGGGATTGGCCGACGCCAGCGTGACCACCATGTGGATATTGTCGGCGGCGCGCTCCACCACCACGCCATCGCGACGCACCACCTCAGGCAGACGCGATTCCACCGTCTTCAGGCGGTTCTGCACTTCCACGGCCGCCAGATCGAGACTGGTGCCCTGGCGGAAGGTGAGGTTGACCGACGAACGACCGTTACCGCTGGACGACGAGGTGTGCATAAGCCCCGGTGCGCCGTTCATCTGACGCTCGATCAGCGCCGTCACGGAGTCTTCGACCACTTTCGCCGAAGCGCCCGGATAGCTGCTCCATACGCTGACCGTCGGCGGTGCGATGTCAGGGTATTGCGCAACAGGCAGCGCCCGAATCGCTAGCACGCCTACCAGTGTGATCAACAGGGAGATCACCCAGGCAAAGACTGGGCGATCGATAAAGAAACGAGCCATGGTTATTGCGTCTCCGCTTCGGAGGCCGGACCGGCGCGTGCGGGCGCTACCGGTTTGGCGTTGTCTTGCGGTGTCTCGTCACGGAGTGTTTCCGCTTTAGCTGCGGTTTGCGTGACGTCGGCCTTGAGCTTGACTTGCATGCCGTCGGAGAACTGCGCGACGTTCTGCACGATGACCTTTTCACTGCCCTTGAGACCGTCCGTCACCAGCCAGTCGCGACCGTCGATCGCCTCGGCATGCACTTTCGTGTCGCGTACCTTGCCTTGTGCATCGACCACACGCACCACGGCGCCATCGGCGGTGCGCGTCAGCGATTCGCGGGGTACACGCACGATGTTCGGGTTGACCGCGCCCTGCATGCTCACCTTCACGAACGCGCCCGGCAACAGCACGCCATCCGGGTTGGGCAGCACGGCACGCATGGCGATGGTGTCGGTACCGGGGTCGACCGCAAGATCGGTGAAGAGCAACTTGCCGGGCAGCGCGTACTCGCGACCGTCGGGCAATGTCACATGCACTTGCGGCCCGGTCGATTCGTTGCCGTGTTGCAGCTTGCCCGCGCGCAGATCGCGCGTCATGGCGTAGACCTCGGCGGCCGGTTGCGAGAAGTTCACGTAGATCGGATCGATCTGCTCAACGCGCGTCAGCAGCGTGGCGGAGTCCAGCCCGACGAGTGCGCCTTCGGTGACTTCGGCACGACGCACGCGTCCCGCGATGGGCGAGACGACGCTCGTATAGCCGAGGTTGAGTTCTGCCTTGCGGACCTCTGCCCGGGCAGCGAGCACTTCGGCGCGTGCGCGTGCTTCGGCAGCCCGCGACTCGGCATCTTCGCGGGCGCTGATCGCGCGCTCTTCGAGCAGACCGCGATAGCGCTCGATCTTGTCGCGCGCCGAATCGTGTTCGGCCTGCGCCTTGGCGAGCGCACCACGAGCGGCGTCGAGCGCCGCCGACAGAGGTTGCGGATCGATGCGGAACAGCACTTCGCCCTTGGCGACCTTTTGACCTTCCTGATAGCGGCGTTCGATGACGACGCCGCCGGCACGCGCCCGCACGTCGGCGCTGCGATAGGCCTCCAGGCGTCCCGGTTGTTGGGTCGTGAGCGGTTCGGCGCGACGCTCGACCGTGCGCACGACGGCTTCGGGCGTGGTATCGGCGGCGTCTTTCTTGCCGCGATCCGAGCAGGCGGCGAGCAGGAGGACACTGGCGATCAGGCTGGCGGACACGCCAGTTAGCATTCCGAAACGGGTTCGGTTATCGATTTTCGATGACATGTAAGAGCGTTGGATTTACGACATCCGGTCAGGGTGTCGAGGCCGCGTTCGGTGCGCGACGTCAACCAGTGGCGAAACCAGTGGTGGGGAACCGGGGGCCCACATCTCTCCAGGAGCGCCGTGGGTGGCAGGTGCGCGTTGCGCGAAGGAGGTCTTTGCCCGAGACCACCGGACCGGGAGGGAGATCCGGTCGTCTGCCGCCTCGCCTATGCTGGCGTTTCAAGCTGGCGTTTTATATTGGAGAAGCGCGATTCTGCCGCGAAAATGCTGTTAGAAAAAGTTGGAACCTATCTATAAAATGGATGAATGAACTGGACAATAGAACAATTGCGCTACTTTGTGGCGGCTGCGGAGGAAGGATCGATATCGGCTGCCGCCCGAAGGCTCGGCAAAGCCCAGTCGGCGGTGAGTACAGCGATTTCGCTGCTCGAAGCCGATTTGGGATTTGAACTATTCGACCGGAGTCGCCGTAACGCGAGGCTCACCGATCAGGGTGAGGTGATGCTGCTCGAGGCGAAGGAGCTTCTTCGGCAGGCCGAGGGCCTGAACCATCGGGCGAACGCGCTGGCATTCGGCGAGCAGCCGCAGTTGTCGCTGGCGCTCGATGAGGCACTGCCGTATCAGGCCGTGAGCGAGTTGGTGCGCGACCTCGCCTACCAGTTCGCCTATCTGGAACTCACGCTTCTGAACGGCACGTCGACGGAAGTTGCCGAGTACGTCGAGAAACAGCGCGCAGACATCGGCTTTCACGTGGATCGCGGCGCGATTTCGTCGGCGCTGGGGCACAAGTATGTCGGCTCGGCCGTGCAGGGGGTATTCGTCGCCGGTGATCATCCGTTGGCGTACCGCGATCAGGTAACCCGCGGCGATCTGGCGAAGTACCGCCAGATTCTGCTCCAGATGGGCGATTTCACGCCGTTGCAGCTCAGCCCGTCGATCTGGCGGGCCGACAGTTCGTATGTCATTGCGAGCATGGTCGTCGACAAGCTCGGCTGGGCCGTGCTGCCCATCGATATTGCGGAGTACGAGGATCTTCACGAACTCCGCTGCGATGATCTCGGCCTACCGCAGTTGCCTGTGCGAATGCTCTGGCGGTTCGGGCGAGAACCCAATGATGTGATGCGGTGGTGCGAGGCGCGGTTTGCCGAGTTGTTGCGGGCGAGTTCGCCGCAGGCGTGAGCGCGCCGCCCCTTGCCCCTTGCCCGTTATCGAGGCGACGCGCGGTGGCGCGCCAGAAAGCGATCAAGTTGGCCGGCGAAGGCTTTGCTGTCACGCGCGCTGTACGGGTCCGGGCCACCGGTCTCGATGCCCGCGACCCGCAGCTGATCCATCATGTCGCGCACCGTCAGGCGTTCCTGGATGTTGTCTCGCGAGAACCAGTTGCCGCGTGGATCGAGCGCGTGGCCGCCTTTGTCGAGAACAGCGGCGGCGAGCGGAATGTCGGCAGTGATCACCAGATCGCCCGACGTCATCATCTCGACAATGCGCTCGTCGGCCACGTCGAAACCCGACGGCACCTGAATCGCCTTGATGAACGGCGACGGCGGCGTGCGTAAATACTGGTTGGCAACCAGCGTCAGCAACACCTCCTCTCGCCGCGCTGCGCGGAACAATATGTCTTTGACGGCCGAAGGGCACGCGTCTGCGTCGACGAACACTTGCATGAAGGACATTCCACGTTGGAAACGTCCATCATATGCCAAGCGACGCCGTGCCCTCAGCAAATCGCGCGACGTCACAGGTTCAAAACCGGTAGCTCAAGCCGACACGCGCCGCCTGCGCCGTCGTGTTGCCCGAACCGAGCAACGCATCGAGGCTCAAATCGAGGTCGAGCGCTTTCGACAGCGGCAGTTTTGCGCCGAGACCCGCAGTGAGCATGCCGCGCGACGGTGAAATCCCTGCGATCACGAACCCCGTGCCGTCGGCGGCCGTCACAGCCACATTGCGCCCCGTGCTCATGGTCTCGTAGGCATAGCCGACGCGCGCCTCGATCATCGCCGGTCGCGCCGAGGGAGACGCCAGCGGCACGCCGACCGATAACCCGACATAGGGTTGCAGGCTGCGCAGATTGACGTTGCCGACACCAAGATTCTGGCTCGTCGGTCCCGTCTCCGCGAAGCTCTGCCCATGGTAGTAAGCGTAACGTGCCCCTGCGCGCGGCGTCACGATGACGGGCCCAATCGCGAGCGGAAGACTCGCCTGTAACCCCGCGTGGAGTTCCTGCCCATGCCCGTCGGCCTGCGCGTTGCCCAGCGTGCCGAACGAGCGTGTCGTGGAGAGAAAGTCGTAGGCATAGCCCGCCGTAGCGCTCACGTTCACGGGCCCGAACCAGCGCCCGCCGTAACCGGCGATGCGCAACGCATCGACCGTGCCCTTACTGCCGGTCGATTCCGAGACGTCGTCATGTGTGTAGCCGGCGGCAATGCCCGCCGTCCAGTCGCCGAAGTGCGACTCCAGACCGGCGAGGAAGCCGAACGTGCGGCTCTCGTATGAGGGGATACCGCGCTCGCCGTCGGTGTTTGCGCGCTGGCCCGTCAGTTGTACCCAGCCGGCCGTGCCCGGGCCCACGCAATCGGTACTCTTCGCCGCGGGCGTGTCGCATGCGTTGCCCAGCCGCGCAAGCAGTGTCTCGTTGGTTCTCTGCGTTTCGCGCAGCGTGGCGCTCGCCAGCGCACCGAACAGCGTGGCGTTGGTCGGTGCAACGACCAGTTCGCCCACCGTGCCGCGTCCGCTCAGCGAAGCGACAACGCTGCTCGCCAGCGACTCGACACTCAGCGAAACGCCGGCCGGTGCATTCGAAACAACGTTCGAGAAGGTGCCCGCGACCGAGTTGGCCGCAATGAGGCGATACGTCGCGGCCGAGTAGGTGCCGGGACCAAAGAGCACTTGAATCGTACCGGCCAGCGTCGCTGTGCCGCTCACGATCAGTTGCGATGCCGATGTCGGACTGATATCGAACATCAGGGTCGCCGATGGCGACTGCGTGTAATTGCCGCTGATCGTCAGCGTGCCGATGGAGCCGCCCGGGCGCACCGTCCCCTCGTTGCGCACGCTGCCGGCGACAGTGCCGTGCCCCCGCAACGTACCCGCCGCGCTCACCTGCACGTCGCCGGCAATGCTTGCCGTGGGGGTATTCAGATCGCCGACCTCCAGCGTGCCAGCGTCGACCGTCGTCAATCCGCGATAGGTGTTCACGCCGTTCAGAATCAGCATGCCCGTGCCGGATTTGGTCAGCCCGCCGCTTCCGGCAAGCGTGCCCGAGAAGACGCTATCGAGTGCGGAGTTCGACGTCAGCGTATTCGCCCCCAGCAGCACGCGTCCGACACCGCCCAGCGTCCCGATGGTTTGCGCCCCTGCGTTCGAGACGTCGAACAACGCGCCGGGGGCGATCTCGACCCCCGAAGCACTGGCGATCGATGCGCCCGGTGTCAGTTGCAGCGTGCCTTCGCTGACTCGCGCGGTGCCCGTGAACGTATTCTGTGCGGCCAGCACCAGCGTGCCCGGCCCGGCTTTCGCAACGCTTCCCCCGCCGGTAATGACCTGGTTCACGGTAAAGACGTTCGATGGCGCTTCGATGTTGATCTCGCCGCCGCCAGCACCAAGCACGATGGCGCGCGACGTCGACGTGTACGACGTACCGAGCACGTGAAAAGCACCGCCGTTGAACGTGAGCGCTGCCGAGGTTGCGCCAAGGCTCGCATCCTGACCGACGGCCAGAATCCCGGCGTCGACCGACCATGGGGTCACGGCGGAGGACACGCCCGTCAGCGTCCAGGTGTTGGTGCCTCGCTTTGCATAGGCACCGAAGCCGATGAAAGTGCTGCCGATCTGGGTCACGTCGAATGTGCCGTCAGTGCTTCCGCCCAGCGCAAGCGTATCGGCATTCACGGCCCCGCTTTGACTGACGGCCTGCCCCACTAGTGCATATCCCGTCTGGAGCACCAGCGCGTTACCGCCACCGGTCATGGAGACCGCGTTCGCGCGATTCATGCCCGTTCCATCGAGACCGCCGACGATAGTGCCGCCCAGATTGACGGTCGCGCCACCGGTAGCGAGTACGCCAACGCCGCCAGCTTGTGTCCCGCCCCCACGCCCGCCGGTGATCAATCCGGCATTCGTGACCGTGCCACCGGACGCGGCGACAACCGCCGCTGCGCCGGCGGCGTTCCCCACGACGCCCGCTTCAATGCTGCCGCTTTGCGTATTGATCAGGGTCGCGGCCGATGAGACGCGCACGCCGACGCCCCCTGCGCCATCCGGAACGATGCCGAGCGAATTTTGCGCGCCCCCGCCACCCATGATGACGCCGGCATTGGTCAGCGTTGCCCCCGTCAGGAGCGTCGCGCCGTCGCCACCCGCGCCCCCCTGACCGACGAACGTGCCGGTGCCGTTCGAGGCCGACGATGCCGAACCGTCTGCGCCACCGCCCCCACCGATGAGGACGCCACTGTGGGTCGCCGTTGCGCGGTCGGACAGAACGAGACCGCTCCCGCCATTGCCACCGTCGCCGACATGGCCGGGAACGTCGACATTTCCGGGCGCCCCCATTCCGCCCGTGCCGCCGGCGATGAGGCCGCTATTGGTGAGGGAGGAACCAAGACCGGAGAGATTGATACCCGCACCACCGACGCCTCCCGCGCCGCCACCGCCGCCAACACCGATAACGCTATTGAAACCGGGCAGCCCGCCCTGCCCGCCATTGCCGCCGACGACGATGCCCGGGATGCCATTGCCCGCGAGGTTGTCGATCGTGGCGCCTGCACTCGCCACAATCCCTGCACCGCCTGCGCCGCCGACACCCCCTGCGCCAGCCTTGCCGGCCGTCGCGGCACTCGTGCCGCCGCCGTTGAAACCGCCATCCCCCCCATTGCCGCCTGCGCCGCCTTGGGTCATCCCTGCATTGATGAACGACGCACGTCCCGTGAGCGACGCCCCGGCACCACCCGCGCCGCCACGACCGCCATTACCACCGTCGCCGCCCGTGTTCCCCGGGTCGCTACTCGCGGATGAAAGACCGCCCACTCCACCTGCGGCGCCGCTGCCAGCGTTCCCGCCCATGCCGCCGACGATCCCCGCCTGGTTTGAAATGGTCGTCCCCGCGTCGGCGACAACCCCGATACCACCGTCCCCGCCAGCGCCGCCAGCGCTACCGTTCCCGCTAAGGCCCTCAATGCCGAGCGGATTGCCCTGTTGGTCGCTGAAGACTACACTCCCCAATCCCCCCGCTCCGCCACTCCCACCGCGCCCGCCTGCACCGCCATTGATCCAACCGGCATTCTGAACCTGCGACCCCGACGCCGTCCGAACCCCCGTACCGCCTACGCCACCACGACCGCCTGCGCCCCCGACGCCTGCGATGCCCCCGTCGCCACGGCTGCCGCCGGATGTGCCGATCACGTCGAGAAAAATGACGCTATCGCCGCCCACACCGCCTGCACCACCATCGCCACCTGCTGCGCCGGAGATCGTATTGCCGTTGGTGATCGTCGCGAAGCTCCCTGTCACCAGTCCCATGCCGCCCGAACCGCCCGTGCCACCGCTTGCACCGGCACCGCCGCGCACACCGGTCGCGCCCTGTTGCATCGCGAAAGTGGCGCCGGCACCGCCGCTGCCACCATTTCCGCCGCTGCCCAAGCCTAATGTACTGTCCGGACCAATCACTGCACTCGTACCGTCGATGACCACCGTGCTCCTGTCCCCGACACGCAGCGCGTCTCCCCCGGCGCCCCCATTCGATCCCGCCCCACCGTCGTGACTGCCCTGTCCCAGAGCATCCCCTGCCACGCCATCAGCCCCCACCCCGCCGTATCCTCCCACCGATCGGCCACGCAGGGTCACGACGCTGCCGTTGCCCAAAGCGATGCCGACGCCTCCCGCGCCGCCGTTGCCCTTTTCAACGCTACGGCCCATCACGCCATCAGCGCCGTTGCCCCCCATCGCAACCCACGTCGCGCCAAAAAATAGCGTGATGCCATCGCCACCGCGAAAACCGATCCCGCCGGCACCAGCAGCCCCTTGGGCACCACCCACCTGGCCACTTCCACCGCCAGCGCCGCCGCCCCCGACAAACCCAGCGGGGTTCAGTTGGTCGAGGGTGATCTGATAGCCCCCCTGAACGTAGGCGCCGTCGCCACCGTCGCCGCCACTGCCACCTGTCGCTCCGGCACCGCCCTCGCCGCCGTCGCCTCCAACCCCGACAATGGCGCTGGACGTGCTGCCCGATACGACATTTCCCTCGATCCGAATGCCGGTGCCGCCAGCACCACCGCCACCACCTCCTCCGCCGACACCAGGGGCCGAGATACCACCGTTTCCGCCACGCCCACCGCTGCCCCCCAATGCGATCAGGTCGTCAATCTGCCCCTGAACCGCGGTGGCGCCATAGGCCCCGGATGCACCACCGCCACCGCCGGCATTCCCGGTGCCATCCTCGCCCGCGCCGGCCGAGGTGCCCGACACGCCGCCCGCCCCACCCGCGTTCCCCAGCGAATCGCTGCCGCCGGCACCACCGGCGCCACCGTTCCGTCCGCCGCCACCGCCGCCACCACCGAAACTGTTCGCCGGATCCAGCACGCTGCTTTGCCCGTTGCCGCCGACGGCATCGCTGGCGCCCACGCCGCCCGCCGCTGGCGGCGTACCGCCGATACCCGCACCGCCATCGCCACCCGCACCCGACGCCTGCACCCCCGTCGCGCTGGCACTCGCACCCAGCGCGATCGCGGTGGCCATCGCCACCCGGCGGGCGCGGCGGCCAGCCCCGCGAGCGCGCGAACGTCCCGTCTCCGATACGGCCTGACATACGCCCAGGCTCGTGTTCCACACCACTCGATAAATGCGATTCATGCTAGCCCCCCGAATTCTTTCTTGTCGATGAGGGCAGGCTAGTGGCAACGCTGTGTTAGCGCATTGGACTAAAGTCGTAGTACGAATAAAATTCCCTGCGATTGAACCCCGAGGTGGGGGATTTCCAGTCCCCTTTGAGGTCTGTGACGCTTGCGCAGACGAATGTCAGGACTCCACCGTCTCACCCCACACGGCCCACACGACCTGATCGTCGGACGACGCAAGGATCGAATCCCGAATCAAAGCCCCTCTGGCCCGAAAGGCAATTCCCTCTGCCCCTGCGCTGACACATGAAATACGTTAAGCGTCATGGCGACGAGGGCGTAATACCCCAGGAGTCCGATCAAGTTGACTAGGACTTCCGTTCCGAATCGTGCAATCGCGTCTTGATACGTTGCCTCAGTAATTCGCTTCAAATCGTACAGTTCGCTGACGAGACGCCAAACCAGCGCTTCGTCGGCATCCGATATTTCGGGGGACTTTCCGGTACGAATGGTCTCCAGCATGTCCACCGACAAGCCTGCTTTCACTCCGATCGGGTAGTGAATGTGCCACTCAGCCTGAGAGCGCCAACGTGCGGCCGTACACAATATGGCGAATTCGGACAGCCGCAGCGGCAATCCGCTGTCATATCGACAAAACGCGCCCAGCTCCTGTGCGCGTCTGGCCAATTCCGGACTATGTATCCAGGAAAGGAATGGGCCGTCCAGATTTCCCCGAGGCCCTGTCAGGATGGCGTTCAACACAGCGCGCTGGGCATCTGAAGCCTGACTTGGGTCAAGCGCTGGCAATCTGGGTTCCATAAGAAGACTCCTGCTCTCCCGAGTCGGCGATCGATCAAGTGCATCGCGAATTCCCGCACGACGCGCCAACGCTATGCCTCGGTGTTGTGGATAAAATTTTCCGGAACGGATGGCCCCCAGAGGTATAGCGAATCCTCGGGTGCAAAATCACCGGCCGGCCATTCCCGTCCGGCAGAAACAAAATCCATGTCGGCCGAGTACTCGCAAAATGATCCCCACGGGTCCTCGACATAGTGGAAGTAGTTCGATCCCAATACATGTCGTCCCGTCCCCCACCCCTTCGCGTAGCCGGCGGCCGCCATCTGGGCCGCCCCCGCGCCAACAAGATCGACGCTGTCGACATCCCACGAAGCATGATGCCAACCGCGCGCGCTACTTTTGGCGAATGCCACCAAATGATGGTCGCAACCATGTGGTGCGTGCGTGAATGCAATCAGGTCCCGGGATTTATCCGACAAGCGCAGGCCCAGCGCGCGCTCGTAGAATAAGACTGCCCGCAAGACATCCGGCGTGAACAAGAGAACGTGCGATAGCCGTCGCGGATTCACACGCAGCACTTCGGCCCGGGTGCAGGCGCCACGGGCATCGCCCGCCACACCGACAGCCACGCTTGCCGCCTTGCCATCCGGGCTGGTTTTCGGGCCGACCTGCACCTGAATCAGGTTACCGTCCGGATCGCGGAACCAAAAACCGACATCCGCATTTCCGGGCACGGACGAGACCGCGGTCGCGCCGGCAGAGATGGTCTGCGCCCGCAGTTGTGCCAGATCGCTCGCGTAGCAATTGAAGCTCAGGTAAGCCATGGACTTTCGGTCCCCGGCCAGTACACGCCCCCAGCGATGCCCATCCGCTGCCCTGATCTCCAGTTCGTCGTTCTGCCTTCCCGCGCGGCTGACCGTCAGCCCGAAAGCATCGAAGAATCGATGCGCCTCGTCGAGCGACGGCACGTTCAAGGCGAAATGATCAATCGAATGCACCGCCGCCTGCGGATGTGCCGATGAAAGTTCGGTCATGTTTCACACTCCTCGCGAGTCATCGGCGGTGCGTTCACCGCCGATGAAGTCTGCCGCGATTTAAAGGGCCGCTTCGTCGACGACGGGATTGCGAAGCGTTCCGATTCCTTGCACGCTGACTTCGCAGACGTCACCGTGCTTCATCAGAAGCTTCGGCGTGCGCGCCCAGCCGATCCCCGACGGCGTCCCCGTCACGATCACATCGCCCGGCTCAAGGGTGATGGCTTCGCTCACGATGCTGATAAGTTCTGCAACGTCGAACACCATGTCGTCGGTACTGGCCGACTGCACCACTTCTCCGTTGAACCGCGTCTCGAGCAACAAGCCTTTCGCGCCGGCCGGCAACTCGTCGGCCGTTACGAGGTCGGGGCCGAACGCCCCGGTGCCGTCGAAATTCTTGCCGACCGTCCATTGCGGCGACTTGAACTGGTACTCACGGACCGAAGCGTCGTTGAAAAGCGTATAGCCCGCCACACAAGCCAGCGCGTCTTCCTTGCGGATGTGGCGGCCGCCCTTGCCCAGCACGGCGGCGATTTCGCCTTCGAAGTCGAGCCCCTCGCTATCCGATACTGCCGGGCGCACCAACGGCTGCGCATGCGCGACCAGACTGGTTGCGACACGGAAGAAAATCGTCGGATAGTCCGGCTGCTCGTACTGGCTCTCCTTGGTATGGTCGGTGTAGTTGAGCCCGACGCAAATAATCTTCGGCGGACGGGTCAGAGGCGGCAGATACACGATACCGTCCGTGCTCACGATTTCCTGTCCTGCGTGATCACGGCCATAGGCGGCAAGGTCCACACCGCTCGCCAGCAGGGACTCCAGCGAATCTTCGCCGAGCACGCGAATGGCATCGCCATCGCGCACGCCCAGCGTGGCTTTTCCATCTTTAACGAACGACACATAGCGCATGGGTTATCTCCAGAGAATGTTGGGTTGACGCAGCCGCTCACTGATCACGCGGCAACGCATATTGGTCAAGCCACGTCGAAAAAGCGTGGCAAATAGTGTCGTTGGCCCGGCACGCCGAACGCGATGCCTCGAAGAAGCCGAAGAACGGATGAAACATGTCTTCGAAGCACAACAGTTGCACCGGCACGCCTGCCGCCTCAAGACGTCTCGCGTAGGCGACGCCTTCGTCGTGGAGCGGATCGTGGCCGGCAATCGCAATCACCGCAGCGGGCATGCCGCGCAGATCATCGGCACGCAGCGGCGAAGGAGGAAATGCCTCCGCGCGCGCCGATGCCGAACCCATGTAGAGCCGCGAAATGTCGCGCAGATCGGACGGCGAGAGCATCGGAAAATCGATGCCCTTCGCTTCGATGCGCGCGACATCGCGGGCCATGTCGACTCCCGGCACGACAAGCAGTTGCGCAGCCAGATTGACGCCGTCTTCACGCAACGACAGCGCCGCCGAGGTGGCCAGATTGGCGCCGGCGCTCTCGCCCGCTACCGCGATCCGAGAGGGATCTCCGCCCAGTGTCGAGACATTGCGGATGGCCCAGCGTGTCGCGCTCAACGCGTCGTCATGCGCGGCAGGAAATGGGTGCTCCGGCGCCAGACGATATTCGACTGACACCACCACTGCCCGCATGTCCCGGCAGAGCTTGCGCGCGACGTCGTCCATCAACGCAACGCTGCCAAGCACGAATCCGCCGCCATGAAAAAACACCACCGTCGGCACCCCGGACTCACTGTCTTGCGGCCGATAGATGCGTACCGGGACCCGTTCGCCATCAAACTCGGCCACGCGATCCTCCACCGCGCCGACAACCGGCAACGGCGTGCGCTCGCGCGCCGCCATGATGCTGCGACGCATGCGTTCGCGAGCTTGATCCGCCGTTCCGGAAAACGGCGGCGGGGCGTTCGCCGCACGCATCGCCGACACGATGGCCGCCAGTTCGGGATCCAACGGCGGTGGCAATGGGACGTTTTTCATTTCAGATCGAGGATGTATTGCTGCGAAGCCCGGGCGCGTTGTCGCAGTGCATCCAGGTCGATGCCCACCATCCGGCCGTGCCGCTTCACCGCGCGGCCAGCGACAAAAACCGAATCCACATTGCCGGGATGAGCGGCGAGCACCACGGCGCCCACCGCGTCGGACACCGGCGTGAGATTGAGGTCCTCGCCGCGAATCATGATGATGTCGGCCTGCTTGCCCGGCGTGAGTGAACCGACTTTGTGATCCAGGCCGTTGGCCCGCGCCCCCGCCATCGTGGCGAACTCCAGTACATCGCGCATCGAGAGCGTTGCGGGCGCGTTGTGAACGCGCGAGTGATTGCCGCCCATCCACGAGCGGTAGTAGGCAAACGCATGACGCATCTGCGTGAACATGTCGCCCGAGCATTTGGTCTCGGTATCGCCGCTCAGGCTTGGCCGAATACCCACCGCAAGCAGGCGATCGAACGGAATATCGCCAATACCTTGCGCGTTCAACTCGCAATGCACGCCAAGCGAAGCGCTTACGCCAGCGTCCGCCATCATGGCGATCTCGTCGGCACCGGAGAAGCAGCAGTGCACGAACGTCAGGTCGTCGCCCAACACACCGGCGTCATGCATTTGCGCAATCGCACGCACCGAGGCGTTGCGCGCATACGCCCCCATGTGAATGCTCGATCGAATCCCTAGCTCACGTGCGAGGCGCAAATCGTCGAGCCAGACGTCGCGGCGCGCCATCTCGGGGCCGCGTGCCGCCATGGCGAGGGTGAGCAACTGATCGTCTGACGAAAAGTATCGCGTGCGCAATCGACGAATATCGTCCGGATGGCCTCGTTGACTGTCGAACATCCACGAAGCGCCATCCACGAGCGGCCAACCGTGTGCGAAGACCCCCCGAATGTTGGCATCGCGCAGCCCCAGAATTGCGGCATCCGCATGATCCGGGCTGTTCTGGACGTGCGACCAATCCAGCATCGTGGTGATGCCACCGTCGAGTGCGGCAACCGCGCCTAGCATCGTGGCGATATGAACGTCTTCCGGCCGGAACGCAGCCCCCTTCGCACCCAACATCTCCGCGAAGTAAATCTGCGGGTCGATATCCGCGTAGCGATGACGCACGCAACTCTGCCAGGTATGTCGATGGGTATCGACAAAACCCGGCAGCACGATCATGCCGCCCGCGTCGATGCGCTCGGCATCGGTGGCATCGATATGCGGCGCGACCGCCAGAATGCGCTCGCCCTCGACCAGCACGTCGCCCACACGCAGGTCGCCGATCGCCGGGTCCATGCTCAGCACCCAGCCGCCTTGCAACAACACGCGTCGCTCATTCATGAGGGCACCGCTTCAGCCATTTGCCAAGTTGAACTTCGATGTCCTCATCGCGCGCCAGGGTGTCGCTTGCCCAGGCCACATAGCCGTCGGGACGCACCAGCAGCCCCTTGACGCCATCCAGCGCCGCGGGAATACGGGCAGCGCGTGCCCGCAGCACCTTTACCGGCCGGCCGGCTACATCGAACGATTCGAACTGGCGCCCGAAGCCCTCCAGATCGATCAGCACGAACTGCCGCTCGCGCAACGTCTGCGTGATCGCGACCGATCGGCCGTCGAGCAACATCAGGTCGACATCGGGGCAACGCTCTCCGGTCAACGCATGGCTGCCCGGATCTCGCGGATAGGGCGTCTCCAGACCACTGAGTTCCAGCACCAGTTTTCGCTGCACGTCCGGCAGCGGAATCAAGTGCTCCTGCATCCGCCGTTTGAGCGCGACGGCCTCGGCACCAAAGTTGAATTGCAGTGCGCACTGCGCCTTCACACTCTCAAGCAGCCGGTGCATGACCGGAAGGCGCTCCGCATCGTAGGTGTCGAGCGTTTCGGCGTCTGCCACACCGTTGACGACATTGGCCAGCTTCCAGCCGAGGTTGAAGGCATCCTGCAAGCAGAAATTCATGCCGACGCCGCTGGCCGGATAGTGGATGCGAGCGGACTCTCCCACCAGGAAGACACGTCCCTGTCGAAGCGTCGGCACTGCCCGCATCTGGTCATCGAAACGCGAGGCCCAGCGGTATCCCTTGATGCCGTAATCGGTGCCATGCACGTCACGAATGCACTGCAACACCTCCTCGAGGGTGACGGGTTCCTCCTTCGGCGCATGACGTCGATCGCGATGCACGATATTGAATCGCGTGATGCCTTCGCCGAACACGTAGCCGCGAACCCAACCCATCTCGTTGTCAACGTTGATGCGCCCGCCCGGCCAAGGCGTCTCAAGCTCGGCATCGACGACAATGCCGCGAAACGTCCCCGAATGCCCCTCGAACGGCAGCCCCAGCTTCGAGCGCACAACGCTTCGCCCGCCATCCGCGCCAACGACATACCGGGCGCGCAACTTCGAGAGGTTTCCCGCGGAATCGGATAGTTCAAGCACAACACCGTCATCCAGCTCACGGACGTCGCGAACTTCCGTGCCACGTCGAATCACCGCACCGCATTCGGCGGCCCATTCCCACAACACTTCCTCGGTCTTGTTCTGCGGCAGCCCCAGCGTGAAACCGAAGCGCGTTTCAAGGTACTTCCACTCGATCGGATGGAATCCCGCCCAGATGTGCGACGGGCGGTACGGATAGTCCGCAATGTCGCGCGTCTTCCGAATCAGGCGATCGGCAATGCCTCGTGCATCGAACAGCTCCAGAACGCGGGGCAAAATCGTGCCGGCGCGCGACTGCACGCCTTCGGTCCGTCGCTCAAGGACAAGCGTCTTCGCGCCCGAGCCGGCCAACTCCGCAGCCATCGTCAAACCCGACGGGCCGCCACCGACAACAATCACATCCCACTGCATTGCATTTTCTCCATCAGATACCGGAACCGAACCATTGGACACTTGCGCACGGCCGGTTAAAAGAAGTGCGTAATACCGGCTTCAAGCACCGTCTGATGCGACGCGGAAGCCGGCGGTTGATTTCGAAGCACCGCGAATTGCCCCGATCCGGCGAGTTGCAACACGCCGAGAACGTAGAGACTGGTGCGCTTGGAAAGGGCGTAGTCGATATGGGCGTGGAACTGGTTCCACCGGTAGGTTTCAAGCTTCGTGTACGAGTAGCCGCCGCCGATCCGGGTCCGCAACGTCACATACTTGTAGGCACCGACGTCAATCGATTGCGCCGTAGCGGACACACCGTTTGCCGACAACCGCGTGTAGCTGTAGTTACCCATGACGCGCCAGCCATCGTCGGCGTAGGCAATGCCGACCGTGCCGGTATTCTGGTTCTGCGATACGGATGCCGTCGGCGTCTTGGTGAAATCGATGCCATACAGCGTCGGCACTCCGAGCTTGAGCCCGGGGGTGTACGGAACACCGTTGACAGACTCCCAGACAGCCACGGATTGCCACGGTCCCGTCGCGTAAGCGACTTCGGCACCAACGACGCGTCCCGTGTTGGTGGTCGAACCCGCTTGTCCGAACCCGTACATCAGACCGAACTGGAATCCGCCGTAGAGGGGGGATTTGTACTTGAACGAGTTGTTCAGGGAATTGCCGACGGTACGGTCGAGATTGCCCGGGTGCGTCGCCAGGAGCGACGTGTAACGCTCGGAGGTAAAGGGCACCAGATCGGCCAGCAAGTCATACATCGAGCCCATCGTCAGCGTCCCCTGGCTCGCCGAACTCAATCCCACGAAGCTCTCGAAGGGGGCGTCGGTGCCATTGTTAAGAAAGGCGTAGCGGCTCAGGCGAAATATCGCGGACGTATCGCTATCAATCACTTCCTTGCCCGACATTGCGAAGAACGGCACGGCGTGGGTATTCGAAGCCTGGAACAACGCTCCGCTGCCGACGGGACTCGCGTTGCTGGTGTATGACACCCCCATCCCGAGCAGCCCGGAAAGCGTCACGCCCGATTGGGCATGCGCTGAAATGGTCATCAACAAAAATATCGTACTACTAATAAACTTGAGCTTTCCGAACTTCATGAAACTGTCTCCTGGCTTCGTTATGCCGGTACCCCGACCTCACTCGCTCCTCGGAATCGGGGTGCGAGCGGGCCGATGTCTATCTGCTGTCGAACTTGGGAATCAAGGTGCGCCTACCTGCGTTGCCACTGGCGTGACGGCGTCCTCATTGCGTGAAAGGCGTGAGAGGTTTCGGTACAGCGCCATGGATGCCACAAGCGCGACCACGCCGGCAACCGCGAACACGACGGCCATCGCGTTGGGCAAGGAAGTGGCGTTGCCATCGAACAGGTGGCGGCCGACGAGAGCGATCAGCGTGGGCGAGAGTCCCTGTCCGAGCAACCCGTTCAGAACCAGCACCATCGCCATGACGATGCCGACCGAACGTGTGGGCACGACACGCGCCACGATCGTCGAGGTCACCGACATGAACGTCCAGGAGAACAGCACGACCAGCGCGTCGATCACCCAGAACGTCAGCAATGTCTCCGTCAACGCCAAGGTCACCGTGAGTGCTGCAACAGCGACGCTCGTCACCATCCCCACCCGGGCCACACCCGTCAATGCCGACCCTTTGCGCTCCATCGCCAGGCCCGCCAGCCAAAGTCCGATCGGCCCCATGACCAGCAGTACCGAGCCCTGAATCAGACCGATCTCCTTCATGCCGAGATGAAAGCGGCGGACAATCACCGTCGGCAGCCAGGCCGCCAGACCGAACGTGATGACGGCGTTCGCCACGACAAAGAGGAACAACGGCCCGAAGATGGCTCGATGCGTCCAGAGATACGCCGTGATTCCGTGCGCCCCCCGACGTTGATCCACTGCGCCATCGCGCTGACGGCCCGGGTCCTTGCTCAGGAAAATCATCAGGCTCATGGGCACGCCAACCAGACCGATCAGAAACAGCGTCATCTGCCAGGCCGACACGTCGCCCAACAACGGGATGGATTTCATGCCGGATGACTGGATGGCGCTCATCATCGGCCCGCCAAGCACCAGCGATAGTCCGGTACCCAGTATCAACGCCATCGTGTAGACGGACAGCGCGCGGGCGCGGCGACTTTCTTCCACACCGTCGCGTATCAGGGAATAGGACGACGGCGGGATCAGTGCCTCCGCCCCGCCGACAATCACGCGAGCGGCGACCAGCACGGCGAAGGTGGTCGCCGCGGCGTTGGCGGCAACCGCCAGCGACCACACCAGCACACCGGCGGCAATGATCAGGCGGCGGTCGAAGCGATCTGCCAGCCATCCCGCCGGCAGTCCCACCACGATATTGGCGACGGCAAATGCCGCGCCGATCAGAAAACTGATCTGCACGTCGCTCACGCCGAAGTCCCGCTGGATCGGCACAACCATGAGCACCAGGATGTTCTTGTCGATCTGGGCAAGCATGGTCATCAGCGTCAAGGTGGCGACCAGCCCCCACTGGGCGAGCGACGGACTCGCCTTACGATACGCCTGCATATCTTCATGTCTCCGTGATGCTTGTCGGTTTGCAGGCTATGTCTGCCCGTTGCAGCCGATTATAGGTTTGACATGACATTTACAAAATTTATTGCTTAAATACGGTGCATCTATGCTGTAAATATGAGGTATGCCGTGCGCTTCAACAAACTCGATCTCAACCAGCTCGTGGTGCTTGACGCCCTGCTATCCACGCGCAGCGTTGGCAAAGCTGCGGAACGTCTGTTCCTGAGTCAGCCGGCAACCAGTTGCTCGCTTGCGCGTCTTCGCGAGTACTTCGAGGACGAATTGCTCGTTCCGGTAGGCAAGACTCAAGTACTCACGCCACTGGCCGAGGAACTGACCAAGCCGGTACGGGATGTCCTGTTGCAGATTCAGACGATCACGCGAGCGCGCCCGACGTTCGATCCCGCGACCTCAACGCGACGCTTCACGATCGAAGCGTCTGACTATGTGATCAGTGTGTTCCTGTCGGAAGTGGTCAAGCGAGCGGCGACGCTGGCTCCCCTGATGCAGTTCGACTTGCGCGCGATCAGTCCTCAAACGCCGGAGCATCTGGAAAGCGGGGAAGCCGAGTTGCTGATCGCACCGGAGTTCGCACGGGTCGCCGGTCACCCGGCCGAGCCGTTGTTCGAAGACACGTTTTCCTGCCTGGTGTGCGCCGAGTCCGGCAAGGCCGGCGACAGCCTGACGGAAGACGAATACTTCGACGCGGCTCACGTGGGTGTGGAATGGGGGGGTGGCCGTCGCATTACCTTCGACGCGCGCATGCTTTCCACAAGCAAACGCGCGCGGCGCCAGACCGTGATCGCGCCGACCTTCACGCTGGTCCCCGCGTTGCTGGTAGGCACCTCGCGCATCGCCACGCTCCCTTCCCGGCTGGCACATCAAATGGCGCAACGCTTCCCGCTGCGCGTGCTGGAATGCCCGATCAAGATCCGGGCCTTCGTCGAAAACCTCCAATGGCACAAGTATCAAGAGCGTGATCCGGCCATTAGCTGGCTGCGCTCCCTGTTTCGTGAGACAGCACAATGCTTGCCCGCAGTTTCGGGGCACGGTGAAAAGGAGGCGGATAAGTCGAGCGCTGCGAGTCGGGCGAATCGGGCGAATCGGGGTAGCGGTGCGAAAGTGAAACCCACAAAAGTGGCAAGTTCACCGACAGCGTCGAAGCGTCGCCGAGCGTCGGACACGGAAGGAACGGTCAGCGAAAAATGATCAATGGAATGCACGCCAACGTGCGCCATCGAGTCGTTGCGTTGAGATAGCTGGCCTGCCCAGAGGGATTCGAACCCCCGACCGTCGGCTTAGAAGGCCGATGCTCTATCCAACTGAGCTATGGGCAGTGCGTGATGGCGGCGACCGAGTGTCGCTGCCGGCAGGACTCGATGTCGCGATGCGCATGAAATGTGCATCGCGTTCGAGTAATCCACGATTATAGCGCACGCGGATGCCGATTTCATTGCCGCGCCTTCAGGATATGTCCCCTTTACGTGCCATCCCGTTCGCATCTAGACTGCTGACGTGGAGGAGCGCGTCATGAACGAAATCGAACGCGAACAACGCTTTGGCGCCCATCACTACGCGCCGCTACCCGTGGTGTTATCGCACGCCAAAGGGGTCTGGGTCTGGGATGTCGAAGGCAATCGCTATCTCGACATGATGAGCGCCTACTCTGCCGTCAGCCACGGCCACGCGCATCCGCGTCTGGTTGCCGCGCTCACGACGCAGGCGCAACGCCTCGCCGTCGTCTCCCGCGCCTTTTATACCGACCGGCTCGGCGCCTTCCTTGAGCGCCTGTGCGACCTCACGACACTCGGCGGGGCGATACCGATGAACACCGGTGCCGAAGCCGTCGAAACCGCCATCAAGGCCGCGCGTCGCTGGGGTTACAGCGTCAAGCGCATCCCCGCCGACAAAGCCGAGATCATCGTCGCCGACGGCAATTTCCACGGACGCACGACCACCATCGTCGGCTTCTCCTCCGAGCCCGCCTATCGCGCCGACTTCGGGCCGTTCGCCCCCGGATTCGTTCGCGTCCCCTTCGGCGATATCGACGCCGTTCGTGCCGCCATCACCCCCAACACCTGCGCCGTCCTGTTCGAGACGATTCAGGGCGAAGGCGGCATCGTGGTGCCCCCCGACGGGTTTCTGCGCGCCCTGCGGCAACTCTGCACCGAACAGAACGTGCTCATGCTGCTCGACGAGATTCAATCGGGGCTCGGGCGCACCGGCCGTTGGTTCGCCTATCAGCATGAGGACGTCGTGCCCGACGGCGTCATGCTCGGCAAAGCCCTCGGTGGCGGCCTGCTGCCGGTGTCGGCGTTCGTGGCGCGGCGTGACGTCATCGACCTGTTCGAACCCGGCAGCCACGGGTCGACCTTCGGTGGCAATGCCCTCGCCGCAGCCGTCGCTCTGGAAGCGCTCGACGTGATGGCAGACGAAGACTTGCCGGGAAGAAGCGCCGAAATGGGGGAATACCTGCTCGCGCGATTGCACGCGATTCATTCGCCGCTGATTCGGGAGGTGCGCGGACGCGGTCTCTGGGCCGGCATCGAAATCGATCCGGCACGCGCCGATGCGCACGATCTGTCGATGCGCATGTTGCACCGTCGCGTGTTGGCGAAGGAAACGCGCTCGACCGTGTTGCGTCTCGCGCCGCCACTGGTCATCGAGCGTGCCGAGATCGACACCTGCATTTCCGCGCTCAAGGCTGTGCTTGCGCAAGCCGAGGCTGACACATAGCCACCACGGCCGGGCGCCATGCGAAACGAAGACGCGACTCAATGCGCCGACGATTTCGACCAGAGGTTCATCACGAGAACGCCCGCGATAATCAGCGCCATGCCGACCATCGCCGGCGCGTCGAGCTTCTGCCCGAACAGCACGCGCGACGCCATCGAAATGAGCACGATGCCCAGCCCCGACCACATCGCGTAGGCGATGCCCACGGGGATCGTGCGCAGCGTGAGCGACAGCATGTAGAACGCCACGCCGTATCCCACGACGACCAACGCCACCAGCCCCACGCGCGTGAATCCCTCCGACGCCTTTAGCGCCGACGTGGCAATCACCTCCGCCACAATCGCCACCAGCAGATATAGATACGCCATCGAAATCCCCCGTTTGCCCGAACTCAAGAGGCGCCCATCATAACCGACCGGTTGCACGCCACACCCCGCAAAAATCGCTTGCCTAAGCGCGCCGCGCCGCGCTAAAGTCGCCGTCACGGTGTGGCCAGCACACCGGCGTCGCTCGGACGGTTCCGGGCGCTTACGTTCAAGGTTCCCCATGTCTAGCTCCCAGGGCTCGCGCAGCTTTGCGCGCATCAATCGTCTTCCCCCCTACGTTTTCAACATCACCGCCGAGCTGAAGATGGCGGCACGTCGCCGTGGCGAGGACATCATTGATCTGTCGATGGGCAATCCCGACGGTGCGACACCGCCCCATATCGTCAGCAAGCTCGTCGAAGTCGCCCAACGTCCCGACACACACGGCTATTCGACCTCGCGCGGCATCCCGCGCCTGCGCCGCGCCATCACGCACTGGTACAAGGATCGCTATGACGTGGACCTCGATCCCGAGCGCGAAGCCATCGTCACCATCGGCTCCAAGGAAGGCCTCGCCCACCTGATGCTCGCCACCCTGGATCAGGGCGACACGGTGCTGGTGCCGAACCCGTCGTATCCGATCCACATCTACGGCGCGGTCATTGCGGGCGCCAACATCCGCTCCGTGCCGATGACGCCCGGCATCGACTTCTTCACCGAACTCGAACGCGGCATTCGCGAGAGCCACCCGAAGCCGAAGATGGTGATTCTCGGCTTCCCGTCGAACCCCACGGCGCAGTGCGTCGAACTCGAATTCTTCGAGCGCGTGGTCGACCTCGCGCGCAAGCACGACATTCTGGTGGTGCACGATCTGGCCTATGCCGATATCGTTTATGACGGTTACAAGGCGCCCTCGATCATGCAGGTGCCCGGCGCGCAAGACGTCGCCGTCGAATTCTTCACGCTGTCGAAGAGCTACAACATGGCCGGCTGGCGCATCGGCTTCATGGTCGGCAATGCCGAACTCGTCGCCGCGCTCGCCCGCATCAAGAGCTATCACGACTACGGCACGTTCACGCCGGTGCAGGTTGCCGCCATTGCCGCGCTGGAAGGCGATCAGCAGTGCGTCGAAGCCATTCGCGCGCAATATCAGCGCCGCCGAGACGTGCTCTACAAGGGATTGACCGAAGCCGGATGGGCCGTCGATCTGCCGCGTGCATCGATGTACATCTGGGCGCGCATTCCCGAACCGTATCGCGCGGCGGGCTCGCTTGAATTCGCCAAGAAGCTGCTCGCGCAGGCCAAGGTCTCGGTCTCGCCGGGAATCGGCTTCGGAGAGTACGGCGATGAGTACGTTCGCTTCGCACTGATCGAGAACGAGTCGCGCATCCGTCAGGCAGTGCGCGGCATCAAGCACATGTTCCGGGACGATGGGCTAGTCCAGCCGACGGTCGTCTAACGCGCGACACACGGCGCCGATGAAAAATGGGGAGTCCGCAGACTCCCCATTCCCCTTGCGTTGCGCAATGCCCGCTGCCGCTACGCCGGCAACCACTCCTGCAGCGTCACTTCGATGGTGATGAACGAGAGATTCCCGCCACGCACGAAGCGCCCGGCGAACATGCGCCCGCCGGTATCCGCCACCATGCCATGCAGCATCGGCAACGAGTGCGCCGTCTCGGGTCGAACATCGACCTCGCCGAACACGTTGAGGATTTCCACCCCGGGGCCGCTCACCAGTTGCTCACGCCAGCCCTCACCTGCGCGGAACGCCAGACGTGCGTCAATCAGACTCCCCACCGCGCCGCGCACAATGGCACGCGAGATGGCATGCTCCGCACACAGCGCTTCAATGCTTTCCGTCAGATCCTGATTCGGTTTGAGTCGCGCCACGACCAACCTGCCCAGCGTGCCGTTTTCGATGGCGACCGGAACGTCCTGTGCCGTGCTCATGAGAGACCTCCAGCCACGGGATGGAGCAGGTGAAAACGCGTTTCCTCGTCATCTGCGGTCACGTATCCGCCGTGCTCGAACAAACACAGGCGGATCACCACGGGCTCGTCGCCGGCCCAGGTGTGATCGAGAATCAGATGTCCGCCGTGCAATTCGCCGGACGGGTCGGAAAACCCCGCATGGCAATGCAGAAGCGTGGCGCCGTCGGCGGTTCGGCCGACCGTGATCGCGCCGCCGATCAGATCCACTTCCCGGGTTTCGTCGACCGGCGCCCCATAGCCAAAGGGACGCTCCGTGTCTGCGGTGTTCTCGATCATGTGATACCGCAGACCTCGCGCGGTGCCCGCGCAGAAACGGCCGACGCCGCCGCCATACGCATAGCGGGATAACGCCGCGCGCAGGGCTTCGCCGAGATTCGCACCAGACCGGATCGTCACGCGCAGTTCGTGCTGCCCGTTCAACACGCAGTCTTCCACACGGGGTAACGTGGGGGCGCCTGCATGCCGATAGATCCGTGAAAGCGCAGGTTTCATAGTCGATAGTCTCCTTGCTCTTCGAGCATCGTCTTGATTTGCTTCTTCACGATCTTGCCGTAGCCCGACTTGGGCATGGCATTCCAGAATACGAAGCGACGCGGCCACTTATAGCGGGCGATACGCGCTTCGAGATGTCCGAGCAGTTCATCGGCCTGAGCGGCCATGCCTTCCCGGGCGACCACCACCGCGAGCCCGCTCTCGCCCCACTTGGGGTCGGGCACGCCGAGCACCGCGCACTCCGATACGGCCGGGTGCGTGAGCAACGCTTCCTCGATCTCGCGCGGATAGACGTTCGAGCCGCCCGAGATGTACATGTCCGACGCGCGCCCCGTGATGTACAGGAAGCCCTGGGCATCCACATGCCCGAGATCGCCGGTGTGGAACCAGTCGTTCTTGAAGGCCTTGGCGTTCGCATCAGGGTTGTTGTGATACCCCATGAAGACGGCAGGCCCGCGCACGCAGATCTCCCCGGAAGCGAACGGCGGCTGGCGCTCGCCATGTTCATCGAGAATTGCCACCTCCATGCCGGTACGCGGCACGCCACAGGTGCCGATGCGCGCGTCGGGAGCGTCGTCGTCCTCGCTGTGCAACCACGGCGGCAACACGGTGATGTTGCCCGTCACCTCGCCCAGTCCGTAGTACTGCACCAGCACGCGACCCAGCTTTTGCAGCGCGTATTTCTGATCTGCGCGATACATCGGCGCCCCGGCGTAGATCACGAAACGCAGCGAGCTGTGGTCGTACCGATCGACAGCCGGATCCTCGACCAGCATCTTCACGATGGTCGGCACCGTGAACATGTTGTCGACACGATGACGCTCGATCGCCTGCCAGACCTGCTCCGCGTCCATCTTCTCGCCCGGCAGCAACACGCTCGCGGCCCCCCGCGCGGTATTGACGATGGCGTGAATGCCCGCGCCATGCGAGAGCGGCGCCACCACCATCGACCGGCTGCGATAGGTGATGCCGGGCATCAGATCGGCCAGATGGTTGGTCACCACGAAGGCCATCTGCCCGTGTGACAACACACCGGCCTTGGGGTGACCGGTGGTGCCCGACGTGTAGAAGAACCACAAGGGGTCTTCGTATTCGACTTCGGCTTCGTAGCCGGGCACGCCGAGATGTTCGGCAACAAGCGTCTCGTAGTGCAGCTCACCCGCACGCGGCGCACCCAGCGCAATGACATGTCGCAGCGCGGGCGACGCGGCACGTACGGCGTCGACATGCCCCTCGAAGCCGGCGTCGTAAATCATCACGCATGCGCCGCTCGATTGGCCCAGATATGCGGCTTCCGGCGCCGTGATACGGAAATTCGTCGGCACCCAGATCGCCCCCAGCCGAAAGGCGATCCACGCACTCTCGAAGATCGGCAGATTGTTGCGCGAATGCACCAGCAGCTTGTCGCCGTGGCCTACGCCCAGCTTGCGCAGAGCCTCGACGGCGGCGTTCACACGAGCGTCGATCTCGCTCCATGTGTGGACCTTCTCACCGATGATCACGCCGGGCGCGTCGGGATGACGCCGGGCAACGTCGGCCAGCAGGCGGCCGAGATTCATGACCTTCTTGAGCATTTCGCTCGTCTCCTCTTTCTTCTTTCTCAGTCTTGCGATCTGTCTTGCCCGGCCAACGCCGGGCAGCCTGCCTGACACCCTGATGCGCAATCGCTCAACGCGCTTCGAGAATGCTCACGTAGTTCGCCACTGCCGCGCCGCCCATATTGAAGACGCCTGCGAGTTTCGCGTCGGGAATCTGCATTTGCCCGGCGGTTCCCGTGAGTTGCATGGCAGCCATGACGTGCATCGACACGCCCGTGGCCCCGACCGGGTGGCCCTTCGCCTTCAAGCCGCCCGACGGATTGACCGGCAGCAGACCGTTCTTCTCGGTCAACCCTTCGGCCACCACATTCGCCCCCTGGCCCGGCTTGGCGAGTCCCATCGCTTCATACTCGATGAGTTCGGCGATGGTGAAGCAGTCATGGGTTTCGACCAGCGACAGATCCTTGAGCGAGACGCCGGCGACGCCCAATGCCTGACGCCACGCGTGCTGGCCGCCTTCGAACGCCAGCGGATCGCGACGCGAGAGCGGCAGGTAGTCGTTGACCTGCACCGCCGCGCGGAAGCCAACGGCCTTGGGCATCGTGCGCGCCACGTCGGCGCTCGAGATGACCAGCGCCGCAGCGCCGTCCGACACCATCGAGCAATCGGTCCGCTTGAGCGGGCCGGCAACGAACGGATTCTTCTCGGAAACGTTGCGGCAGAAGTCGTAACCGAAGTCTCGACGCATGTGCGCATAGGGGTTGACCGAGCCATTGCGGTGGTTCTTCGCCGCAATGCGCGCGAGCGCGTCGGACTGATCGCCATAGCGCTCGAAATAGGCTTGCGCGATGGTGCCGAAAACGCCCGCAAAGCCGCCCGGAATGTCAGCCTCTTCACGGGCGTAAGAACATTTGAGCAACACTTCGCCAACCTGCGGCGTGGCCAGCTCCGTCATCTTCTCGAAGCCGATCACGAGAACGTGCGTGGCCTTGCCCGCCTCGATGGATTGCAGTCCGCCATGCACGGCAGCCGAACCCGTCGCGCAGGCATTTTCGTAGCGCGTAGCGGGTTTGAAACGAAGTCCTGGAATGCGATTGAAGACGAGAGACGACGGGAAGTCCTGATACAGGAAACCGCCATTGAACGTGCCGACGTGAATGGAATCGATCTGTTCGGGCGCGAGGCCCGCGTCGTCGAGCGCGGCTTGAGCAACATCGGCCAGCAGAACTTCGGCATCGACGTTATCGAGTTTTCCGAACTGGGAGTGGGCCCAGCCGGTAAGGCATGCAGCAACCATGAAGTGTCTCCGGAAAATTGGGGTCATCCAGACTCCGGTGAGCAATTTCGATGCCAGACATGGGCCCATCCAAACCCCGATGAAGCGCCAACGGCCTTTGCATCGCATTGCGTCTCGATTGCGACGCCCGCGCTTATGGCGCTGTCGCAATTGACGTAAGCGTAAGGCCGCATTCACTGCGCCATCAAGTGAATTCGAATGCCGATCGGGTGAGGCCAATTTGCTGTGCCGCAACACAACGGGCACGGGGCGGCACCCTGCGACACCTGTCGCACGACGATCGCCACTGGCCTGCGACAGGTGTCGCAAGGCGAGCGGGAAATGCGACAGGTGTCGCCCCCCATCGGCGTGCCAGATGCGCGTCACCGCGCGTCAATCGCAGATGCACCAAACACGGTTGGCGACAGTCGCGCACGGCGCTGCCGGGTTCCGCCAGATAAAAGGAAGGAGAGCGATGCAAGATGCCGGGCGCGGGATTTCACTGATGCTTAACAACGTAAGGGTTTTCCCGTTCAGGCCACGATCTGGCATTCGACTTGCGTAAGATAGCCAAGCCACTTGCGAGCCGCCTCACGTTTGCGTTCCGAGTTGGCCGGGACGTTGCAGGGCAACACGTTCGCACGCCTCGTGCTTCAGACGCAGTCACCAAACCTATAAATCAGGAGACATGCAGTATGAGCAACATGGATCGCCGCCACTTCATCAAGGTTGTGGCCGCCACATCGGCCGCCGCCGCCACGGGGTTGTATCAGACGCAGGCCCACGCGGCCGAATTCACGGTCAAGTTCGCCAACAACCTCCCCATCAGCCACCCGATGAACGTTCGCGCCAAAGAAATGGCGCAGAAAATCGCGGAGCAATCGAAGGGCCGTATCGACTTCCAGATCTATCCGAACAACCAGCTCGGCACCGACAGCGACATGCTGAGCCAGATTCGCTCGGGCGCGATCGACTTCTTCACGCTCTCGCCGCTGATTCTCGGCACGCTGGTGCCCTCGGCGCAGATCTCCGGCGTGGGCTTCGCGTTCAAGGATTACGGTCAGGTGTGGGCCGCGATGGATGGTGACCTCGGTGCGCATGTGCGCGGCCAGATCGCCAAGACGTCGGTGTTCGCGTTCGACAAGATCTGGGAGAACGGGTATCGCCAGATCACTACGAGCAGCCGTCCGATCAACTCGCCTGCCGACCTCAAGGGCCTGAAGATCCGGGTACCGACAAGCCCGCTGTGGACCTCGATGTTCCGCGCCTTCGACTCGTCGCCCACCTCGATCAATTTCGCCGAAGTGTATTCCGCCCTGCAAACGCACATCGTCGAAGCGCAGGAAAACCCCCTTGCCCTGCTGACCACGGCCAAGCTGTACGAAGTGCAGAAGTACGTGTCGATGACGAACCACATGTGGGACGGCTTCTGGTTCCTCGCCAACAAGCAGAAATGGGACAAGCTGCCGAAAGACTTGCAGGCGATCGTGACCGCCAACGTGAACGCCGCAGCGATGGCGCAGCGCGACGACGTGCGCAAGCTCAACGACGGCGTCATGGCCGAACTCAAGCAGAAGGGACTCGTGTTCAATGCACCGAACAACGAACAATTCCGCGAGAAGCTTCGCGCGGCCGGCTTCTATGCCGAATGGCACAAAAAGTTCGGTGACGAGGCGTGGGCCGTGTTGGAAAAGTACACCGGGAAGCTCGCGTAAATGGAAACGTTGACGATGACGGCCGAGCCGACGCACGCGCTCGCCCGCCTCTTCTGCCACGTCAACCGCGCGGTGATGAAAGTCACCGAAGCGGCTGCCGTGCTGCTGGTGGTGGCGGAGACTCTCATCCTGCTCGCGGGCGTAATCTCGCGTTACGGGTTCGACAATCCCCTCACCTGGTCGGACGAGCTGGCACAGATCCTGTTCATCTGGCTATCGATGCTCGGCGCGGTGCTGGCCCTCGACCGGGGCGAGCACATGCGGCTTTCCGCCATCGTCAACAAGCTCCCGGCGGCATGGCGCGACTGGTTCCAGACCATGGCTGCGCTGACGGTCTGCGTGTTCGTCGCGCTCATCATCATGCCCGCGTACACCCATGCCATCGAACAGATGGATATCACCACCCCGGCGTTGGAAATTCCCGACGGGCTGCGCGCCGCCGCGCTGCCGGTCGGCGCAGCGCTGATGCTCATCGCCGCCATCTCGCGCATGGCGCGGTGCTCATCGCTACGCCAGTTTGGCCTCGGCGTGTTGTTCGTCGCCGCACTGGGCGCGGCACTCTGGCTGGGCCGCCCGGCGCTCATCGCCATGGGGAACTACAACCTGCTGGTCTTCTTCGTGCTGATCGTCGGCGCGTGCGTAGCGGGCGGGATTCCGATCGCATTCGCTTTCGGTACCGCAACGCTGGCGTATCTGGCGCTCGTGACCGATGCCCCGCTGCAAATCGTCGTGAGCCGCATGGACGAGGGCATGTCGGGCCTCATTCTGCTGTCGGTGCCGCTGTTCGTGCTGCTCGGCGCGCTGATTGAGATGAGCGGTCTTGCGCGCAGCCTGATCGAGTTCATGGCCTCGCTGCTCGGCCACGTGCGCGGCGGCCTGCAATACGTGCTACTCGGCGCGATGTTCCTCGTCTCGGGGATCTCGGGCTCGAAAGCGGCCGACATGGCGGCCGTCGCGCCCGCCCTCTTTCCCGAGATGCAACGGCGCGGCTCCAAACCGGAAGACCTCGTCGCGCTGCTCTCGTCAACCGGCGCCATGACGGAGACGATCCCGCCGAGTCTGGTGCTCATCACCATCGGCGCAGTGTGCGGGGTGTCGATCACCGCGCTGTTCGTCGGCGGCCTGCTGCCCGCCGTGATCGCCACGCTTGCCATCGTCGTCGTTTGCTTCGCCCGCTCACGCAAGGAAGCGCCCAATGCCGCGCGCCGCGCGCCGTGGAGCGTGATCGGCAAGACGTTTATCGTGGCGCTGCCGGCCCTTGCGCTGCCGATTCTCATCCGCACGGCGGTGATCGAAGGCGCCGCCACGGCAACGGAAGTCTCCACGGTCGGTATCGCCTACACGATTGTGATCGGCCTTATCGTGCACGCGTTCAAGAAGCACCTGAACTTCAAGCGTCTGTACCCGCTGCTCACGGAAACGGCAGCACTCTCGGGCGCGATCCTGCTCATCATCGGCATGGCGACAGCCATGGCCTGGGCGCTCACGCAGTCGGGCTTCTCGGCCAAGCTCGTCGGACTGATGCACGGCGTGCCGGGCGGACAGATCGGCTTCCTGCTCATTTCAATGGTCGTGTTCATCGTGCTGGGCAGCGTGCTGGAAGGCATTCCCGCCATCGTGCTGTTCGGACCGCTGCTGTTCCCGGTGGCACGCTCGCTCGGCATTCACGACGTGCATTACGCCATGGTCGTGATCCTGTCGATGGGCATGGGGCTGTTCGCGCCGCCGCTCGGCGTGGGCTTCTATGCAGCATGCGCCATCGGCAAGACATCGCCGGACAAAGTCTTCAACCGGATGTGGACCTACATGGGTGCGCTGCTCATCGCGCTGCTGATCGTGGTCTTCATCCCCTGGATCTCTATCGGTTTCCTGAAGTAAGACCCCCGACTAACGGTTCATCCGAATCACCGACGGGCTCCGCCGCGCTGCTGGCGGCGGGGTCCGTGCTGTAGAAATCAATAAATTTAGGAGTCCATAGCATGACGGAGAAAGTTGCGGTAGTGACAGGCGGTGGCATGGGCATCGGCGCCGCGATCTGCGAACGGCTGGCGAAAGACGGCATGACCGTGGTTGTCGCCGACCTGAACGAAGGAGCGGCGGCCGAGACGGCAGCGGCGCTTGGCGCGGCGGGCGGCAAGGCTTGGGCGTTGGGAATGAATGTGGGTGATGCGGCATCGATTGCCGACGGCTTCGCGCAGATTGCGCAACGTCATGGCCGCTGCGATGTGCTCGTGAACAATGCCGGGATCGCGAAGACGTTTCCGTTTCTCGACTATCCGCTCGATCACTGGCATCAGGTGATGAACGTGAATCTCACGGGCACGCTGCTGTGCGGGCAACATGCGGCGAGACTCATGCGCGAGCAGCGCTGGGGGCGGATCATCAATCTGGCGTCCGTGGCGGGCATTCTGGCAAGCGCCGGGCGTACCGCTTACGGCACGTCGAAGGCGGCAGTCATCGGTCTCACACGGCAGATGGCCATCGAACTTGCGCCTTTCGGCATTACTGCCAACGGTGTCGCCCCCGGCCCCATCGACACGCCGCTCACGCAGGTGCTGCACTCCGATATCTCGCGCCGCCACTATACGGAGACGACGCCGCTCGGTCGCTATGGAAAGCCGGGCGAAATCGCTGGCGCCGTGAGCTTTCTCGCGTCCGACGACGCCTCGTATGTCACCGGCCACATCCTGCCGGTCGACGGTGGCTTCGTCGCTGCCGGGATTCTGGAGATCTGACGCGCTCGCTACGATGTCCGTTGGAGCGCGATAGACATGGGGCAAGCCCGGTCTATCGCGCGCCAGGCCGATGCGCCTCGTGCGGGCAGGTGAACATAACAGGTCAGAGCGCCGTCATTGCCCTGCGCTCATCCTCGGTGAGAATCGGGCCATCCAGCGTGACTTGCGAATGGTCGCTCCTGAACTTGGCGATGATCGGTTTCAATTCGTCCTTGATGTGCGCTTCGCTGTAGCCATTGAACAGATGGCCGATCAGACCCCGGCGCAAATCGCTGCTTCCCATGTACCAGTCGGCAATCGGAAACGTGAGATTCATGTTGTATTTCATCATGATGCCCATGTTGTGATGCGCCGTGTGGTGACGCCGAATGGTATTGATAAACGGCATGTTGCGCACGAACCAGTTTTCGTGACAGTGGCAGCAGTAGTGGAAGGTTTCATAAACGACATACTGACCGACCATGGTCAGGAACACCATCCAGCCGGCGTTCTCGTTCAAAATCCATGCGGTCATATAGCCCATGACCCCACCGCCAACCCCCAGCGTCATCAACACACGCCACGGGAAAAACACGATTCGAAACTCGCGCGTCGTGTCGATCGTCGACAACTGGTCGGTGAAATACTGGTGATGCTGACGCGTGTGCCGGTTGTAGATCTCGCGCAGGCCCCAGACATCTACGCGGCGATGCATGACGAACCGATGCATGAACCACTCGACAAAATTGCCTGCCAGAAAGACCGGAACGATCAGGAACCATTCCCACGTCGGACTCTGCAATCGGCTGACGGCATACCAGACCGCGCCAATCGCCACGATGTACATCACCGCAATGTGCAACAAACCGTTGTACATCGGGCTGATGTCGGACTTGTATTGCTCCCTGAACTTCAACTGACGCTCTGTAATCATGGCTTGTCTCCTGTCTTTGAATCGACGCGAACCGCAATAATAAACAACTAATATGTTAGTTGAGCACTCAAAAAAATCAACCCGCGAGCATTCACTGTTTTGGGGGGAGTGGAGGCGGTGCCGAAGCATGGAATCGGCACGGGTGCCGGAGAAGGCTCGTCAACCGGCACTTGCCGGCGGCAGGCTTGATCGACGCCTCAATTCCTCCGGCGGGGAGCGCGCCCCGCCGGGTGACAACGGGTGGATTGCAAACATCGTGTCAGTGCGAAACGTCCTCCAGCGAACGTCCCTTCGTCTCGACACCCAGCAGCAGTACGGCAAGCGCGGCGATCACGAAGGACAGTGCGCCCATCGTGAACACCCCCGCCTGTCCCCAGGCCGGGAGCAGCACTCCAATGGCGAGCGGACCAACGAGGGAGCCGACACGCCCGATGGACGAGGCAAAGCCCGAGCCTGTCGCCCGAGTCCGGGTCGGGTACAGTTCCGGCGTGTAGGCGTACAGGACGGACCACATGCCGAAAAGGAAAAACTGCATCAGCAGCCCTGCGGCGATCAACTGCTCGATCGGCGCCTTTGCGCCGGCCGCCTGACCGTAAAGATAGGCGGCAACCGCACTCCCGAGCAGCATCAAGGCGCAAGTCGGCTTGCGCCCCCATTTCTCAAGCAACCAGGCAGAGAAGAGAAAGCCCGGGATACCTGCCAGCGAGATGTACACGGTGTACAGCACGGATTTGGTGATCTCGTAGCCAGCCTGTTGAAGCAAGGCCCCGAGCCACGTGGTAAGACCGTAATAGCCCAATAGCGCAAAGAACCAGGTCGTCCACAACATGACCGTGCGTTTCGCATACACGCCACGCCAGATCTCCGCGAAGAGCGCCTTCCGGCCACTCAGCGGATGCCTCACGCCCGCCACGAGTACAGGCTCGGGCAGCTTACGGCCATAGGCCGTCTGCACCTTGGCTTCGATGTGATTCATGACGTCCGCCGCTTCTTTCATGCGTCCGGTGTCTTCCAGCCAGCGAGGCGACTCAGGCACCATGCGTCTGACGACGAACACGAAAACCGCCGGGATCGCCAACGCGATGAAGATCCCGCGCCAGCCGATCACCGGAAGCGTGAAGTAGGCAAACGCGCCTGCCGCTATGAAACCAATGGGCCAGAATCCCTCGAGAATCGCCACGTACTTGCCCCGACTCTTGGCGGGCACGATCTCGGAAACCATCGACAGTCCGATCGGAAACTCCATGCCCATGCCGAAGCCGAGCAGCACGCGGTAGATCATCAGCGACTCGACATTGTGAGCAAAACCGCACATCAGGCTGCCCACGCCCCAGAAGATCATGCTGACCTGAAAGACCGGCTTGCGTCCGAACTTGTCGGCAAGAAGACCTGCCGTGGCAGCACCGATAAACATGCCGAAAAAGCTGGAACTGGCGAGCAATCCGGCCTGCGAAGCGGACAGACCAAACTCCGCCTTGATCGAACCGAGCACAAAGGTCATCAACCCGAGGTCCATGGAATCGAAGAACCAGGCAGTGGCAATGATAGAGAAAAGCGTTCGTTGATAGCTCGTCATCGGTAGTCGCTCAAGACGCGCGACGACGTCAACACCTAGCCGCGACGCGGCTGCGGACATATCCATGCTTGTGTCTCCTCCGTTACATCTTACTGATGAACATCTAACATATTAGACATTGAGACGCAAAAGTGGCCGGTGTATCCGGCCGAGTAGTGAGTGTGGTCTTTTGCGCGGCGACAGCGATCTATCGAATCGATTGCGTCCGTGTCGATCAGGCTGCCGTCCGTTTCTCTGTCTTCTCGTCTCGAAGACCTCCGCGCCACGCGTTATCGATAATCTGCGCGTAGCTTTCTTCGATATTCCCTACCGGGAATGCTTTGGCCAACCGAGTCACGCTCAGAGAGTCGATCAGCAAATGATTGAGTGATTGCTGGGGAATGCCAAAGGCATTGAGATCGGTGGGGATGCCGAGCTTGCCGACGAGTTCGCGCAATTTTCGGGGCAACTCGCCAACGGCCCGCACCTCATCGTCGTCTTCGATGCCGAACATTTGAGCCACTTCCAGGAGTTCGGTGTGACGTGATTCGCGCAGTGCATCGATGGCATACGGCAGCACAACCGCATTCGTCGCCCCATGCGACTGGTGTGTCAGCGCAGCGACGCCGTATGCGATGCCATGAACCGCATTGAGGCCTGCGCTTCCATAGGACATTGCGGCATAGACGCTCGCGTAGCACATGCCAACGCGCGCTTGCACATCATTGCCGTTTTCGTAACATCGAAGCAGATACGCGACGGCGAGCCGGATCGACTCGCGCGCAAAGATCATGGTCAGGCCGTTACGGCCGCTATAACCGGGATCGAAGGAACCGTTTCGATCGAACCGATCGGAGTCCAGCGTGACGAACGATTCGAGTGCGTGAGTCAAGGCGTCGATACCCGACTCGGCCGTGACCTTGGGTGGGCAAGTGAAGGTAAGCTCGGGGTCGATCGCCGCGACGACTGGACGTAGCCGATTGTCCATCACCGCGGTCTTGATACCGCTGGCCGGATCAAAAAGAATCGTCCCCGGCGTGAGCTCCGACCCCGTGCCGGCCGTGGTTGGCACGGCGATGTGATCGATGACGGGGGCGTCGCTCGCCACACCGCTCCCAAAGTCGCGAATGGGACGACCCTCCGAAAGGGTGACGCACAACGCCTTGGCCAGGTCGATGTTGCTGCCGCCGCCCAGCGAGACGATATGGTCCGGCAGACGGCCTGCCAGCGCAAGACGCAGTTCGGTCGTCGCGCGATCGCAGAGTTCCGTTGTCGGGTCGGGCTGCCCACCGGCGTAGACGTCCATGTGCACGCCCAGGCGCTTGCACGCCGTCACGTACTCGCTCACCCAGGGGGTTTTCTCCGCAAAAAAGCTATCAGTCACAAGCAGCCCGCGCCGGTAGCCCAGCGTTTGCAGAAGGTTGGGAAGCTTGTGGCGATATCCCAGCTCGATGATGAGCCGGGAAGGCGCACAAAAGTGTACGCAGTCGTCGATCCTCATGAATTCTCCGGTGGATTTAGTTGTGACCTTGGCTGCCCGCAGTACGGCGCCAGGAATTCGCGCATGGTTGCCCCGACCTCGCGGAAGTTCTCCGTCAGGATCGAATGACGCCCGCCGGGGATCACGTGCAATGTGGCGTGACGAATTCCTTCGCGCATGCGCTGTGCGTGTTCGATGGGACAGTCCTCGTCTTCGCTGCCGTGGACGATGAGGACGGGCAAGCTGATATGAGCCAGATTCGACAAATGCGAGAGGGGTTTCAGGGCTCGCCAGGTCCAGGCCACGACATGTGGCGCTGCCGCTTGCTTCAGCTTCAGGCGCGCCTCGCGCTGCCGGATCTCGGTGAGAAGCTCAGCCTCGTCGGTCGCTTCGAACCAGGACACCTCATTCAACTGTGCGGTGCCCGACATGAGGACAACGGCGACCGGTAGCGGGTGCCGAGCCCCGCCGTGCGCCAAATCCCGCAGAAGCTCGAAGATCACGGAAACCCCCATGCTCCAACCGGCCAGAACGTAGGCCCGATGGCCGACCTCCTCTTCGATGACCTCGCTGGCGATGCGCGCGAACTCGCTGGCGCTGCAAGCTGTTGGCGAGAGCGGGACAAGGGCATCGCCGCGCCCCGGCATGTTGGGCAGGATGAAGAAAAACGTATCGCCAAGCGCCGTCGCAAGCGGCGTCCACGAGTCGTTCGTTCCCTGAATGCCGTGCAAGGCAACTATCGGAAGGCCTTCGGAATTCCCTAACCGCTTGATGTCCATCGTCGCCACTCGCATCAGCACAAGTAATATATTAGTTGATTAATAATAGCACACTAGTCGATCCGAACAAGCGATATGGATACCGGGAATGCCCGTACTATCGGGATGCGGCAAGGGCCGAGACAGGTCTGCGCTATCGCTGTAAGCAGGTGATATACAATTAACATTTGCTCTGAGCATTGACCAAATGGCGACAAAGAAGGCGCCCCGACGGACGGGGAAACCAGAAGCCGCAGCGCTCGATGAACGAATGGATGCGATCCCTCGCGGCCGAATGGTGGACATGGCGTACGAGTGGATCGAAGAGGCGATAGTGACGCTGCGACTGGCCCCGGGTTCAACAATGTCGGAGTTACAGTTGAGCGAGATGACGGGCTTTGGACGCACGCCGATTCGTGAAGCGATTCAGCGGCTGGCCCGGGAACATTTGATTGTCGTATTGCCGCAGCGCGGCCTGCTGGTGCCTCCGATGGACGTCTCCAAGCAGTTGCGCCTGCTGGAGACGAGACGCGAGGTCGAACGACTGATTGCCAGAAGTGCTGCGAAGAAGGCCACGGCGGAGCAACGGGAACACTTTACGCGTCTGGCGAAGGAGTTCAGGAGTTCCGCCCGTAGCGGCAAGGATGTCGAGTTCATTCGTGCCGACCGTGAGTTCAACGAGTTGTGTCTCGTCGCGGCCCGAAACGAATTCGCCGAAGGTGCCATGCGCCTGATGCACGGGCTGTCACGCCGCTTCTGGTATTACCACTACAAGGAAGCGGCGGACCTGCCAACCATGGCGCGGCTGCATGCGCAAGTCGCCGAAGCGATTGCGGCCGGCGATGTGAAACGAGCGGGTGAAGGCCTCGATGCGCTGCTGGACAACATCGAAGCATTCACCCGAGCCACCGTGTTGGGCGACCGAGTCTAGTCAACTGGCCGAGCGGCGGAATGTCCGTTCAGACAGCACGTTGCGACAACTACGGTGCCTGGCCGGTCGCTATGCATTCGCATCAATGCACCCCGCCTTGCCCATTCATCGCACGCTGGTGTCCGGTCTGTCCGGCACCAGTCGTGCGCCCGGTGCGTGCTGCATCTCGCGCCACACCGTTCTCGCGTTCTCAACGAAGGTCGCGACACATGGGTTGTGATTGTCGCGACTCCACAACAGCGCCACCTCCGCCACAGGCGCGTTGCGCAACGGCTTGAAAACCGCGCTCCCCGACGCGCTCGCGCTGCTCATCGACATGGGCACCATCGCCACTCCCAGCCCCTCGCCGACCAGATTGATAATCGTCTGCTGCAAGTTGGTTTCCAGCCGGATGTGGGGAGAGAACCCTGCGCGGCGGCAGTGGTCCACGACCAGGTCGTAGACCAGCGGCGCAATCTCGCGCGGAATGCTCACGAACGACTCTTCGGCCAGTTGCGAGGCGTCCAGTACCCGCGCCTTCGCCAGCGCGTGCGTGCGCGGCAGCACCGCCACCATCTCCTCGCGGAACACCGTCGCCGTGTCGAGCCCGGTGAGGTCTTCAGGGCGGTACATGATGCCAACGTCGGTTTGCCCCGCACGCACCGCCTCGGCCAGCAGGTTGGGTAGCGTCTCCGCCAGTTTCATGTCGACGCGCGCATACGCCGCCGCATAGGTTCGCGTAAGCGCGGGCAGGATGTTGTACGCGGAGGACATCATGAAGCCGACCGTGATCGCGCCATCCTCCCCCCGGCTCGCCGCCACGACATTGCGCCGCGCGCGTTCGACCGAGTTGAGAATTTCCACCGCGTCCTGATAAAAGCGTGCGCCGGCACGCGTGAGCCGCACACTGCGACGCGTGCGCTCGAACAGCAGCACGCCCAACTCCGCCTCCATCAGCGCAATCTGACGCGACAGCGGTGGTTGCGAAATATGCAACTGCTGGGCCGCACGACCGAAATGCAGCGTCTGCGCGAGCACCACGAAATACTGGAAATGACGCAGCTCGATCATTTGATACCCCAGAGGTATTAATAGAACATCAATATTGTATTGGATGTTATGACTGAGCAGTCGTATCCTGCATTGGCGGTTGGCCACCCGAGCTGGCTGCGACATAAAGAGACGTCAGGAAACGCCAGGCCACAAGCCACCGACGGCGACCTTTCGTACCGATACGAGAAGGAGACAAGTCATGCCCGCTCACCTTGCTGTAGCGCCTGCCCCCGCTCGACCTGTCGGCCACGCCAGCACCACCGGCGCAGCCAGTGCCAATACCGCCTTCAACAACATCGCAGCCCTGGCTGAGCGCATCACACGCGTGCCGACCGCCCCCACTGCGGCGCGTCAGATGCGCCCCGACTATCTCGCCATCGACGACCTGTGCGGCACCGACGCCCGCATGCGCGATCTTCTCGCGCGCGGCAAGCGCTTTGTCGATCGCGGACTGCCCATATTGATTCTCGGCGAGACGGGAACGGGCAAGGAGTTTCTGGCCCGGGCATTGCATGAATACAGCGAGCGGCGCGCGCAAGCGTTTGTCGCCATCAACACGGCCTCGCTGCCTGAGCATCTCGTCGAGAGCGAATTGTTCGGTTATCAGCGTGGAGCGTTTTCCGGCGCGTTGCCCGGTGGCATGAAAGGGAAATTGCAGCAGGCCGACGGCGGCACACTTTTCCTCGACGAAATCGGAGACATGCCGCATGCGCTGCAAACGCGGTTGTTGCGGGTGCTCTCGGAGCGTGAAGTCACGCCACTCGGCGGGAGTCATGCGGTGCCGGTGGACGTACAGTTGATCTGCGCGACCCATCAGGATCTCTCACGCGCCGTGGCGCAAGGCACCTTCCGGGAAGATCTTTACTACCGTATCGCCGTGGGCGTGCTCACGCTGCCCACACTGCGCGAGCGCGACGACAAGCGCGAACTGATTGCCCGCATGCTGTGCGACGAATGGCCGGGACTGCGGGCCGATCAGGCGCTCGCTCGGGTGACGCCCGACGCCCTGTCGTATCTGTTGACGCAGGCGTGGCCCGGGAATCTGCGTCAGCTTCGCGCAGCATTACGTTATGCCTGTGCGGTGATGAGCGGCAATCTTTTGTGTGTCGACGATTTGCCGCCAGACCGGGTTGCGGCTTCACGCGGGCAGGCGCCACGCGACGACACGTCGATGCTCCAGCGCATCGCCGAATCCAGCGACGCAGCGCTCCCCACATCGATTGCCCGGCCGGTCGAGACGATGGCGCCGACGCCACGTCATGACAGTGAGCGCGAACGCATTCTGCAAGCCCTCGCCCAGCATCGCTGGAACATCTCTGCCGCTGCGCGCACGCTTGGCTTCTGCCGAGCGTCGTTATATCGCAAGCTCAAGCAGTTGAGCATTCCCCACGTGCGCGACTGCGGCGAAGCGATCAGCGCAGGACTCTACGCATAGCCAATCACGCGGACAAAAAAAAGCGCGGCCAATGAGGCCGCGCCAAGGTTTGGAGACTTTTCACTCAACGCAAAAGTCTACTTCTCGCGGAACGTAGTATAGGTCTGGCTCCCGAAATCATTGTCATCATTCGACGCAATGCATTATTCGGCGACTCGCAATAGTCCGTAAAACCCCGTAAATAAAGCGATTTTTCGAGCCCCTCGGAATCTCGCGCTTGCCAACATATCGGATTTCCCTCATCACGCGCATGGCAAATCGCTGGATGACGTGAGCATGGCGGCAAGCTGACACCCGCACCGATACCTCTCTATATAGACGTCTCGCGTGGCAACGCGCCGAGAAGCGAGTCGTATCGAACTGCACTCGTCATCGACGATGCAATATCGTTCGATGCGTCACTTGCGCGTGCAGCAACTGTGACATGTTTTCGCATCACCGGAACCAAATCCATTTGTGCTTGTCGCGCGCAAATCCCCTGCAGACAACGCTTCACACACGCGGTTGCATGCGCTGCGCACTGTGTCCCGAGCGCAACACACGTCGCTTGCATCGCTATTTCTCGCCTAGGCTTAATCAAGCCAATCCCTTACTGCACAAAGCTTTGCGGCGCATGCGATGGATTCTTTTCGTATCTGAAATAGATTCTTGCGGATTCTGAAATAGGCGCGAGTAACGGTCACTCATACACTGCCCCCTGTCAGCAGAACAGTGCCGATACCTGATCGGGTCCGCGAATGACAAACCGTCACCTCGACATGTTCTGTTTCGCCGCGTTCTGTTTTCACGCGAATTCTGCGATTCGTGTCACGTTACTGGAGCTTAAACCATGAAAAAAACTCTTCTTGCCGCAGCCGTCGTCGGCGCGTTCTCGGCAACGGCCGCGCATGCACAAAGCAGCGTCACGCTGTACGGCTTGATCGATGCTGGCGTTGCTTACACGAGCAACTCCACCACCACGGCAGGTGCTTCGGGCTCGAAGAACTTCCGCGCAACGAGCGGCCTGATCAACGGCAGCCGTTGGGGCCTGAAGGGCTCGGAAGATCTGGGTGGCGGTAACAAGGCCATCTTCGTGCTGGAAAACGGTTTCTCGATCAACAACGGTCAGTCGGGCCAAAACGGCCGCATGTTCGGTCGTCAAGCCTTCGTTGGCCTGCAGAACGACAAGTTCGGCGCTGTGACGATCGGCCGTCAGTACGACTCGCTGGTTGACTACCTGGCTCCGCTGACCCTGAACGGTTCGTCGTTCGGCGGCACGATCGCTTCGCATCCGTACGATAACGACAACACGAACAACTCGTTCCGTGTGAACAACTCGGTCAAGTACTCGAGCGCCAACTACAACGGCCTGACCTTCGGCGGCCTGTATGGCTTCTCGAACAAGGCGGGTGACTTCGCCAACAACCGTGCATTCAGCGCCGGTGTGAACTACGCAAACGGCCCGCTGACGGTGGCTGCTGCTTACCTGGAACGCCAAGGCAACCCGGGTAACAACAACGGCACGGGCGCTGTCGACACGTCGAACGGCGGTGACTCGGTGTTCAACGCATCGAAGCAACGCGTCTGGGGTATCGGTGGTAACTACGCCTTTGGCCCGGCAACGGTTGGCCTGGTGTACACCCACACGCAACTGCAAGGTCTGGCAGGTCTGAACTACAACAGCACCGCTGTGTCGTTCAACAACGACGGCCTGAAGTTCGACAACTTCGAAATCAACGGTCGCTACATGCTGACCCCGGCAGTCTCGCTGTCGGCCGCGTACACGTACACGATGGCCAAGCAAGATTCGACGGACCAGAAGCCGAAGTTCCACACCGTTACGCTGCAAGCTGACTACCGTCTGTCGAAGCGCACCGATGTGTACCTGACGGGTTCGTACCAGCACATCTCCGACAACGAAGGCACGGGCCTCCAAGCCGGTGTCGGCGCTGCCGGCGGTATGTCGTCGACCAGCTCGCAAACCGTTGTGGGCACGGGTATCCGTCACCGCTTCTAATCGAAGCGGCGTGAGTTCCGGGGCAGTTTTCCGGAACGCCTGACGTAAAAAGGGCAGCCTCGCGGCTGCCCTTTTTTATTGCCCTGTCCGTCGCTCGCTATCAGTTCGAGACGTTGCGGCCGATACCTACCAATCAGAAGCGCGTCTCTCTGGCGGCGCGCAGGAAGTTGTCGAGCACCGGCGTGCAATCGAGAAACTCCGGCCCACCCGCACGGTGAAATTCCGGGTGCCATTGCAGCCCCATCACGAAGGGCGCCTTGCGATAGCGAATGGCCTCGACCACGCCGTCTTCCGCACACATCGCCTCCACGCTCAGGTCGCGCCCCAGCGTCTTGACCGACTGGTGGTGAATGGAATTGACGATCGGTACGTCAACGGGTCCCAGCATCTGGGCAAGCGACGACCCCTCCGGAAACGTCAGCGTGTGACGGTTATGTTCGTATGTCTCGGTGACGTGAGGAATCGCCTCGGGCAGATCGGTCGCGATATCCTGGTGCAGCGTGCCGCCGAACGCCACATTGATTAGCTGACACCCCCGGCAAACGCCCAGAATCGGCTTGCCCTGCTCCACGAACTCATGCAGCAACTCGAGTTCGTACATGTCGCGCATACGGTCGCCCTGCCATTCGTGACGCGTTGCCACTTCCGAATAGGTCAGCGGCGCAACGTCTGCCCCGCCTTGCAACACCAGTCCATCGAGATGCTTCGCGTAATCGTGCAGACGAATATGGCTCGGGTGCAGTTGCCCCTGCGTGTCGACCGTCGGAATCATGAAGACCAGCACGTCGCGCGACATCACCCAGTGCGCGATCGACTCTTCGAGATATTGCAGCGTCTTGCTGCGCAGCCCCTTCGATCCCGGCTCCGGATGGAAGATGCGCGCCGAAATGCCGATCTTCAGTGTGCGTTGCGTGATGCGCTGTCCCGCGCGGTCGTACCACGCACGGAATCGCGCCGACATGATCCGGCGCAGCACGGACCAGGGCGAATCGCCCGCTTGCAGATACGACGGCTGCCCCCCCATCGACGATGGGCTGCCCGGCCGTGCCGCGCCAGGGGTGAACGTCGGTTGATGCGGCGGTTCGCCGCCCCCCGCGCCACCGGCACCTGCCGGCGTAGCACTGCCAGACACCGCCGCGCCGCCCGCCTCACCGAGGTTGCCGCCTGCGCTGCCCACACCGGCCGCCTTGACGTCCTCGGTCGACTTGGGGGCAGGCGTGGCGATGGGGTTGCTGTCGGAGGCCACCTGTGCGGCCACGGCCTGCGGCGCAGGCGTTGCCGGTTTCGCGGCGTGTGCTGGCTGCGGCGTCTGCCCGTGTACGTCGCTGGGCGCGGCGGCCTCGGTCGCATGGGCCGGGCGCGTTAGCGTGTCGGGGTTCGGCGGCATGCTGCCCGACCCTTCGGCCGTACCGGCAACAGGCTTGCCCGTCTGATGCGGCGTTGCCGGCGTTGCGGGCGCTACGTATTCGGATGGCCCCTGCGAGGGCGAGGCGGATGAGGAGGACGCGGCAGACGTTGCGCCGGCATCGCTTGCCGCAGGTGTCTGAGGTGGGGTCGCGCTCTTACTCGTATCGGACTCGGGCTTGTTCGGCTGTTGCGGCGATTTCGGATCTTGAGCGTCGGTCATGATGGCGTTGGGAAGGCGTCCGCGAAGGGGGGAAAAATGGATTGACCACGGCGGCTCGCAAATTATCCCGCCGCCCCGATCCTGCCGCAACCGAGAAAGCCGACGGACCGCAGCGCCTCTCAGGACGCCATGGGTTGAAATCCGTCGGGCGAGACATGCGATGAAACCGTCTGGCCCTGACACTGTCGAAGCTAATTATCACGCATCGCGCGTATGCGCCCTCATCCGGCACGCCAAGACAACGATGCGTATAATCAGAACACGTTGCGCGATATTCATCAAATATTGAGCGACGTTTGCGTCGGTTGAATGAAAATGCTCGCCACACCCTCGAGCATACCGGTATCAGGAGCCTGCAAGTGAAGCGTTTTCTCCGTCTGTGGCAAATCGCCCGTCACGATTTCCGTGTCTTGTGGCACGCGGCACGCGATCCGCGCCGCCCGCGCTGGCTATTGCCCGCCATGGCGTTGCTCGTGGTGTACCTGCTCTGCCCGTTCGATCTGATTCCGGATTTCGTGCCGGTCTTCGGCCTGCTCGACGATGTCATCGTGATCGGCATGGTCGTGCATTGGCTGATCAGGCATCTGCCGGCGGACGTGCGCGAAGATGCCCGCGCCCATGTCTTCACGCAGCGCGCCTGAGCCTGCACGGTCGCTCGCCGCATCGTCAGTCATGAAAAAAGGGATGCCGAGGCATCCCTTTTCTTCTTTCTTCTTTAGTCCCGCTTGTTTTGTCCTGCACCCGCCCGTCAGGGCATGAGCAAGGTCGACCCGGTGGTCTTACGCGCCTCGAGATCGCGGTGTGCCTGTGCCACGTCGGCCAGTGCGTAGCGCTGATTGACTTCGATCTTGACGGTGCCGCTGGCAACCACATCGAACAGCTCGTTCGCCGTGGCCTCCAGATCGGCGCGCTTGGCCGTGTAATTGAACAGCGTCGGACGCGTGAAGAACAGCGAGCCACGCGACACGAGATCCGCCGTATTGATCTGCGTCACGGGGCCCGATGCGCTACCGAAATTCACCATCGTGCCCAGCGGACGCAGGCAATCGAGCGAACCGATGAACGTGTCCTGACCGATGGAGTCGTAGACGACCGGCACGCCTTCGTCGCCGGTAATCGCTTTCACGCGCTCGACGAAGTTCTCGCGCGTGTAGACGATCGGATGGTCGCAGCCGTGTTGGCGCACGAGCGCCGCCTTCTCGTCGGAGCCGACCGTGCCGATCACCGTGGCGCCGAGCGCTTTGGCCCACTGACACACGATGAGGCCCACGCCACCGGCCGCGGCATGAATAAGGATCGTGTCCCCTGCCTTGACCGGGAACGTGCGACGCAGCAGGTACTGCGCGGTCATGCCTTGCAGCATCATCGCGGCGGCCTGATCGTCGCTGATGGCGTCGGGCACACGCACGAGCGGCGCGGCGGGCATCACGCGCGCCTGCGCGTAAGCGCCGCACGGACGGCTCGCATACGCCACGCGATCGCCCGGCTTGACGTGCGTAACGCCCTCGCCCACCGCCTCGACCACCCCGGCGGCTTCCATGCCGAGGCCGGCGGGCAGCGGCTGCGGGTACAGACCGGTGCGGAAATACACGTCGATATAGTTCAACCCGACGGCGTTGTGACGCACGCGCGCCTCGCCCGGGCCGGGTTCACCCACTTCGACGTCCACGTACTTCATCACTTCCGGGCCGCCATTCTGTTCGATGCGAATTGCCTTGGTCATCCTCGCTCCTTCTCTCTTTCGTTCGGGTGATGTCGTGATTGTCTGCGGTTTGTCCGCGTCACGCTGCCGGCTGCGCCGCCAGACGCACCATCAACTGCTCGAGTAACAGACGCGCCGTGGCGCTATTCGTGGCGCACGGCACGTTGTGCACGTCACAGGCACGCACCAGCGCGTTGATATCCGGCTCATGCGGCTGCGGTGTCATCGGGTCGCGCAGGAACAGCACCATGTCGACGCGCCCCTCGGCAAGTTGCGCGCCGATCTGCAGGTCACCGCCATGCGGCCCGGAGAGCTTGCGCTCGACGTCGAGCCCCAGTTCGGCGGCGATGCGTCCGCCCGTGGTGCCTGTGGCGACCAATTGGCATTGGCGCAGCACGTCGACGTAGTCACGTGCGACGGCCAGAATTTCGTCCTTCTTCTTGTCGTGCGCGATGAGTGCGATCCGGACTTTCGGTACTGTCGATACGGTCATGGAAACGATCCCTGAAGCGTTAGAACGTGCCCGGATAGGCGCCGCCGTCGATCAGCACATTCTGCCCCGTGATGTAGCCCGCGTGCGCGCTGCACAGAAATGCGCAGGTGGCGCCGAACTCGTCGGGCTGTCCGAAGCGGCGAGCCGGAATCGCGTTGGCCCGCTTGGCGCGCGCCTCGTCCAGCGTCTGGCCGCTCTTGTCCGCCCATGCCTGCATGGTGCCGGCGAGGCGATCGGTGTCGAAAGCCCCCGGCAACAGATTGTTGATGGTGACGTTGTGAGCGACCGTCGTGCGCGCAAGCCCCGCGACAAAGCCGGTCAGCCCCGAGCGGGCGCCGTTGGACAACCCGAGAATATCGATGGGCGCCTTCACGGCCGACGACGTAATGTTCACGATACGTCCAAAGCCGCGCGCGATCATGCCGTCTACCGTTGCCTTGATGAGCTCGATCGGGGTGAGCATGTTGGCGTCGAGCGCGCGAATCCAGTCGTCGCGCTCCCAATCCCGAAAATCGCCCGGCGGCGGCCCGCCGGCGTTGGTCACGAGAATGTCGGGCTGGCCGCACGCCGCGAGCACCTGAGCGCGCCCTTGTGGCGTGGTGATGTCGCAAGCGATAGCCGTGACGTTGACGCCCGTTGCGGCGCGAATCTCGTCAGCGGTGGCGTTGAGTGCGTCGGCCGTGCGCGCGACGATCACGACATTCGCGCCGGCCTCGGCCAGCGCCTGGGCACATGCGCGCCCCAGCCCTTTGCTCGCGCCGCACACCAGTGCGGTGCGGCCCTTGATTCCCAGATCCATGATCAGCCTTCAAGACAAGTGAAGCATTGGAAAAATGCGGCCATACGACCGTCTTGCAGCGATTCTAAGGGAATCGCGCGAGCGCCGCTTCGTCCGGCATACGGCACTCATGGCCCGGGCATTTGCGGCAACCGGCATCGAAACCCGGACCGGCAGCAGCCGCATCGGCTAAAATCGCGGCCATGCGGGCCACACCGGCCCTGCTTCAGATTGCTGCCATGAAACAAGACTCCCGCTTCCCGAATCTCTTTATTTGCGATCACCCGCTGATCCAGCACAAGCTCTCGCACATGCGCGACAAGGAAACGTCGACGCGGACCTTCCGCGGCCTGCTGCGCGAGATCACCTTGCTCATGGGCTACGAGATCACCCGCGACCTGCCGCTCACGACCGAGCGCATCGACACGCCGATGGTCGCCATGGACGCGCCCGTCATCGCGGGCAAGAAGCTCGCTATCGTGCCGGTGCTGCGCGCCGGCGTGGGCATGAGCGACGGCCTGCTCGATCTGGTGCCGTCGGCCCGCGTCGGTCACATCGGTGTATATCGCGATGAGCAGCATCGTCCGGTGGAGTATCTGGTGCGTTTGCCGGATGTCGCCGACCGCCGCTTCATTCTGTGCGACCCGATGGTGGCGACCGGCTATTCGGCCGTGCACGCCGTGGACGTGCTGCGCAAGCGCGGCGTGGCCGAAGAGAACATCGCGTTCCTCGCCCTCGTGGCTGCGCCGGAAGGTGTGAAGGTGCTGCATGACGCCCACCCTGGCGTGAAGCTGTATGTCGCGTCGCTCGATGAACGTCTGGACGATCACGCCTACATCATTCCGGGTCTGGGCGACGCCGGCGACCGCCTGTTCGGCACCAAGAACTAACGTTGCACAGGTGCAGGGACTGCGCCCCGGCATCGCCGGGGTGCTCCCTTCGCGTCAGGACCGGCCCTTGCTCCCCTTGCGCCGCGTGGCCATCGCCACCCCGATCGCTGCCAACACCATCCCGCCCCACGCCAGTGGCGGCATATGCTCCCCGACCATGATCCACGCTGCCAGCGCCGCCGACGGTGGCACGAGGAAGAACAACGCCGACACGCGCGACGCCTCGCCACGCCGGATCATCGCCAGCAATAACGAAATCGCCACGATCGAATTCCCGATCACCAGATAGACGAGCGACAGACCGAGTTGCCAGGTCCACGCGACGTGCATCGGCTCGAGCCACCCTGCGAGCGGCAGCGTCACTGCGAAGCCCACCGCGTATTGCACGAGATTCGAGGTGACGGGGTGCTGACCCACGCCGAAACGCTTTTCATAGAGCGTGCCGCAGGTGATCGCGCCGAGCGCGACGAACGTCAGCAGCAGCCCCAGCGTGGAGGTCGCCTCCACCGCCGAGCGCGCCACAATGACAAGCGCCGCCCCGGCCAGCCCCAGCCCGAGACCCATCCAGTTCAGCCCGCTCACACGCTCGCCGACCAGATGCGGTACCGCCAGCGCCACGAGTATCGGTTGCAGCGAGGTGATCAACGCCACGCTGCCCGCCGACACACCGAGGCGCAATGCCAGATACGTCATGCTGAAGTACAGCGCCTGAATCAGCAGACCGATGACGACGAGATGTCCCCATGCCGCAGCCGTCTTGGGGAGTGGCGGACGCATGATGACCGCCAGCGGCGCCAACAGCACCAGCACGAGTCCGTAACGCAAGGCGAGGAAGGTGAGCGGGTCGGCATACGCCAGACCGATCTTCGCCACGGTGAAGCCGACCGACCACAGGAACAGAAAGATCAGCGGCGCAGCACGTAACCACAGCGGGTCGTGAGCCACGCCGGTACGCACCGGATCCAGCGACGATTTCAGCGACATGAGCTAGCGGGTCATCCTTGCAGAGCGACGGTACCGGCGAGCGGCTTCGTGGCGCGGCGTGCGCCATCGACGGTAAATCGCCGAACCGGCGCTTTCACGTGAGACGAGGCGGACGCGCTCACCGACGCTTGTTGCCGCCAAGAATGCTGCCGAGCACGCCGCGCACGATCTCCCGGCCCAATTGGCTGCCGATGGTGCGCGCCGTGCTCTTGACCATGGCCTCGACAGCCGTGTCTTTACGGCGCGAGCCGCCGGCCCCGCCCAGCAGACCGCCGAGCGAATCTTTCACGGCGTCGAGCAACCCGCCGCCAGACGCCGCACCGCCCTCCGGCGCCGTTGTGCCGCCCCCCGTGGCGGGCGCGTCGGGCTGACGCGTCTGCGTGCGCCCGACGAGCTTTTCGTAAGCCGACTCGCGATCGACGGCGTTTTCGTACACGCCCGCGACCAGCGACGTGGCCATCAACGCGGCGCGCTCCTGCGACGTGATCGGGCCGATGCGCGAAGCCGGCGGGCGAATGTACGCCCGCTCTGTCACGGCCGGCCGGCCCTTCTCGTCAAGCAACGACACCAGCGCCTCGCCCACGCCCAACTCGCCGATCACCTTTTCGATGTCGAGCGCCGGGTTGGCACGCATCGTCTGCGCGGCCACTTTCACGGCCTTCTGGTCACGCGGCGAATAGGCACGCAGCGCGTGCTGCACACGATTGCCCAACTGGCCGAGTACCGTGTCGGGCACGTCGACAGGGTTCTGCGTCACGAAATACACGCCCACGCCCTTCGAACGAATCAACCGCACCATCTGCTCGATGCGTTCGAGCAAGGGTTTGGGCGCTTCGTTGAACAGCAAATGCGCTTCGTCGAAGAAGAAGACGAGTTTGGGCTTGTCGGGATCGCCCACTTCCGGCAGTCGCTCGAACAGCTCGGCAAGCAACCACAGCAGGAAGGTGGCGTAGATACGCGGTGCGGCGAGCAGCTTGTCGGCCGCGAGAATGTTGACGATGCCGCGTCCCTGAGCGTCTGTCTGCATGAAGTCTTCGATATTGAGCATCGGCTCGCCGAAGAACTTGTCTGCCCCCTGTTGCTCCAGGGTGAGCAAACCGCGCTGAATCGCCCCGACCGAGGCGGCGGAGATGTTGCCGTACTGCGTGGTAAAGGTCGAAGCGTTATCGCCCACATGCTGGAGCATGGCGCGCAGGTCCTTGCTGTCGAGCAGCAGCAGGCCGTTATCGTCGGCAATCTTGAAGACGAGATTGAGGACGCCGGTCTGCGTCTCGTTCAGACCGAGCAGGCGCGAGAGCAGCAACGGGCCGAGATCGGAGACGGTCGCACGCACCGGGTGGCCCTGCTCGCCGAATACGTCCCAGAGCGTGGCCGGGCTGCCATGCCAGTCGGGCGTGTCGAAGCCGAGATTGGCGATGCGCTCCTTGAGCTTGGGCGTCTCGGCGCCCGGCTGCGTGATGCCGGTCAGATCGCCCTTCACGTCGGCGAGAAACACGGGCACGCCGATGTCGGAGAACGCTTGCGCCATCACTTGCAGCGTCACGGTCTTGCCGGTGCCCGTAGCGCCGGTGATCAGGCCGTGACGGTTTCCCATCGCGGGCAGCAAGCCAAGGAGGTGCTGATCGTTACGGGCGATGACGAGTTGTTCACCGGGTTCGTGAGCGGAACTCGCCGCGCCAGCGGAGGCCGCGGAGTCGGTGGAAGGGGAGACGGCAGGCGTCGCAGACGGCGACGCTTGCGGCGACACGGGCTTCTGGGGCATGAGAGACCTCGGCGTTTGACGCGGCGGGGTCGTGACACGGCGCAGCAAACACCCGTGGCACGGTGCGGCGGCATGATAAAATTGCCTCCGATTATAGCGGCAGGTTGCCGCTCGGACTGCCCCGGCCCGAAATGTTGGATCCGATGGATCGCAGGGATGGGACCGACGGGATCGGGACGATCCCGGCGACCCACGGGGCGATTGGGCAATCGGCGCCCGCGACCCCAGTGGTGGCGGGCGCTCCCGTTTCAACGGTTGGCCGCGCAGCACTGCGCGGGCCGGCAGAGCATACTTCGCCGCACAGCGCGGCACGACGGAGAAATTCATGGCGGGTCATAGCAAATGGGCCAACATCAAACACAAGAAGGCTGCGGCAGATGCCAAGCGCGGTAAAGTCTGGACACGCCTGATCAAGGAAATCACGGTCGCTGCCCGTCTGGGCGGCGGCGACGTCGACAGCAACCCGCGTCTGCGTCTGGCCGTGGAAAAGGCGGCCGACGCCAACATGCCCAAGGACAACGTCAAGCGCGCGATCGATCGCGGCGTTGGCGGTCTTGACGGCGCGAACTACGAAGAAATCCGTTACGAAGGCTATGGCATCAACGGTGCCGCCGTGATCGTCGACACCATGACGGACAACCGCGTGCGTACCGTCGCGGAAGTGCGTCACGCCTTCTCCAAGTTCGGCGGCAACATGGGCACCGACGGTTCGGTGGCCTTCCTCTTCACTCACTGCGGTCAGTTCCTGTTCTCGCCGGAAACTTCGGAAGACAAGCTGATGGAAGTGGCGCTCGACGCCGGTGCCGACGATGTCATCACCAATGAGGACGGCAGCTTCGAAGTCGTGTGCCCGCCGAACGACCTTCAGGCTGTGAAGGAAAAGCTCGAAGCGGCCGGCCTGAAGGCCGAAGTGGCGGAAGTCACGATGAAACCGCAAACGGAAGTGGTCTTCACCGGCGACGACGCCGTGAAAATGCAAAAGCTGCTCGACGCGCTCGAAAACCTCGACGACGTGCAGGAAGTCTTCACCAACGCCGTCATCGAGGAATAAGATGAAAATTCTGGTTGTCGGATCGGGCGGCCGCGAACACGCGCTGGCGTGGAAGCTTGCCCAATCGCCGCGCATTCAGTTGGTCTATGTCGCACCGGGTAACGGTGGCACGGCGCTCGACGAGCGCCTGCGCAATGTGCCGATCAGCGATCCGAACGTGCTCGCCGAATTCGCCGTGCGCGAAGGCATCGCGCTCACGGTAGTCGGCCCGGAAACACCGCTGGCTGCCGGTATCGTCAATATCTTCCGTGCCCGTGGCCTGAAGATCTTCGGCCCGACGAAGGAAGCCGCGCAGCTCGAATCGTCGAAGGACTTCGCCAAGGCGTTCATGAAGCGCCACGGCATTCCCACCGCCGATTACGAAACGTTCTCCGACGCCGCGCTGGCCCACGCTTATATCGACGCCAAGGGCGCGCCGATCGTCATCAAGGCAGACGGTCTTGCCGCCGGCAAGGGTGTGGTCGTGGCGATGTCGCTCGAAGAAGCACACAACGCCGTCGACATGATGCTCGCGGACAACAAGCTCGGCGATGCCGGCGCCCGCGTCGTGATCGAGGAATTCCTGCAAGGCGAGGAAGCCAGCTTCATCGTGATGGTCGACGGCAAGAATGTGCTGCCGCTGGCCACATCGCAGGATCACAAGCGTCTGCTCGACAACGATCAGGGCCCGAACACGGGTGGCATGGGCGCCTATTCGCCTGCGCCGATCGTCACGCCGCAGATTCACGCCCGCGTGATGCGCGAGATCATTCTGCCGACCGTGCGCGGCATGGAGACCGACGGCATTCGCTTCACGGGCTTCCTGTACGCCGGCCTGATGATCGACGCACAAGGCAACATCAAGACGCTCGAATTCAACTGCCGCATGGGCGACCCCGAGACGCAGCCGATCATGGCGCGCCTGAAGGGCGACTTTTCGGTGGTGGTCGAGCACGCGATTGCCGGCACACTCGACAAGATCGAACTCGACTGGGATCGCCGTTATGCATTGGGCGTAGTGCTTGCGGCGCACGGCTATCCGGACACGCCGCGCAAGGGCGACCGGATCTCCGAAGTGCCGGCCGAGACGGCCGATTGCGTCACGTTCCACGCGGGCACCCAGCTCGAGAATGACGTGCTCACCGTCACCGGCGGGCGCGTGTTGTGCGTGGTCGGCCTGTCCGACACCGTGCGCGGCGCACAGAGCGTGGCGTATCAGACCGTCAACCAGATCAATTTCGACGGCATGCAATATCGCCACGACATCGGCAACCGCGCACTGGCGCGCAAACCGGAGTAAGACCGGCGGCGTCTGAAGGCTTGCCCTGAAGCGCCAGACCGATCTGCCACGGCCCGGGGGACATCAAGTCCGCCGGGCCGTTGTCATTTGGAAAGACGCCCATATGGTTTGCACTGCCACGTTGCTGCACTGCCGCGATTGACAAGTGCAGGGCAAGTTGGCACGCTGGCACCGCGTAGTGCCGTCACTCACGCCTTATGGCGGGTACCCGCATCCGGCCAGCCCCGGCGGACTTCATACAGTTTTCCCGACAGACCCTCGCTCGACGGAGACTCACATGTTTGATCTCGACAAACTGGTCAACGATTATCTGGTGCCGTTCGGCCTGAAAATCGCGATGGCCATCGTCATCTGGATTGTCGGCGGCATCGTCATCAATGTGGTTGCCCGGCTTGTGCGCGCCGCCATGACCCGCCGGGCCATCGATCCCACCCTGGTTCGCTACACCGAATCGACGCTGCGCATCGCCTTGCGCATCGCGCTGATCATCTCCATCCTCAGTGTCTGCGGTATCGAGACAACATCGTTCGCCGCCCTGCTCGCTGCGGCCGGCATCGCGATCGGCGCCGCCTGGTCCGGACTGCTGTCGAATTTCGCCTCGGGCATCTTCCTCATCGTGCTGCGCCCGTTCAAGACTGGCGACATGATCAGTGCGGGCGGCGTGACCGGTGTGGTCGACGAGATCGGTTTGTTCGTCACTACACTCACCACGGCCGACAATCTGCGCGTGTATGTCGGCAACACGAAGGTCTTCGGCGACAACATCACGGTGTACGACGCCAATGCGTTTCGCCGCGTCGACCTGAAGGCGCAGTTGGCACACACGGTGGATGTGCAGGACGCGATTGCCCGCCTGAAAGCCCGCATCGCGCAAATTCCGAACGTGATGGGCACGCCGGCGGTGGATGTCGCGATTCTCGAGTTCACATCGGCCGGACCGTTGCTCGCGGTGCGGCCGTACTGCCATAACAAGGATTATTGGCAGGTGTACTTCGATACCAATCAGGCGATTGCCGAGGTCGGTGGTACGGCCCACTGGCCGGTGCCGGCACCACGCCAGATCTTCATGCCGCCACCCGGCGACACCTCGGGCAAGACAATGCCGGCACCGCCTGCCGCAGGCGGCGCGGCACCGGTCAACCCGCTGCCCAACGCCCCGACGCCCTGATCGATCGCAAGGGCTTGATACAGGTCATTCGGGCGGCATTCGGCGAGACCGTTTGCCGCCCCGCCGTGCCCCCGAACGTGTGGCTGCCGGTACAATCGCGGTTATTACCACGCATGGGGACGTCTCAGAATGACAGTGCAAGACGCCGCACCGGCGCCCGATACGGGCGCGGTGCGAACTTATCTGCTCGGGCTTCAGGACCGCATTGTCGAGACGCTTGAACGCCTCGACGGCAAACGCTTCTTCGCCGACGACTGGCAACGCCCGGCCGACGGTGCGCTGCGCGGTGACGGCCGTACCCGCGTGCTCGACGATGGCAACTTCTTCGAGCGCGGCGGCGTGAATTTCTCCCATGTGGTCGGCGACAAGTTGCCGGGCTCGGCCAGCGCGTCGCGCCCCGAGCTGGCCGGACGCGGCTTCGAAGCCCTCGGCGTCTCGCTGGTCCTGCATCCGCGCAATCCGTACTGCCCGACCGTGCACTTCAACGTGCGCATTCTGATTGCGACCGCGCCGGGCGAGTTGCCGGCGTTCTGGTTCGGCGGTGGCATGGATCTCACGCCGTACTACCCGTTCGAAGAAGACTGCCAGCACTTCCACCAGACGTGCAAAGACGCGCTCGATCCGTTCGACACCACCTGGTATCCGCGCTTCAAGGCCTGGTGCGACGACTACTTCTATCTGAAGCACCGTCAGGAGCCGCGCGGCATCGGCGGTATCTTCTTCGACGACTTCTCCGGGGGCGGCTTCGATACGGGCTTTGCCGTCATGCAGAGCGTGGGCGACGCCTTCCTCGATGCCTATGTGCCGATCATCGAGCGCCGCCGCGGCATGCCGTATGGCGAGCGCGAGCGCGATTTTCAGGCGCACCGTCGTGGCCGTTACGTCGAATTCAACCTGGTCTGGGATCGCGGCACGCACTTCGGCCTGCAATCGGGAGGGCGTACCGAATCCATCCTGATGTCGATGCCACCGATCGTGAAATGGCATTACGACTGGAAGCCCGAGCCGGATACCCCCGAGGCGAAGCTCTATACCGACTTCCTCGTGCGCCGCGAGTGGGTGTGAAGGCCGGCCGCGCATGACTCTCTCTTCCGCTGCGGCGCCGCACACGCCCCATAGGCCCCCCGCCGGTTCGGTCCGGCGCATTGGCGTGCTGGGCGGCACATTCGATCCGATTCACACCGGACACCTCGCGCTGGGCGCGCTTTTCGCCCGCACGCTGGCCCTCGACGAACTAATGCTGATGCCGGCGGGCCAGCAGCCGCAGAAACAAGGCAGCACGCCGGCCGGGCACCGGCTGGCGATGACACGCCTGGCCGCCGAAACCCTCGCCGCCGAACTGGCGCGCACGCAACCGGCGACAGAACTCATCGTCAGCACGCGCGAGATCGAGCGTGCCGGGCCGAGCTACACCGTCGATACGCTGCGCGACATCCGCCGCGATGTCGGGCCTCGGGCGTCGTTGTCGCTGCTCATCGGCTCGGACCAACTGGTGCGTCTGGATACGTGGCACGCGTGGCGGGAGCTGTTCGATTACGCCAACATCTGCGCCGCGGCGCGCCCCGGTTTCAACCGCGATTTGGCCTCGCCCCAACTGCGTCAAGTCTTCGCCGAAAGGGAAATGTCTGCGCTCGGGGTACAATCCACGCCATGCGGCGGCATTCTGATCGACGACTCACTCGCCGTCGACATCTCCGCCACCGAGTTGCGCGCCACTTTGGCGCACGCGCGAGACGAGGCCACGCCCCCGGCGAACCTGCCCGAACCCGTGTGGCAGTACATCCGCGCGCAACACCTGTACCGCGCTTGACGGCCCGCTGACGGGCCGCTACCCCGCACTCCCTGTTTCACCAAAAAGACGCACTATGGATATTCGCAAACTGCAGCGCCTGATCGTCGACGCCCTCGAAGACGTCAAGGCCCAAGACATCAAGGTGTTCAACACCTCGCACCTGACCGCCCTGTTCGACCGCGTGGTCATCGCGAGCGGCACCTCCAACCGCCAGACCAAGGCCCTCGCCGCCAGCGTGCGCGACAAGGTCAAGGAAGCCGGCGGCGACATCATCAGCATGGAAGGTGAAGATGTGGGCGAATGGGTGCTGGTCGACACGGGCGACGCCATCGTGCACATCATGCAGCCGGCGCTGCGCCAGTACTACAACCTCGAAGAGATCTGGGGCGAGAAGCCAGTACGCCTGAAGGCCGCCGGTACCAAGGCCGGCGCCAAGGCCAGCGCGCAAGACGACGAAGACGAAGAGGACGACACGCTCGAATCGCCGGCGCCCGCCCGCCGCAAGGCCAAGTAAGACCCCGCGCGGGACTCTGCTGCCATGCGTCTGTTCATTCTCGCAGTCGGGCACAAGATGCCCGGCTGGATCGAGACCGCCTTCGCCGAGTACGCCAAGCGCATGCCGCCCGAGCTGCGCATCGAACTCAAGGAAATCAAGCCGGAGCAACGCTCCAACTCCCGCACCGCCGAAACGGTGATGGCCGCCGAGGCCCAGCGTATCGAGGCGGCCCTGCCGCGCGGCTGCCGGCTGGTGTGCCTTGACGAGCGCGGGCAGGATCTCACGACGATGCGTCTGGCCCAGTCGCTCACCGGTTGGCAACAGGACGGGCGCGACGTGGCCTTCGTGATCGGCGGCGCCGACGGCCTGGACCCCGCCCTCAAGGCCCGCGCCGATACGCTCATCCGGCTGTCCAGTCTGACCATGCCCCACGGGATGGTGCGCGTGTTGCTGGCCGAGCAGCTTTATCGCGCGTGGAGCATCAACGCCAATCATCCGTATCACCGGGCTTGAGCGTATCGGAGCCCCTCCAGGCATGCGTGGCGAGAAAATAAGTCAGAAATAAGTCAGGCCACTTTGTGCGGCGCAATGCCACGTTGTATCCGGCTGCAAATGGGGTGCAACGCCTTGCCGGATGGCCCGCGGCGAAAACTGTCAATCCCCCTCAGACGTTCCCATGCAACACGCATTGTGCGCTGCGAGTGGAAAAAACATGGCAGCGTGATAGTCTAGCCGGCGCTACAAGGTTCGCACCGCGAACAACTAGACTTCTCGTGAACCATCGGAGATTGGCATGAAGCAACCTTCCCTGCGCAGTATCGCCCTGGCCGGCGTTGGCGCTGCAATGGCGCTCGGCATGAGCACCTCGGCCCTGGCCGCCACCGAGATCCAGTTCTGGCATTCGATGGAATCGGCCCTCGGCGAGCGCGTCAACCAGATCGCTAACGATTTCAACGCTTCGCAAAGCGACTACAAGATTGTCCCGATCTACAAGGGCAACTACGAGCAGGGTCTGGCAGCCGGTATTGCCGCCTTCCGCGCAGGCAATGCGCCGGCCATTCTCCAGGTGTACGAAGTCGGCACGGCCACGATGATGCAGGCCCAGAAGGCTGTGAAGCCGGTGTGGCAGGTCATGAAGGACGCCGGCGAGCCGTTCGACGAAGCGGCCTTCGTGCCGACCGTGGCGAGCTACTACGCCGACAGCAAGACCAATCACCTCGTGTCGATGCCGTTCAACAGCTCGACGCCGGTGCTGTACTACAACAAGGACGCCTTCAAGAAGGCCGGCCTCGATCCGAACACCCCGCCCAAGACCTGGGCCGACGTGAAGTCGGACGCCCAGAAGCTCAAGGCCGCCGGTCTGTCGTGCGGCTTCACCATGGGCTGGCAGAGCTGGACGCAGCTCGAGAACTACAGCGCGTGGCATGCCCTGCCGTTCGCCACGAAGAACAATGGCTTCGACGGTCTCGACGCCAAGCTGAACTTCAACGGCCCGCAACAGATCAAGCACATCCAGTTCCTGGCAGACATGGCCAAGGAAGGCACGTTCACCTACGTGGGCCGCAAGGATGAAGTGACCTCGAAGTTCTACAGCGGCGACTGCGGTATCGCGATGACCACCTCGGGTGCGCTCGCCAACATCGCCAAGTACGCCAAGTTCAGCTACGGCGTGGGCATGATGCCTTACGACGCCGACGTGAAGGGCGCGCCGCAAAACGCCATCATCGGTGGCGCGAGCCTGTGGGTGCTCGCCGGCAAGTCGTCGGCCGAGTACAAGGGCGTGGCCAAGTTCCTGAACTACCTCGCTTCGCCGGCCGTGGCTGCCAAGTGGCACCAGGACACCGGCTACCTGCCGGTCACGAAGGCTGCCTACGAACTGACCGAGAAGCAAGGCTTCTACGCAAAGAACCCGGGCTCCGACATGGCCATCAAGCAGATGCTCAACAAGCCGCCCCTGCCGTTCACGCGAGGCCTGCGTCTGGGCAACATGCCGCAGATCCGCACGGTGATCGACGAAGAGCTCGAAGGCGTGTGGAGCGGCAAGCAAACGCCCAAAGCGGCACTGGACAAGGCGGCATCGCGTGGCGACGATCTGCTTCGCCGCTTCCAGAAGCAGGGCAGCTAAGCGGCCCCCAACGCGCGATGACGCACGCAGTGCAGGCAAGTCGCCCGCATTTGCCGTGCGAATCGTGACGTTACAATGACACCACCCGGCCCGCCGTCAATGCGGGCCGGGTTGGTTTTTTTTTGGTCACTACGTTATGGCGCACAACTCCAGAGAACGCCCCCGCTTCGGAACCGGCTGGCTGCCCTACGCGCTCGTCGCGCCGCAGCTCTTCATCACGGTCGTGTTCTTCCTTTGGCCCGCAGGCGAAGCCCTGTGGCAATCGACGTCGGCACAAGACGCCTTCGGGCTGTCCAGCGAGTTCGTCGGACTCGACAATTTCAGTGCGCTGTGGCGCGATCCGCTCTACCTCGCCTCGTTTCGCACCACGATGATCTTCAGTGGTCTGGTCACGGTCTGCGGGCTGGTCATCTCGCTGCTGCTCGCCGCCATGGCCGATCGCGTGACACGCGGCAAGCGCGCCTATCAGACCTTGCTCATCTGGCCGTACGCCGTGGCGCCTGCCATTGCCGCCGTGCTGTGGGCGTTCCTGTTCAATCCGAGTATTGGTCTCGTCACGTACGGGCTGGCGAAGTTCGGCATTGAGTGGAATCACGCGCTCAACGGCGGACAGGCCATGTTCCTCGTTGTGCTCGCCTCCATCTGGAAACAGATCAGCTACAACTTCCTGTTCTTCTACGCCGGGTTGCAGGCAATTCCGCGCTCGCTCGTGGAAGCCGCCGCGATCGACGGCGCCGGCCCGGTTCGCCGCTTCTTCGGTCTGGTGTTGCCGCTGATCTCGCCGACGACATTCTTCCTGCTCGTGGTCAATCTCGTGTACTCGTTCTTCGACACCTTCCCGGTGATCGACGCCGCGACCGGCGGTGGCCCGGGCCAGTCGACCATGACGCTGATCTACAAGATCTACTCGGAAGGCTTCAAGGGGCTCGACCTCGGCAGCTCGGCTGCCCAGTCGGTGGTGCTGATGGCAATCGTCATCGTGCTCACGGTCGTGCAGTTCCGATTCATCGAACGCAAGGTGCAATACGCATGATCGAGAACCGTCGCGGCCTGGATATCTTCTGCCACGTCATGCTGGCCATCGGCGTGCTGTTGGTGGTTTTCCCGCTCTATGTGGCGTTCGTCGCCGCCACCATGAACGAGCAGGAAATCTTCTCCGTTCCCCTGTCGCTCATTCCGAGCACTCACCTGTTCCAGAACCTCGCCACCGTGTGGGGTCAGGGCACGGGCGATACCGCCATGCCGTTCGGCTTGATGCTCGGCAACAGCCTGCTCATGGCACTGGTCATCACCATCGGCAAGATCTCGGTGTCGATTCTGTCGGCCTTCGCCATCGTGTATTTCCGCTTCCCGTTGCGCAATCTGTTCTTCTGGCTGATCTTCGTCACGTTGATGCTGCCGGTCGAAGTGCGGATCTTCCCGACGGTGCAGGTGATCTCGAGCCTCGGGCTCATCAACAGTTACATGGGTCTGACCGTGCCGCTCATCGCGTCGGCCACGGCCACGTTCCTGTTCCGGCAGTTCTTCATGACGCTGCCCGACGAGCTTATCGAAGCCGCGCGCATCGACGGTGCCGGCCCGATGCGATTCTTCTTCGACGTGGTGCTGCCACTGTCGAAGACGAACATCGCCGCGCTGTTTGTCATCACCTTCATCTATGGCTGGAATCAGTACCTGTGGCCGATTCTCGTGACCAACGCCCCGTCGATGACGACGGCCGTGGTGGGCATCAAGAGCATGATCGGCAGCGGTGACACCGCCACCCAATGGCAACTCGTCATGAGTGCCACGCTGCTCGCCATGCTGCCACCGCTCGCGGTGGTCCTGCTCATGCAGCGCTGGTTCGTGCGTGGTCTGGTTGATTCGGAAAAGTAATCATGGCAAATCTCAAACTCCATAGCGTCAAGAAAACCTACGACCAGACCAACTACATCCTGCACGGTGTCGACATCGACATTCAGGATGGCGAATTCGTGGTCATCGTCGGCCCCTCGGGCTGCGGTAAGTCGACGCTGCTGCGCATGGTCGCCGGCCTCGAGTCGGTGAGCGAAGGCAGCATCCTGATCGGCTCGCAGGTCGTCAATCAACTGGAGCCGAAGGATCGCAACATTGCGATGGTGTTTCAGAACTACGCGCTCTATCCGCATATGGATGTGCGTCAGAACATGTCGTATGGTCTGAAGATTCGTGGCATCGACAAGAAAACCATCGACGAGCGTGTGCTCGCCGCCGCGCGTATTCTGGAACTCGAGCCGCTGCTCGCACGCAAGCCGCGCGAACTCTCCGGCGGTCAGCGTCAGCGCGTGGCCATGGGCCGTGCCATCGTGCGCGAGCCGGCGGTGTTCCTGTTCGACGAACCACTCTCGAACCTCGACGCCAAGCTGCGCGTGCAAATGCGCCTGGAAATTCAACGTCTGCATGCCCGCCTGAAGACAACGAGCCTGTACGTGACGCACGATCAGGTCGAAGCCATGACGCTGGCCGACCGCGTGATCGTCATGAACAAGGGCTACGCCGAACAGATCGGCACGCCGACCGACGTGTACGAGCGTCCGGCGTCGCTGTTCGTCGCGAGCTTCATGGGCTCCCCCGCGATGAACCTGCTCAAGGGTCGCGTCGACTCGGAAGGCCGCACGTTCCAGGTCGACGGCGGTGGGCCGTCGCTGCGACTGCCGCCCACGAGCATGGCGCATGCCAACCGCGAACTGGTGCTCGGCGTGCGCCCCGAACATCTGGTGCCCGCCGAACAACAGAACGGCCTTGGCGCCTTCGCCGCACAGACCAACATCCTGGTCGATCAGCTCGAACTGCTGGGTGCCGACAATCTGGCGCATGGCCGTTGGGGCAATCAACACGTCACGGTACGTCTGCCGCACGAACTGCGTCCGGCCGCAGGCACGGTCGTACCGCTGGCCATGTCGGCCAAGACACTGCACCTGTTCGATCCGGTGTCCGGCAAGCGAGTCGAAGCATGAGCGATACCCCCACCCCTGCCCATCTGTGGCGCCACTGGCCCTATCCGCGCATCGTCGCGCATCGCGGTGGTGGCAAGCTGGCGCCGGAGAACACGCTGGCCGCCTTCGAGATGGGCGCCTCGCTCGGCCTGCGCATGGTCGAGTTCGACGCCAAGCTCTCGGCAGATAACGTCGTCTTTCTGCTGCACGACGACACCGTCGAGCGCACGAGCAATGGTCACGGTGCCGCCGCGCAGATGACTTATGCCGACATCGCCAAGCTCGATGCCGGCAGTTGGTTCGACGAGCGCTTCGCCGGTCAGGTGATGCCGACCCTCGCGCAGGTGGCCGAGCGCTGCCTGACGCTGGGACTGGCCGCGAATGTCGAGATCAAGCCGTGCCCGGGCCGCGAGGTGGAGACGGGCAAGCTTGTGGCCGAGGCCGTCCGCACGCTGTGGGCGGGGCATCCGCAGCCGCCCCTGCTCTCCTCGTTCTCATACGAAGCCCTCGAAGCCGCGGCCGCGGCCGCGCCCGAATTGCCTCGCGGCATGCTGTACGAGGCCGTGCCGGCACATTGGCGCGACGATGCCCGCAAGCTCGGCACCGTCTCGCTGCACGCGAGTCACAAGCATCTCGACGGCCCGCAGGTCTCCGAAATCAAGTCCGCAGGCCTGCAGATGCTCGTCTACACGGTCAACGAGCCGGCGCGGGCGCGCGAGCTGGCCGCATGGGGCGTGGACGCCATTTGCACCGATCGCATCGACCTGATCGGCGCCGACTTCCTCGCCGACGCCTGAGCGCAAAGAACCGCCGGGGGGACATCCCGTGCTCGTCGCCCCCCTTTTCACGCCCGCCCGTGGTGGCGGGCGTGGGCGCAAGGCGGCATAATAGGGCGTTCCCTCGCCCAGCCCATCCAGCGGCCCGGTACACGTGCTGCAAATCCCTGCAACATTGTGCGCCGGGCTGGACGAATTCAAGCCAAGCCGCCATGCCGTACATCTATCTCGCTTCGCAAAGCCCCCGCCGTCAGGAATTGTTGCAACAGCTCGGTGTTCGTTTCGAACTGCTGTTGCCGGGTGCCGACGAAGACGCCGAAGCGCTCGAAGCCGTGCTGCCTGGAGAGCCGCCCGACGATTACGTGCAGCGTGTCACACGCGCCAAGGCCGAAGCGGCCCTCACGCGTCTGGCGCGCGCCGGCCTGCCCAATGCCCCCATTCTGGCCGCCGATACCACGGTGTGTCTGGACGGCACCATCCTCGGCAAACCCTTCGACGACGCCGACGCCTGCGCCGTCCTCGCCCGCCTGTCGGGCACCCGACATCGCGTGCTCACCGCCGTGGCCGTGTGTGCAGATGGGCAGGTGCATCAGGCGGTCAACATCTCGCATGTCTGGTTCCGACCGTTGCGCCGCGAAGACATCGAGCGCTACGTTGCCTCGGGAGAACCGAGGGGCAAGGCTGGCGCCTACGGGATTCAGGGCAAAGCCGCTGAATTTGTCATGCGCATCGACGGCAGCTACTCGGGCATCATGGGGTTGCCGTTGTGCGAGACCGCTGCGCTGTTGCGACAAGCGGGCGTCGACTTCTGACGCGTACCGATGCCTAAGCATTTCGAGTCTGGTCGACACTTATGAACGAAGACATTCTGGTCAACATCACGCCACAGGAAACCCGTGTGGCGCTTATGCAGCTCGGCGCCGTGCAGGAATTGCACATCGAGCGCACGCTCTCGCGCGGCCTGGTTGGCAACATCTATCTGGGCAAGGTCGTGCGCGTGCTCCCGGGCATGCAATCGGCCTTCATCGATATCGGACTGGAGCGCGCGGCGTTCCTGCACGTTGCCGATATCTGGCATCCCCGCACGAACAACGACACCTCCACGCCGCACCCGCAGCCGCCCATCGAGAAGACCGTTTTCGAAGGGCAAACGCTCATGGTGCAGGTCATCAAGGACCCGATCGGCACCAAGGGCGCACGTCTGTCGACACAGATCAGCATTGCCGGACGCACGCTCGTTTATCTGCCGCAAGAACCGCATATCGGCATCTCGCAGCGCATCGAGAGTGAAGCGGAGCGCGAAGCGCTGCGCAGCAAGATCCAGGCGCTCGTGCCGGCCGACGAGAAAGGCGGCTTCATCGTGCGCACCATCGCCGAAGACGCGGCCGATGCCGAACTGGCCAACGACATCGCCTATCTGCGCAAGTCGTGGCAGACCATCGGCGAACAAAGCACACGCCTGCCCGCCCCCTCGCTGCTGTATCAGGATCTGAATCTGGCACAGCGCGTGCTGCGCGACTTCGTGCATGAGGAGACCGGCAAGATTCTCGTCGACTCGCGAGAGACGTTCCAGAAGTTGGCCGAATTCGCCACGACCTACACGCCGGCGGTACTCGGCAAGCTCACGCATTACACCGGTGAGCGTCCGCTGTTCGATCTGTACAACGTGGAGACGGAAATCGAGCGGGCGCTGTCGCGTCGCGTCGATCTGAAGTCCGGCGGGTATCTGATGATCGATCAGACCGAGGCGATGACGACCATCGACGTGAACACCGGCGGCTATGTCGGTGCGCGCAATTTCGACGACACGATCTTCAAGACGAACCTCGAAGCGGCGCTGATGATCGCGCGTCAGTTGCGACTGCGCAATCTGGGCGGGATCATCATCATCGACTTCATCGACATGGAGAGCGCCGAGCATCGGGACTCCGTGCTGGCCGAGTTGAAAAAAGCACTCGCCCGCGACCGCACGCGTATCACGGTGAACGGCTTCTCGCAGCTCGGACTGGTGGAGATGACCCGCAAGCGCACTCGCGAATCGCTCGCCCATGTGCTGTGCGAGCCGTGCGCCATCTGCCAGGGCAAGGGACAGGTCAAGACACCGCGCACGCTGTGCTACGACATCCTGCGCGAGATTCTGCGCGAGTCGCGCCAGTTCAATCCGCGCGAGTTCCGCCTGATTGCATCGCAGGAAGTGGTCGATCTGTTCCTCGAAGAGGAATCGCAACATCTCGCGATGCTGATCGACTTCATCGGCAAGCCGATTTCGCTTCAGGTGGAATCGTCGTTCCATCAGGAGCAGTACGACATCATTCTGATGTAATGCCCTCCTAACCCGCGCGCCCCGACGTCATGCCCTACTCGAACTACGACAATCTGGCAGCATCGAGCGAGGCGCTCGACAAACATGCCGTCGCACGCCATTCGACCTGGGTCAGCATCTGGGTCAATGTCGTGCTCACGACGGCGCAGATCGTCATCGGCATTTTTGCCCGCTCGCAGGCATTGATCGCCGACGGCATTCACTCGCTGTCGGACATCGTGTCAGATTTCGTCGTGCTGGCCGCCGCACGTGGCAGCGCCCGGGCGCCAGATGCCGATCATCCTTACGGCCACAGCCGTTATGAGAACGCGGCGTCGCTGTTTCTGGGTGTCATTCTGCTGGTGGTCGGCGCGGGCATGCTATGGCGCGGCATCGAACGACTGCTGCACCCGGAAGAGATTCCGGAAGTCCACACCGTTGCCCTCGGCGTTGCCGTGCTCGTGCTGCTCAGCAAGGAGGGGCTTTTTCGCTACATGCTGCGTGCGGCGCAGCGCGTGCGCTCCGCCATGCTCGTGGCCAACGCCTGGCATGCACGCTCCGACGCACTGTCGTCGCTTGTCGTCGCGTGCGGTATTTTGGGCAATCTGGCCGGCTATCGCATTTTCGATCCGCTCGCTGCCGCGCTTGTCGGTCTGATGATTGGCCGCACCGGCTGGAAGTTCGGCTGGAACGCATTGCAGGACCTCATCGATCGCGGTGTCGACGACGCCACCACCGTCAACATTCGCGATCACCTGCTGAGCACGCCCGGCGTGCGTGCGATCGATATGCTGCGCACGCGGCGCATGGGTGACGAGATCGTCGTCGACGTGCACATCCTCGTCGATGCACGCCTGTCGGTCTCCGAAGGGCATTACATCGCCGAGCAGGCCCGTACTGCCGTCATGCGCGAGCCGCAGATTCTCGACGTGCTGGTGCACGTCGATCCGGAGAGCGACACCAAAGGCACCGCCTTGCAGCAGTGGCCCGCACGCGCCGCGGTGGTTGGCGCGGCAGAAGTGCTGTGCCGGGCCAACGCGCTCGCGCTGCACGACGTCAAGCTGCACTATCTGAACAATGGCCTGGAGGCCGACGTCATCGTCGAAGGCCTGCACGAAGCCACCCGCGCGGACGCGCCCACCGGGCGAGGCAACGGCGACATTGACGGCATGGAACCTGCGTCGCAGACCGTGGCCGATGCGCTGGCGGCCCGCTTCGGGCTGCGCTATGTCCGGGTGCTGCGGGTAACGGGAGAGACCTCAGCGGCATCGGGAGAGTCCGGCAACACCGGTCTCGGGGCTGTGCCTAAAAACACAACGGCCGCCGGTCCCGCCGTCGACTGACGACAAGAACACGGCGGCCGAAACCATGCTTTCCGGGGTGCTGGGCCGCACCCCGCAGGTGCCGTCAGTCTTCGTGCTGATAGTCCGAAAACAGCATGCCTTGCCGATCCTTGTCCGAAACGATGGGCGTGATGCCGTCGAGCGGCCAGGGAATGGCCAGCGTAGGATCGTCCCAGCGGATGCAGCGCTCGAACTGCGGCGCCCAATAGTCGGTCGTCTTGTACAGCACTTCGGCCGTCTCCGACGTCACGACAAAACCGTGGGCGAAGCCCGCCGGAATCCACAACTGCTTCTTGTTCTCGGCGCTCAGGACTTCCGCGACCCATTTGCCGAACGTGGGCGAGCCTTCACGAATATCGACCGCGACGTCATAGATTTCGCCCTGCAGCACACGCACGAGTTTGCCCTGCGGCTGCTTGACCTGATAGTGCAGCCCTCGCAGCACGCCGCGTGCGGAACGCGACTGGTTGTCCTGCACGAACGTCAGTGTCTCGCCCAGCGCATCGTCGAAGTTGCGCTGGTTGAAGCTCTCGAAGAAATGGCCGCGAGAGTCGCCGAACACCTTGGGTTCGATCACACGAACGGCCGGAATGGCGGTGGGAATCACTTGCATGATGAGATACCGGTAAGAATCGAAGGAAAGCGTTGCGCAGGCTCAGAACACCCGTTCACGCAACATCGACAGCAGATACTGCCCGTATCCGGTCTTGGCCAGCGGTTGCGCCAGGGCTTCGATCGCAGCGGCGTCAATCCACCCGCGGCGGAATGCGATCTCTTCAGGACACGCGACCTTCAGCCCCTGACGCGACTCGATCGTCTGGATGAATGTGCTCGCTTCGAGCATCGACTCATGCGTGCCGGTATCGAGCCAGGCGTAGCCTCGGCCCATGATTTGCACGTTGAGCTTGCCGCGGCGCAGGTATTCGTTGTTGACGTCCGTAATTTCCAGCTCGCCACGCGGCGACGGCTTGATCGAACGGGCAATCTCAATCACGTCGTTGTCGCAGAAATACAGGCCGGTCACGGCGTAACGCGACTTGGGTTCTTTCGGTTTCTCGACGAGGTCAACCGCCTTCCCGTTCGAATCGAACGTCACCACCCCGTAGCGTTCAGGATCATGCACCGGATACGCGAACACGGAGGCGCCATCGGTCTGCGCATTGGCCGCCGAGAGCAGTCCTGCAAAGTCGTGCCCATAGAACAAATTGTCGCCCAGCACCAATGCGCACGGATCGTTGCCGATAAAGTCCGCCCCGATCAGGAAGGCCTGAGCCAGCCCATCCGGCGAGGGCTGCACAGCATATTGCAGATTCAACCCCCACTGGCTGCCGTCACCCAGCAGTTGCTGGAAACGCGGTGTGTCCTGTGGTGTCGAGATGATCAGTACGTCGCGAATGCCCGCCAACATCAGCGTGGTGAGCGGGTAATAGATCATCGGCTTGTCGTACACCGGCAGCAACTGCTTCGACACAGCCAGCGTTGCCGGATACAGACGGGTACCGGAGCCTCCGGCGAGAATAATGCCTTTACGTTTGATGCTCATGCCAGCCTCAGTCGTTCTTTTGATAGTGCGTTTCAATCCAGCGCTGGTACTCACCCGACTGTACCTGGCGCACCCACTCCGCATTGGCGAGATACCACTGCACCGTCTTGCGCATGCCCGTCTCGAACGTCTCGGCCGGGCGCCAGCCCAACTCGCGTTCGAGTTTGCGGGCATCGATCGCATAGCGGCGATCATGTCCCGGGCGGTCCGTCACGAAAGTGATTTGATCAACGTATGACTTGCCATCCGCACGCGGCGACAGCTCGTCGAGCAATGTGCACAGGTGCTTGACCACCGACAGATTGTTCTGTTCGTTCCAGCCGCCGACGTTGTACACCTCACCCAAGGTCCCCTTGGCCAGCACCTCGCGAATTGCCGAGCAGTGGTCGCCGACGTACAGCCAATCGCGCACATTGCTGCCGTCGCCATAGATCGGCAACGGCTTTCCGGCCAGTGCATTCGCGATCACCAGCGGAATGAGCTTTTCCGGGAATTGATATGGACCGTAGTTGTTCGAGCAGTTGGTCGTCAGCGTCGGCAGACCGTAGGTGTGATGGTAGGCACGCACAAGGTGATCGGAGCCCGCCTTCGACGCCGAGTACGGGCTGTTCGGGGCATATGGGGTCGTCTCGGTGAATGCCGGATCGGTCGGGCTCAGCGAGCCATAGACTTCGTCCGTCGAAACATGCAGGAAGCGGAAGGTGTCGCGCGCCTCGTCGTCGAGCGTTCCCCAATAGGCTCGCGCCGCCTCAAGCATCGTGAACGTGCCGACGATATTCGTCTGCACAAAGTCGCCGGGGCCATGGATGGAGCGGTCAACGTGGCTTTCCGCTGCAAAATGCAATACGGCGCGCGGACGATGCTCCGCATACAGTCGATCCAGTGCGGCACGATCGCAAATATCGACTTGCGCAAAGTGATGACGCGGATCGCGCTCCAGACTCGCCAGATTCGCCAGATTGCCGGCGTAGGTCAGCTTGTCGATGGTCACGACAGGCTCGTCATGTTGCACCAGCCAGTCGAGAACGAAATTTGCACCGATGAACCCGGCGCCGCCAGTTACGAAGATCATAAATATTGAAGAATGTGAGAAGTTGGTTCAGCGGGTGCGCGGTACGCGCCCCATCAAGAAGAATTCATCGTTGGGTCGCATCGAGATCGCATTGGCGATGCGGTTGGACATGCCAAAAAATGCGGTGATCGCAGCAATGTCCCAGATGTCCTCGTCGTCGAGGCCGTGTTCGCGCAACGTCACGTAGTCGGCGTCGCCCACTTCGTGCGATCGCTCGCAGACCTTCATCGCATAGGCGAGAATCGCCTTCTGGCGAGGCGTGAGGTCGGCTTTGAGGTAATTGACGGCCACCTGATCGGCCAGCAGTGGCTGCTTCTCATAGATGCGCACCAGCGCACCATGAGCAACGACACAATACAGGCACTGATTCACGGCGCTCGTGGCCACCACGATCATCTCGCGCTCGCCCTTGCTCAGATTACCGTCCTTGAGCATCAGCGCATCGTGATACGCGAAAAACGCGCGAAACTCGTCGGGACGGTGTGCTAGCGTCAAGAACACGTTCGGGATGAAGCCGGCTTTTTCGTGCACCTCGTCGATCCGCGCACGAATATCGGCCGGCAACGTGGCGAGGTCAGGCACGGGGAAACGACTGATCGGTGGCTGGCTCATCGTGATCTCCTCAAAACCGGCGGATAGGGTCTGACGCTCGCCATGCCGAGCTCAGGCTTCCTGCTGTTGTGCGTACTGAATGCGGTGCAGATGCGCGTAGAGGCCATTATGCGCCACCAGCGCCTGATGCGAGCCTTGCTCCGCGATCCGGCCATGCTCAAGCACGACGATGCGATCCGCACGCTCGATGGTCGAGAGACGGTGCGCGATCACCAGCGTGGTACGCCCTTCCATCAACACTTCGAGTGCCGCCTGCACGTGACGTTCCGACTCCGAATCGAGGGCGGACGTCGCCTCGTCGAGAATCAGGATCGGGGCGTCCTTGTAAATGGCCCGTGCGATCGCCAGACGCTGGCGCTGACCGCCCGATAAGCGCATGCCGTTATCGCCCACGAGCGTTTCTACCCCTTCAGGCATGGCCGCTACCGCATCGGCCAGATTGGCCGCGCGCAGCGCTGCCTGCACGCGCTCGGCGTCGATCTCCTGACCATATGCCACATTTGCCGCCACGGTGTCGTTGAAGAGCACGACGTCCTGACTCACGAACGCAATCTGACGGCGCAAATCGGCCAGACGCAGATCGGTCAGCGGAATATCGTCGAGCAGAATCCGGCCGCCCGTCGGGTCGAAGAAGCGCGGCACCAGATTGACCAACGTGGTCTTGCCGCTGCCTGACGGGCCCACCAGCGCCACCATCTCGCCGGGCGCCACATCGAGCGAAATCCGGTCGAGCGTCGGGCGCTCGCTGGCGCCGTAATTGAAGCTCACCTGATCGAACGTCACGCGACCTTTGGCACGCTCGAGCGCGCGGTCGCCGCCGACCGGCTCGACTTCGACGTCCATGACTTCGAAAATCAGCTCGGCGGCCGTCACGCCGCGTTGCAGCGGCTGGTTGACGTCCATCAGATGCTTGAGCGGCGAGACAACGAGCAGCAACGCCGTGACGAATGCCGTAAAGCCACCGACGGTCATCTCGCCCGACGACGACTCGATCATCGCCACCGTAATCACGATGGCCAGCGCCAGCGAAGCAAGCGCCTGCGTGACCGGCTGCGCCAAACCGCCGGAGACGGTCACCCGCATGGCATAGCCGCGCAGCTTGCTGGTCATCTTGTCAAAGCGCGACTTCTCATACGCCTCGCCATTGTGGATCTTCACCACCTTGTAGCCGCCCACCGCTTCTTCGACCACATACGAGAGCGCGTTGGTCAGCGTCTGCTGGTCACGGTTCAGGCGGCGCAGACGACGATTGATCTTGCCGACCAGCCAACCGATAAGCGGCAGGATCACGGCCACCACGAGTGTGAGGCGCCAGTTCAGGTAAAACAGATAGCCCAGCAGGCCGATGACCGTCAGCGAATCGCGCACGAGCGTGATGAGCACCGTGGTGAGCACGCCGAGCACCTGGTTGACCTCGTAGACGAGGGCGTTGATGAGTGTGCTGGTCGTCTCGCGCTGAAAGAAGGACGCCGGCGCGTGCAGCAGACGCTCGAACATGCGCACGCGCAGGTCGAGCAGCACACGATTCGACACCCAAGAAAGCATGTAGTTGGCCCCATACTGTGCCAGCCCCCGGATGACGGCCAGGCCGATCACGGCAGCCGGGACATACCAGAGCTTCCACGGATCGCCGCCCGCGAACCCCTTATCGAGCACCGGCTTGAGAACCGCCGGAATGGCGGCTTCGGTCGCCGCCACGAGCGCCATGGCGAGCACGGCCAGCAGGCCCATATGCCAATACGGCTGGAGATAGCCCAGCAAACGCCGCAGAATCGGGCCAGTGGGCTTGTGGGGTGCGCTCATGTCAATTGGGGACAGCGGAAAAACCGCTATTCTAACGTACCGACCGATCCGGTCGGGACACGTCCGGACCGGACTCGGACGCCGCCTCAAAATTCGCCACAATGCCCGCAATCCGGGGCCTTTGGCACGCCGAAGCCCGGGTGGAACCGGTATACTCCCGCCCATGGCAAGCGCACTCGAAGTCCTCCGTACCGTATTCGGCTATAACGCATTCCGTGGCGATCAAGCCGCCATCGTCGACCATGTGGCCGGCGGGGGCGACGCGCTCGTCCTGATGCCGACCGGCGGCGGCAAATCCCTTTGTTACCAGATTCCCGCGCTGTTGCGCCCTGGTATCGGCATCGTCGTCTCCCCGCTCATCGCACTCATGCAGGATCAGGTCGACGCCCTGCTGCAAGCGGGCGTGCGCGCGGCCTATCTGAATTCCAGTCTCGGCTTCGATGAAGCGCTCGACACCGAGCGCCGCGCCGCCCGTGGCGAGCTCGACCTGCTCTATGTCGCGCCCGAGCGTCTGTTGACGGAACGGTTTCTCGATCTGCTCGACCGACTCGACGAGCGCGGACAACTGGCGCTGTTCGCCATTGACGAGGCGCATTGCGTTTCCCAATGGGGGCACGACTTCCGCCCGGAATACATCCAGCTCTCGGCCCTGCACGAGCGTTATCCGCGCGTGCCCCGCATTGCGCTGACTGCAACGGCCGACAATGCGACACGCGACGAGATCCAGTCACGCCTTGGCCTGACCGACGCGCGGTTGTTCGTTTCGAGCTTCGACCGGCCGAATATTCGTTACGAAATCGTCGATCGTGACAATCCCCGCAAGCAGTTGCTGGCCTTTCTCGCGCGGCATCGCGGCGAGGCGGGCATCGTCTACTGCCTGTCGCGCAAGAAAGTGGAAGAAACGGCGGCGTGGCTCGAAGCGCAAGGCATTCCCGCCCTGCCGTATCACGCCGGGCTCGACGCCGAGGTGCGCCGCACGCACCAGCAGCGATTCTTGCGCGAGGAAGGTCTGGTCATGTCGGCCACGGTGGCCTTCGGCATGGGCATCGACAAGCCGGATGTGCGCTTCGTCGCCCATCTGGATCTGCCCAAGAGTCTCGAAGCCTATTATCAGGAAACCGGTCGCGCCGGTCGCGACGGCGAACCTGCCGAAGCCTGGATGACCTACGGGCTGAACGACGTCGTGGTGCATCGCAGCCGTATCGACGAGTCAAACGCACCGGAACTGCAAAAGCGCATCGAGCGCCAGAAGCTCGACGCCCTGCTCGGCTATTGCGAGGCACCACGCTGCCGCCGCACCGTGCTGCTGTCGTATTTCGGCGAGTCGAGCGAGCCTTGCGGCAACTGCGACGTCTGCCTGAATCCGCCAGAGGTATTCGATGGCACCGTCGCGGCCCAGAAGGCGCTCTCGGCCATTCTGCGCACGGGCCAGCGCTTTGGCGCCGGCCATCTGGTCGATTTGCTGCGTGGGCGCAGCACCGACAAGATTCGTCAGTTCGGGCACGAAGCCCTGCCGACCTTCGGTGTCGGTGGCGAACTCGACGATCAGGGCTGGCGCGCGGTGTTTCGGCAATTGATCGCCCACGGCATCATCGAGCCCGACAGCAGCCAATATGGGGCACTGACGCTGAACGCTGCGGCACGCCCGGTACTCAAGGGCGAGACCACGCTATCGCTGCGACGCCAACGCCCGACTGTCAGCAAGAAGAGTCGCTTTGCCGGTTACGCGTCGTCGCAGGCCATCGAACTGGATCCTGCCGATCAGCAACTGTTCGACAAGCTGCGCGCCTGGCGGCAGGACATGGCCAAGACGCAGCAGGTGCCTGCATACGTTATCCTGCACGACCGGACGCTGCGTGAGCTTGCCCAACGCCGCCCGCGCCATCGCGAAGGTCTCGTCGACATCACCGGACTGGGTGAAGCGAAGATCGAACGCTACGGCGAAGCGCTCGTCGAGTTGCTCAACGCCTGAGCCGACGACGCGAGATGACTCCCCGGCCTGCGGGGCTGCTGCCGCCATTTCGTGAATTCACATGACCGACGCTACACCGCCTGTCTCCTCGTCACCGAGTTCGTCGCATTCGTCACGTTTGCCGCTTACGGTGACGATTCTCACGCGCAACGAACGTCACAACATCGCCGAGTGCATTGCGTCGGTGCAGTCGTTCGCCTCCCAGATTGTCGTGCTGGATAACGCGAGTACGGACGGCACAGCAGACATTGCTCGTGCCGCAGGCGTCGACGTGCACATCACACCGGACTGGCCCGGCTTCGGCCCGCAGAAGAATCGTGCCCTGTCGCACGCCACCCAGCCATGGGTGCTTTCGCTCGATGCCGACGAGCGTGTTACGCCCGAGTTGGCCGCCGACATTGCCGCGGCGATTGCGCAAGGCGCGCACACCGGCTATCGCATGCCACGCCTGTCGCAGTTTCTCGGACATTGGGTACGCCACTGCGGGTGGTATCCGGATTATGTGCTGCGGTTGTTTCGACGCGAAGCCGGTCGCTTTTCCGACAACCTCGTACATGAACGCGTGATTGTCGACGGCGAGATCGGCACACTCGCGCACCACCTGCTGCATTACAGCTATACCGAAGCCCGTCAGGTCGAGGATAAGGTGCAGCGCTATGCGCGCGCGGGGGCAAAAGAGATGGCATTGCGCGGCAAGCGAGTCTCGCTGCTCAAGCCGTGGATCAATGGGGGATGGGCGTTTGTGCGCACCTATTTGCTGCGCCGCGGATTTCTCGATGGCGCAACCGGTGCTGCGATCGCGCGCATGAATGCGCGAAGCGCATTCCTCAAGTACGCCCTGCTTCGACGCGGGGATATCTGACACCGGCAGCGCCGTCACATCGACGGCATCGACGGCATCGGTGACATCAGTAGCATCGACCGCATCGGCACCGCACTTCCCCCGAAGCAAAACGGACGCTCATGGCGTCCGTTTTTCCTTCGACATCGCGGCTCGACACTCGACCTTCGTAGTTATTTGGCGAGCGCGCGCTTCACGCGAGAGCGGAATAACTCCCAACGCAGCTTGCCGTCGTCGACGGGCTCGGGCAGACGTCCATCATTGCCCGCCGGCACGGGTTTGCCACGACGCAGGTAGTACCGATCGAAAATGGACTGCGTCATGCCCCACTTGCGCAGGAATTGCGTGCGACCGTCGTTCTTCACGACCTTGCCGGTGCTCTTGCACTGGAAGTGATAGACAAGACTCGCCCCGACACCCACAAAACGACGCGCGCCTGCGGCCCACATCTTCATCGAGAAATCGTTGTCGCTGCTCATACCCGGGCTTAGCTCGGTGCTATAGCCCCCGACGAGGAACCACCAATCGCGATGCACAAGCGTGGGCGGCCATGTCGCGCCAAACCAGTCGGGCTTGGCGTAGGTCGGCACGGCGGCGAGCAACCCTGCTTCGTCGAAGGTGTCGACGTCCCGACCGAAGTCGTGCACCAACACGCAAGGATTGCGACTGTCGACCGGCTCGATCATCGTGCCCGAGAGCATGAACGCCTTGTCGGGCATGGCCTCGGCGCGCTCGATCAGCGCGCTGTCCCAACCTGGGCAGCAGTACATATCGTCGTTCAGGTAGACGATGTACTTCTCGCGTGCCAGCGCCGCCGCCTGATTCACTGCGTAGCAAATACCGATGTTGTCCGGCGACGCCGTATGCTCGATCCCTTCGGCTCGCACCCACTCGAGCGAGCCGTCCGACCCATCGTTCACGTGAACGATGATCTGATGCGGGTGGCTCGAATTCTGGCGAATGCTGCGCACGCAAAGCTGTAGCAACGCGAGGTTGTTCCACGTCGGAACGATGATGGAGAACATCCGGATTTCCTTGTTGTACCGAATAGCAGATTAGCGAACAGCGTCAGGCGCCAGGCAGCGCCGGACCGCGCCGCTTGTCTCAATAGACGATTTGTACCGAGTCGGGTAGCAACCACTGGCGAAGTTCGCCAAGCAACTCATCGCCCGGCTGCACCTTCCAATCGTCGCCCAGCCGTGACTCGCATTCGGCATCCGATCGACGGTACACGATGTGCACCGGCAAGCCGTTCTGCTGATCGTCATCGCCGTTGCCCTTGCCATTCCGGCGTCCGAAGCCGCCGCCCCCTCCGCCTCCGCCACCGTTGAAGCCGCCACCGCCCCCATTGAAGCCCCCGCCACCGGCACTCGCGCTCGCCGCGACACGATACATCGTGCAGTGCGGTTGGAGGGTCGCGCGCAAACGCGTCCAGTCCGCATTGCCGTTGAACGAGAGCTTGAGCGCTCGGGCGAAGCGCGCACGCGCGCGGCCGAGGTCCATCAGACTTTCCGTGGTGAAGCGCAGCCCCCCTGTAAAGCTGTCGGGACGCGCATTGCCCTGCACGATCAGCAGTTCGTCTTCCTTGAAGAGATGCTTGTTCGCCTCGAACTGCTCGTTGAAGATCGTCACCTCGAGCGTGCCCGTGCCATCGTCGAGCTGAACGATCAGCATCTTGCCGCGCTGGGTCATCATCGTGCGCATGCTGGAAATTACCCCGGCGACGAGTCTGTCACGGCCCTCGGACAGATCGCGAATACGCGTGCGCACAAAGCGGCGCACTTCGTCCGAGTACGAGTCGAACATGTGGCCGGACAAATAGAAGCCGAGTGCCTGCTTCTCTTCCTGCAACTTGCGCTTGTCGGTCCACGCCGGCTCGTCCGCAAGCTCCAGTGGAGCTTGCAAGCTTTCGTCGCCGAGATCGAAAAGACTGACCTGATTGGCCGCTGCGCTCGCCTGCTCGGCAGCTTCCATCGCCATCGGCACCGACGCCATCAACTGCGCACGATTCTCGTGAATGCTGTCGAAGGCACCTGCGCGAATCAGCGCCTCGATCGTGCGACGGTTCACCACGCGACGGTCGATCCGCGCGCAGAAGTCGAACAGATCGGTGAACGGCTTGCCTTCGCGGGCGCGCAGAATGTCTTCGATTGCCGCCTGACCACTGCCCTTGATGGCACCAAGCCCATAGCGCACGGTCTTCGAATCGGCCGGCTCGAAGCGATAAGCCGAAACATTGACGTCCGGCGGCAGCACTCCCAGGCCATTGGCGCTGGACAGACAGTCTTCGTAGAGAATCTTGACCTTGTCCGTGTCGTCCATGGCCAAGCTCATGTTGGCGGCCATGAATTCGGCAGGATGGTGCGCCTTGAGCCATGCAGTGTAGTACGCCAGCAGTGCGTAGGCTGCCGCGTGCGACTTGTTGAAGCCGTAGCCCGCGAACTTCTCCATCAAGTCGAAGATTTCGTCCGACTTTTCGCGCGTGAGTCCGTTTTCAGCAGCCCCTTTCGCGAAAATCTCGCGATGCTCGGCCATCTCCTCGGCTTTCTTCTTGCCCATCGCGCGACGCAGCAAGTCAGCGCCACCGAGCGAGTAACCGCCGATGATCTGCGCCATCTGCATCACCTGCTCCTGATAGACCATGATGCCGTAGGTCTCCTGGAGCACCGGCTCGACGCGCGGATCCGGATATTCCGTCTTCTCGCGGCCATGCTTACGGGCGCAGAAGCTTGGGATCAGATCCATCGGGCCGGGTCGGTACAACGCCACCAGCGCGATGATGTCCTCGAACCGGTCGGGCTGGGCGTCTTTCAACATGCCCTGCATGCCGCGGCTTTCCAGCTGGAACACGGCCACCGTGTTGGCTTTCTTGAGGATGCTGAACGCGGCCGGGTCCGTGAGCGAGACCTGATCGAGCGACCAGTCCGCCATCTCCGGATGCAGTCGCTTGATGTAGCGTTCCGCCCAGTTCAGGATCGTGAGCGTTGTCAGCCCCAAGAAGTCGAACTTCACCAGGCCGACGGCTTCCACGTCGTCCTTGTCATACTGACTCACGACGCCGCTGGCATCTTCACCGCTGCCCTGCGTGTACAACGGGCAGAAATCGGTCAGTTTGCCCGGCGCGATCAACACCCCCCCCGCGTGCATGCCGACGTTGCGCGTGAGGCCTTCGACACGCTGCGCCAGTTCGATCAACTGCCTGACCTCGTCTTCGGTCTGGAAGCGCTCGGCGAGTTGCGGCTCTTCCTTGAGGGCGTCCTCGATGGTGACGTGCTTGCCCGGCTTGAACGGGATCAGCTTGGAGATGCCATCGACGAAGTTGTAGCCCAGATCGAGCACACGACCGACGTCGCGCACCGCCGCCTTGGCGGCCATCGAGCCGAAGGTCGCGATCTGCGACACGGCATCGGCGCCGTACTTGTCCTTGACGTACTGAATGACGCGATCGCGACCGTCCTGACAGAAGTCGATATCGAAGTCGGGCATCGAGACGCGTTCCGGATTCAGGAAGCGTTCGAACAGCAGGTTGTACTTGAGTGGATCGAGATCGGTAATGCCCAATGCATAAGCGACCAGCGAACCGGCGCCCGAACCGCGGCCCGGCCCAACGGGCACGCCGTTATTCTTCGCCCATTGGATAAAGTCCGCCACGATCAGGAAGTAGCCCGGAAAGCCCATCTTGATGATCGTGCCGGTCTCGAAGTCGAGCCGCTTGTAATAGTCGGGACGCTGCTTGTCTCGCTCCGCCTCGTCGGGAAACAACTGTGTGAGACGCGTCTCCAGCCCCTCCTTGGACAGATGCACCAGATAGTCGTCGAGCGACATGCCGTCCGGCGTGGGAAAAAGCGGCAGCTTCGGTTTGCCAAGCTCAAGCGTCAGGTTGCAACGCTTGGCGATCTCGACCGTATTGGCCAAGGCAGACGGCACGTCCTCGAACGCCGCGAGCATGTCGTCCTGCGTGCGGAAACTCTGGTCCTGCGTGAAGCGTCGGACACGGCGCGCATTGCCCAGCATCTCGCCTTCCGAAATACACACGCGTGCTTCGTGCGCGGTGAAATCGTCCGCCGTCATGAACTGGATCGGATGCGTGGCGACGACGGGCAGCCCGGCTTTCGCCGCCAGTTGCACCGCCTGTTGCACGTAGGTCTCCATGCCCGCCTGCCCCGTGCGCTGCAACTCAATATAGAACGCCCCCGGGAACACACCTGACCAGTGTTTCGCGCATTGCAATGCCAGTTCAGGATTACCAGCCGCCAACGCGGCGCCAATGTCGCCCATCTGTGCGCCAGAGAGCGCGAGCAGACCGCGTGCGAGCCCGTCGGCCTGGAGCCACGACGGTTCGATCTCTGCGCGGCCGCGCCATTGATTGCCGAGCCATGCCTTGGACAGCAACTGGCATAGATTCAGATAGCCTTCCTTGTCGCGCGCAAGGAGCAATAGCCGCGATGGCTTGTCGCGGTCGGCCGGATTCGTGATCCAGGCGTCGCAGCCGATGATCGGCTTGACGCCCTTGCCGCGGGCTTCCTTGTAGAAACGGATGGCGCCGAACATGTTCGCGAGGTCGGTCAGCGCGAGCGCGCCCTGACCGTCCTTGGCGGCGGCCTTGACGACGTCGTCGAGCCGCACGATGCCATCGGCGATCGAGTATTCGGAATGGAGACGGAGGTGGACGAAGCGAGGTTCTGACATGGGCCGTATTGTAACGCGCCGCCCCCGGATAGCGGGCCGCGCTTCACGAAACGTCCAGTGTTTCCCTGCATTTCGGATAGCGCCGGGCAGAGACTAGGAATTTTTCCGTTTCAGACCCGGGATGCCGTCCGATTTGGCGAAATCCGGAGTGAAATCAAAGTGCTTCGAAGCCGAATCGGCGATAATGACGCTTTATTGCTTCACGCTTTTGCGAAATTTTGTTGCCATGTCTATCGTCAATATCGCTGCGTACAAGTTCGTCACGCTCGACGACATCGCGACCCTGCGTCCAGCCCTGCTCGAACGCTGTCAGGCGCTCGACCTGAAGGGCACAATCCTGCTCGCCCCGGAAGGCATCAACCTGTTTCTGGCCGGCTCACGCGACGCCATTGACGCCTTCCTCGCCGGATTGCGCGCCGATGCCCGGTTTGCCGATCTCACCGTCAAGGAAAGCCTCTCCGAGACGCAGCCGTTCCGCCGGATGCTAGTGCGTCAGAAGAAGGAAATCATCACGATGAAGATGCCGGTCATCAAACCGGCAGACGGCCGCGCGCCCGGTGTCGACCCCGCCACGCTCAAGCGCTGGCTCGACGCCGGCCACGACGACGAGGGCCGTCCGGTCGTGATGCTCGACACACGCAACGACTTCGAAATCGATGTCGGCACGTTCGACAACGCCATCGACTATCGCCTGACGAAGTTCTCGGAATTCCCCGACGTGATCGCCGCACACCGCGAGGACTTCGAGGGCAAGACCATCGTGTCGTTCTGCACCGGCGGTATTCGTTGCGAGAAGGCGGCCATCTACATGCGCGATATCGGCCTCGAACATACGTATCAGCTCGACGGCGGCATTCTCAAGTACTTCGAAGACGTGGGCGGCGCGCACTATCAGGGCGACTGCTTCGTGTTCGACTATCGCACGGCACTCACGCCTGAGCTCGCGCCGTCGACGACCAAGCAATGCTTCGCTTGCCGCGCCGTCGTCACGGCCGAGGATCAGCAAAGCCCCGATTACGTCGAAGGCGAGCACTGTCCGGCGTGCATTGATACTCATCCTGCCGCCAGCGTGCCGGAAAGCCCCCCTGCCGCTACCCCGTCCGTCACGCCTGTCACGTCCGCTTGAGCGCGCAGGTGGTCAACGCTTCGGCGCACACCGCCGCGCCGCCCGCCAGCTCAACGCCCCGCTACCGGGGCCGTTTCGCGCCCTCGCCGACCGGGCCGTTGCATCGTGGCTCGCTCGTCACCGCACTGGCCAGTTGGCTCGACGCACGAGCGCACGACGGTGTCTGGATCGTTCGCATGGAAGATCTGGACGAACCCCGATGCGTGCCGGGCGCGGCCGAAGACATTCTCGCCACGCTAACGCGTCTGGGTCTGCATTCGGACGAACCCGTCGTCTGGCAGAGTCGACGGCACGCCCTGTACGAACAGGCGCTCGCTTCGCTCACGGCCCGCGCTCTGGTGTACCCCTGTGGTTGCACGCGACGCGAAATTGCCGACTCGCTCACGCGTGTCCATGCGCGTCACAGCACACTGGCCTATCCGGGTACTTGCCGCGAGGGCCTGCATGGCAAGACGGCGCGCGCATGGCGCCTGCGGGTGCCGGACGGCGACGCCGCCCGCATGCGCTTCGAAGATCGCTGGATGGGTATGCAGACCCAGGATCTGGCCACGGAGGTCGGCGACTTCGTGCTCAGGCGTGCCGATGGTCAATGGGCTTACCAGTTGGCCGTCGTCGTTGACGATCAGGCGCAAGACATTACCGATATCGTGCGTGGCGAAGATTTGCTGGACTCCACGGCGCGCCAGATCTATCTGCAAGCCTGCCTCGGTGCCCCGACGCCACGCTATCTGCACGTTCCGCTGGTCATGGCCGAGGATGGAGAGAAGCTGAGCAAACAGAACGGCGCGGCGCCGCTCGTGCTCGATACCCCTGAGGCGGTGCTCTCCGCCCTCAAAGACGCCGCCACGCATCTCGGCTTGCCCGCGTCCCTCGCCAATGTCTCTCACTGCGAAGACTTTTACGCAGCCGCAACGCTGGCATGGCGCGAGCAGCACGGGGGCTGAAACACCCCATCGCCCGCATGCGCCCCCCCATGAAAAAAGCCAGCGCAATCACGCTGGCTTTTTGACTACCTCCGCACCGAACCTGTGGAGCGGCAGGCCGGTTTCAGTTGCTCGCTCAGTTGCTCGCTTTACGGGGGAAACCCGCGAGCAGCGCAGCGACCTGGCGTTTCGGCGCCTTCTCAGGCAACGCACCGAACGTGGTCGGTACGGCGGACTCCTGCGAGGCACGCTGTGCATCGTCGGCCGATGGCGACGGTTCGTACGGCTTGTAGAAAAATTCGTCTTCCGGACGAACGCGACGCGGCGCGGAACCGCTACCGCTACGGCTGGCGCGCAGGCCATCGTGACGGCTATGACGCTCGCTGCGCTCCGAGCGATCCGTGCGCTCACCGCGATCGTAACGTTCGCCGTTGCGGTCATCGCGCGAACGGCTGCGACGCTCCATCACCAGCTCGCCGCGCTTGAGTTCGCGCTTGATCAGCTTCTCGATTTCCACGAGTTGCTTGCGCTCGTCCGGTGCGCACAGCGAGATGGCCTCCCCCGAGGCTCCCGCACGCCCCGTGCGACCGATACGGTGCACGTAGTCTTCCGGGTTATACGGCAGGTCGTAGTTGATCACGCCCGGCAGATCGGTGATGTCCAGCCCGCGTGCAGCAACGTCGGTCGCCACCAGCGCGCGGATGCCACCTTGCTTGAACGCTTCGAGCGCTTGCATCCGCTCGTTTTGCGACTTGTCGCCGTGAATCGCCGCGGTCACGATACCTTCTCGCTCCAGTTGACGCGCCAGGCGGCTCGCCCCGACCTTGCTGTTGACGAACACGATGACCTGCTTGAGGTCGCGCTCGTTCAGAATCTGCACCACGGCGGCGCGCTTGTCGTCTTCATCGACTTCGTAGACGACTTGCTCGACCTTGTCGGCCGTCGCATTGCGACGCGCCACTTCGATCGTGACCGGATTCGAGAGATAGCTCGAAGCGAGCTTCTTGATGTCGTTCGAGAACGTGGCCGAGAACAGCAGCGTCTGGCGCTGCTTCGGCAGCAAATTCAGAATGCGCTGCAAATCCGGCAGGAAGCCCATGTCCAGCATGCGGTCGGCTTCGTCGAGCACGAGCATCTTGACCTGGCTCAGGTTCACCGTCTTCTGCTCGACGTGATCGAGCAGGCGGCCCGGCGTGGCAATCAGAATTTCCACGCCGCGTCGCAGGGCATCCTTCTGAGGATTCATGTCGACGCCACCGAACACCACCGTATTACGCAGCGGCGTGTGCATTGCATAGGCACGCACGTTGTCAGCGACCTGATCGGCGAGTTCACGCGTCGGTGTGAGAATCAGCGCACGCACCGGGTGACGGGCGGGCGAAGCACTCGTATTGGCATCGGGGAGCAAACGCTGGATGATCGGCAGCGAGAAGCTGGCGGTCTTGCCCGTTCCCGTTTGCGCGGCACCCATGACATCGCGACCGGACAACACGACCGGAATGGCTTGCGCCTGGATCGGTGTCGGTTGGGTGTAGCCCTGCTCGGCGATGGCCCGCAAGATGTCCGCATGTAGCCCAAAGCTATCGAAGCCGGGGGTCGGAACAGCATTTACATCAGCCATGATGAAGGGACATCTCTTTTAAAAAACGGGGGCCGCCACGCGGAAGGATTCCGCATCAAAGCTCACTCGCGAAGATTCAAGGGGCGCTGCGCGCCATGCTCGGGGCTGGCGCGAGAGGGGCCTGTCGAAGGACAGATGCGTCGGGCGCCGCCGGACCAGGGGGGTCGTCAAGAAGCGAAACAACCGCAATTCTAACACTTGCGCACGACCAACGTGTGACAGCGGCCCCGACAAGCACGCAGGGCCGCGTTTTGCCGGGATCTCGCCTCAGCGACCCGCGCCAGCCTTGGCGCTGCTGTCGGACTTGCCGTCGCGAACTGCGGGCTTGGCAGCGCCGGCCTTCACGCCCTTGCCCGCCTGCGCCGCGCGTTGGCGGTTGGCATAGCGTTGTGCCAGCACCGCGCAGACCATCAGTTGCATTTGATGGAACAGCATGAGCGGCAAGACGATGGCGCCAAGCGGTCCGGTGGCAAACAGCACCTTGGCCATCGGAATGCCGCTCGCGAGGCTCTTCTTCGAGCCGCAGAAGACGATCGTGATCTCGTCCTCGCGCGAGAAACCGAGCCAACGGGCGGAATAAGTGGTCACGGCCAGCATGATGGCCAGAATCACCGCACAGCAGCCCAGCAGGCCCAGCAGCGCCAGCGGCGGAATCTGATGCCACAAGCCGGTATTCACCGCCTCGCTGAACGCGGTGTAGACCACCAGCAGAATCGAGCCCTGATCGACAATCTTGAGCAGCGCGCGATGACGCTCGACCCATTTGCCGATGGCTTTGCGCGAGAGCTGTCCCGCGATGAACGGCACGAGCAGTTGCAGCATGATGTTGCCGATCGAGTCGAACGGCGACGCGCCAGTATTCCCATCGTGATGGACCACGATCAGGCCGACGAGCACCGGCGTGATGAAAATGCCGAACAGGCTCGACGCCGACGCACTGCACACCGCCGCCGGCACGTTGCCACGGGCGATCGACGTGAAGGCGATGGCGGACTGCACCGTTGCCGGCAGCGTGCAAAGGAAAAGAATGCCGAGATACAGCTCCGGCGTCACCATCCACGACAGCACCGGCTTGAGCGCCACGCCGACGATCGGGAACATCACGAACGTGCTGGCGAACACCAGCAGGTGCAAACGCCAATGCGTCGCACCGGCGAGCACCGCCTCGCGCGAAAGCTTCGCGCCGTGCAGGAAGAACAATGCGGCAATTGCCACGTTGGTGAGCAGGTTGAAGGCGACTTCGCCCTCGCCGTGCGCCGGCAGGAAGCTGGCGAGCACAACGGTCACCACCAGCATCAGCGTGAAATTGTCAGGAAGGAAACGCGGTCTGGCCATCGTCGATCTCGAATACGTCAAAAAAGACAAAGCCCGTCCGCCAGAACACGGGACGCCGCGGCATGTCGGCCGCCAGCGAAGTCGTCAATCGATCGGCAGGCGATCGAAAGTGACCGGAAGTGTGCGCTCGCGATACGGGTTTTCACGTATTAGAACGCAAGGGCAGTTAAAATACAAATTCATTTAAAAATTTCATTCATACCAAAGACGCATGAATATCTCGCTGCGCCAGCTCAAGGTATTCCTCGCAGTGGCCGAACACGGCAGTTTCAGCCGTGCCGGCGAGGACATCGGCCTGACCCAGCCAGCCGTGAGTCGCTGTATCCGCGAGTTGGAACAAGAACTCGGCCTCAAGCTCGTGGACCGCACCACTCGGGAGGTCACACTCACCGAAGTGGGCGCTAGCCTCTCGGCAACGCTTGCCCGGGTGCTCGACGAACTCGAAAGCGCCTTGCGCGACACCCACGGCCTGGCCGAAGAGCGTCGCGGACGGGTGCGGGTCGCCAGCGCGCCCACGATCTCGGCCAATCTGATGCCCGAATGCATTTCGGCTTGCGCGGCCCGATACCCGGACATCACCCTCATGCTGCGCGATCAGGTCCAGACGCTCGCGACCGACAGCGTGCGGCATGGTGAAGTCGATTTCGGGGTCATCGTGGCGTCGGAAGGCACGGACGATCTGGTCGGCGAGCCCATCATGGTCGAGCCGTTCCTCGTGGTATGCGACCGCTCACATCGCTTCGCGAAGCAAGCGCAGGTGACATGGAAAGACCTCAACGGCGAGAAGCTGGTGCTGCTGGACTACGCGTCGGGCAGCCGGCCGCTGATCGACCGGGCACTGGCCGAGCAGGGTGCCTATTGTCAGGTAGCGCAGGAAGTCGGGCACGCCATTACCGTTTTCCGGATGGTCGAAGCGGGCATCGGCATCAGCATCATGCCGGCGCTGGCACTGCCCGCAATGCCGGGTCTGCCGGAAAACGGCGGACACCTTGTCGCCCTGCCGCTGGTGCCCCAACTCGACCGCACCGTCATGCTGGTGCGCCGCAAGAACCGCACGCTCTCTCCCGCCGCTCAGTCGGTCTGGGAATTGATCCGACAGATCACGGCCAACACGCCGCACGCGCTTGGCGCCAAAACGGCCCCCAAACCCTGACACAATGGGAGATGGGAGCCGATGTCGAAACTTCCCGGGTGGTTGAGCGAAATTCGGCACGATCAGCGCACTTAAGATTCGCTAACGCCACCACGAAGTGAGTGAGCGCCTGCTACAATCTGAGTGCGTCGACTCCCTCAAGTGCGTGACGAAGCCAACCGGCCCCCGACCCGCCATCGTGCCTCGACGACATGCCCGCGCCCTGCGGGCATTGTGTTTCCGGTGTGGCGTCATGGACTTGTTCATCAAATATTTCAGCCCGCTGTGGCTCTTCCACGCGGCAGCCGATCTGTCTTTCTGGCAGCGGCATCAACTCGACGCCCGAATGCGCATCGTGAGCCGCTTCATGTGGCGCTATGTCATGCGTTGGAGTGTCCTGAGCGCCATCCTGCTTGTGCCCGCCGCGGTCCTGGCCCACGGTCTTGCGGCCACCGGGCTCGCGCTGGTCGGCGGTGTGTCGGCGAGCGTCGCGGTCCTGATGGCAGCGCTTGCCCTCGGTTGCCTCATCGGTTCACGCTTGCGTTAAGCGGCGCGCGGCTATGGCGTGCCGCCTTGGCACGCGGCCATTTCCGACAAAACACCTCGACTCGCTCATTGCGGCAAATCGTCTCGTCTTGCGCCTGGCGTTCGACAGATTCGACGTATCGTCACGGGCGTCGACTATGATGGAACGGCTCGCCTCGCGTGGCGACCCGCCCGCGGCGCCAGCGTCTCTCGACCCCAAAGGAGAATCCCATGGCCAACGCCAAGATCCTGGTGGTGTTCTATAGCATGTACGGGCACATCTACAAGATGGCCGAAGCCGTCGCCGACGGCGCACGCAGCGTTGCCGGCGCCGATGTCACCGTGATGCAAGTCCCCGAGCTGGTGCCCGACGAAGTCCTCGAGAAGAGCGGTGCGAAGGCCGCGCGTGCGGCGTTCGCGAGCGTGCCCGTTGCCCGCGTCGATCAGCTGGCCGATTACGACGCGATCATCTTCGGCACCCCGACCCGCTTCGGCAACATGACCGCACAGATGCGCAACTTCCTCGACCAGACCGGCGGCCTTTGGGCCAAGGGGCAACTCGTGGGCAAGGTCGGCAGCGTGTTCGCCAGCACGGCAACGCAACACGGCGGTCAGGAAACGACGATCACGAGCTTTCACACCACGCTGCTGCACCACGGCATGATCATTGTCGGTGTGCCATACACCGAGCCGGGCCTCACCAACATGGGCGAAATTACCGGCGGCACCCCATACGGCGCGACCACGCTCGCCGCAGGCGACGGTTCGCGACAACCCAGCGAGAACGAATTGAAGATCGCGAAGACGCAAGGCCGTCACGTCGCGGAAATCGCTGCGGCGCTCAAAAACGGGCGCGCGTTGTAACGGGGCACTCCCTTATCGCGCGGAAGCGGCGCCGGTTGGCGCGCGCACCGCGCGATGATCGCGACTCGCTCAGGCGCACGCCTGCACTCAGATCAACTGCAGGTTCTTCAACACCGCACGCACGATGCGCGCCCGTTTCGGCGCATCGGCGTCGCCCTTCAGATCGATGTTCAACGCCACCGTGGTGATATTGCCGTCGCGCTCGATCCAGCCCACCCACCAGCCAATGTCCGGCTTCTTGTCGACGAACCAGCCTGTCTTGCCGTGCAGCACATAGTCGGGATTGGCTTCGACAATGGAAATCTGGCGCACGATGTCTTGCGAGCGCGCCGAGAACGGCAGCGTGCCTCGCGCAAGACGTTGCAGGAAATCAACCTGTTCGCGCGCCGAAATCTGCAAGCTGTCGTCGACCCAATAGGCGTCTGCGGCACGACCGATGGTGTGGTTCCCGTAGCCGACCTCATTGAGCTTGCCCTGCGCGAACTGACGGGGAATCTTGTGCGAGACCACCTGATAGCACGGCAGACACGACACGCGAAACGCCGTGCGCAAGTCCATCGCAGCGTTCCAGTACTTCCCCCGACGCGGCTTGCCGTCCCAAGGGATAATCTCGCGCTCGTTGTCCAGGGCTCCCGACTCCAGGGCGAGCAGGCTGTTGAAGATCTTGTAGGTCGACGCGGGCGACATCCGTCGCTCGGCGCGCGCCGTATCGAACGCCTGATACGTCTGCGTGCGCCCGTCGAGCACCACGATCGTTCCCTTGACCCCTTCCGCGTCGAATAGCTTGCCCCAATCGGCACGCTCCGTCATGCGAACCGTTGTCGCCTCCGCGGCTTGCGCCGCAGGCGCCGGGATGGCAAACACGACGGGAGAGACGACCGCGAGCGCCACCCGCCATCCGAAGACACAGCGCCGCCAGCGAGAGATTCTCTTTTTCATTTCGTTGTCCTTATTTCATGGGATGCCATGGAGATGGCGGGAACGTTGGCAGTGGCGCGGGCCCGGCGCCGGCTATCCGGAAGCGCTTGCAGGATAGTGCGCGTTCCGGCAGGCGCAAAGCAAAGCTACCGTAACCGACGTAACCGCCGTATCATCGGTGCGCCCCGTCAGACGCTTTCATCAATGCGGTGGACTCCGTCCGCCGCCCGGTGCGACTCGATACCCCTCGACGCCATGCCCGACACACCTGCTCCAAACCTCACGCCCGCCTCCGATGCGCCTGTGCTCGTCGTGCGGCTCGACGCCCCGCAGAAAATCGATGCGCAACCGGTGCGATATCAGAGCCTGTGGCTCCTGATGCGGGTCTATTACGCAGCCCACTACGAGGCTTCGCCCGTCTCGCTGGCGTCGCTGAAAATCCGTTTCGGGCAATCGGGCGTCGCAGGCGATTTGCGCATGCTGATCAGTCGCGCGTTTTCCGACTTCGCCCGCTGGGGCATTGCCGTCGGTTGGGGCGACGACAAACACGCCGATGTGCGGCTGCTGCCGACGCGCGGCCGGGGCAAGGGGCCGTTCTGGCTCGCCCGGCAGGAGATGTCGCGCATCGTGGTGACGATCGGCGACACGACGCCCGACGATCCGCGTCGCGCCATCGCCGCATTTCTGGGACTGCCGCAAGACTCCGCCGGGGATACCCAATCGCCCGCGCTCGACTACGTGATGCAGGACATTGCGTTTTGGCATCACCTCACGCTCGGCAAACGCGATATGCAGGACGGTGTGTTCTTCGCGCCGCCGCAAGCCCCCACGCCAGGCGAAGGGCGACGTCAGCGCACCGGCGCGATCCCGTCGTTCCATGCGGCACAAGTTTGTGCCGTCGACGACGTGCAACGCGGCATTGCGCTGCTTGCCGAGACGATCGTGTGGCGCCGCATGGGCGATGCCGCACGCACGAAACAAACGCTCGCAACGCTCGCTGCGACCTTCGGTGCGAATCCGCCCGGCTCGCCCACGCTACGGGCCATGCATTGGATCGTGCAGGCATGGCAGGCGTATGCCTTGCGCGACGAGGCGGGTGCGTTTGCCCACCTGCAACGCATCGGCGACGACGCATCGCTCGCCCCCTGCCTCGTCTACAACCCGCGCATCCGCTTCGAAAGCCGGAACTTGCAGGCATTGCTCTATAAGTCGCACGCGGCGCGCCCCGGCCCGATGCCTGCGCGCGCGCAATCGGCGGCCAATGCCCTGACGGCCTTCTCCGATGCCTTGCAGGCGGCGTTCGAAGCCGACTCCATCGAGCTGGCACAACACGTGGCGGCCAACATCGGGCTGTCGCTGTGGTTGTTCTGGCAGGGGGCGCTCATCGACGTCGGCCGACGTCTTGCCGCAGCCGACGTGCAACGTCAGGCACTGCGCTGGATCGGTCTGTCGGAGTGGATCTGCGACCGGTTCGGTGTTGGCGGCAACTCGGTCTGGAATACGGTCTTCCTGCTACGCATCGCGCGAGGCGGCGTGCCGGTGCGGCGCGACCCCGATCTGGCGACGTTGCGTGCGAGTACGCCGCTCGCTGTCGACGCCTTTCTCGATGCGGTACAGCCGTTCGGCGCCCCCTTCTCGCGCGCCAAGGGCTTCACGCAATGGACGGAAGTGGTGGCCACGACGCTGGCCGATCATGAAGAGGGACGCGTTCGCTTCGAGCCATTGCAACTCGCCAACCTATGGTTCGAAATGTTGTGGTTTGCGCTGCATCAGGATGGCGATTCGCCGCAGGCGTTACACGCCGCCCAGTCGCTGGGCCGCGTGTTGCCGATGCTGCCGCCGCCCGACCGGCGGTTCTTCCGCGACGCGCTGCGGCTGATGCCGCGAGAGTTTCAACGCGAAGTCCGTCTGGCGCAGTGAAATCGGCCTCAGCCGGTGGGCTTCGCGTTCGATCGGGCCGTAGCGGATGACGGGCATTCGCGGATGGCTAGCGCACGGTTAGCGCACGCCTTGCGGTGTTTTCGGCAGCGACGAGCGGAACGAGATCGCCACCCGGTTCCACGCGTTGATCGTTGCGATCGCAAACGTCAGATCGGTGATCTGCTTGTCGTCGTAGTGCGCCCGCAGCGCGTCGAAAACGGCGTCGGGCACATGGCCATCCTGTACGTTGGTGACCGCCTCCGTCCAGGCCAGCGCTGCACGCTCGGCCGGCGAATACAGCTCAGTCTCGCGCCAGGCGGCGAGCAGATGCAAACGACGCGAATCGATCCCCACTTTCAGCCCGTCGGTCACATGCATGTCGATGCAGAACGCGCAGCCGTTGAGTTGCGACGCACGCAGCCAGACCAGTTCCACCAGCCCGTCCGGCAAGCCGCAGTCGTGGAAGTAACGGCTCAGCGTGCCGAGATGTTCGTAGGGGCGCGAGGAAGCTTTGATGAAGTTCAGGCGTTGCATGAGTCGAATCTCCCTTCAGGTCAGAAAAATGCCGAGATAGCCGGGGTATGCCGCCATCACACATCCCATGGCAGACGATGCATCCACACCCCAGACACCTTCTGAACGATACGCACCCCTTGTCCCATTCAGAAGAGCCAAAACCGAATAGAATCGCTAGGCCAAAGTCAGTCGAGCCGGCCACCAGGGAGGGCGGTGCCGGATGACTTCCCCATCAAGTCACGCGAGACATCACGCCATGTCCGAAACATCCAGCCGTCCCGCACTCGCCGCTCTGCATCTGGCCGACGCCATGCAAACTACGGGCATGCCGACCTACCGGGCGTTGTACGAGCGCATTCGCGAGGGCATTCTCTCGGGCAAGCTCGCGCCGTCGAGCCGATTGCCATCGACGCGCGCGCTCGCGAGCGAACTCGGCGTGGCGCGCGGCACGGTCGAAGCGGCTTACGAACGGCTCGTCGCGGAAGGCTTCGTGATCGGGCGTGGTGCCGCCGGGAGTCGCGTCAACCCTCAGTTGGAGGGCACACGGCTCGAGGCCGCCGCGAAAGCGATGCCCCCGCGTGTCGACACCACCCGATCGAGCCGCGCCTCGCCAAGCGAAACGTCTGATACGTTCAATCGCCCACCGACGTCCGTGCGCGATGTGCCCGAAAACCCCAACAGCATCCCGTTGAATGCTTTCGGCATGCCGTTTCCCTTGCAAAACGGCATGCCCGCCCTCGATGAATTCCCGCGCAAGCTGTGGGCACGCCTCGCGGCACGTCACGCGCGGCATCTTTCCCCCGAGGGACTGCATTATCAGAGCGCCATTGGCTGGGCGCCGCTGCGCGAAGCCATTGCCGGTTATCTCGCGATTGCACGCGGCATTCACTGCGAACCCGGCCAGATCATCGTCACGGCGGGTTATCAGGGCGCGCTAGCCTTGATCGCCCGTGTGCTGCTGCGCCCGGGCGATGCCATATGGTGCGAGGATCCGGGCTATTTCCGCGCACAGGCGGGACTTCGGATGACCGGCGCCACGTTAGTGGCGGTGCCTGTCGATCAGGAGGGACTCGACGTCGCGGCCGGCGAGCGGACCGCTCCCGACGCACGGCTCGCGGTCGTCACCCCGTCGCACCAGTCGCCGCTATCCGTCACGCTGCCGCTTGAGCGCCGTCTGGCCCTGCTGGCGTGGGCGCAGGCGCATGGCGCCTGGATCGTCGAAGACGACTACGACAGCGAATTCCGCTACACCGGCGCGCCGTTGCCCGCGCTCAAGAGTCTGGATGGCGGGGAGCGTGTGCTCTACGCCGGATCGTTCAGCAAGGTGCTGTTTCCCGGTTTGCGCCTCGGCTATCTGGTGGTGCCGCCCTCGCTGTGCGATGCGTTCGTCGCCAACGCGTCGCTGGCCTCCCCTACTCAGGGATGGATCGAACAGGCGACTGTCACCGATTTCATTACCCAGGGACACTTCAGCCGCCACATCAAACGCATGCGCCAGCTCTATGGCGAGCGCCGCGCGGCGCTCGCGCAGGCGCTGCGTCAACACCTGCCGGGACGCATCGAACTCGCACAACAAGCCGGCGGCATGCATTTGCTCGGCTGGCTGGAGACACATCGCAACGATCGCGCGTTGTGCCGCACGGCGTTCGGACATGGCATTGCGCCGGGGGCGCTGTCCTTCTTCAGCGTCACCCGCCCATTGCCACCGGCACTCGTGATGAGCTTTACCAACGTGCCCGAAACGTTGGCCGATGACGTTGCCCAGCGGCTCGCTCGCGCCTTCGACGACGATGACAAAGTCCACGCCGCCAAGTGACGCCAGCCCCGCCAGCGAAGTGGGTATCGGCACTCTGCATGCCGCATTGCACCATCATCCGTTCACGTTTTTCGGGACACGTCGTGCTTGTGTTTGCCGGGCATGTCGGTGTATCGTTGCCGCAAAGCTAGCGCAGGGGTCCTGCAACGTGAGTTGTGGGTGAGAAATACCCTTAGAACCTGATCTGGATAATGCCAGCGCAGGGAGCGTAGAAGTTCCTCGCCCCCGTTCATGCTCCTGAGCCGCTTTGCGCCGAATTTGTCGGCGTCAACACGTGCCCCGCCAGGAGACATTGCATGAACGCCAATCCGAAGTTCCTCTCAGCCAACGCGCGCGTGGACGAAGCCGCGATCGCACCGCTGCCGAATTCCCGAAAGATCTACGTCACCGGCTCGCGCCCCGACCTGCGTGTTCCGATGCGTGAAATCTCGCAATCCGACACGCCAACGAGCTTTGGCGGCGAGAAGAACCCGCCGATCTACGTCTACGACACGTCCGGTCCGTACACGGATCCCGACGCCCGCATCGATATCCGCTCCGGTCTGCCCGCACTGCGCGCCGCCTGGATCGAAGAGCGTGGCGACACCGAAGCGCTGCCGGGCCTGACCTCGACGTTTGGCCGTGAGCGTGCCGCCGACACCGCCACCGCCGACCTGCGCTTCCCGGGCCTGCATCGCACGCCGCGCCGCGCCAAGGCCGGCAAGAACGTCACGCAGATGCACTACGCGCGTCAGGGCATCATCACGCCCGAAATGGAGTACATCGCCATTCGCGAAAACCTGCGCCGTCAGGAATACATCGAAAGCGTGCGCAACGCCGGTCCGCAGGGCGAGCGTCTCGCGAAGCTGCTCTCGCGTCAGCACCCGGGTCAGCACTTCGGCGCCAGCCTTCCCGCCGAGATCACGCCGGAATTCGTGCGTAGCGAAATCGCGCGCGGCCGCGCCATCATCCCGAACAACATCAATCACCCGGAATCCGAGCCGATGATCATCGGCCGCAACTTCCTCGTGAAGATCAACGCGAACATCGGCAACTCGGCCGTGACGTCGTCGATCGGCGAAGAAGTCGACAAGATGACGTGGGCGATCCGCTGGGGTGGCGACACGGTGATGGATCTGTCGACCGGCAAGCACATCCACGAGACGCGTGAGTGGATTCTGCGCAACAGCCCGGTGCCCATCGGCACGGTGCCGATCTATCAAGCGCTCGAGAAAGTGAACGGCAAGGCCGAAGAACTGACGTGGGAAATGTTCCGCGACACGCTCATCGAACAGGCCGAGCAAGGCGTGGATTACTTCACGATTCACGCCGGTGTGCGCCTCGCGTATGTGCCGATGACCGCAAACCGCATGACCGGTATCGTGAGCCGAGGCGGCTCGATCATGGCCAAGTGGTGCCTCGCCCATCACAAGGAAAGCTTCCTGTACACGCACTTCGAAGAGATCTGCGAAATCATGAAGGCATATGACGTCGCATTCTCGCTCGGCGACGGCCTGCGTCCCGGCTCGATCTACGACGCCAACGACGAAGCCCAACTCTCCGAGCTGAAGACGCTGGGCGAACTCACCCAGATCGCCTGGAAGCACGACGTGCAGGTCATGATCGAAGGCCCGGGCCACGTGCCGATGCAGCTCATCAAGGAGAACATGGATCTCCAGCTGGAGTACTGCGACGAAGCCCCGTTCTACACGCTCGGACCGTTGACGACGGACATCGCCCCCGGCTACGACCACATCACGTCGGGCATCGGTGCGGCGACCATCGGCTGGTACGGCACGGCCATGCTGTGCTATGTCACGCCGAAGGAACACCTTGGCTTGCCGAACAAGGACGACGTGAAGGAAGGCATCATCACGTACAAGCTCGCCGCGCACGCCGCCGATCTGGCCAAGGGCCATCCGGGCTCGCAGATTCGCGACAACGCGCTGTCGAAAGCACGCTTCGAATTCCGTTGGGAAGACCAGTTCAATCTGGGTCTCGATCCGGACAAGGCACGCGAATTCCACGATGAAACGTTGCCGAAGGACTCCGCCAAGGTGGCACACTTCTGCTCGATGTGTGGCCCGCACTTCTGCTCGATGAAGATCACGCAGGACGTGCGCGACTATGCCGCCAAGCAAGGCCTTAGCGACGAAGCGGCACTCAAGCAAGGCATGGAAGTCAAGGCGGTCGAGTTCGTCAAGAGCGGCGCCGAAATCTATCGCCGTACCTGACGCGACACCACAGCGTGCGGCGTGTCGTTCGCGCCGCGCGCAGGCCGTTCGCGCCAGTGAAATGCCAACGCGCCCGGGTCATACCGGGCGCGTTTTTTCATGGATGACGGCCGGCGATTCCTCGTTCGCCGGATCGGATGCGTTTAGCGTTGCGCCGACGCGTCGGTGGTGGCGTCAGCCGGCGCCGTCGGCAGGCCACGCATGGTGAGCTGGTTGCGCAGCCGCTGCGTTGCGATGTGCGGCGGCTTCGAGGACATCAACGTCGCCAGTGCCGTGAAGGACCGCGTGTTGGATGCCGGCAGCGCTGCGGCGTCGAGCACCTGCGCGTGGCGCATCTCCCAGTGACGCTCACCGAGTTGCTCGATCCCGAGCGTGAGCTTGACCCACTCGTCCGTGCCCAGTCCGACCGAGGATGGCAGATCGGATCGCACCATCGCCTGATGCATCGGCATGCCATTGGCACATCCCACGCGAAGCATCCATTCGGTACTCGCCCGCGTTGGCAGCACGCGCGAGCCCTGCTGCAACCGATCGCACACCTTCTCGATGAATTTTCCGGGCGACTCCAGTTCGTCGCAGGCTCTCGACCACTCCTTCTTGCCCGCCAGCGCCGGATGGCCCGTCCAACGTCGAGCGGTATCCGCAACGATCGCCGTCACATCGTCACGGCTGGTTTCGAACGCCACCGTGCCATTGCGCCCGCCAGTGCCGAGTAACGAACCACGCACGATATCCCGACAAATCTGCGCGCGCTCGCTGCGATCCTCGGGCATACAGACCGGATGATTTCGACTGTCCAGCGACGTGATGCGTGGGTTGAGGCTCTGCGCACTGGCGCAGAGATAGAGGGTCTCCATGGCCGATGCACTCAGCACAGGCGCGGCCCCACGCGGGACACCACTCGTCGGAACGGCCAGCGGCGTAGGCAACACATCGACGCTGTCCACGTCGGCCGGCACCGACAGGAATGCGTCGAAGGAAGCGCCCGGCGAGGTGTCGTCCACGGACACGCCCAGGAAATCACTGCCGAATGCCTTGCCCATGCGTTGCGGCACCGGCGCGGCATGCGAATCGCTGACCGACCAGGGATGCGCGACAGCGCTGGCGCGGATGTTCGCAAGGCCCACCAATGGGAGATTGTCGGCATTGGCCTGACCTACCGCATGATCGAGTGCGATCGGTACCGTTGCCGCCATGGTGCCCATGCCGGGCGAATAGTGAGATGCCTGTATGCCGTTCATCGTCGTACCTTCCTCAGGAAAGAGAATCGTGGCCCGTCGCCACGGCGTCGACACTGCGTCGAAGCGGCTTTCACGATGCACGAAGGGGCGAACGCCCATTGTCGATTCTGTACACGGGGTCTCGTGGCTCGGGCGCGGCACCGCCCGGAGGTAGACAGCGGCGCAGACTTCGCGGTGGGTTCAGCGGGCACCGCTGCCAGCCTGCCCTGAACTTATGGCATGCTATCGGGCAGCGGTACAGCCGACGCGGCCAACGCGGCCCCCGCCAGACGGTGCTCACGGCACAGTTCGCTCGCCATCGACACCGTACGGGGACGCGTTTCCCGCGCTCCAGCCCGAAGGCATCTCAAAATGACGGCCCACCGGCCTTGTTTTGAAATGTTTCCCTGCTACCGGATTCTCCCCGTGCGAACGGGTCCGGCCTGCGTCGCGGCAATGTACCCGCTCTCGCACTTACAGGGATAACAATATGAGTGGTTACGGTTTTCTTTTTAGTATCTTGTTGCTGGTTCTGGTGAGCGCGTTCTTCTCCGCCGCCGAAATCTCACTCACAGCCGCCAAACGCACCAAGTTGCAGGTGCTCATGGAAAAGGGCGATCTGCAGGCCGTCAAGGTGCTCGCGCTCAAGGAGCAGCCCGGCAATTTCTTCACCGTCGTCCAGATCGGCGTCAACGCGGTCGCCGTGCTTGGCGGGGTGCTCGGCGAGAGCTTCCTGACCAGCTATCTGTTCGGCTGGCTCTCGACCTTTACCGATCAGGCGCTCGCCCTGCGGCTCTCCGGCATCGGCTCGTTCCTGTTCATCACGATTGCCTTCATTCAGTTCGCCGATCTGATCCCCAAGCGTCTCGCGATGGTCAATCCCGAGCGCGTTGCCACAGCGATCATCGATCCGATGCTGTTGTGCCTGAAGATCCTGCGCCCGCTCGTCTACCTGTTCAACGGCGTGGCAAACATGTTCCTGCGCGTATTCAAGCTGCCCACGCATGCCATCGAGAACATTACGTCGGAAGACATCGCGGCGATGGTCGGCGCAGGGGCACAGGCGGGTGTGGTCCGCAAGCAGGAACTCCATCTGATCGAAAACGTGTTCGAGCTGGAGTCGCGCACGGTCGGCTCGGTCATGACGTTTCGCGACGACGTCGTGTACTTCACCATCGCCGAAGAGGAGCGCAGCATTCGCCAGAAGATGATTGAAAGCCCGCACTCGAAATATCTCGTGTGCCGCGACGAGATCGACAACGTACTCGGCTATGTCGACTCGAAGGATCTGCTCCAACGCATTGCCAGCGAAGATCTGTCGAGCGTGATTCGCAATCTGGACCGTCTCTACGCCAAGAAGCTGCTGGTCATCCCCGACACGCTGAATTTGTCCGAAGCGCTGGCCCGCTTCAAGGAAACTCGCGAAGGCTTTGCCGTCATCATCAACGAGTACGGCCTGGTCGTTGGCGTGGTAACGCTCAACGACATCGTAGGCGCACTGATGGGCGACGTCATTCACCCCGCCGACGAAGATCAGATCGTGCAGCGCGACGATCATTCGTGGCTCGTCGACGGTGTGACGTCGGTCGAAGACGTCAAAAAGGCGCTCGATATCGACGAACTTCCCGGCGAAGGCGAGTTTGAAACCATCGCGGGATTCATGATTTATCAGCTCAAGCGCATTCCGAAAAAATCGGAAGCGACCGAGGCCGCAGGCTACAAATTCGAAGTGGTCGACATCGATAACTACAAGATCGACCAGTTACTCGTCACGCGCATTGGCTCGCTGGCCGAGGCGGCTAGCGCAGCGTCGAATCCCGAGTCGTAGCCAGCACCTCCCGCAATCGGTCGGTCAACCCGCCATCGCGCTGCGTCGGGCGCGCGATGGCCGACGCAATCACTTGCCACGGCGCGTACAGCCATGCCTGACGACGCGCCCGCGTCACCCCCGTGTAGATCAGCTCGCGCGACAACACACGGCTCGACTGCTCCGGCAGCACCATCGCCACGCGGTCGAACTCCGATCCCTGAGATTTGTGAATGGTCATGGCGAACGCGGTTTCATGCGCCGGCAGGCTCGCCGGCGAATAGAGGCGATATCCGCCATCCGGCGTCGCAAATGCCACGCGCAGCGTGCCGGACGGACCGAGGGGCAACGCGATACCGATATCGCCGTTGAACAGATTCAGCGCGTACTCATTCTGTGTGACCAACACCGGACGCCCGGCAAACCACGCACCGCCGCCCGCGCCAAGCGCAACTCCGGCGCGACGCGCCAGCACTGCCGTGAGTTGCGCGCCGAGAAACTCGACGCCGCGCCGACCGCCCCGCGTTGCGCACAACACGCGGAATTGACCGAACGCCGCGAATACCGGTTGCGCGACCATGGCAATGTCGGCCGTGGTGGCCGCCGCCGGGTCGCCGAGCTGCCCAATCGTCGTCATCGCTTCGGCCAGCGCGTCGAGGTACGCCGAGTAGCCGTCGGCCAGCGCATTCAGATTGACCGGCGACAACTGTATGCCGCCATCTTCGCTGAGCATCACTCGGTCTGCACCGACTGTCTCATGGCCCGCTTCCCGCCCGCGTTTCGCCGTTGAACCGACGAAAGAAGCGTGCACATCGTGCGCGTTATCGAGGGGATCGGGAATCGTGAATTCCTTGCGGGCCTCGATGACCTTGCCTGCCTTGATGGCAGTGGCAAGTCGGCCAATCGCCGAATGCGCTCCAAAGCGATAGGTCCGCTCAAGCCACACCACGGCGTCTTCCAGCCCTTGCGACACTCGCGCGCTTCCTTTCACATTCCCTTGCGTATCCCCTGAGTTGCGGTTGACATTGACAGCCAGCGGCCCCGACTGAGGCGGAGTGTCCGCAGGCCAGCCAAGGGCGGACAACAAGCGCAAGCGCATGTCCGGTGAAAATACGCGTTGCGCACTCAACTCCCCGAACACGGCACCCGCTTCCACCGCAGCCAGTTGGTCCTTGTCGCCCAACAGGATCAGACGTGCGCCTTCGGGCACGGCTTCGAGTAACTGTGTGGCCATCGACAAATCGATCATCGATGCTTCGTCCACGACGATCAGATCGTAGGGCAGCGGGTTCCCCGCATGGTGACGAAAGCGGCGGCCAACCTGCTCCGCCGACTCGGGCAAAACGCCAAGCAGCCGGTGTAGCGTCACCGCCGCGTCGGGCAACGCCTGCCGTACCGTTTCCGGGAGGTCCTGCCGCGCCGTCAACGCCTCTTGCATGCGCTGCGCCGCCTTACCGGTGGGCGCAGCGAGCGCCACCCGAAGATTGGCATCGCGCTCGAGCAGACACGCGAGCAATCCCACGACAGTGGTGGTCTTGCCCGTGCCCGGGCCGCCGCTGAGCACGACCAGCGAGCGTTGCAACGCGAGCGCTGCGGCGGCCATCTGCCAGTTGGGTTCGGGCTGTCCGTCCGGCGAGACAAGCACGCCCTCGCCGAAGTAGCGTCGCAAACGCGCGCGGTCTTCGGACGTCACCGGCGTCTGGGCGCTCAACGACAACTTGCGTCCGAGTGCGGCCGCGAGACGCGCTTCATAGCCGTAGTAGCGGGCCAGATAGAGCCGGTCCCGATCGTCGAGCAGCAACGGAAAAGCGTCGGCTTGCGCGTCGCCCGTCAACGCGATCGCGAGACTGGCGGGAGCGCACAAGCCGCTGGCGAAAAGCGCATCGCGCCAAACGGATAGCGCAGGTGCGTCGCCGGGAAACAGTTCGCCACTGGCCTGCGTGTCGAGCAGATGCTCGAGCGGTACGCAAACGTGACCTTCGGCCGTGGCCAGACTCACGGCGAGCGACGCACGCCAGACATAGCGGCACGTCACGTCATCCGCGCCGTGCCCGCGGGCAAGCAACGCCATGCGGCGCGCGAACCCCTGCGCCAGCCGCGTCACGCCGCTGTCAGTCGGCGCGGCACCGGGGGACTCGTTCATCAGGCGACTATCGCTCATGCGCCCTCCCCGCCGGGCGACGCGTCGCCGCTGGGCGCGTCCAGCGACAGGGCTTGCGCCAGTGCCGCATTTTCGCCCGCCGCGAATAGCCGGTCGAGCGCGTCGACCATCTCGCGCGACGGCTTGTCGAAAAACACGCCCGGAACATCGTCACCGGCGAGATGCGCACTCGCCCAGTCGGGTCGAACGCCCCGGATAAAGAGATAGAGGCTGCCGCCCATATCTCGTTCGTAATCGTAGTTCGTCATACGTCGTTGCAAATAGCGGTGCAACGCCAGGGTGTAGAGCAGATATTGCAGGTGATAGCCGTGCTCGGCCATCGCTTCGCGCAGGCCATCTGCGCCGTAGTTCTCCGGCGCCGTGCCGAGGTAATTCGACTTCCAGTCGAGAATCCACCATTGGCCGCCATGCCGGAATACCAGATCGATGAAGCCTTTGAGGTAGCCACGCAGCACCGTGGCGTCGAGCGGCAAGTCCGGGTATCCGAACTGACGTAACAAGCCACGCAACGCATCGAGCGACACGGCATCGGCCGGATACGTGAACTCCATTTCGGTGAGCCGCTCCGTCAGGGCGACATCGGCCAACTGCATGCCGGGACGCAATGGCGTCGCGAGCGTGTCGGCCAGCATGTTCATCATCATGGCTCGCCAGGTATCGTTCTGCTCGGCTCCTCGCCCCGGCGGACGTTCCCGCAAGGCGCGCGAGACCGCGTGCGGCCACTGCGCGCGCGATTGGAAATCGGCAAGCTCGAACACACGGTGCAGACTCTCACCAGCGGCCGGCCCACGTGGGAAACGAAGAATATCGTCGAACGGTGGCCAGGTATCGTCGCTCTGCGGTGGCAACGCGAACGTCGGACCGGCATTCGCTTGCGCATCGTAGTCGGGACGCGTGCGCTCCGGCGCACTCAACTGCCCCCCGCCCAATTGTGGCCCCGCGTGCATCCCCGCCAGCAGCCCCGAAAAGCTGCCAATGCGCCAGACTTCGCGCAAAGCTCGTGTACTGGCTCGCGTGGTGATTTCAGGGGCGGCCTCGTGGGCAACGCGTGTTCCGGCATCGAGCGCGTCACCTGTCGGTAGCGGCACGACCGCCAACGGGCCACCAACGAGCGCGTTCCATGCCGCGCGAATCGTCGCGACCCGCTCATCGGTATCGACCGTCGACGTCGTCCACGCATCGAACGGTATGCCCTGCCCGGCGGCCAGCCAGTTCAACATGCCGCCGCACGCCTCTTTCACGCTCCGGCGCGATGTGTAAATCCCCGCCGCCAGATAGCATCGATAGACCGCACGCGTGAGTGCAACGTACAGCAACCGTGCCTGCTCCGCCGACTGCTCCTGGCGTAACGCCGCTGCCGCCGCGGAGCCCTTGGCAGCCGCATCGGTGAAATCGATCACTGCCGTGGGACCGTCATGGTATTCGAGACCCTCGAGGCTGCCGCCATCGCGCACGGCCCCATCCCACAGGAATGGGCAGAAGACCACACCGTACTCGAGCCCCTTCGACTTATGCACGGTCACGATCTGCACCAGATTCTGGTCCGACTCCAGACGCAACTGCGCTTCCTCGCCGCCACTGGCGTTGCGCTGCGACGCCAGCCAGCGCAGCAACGCAGGCATGCCCGGTTGCTCCGCCCAGCGCGATTGGGCAAGCTCCGCGAGATGCATGAAGTTCGTCAGACGCCGCTCGCCGCCCGACTGTGCCACCAGACGCGCCGCCAGCCCCAACTCGCGCATGAGCGTGCGCCACATGGCCGAGAAGCCGCGGTCGATCCACAATTGACGATAGCGCTGTAACCGCTCGATCCACGCAATCGCTTCCGCATCGGAAGCCTCGCTGGTCTGCATGCGATACAGGGCCGTGGCGTCGAGCCCGAACAATTCGGTGGCAAGCGCCGCCCGCAACGCGCGCACATCGCCGGGCGACTCCACCGCACGTAATACCCGCAACAGCGTTTCGGCTTCCTCGCTCGCAAACACCGAGTCTTGCGTGAGCTCCACACTCCCCACCGCATGTTCCGCGAGCATCGCTTTCATCAACGCGCCCTGCCGGTGCGTCTGCACGATCACTGCAATATCTGCCGGGGCAAGCGGCCGCTCCCCGACCCGCACCTCGCCGTGCGATGCGCCGGCCAGCAAGCGCGCCACCTCGGCAGCCGTGGCACGGGCGCAAGCCTGTTGTGCCTCGTCTTTCGACAGCGGTTCATCGTCGTCCGGCAACCACCAGACGGTAAAGTCGGCCACTTCGCGCACATCCGACAATGGCGGACGCCGCCGTGCCCCCGGACGCACCGGCGGATACTCAAGCCCTTCGAGCACGAACGCCCGGTCGTTGGCCCCAAACAGACGATTGCCCGCCTCGATGATGGCCGGCGTGGAACGTTGATTGACAGCGAGCGTGTACGCCGCGTCGGCGTTTTCGCGCGCCGCCAGATAGGTATGGAGATCCGCCGCCCGGAAACTGTAAATGGCCTGCTTCGGATCGCCGACCATGAACATCGGCCCCGGCGTCTCATCCGGTGCAGCGGCTTCGCGCGCACCATACACAGCGTTGAAGATGGCGAATTGCAGCGGGTCGGTATCCTGAAACTCGTCGATCAGTGCACAGGGATAACGCGTGCGCAAGGCATCGGCCAGATCGGGATGCTGAGTCAGGGCACGCGCGATATTGCCCAGCAGGTCGTCGAACGACACCACGCGCAACTCACGTTTTCGAAGCGCCAGTTGATCGGGGGCTTGTCCCAGCCACTCACGCAGAATCCGCAGCCACTGCATTGCGTAGCGCTCGTCGGCCTCGGCACGCGCGCGCACGAGAACGTCGGCCATGCCGAAGAACCGGTGGTCGGGCGGCGTCTCGCCCTTCTTGATGTCCTTGGCCAGACGCGTGGTCGTGAGCAACTCCGCTTTCGGACTGAGCAGCGCACCGGCGTCGCTCGCGCCCAGATACCGTTGCCACGCCGACACCGCTTGAGCAAGCGAGGTCTCGTGATAGATGTTCTTCTTGTACGACGGCAATGCCACGCGCATCAGATCGGCAATCGCCGAAGCTTCGGCTTCCCAGCATTCGGCCGCCGCCGCATACGTCGAGAGCAACGCCGAATCGGGTGAAGTCTGCGCGTGTGCTTCCACCGCCGGCGGCCAGCGCAGCGCCGACATCGGTTTCTTCAAACGACGCGCCAACTGGTCCGTGAGCGTGCCCGGCGAACGCTTGCGATCGACGAGCCACGCGGCGAAACCGTCGTCCTGCGCCGCCATCGGTTCGACGACGCGACGCCAGAATTCGACCGCAAGATCGTGACGCACACCGTTGTCATCCGGTACCAGTTCGTAAGCGAACGGCAAGCCGGCAGCAAACGGCACCTCTGCGAGCGCCCGTTGGCAGAATCCGTGGATCGTATGGATCGATGCCTGATCGAATGCACGCAACGCCGTTTGCAGACAGTCGCGAATGGCCTTCGGCGTCATCTCGCCACGCTCGATCAACCCCGCGATCATCACGTTGAACAGCGGGTCGTCGCTGGCGTCGGGATCGAAGTCGGGGAACGCGTCTTCTTCGTCTTGCGCTTCGCCGCTCGTTTCGTCATCCGCCTCGAAGACCGGCGCCATCGCGGCGACCAGCCCGGCCAGGCGCCCGCGAATGCGCTCGCGCAACTCGGCAGTCGCAGCATTGGTAAAGGTGACGACGAGAATCTGCTCAACCGTCAGTTGCTTCTCCAGCAGCAAGCGGACATACAGTGCGCAGATGTTCCAGGTCTTGCCGGTACCGGCCGACGCCTCGATGAGACAAACGCCATCGAGATCGCAACTGAAGACGTCGAGGTCGATGAGCCGGGTCATGCGCCCTCCACGATTTCAAGGTGTTGCACCACCGGACCCAATATCGTGTTGGCGAGCAGGTCGAACGGCGACGCGAGCGGGTCGTCAACGCCGCGCCAGATCAATCGGGTGTAAGGGTCGTCCGCGTCGCCACGCGCGAAGGCCGAACCATGCCACGCGCTCTCGGCTTCGCCGGGCTTGCCCGTACTCGCCAGCTTCCAGGCGCTGCGGGCGAAGAACGGCAGCGGCCGGGTCTGTCCCAGCCGGTACAACGCCACCCACTGCCCCAGCAGCGTTGCCGCGTCATCGACCGGACGCAAGGCAAACGTCTCGTCTTCGCCGTACCACAGCGTTCTGGGCGCCACCTCCAGCCCCGCATGTTCGGGCTGCTGCAGATGCGCACAAAGGGCGAGATGCGCCAGCCACGCCGCCAGCAGATCGCTCGGACGCATGCTGCCGTATCGATACATCACCAACCCGTAACGCGACACGGGCGCCAGACGCCCCTGCAACAGGCAGTCCGCCGTTAAGGTCGCGTCACCGTGCCAGATCGCCTCCGTCGACTCGCGCCATGACGGCGGCAATGCGGGTTTCAATGGCAGTGTGACCAGAAGCTCCTGTGTGCCCTCGGCTTGCGCCTCTCGCACCTGCGTTGCCAGCGCCCGCAAGCCGCCCAACTCCCTTCGCCGCCAGACGGCGCCGGTCGCCCCACCCGGTAACTCGTGGCTCACATTCGCAATGCGCTCGATGGCGTCGACTTGAGCGTGCCTGTCCCGTCCGTCACCGCGCAGGAGCCGTGGCAACAAGCGCGCCGCCAATGCATCGCGACCGGCCCAGTCGAGCACAAAAGGTTCGTCGTCCTCCACCTCTGTGAGCATGTCGCCAAGCGACAGCCCCAACCGGTCGCGCGCCCAGCCTCGCCCCGGATGACGCCAGAAGCGCAGCAGATCGTCGAGCGTCAGATGGGTTTGCACGACCGCAGGCAGCGGCTCGCGCACGAAGGGGGCGGCAGGCGTGTCTGGGGTGGGAGACGCCAGTTGGTCCGCCAACTGTTGGGCCGCCTCGCCATTGGACACGTCATAACTGAAGAGAGACGCATCGTGCCCGTCGAAATAGGCCGGAGAAAATGGCTGCAACGGATGCTGCACGACGAGACGTTCCCGTGCCTCGCGCTGTTCGTCGAGGCTGTGCCCTTGCGATACTGGCGCGAGCAACTGCCCGGTGAAGTCGAGCAGTTCGTCCACGGCCGTCGAGGGCGGCAACGGTGCGTTATCGCGCACGCTTCGCCCCGTGTAGGTCATCAGAAAACGATCTTGCGCGCTCAACATGAGATCGAGAAAGAGATTGCGCTCGTCGTCGCGACGCTGGCGATCCCCCCGCTGCGGCAGTGCACGCATCAGATCGAATTCGTCGGCACGCACACGCCCCGGCAATACACCGTCGTCCATCCCGATCATGCACACCACGCGGTACGGCAGCAGACGCAAACTCGGAATCGCCGCGAACGTCACCCGGCCCGACGGCACACCGCCGCGCGTCGGATCGTCGAGCGCACCGGCCAGCACGCGCGCCACCACCTCGACAGGGACTCGCACCTCGGGCGCGCCGTCGGCAATGGCCGAACCGATCTGCTCGATGGCCATGCGCACTTCCGCAACGTCGTCGGCGAAACGCGGTTCGTCCGAGAAAAACTGCTCCAGCATGGCCAGCAACTGATCGCGCCACGCGAGCCCGGTGCGTTCGGTCTGCAAGGTCACGGCGGTCGCATCGAGGTCGTCGACCAGTCGGGCGAGCTGTCCCAGCAATTCGGCGCGCCCACCTTCGATCCCCCCGACAGGAAGCCAGTCGTCCACGGGCATCGCCTCGTCGGGCAGTGCATAACCGAGGAACAACCGCATCATGGCGTCACCCAGGGTGTGCCGCTCCAGCGCGGGCGCTGCGGATGGGACGCCCGCGGCGCCTTCCGGCGACGTCCCCGCACGCGGGCCGTCGAGGCGTAGCAGCGCATCGCCACGCCAGCCACGACGGGCTCCTGCGGCGTGCAACCAGTTCTGAATGGCGTCGAGTACGTTACCCCCGAGGTCATAGCGCTGCGCGACGGCCTCCGTGCGCGCCAGTTCCACCAGACTCGACGCCGCAACACGCTGCTGCGGCAACGCCAGAATCGAGGCAAACGCGCGGGCCACGGGATTGGTCCGCGTGGGCGGCAGCCCCGTCACCAGATAGGGGATGCGGGGCGTTGCGGTACCGAACACGGCATCGATGAGCGGTGCTGCCCTGCCCAGATCCGGCACGGTAACCAGCACATCGTCGGGACGCAGATCGGGAATCTCGTCAAAGCAGGCGAGCAGTCTGTCGTGCAGCACTTCGATCTGACGCGCGAGGCTATGACAGACATGCACCTGCACCGAACCGTCGGCACCGACACCCTCGGGCAGACCGTAGCGGCCGTCGTCCAGCGTGAGAATGCCGTTTTGCAGGGCCGCGAGCAGCGTTGGCGCAGGATTGGGCTGAAACAGCGCCCGATCCTCCACCGCCTGTGGCGCCAGATCGGCATACAGAGCGTCGATATGCGACTGCGTCTGCCGCCCCCATTCGGCCAGCAAGGGATGCCCCACCTCCCGGTGCGCCGCCCCGTCGCGACGCGTCAGATACGACAGGCGCGACGGCGGCACGATGTCGAACCAGTAGCTCTCGCATGGATTCAGGACATACAGGTGGACATCGATCAGGCGAGACATCGCCTTGAGCAACGCCATCGACAGCGGCGGCATTGACGACAACGCGAACACCGAAACACGCGATGGCCATCCGGCGGGCACCGTCTCAGGCGTCAGTTGTTCGATCCGGTCGATAGCGCGCAAGGTCGGGTGACGCTCACGAATCTCCAGATGCGCCAGCACCTGCCGCCACAACGCGCTCTGCCACGCCTCGTCGTCACGCTGAACCTCGCCCCAGCCTGTCGCAGCGCCCGGGGCGATGACTTCGCCGGCTTGCCACCGTTCGAGCCAGTTCGGCCGGTAGGTCAGGTACTGGTCGTAAATGTGCGCCAGACGATCGGCCAGTTCGAAGCGCATGACGTCGTCCGCCCCGGCCAGATAGCCCGCGAGACGTGGTGACGTCTCCCCCCACGGCTGGGCCAGACATTGATACAGCGGCCAGACCAGGCGATCCGGGGCAAACGGCGAACTCTCCGGCACCGTGAGCAATTTGCCCGCCATGTCCCACAGCCATTGGGCGAGATAGGTCAGACGGACATTGGCGCACACGCCGAAGACATCGGCATAGTCCAGTTCGAGCCGGCGCCGCACCGCCACGCTTGGCACGACGATGGTTTCCGTCTCGAAGGGATTGCCGGCGTCACCGGCACCGCCGGGCGCCTGGGCAAGATCGCGCAGCAGCGCGGCTTCGAGCGTCGTGAACCGGTTGGAAAAGAATAGGTGGAGCATGCGGGCGTGGCGGCTGAGCGAGTCTGTTCGCAAGCATAACAAATGCCCCGTAGCAAAGCCGATCGGGCAGATCCGAAAACTTGCCCCTTCATGAGTACCGCCGGCGCTGCACCGTCGGGCAAGCACGTCCGCGTGCGGCATGTAACCGGCGGTATCCCCTCTTCGCGTCGCCCGGGCCTTCGGCTAGACTCTGTCTGCGCCGCGCCCTACCCCATCGCGCGGCCGGCTTTGCTGCGGACCACTCGCACCCGACGCATGGACTATCAGACCGATATCAAAAAGTTTCTCTATAGCCATTACTTTTTCAGCGGCACCCGTCAAGCAGTGGGCGTCGTGTTGCCCGCCCTCGTGCTCTTCTGGGGGATGGACCAGCACCTGCTCGGCATCGAAGTCGCCTCGGGCGCCCTGTGCGCGAGCGTAGTCGATATCAACGGGCCGCTGCGCCACAAGCACACGGAGCTGCTCAGTTGCACGCTGCTCGGCGCGCTTACCGTCCTGATCACCGGCATGGCCACGGCTGCGCAGCCGTGGCAGCTCTGGATCACGTCGCTGATTCTGACTTTCGGCCTGTCGATGCTCGTGGTCTACGGCTATCGCGCGTCGCTGGTGAGCTTCGCCTGTCTGATGATGATGGTGCTCAACGTCGAAGCCGATCTCACGCGTCATCAGGCCGTGCTCGATGCGGGGGCGGTCCTCGCGGGCGGTCTCTGGTACACCTATTTCAGCCTCATCGTCTGTCGCGTCTGGTGGTTTCGCATCGAACAGCAGACGCTCGCGGAATGCTTCTTTGTCACCGCGCAGTATCTCGAGGCGAAGGCGGCGTTCTACGACACGTCGACCGATATCGACGATTGCTACCGGCGACTGATCGCCGCGCAGGTCAACGTCGTGGAAAAGCAACAGGCGGCGCGCGAAATCATTCTGCGCAATCTGCCACGCCTGCGTACCGGCACGCTCGAACCGCGTCGCACGATGCTGTTCAATCTCTTCATCAACATTGTCGATCTGCATGAGGTAGTGGTGTCGGTCCACACCGACTATCCGATGCTGCGCCGTGAGTTCGCCAACAACGACGTGCTCCTGTTCTTCCGCGACATGATCCGCAAGATCGCGAACGAAGTCGATGCCATCGGATACGCCATCGCAACCAACGAACCGTCACGCGCCCAGCGCAGTTGGCGCGCGGAGTTCCGCGCCATCGAGTATGAAATCGAGCTGATGCGCAAGCAGGCGCTTCCCGATCGAGCACCCGAGGCGTATCAGGCCCTCACCAGCACTTTCCGCCGCGTGTGGAGCAGCACCCGGATCGTGGAGCGCATGCACCGCAACACGAATCTCGCGACCGCGGGCACCGCCACCGAGATGCAGATCGATCAGGCACTCCAGCGCTTCACGTCGCGGCAGAGCTTTTCTCCGAAATTACTCTGGAAGAATCTGACTTTCTCCTCGCCGAGTTTTCGCCACGCGTTGCGTGTGACCATCGCCATTACGGCCGGGCTCATCATCTGCGAGAACTGGTCGCTGCTTGCCGGGCAGGCACACAGCTATTGGGTATTGCTCACGATCATCGTGATTCTGAAGCCCGGCTTCAGTCTGACCAAGCAGAAAAATGCCCAGCGTCTGACCGGCACCCTGCTGGGTTGCGTCAGCGTGCTGGTCATTCTGTCGTTCGTGCACAAGCCCTGGATACTGCTCGCCCTCATGTTCTTCTGCATGGTCATGGGCAACAGTCTGTCGTTGTTCAATTACGGCCTGTCGGTCGTGTTCATGTCGTCGTATGTGCTGCTGTTGTTCCACTTCCTGCTGCCCGGGTCGTTGTCCGTGATCGGCGAGCGCGCCATCGACACGCTCATCGGGTCGGCCGTGGCGCTGGTGTGCTCGTATCTGTTCCCGTACTGGGAATACCGGCTGATGGGGCCGCTCATCCGGCAGGCGGTGCAGTCCACGCGCGCCTATCTCGAGTCGAGTGCCGGGCGTGAAGGCAAACGAGACGACTTCGCCTATCGCATGGCGCGCAAGGACATGCACATCGCGTTCGGGAATTTCGGCGCAGCGTTCAAGCGCATGATGCTGGAGCCGAAATCGAAGCAGGTCTGCGTGGGCGAACTCAACGATCTACTGGTGCAAAACCATGTAATGGCGTCATACATCACCGGCATGGCCGATGTGTTGCCGCGGCAGATTGCGGCCGACAAGAGTGGCGAGCTGGCACAGGTGGTCTCCGCAATCAGCGACCTGCTCTCGCAGGCAGTCGCCGCGCCCGCCGCGTCGGTGCCGACCGATGCCCAGGCGGCGAGCGAGGCGATGCGCGATTACACGCGGCGTCTGGATGCGCTGGTGGTCGCGCAGGAGCAGCAAGCCGATGCGTCCGAGACTCACGTTCAGGAAATCAGGCAGGTGGTGCATCAACTCAAACAGATGCTTCGGGCGGGCGAGTTGATTTTGCGGGACATGCGGGGGATTCGACTGCCGGCGTGACGCGCGAGGCATCCGGCCGGCAGCCCTTTCTCGAGAGAGGGGTATCACGCGATATCAGGTAATCCCCGTGCGCGTGGCGTAGTGATAGAGATCGACGTCACGGTCCAGCCCGAGCTTGCGCATCGCGTTGGTCTTCTGCGAACTGACCGTCTTCACACTACGGCTGAGCTGGAACGCGATTTCGCTGATCGTGAGCCCCGAGACGAACAACCGCACGACCTCCACTTCGCGCCCCGAGAGCTTCGACGCGTCGATCTCGGCGTCGTCGACCACCGAGTCGTGCAGACGGGTCGCCAGCCCCGCCGGAATGTAACGGCTACCGTCGGCCACCACACAGACGATGTCGGCAATCGAACTCTGCTCGTCGAGCTTCGAGAGAATCGAATGCACGCCGAGCTTGAGCATGCCGCGAAGAATCGCCAGATTCTCAAGCATCGTCACTACGATGATCTTGATGTTGGGAAAGTACCGGCGCACATAGCCGATAAGAAAAAGCCCGTCCTTGAAATTCCCACCTGGCATCGAAAAGTCCGTCACCAGAATGTCGCAAGGCGACTTTGCCAGCAAGTTCACGAGTTCCGAAGAATTGGCCGCTTCGCCGACCAGATGGATCATTTCCCGCTCTTCGAGCAGACGTCGTATTCCATAACGCACAATCGGATGGTCGTCCGCGACCACAACATTGATCGTCATCGTTCCCCCCTCTCTTTTTCGTCATCTGACAGCACCGTCACCGCCGCAAGGTGCGCACGGTGCTTCGTGCCTGTCATCGCATCGAAGCGCGTTCATTCTGGCAAAAAGGATTCATGCCGACCGGGTGGGAAACATCACATAGTCGATTCGGACGGGCACGCTTGCCACGCGGCGTGGTCAACGCGCGAGACGCCCGCATGCTGCCTGATAGAGCGGGCACTGCCGCGAAACGGCTTGACGGGACTCGTTCAGAGGTGAAATTGCTTAGCCGCGCGAAAGCGCCGTTCGTGCTACTCGCGTTACCGGCATTCGGAGGATTCGCGGCGAGGGTTTCCGACAGTCCGAATGTGAAGTTCGGAATTACCTTAAACACCGAGATCGAATTTGGTGATCCGCGCGTTGTGAGCTTCGGAAAATGCGTAGTCGGACAACGAGAGACGCGCAGGCGCGACCGATCGAATCCGCATTCGATCGGCCAGCGGCGAGGCCATCCGACGGGGTGCGCTACTCCTGCGTGCCGCCGCTCTGGGCCGGGCTGACGGCGCCGGAAGCTGTCGTGGCTTGCGTTGCACCGCGGCTTGCACCCTCGGATGGCAAGCCATGCCAGCCGCCGCCGAGTGCCGTCACGAGCAGAACGTTCGCCGTGAACTGACGGCCGAGGATCGTCAGCGCCGTACGCTCTGTGGTGTACGCGGTCGCCTGCGCCGTCAACACGTTCTGAAAGCCGACCGTGCCCGCCTTGTACTGATTGAGGATCAGTTGCAGCGCTTCGCGCGAGGACTGTACGGCCTGATTCTGCACGACGGACTCGCGTCCCAGATAGTTCAGCGCGGCGAGATTGTCTTCCACCGCCTGGAACGCCGACAGGACGGTCTGACGATAGGTCGCGACCTGTGCGTCGTAGGCCGCGATGGCGGCATCGGTCTGCGCGCGGCGCAAGCCGCCGTCGAAGAGTGTGGCTGCCAGCGCGGGGCCAACCGACCAGAAGCGGCTCGGCAACGTCAGCCAGTTGGCGAAGCTACCGCTCTGAAAGCCGCCCGTGGCCGCGAGTGAAAGCGTCGGGAAGAAGGCCGCCTTGGCCACACCGATCTTCGCGTTGGCCGCCGCCACCGAACGCTCGGCCGACGCAATGTCCGGCCGGCGCTCCAGCAATGTCGACGGCAAGCTCACCGGCACCGGCGGCAACGCGGCGCGCAACGGGGCCGCCGTCAGCGTAAAGGCGGCCGGCGCTTTCCCCACGAGTAGCGCTATCGCGTGTTCGAGTTGTGCACGCGTGACCTCGATGTCGATGGCGGACGCCTGCGCCGATTGCAACTGCGTTTGCGCCTGAATCACGTCCGAGCGCTGCGCCACGCCTACAGCGTATTGGTTCTGCGTCAGTTTGAGCGTCTGCTCGTACGCTGCAACCGTGCGCTCCAGCAGCGCTCGCTGTGCGTCCGTCACGCGCAGGTCGAAATAATTCTGCGCGAGCAGCGCCTGCGCCGACAGACGCGCATTGGCCAGATCGGCTGCACTCGCGTCGGCACTGGCGTTGCCCGCCTCGACCGAACGCCGCACGCTGCCCCAGATGTCCGGCTCCCAACTTGCCGTGCCCGACAGGCTGTAGCTATTCGAAATGCCGCCTACCCCCGATCCGCTCACGGCGGTGCTGCTCACACGCGAACTGGCGCGCGTGAGCCCCGCGTCGGCGCCAATCGTCGGGAAGAAGGCGGAACGCGCCTGCGAGGCCACAGCCAGCGCTTGCCGGTAGTTCGCTTCGGCCACCTTGATGTTCTGATTGTTGACGTCGACCTGCGCCATCAGCTCGGAGAGCACCGGGTCCTGATAAATCGCCCACCATTCGCCCTTGGACTCGGCGTCGCTGGGCTCGGCGAGCTTCCAGTCGCCCGTTTCCTTGAATGCCGCCGGCGTGTCGATGTCCGGACGTACATAGTCCGGCCCCACGGCACAGCCGGCGAGCCACAACACGGCGCTCGCCGCAAGGAATGTGGCCGTGCGGCGCATGCGCGCAGATCCCGACAGGCCACGCCCTCGCCCCGCTGCCGCGGCGGTTCCCGCGTGAGAACGAACGGTGAACATTTGACGATTCTGAGGTCGGGACATGGCAGACATCGGCCCATCGGCCGGGACAAAAGTTTCGGAAAACGCACGGGGAAGCGCACATGAAAGCACGCGGCGCAAGCGGGGCAGGCAACGAATGGCATCAGCCATGTCCCACCTCCCCAATGTCGCGCTGATCGCCCTGGTCGCCCCGGCCGCGCGCGCGCCATCGCGCCCAGCGCGAGCGCACACGGTCGAGATACAAATACACCACAGGCGTCGTATAAAGCGTGAGCACCTGACTGACCAGCAAGCCACCCACGATGGAGATCCCCAGCGGCTGACGCAGCTCCGCGCCGTCGCCGGTGCCCAGCGCCAGCGGAATCGCCCCCAGCATGGCCGCCATCGTCGTCATCATGATCGGACGGAAGCGCAACACGCACGCGTGATAGATCGCCTCGCGCGGCGGCATGTTCTGACGCCGCTGCGCATCGAGTGCGAAGTCGATCATCATGATCGCGTTCTTCTTCACGATACCGATCAGCAGAATCACGCCGATCAGCGCGATGATGCTGAACTCGGTATTGAACAGCAGCAGGGCCAGCAACGCTCCCACACCCGCTGAGGGCAACGTCGACAGAATGGTGAGCGGATGGATGTAGCTCTCGTAGAGCACGCCCAGCACGATATACACCGTGAGCAGTGCCGTCAGAATCAGAATGGGTTGCGACGACAGTGCCGACTGGAAGGCCTGTGCCGTGCCCTGGAAGCTGCCTTGTACGGACGTGGGCATGCCGAGCCGGCCCACGGCGTCGTTGATCGACGCCTGCGCCTCGGACAGCGAGACACCCGGCGGCAGATTGAACGAGATCGTGCTCGCCGCGAATTGCCCCTGGTGCGAGACACCCAGCGCCGTGTTCGTCGGACGGTAACGCGCGAACGCCGAGAGTGGCACCTGCGCCCCGGCCGACGTCACGACATAGATGTCCTTGAGCGACTCGGGACTTTGCCACCACTGCGGCGCCACCTCCATCACGACCTTGTACTGATTGAGCGGGTTGTAGATGGTGGAGACCTGACGCTGCCCGAACGCATCGTTGAGCACGTTGTCGATCTGGCTCATCGTGAGCCCCAGCCGCGAGGCCTGATCGCGGTCGACGTCGAGCGTCGTCTGCAGTCCCTTGTCCTGCTGGTCGGTATTCACGTCCACGAGATTCGGCAGCCGCGAGATGGCGTTGCGTACCTTGGGTTCCCACTCGCGCAACTGCTGAAGATCGTCTGCCTGCAACGTGTACTGATACTGCGCGTTACTGGAGCGCCCGCCCACGCGAATATCCTGCACCGATTGCAGGTAGAGCATCGCCCCCGGCTCCTTGGCCAGCTTGCCACGCAAGCGCGCAATGACCTGATCGGCCGAAACCTTGCGCTCGCCCAGCGGCTTGAGCGTGACGAACATCGAGCCGCCGTTGCGATTCGAACCGCCGGTAAAGCCCGTGACGGTCGAGACATCCGGGTCGGCCTGCACGATCTTGATGAAGTCGGCCAGCTTCTTCTCCATCGCCTGAAACGAGATTGCCTGATCGGCCTGAATGAAGCCAATCATCCGCCCCGTGTCCTGCTGCGGGAAAAAGCCCTTCGGCACCACGGTGTAGAGCCAGACGTTCAGGCAGATCGTCGCCAGCAGGATCAGCAACATCAGCGGCCCGTGACGCAACGCCCATGACAACGAGCGTTCGTACTCGCGCAGCATGGCGTCGAAGCCGCGCTCGGTCCAGTTGCCCATGCGTGTCCAGATGGACGGCCGCGGCGGCGGTTCCGGCGCGAGAGGCGCCGTGCCGGGCGGCACGCCCGGCGCCGGCTTGCCCTTGAGCAGGCGCGCGCACATCATTGGCGTGGTCGTCAGCGAAACGACCAGCGAGACGATGATGGCGGCCGAGAGCGTGACTGCGAATTCACGGAACAAACGCCCCACGATGCCGCCCATCAGCAGCAACGGAATGAACACCGCCACCAGCGAAATACTCATCGAGAGCACGGTGAAACCCACTTCGCGCGTGCCCTTGAGCGCCGCCGCGAACGGACTCAGTCCCTCTTCGATATGGCGCGAGATGTTCTCCAGCACCACGATGGCGTCGTCCACCACGAACCCCGTCGCGATCGTGAGCGACATAAGCGACAGGTTATCGAGACTGAAACCGCACAGATACATCACCCCGAACGTACCGATCAGCGAGACCGGCACGGCCACGCTCGGAATCAGCGTGGCACGCCAGTTACGCAGGAAGAGGAACACCACCATGATCACGAGCGCAATCGAGATCAGCAGCGTGCGCTCGACTTCCCTGAGCGACGCGCGAATCGTCGGCGTGCGGTCCATCACCACGTCGAGATTGATCGCGCTCGGAATCGACGCCCGCAGATTCGGCAGGATCCTGTTGATGCCATCGACCGTCTCGATGATGTTCGCGCCCGGCTGGGTCGTGATGATGAGCAGCACCGACGGCTTGCCGTTGGCCGACCCCGCATTGCGCACGTCCTGCACCGAATCGACCACGTCGGCGATGTCGGCCAGACGTACCGGCCGGCCGTCCTGATACGTGACGATGACCGGCAGGTATTCCTTCGCTGTCTTCGCCTGATCGTTGGCCAGAATCTGCCAGCGCCGGTCGCCGTCTTCGAGCGCCCCCTTCGGGCGATTCGCGTTGACCGCCTGAATCGCCGTGCGCACCGTTTCCAGCGGAATCTGATATTTGTTGAGCGCCGTCGGGTTGAGCTCGACGCGCACCGCCGGCAACGAACTGCCCCCCACCGTCACATCGCCCACGCCTTCGAGCTGCGAGATTTTCTGCGCAAGAATGGTCGACGCCGCGTCGTACATCTGCCCACGCGTCATGCTCTCCGAGGTCAGCGCAATGATCATCACCGGCGCGCTTGCCGGGTTCACCTTGCGGTAGGTCGGATTGCTCGGCAGTCCCGACGGCAGCAGACTGCGCGCCGCGTTGATGGCCGCCTGTACATCGCGGGCGGCCCCGTTGATGTCACGCGAGAGATCGAATTGCAGCGTGATGCGGGTCGAGCCCAACGAGCTGTTCGACGTCATTTCCGTCACGCCGGCGATCCGGCCGAGCGAGCGTTCGAGCGGCGTGGCCACACTCGCGGCCATCGTCTCGGGGCTGGCGCCCGGCAGCGACGCCGAGACGGAAATCGTCGGGAAGTCGACCTGCGGAAGCGGCGAGATCGGCAGCAACCCGAACGCGACGATGCCTGCCAGCGTCACCCCGATGGTGAGCAGAACGGTCGCGACCGAGCGCCGGATGAAGACGGCCGACAGGTTCATCGCGTCGGGCCGTCCGTCGTGGCCGGGCCAGTGCTGCCGCCCGGCTTGCCGTGATCGCCATCGTCGCCGTGCTCGTGATCGTCCGACGTGCCGAAGCGCCGCTCACGCCAGGCGCGCGCGCGCGCGGCCCAACGGTCGAACCACAGGTAGATCACCGGCGTGGTGAAGAGCGTGAGCACCTGACTGACCATCAGCCCGCCCACCATCGTGATCCCCAGCGGCTGACGCAACTCCGAGCCCACGCCCGACCCCAGCATCAACGGCAGCGCACCCAGCACGGCCGCCATCGTCGTCATCAGAATCGGACGGAAACGCAGCAGACACGCCTGATAGATCGCCTCGCGCGGCGCCATGCCGTGCTCGCGCTCCGCCTCGAGCGCGAAGTCGATCATCATGATGGCGTTCTTCTTCACGATACCGATCAGCAGGATGATGCCGATGATTGCAATGATGCTGATGTCGTTGCCCGAGACCATGAGCGCCAGCAGCGCGCCCACACCGGCCGACGGCAGCGTCGACAGAATCGTGATCGGGTGGATATAGCTCTCGTACAGCACGCCGAGCACGATATACATCGTCACGACCGCCGCGAGAATCAGCCACAGCGTATTCGAGAGCGATGCCTGGAACGCTTGCGCCGCCCCCTGGAACGTCGTTTGCGTGCTCACAGGCAGATCGATGGACGCTTCCGCAGCCGTAATCGCCTTCACGGCATCACCCAGCGACGCGCCCTTGGCGAGGTTGAACGAAATCGTCGCAGACGGGAACTGCGCCTGATGGTTGATCGCCAGCGGTGTAGGCTTTTCCACGATCTTGGCAAACGACGTGAGCGGCACCTGCACGCCCGAGGACGACGCGACGTAAATCCCCTTGAGCGCATCGGGCCCGCGCTGGAAGTCGTCTGCGACTTCGAGCACCACGCGGTATTGCGACGCCTGCGTGTAAATCGTCGAAATCAGCCGTTGGCCGAACGCGCTGTAAAGCGTCTGGTCGACGGCAGACGGCGTGACGCCCAGACGGCTCGCCGTATCGCGATCGATCTCCACATACGCCTGCAATCCGTTGACTTGCAGATCGCTCGTGACGTCGGCCAGTTCCGGCACGTGCTGCAACTTGTCGACGAGCTTGGGCACCCAGATGCCGAGCGTATCCAGACTCGGATCTTGCAGCGTGAACTGATACTGTGTGCGGCTGATGCGGTCCTCGATGGTCAGATCCTGCACCGGCTGCATGTAGAGCGTGATGCCCGGCACCTTCGCAGCTTCGGGCTGAATGCGGCGGATGACCTCCGAGGCGTCGAGCCCGCGCACGCCCTTCTCCTTCAGGTTGATGAGCAGACGCCCGCTGTTGAGCGTGGCATTCACCCCGTCCACGCCGATGAACGACGACACCGACTCGACGGCCGGATCTTCCAGCACCTTGGCCACCAGCGCGAGTTGCCGCTCGCCCATGGCGGCGAACGAGATCGACTGCGGCGCCTCGGAGATGCCCTGAATCACCCCCGTGTCCTGCACCGGGAAGAAGCCCTTGGGCACCCACAGATACAGCAGCACCGTGAGCACGAGCGTACCGAGGGCCACGAGCAGCGTTGCCGGCTGGCGGTCGAGCACCCACGTGAGCCATTCGCCGTACTTCGCGATGATGCGATCGAAGATCTCGCCGGTCTTGCGATAGAACTTGCCCTGCTTTTCTTCCGGCACATGACGCAGCAGCTTCGCGCACATCATGGGCGTGAGCGTGAGCGACACCACGGCCGAGATGAGAATCGACACCGCCAGCGTGATCGCAAATTCTCGGAACAGGCGGCCGACCACGTCCCCCATGAACAGCAGCGGAATCAGCACGGCGATCAGCGAGAAGGTGAGCGAAATGATGGTGAAGCCGATCTGCTCTGCGCCCTTGAGCGCCGCCTGCAAAGGCTTTTCGCCCTGCTCCATGTAACGCGCAATGTTCTCGATCATCACGATGGCATCGTCGACCACGAAGCCGGTCGCGATGGTGAGCGCCATGAGCGTCAGATTGTTGATCGAGAAGCCCGCCAGATACATCACGCCGAACGTGCCGACCAGCGACAGCGGCACGGCCACGCTCGGAATGATGGTCGCCGAGACGTTGCGCAGAAAGAGGAAGATCACCATCACCACGAGAGCGACGGCGAGAATGAGTTCGAACTGCACGTCGGAGACCGAGGCGCGGATCGTCGTCGTGCGGTCGGTGAGCAACTTGACGTCGATACTGCCCGGCAACGCCGCCTGCAACTGGGGCAGCAGCGCCTTGACCTTGTTGACCGTCTCGATCACGTTCGCGCCCGGCTGGCGCTGCACGTTCAGCACGATGGCCGGTGTGGTGTCGGCCCAGGCGGCGAGCTTGGTGTTCTCTGCGCCGTCGATGACGTCGGCAATGTCGGACAGACGAATCGGGCCGCCATTCTTATAGGCAATCACGAGATTGCGATACTCATCGGCCGAGGCAAGCTGATCGTTGGCGTCGATGGTCGAGGCGCGCAGCGGGCCGTCGAAACTCCCCTTCGCCTGATTGACGTTGGCCGCCGCGATGGAGGTGCGAACGTCTTCGATGTTCAGCCCATACGATGTAATCGCGTGCGGATTGACCTGAATGCGCACGGCCGGACGCTGGCCACCCGAAATGCTCACCAGACCGATGCCCGGCAATTGCGAGATCTTCTGCGCGACACGCGTGTCGACCAGATCTTCCAGCTTGGGCAGCGGCATGGTCTTCGACATGATCGCCAGCGTCAGGATCGGCGTGTCGGCCGGATTGACCTTGCTGTAGATCGGCGGCATCGGCAGATCGCTCGGCAGCAGGTTGCTGGCGCTGTTGATCGCGGCCTGCACTTCCTGTTCGGCGACATCCAGCCCGAGGTCCAGCGAGAACTGCAACGTGATCACCGACGCGCCGCCCGAGCTGGTCGAGGACATCTGGTTCAGGCCCGGCATCTGGCCGAACTGACGCTCCAGCGGGGCCGTGACCGACGAGGTCATCACGTCCGGACTCGCCCCCGGATAGAGCGTGACCACCTGAATGGTCGGATAGTCGACTTCCGGCAGCGCCGAGAGCGGCAGCAACCGGTAGGCGACAAAACCGGCAAGCAGGATCGCCAGCATCAGCAACGATGTGGCGACCGGTCGAAGAATAAACGGGCGGGACGGATTCATTGGCTACGTCGAAGGGCGTCTCTGGGGGCGTGGTCGGGCATGAGCGCGATGGCGTCGCGTGAGATCACGCGACGGCGTCCTATTGCGCCGGACGGCGATGCCCGCCGTTGCCGTTGCGCTTTTCGCCCGGGGCACGCGGTGCGACGGCCGCCGCGCGACTCTCGGCCGTGATCACCTCGACCTTGGCGCCGTCACGCAGCTTGTCCATGCCGTCGATCACGAGCTTCTCGCCGGGCGCCACGCCCGACTCCACCGCCACATTGGTGCCATCGGTCGGCCCGAGCTTCACCGTCTTGAGCTTGACGGTCTGATCCTGCTGTACGGCGTAGACGAAGCTGCCCTGCGTGCCGCGCTGCACGGCCGCGCTCGGAATCAGCGTGGCGCCCTTGAGCGTGTCCACGAGCATCTTCACGTTGACGAACTGGTTCGGGAACAGCAGGCCCTCGTTGTTGGCGAACTCGGCCTTGAGCTTCACGGTGCCGGTCGTCGTGTCGATCTGGTTGTCGATCGAGGCGAGCTTGCCGCTCGCGAGCTTGATCTTGCCGGCGCGGTCGAAGGCTTCGACCAGCAGCGTCTCGCCGCCGCGCGAACGCTTGACCACCTTCGGCAGGTTGTCTTCGGGAATGGTGTAGACGACGGTGATCGGCGTGACCTCATTGATGATCACGATACCGTTGGTGTCTGACGCGTGAATGATATTGCCCGGATCGACCTGACGCAGGCCTGCCAGCCCCGAGACGGGGGCAGTCACGCTCGCGTAGCTCAATTGCAGACGCGCATTGCCGAGCTGGCCTTCGTCGGACTTCACCGTCCCTTCGTACTGCTTGACGAGTGCGCGTTGCGTGTCGACCGTCTGTCCGGCGATCGAGTCTTGCTTGAGGAGGGTCTCGTAACGGGCCAAATCGAGTTGGGCGTTCTTGAGCAATGCCTGATCGTGGGCAAGTTGCCCTTCCATCTGCGTGACCTGTACCTGGAACGGGCGCGGATCGATCTCGGCAAGCAACTGGCCTTCCTTGACCATGTCGCCCTCTTTGAAGTGCACCTTCATGAGCTGACCGTCGACGCGCGAATGCACAGTGACGCTGCGCGTCGGGGTGACGGTGCCCAATCCGTTGAGGAAGACCGGCAGATCGCCCGTCTTCGCCTCGACCGCCGTGACCGGCGTGGCAGGTGCGCCAGCCCCGGCCATGCCGGCCGGGGGGCCACCGCGCCGACCGCCCGCCTGGGCAGGCCCTTGCGCGTTCTGGGAATGCAGCCGGTAGTAAACACCGCCCGCGATGAGCACGACGATCAGCCCGATGACGCCGGGCACGAGCCAGCGGCGCGTGCGTGAAGACGCCTGGACTGCCCCTGTGCTGCGTTGCGCCCCGGGATTGGGTGGCGTGGGCCGATCAGAACCGTTCGGTGGTTCCGAACCGTGGGGACCGTGCTCGGTCATGACTTCCTCGTAACAGCGGAGTAGTTAGCGGATTCGTCCGATGCGGACGACATACTTTTTTTGTCTGATTGCTGCGGCGCGGCAAATGGCTCGGCAGCCCCTGGAATCGCTCCGGGCGGCGCCTTGCGCCGGTCTTGGCTGATCAGCATAGCAGACCGTCGTGAAAGCCCGATGCGATCGCTGATTACATCGGCTTTCCGTGCAGATAAGCGAAAAGCTCGCTGCTGAGAGACCGGTGGCGCGGCCGATGGTTCGCGCCGCCCTCGGTGCGACGTGTCTGGCAGCGTCGGCATTCCCTGCAATGCCTTGTCGCAGCGCTCTCGCGGTGCGAGAGGTGCGATTGGGTGTGCGGAATCTGCCGCTCGCACGGCAGTGAAATTGCAGCCAGGCCCCTGCAAAACAGTCGCGAAACTGCCGCGAACGACCGCGTATTGAGCAGAGCGAAGCTTACGTGATGAGGACGAAATTCGTGCGTAACCGAAGCTGGCTCTATTATTACGCATCGTTACAGACGACCAAGACTGTAATGTCCGGAAACAAAACGCGTGTCAAGCCGCGCGGGGAGGCCACTATCATGACGACACTACCTGTCCGAACGAATATGAAGATTCTTGTTGTCGATGACGATCCCGATCTGCGTGATCTGCTGCGCGAATACCTGAGCCGCCACGGCTTCTCGGTCGCGGTGATGCACGATGGCGACGGGCTAGCGGCACGCCTCGAGCGTGAGCGTCCGGCCCTGATCGTGCTCGACCTGATGATGCCCAAGGTCGATGGCCTCACGGCGTTGCGTGATCTGCGTGCACGCAACGACGATGTGCCGGTCATCCTGCTCACGGCGCGCAGCGACGAGATCGACCGCATCGTGGGACTGGAAATCGGTGCCGACGACTACCTCGGCAAACCGTTCAGCCCGCGCGAGTTGCTGGCCCGGATCAACGCCGTGCTGCGCCGTCGCAAGACGCCCGACGCCGCTGTGCCCGAGCAACGCGAGAACTACACGTTCGGCCCGTTCGTGCTCGACTTCCGCAGCCGCACGCTGACCCGCGATGCGCAGTTGCTCACGCTCTCGGACGGCGAATACGGCTTGCTGCGCCTGCTGGTGAACCACGCCATGCAGGTGCTCTCGCGCGAGCGCATCATCGAACTGCTCTACGGCGCCGACAGCGACGTCAACGACCGCGGCATCGACGTGCAGATCTGGCGCTTGCGCCGTCTGCTCGACGAGGACGCACAGAGCCCGCGCTTTATCCAGACCGTGCGCGGGCGTGGTTACATCTTCGTACCTGACGGCCAACGCGCCGATATGGCCACCGGTTGATCGACCGGTACCGGACGCGACGCATCGCCGTCGTCCCGTTCGAAGGCATTTTCTTCCGGTCTGAGAAGGACTCCGGCATGACGCCGACACCGCTTATCCCGGCCCACATGCGGAGCATCGTATGAAAGGCCGTTTCGACACCCTGTTTGGCCGACTGGCGTTGCTCATCATTGCTGCGCTGGTCATCAGCCATTTCTCGTATCTCACGATCCTGCGCAGCGATCATGACGACACGCGCGTGCAAAACGCCGCCGAGCAAATGGCGTTCATCATCAAAGCCGCGTCGGAAGTGCACGACGGCAACTCGACGCTCTCGCTGCCCGATCTCGTGCAGGTCGTGCCGGTCTCGTTCGCCCATGGCGACGTGTTCGAGCCGACCAGCAAGAACGCCCGTCTGACGACCGAGCTTGCCCGGCGTCTGCCCGCCGGCACGCAATTGCGCGTCGAACGCACACCGCCGCCGCGCATCTGGGCGCGTCTGCCGGGTCGCGATTACTGGATCGCCACGCCGGTATTGTCTGTGCGCAACCCGCCGGGCACGGCCACGATTCTGCCGGGGCTGGCTGCGGTCCTGGGGATTACCGTCATCTTTGCGCTGTTTGCCGCCTGGCAGTTGCAGCGGCCGGTGCGGGATATGGCCGCCGCGGCCGAACAACTCGCGACGCATCGTGTTCGAACGCAGGTCAAGGAGCGAGGCCCGCTGGAGCTTCGCCAGTTGACCGAGCGTTTCAATCGCATGAGTCACGACATCGTCCAGACCGACCGCGAGCGCAATACGATGCTGGCCGGTATCGCCCACGATCTGAAGACACCGCTCGCGCGATTGAGACTGCGCGCCGAAATGCTCGACGACGTGCAGATGAGCGAGGGCATCACGCGCGACGCCGAATCGATGACCCGCATCGTCGATCAGTTCCTGCTGTTTGCGCGTGGCGTTGAGATGGATAGCGCGGCGTCGCCGGTCGAAGCGCGCATTCCTGCGCTGATTGCACCGTTCCTCGATCAGGGCTACGCCATCGAACTGGATTTGCAGGCCGGCCCCGGCTTCAGGCTGCGCCAGACCTACCTCGAGCGGATCGTGAACAACCTGCTGGACAATGCGGTGACATACGGCCGGGCTCCGCTCGCCATTCGCACGTCGCAAGATGCCAGCGGCTGGCGTCTCGTTATCGAAGACAGCGGGCCGGGAATTCCGAATGACGACATCAACCGGATCGTGCGGCCTTTCGTGCGCCTAGATCCGGCGCGTGGCGGCAACGCCCATTGCGGGCTTGGACTGGCCATCGTCGACAAACTGACCCAGCAATTGGGGGGGTGCGTCTCGTTCACCAACCGGCCCACGGGTGGTTTGCAGGTCACGCTGATGTTCCCGCCGGACGACCCGGGCGCAGAGTAAGCCGCGCAACACGCCCGTCAACGCCAGCCGTTCGAGGTGGGCGCGCAGGCCAGATCGGGCGACCGGCGTTGCTGCACCGCGCGTCGCGCGCGTGAATTCCCGCACAATGACAAAACCCGCCGTCGATAAACGAACGGCGGGTTTTGTCATTTCAGGCACTGCATCACATCAAGCCACAGCCAGGCGATCCAAGGTTGGGGGGCAAAACGATAACTGGGCTGCTGCTTTACTGCTCTCAGGGACACGGTGGAGATGGCAAAGCGCTATGACCTTAGGGTGTCACAGCGACTGTCGGCTCCCCGACCTCCCTGGCATGTGACCGGCAATGCCAGTCCGGCTCTCGCCGGCAAATTACTTGATCAAGAACTTCTCTTTGTTCTTCCCGACCCACTTCGGCGCGCGGCCACGGCCCGACCACGTTTCGCCAGTGGTCGGATTCATATACTTCGGCGCAATCTGTGCACGAGCAGCGCGGCGGCGGCCGTCCGTCGTGGCAAGACCCAGATCCTTCGCGGTGAGTTCGTATTCCTGGATCTTCTGTTTGACTTCGGCGATGACCTGGGCCACTTCGCGGGTCCGGGCCTCTTCGATTTGCTTTTCGATCTTTTCGCGTTGCGCGACGAGTTCCTTATAGCTTGCCATCTGGCGTGTCCTTACGTTGTTAAAATGGATCGCCACTTAAAATAGCACGAGTTTTAATAATTGGAAAACAGCATTTCCGTGAAATGAGTCTGAGAACGCACAAATTTCATTGAATTGTCCGATCTGAACTTCAGAAAATGCACAGGATCGGGGCATCAATCCACGATTACCACGGCGCCCGCGTTGCCGATATCCCTCGATAAGCGGTGTCAATTCCCTCGCAATGGGAAGGGAATTCTGCGCACAGTGATCAGGACTCCACGCGGCACTATAGGTTCACGCGCCATCCTGCAAGATTTGGTAAGGATTTGCCGGGCTAGGGCTCCCTCGCCCGTAGCGTCGACATTTTGATCGCTCGACGCCTCAAGATATACGATCAAAAATATTTAAGTGCAATCCGATCATTCTGTGATCCGAAGCAGTCTGCCCATTCGGACTTTTCGCATCCGTCGCGAAGATTTACGGATAGCTCGAGTTGAGAATTGGCCCTGGGAATTAGGCGGCTTTGGTCCGACGCCCGATTGGTATCGGCACACGCCTCACGCATCTTTGCTCGCAATGTGCGTTTTGCGAATATCACGGGCAATAGGCTTTCGGTCGCCATCCGCGAGACGGGATACCGATAAATCGGGACAAAGCGACACGCTTTCCCATTTGTTGACGTATACGTCACTCTCATGCGCCGATGTCATTTCCCGAATCGAAAGAGTTTTCGTAAGATAAGACAATTCATCGGTATGCAATGTCTCGTCGATGCCCGTGGTGTCAGGCTCCCCGCAAAAAAATAGCGATCGCATCGATGAAATTAAGCAAATCCTGATTTGCCATGATCGGCAATTGCCATCTGAATTCGAACTGATTCAACAGGAATTTTGAACGCATGACGACGCCGACCATTGCCGCAGATTCGCACTCGCCTTTCGGCTCCCCCGCCCCGACGCTCACCACCGAACGTACGATCCTGCGTCAGTGGCGCACCGACGATCTGCCGCTTTTTGCCGCGCTCAACGCCGATCGCGACGTCATGCGCCACTTTCCAACGACGCTCGATCGGGCACAGAGCGATGCCGTCGCCCTGCGGCTGGCGCGACATCTCGAGACGCATGGTTATGGCCCGTGGGCGCTGGAGATTCCGGGGGTGACGCCGTTCGCCGGTTTCGTCGGCCTGATGCGCGTCGGCTTCGACGCCCCTTTCGTACCGGCCGTCGAGATCGGCTGGCGGCTGGCATCCGCGTGGTGGTCGAAGGGCTATGCAACGGAAGCGGCAAACGCGGCGGTGCAGTTCGCGTTTGGCACGCTGGGTCTGGACGGGCTGGTCTCGTTCACCGTTCCCGCCAATGTGCGCTCGAGAGCCGTCATGCAACGTATCGGCATGCGCCACTGCCCCGACGAAGACTTCCTGCACCCCTTGATTCCGACGGGTCATCGCCTTCGCCGTCATGTCCTGTATCGACTCGACGCCAACGAATTGGCGCCCGACAAGCGGTGAGCGTCGCCTTCGCGATTGAAGCATGCGCTTAATTCGTGGGACAATCCGAGTCTTTGCGCCAGCCGTCCCCCCATCGTGTCGCGCGCCGTCATCATCCCGCTCATCATCGCTTGCGCCCTGTTCATGGAGAACATCGACGCGACGGTGATCACTACCTCGCTGCCCGCCATGGCACGCGACCTCCATCAGGACCCGATCTCGCTGAAGATGGCGCTCACCGCCTACGTGGTCGGGCTCGGCATCTTCATTCCGATCTGCGGCTGGGTGTCCGACCGCTTCGGTGCGCGCAACGTCTTTCGTACCGCGATCGGCATTTTCATGGCCGGCTCGATTCTGTGCGCGTTGTCGTTTTCCTTGCCGACGTTCGTCTTCGCCCGTTTCCTGCAGGGCGTCGGCGGCGCGATGATGGTACCGGTCGGGCGTCTCGTGATCTTCCGCGCCGTGCCCAAGCACGACCTGGTCAAGGCCATCGGCTATCTCACGATGCCCGCTCTGCTCGGTCCGGTCATCGGCCCGCCGCTTGGCGGCGCCATCACGGCCTATCTGCACTGGCGCTGGATCTTCTTCATCAACATTCCGGTCAGCCTGCTGGGCATCTACCTTGCGGGCAAGTACATCGACAACGAGCGCGGCGGCGACGCGGGACGCCTCGACACACTCGGCTTCGTGCTCTCCGCACTGGGGAGCGGCCTGCTCATGCTCGGGCTGGCCATGATTGGCGAACATCAGGTGGCCGACAGTGTCGTGATCGCCATGTGTGGGCTGGGCGCCCTGTTTGCCTACGCCTACTGGCGGCACGCCAATCGCGTGCAAGCGCCGCTGCTCGACTTCCGTCTCCTGCGCATTCCTACGTTCCACGCCAGTGTCGTTGGCGGCTCGCTCTTCCGTATCGGCCTGGGCGCCGTGCCATTTCTGCTGCCGCTGGCCTTGCAGGAAGGGTTGCATATGGACCCGTTCGAGTCCGGCATGATCACCTGCGCGTCCGCGTTTGGCGCGATTTTCATGAAGGCGATTGCGCAACGGGTGCTGGCGAAATTCGGCTTCCGCCGGGTGCTGATCGTCAATGCGGCACTCGCCGGATTGGCGTTGTCGTCTTACGGGCTGTTCACGCACAACACGCCGGTCCTCGTCATGCTCGGCGTAGTGGCGTTCGGTGGCTTCTTCCCGTCGTTGCAATTCACTTGCCTGAATTCGATCGTGTACGCCGACATTGCCAGTGCCGACGCTAGCCGCGCGACAAGTCTTGCCAGCGTTGTGCAGCAGCTATCGCTTGGGTTGGGTGTGACGATTTCGGGGATGGTGCTACAGGCAAGCAGCCGGCTAGCGGGCCATGAGCAATTGACGGCCAGCGACTTTCTTCCGGCATTTCTCGTGATCGGGCTGTTCTCCTGGCTGTCGATCCCCGTCACCCGGCAGTTGCCTGCAGACGCGGGCACAGAGCTGGCACGCAAGCACTGAGCGGCAGGCACGGCGTCGAATCTGCCTTGCCCAGTGCCCTGCTTTGCGTCCTGACGCGCTGACTTGCGCGCCTTATTTCGCTTCGTCCGACTTCGCGCTCACGCGGGAGAGCAACACGTGAAGCGCCATACCCGCGACCATCGCGGCCACGAACCACAGTGCCTTGCCGGACCCCGCACCCAGCAGCACCAGCGCCGGGCCCGGGCAAATGCCGGCGATCCCCCAGCCGATACCGAACAGCAACGCGCCGAACACCAGCCGTTTGTCCAGACCATGCAAAGCGGGCCAAACGCGTGGCTCGCCCGTCCAGGCGAGTGCATGCTTGTGCGCCAGACGGAACCCGACCAGCCCCACAGCGATGGCCCCGCCCATCACGAAGGCCAGCGATGGGTCCCACTTGCCGGCGATGTCGAGAAAACCCAGCACCTTCGCCGGATTCGCCATGCCCGCAAGGATCAGCCCAAGCCCGAACACGAGGCCGCCGATGAATGCGAAAAACAGCTTCTTCATGCGACACCTCCCACGTTCAGGACATGGCGCACGACGAACACCGTCGCGACACCCGTTGCCATGAAGCACAACGTGGCGACGAGCGATCGCCACGACAAGCGCGACAGACCGCAGACCCCGTGACCGCTAGTGCATCCCGATCCCAGCCGGGTGCCGAAACCCACCAGCAAGCCGGCCACAATGAGCATGGCCGTGCCGGCGTCGATCTGCGCCTCGGGCACGACGGCCACCGCGCGGTACCCCCAGGGCGCCGCCATCATGCCGACGATGAAGACGATGCGCCACCCCACATCGCCGCCGCGAGGCCGCAACAAGCCGCCGACGATGCCGGAGATGCCTGCGATGCGTCCGACCGCGAGCATCAGCCAGACGGCCGCGAGTCCAATCAGCGCGCCACCGGCCAATGCGGTCCAGGGGGTGAAGTGAAGCGTGTCGAGATGCATTGGGGGTGTCCCTCTATTTCGGACAGAACTGATCGTAAAGGCAAGCCAGCACCGCAAGCACGGCCCCATCCGCGACCGAATAGTAGATGCGCTTGCCATCGCGACGCGTATTCACCAGCGCCTCGGTGCGCAGCACGGCGAGTTGCTGCGAGAGCGTCGGTTGCCGGATGTCGAGTTGCGCTTCCAGCTCGCCGACGGACAACTCCCCCTGCGTGAGCTGGCACAGGATCAGCAGACGGTCTTCGTTGGCGAGCGCACGCAGCAGTGCCGTGGCGTCGCGCGCGGCGGTTCGCAGTCGCGCAATATCCAGCGGGGCGACGTCCGCGCGGACGCTCGCCCGCTCGACAGGGGATAGCGCAGTCACTCGGGGCATGGCAGGATCGATACGAATCAGAAAGTCACGGCGCGACGAGATGTCACGTCCATTGCGTACACTTTACTGATTTATAATATATGAATTGATAAATTTTCGCAGGAGCCGGTCCATGTCAGCCACGCCAGCAAACATCGAAGCCTTTTTCGACACTGCCACCGCCACGGTGACTTACGTCGTGTTCGATGCGCCGGGCGGTCACGCGGCGATCATCGATCCCGTGCTCGACTACGACCCGAAGGCTGGCCGCACGCATACGGGGTCGGCCGAGCGTGTCCTCGAATACGTCGCAGCACAGAAGCTCACTGTCGACTGGATCCTCGAGACGCACGCGCATGCCGATCATCTGTCGTCGGCGCGCTGGCTCAAGGAGCACGTGGGCGGGCGCATTGCCATCGGCACGCACATCCGCGATGTTCAGCACGTCTTCAAGAAGCTGTTCCATCTGGGTGCCGATGTACCGCCGGACGGCTCGCAGTTCGACCATCTGTTCGAAGATGGCGAGACGTTTGCCATTGGCGCCTTGCAGGCCGAGGCGATGTTCGTGCCGGGCCATACGCCGGCCGACATGGCGTATCGCGTAGGCGATGCCGTCTTTGTCGGCGACACGCTTTTCATGCCCGATGTCGGCACCGCGCGCTGCGACTTTCCCGGCGGCAATGCCCACACGCTGTTCCGCTCGATTCGCCGTTTGCTGGCACTGCCGGCATCGACACGTCTGTTCATGTGCCACGACTATCCGCCCTCGGGACGCGCCGCGAACTGGCAAACGACCGTTGGTGAACAGCGCCGCGCGAACATCCATGTGCACGATGGCATCGACGAAGATACCTTCGTCGCCATGCGCGAAGCCCGCGACCGCACGCTCGACATGCCCACGCTGATTCTGCCCGCCGTGCAAGTCAACATCCGCGCCGGAGACATGCCCCCGCCGGAGGCCAACGGTACGCGCTATCTGAAGATCCCGCTCAACGCGCTGTAAGCTGTTCGGCCAACGCATCGCGCGCCTGCGTCACCCATTCGGGTTCGCCACGGCGCGCGGGCAGCAGATGGAACTCGGCATCCGGCAGCCGGGGCAAACGCCGCCCGGGCATCAACGTCTCGATACGTGCGAGCGCCGGGCCGGCCGCCGATGCATTCAGACACGCCACCCCAAGCCCCGCGTTCAACGCCAACTGCAATCCCGCAACGCCTGACGCAACATGTGCAATCGTGTAAGGCACGCGATGCTCGTCGAGCCATTGCGTGGTGAAGCGGTGAAGCGCGCAGGTATCGGGGAGCACCAACAGGGGTAGCGGCACCCCCTCCTCCAGCACGAAATCCGGCGACGCGACCCAGTCAAGCGACTCGCGCCCCAGTGGGCGGGTGTCCGCGACCGCGTCGCGGCCGAGCGCCTTGCCAAGCACGCGCATCGACAAACCGATGTCGAAGTCGCCAACGTCGTAACCCGACTCGATCACCCCGCTTTTCAGAATCGTGACGTGAATGCGCAGCGACGGATACGCCACGCTCAGGTGCCGCAGCATGCGCGCCACATCGCCAGGCCGGAAATAGTCCGTGATGGCCAGCCGTAGTTCACCCGCAAGCGAAAAGCCACGCACGTCATGCCATGCCCGCTCGGATTGCGCGATCAATTGCCGTGCATGCGTCAGAAGGCGCTCGCCCGCCGGCGTCGTCGCGACCCCTTGCTTGCCGCGGGTGAACAACATCACACCAACACGCTCCTCGAGCTTGCGGACCTGTTCGCTCACCGAAGACTGCGACAGGAAGACACGCGGTGCGGCCGCCGACAGGCTCCCCGCCTCGGCCACGGCGACGAAGGTACGCAACTGATCGAAATCGAATCCCGGCACCATGACACACCCATTTAAGAAACCGATGGATGGCATCGTAAATTCCCGCTTTTCCGATGTCAATCATCTCCCTAGACTGGTGTCGTTGTCTTCACACTTCACTCAACGTTTGGGAGTCACACCATGCCGCACATCGTTCTGCAACTCTCTGGCACGCCCAACGACACGCTGTCCCGCGAGGCCGTGCGCGCTGTGTCGCAACTGACCGTCGATACCTTGCACAAGGCGCCGGAAGTCATTGCCGTGACCGTCGATTACCTTCCTCACGAGCGCTGGTTCATCGGTGGCGCACCACTCTCGGAGCAAGGCAAAAACGCATTCCATCTGGATATCAGCGTGACGGACGAGACGAACACGAAAGCGGAGAAGGCGCAGTTCATTGCGCAAGTCTTCGAAACCCTGTCCGGGCTGCTGGGTAACGTGCATCCTTGCTCTTACATTCACGTGATCGACGCCCGCGCAGCCGCCTACGGTTACGGCGGACGGACACAGGAATATCGGCATCAACACGCGTCAAAAGCATGAGATTCGCCTCTCGCCCTGTCCGGCAAGCAATCCCGACCGCTTGCCGGACTGTGCGAACGTCCGGTTCATGCGGCTTTTCAGCGAATGGAACGAAACATTTCCAACACTTTTTTACGACTATTTGCTTCGTCATCGCGCCATTCCCCTCGTAGGATGAAGACGTACCAAAACATCGCTTTCAAGGGGGCGAATATGAAAAAACTGACTTTGACCATTGCGCTCGTGGCTGCCACGCTCGGCGGTATCGCCGTGGTGCCGGCCCACGCTCAGGTGGGCGTTTCCATCAGTATCGGCGCACCGCCGCCGCCGCGTTACGAGCCGGTCCCGCCGCCGCGCGCGGGGTATGTGTGGGCACCGGGCTTCTGGGACTGGGATGGCCATCGCCACGAGTGGCGCGGTGGTCATTGGGAACGTGAACGTCCGGGCTACGCGTATCGCTCGCCGGCCTGGCATCAGGGTCCGCACGGCTGGGAATTGAACCGTGGCGGCTGGGATCATGGCGATCACGGTCATGGCCCCGATCATCGTGACGATTATCACGATCGTGATCACGACCACGGCCACGATCACCACGGCTGATCCGCGTCACATTCGTGTGACGCATCGGATCCACACAAACGCCGGCGCTTATCAGCGCCGGCGTTTTGCTAAGAAAAATCGATTGGTTGGGCGCGCGACGGTGCGCCGTTATCGTAGAGAACCCGCTCGCTGCTACCCGCGGCCGGTCCCCGCCAACGTCTGTCCGACGTTTGCGTTGGCAAGACCGGGACCTCGAGACGGATCTACGCACAACGGAGCCCAACAGGCCATGCACAACAAGACTCGCCAACCACGCGCACGACTCGCTGTTTCCACCCTCGCCGCCGCCCTGTTTTCCGTGGTGGCCCTCGCGCCGCTCGCCGCGCACGCCGACAAACTCGACGACATCAAGAAAGCCGGTGTGCTTCGCGTCGCCACGTTCGACAGCAATCCGCCGTTCGGCTATGTCGACGCGAAGTCGCACAAGATCGTCGGTCTCGACGTCGACTACGCCAAGGCGCTGGCCGACAAGCTCGGCGTGAAGCTTGAAATTCAGCCGACGAATCCGGCCAACCGCATTCCGTTCCTCACGTCGAAGAAAGTCGACCTCGTGTTGGCGAACTTCACCATCACGGACGAGCGTGCCAAGCAGATCGACTTCAGCATTCCGTACTTCTCATCGGGTCAGCAATTCCTCGCGAAGAAGGGCACGCTGTCGTCGCCGGACCAACTGAGCGCGCTGCGCATTGGCGCCGACAAGGGCACGACCAACGAAATCACGTTGCGCGAGAAATTCCCGAATGCAACGATCGTCGCATTCGACGACACGCCGTTCGCATTCGCCGCGCTGCGCACCGGCACCGTCCAGGCGATCACACAGGATGGTCCGAAGCTCGTCGGTCTGCTCGCCAACGTGCCGGACAAGCAGAACTACGAAATCCCGGCGTTCACGATTTCGAACGACTACATGGGCGTGGGCGTTCCCAAGGGGGAAGCACGCCTGACGGCATTCGTGAACGACACGCTGCGCGGGCTCGAAAAGGACGGCACCGCCGCCAACATTTACGACCGCTGGTTCGGCCCGAACACGGCCCAACCGCTGCCGCGACTGTTCAAGATCGGCGACAAGGCCTGACGCTTGCCCGTCGGCCTCGCCGGGGCGCACGAGGGGAACCCCTCGTGCGCACCCGGCGTTTTGCATTGGAAACACCGTCATGATCGACTGGCTCGCCCCGAAATACGTCGGCTGGCTGCTGCAAGGCTTCGGCGTCACGCTCGCCCTCGCGATTGCCGTGAGCGCCGCCGCCACCGGGTTCGGCTTCGGACTCGCACTGGCGCGCAACTCGCGTAACGCACTGCTCGTGCGTCCCGCCACCGCGTTCGTTGCGCTCATGCGCAACACCCCGCTACTGGTGCAATTGTTCTTCTGGTACTTCGGCGTAGCGGCGCTGCTGCCGGCCGACGCCGTGCTGTGGCTCTCCCAGCCCCATCGCTGGCATCTGGTGCTGTTCGACATTCGCTGGCCGACGCTCGAGACGCTCGCCGGCTTCGTCGGCCTCACGATCTACACGACCGCTTTCATCGGCGAGGAAATTCGCGCCGGACTGCGCGGCGTGCCCGCCGGGCAGACGCAAGCGGCGGCGGCCCTCGGGCTGAGCCGCTTCGCCGTCTTTCGTCATGTCGTGCTGCCGCAGGCCGTGCGCATTGCCATGCCGCCACTGTTCGGCCAATACATGAATGTGGTGAAGAATTCGTCGCTGACAATGGCGATCGGGCTCGCTGAACTGTCGTATGCGTCCCGGCAAGTGGAGACCGAAACGTTCAAGACGTTTCAGGCATTCGGCATCGCTACGCTGCTCTATATCGGCGCGATTGCGCTGATCGAGGCGGTGAGCGTCGCCACCACGCATCGCCATGCGGCGGCGCCGTCGCGCTGAGACAGACGACACAGAGCCCTCCCGGACACCCTCGCCATGCATTTCTCCGCCGTATTCGACAACCTGCCCTACCTGCTGTGGGGCGACTTTCCCGACGGCCCACTCTCGGGCGCCGCGCTCACCCTCGTGCTCGCCACGATCAGTGCATTCGCCTCAGGGATGCTGGGACTGGCGGGTGGCATCGCGCTCGCCATGCTCGGTGGCCCGGCCCGCTGGATACTCACCTTCGTGATCGGCTTTTTCCGTGCGATTCCCGTGCTGATGCTGATCTTCTGGACATACTTCCTGTTGCCGATCCTGTTCGACGTCAACGTGCCCGGACTCGCTACCGTAGCCTGCGCGCTCGCGTTGATCGGCGGCGCGTACCTCTCGCATACGGTCTACGCCGGGATTCGCGGCGTGGGCATCGCGCAGTGGCAGGCGGGCATGTCGCTCGGACTCACGCGCGCGCAGACGCTGCGCCACATCGTACTGCCGCAGGCACTGCGCATCATGACGCCGTCGTTCATCAATCAGTGGGTGTCGCTGGTCAAGGACACCTCGCTCGCGTACATCGTCGGCGTGGCGGAATTGTCTTTCGTCGCCACCCAGGTCAACAGCCGCCTGATGGTCTATCCGGTCGAAGTGTTCGCGTTCGTCGCACTGATCTACTTCGTGATGTGCAGCGCGCTCGAATGGGGATGCACCACACTGCTCGGCAAGCCGCTGCGCCCGGAGGCAGACCTCGCGGAAATGGAAAAGCCCCGGCGCGGCTGGCAGCGCATCACGTCGATGCGTCTGCCACGCTTACCGGGGCTCGGGCACTACCTGAACCGATCTGGCCATCGCGACAGGCTGGATCGCCCTGCCCCGCCAGACCAGCGTCACGCGCCGGGAACGTTGCCCCAGCGCGAACGCCGTGTGGACTTCAGTCACGATTGGCCTGGATGACGGTGAGGGCCGTCATGTTGATGATGCGTCGCACGGTCGAGCTGGACGTCAGCACGTTCACCGGTGCGCCTACCCCCAGCAGGAACGGACCCACGGCGACATTGCTGCCCGCGCCCGTCTTGAGCAGGTTGTAGGCGATGTTGCCCGAGTCGACGTTCGGGCACACCAGCAGGTTGGCGGCGCCCTTCAGACGCGAATGCGGCAGGATGCGGCTGCGCAGGCCTTCATCGAGCGCGCAGTCGCCATGCATTTCGCCGTCAATTTCGAGCTCCGGCGCTTGCGCCGTGACCATCTCCAGCACACGACGCATTTTCGTGCCCGACGCCGCACTGCCCGAGCCGAAGTTCGAGCGCGAGAGCAGCGCGATCTTCGGGTTGAGGTTGAGCCACGTCATCTGTTTGGCGGCTGCCAGCGTGAACTCGGCGATCTGTTCGGCCGTGGGATCGTCGTTGACGTGCGTGTCCACCAGCGCCACGGTGCGCTTGTCGAGCAGCAGAATGTTCATTGCCGCGTAGGTGTTCGCCCCCGGTTGCTTGCCGATGACTTCGTCAACGAAGCGCAGGTGATCGTGGTACGCCCCTACCGTGCCGCAGATCATGCCGTCGGCATCGCCCAGACGCACCATCATCGCGCCGATCAGCGTGAGACGGCGGCGCATCTCGACGCGCGCCATCTCCTTCGTAATGCCGTCGCGGCAACGCAGTTCCCAGTAGTTGGTCCAGTACTGATGGAAACGCTCGTCGTAATACGGATTGGTGACTTCGACATCTTCGCCCAGGCGCAGGCGCAGACCAAATTTCTCGATGCGGGCGAGCAGCACTTCCGGACGGCCCACGAGAATCGGGCGAGCCAGCTTCTCGTCGACGATCACCTGCACGGCGCGCAGCACGCGCTCTTCCTCGCCTTCGGCGAACACGATGCGAGCCTTGCCGCCGTCTCGCACCAACTGCTTGGCGGCCGAGAAGATGGGCTTCATGAATGCGCCCGAGTGGTACACGAACTGTTGCAGTTGCTCGGCGTAGGCGTCGAAGTCGGCGATCGGGCGGGTGGCCACACCGTCCTCCATCGCGGCACGCGCCACTGCCGGTGCGATACGCACGATCAGACGCGAGTCGAACGGCTTCGGAATCAGGTATTCCGGGCCAAACGACAGGTCATATGCGCCATAGGCGGTTGCCACGGAGTCGTTCGGTTCTTCCTGCGCGAGTCCGGCAATTGCGTGAACCGCAGCGATTTCCATGCTGCGCGTAATCGTGGTGGCGCCCACGTCGAGCGCGCCACGGAAGATGTACGGGAAGCACAGCACGTTATTGACCTGATTCGGGAAGTCCGAACGGCCCGTGGCCAGCACCACGTCGTCACGCGCGGCGCGCGCCTCTTCCGGGAAGATTTCCGGCGTCGGATTGGCCAGCGCCAGAATCAGCGGGCGCGACGCCATCGTCTTCAACATCTCCGGCTTGAGCACGCCACCGGCGGACAGACCGAGGAAGACGTCGGCGCCGTCGATCACTTCCGCCAGCGTGCGCTTGTCGGTCTTCTGTGCGAAACGCGCCTTGTCTGGGTCCATGCCGACCGTGCGGCCCTCGAAGACCACCCCGTCGATATCCGTCGCCCAGATGTTCTCGACCGGCAGGCCCAGATCGACCATCAGGTCCAGACAGGCGAGTGCGGCAGCACCGGCGCCCGAGGTCACGACCTTCACTTCGCGAATGTCCTTGCCCACGACCTTCAGGCCGTTGATGAACGCGGCGCTCACGGTGATGGCGGTACCGTGCTGGTCATCGTGGAAGACCGGGATCTTCATCCGCTCGCGCAGCTTGCGCTCGACGGTGAAGCACTCGGGAGCCTTGATGTCTTCCAGATTGATACCGCCGAACGTGGCTTCGAGGCTCGCGATGATCTCAACGAGCTTGTCCGGGTCGCTCTCGGTGATTTCGATGTCGAACACATCGATCCCGGCGAACTTCTTGAAGAGGACGGCCTTGCCTTCCATGACCGGCTTGGAGGCGAGCGCACCGATATTGCCCAGACCGAGCACGGCCGAGCCGTTCGTGATCACACCGACCAGATTGCCGCGCGCCGTGTACTTGAACGACTGCGCCGGATCGGCCGCGATTTCCTGACACGGAATCGCGACGCCCGGGGTATAGGCGAGCGCCAGATCGCGCTGCGTGACGAGTGGCTTGCTGGCCGTCACGGAGATCTTGCCCGGCGTCGGGAACTGGTGGTATTCCAGGGCGGCCTGGTGATCGTTGTTGTTGCTCATGGCGTGTCGTCCTCGATGAATGTCTCAGCTCTGCGTGGCGCTGCGGACCGTTCTGAAGACGGTTCCCGCCCTGGCGCATCAGATGTCAGGCCATTCTAGGCAGCCGCCAGCGGGGGACGATTCTGAATTACTATGGGGGCATCATATTTTCGATATAAGCCCGGAGCATCGGGGGTTTCAGGGGATTGAGGACAGATGGGGGCGGTGCCATTCGATACGGGGGAAGCGGTTCGGCGACTGACGACCCGGCTCAAGATGCGTCATCTCGTGCTGCTGCTGCAAATTCAGCAGCACGGCTCGCTCACTCGGGTGGCCGAGCATATGGCGACGAGTCAGCCGGCGGTCACGAGCGCCCTCGCGGAACTGGAAAGCATGCTGGGCGGCGCGCTGTTCGACCGCACCCCGCGCGGCATGACACCGACGCCGCTGGGCGCCGTGGTGCTCGCCCGGGCACAGGCGATGGTGCACGATCTGGACCATCTGACCCGCGACATCGAGGCCGTGATGGCCGGGCACGCCGCCAGGCTCCAGGTGGGGGTGATCCCCTACATTTCCGGCAAAACCCTTGCCGCCGCCATTCAGCAGACCCTCGCCCAGATTCCCCAGCGGCTGACCGTCACCCTGCACGAAGGCACGAGCGAAGCACTGATGGCGCAACTGCGCGATCACACGCTGGATGTCGTGATCGGGCGCGCCGCCGCCAGCGTCGATCTCTCGCAGGTGCAATTCGAAGTCCTGCATCACCAGATGCCGCGTGTGGTGGCCAGCCGCCGTCTGGCCGCCCGGCTCGGACGCAGTGCGCCCGTGTGGTCGCAACTGGCTGAGCTCGACTGGGTCATGGGCGCGCCGAATACCCCGATGCGCGATCAACTGTCCGATCTCTTCCTGCATGCAGGCGTGGTGCCACCCGTGCCGGTCGTCGAGAGTTTCTCGTCGCGTCTGACCGGAGAGCTGCTCGCGAGCAGCGAGCGCGCAGTATCCCTGCTGCCCGCCGATATTGCCGAAGAACTCGTGCGCGTGGCGGGTGTGGCCGTCGTGCCCTGGTCGTTGAGCTGGACGCTCCCCCCTGTCGCGATGTTCACACGTCGAGAAAACCCGCGCGAGACGCACCGGCTTTTCACGCAGGCGCTGCGCACGCAATACCAGACCATGACCGGCACGACCTGAGCGTTTTCGCGTCTCGCGGAAAGGCATTGAAAGGGCTTCTGACGGCAAAACCAGGCAATTTCGCGAATTGGGCCCTTTTCGGCACGTTTGCCGAGCGATTGCCGACGTGCCGTCCGGCGTAAGGTGTCGTGCATGAACGATGCCGTCCCAGCCTCCCCTCATATCGACACGACGCCCACTGGCCCCGCGCCGGTGGTCACACCCTTTGTCGCGTCGCCGCACCAGATCTTTCTCGCGCCCGCCCTGCTGCCCACGCAGGTCGGCCCCGCCGGTCTGCGCTTCGACTTCAACGACGGCGCCCGTGTTGTCATCCCCGATTTCGGCCAGCCGTTGCCGTGGCGCGTGCGAATCAGCGATTTGCGCGACGACGCGACGCTTGCCGACGTGTCGCTGTCGTCGGGCGTGGTGCGCAGCCCTGCGAAGTACTTCGTACCGTATGGCATCACGATCTGGCTGAACGACGTGGTGGTCTTCGAGCATCGCTTTGAGGCCCGCGATCAGGACGTGCTCGTGCAATTCCCACTCGCGGCGCTCGGCGACGTGCTCGGCTGGCTGCCCTACGCGCTGCGATTTGCCGATACCCACGGTTGCCGGCTGGCCTGCGTGGTCACGCCTGCGGTGGCCGCCTTGTTCCGCGACGCGTATCCCGGCGTGGATTTCGTCGCGCAAGACAAGATCGAGCGGCGCAAGTACTACGCGACGTACAACGTGGGCCTGTTCTTCGACGACCACGAACTCACTCAGCAGCCCCGCGACTTCCGCGAGACCGGATTGCACCGGACGGCCGCCCACATCCTTGGCGTCGACGACGCGGAAACGCCGGCGAATACGGCACTGCCGGACGTGTCGCGACCGATGGCCGAGCCGTATGTGTGTATCGCCGTCCAGAGCACGGCGCAATGCAAGTACTGGAACCGGCCGCAGGGCTGGGACACCGTCGTGGCAGGCCTTCGCGAGCGCGGCGTGCAGGTCGTCTGCATCGATCAGAAGTCACGGCATGGCAAAGGGGATTTTTGGCAAGCGATTCCGGAAGGTGCCATCGATGCGACGGGCGATCTGCCGCTGACCGAGCGCGCGCGCTGGCTCATGCACGCGAATGCGTTCATCGGTTTGTCGAGCGGGCTGGCCTGGCTGGCGTGGACAATGGGCACCCCCACGGTGCTGATTTCCGGCTTCACGCTGCCGCATAACGAGTTCGCCACACCGTATCGTGTCAGCGCGCGCGACGTGTGCACCGGCTGCTGGCACGACCCGTCGCTGCGTTACGACCACGACGACTTTCATTGGTGTCCCCGGCACAAGGGCACCGCGCGGGCGTTCGAGTGCTCCCGGGAGATCCGCCCCGAGGACGTATTGGCCGCAGTGGATCGGATGCCCGCAGGGGTGGGAGCGCACGTCTCGCGCTGACTTTGCCGGCAGCGAGGGGCCCGGTGCCCACCGCTATGCGGGTATTCCCATTGCGCTTACACTGCGCGCATATCCCAAAGCGTTCTTGTCAGTCATGGCCTCTCGCGAACGCCGCAGCCACTCATCGCTTGACTCGTCCACGGCCCCTCCCGCCACCACGGCTGCGACGCCGTTGCTGGATCCGGCCTTGCTGCGCCGTCTGCTGCGCGCGAAAGATCATATGGATGCGGCGTCGCACGAAGCCTGGCCTGTCGCACGTCTGGCGGCGATCAGCGGTACGTCGGAAGCGCATTTTGCCCGCTCGTTCAAGCGCGCATTCGGGATTCCCCCGCATCGCTATCTGCTGTCCCGGCGCATCGAGCAGGCCAACACGTTGTTGCGCGACACCGATCTCAGCATCACCGATATCGCCTTCGCCACCGGCTGGGAGAGCGTGGGAACCTTCGGGCGCATTTTTCGCGACATCACTGGCCGCAGCCCCAGCGAGCGACGGCGCGAAGCACGAGCTTGCGCCGACCCGCTCGATCGTGTGCCGGCGTGCGTGTTGAAAGCGGCGCAACGCCCGGATCTCAACATCGCAGTTTTGGAGAAGCGCCGCCGCGCGGGCAACGCTACAGTCCCTCCATCAACCAAGGAGGTCATATGAATCAAGGTATCAATGTGGTGGGCGTGTACGTCGACGATCAGGACGAAGCGCTCAGGTTCTACGTCGACAAGCTGGGATGGCACGTGCACACCGATGTGCGTAATGGCCCTTATCGCTGGCTCACGGTGCAGCATCCGGATCAGCCGTCGTTCCAGCTTGGCCTGTTCGCGCCCGGACCGCCCATTCACGACGAGGCCACGGCGCAAACGCTGCGTGCGATGGTCGCCAAAGGCGCAATGCCGCCGTTGGTACTGCATGTGAGCGACTGCAAGGAGAGCTACGCCCGGCTGAAGGCCCGTGGGGTCGAATTCACGCAAGCACCGGTCGAGCGTTATGGCAGCGTCGACGCCGGGTTCCGCGACCCGGCGGGCAACGGCTGGAAGATGATTCAGGCGCCGCAGGGCACGGCGTAAGCCGGTCGTCGCACTCAGGTGACGACCGTTACCCAATACCGGGCCTACTCGTTGAATCGCGCTTCGTCGAGATCCGCGATCAACGTCGGCCCGCTCGGGCGTCAACCCATCTTGCGCTGCTTGATCTCGCTTGATCCCGCTCAATCCGGGCGACGCCGGAACGCCCACCAACCAGCGGCAGCAGTGCCGGTCGCCACAATGGCGACCAGCACCCAAAAACCGTGCGGATGGTCGGCGAGCGGTATGCCGCCCACGTTCATGCCGAAAAAGCCCGCCACGATATTGATGGGCAAGGCGAGCACGGTCACGACCGTCAGCGTGTAAATCGTGCGCTCGGTGCGCTCGCTGACCATCGCTGCAATCTCTTCTTGCAGCAGCTTGATCCGTTCGAGCAACGCCGACAGATCGCTGAGCACCACGGCAAATTCTTCCGTCGCCTGACGGAATTCCTGCACGTCCTCGGCATGCCCCCACACGGGAGGACGGCTCAGCAGCCGGAACAGCGCCGCAGGCTCCGGCGCCAGCAACCGCTGCAACCGCACAAGCACCCGTCGCAATGACCCCAGATCCGCGCGATTGCTCTCGATACGCTGCTGCAACAGGCGATCTTCGACGGTATCCACACGACGGCTCGTCTCACGCACTATGCGCTCGAGCACGTCTGCCTGATCGCGCAGCAGGTGCACCAGCAACGCCAACGGCGAGCGGAACGCATCGCCGCGTTTGACCGACGCGCGCAGCTTGTCGATCGAGCGCAGTGGCTTCACGCGGCCCGTCACCAGCAGGCGAGCATTGGCCGCAACGCGTAGCGTGGAGATCTCCGACTGCGCAATGTCGAACGCAAAAATGACGTCGTTGATCACGGCGAGCAACCAATCGTCGGAATGCTCGATGCGCGTGGAACGCGACCCGGCCCCCAGACTTTCGTAGAATTCGTGAGGCAGGCTCAGGTGTTGCTGGAGCCACTTCTCGCAAGCGGCATGTGCGAAATTGAAATGCAGCCAGAGAAAGCCTTGCGCGCGCTCACCTTGCGCCAGCCATCCGAGCGCCTCGGCCGAATCGATCGGTTCGGGCGGCGCCCCGTCGGTGAAGCGGTAGCCGTAGATCAGGCCAGCCTGATCGCAGCCGTAAGCGTTATGAACTAGGTCGGCGAACATGCGCGCTGTGTCGGAACGGACGTGGGGAATGGCGTGAACCGCACCGCAGCGCGGTGGGATCGGCCATCATGACAATGTCATATTTCATTTTCATGACAACCCCACCCCACACCGCTGTCACCGCTCATGCCCGCCCGGCGGGCCGCAGCGGGGAACTCGGCCCGGCGGTATTCATCAACGCCATGCGGGTGTCATAAAATCGTCGCATACTTGGCTTCACCCTCGGGCGCGCCCTGCACACGGTATTTCGCAGCGTCTGCCTGCCGTCACCCACGCTGTATGGGTGCCTTTTGTGTTTTCTGGCCCGTAAGAGATCGTCGCCATGACCAAATTCGATTCCGACGCCGACCACGACGCCTCGCTTGCCCGGCGTCTCCAAGATGATCTGATCGACAGCTACGACGAAGAGATCGAGATGGAGATCGACGATCTTCGTATGCCCGGCCTGACCGATCTGACCGACGCCGCGCGCAGCGACCGCTTGCAATACTTCCGCGAGCTGTTCCGCCTGCAAGGCGAACTCGTCAAATTGCAGGATTGGGTGATGCGCAGCCGTCACCGGCTCGTGGTGATCTTCGAAGGTCGCGACGCCGCCGGCAAGGGCGGTGCGATCAAGCGCATCACGCAACGTCTGAATCCTCGTGTGTGCCGCGTGGCGGCCCTGCCCGCGCCCAACGATCGCGAGCGCACGCAGTGGTATTTCCAGCGTTACGTCCAGCACCTGCCCGCCGCCGGCGAAATCGTGCTGTTCGACCGTAGCTGGTACAACCGCGCAGGCGTGGAAAAAGTGATGGGCTTTTGCACCGAAAGCGAGTACGAAGAGTTCTTCCGCTCGGTGCCGGAGTTCGAAAAGATGCTCGTGCGCAGCGGCATCCAGATCGTCAAGTACTGGTTCTCGATTTCGGACGAAGAGCAGGAAGCGCGCTTCCTCGCCCGCATTCAGGATCCGCTCAAGCAGTGGAAACTCAGCCCGATGGATCTGGAGAGCCGTCGTCGCTGGGAGAACTACACGCACGCCAAGGAAGTGATGCTCGAACGCACCCACATTCCCGAAGCGCCGTGGTGGGTTGTGCAAGCGGACGACAAGAAGCGTGCGCGTCTGAATTGCATTCATCACCTGCTGGCGCAAGTGCCGTATCACGACGTGGAGCGCTCACCGGTGGTGCTGCCCGAGCGCGCGCGCAACGAGGATTACATGCGTCACCCCGTGCCCGATGAAATGATCGTGCCGGAGATTTACTGACGACCTTCGCGCGACGATGGCTCAGGCAGCGACGAGCGATGCCTGAGCCAGTGCCATCGTCCATCGTCCAGCATTCAGCCTTCGTCATCAGGCCACCCGAACGGCAGCCCGAACGCTCGCGGGACCAGACACCTGTTCCGATACCGATGTCAGTGGCAAGCGCAGCGTGACCCGCAGGCCGCCCCCCTGCGCCTTGTCCAGACGCACAGTGCCGCCCAGTCCCTCGATCAGGCGCCCGACCAGCGACAACCCCAGCCCACAGTGGCCCTCTCCGCCGCGCGATGCGTCGAGACGCACGAACGGACGCATCGCCAGCGCCACCTGATCGTCGGGGATTCCCGCGCCCCAATCGCTCACCTCGATACATCCCTCGCTACCCTCGCACCACGTTGCCAGACGGACCGGCGGTTCGCCGTGCTCCAGCGCGTTGTCCACGAGATTCGACATCACCCGGTCGAGCAACGTGCGCGGCAGCACGAAGCCCGGACCCGCCCGCAGATCGCAAACGAATAGCGAAGCCTCCGCCAGCGCGTCCGGTTCCGCAGCGACGGGGGCGCTCGCCGCACCATCATCCTCGTCTGCCGGAAACTGCTCGCGCAGGAAGGCATCGACGCTCACCAGCGGACTCGTATCGGCTTCGTCGCGCGCGTAAGCGAGAAACTGCTGAACGATGTGATTGATGGAGGCGATATCGCGCACGAACCCATCGCGTGAATTGTCGTTGTCGATCAGATCGGCACGCAAACGCAAACGCGTGAGCGGGGACTTCAGATCGTGCGCAATGCCGGCGAGCATGATCGCCTGATTGTCTTCCGCTTCGGCCAGCCGCTTGGCCATGTCGTTGAACGCGTGCGCCAGATCGCGCAACTCGTGCGGCCCCTGCTCCGGCAGCAAGGCCGGACGACGCCCTCGCGCAATCACACGCGCCGCCTGTGCCACTCGCGCAATCGGCCGTTGCATCTGCCACGCCATCAGCAACGCAAGCAACACCGCGCCGATCAGAATGCCCACCGTCTCGCGCACGAACGGCGGCATCGGCGGCAAGTCGATGCCGATGACGATCCACTCGTGATGCTGCGGCAGCAAGACCCACAAGCTGCCGCGCTTGCGCTCGTTGATCATGTGCAACTGCGTGCCCGGTGGCAATCGCGAGAGCAGTTCCTGACGCAGACGGGCGGCGCGCTCGTCGTCCGCGCCATCGGCAAACGCCGGGGCGTCGGCCAGTGGCACACGCCGAATGCCGTGCGGTGGCGCGAGACTGCCGGGCGCGACCGCTCGCTGATCCACGCTCTGAATCGCCACGAGCAGGCCACGTGCAAAGCCGTCCACCTGCTGGCGCGGACGCTGATAGAACACCAGCGCACTCCACACCAGATGCATCACCAGCAAGACGGCAATGCCCAGGCATGCCATGCGCGCGAACAGGGAGTCGCGCAACAGCCTTCGCAGATTCACGCAACCGACTCCCGCCAGCCGCGCACCGCGCGCTTACCGACCGATGCCGACGGGGCAAGCGACAACGCGTCGTCGCCACCACCGCCCACGCCGCCGGAGCGCTCGCGTGCGTCGGACGTCGCCCCTTCGGACAATTCGCCGCCGGGCACGAAAACATAGCCCTTGCCGCGAATCGTCTGGATATAACGCGGCTCCGACGGGTCGGTTTCAATGAGACGCCGCAGGCGCCACACCGGCACGTCCAGACTGCGATCGCGGAACGTGATGCCGTCGCCATAGAGCATGGCGTGCAGCTTCACGCGCGGCAGCACCTGCATGGGATGTTGCGTGAACGCCTTGAGCATGGCGAATTCCGTATCGCGCAGCGGCAAACGCTCGCCCTCGCGCTGCAAGGTGCGCAGCGAGAAATCGAGCTCGAACGGGCCGAAGCGATACGGGGCGCGCGCATCGGGCGCACTGGCCGCCACCGGTCCACGACGGCGCAGCACCGCATGAATGCGGGCAAGCAACTCGCGCGGATCGAAGGGCTTGACGAGGTAATCGTCGGCGCCCAACTCCAGTCCGAGCGCCCGATCGAGCGGGCCACCACGCGCCGAGAGCATGATGACCGGGATGTCTTCGCCGGCCGCGCGCAAATCCTGCAAGGCCCGCAGGCCATCGCGCTCCGGCATCATGATGTCGAGCAGAATCACCGAAGGCCGCTCAAGTTCGAGCCGGCGCAACAGCGACGCACCGTTGTGAAGCACCGAGACCTGCATGCCATTGGCATGCAGCAATTCACGCAAAAGGTCGCGAACGACAGGATCGTCGTCGACCAGAAGAACATGCAGACTCATGAAATTCTCTCGGTAATTTAAGTTGGGCGCGGTGCGCTCGCGCCTTGCGACAGTTGCACGGCACTGTCCTGCGTCACGACGGGTGTCTCCGGCGTACTGGAGAGCGCCCTCAGCGCATTCGTAAATCGATCCGGCGACGACGTTGCCCGGTGGGTACCCACCGTCGCAGCCGCTCCCTGCCCCGGCAAACGCCAGGCGCGATGCAGCGCCACATTCGGCGCACCAATGCCCATGGACATGATTCAAGCTCCCTCGGTGTCGAAATACACCGCAGTTTGCGCGCCCGTCCAGTCTCGCGTTTGCCGAAGCATCTTATAGAATGGCGCCTAATCCTTATTTCAGAAAGGATCGGTAAGGTTGACCGATGCCGGAGATCCGCCCGGCAAAGCGCCACCCACTGAGAAAATCGCAATTTCAGCGACGTTGGGCGATATAGCGCGAAATTATATAGATTTTGCCGCATACCCGCCGACGCCACGGCGTTGTCCACATCGCCCGCAACGGGCATGGGAGGCAGCATGTGCCGCGCAATCTTCACACTGTGCAGTCGCCTCGCGACCGTCCTGACAACAGCGCTCTCGTTGAGCGCCGCCGCTCCCGCCGCGCCGAACGCCTTGTCCGGCGCGCCTGACGCCGCATCCAGTACGAGTTCCGGCACACCGACTGCCACCACCGTGCGGAATTTCGGCCACGATCCCTTCCTCCACATTTCCACGGCCATTGCCGACTGTCCCACCCCACTCGGACCCGCCATGCGCGAATCCGACTGGCTGGCCGACGCGCATCACCGCATCGAGAAAGGCAACCACTGCTGGCTGGAAGGGCGTTGCCGGCTGTCGAACAGCTATCGCTACGACGTAGAGATCGCCGAGGCCGCACAACGACGGCTTTCCAGCATTGCCGCCGACATCGCGTGGGCCACGCAGACATCGCTCTGGCTGACGTTTCAACGACGCATCGTCGTCGTGCAGGGGTGCATCGCCCCCGGCTTCGCCCTTGCGAAATTCCTCAAGGCGCTGGGCGAGACGGCCGATGTGGAAGCGGTGGTCGATCAGGTCGTCGTGCGTCGTCCGGGGGCGCCCATGCCGCGCCTGACCTACCCGACACCCGAACACCCCGATCTGCCCGCCGGCGCCCGTCCATTGCCCTGACACCGCCGCCCGGTCAACTCTGTTCACAAAGTCCCAACAACTGAAAACAGTTTGCAACGCCCCCTTTGATTAGGATCGCTACAGGTCCGCGCACTGCGGAAGCTATTGGCCTATTTCCTGATCGATGAAGCGTTTCCCGGCATTTCCCCCGCATCTCCTTACCCGCCGCCGCAAGATCGGCGTTGGGGTTCTCGCTGTCGTTTGCGGTCTCTCCATCTGGCTGTGGCCACACCCGAAGCCTCCCGCGTACCTCAGCGCGAAAGTCACGCGCGGCGATCTCGAAGACGCCGTGCTTGCCACGGGCGTGCTACAACCCATCAAACAGGTGGAGGTCGGCTCGCAAGCCAACGGACAGTTGCGCTCGCTCAAGGTGGTGCTCGGCGACCCGGTCACCAAGGGGCAACTACTCGCGGAAATCGATCCGACGTCAAGCGACAACGATCTGCGCGAAGCCAACGCCGGGCTCACTACCCTCGCGGCAGATCGTCGCGCCAAGGCAATTCGTCAGGCGCAGGCCGAGCGAGAGCTGGCACGTCAGCGTCAGTTGGCGCGCGACGACGCCACTTCGCCACGCGATCTGGAAAAGGCCCGCACCGAGTCAGACGCGCTGACGGCCGAGCTTGCCTCGCTCGACTCGCAAATTCGTCAGCAGAATGTGAAGGTCGACAAAGCGCGCACGAACCTGTCGTACACCCGCATCACGGCACCGATCAACGGGACGGTCACGGCTATCACCACGCAGGAAGGCCAGACGGTGACCGCGATCTATCAGATCCCGACCATTCTGAAGATCGCCGACCTGACGATGATGACCGTTCGCGCGCAGGTGTCGGAAGCCGACGTCGTGCGTATCCGCGAAGGCCAGCGCGTGTACTTCACGATTCTCGGTGCACCCGAGACGCGCTATGAGGGCAAGTTGCGCGTCATTCAGCCGTCGCCCGAGAAGATCAACAACGCGATCTTCTTCAATGCGCTTTTCGACGTACCGAATCCGAACGGCGTGCTGCGTCCCGATATGACGGCACAGGTCTCGATCGTGCGCGCACACGTCGAGAATGCGCTGACGTTTCCGTCCGTCGCCCTGGGGGAAAAACGCGCCGACGGCCGCTATCGCGTGCGCGTGCTCGACAGGCACGGCGAGGCGCACGCTCGCTGGGTGAAGGTCGGACTCGATAACCGACTCACGGCACAGGCGCTCGACGGCTTGTCCGAAGGCGATCGGGTCGTGACCGCCGATCCGACCGATGCGCCGCCGTCCGGCAGCGGCGATACCGGAGCGCTGCTGTGACGAACACCGCCGCCCCGCTGCTGCGCCTCACGGGCATCTCCCGCACATTCGGCGAGGGCGTGGGCGCCGTCACCGTATTGCGGGATGTCGAACTCGACATCGCACGGGGCGAAATGGTCGCGATTATGGGGCCGTCCGGCTCGGGCAAGTCGACGCTGATGAACGTGCTCGGCTGTCTCGACCGGGCCAGCAGCGGCCGCTACGAGATCGATGCTCAGGATGTGGCAGCGCTCTCGGACGACGCGCTCGCGGCAAGGCGGCGCGAGTCCTTCGGCTTCATCTTCCAGCGCTACCACCTGATGGGGCACCTCACCGCACAGGGCAATGTCGAAGTCCCCGCCGTGTACGCCGGCACGTCGAAGACGCGTCGCGCGTCACGCTCGGCGGCATTGCTCGAACGCCTCGGCCTGGGCAAACATTTGTCGCATCGCCCATCGCAAATGTCGGGTGGCCAGCAGCAGCGCGTGAGTATTGCGCGGGCGCTGATGAACGGCGGCGACATCATCCTCGCCGACGAACCGACCGGCGCGCTCGACAGCCATAGCGGTCTCGAGGTCATGCAGATCCTGCGCGAACTGCATGCCAGCGGGCACACCATCATTCTCGTCACACACGATCCCGGCGTCGCGGCGTGGGCGCAACGCGTCATCGAGATTGCCGACGGCCGGATCGTGTGCGATCGCATGAATCCTCCGAACGACAAGAGCGACACGGCGCCAGTCGCCTTGGCCGGGACGGTGAAAGCCCCGCCGGGCGAAACCTTGTGCGACGGCCTCCGCGCCCCGTCGCAAAGCCCTGTCCCAACCACTGCCGACGCCCCTCGCCGTCGACGCCTGACCGGCTGGCTGAGTGGTTGGCCGACGTTCTCGGAAAGCCTGTCGATGGCGTGGCACGCGCTGGCGTCGCATCGGCTGCGCACCGGGCTGACCATGCTCGGCATCATCATTGGCATCACCTCGGTGGTATCACTTTCGGCCATCGGTGAAGGCACGAAGCGGCGCGTGCTCAACGACATCGGCAACATCGCGCCGAACACCATCACCGTGCTGCGCGGCAAGGATTTCAACGACGACAAGGCCGCCGAGATTCGCACACTGCTGCCGCGCGACGCCATGCTGCTCGCCGCACAGCCGTACACCGACAGCGTGACGCCGCAAGTCGGCCCGCGCACGGCGCGCATGCGCTTCGGACGTCTCGATACCGACGCGCAAGTGCACGGCGAAGGCGCCGATTTCATGCGTGCCAACGGCCTGACACTTGCGCGCGGGCGCAGCTTCGACGCGTCTGAAGTCGAGCGGCAGGCGCAGGTGGCGCTGATCGGGGAGAACACACTCAGGAAGCTCATGCCCAACGGGGGCGATCCCATCGGTCAGATCGTGCTCGCCGGGTCGTTGCCGCTGCGCATCATCGGCGTAGTGCGCGACCGCTCGTCGATGTTCGTGAGCCGTTCGCTCAACGTCTACGTGCCGTGGACGACGGTAGCGAGTCGTCTGGCGGGACAGCAACATCTGGAGTCGATCACGGTGCGCATTCTCGACGGGCATCCGCCGGCGGCCGCCGAGGCCGGCATCATCCGCGTGCTCACACAGGCGCACGGTCAGAAAGACTTCTTCACGTTCAACATGGACACCATCGTGAAGTCGATCTCGCGCACCAGCCAGATGCTCACGCTGCTGCTCTCGTTCGTGGCGCTGATCTCGCTCGTGGTCGGCGGTATCGGTGTGATGAACATCATGCTGGTGTCGGTCACGGAGCGCACCCGCGAGATCGGCATTCGGCGTGCCATCGGCGCGCGTCGTCAGGACATCCTCCGGCAGTTCCTGATCGAAGCCGTGCTCGTTTGCCTGATGGGCGGCGCCGTCGGTGTGGCGCTGTCCTACGCCATCGGCTGGCTCGTGGCGACGTTCGTGCCGCACGTCGCCGTTGTGTTCTCCCCGAGTACGTTTGCCGCCGCAGTGATGTGCGCGAGCGCCATCGGTGTGGTCAGTGGCTGGTGGCCTGCCCGCAGTGCCGCAAGGCTCGACCCTGTCGATGCGCTGGCACGCGAATGATTTGCCCCCCAACCGTCCCGCGGCGCCCCCCTCTGGCTCGGGATGGTTTTATACCCCGCGCGCGATTCGGTGTCGCGCGCGGGGGTCTTTTTGACCGATTCGATGACCCGCTTCCCCAGAATTTCCAGACCACCTCACGCGCACACCTTGCAGGCCAGGGCACCGATGCTGCCGTCGCTCGGTGCGATGGCCGTCGCTATCGTGCTCGCCGGATGCAGCCTGACGCGCGCGGACTATGAACGCCCCTCGCTGCCCGTCCCCGCGCAATTCGGCACGCCACTCGATGGCACGCCAGGCACCGGCAGCAACGCGTCCCGGCACACCGACGACGGCATCGATCCGTGGTGGCAAGCATTCCGCGAGCCGCAGCTCGACGCGCTCGTCAGACAAGCGCTGGACGCTAACCCCGGCCTCGCACTCAAGGCCCTGCAAGCGGATCGCGACGCGCTCCAGGCCGGCCTGACCGGCGCGAACCGCTGGCCACAGTTCTCAGGCACCGTGACCGGCGCCAAGTCGCGCGCGCTGGACGGCGGCAAAGCCGCGCTCGCCTATCAAGGGCAGACGCAAACGACCTCCGGTGCCAGCATCGGCATCAGCTACGAGATCGATCTCTGGAACAAGCTCGCCGCGCAACGCGACGCCGCTCGGTGGCAAGCCGCCGCCAGCGCATGGGATCGGCGCGCGGCCGCGCTCTCGCTGTCGAGTCAGGTAGCCTCCAGCTACTGGCGCGTGGCGTATCTGAACGAGAATGTGCGCAGCGCTACCGAGGATCTCGCCGCCACTGAGCGGGCCGTCGCGCTGGTCGAGGCACGCCGACGCGCCGGAGCCGTGTCGGCACTCGATCTGATACAAGCGCAGCAGGATCGCGACGCCGTGGCCGGAGCACTGGCGGAGTGGGAGCGCCTGCGCGACCTCGCACGTCACGCGCTGGCCAACGCATTGGGTTTGCCAGCGCAGACACGTTTCGCCGAAAGCGCGTCGCTCGCGCCTGCGCATCTGCCCGACGTCGCGCCGGGCTTACCGGCGTCGCTGCTCGCCAGACGGCCCGATCTCGCCGCTGCCGAGACCCGCGTGCGTGCGCGATTGGCTGATGTCGACGCCGCACGGCTCTCGTTCTATCCATCGATCACGCTGAGCGGCACGGCCGCCACCAGCAGCGATTCGCTCTCGCGCTTGTTGGCCAACCCGGTGGGAACGCTCGCCGCCACCCTTGCCATGCCGTTCCTGCAAGTGCAGACGGCGCGCTTCACCACTGCGCTCGCCCGCAACGACTACGAGCAAGCCGTCACCACGTTCCGAAGTACGCTGCTCACCGCGCTCACCGAAGTCGAGGATGCACTCTCGGCGCGCGAGCGCACGACGGCGCAATACACCTCGCTTGCCAGTGCGGCGGCGTTGGCACAGCGGGCGGCCACGTTGTCCGGCGCCCGCTATCGCGCCGGCGATGTCGATCTGCAAAGCTGGCTCGACGCGCAAAGACTTGCCCGTCAGGCGCGCCGCAACGCCGCGCAGTCACGCCTCGATCAGATTGACGCGACGATCTCACTCGTCAAAGCGCTGGGCGGTACGCTGGGGTTTGACGGGATCGAAGGCTGACTCGCGAATCCCCGGCACGAATACCAGGGGCTCACGCCACCTCGCTCGCCGGCGGCAAAGGCGGTAACGTTGCGAGCAACGCCGCCACGTCGGGATACTTCAACCGATAACCCAGCTCGCGCTTGAGACGCGTGTTGGCTAGCCGACGCGACTCCGACATGAACGACAGCAGCGTCGGCTCCAGTACATGGCTGGCTTCGTCGCGCGAGATGCGCGGCGGGCGAGACAGGCCGAGCGCGTCGGCCACCTGGTCGAAATACTCCCCCATGCGCCACTCGGTGTCGTCGCTCGCGTGCACGACCCGTTGCGCCTTACCGCGCCACATCGCGCGAATCAGAATGGCGGCCAGATCGTCGGCGTGGATATGGTTGGTGAAAACGTCGTCGGACGCCTGCAAGGCCGGTGTGCCGCGCTGCAAACGCGCAACGGGAAGACGATCCGCCGCATAAATGCCCGGAATTCGCACGATAGAGGCCCGCCAAGGGGTTCGGGCGTACTCGGGGTACCGCCACGCCGCCCGCGTGCCCGTCGCCACTGGCACCCGTGCACGAGCCGGGCCGGCCGCCAGCAAACGGCGAACCGCACGCGAGTGCGCCGAGGGACGCCCGAGCGCGCGTATCGTCGACTCGGCATCGACGCGCCGCTGCCCGCGCGGCGAACGCGGGCGCGGCGCGCGGGTCTCATCCACGATAGCGCCGCCGCAGTCGCCATAGACCCCGCTGGTGCTGGCGTAGACCAGCACACGCCGGGGTGCGCGGGGCAGGCGCAACCGGGCGCGATGCCCCCCCTCGGGTACAATAACGGGCTTCGGCGGGCGTGCCAGCGCCGCGCGCAAGCGACGCGTGCGCAGGTCCTGCGAGCCACTGCCGGCAACCCCGGCGGGTGGGGCGAGATGCAGCACCCGCGGGGCCAGACGGCCCACGCGATGCAGGCTCGCCGCGTCGTCCAGATTGGCGACGACGGGGATCGCTCCTGCGGCGCGCAATGCCGCATGACGGGCATGGCTGGACGTCACGGCAAAGACGCGAAAGCGTTTGACGAGGGCGGGCAACGCACGCATGCCGACGTCGCCGCAGCCCACGACCAACAGGCGCGGACGACCGAAGGATTTCGACGAATTTTTCATTTTTCGGATTGTAGTATGGCTTACAACGTTTCCCTCGTGCCGAGCGGGCGCGAGTTCCAGGTCGAAGACGGCGAGGCCGTACTTTCCGCGGCGTTGCGTCAGGGCATCGGCCTGCCCTACGGCTGCAAGAACGGTGGCTGCGGGTCGTGCAAGGCGAAACTGGTCGAAGGCAGCGTCGAACACGGTGCACACTCCACGTCCGCGCTCACGAAAGACGAAGAGACACGCGGCTTTGCCTTGCTGTGCTGCGCCCACGCCAAAGGCGACCTCGTCATCGAATCACGCGAGGTCAAAGGCATCGGCGACATTCCGGTCAAACGCCTGCCGTGCCGCGTGAACGCCCTTGAGCGGCGCGCCGACGATGTCATCGTGATGCGTCTGCAATTGCCCGCCAACGAGCGCTTCCAGTACCTCGCCGGGCAATACATCGAATTCATCCTGAAAGACGGCAAGCGTCGCAGCTATTCGATGGCGACCGCACCGCATGAGGAAGGCTTCCTCGAACTTCACCTGCGCCACATGCCCGGCGGCGTGTTCACCGATCACGTCTTCAACACCATGAAGGAGCGCGAGATCCTGCGCTTCGAAGGGCCGCTGGGGACTTTCTTCCTGCGCGAAGACTCGGACAAGCCCATCGTACTGCTCGCCTCGGGCACCGGCTTCGCACCGATCAAGGCCATCGTCGAACATGCGGCGCATAAGGGTCTCGACCGGCCGATGACGCTCTACTGGGGCGCGCGTCAGTTGAAGGACATCTACCTGCGCGAACTGGCCGAACAGTGGGCTCGCGATATTCCGGGCTTCCGGTTCGTGCCGGTCCTCTCCGAAGCCGCGCCGGAAGATCACTGGCAGGGTCGCACGGGCTTCGTGCATCGTGCCGTGGCTGACGATCTGCCGGATATGTCGGGCTACGAAGTCTACGCCTGTGGTGCCCCCGTGATGGTGGAAGCCGCGCGCCGCGACTTCATTGCGCATCACCATTTGCCGGAGGACGCGTTCTTCGCCGACGCCTTCACCACCGAAGCCGACAACCCTGGCGCCGGGCAGTGAACCGGCGACGCGCACCCGCCGCAAAGATGCATGCACGCCACAGTGCGTGCATATCCTTTGACAAGCGCCGCGTGCGCCCCTTATGCTTGCCGACATGAACCTGATTGCAATCGCCTCGATCCGACGTCGCCGCACGCTGCCCCAACCGGGATGCCGCGCGGCACGCTATCGACTGCGATAACACGCAAGTTCTCAAGCACAGCGAAGCCACGGGCAACCCCCGTGGCTTTTTTTATTTCCCGTCTCGCTCACCTTCGCCCTTCGGAGACCGTCATGTCGCTTGCCCCTTCGTCAAACTCGTCAGCCATTGCGTCGTCCACCTCGTCCAAATCGGCGCGCAACGCCAAGTTCTCAGCGTTCGCCACGCAGGCGTTGCTGCCCATCACGTCGCGCCCGGACCTCGTGTTCACCCATGGCAAGGGCGGCTGGCTGTACGACCACGACGGCAAGCGATATCTCGACTTCATTCAGGGCTGGGCCGTCAACAGCCTGGGCCACTGCCACCCGGTCATGCGCGACGCCCTCGCCGCGCAAGGCGCGATGCTGCTCAACCCCAGCCCCGCGTATTACAACGTGCCGATGATCGAGCTGGCCGACCTGCTCGCCAACCTCTCGGGACTCGGCAAGGTCTTCTTCGCGAACAGTGGCGCCGAGGCCAACGAGAGCGCCATCAAACTCGCGCGCAAGTGGGGGCAGTTGCATCCGGGCGCTTCGGGCAACGCCCGCTTCGAGATCATCACGTTCAAGAACGCCTTCCACGGCCGCACGCTCGCCACCATGTCCGCGAGCGGCAAACCGGGCTGGGACACGATCTTCGCCCCGCAGGTGCCGGGCTTCCCGAAGGCCGAGATGAACGATATCGCGTCGGTCGAGGCACTCATCGGCCCGGACACCGTCGCCGTGATGCTCGAGCCGATTCAGGGCGAAGCCGGCGTCGTGCCGGCCACCGAAGCGTTCATGAAGGCATTGCGCGCACTCACGAAAGCGCGCGGGCTGTTGCTCATCGTGGATGAGGTGCAAACCGGTTGCGGACGCACGGGTACCCTCTTCTCGCATCAGCAGGCCGGCATCGTTCCGGACATCATGACGCTCGGCAAAGGGATCGGCGGCGGCGTGCCACTGGCCGCCATGCTGTGCGGCGACGAGTTCGCCGTCTTCCAGCCAGGCGATCAGGGCGGCACATACAACGGTAATCCGCTCATGTGCGCCGTGGGTCTTGCGGTCATGCGCACGGTCAGCGCCCCGGGTTTTCTCGAATTCGTTCGGGCACAGGCCGATTATCTGAGCGCCGGGTTGCAGCATCTGTCCTCGCGTTATGGCGGCGAGGGCGAGCGCGGCGCCGGTTTGCTGCGCGCGCTGCTGCTCGGGCGCGACATCGGGCCGCAACTGGTCGAAGCCGCACGCGAGGCGACGCCCGACGGGTTGTTGCTCAACTCGCCACGCCCCGGCCTGCTGCGCTTCATGCCCGCGCTGAACGTGAGCCGCGACGAGATCGATCAGATGCTCTCGATGCTCGACACGTTGCTCGCCAAACACGTTTGACGAATCCATGAGAACGTCCGGCGACTACACCGGACATGGGCCAAACCTGGGCCGAACAGACGCCTGCCGCATGTGCGCCAACCTTCCGGCCACGCAGTGCGTGCGCTATCGATTAGGAGACACCTTCCATGAACGATCTGAGCCACGGGCACCCGACACCGCCCGCCGACGCCATCGTCGAAATTTCCGCCGATCCGGCACGGCTCGACATCGGCTTCATCCATCACGCCCTCTCGACGCAAACGCATTGGGCCAGGGACATTCCCAAAGACACGCTCATGCGCGCCATCTCCCACTCGCTGTGCTTCGGCGCCTACGCGACACAGGTAGAAGGCGGCCCGGCCCATCAGGTCGGGTTCGCACGCGTGATCACCGACCGCGCCACGTTTGCCTATCTGGCCGACGTGTTCGTCGATCCGTCGATGCGCGGACTGGGCATCGGTAAGCGGCTGTGCGAGAGCGTGCTCGCTCACCCGGCGCTGCAACAACTGCGGCGCTTTCTGCTCGCCACCACCGACGCGGCCGGTCTCTACGCCCGTTACGGCTTCGAGCCGCTCGGTGCAGAGAACAAGATGATGCAGATCCATCGCCCCGACATCTACACCGGCAAACAGGAGGCGCCATGATCGCCACGCCCGCCGACATTCACCTCCGGACATTCGACGACGCGGATACCGATGCCGTAATCGCGCTCTGGCGCGAGGCGTTTCCCGAATACAACGCCTCGGACAAGCCGCATCGCGAACCGCGTCGATCGATCGCCAATAAGGTCGCCATGCACGACGGGCTGTTCTTCGTCGCCGTGCGCGACAAGAAGATCGTGGGTACGGTCATGGCCGGGTACGACGGTCATCGCGGCTGGGTCTACTCGCTGGCGGTCGCGCGGGCACTGCGCCGTCGCGGCGTGGCGAGCGCGTTGCTACGTCACGCGGAAGTCGCGCTGGCCAAACGCGGTTGCCTCAAGCTCAATCTGCAAGTGCTCACCCAATCGCGCGAGGCGCTGGCGTTCTACACCGCGCACGGTTATGCAGCCGACGATGTCGTGAGTCTCGGCAAACGGCTGCCGCTGGCCACGACGCGCAACGCGTCGATGTCGCCGTAAGGCATCGCGCTCGCGTCATGCCGCAATTGCCCTGCCCCCGCCCATAGTGCGACGGGAAAGAAAAAGGGCGCCGGAGTTGCCTCCGGCGCCCTTGGCTTGTCGTCTGGCTTGCGTCAGACGTTCAGGATGGCGAGGGACTGGCTCCCCGGCTCATTCTCCCAGGTAGGCGGCGCGCACCTTCGGATCGTCGAGCATGTCTTTCGCGTCGCCGGTCATGGTGACGAGCCCGCTGTCCATCACGTAGCCGCGGTGCGCCGCTTGCAACGCCAGACGCGCGTTCTGCTCCACGAGCAGCACCGTCACGCCTTCGCCCGACACGGTGCGCACGACCTCGAAGATTTTCTCGACCATGATCGGCGAGAGGCCCATCGACGGCTCGTCGAGCAGCAACAGCTTGGGCTGACTCATGAGCGCACGCGCCATGGCCAGCATCTGCTGCTCACCGCCCGAGAGCGTGCCGGCGAGTTGGTCCTTGCGCTCCTTGAGCCGCGGGAAAATGCCGAACATCTTGTCGACGTCCTGCTTGATGCCCGCGTTGTCGTTGCGCAAATACGCGCCCATCTGCATGTTCTCGAGGATGGTCATGCGCGTGAAAATGCCGCGCCCCTCCGGCACCATGGCGAGACCTTGCTTGAGCAGATCGAACGCTTTCACGCCACGAATCGACTTGCCCAGATACTCGATGTCGCCATCGGCCCACGGCAGCAGCCCCGTGATCGCCTTCATGGTGGTCGTCTTGCCCGCACCGTTCGCGCCGATTAGCGTGACCAGTTCGCCCGGCTGGATATTCAGGTCGATCCCCTTGACCGCCTTGATCCCGCCGTAAGCGACTTTCAGGCCCTTGATCGTCAACATTGCGCTCATCAATGGCCTCCTGCACCGAGATACGCTTCAATCACCGCCGGATTTTTCTGCACATCCTGCGGCAAACCTTCGGCAATCACCTTGCCGTAATCGAGCACCGTCATGCGGTTGCACAAGCCCATCACCAGCTTCACGTCGTGTTCGATGAGCAGGATCGTTTTGCCGTCGCTACGGATCTTGTCGAGCAGCCCGCGCAACTCGACCTTCTCGGTCGCGTTCATGCCGGCGGCCGGCTCGTCGAGCGCGAGCAACTTCGGATCGGTCGCCAGCGCACGCGCAATCTCCAGACGGCGCTGGTGGCCGTACGAGAGATTCGCCGCCGTGTAGTTGGCGTACTTCGCCACGCCCACGTACTCGAGCAACTCCATCGCACGATCGCGAATGGCGCGCTCTTCGGCCTTCGCGCCCGGGTAACGGACAATCGCACCGATCACGCCCATTTTTGTGCGCACGTGACGGCCCACCATCACGTTCTCGACAACGGTCATGCCGCCGAACAGGCGAATGTTCTGGAACGTGCGGGCAATGCCCGCGCGCGCCACTTCATGCACTGCGGTCGGCTTGTAGGTGCTGCCGTCGAGCGTGAATTCGCCGGAGTCCGGCGTGTAAAGGCCGGTGATCACGTTAAAGAACGTGGTCTTGCCGGCACCGTTCGGGCCGATCAGCCCATAGATTTGCCCCGGCTTGATCTCCAGCCCCACATCCGTGAGGGCCTGCAGACCGCCGAAGCGCTTGTTCACGCCCTTGACGGACAGAAGAATTTGTTCGCTCATCTTGAATTCGTCTCCCTCGGCTTACAGAGTCCGCTCTTCCGGACGCGGCGACGGCCACAGGCCGGCCGGACGGTACAGCATGATCAGAATCATGGCCAGACCGTACAGCAATTGCCGAATCACTTCGGGATCGACGATGACGTTGCCGAACAACTTCATCTGCAACGGGCCCATGGTCGAGCGCAGGATCTCGGGGAACGCCGAGAGCAGCACACCGCCCAGAATCACGCCCGGAATGTGGCCCATGCCGCCGAGCACCACCATCGAGAGCACGACGATCGACTCCCAGAAGGTGAACGACTCGGGCGAGACGAAGCCTTGGAACGCCGAGAACATGCCACCGGCCACGCCGCCAAACGACGCGCCCATGGCAAACGCCAGCAGCTTGATATTGCGCGTGTTGATACCCATCGCCTTGGCGGCGATTTCGTCTTCGCGAATGGCGACCCACGCACGTCCGATGCGCGAGTGTTGCAAGCGCACGCAGATGAATGCAATGAGCAGTGCCAGGAACACGAACAGGTAGTAGTACATGTACACCGAGTTGACCTTGAACCCGAAAAATTCGTGCGCTTTCGAGAAATCAAAGCCGAACAGCGAGGCGGGCTGGATGCCGGTGATCCCCTTCGGGCCGTTGGTGATGTTCACCGGACGGTCGAGGTTGTTCATGAAGATACGGATGATTTCGCCGAAGCCCAGCGTCACGATGGCCAGGTAGTCACCGCGCAGACGCAGCGTCGGCGCGCCCAGCAAGATGCCGAAGATCGCCGCGACCGCCGCCCCTATCGGTATCGTGAACCACACCGGCACATGCAGGCCGCCCGGGAACAGATGCGCGATCCACTCGAACTGTGTCGTGAGGTGAGGCGAGCTGAGGAACGCCGTGACGTATGCGCCCACGGCATAGAACGCGATGTAGCCCAAATCGAGCAGGCCGGCAAAGCCCACCACGATATTCAGACCCAGCGCGAGCATGATGTAGAGCAGCGCGAAGTCGAGCACGCGCACCCAGTAATTGCCACCGGCGTAGCCCACGAGCACGGGGGCGACGATGGCGCCGATCAGGAAGATCGCAAGGCCCCGATAGGCCTTGCGTGTCGCGGCCGCCGCTGAAATCTGCGTGGCCGGCGCGGAGGTTTGCACAGGTTGATTCATGGTGTGACGTCTCCCCGCTTATGCACGATCGGCCACGCGCTCGCCAAGCAGACCGCTTGGACGGAACACCAGCACGATAATCAGAACGACGAAAGCGAACACGTCCTGATAGTTACTACCGAACACCCCACCGGTCAGATCGCCGATGTAGCCCGCACCGAGCGCTTCGATCAGGCCGAGCAGCACACCCCCGACCATGGCGCCTTGCAGGTTGCCGATACCGCCGAGCACCGCCGCCGTGAACGCCTTCATGCCGGGAATGAAGCCCATGTAGAAGTGGGCATTGCCGTAGTTCGACGCCATCATGACGCCCGCGAGCGCTGCGAGGGCACCGCCCAGGGCGAACGTCGCCGAGATCACGAAGTTCGGGTTCACGCCCATGAGACCCGCGACGTTGCGGTTCTCCGCCGTCGCGCGCATGGCGCGTCCGAGCTTGGTGCGGTTCACGAGCTGCGTCAGGCCGAACATCACGAGGAACGCGACCACCACGATCACGATACCGGTGCCGTTGGTCACGGCGCCGGGATGATCGCCGCGTTGCGGAATAATCGTCATGGCGTCGGTCGGCAGCAGTTGCGGGAACGAGAGCGGGTTGCGCGACCAGATCAGCATGGCGATCGTCTGCAGCAGCAACGACACACCAATGGCCGTGATCAGGGGCGCCAGACGTGGTGCATTGCGCAACGGCCGGTAGGCCACACGCTCGATCACGAAATTGGCCAGGGCGCACACGGGCATACACACGAGCGTGGCGATGGCCAGCATCAGCGCCGGATTCATGTCCGGTGCGACTTTCAACAACAGGTTGATGGTAGATAGCGCGACCATCGCGCCAATCATCATCACATCGGCGTGGGCAAAGTTGATGATGCCCAGAATGCCGTAGACCATCGTATATCCCAGCGCAATGATCGCGTAGACGCTACCAAGCACCAGGCCGTTCAAGATTTGTTGGATAAAAATATCCATGAAGCTAACTCCTTGTCCCGAAAACGGGCTCTCGACACGCTTGTCCGATAGGGCACGCGAGGGGGTCGAGAGAACTGCGGGTAATGAGGCGTAATCCTGTGTCAGGAGGGGGGCCGTGCCCGTCATGCAGGCACGACATCGTTCCGCAGATAAAGAAACGGCACCGAACGGGTAGGCAACGGTGCCGTTTCATGGCGCAAGCGCCTGGGAGTTACATCTTCACCACGTCGAGCACACTCTTCTTCTTGTCCTTGTAGTTGTAGAGCGTGATCACCGGCTCCTTCATGTCGCCCTTGCTGTCGAAGGCGATGTGACCGATAACACCCTTGTAGTCGGTGGCCGGCATCGCTGCGAGGATCTTCGCCGGATCGGCCGAATTGGCGCGCTTCATGGCGTCGACGATCACGTTGACGGCGTCATACGTGAACGGGGCGTAGATCTGGATCGGCTGGTTGAAACGGGCTTCGTAGCGCTTGGAGAAGTCCGCACCGCCTTCCATCTTCGACAGCGCCATGCCCGCTTCCGAGCAAACGATGTTGTCGATGGCATCGCCAGCCAGTTCGGCCACCTTGTCGGTACACACGCCGTCGCCGGCCAGCACCTTGGCACCGATACCCAGTTCCTTCGACTGCTTGGCGAACGGGCCGCCGGTGGCATCCATACCGCCGTACATGATGATGTCCGGACGCTCACCCTTGATCTTGGTCAGAATGGCGCGGAAGTCCGTGGCCTTGTCGTTGGTCGCGTCGTGCGAGAGCACCTTCAGGCCGTTGGCCTTGGCGGTCTTCTCGAACTCGTCGGCCAAGCCCTTGCCGTAGGCCGTCGCGTCGTCGACGATGGCCACCGACTTGGCACCCAGCGCCTTGGTGGCGTAGTTGGCCAGTGCCGGACCTTGCTGAGCGTCGGTCGCGACCACACGATAGGTGGTCTTGAAGCCCTGCTGGGTGTATGCCGGGTTGGTGGCGGACGGCGAGATCTGCACGATGCCCGCATCGCTATAGATCTTCGATGCCGGAATCGTCGTACCGGAATTCAAGTGGCCCACCACGGCGACAACCTTCTCGTCGACGAGCTTCTGGGCAACCTGCGTTGCGGTCTTCGGATCGGCGGCGTCATCTTCGGCCACCAGTTCCAGCTTGACCGGTTTGCCGTCAATGGTCAGGCCAGCCTTGTTGGCCTCTTCGACAGCCAGGCGTGCACCATTTTCGTTATCTTTGCCCAAGTGAGCAATTTGGCCCGTCAACGGTGCAACGTGCCCGATCTTAATTACAACCGCATCGCCGCCCCCGCTGGCGGCAGTCGTCGCGGCAGGTGCAGAAGCGGCACCCGAGTCGGCCTGCTTTTCTTCCTTCTGACCGCAGGCCGCCAACAGCGTCACTGCGGCGACTACGGGCAGTACCTTCGCGAACTTGAGTTGCATTTGATTATCTCCTGATTGTCGGCGGTTTAATAACGCCAAAAACGCCAATTCGATGTTTCGTATGCGAAACGCGCGCATTGTAACTCCATTCTTTGCGGCTGCGACGCCCGCCGCCACAGGGTTTTCCATAATGGAGGACTAAGGTTTTATACCGACTTGTGCAACCCTAATTTTTCAAAAGCGCAACCCCGGATTTGTTAAAGGTTTTACGCACCCAGGCGCACCGGCCCGGGCGGCTTGATGGTGCAACCAATGCACCATTGATGGGCTTGAGCGCCACATCAAGCTAATAAGCAATTAGCATGCCTATAACAATTGGAGCAGCCATTCTAATTAAGTGAATATATAAATAATTAGATTCTGGAAAACCAGACAGCCTGAATTTGTCCAAATTCTTTATTCGTTGAATTATTAATTGACGTCATGAGTTTTGGCTGATGAGACGTCAAAAAGAAGAAAAATCGTCGCGCAGAATTTTTGCAAAAAATGTGGAGAGAATGCACAAACGCCGCAGTCGAATTCACGACTTGGTACGACTGGGAAGGCAGGTGGATACCGATTGCATCGGTCGCCTGAGGATGGCCGCGCACGGGGCGGTATGCGCAGAAGGGGGAAGCGGGAATGAGGCGATAAAAAACCGGGGCCGCTCGATGCGGCACCCGGTTTGCGAGCCATGCGGCGTTGCCGCTGGCCGTTTGGTCTGGTTGCGCGGACGACGCTTATCCGACGGCCACTTGCGCGAGGCCCTTGGGCAGCGGGAAAGCAATGTTTTCTTCCACGCCCTCAAGCACCTTGACCTGATTGACACCCAGTTCGCGCAGACGCGACACGATCGATTGCGCCAGCACTTCCGGCGCCGAAGCGCCCGCCGTCACACCGATCCGGCGCTTGCCGTCGAACCACTCCGGTTTGAGCTGATCCGGCGAGTCGATCATGTAGGCGGGGACGCCCATCTTTTCGGCAACTTCGCGCAGGCGGTTCGAATTGGAGCTGTTCGGGCTGCCGACGACCACGACCACATCGCACTGCGGCGCCATGAATTTCACGGCGTCCTGACGATTCTGCGTCGCGTAGCAAATGTCCTGCTTCTTGGGCTCTGTGATCCGCGGGAAGCGCTGCTTGAGCGCGTTGATCACCTCGGCAGCGTCGTCGACGGACAGCGTCGTCTGCGTCACATACGCGAGCTTGTCTTCGTTCGCCACCTGCAGGGCCAGCACGTCTTCAATCGTCTCGACGAGGAACATGCCCTCGCCCGACTGGCCCATCGTGCCCTCCACTTCCGGGTGACCCTTGTGGCCGATCATGATGATCTCGAGCCCCTGGCTGCGCATCTTCGCCACTTCGACATGCACCTTCGTGACGAGCGGGCATGTGGCGTCGAAAATACGAAGGCCACGGGCTTCCGCTTCGGTACGCACGGCTTGCGACACGCCATGGGCGCTGAAGATCAGCGTGTTGCCCGACGGCACGTCCGTCAGTTCCTCGACGAAAATCGCGCCTTTCTTGCGCAGGTTCTCGACGACATACGCGTTATGCACGATCTCGTGGCGCACGTAGATCGGCGCGCCATACATCGTGAGCGCACGCTCGACGATTTCAATGGCACGATCAACGCCCGCGCAAAAGCCACGCGGCTGAGCCAGCAGGATTTCCGCATCCGACAAGGTCGGTGCTACGACTTGGGTGGCGCTCATTTCGATCCCTACAGAATGCCGATAATCTGGACTTCGAACACGATCGGCTGGCCTGCCAGCGGATGGTTGAAGTCGAACAATGCCCAGCCGTCGCCCAGTTCGCGCAGGATGCCCGCATAGCGGCCACCGCTCGGCGCGTTGAACTCGACCAGATCGCCAACGCTATATGCTTCGCCAAAGTTGCTGTTTTCCTGCAGCGTCTTCATCGAGACGCGTTGCAGCAGTTCCGGATTGCGCGGGCCGAAGGCCTGTTCGGGCGCCAGTTCCACCCGGCGACGCTCCCCCGCCGTCATCCCCAGCAGCGCCTGCTCCAGGGTCGGAGCCATCTGGCCGCCCCCGAGCTGCAGCGTGGCCGGCGTGCCTTCAAACGTGTTGACAATGTCAGCGCCATCGGGCGCGGCGATCCGGTAGTGGAGCGTCAGATAGGAATCGTCTTGAACCACGGGGGTTGCAACAGAACTCATGGGGGTCTCACAGCAAGGTCAAGCTAATATTGTAAATGACGTCGCGTTGCGCGTCCGGCTCCCCAGCAAAGCAGCCCCGATTTTTTCCTGTCGACGGCAGTGTTTCTTATTAGTGGCACCCGCGATCATGCGCGTGACGGTGTCCGGTTCAGGAGTCGTCATGTCCATCGCCCAATGGCCGCTCGCCGAGCGTCCCCGCGAAAAAATGCTGGCCCGAGGCGCCAATGCGCTATCCGATGCCGAGTTACTGGCGATTTTGCTGCGCACCGGCTCGCAGGGACGCAACGCCGTCGATCTCGGGCGCGAATTGATCGCCCGCAGCGGATCGCTCTCCCGGCTGCTCTCCATGCCGTTCGAGAGTTTGCGCCAGATTCCCGGACTGGGTCAGGCCAAATCCCTTCAATTTCAGGCTGCCCTGGAAGTGGCGCGCAGAATGTTGGGGGAAGGCATGCAGTCGGGCAGCCTGCTCGACTCTCCGGCGCGCGTGCGCGACTATCTACGCCTCACGCTCCAGGACCGCTCGCGCGAGCGCTTCGCCTGCCTGTTCCTCGATGCTGCGCACCGGCTCGTCAGCACCCGCGTGATGTTCGAGGGCACACTGACGCAAACCTGCGCCTACCCCCGTGAGATCGTGCGTGCGGCCCTCGACGTGCACGCCGCCGCCGTGATCGTCGCGCACAATCACCCCTCCGGAGTGCCCACCCCGAGTGCGGCGGATCTGGCGCTGACGCGTCAGCTAGGCGACGCCCTGGCGCTGCTCGAGATCCGTCTTCTCGACCATTTCATCGTGGCGGGCGACAGCGTGTACTCGCTTGCCGAGAACGGTGGGCTGTGATGGCTGGCAACAACATTTGCCCAAGATTTTGGCATTCGGGTCGCGCTCGCGGAATGCTTGCGCTATAATCCGTCCCTTCCCCGAATCTCCGACAGACGTTTCCCGCCAGGGACTCGCATCCTAATCACTAAAGCGATTGATTTGTCTGGGATTTTTGTGGTATCATCGCGGTCTGTCTTTTCGACTCACCTTTTTTTACACAGAATTCTGGGTTAGGAGTGCTTCATGGCACGCGTATGTCAAGTGACCGGGAAAGCGCCGATGGTCGGCAACAACGTTTCCCACGCCAACAACAAAACCAAGCGCCGTTTTCTCCCGAACTTGCAAAATCGCCGGTTCTGGGTTGAAAGTGAAAACCGCTTTGTTCGTCTTCGTATTTCGCGAGCTGGCCTGCGCCTGATCGACAAGAACGGCATCGATGCCGTTCTGGCAGATCTGCGTTCGCGCAACGCAGTCTAAGTTTAGGAGCTCATCATGGCAAAAGGCGCTCGCGACAAGATCAAGCTGGAATCGACCGCAGGTACGGGTCATTTCTATACGACCACCAAGAACAAGCGTACCCATCCGGAAAAGATGGAAATCAGCAAGTTCGATCCGGTGGCTCGTAAGCACGTGCCCTACAAGGAAACCAAGATCAAATAAGATCAACAGGTTTTCTCGTAGCAGTCCGCTGCTGCGTTCGATACCCCGCCATTGGCGGGGTTTTTCGTTTGGGCGTCCCGAAATTTGCAGCGCTACGCTATGCGTAGTGACGCAAGACACAATTTCATCGAAGTGCGCATAGGGTCGTGTGTCACGCGCGTATTGACTCGCTATACTGGCTCACCTCCATAACAAGAATCGCGCCCGCCTTGTGGCGGCGATTCCAGAGACAGCGCGTATCATGAATTTCGATGTCGTCATTGTCGGCAGCGGGCTCGCCGGCCAGTCTGTCGCCCTCCATCTGGCCAGTACCTGCCGTGTGGCGCTGGTCGCCAAGCGTCCGATGCCGGAAGGCGCAAGCGACTGGGCACAAGGCGGCATCGCCGCCGTACTCGACTCGACCGACAGCGTCGACGAGCATGTAGCCGATACCCTCATTGCCGGTGCCGGCCTTTGCGACGAGGCAGCCACGCGATTCATCGTCGAGCATAGCCGGGAAGCCATCGAGTGGCTCATCGCGCAGGGCGTGCCTTTCACACGCGACGACGCTGCCGAACTCGGCTTCCACCTGACACGCGAAGGCGGCCATAGCCATCGACGCATCATTCACGCGGCCGACGCCACCGGGCACGCCGTGATCGCTACGCTCACCGAGCGCGTGCGTCAGCATCCGAATATCACCCTCTTTGAAAATCATTTCGCGGTCGATCTGATTACATCGGACCGGGCCGACTCGGCACCGACGGCCGGACGTCATTGCCAGGGACTGTATGTTCAGGATCTCGCCTCCGGCGAAGTGCACGCCATGACGGCACGGCACACCGTGCTGGCCACCGGCGGCGCGGGCAAAGTCTACCTGTACACGACGAACCCCGACACCGCGACCGGCGATGGTATCGCCATGGCCTGGCGCGCCGGTTGCCGCATCGCGAACATGGAGTTCATCCAGTTTCATCCGACCTGCCTCTATCATCCTTACGCCAAGTCGTTCCTGATTACGGAAGCGGTGCGTGGCGAAGGCGGACGTCTGGTATTGCCGGATGGCACGCGCTTCATGCTGCAACACGACCCGCGCGCCGAACTGGCGCCGCGCGACATCGTCGCGCGCGCCATCGACTTCGAGATGAAGAAGCACGGTCTGGACTGTGTGTATCTCGACATCAGCCATCAGAGCCCCGAATTCCTGCGCGAACATTTCCCCACGATTCTGGCGCGATGCGCCGAACTGGGTATCGACATCACCAAACAGCCGATCCCGGTGGTCCCGGCAGCGCACTATACCTGCGGCGGCATCGTCACCGATATGCACGGCAAAACGGATCTGCCCGGGCTCTATGCCGTCGGCGAAGCGACCTACACCGGACTGCATGGCGCCAATCGCCTCGCCAGCAATTCGTTGCTCGAATGCCTCGTGCTCGGCAAAGCCGCCGCGGAGGATATTCAGCGCGGCGAATCGACGCACCCCGGCGCAACGGATGTTCCCGCCTGGGACGAAAGTCGTGTCTCCGATGCCGACGAAGAAGTCGTTGTCGCGCACAACTGGGACGAGTTGCGCCGCATGATGTGGAATTACGTCGGCATCGTCCGCACGACCAAGCGGCTTGAGCGGGCTCAGCACCGAATCGCGCTACTGCGCGAAGAAATCACCGAGTACTACGCGAATTTCCGCGTGAGCCGTGACTTGCTCGAGCTTCGGAATCTGGTCGACGTGGCATCGCTGATCGTCGACAGTGCGCTGGAGCGTCACGAGAGCCGGGGACTGCACTTCTCCCGGGACTTTCCGGACACCCTGCCGAAAGCACTACCAACCGTACTGTCGCCGGCATTGCCGAGACACGTTCGCTAATCCGGCGTCGGGCCCAATGCGATAACACCGTAACACCCCGGCAACAAATCAAACAAAAGGCCGCAGGTTTTTCCCCTGCGGCCTTTCGTATTCTGCTGCAACAGCGCGAACGAATCGCTGCGCTTACCCTACCGTCTCGAGAATCCTCATCGAGAAGTCGGTGGCGCGAACGTCCTTGGTGAGTCCCCCCACCGAAATCCGGTCCACCCCCGTCTCGGCAATCGCACGCAGCGTTTCGAGATTGATGCCGCCCGACGCCTCCAGCACAGCGCGCCCATCGGCGACGCGCGCGGCCTCACGCATCATGTCCAGCGTGAAGTTATCGAGCAGGATCGACGTCGCACCGCACTCAAGCGCCGTTTCGAGCTCCTCAAGCGACTCCACTTCAATCTGCACTGGCGCGCCATCGGCGAGACGATCGGCGTTCGCCAGCACCTGACGAATACCGCCAGCCGCCGCGATGTGATTCTCCTTGATAAGGATCCCGTCGTAGAGTGCGAGGCGCTGGTTGGCTCCCCCGCCCACGCGTACCGCGAACTTCTGCGCGAGACGCAGGCCCGGCAACGTTTTGCGTGTGTCGAGTACGCTTGCCTTCGTGCCTTCGACGATATCGGCATAGCGGCGCACAGCCGTTGCCACACCGGAGAGCAACTGGAGGAAGTTCATCGACGTGCGCTCGCCTGTCAGCAACGCGCGCGCCGGTCCGTAGATATCGCACACCGCCGAATCAGGCGACATGCGGTCGCCTTCACGGTAATGCCATTGCACACGGACCTCGGCATTCACGCCCTTCATGCAGCGCTCAAACCAGCGCACGCCGCACAGCACGGCCGATTCGCGCACAATGATGCGGGCATGCGCCATCTCGTCGGACGGCACGAGCAGGCCTGTCAGATCGCCGCTACCGATGTCTTCGGCGAGGGCATCGCGCACGTTGCGCGAGAGTGCCGCCTCAAGCGGCTCGCCGAACGCGGCGAAATCCGGGGAGAGCGCCTCGTCGGTGCTCAGCGTATTGGGTTGCGTCATTATGCGGGACCTACACCGGCAAACAGCGCGCCATCGCGCGCGAAATCACCGCTGGCGCGCACATTCTGTTTGCGCGCTTCAGCGAACTTGAGCATACGGTCGATACATGTGTGGGCACGGCGGCCAATCTCTGCATCGACGTGAATTTCGTTACTGCCCGACGCCAGTACGTCGGCCAGATTCTGCAGGCTGTTCATCGCCATCCACGGGCAATGCGCGCAGCTCTTGCAGGTGGCGCTGTTACCGGCCGTCGGGGCTTCGATAAAGCGCTTGCCCGGCGCTGCGGCGCGCATCTTGTGCAGAATGCCGTTGTCCGTCGCCACGATGAACTCGGTCGCGTCCATCGTCTGCGCGGCCGCAATCATCTGCGATGTCGAGCCGACCACATCCGCTTGCTCAACGACCGACGCCGGCGACTCCGGATGCACCAACACCTTGGCGTTCGGAAACTCGCGGCGCAGCAATTCAAGTTCGGTGCCTTTGAATTCGTCGTGCACCAGACAGGCGCCCTGCCACAACAACATGTCGGCACCGGTCTGCTTCTGCACGTAGCTGCCCAGATGGCGATCCGGTGCCCAGAGAATCTTTTTCCCCTGCGCATGCAGATGGGCCACGATTTCCAGACCGATGGACGAGGTCACCATCCAGTCGGCGCGAGCCTTCACTGCCGCACTCGTATTCGCGTAGACGACGACCGTGCGGTCAGGGTGTGCATCGCAAAATGCCGCGAACTCGTCGGCGGGGCAGCCCAGATCGAGCGAACAGGTCGCGTCGAGATCCGGCATCAGAATGCGTTTTTCGGGACTGAGAATCTTCGACGTCTCGCCCATGAAGCGCACACCGGCCACCACCAGCGTCTTGGCCGAATGGTCGCGGCCGAAACGCGCCATCTCCAGTGAGTCGGCCACACACCCGCCGGTCTCTTCGGCGAGGTCCTGCAAATCGGCGTCAACGTAGTAATGGGCCACCAGCACGGCGTTCTGCTCGACGAGCAGACGCTTGATCCGGGCCTTGAGCGCTACGCGTTCCTCCTGCGACGGCGCATCCGGGACACGCGCCCAGGCGTGGGCAACGCACGTGGCGCCGCTCGGTGCGGGGCGCTCGAATTCTACGGATTTGAGTGAGGCATTCATTTTCGCTTGGCCCGTGGGAAGGCCGGGAATGACAAAACCCCGCCGTGGCGGGGTTTCGATTATGCGTCAAAAACGGATTTCCGGCTTCGCCCGTTCACGCGTAGCGGCGCAAACGCGAAGCGAATTCCTGCAGCGCGTGAATGCCGCTTTGCTCGGCGCGATGGCACCAGTTCTGCAACTGGCTCAAAAGCTGTTCGCGCGATGCGTTCGAACGCTCCCAGATACCGGCCAGTTCGCGGCGCAGTTCGTAATACGTCTTCACGGCGTTGCTGTGCGCGAAGATCTCGCCCAGTTGCTGCTTCTGCGGCTCTTGCAGCGACGCTTCATCGTGATGCAACCACTTACGCGCGCCCCGGAACAACTGGTACTCGCCATGCTGACGCTTGTCCTTGAAGCGTGCCAGTTCCTGGCCATAGGCACGCTTGAAGGTCTTGGCGTAACGCTCCATCACTTCGTAGCGGTTCGAGAGCACGGCCTGCAAGGTGTCATCGTCGCACGCTGCCTTGCTCTTCGCGAGCTTCGGCGTCGGTGCAATCTTCTTCACCTTGGCCAGGCCCACCATCGACAACAGGCGGATGTACAACCAGCCAATATCGAACTCGTACCACTTGTTCGACAGCTTGGCCGACGTGGCGTAAGTGTGGTGATTGTTGTGCAGTTCTTCACCGCCGATGATGATGCCCCACGGCAGCAGGTTCGTCGACGCGTCGGCGCAGTTGAAGTTGCGATAGCCCCAGTAGTGGCCCAGACCGTTGACCACACCGGCGGCCCAGAACGGAATCCACACCATCTGCACGGCCCAGACGGTCAGCCCGATCGCGCCAAACAGCGCAATATCGATGATCATCATGAAGCTCACGCCCAGAATCGGGTAGCGACGGTAGACGTGGTTCTCGAGCCAGTCGTTCGGCGTGCCGTGACTGAACTTGCGAATCGTTTCTTCGTTCTTCGCCTCGGCGCGATACAGCTCGGCGCCCTCGGCGAGCACCTTCCACAAGCCGCGCGTTTGCGGGCTATGCGGATCTTCCGGCGTTTCGCACTTGGCGTGGTGCTTGCGGTGGATCGCAGCCCACTCGCTGGTCACCATGCCTGTGGTCATCCAGAGCCAGAAACGGAAAAAGTGGGCGACGATCGGATGCACGTCGAGGGCGCGGTGCGCCTGGCAACGGTGCAGGTAGATCGTCACAGCCGCGATCGTCACATGCGTGACGGCCAGCGTGAACAACGTGATCTCCCAGCCGCTCCAGTCGAGCAGGCCGTTAGAGATAAATCCAAGGAGACTGTCCAGCAAAATATCACTCCAAACTAATCAATACGGTAGCAATCACGGCAACACCGCCGTGTCTTGTCTTGTCGGGCCGATGCGGCATCGATCGCCGTCGCGTCAGGTCTCGTTCTTACGCTCGCTTGACGCTTGGATTCGCTGGAGTTCGGCAAGTTGCTGAATGCCGGGGCGAGATGGGCGGAAAACGTGCCGGTGAACGTGGGTTTCTTATTGGTTTGCCGGGCATTTTACCTGACGGACTGTTGCCCGTGTGTAGCCTGCCCGCCACGCATTTTGTCGCAGGTCAACCCGTGGGCCTGGGCAAAACGGTCTACGAAGGCTTCTTCTCGCCGTCTTGCGCCTGTGCTAGCGCGGGTTTCGAGGTATCCGCAGGCAAATCCGGGCGATCGACGCTTGCAACGGGCACACCATCGGCCCAATCGTTCAAAATGCGTATTTCGCGCTGCGCATACGGAATTTCAATACCGTGCTCGCGAAAAGTGCGCCAAATCCGCATATTTATCGTCGATCGGATAGCGCCGCTGCCCTGGGCCGGATCTTGCACCCAAAAGCCCATTTCGAGGTCCATCCCATCGGCCCCGAAGTTAAGCAGCAAGGCCGATGGCGGCGGGTCCGTCAGCACCCGGGGAACGTCCTCCGCCGCTTTGAGCATCAGCGACATTGCCAGCCCCACGTCGGCGCTGTAGGCCACCTGCACGTTCACCTTGGCCCGGCCGCGCGTCTCGGTAAACGAGTGGTTCTGCACCACATTCGTCACCAGTTGCTCGTTCGGCACCAGCGCTTCGACGCCATCCAGCCCGCGAACTACCGTATAGCGCGTATTGATCTGCGAAACAGTGCCGTGATACGGGCTGATCGTAATCAGATCGCCGATGCGCACCGAACGGTCGAGCAGGATGATGAAGCCGGAGACCAGATTCGACGCAATTTTCTGCAAACCGAATCCCAGCCCCACGCCCAGCGCGCCGCCGAACACCCCAAGCACGGTGATGTCGATGCCCACGAACGACAACGTCGCGAGCACGGCAATCAGCGTCAGCACCCCCTTGACCAGCCGCGACATCACCACTTTCAGGTTGCCGTCTAGCGTAGTCGTGCGCATGATCCGGTCTTCGATCAGCGACCCGACCCACATGGCCAACACGAGGGTCACGCCGATCCAGAGCAGACCGGAGAGAATCGACAGCAACGTCAGATGGCTCGATCCGACCGCGAAACGCACACTGGCGAGCCAACTGAGGATGTCGTCGTGCACGCCCAGCACATAGGCCAGCATCGACAGCCAGGCGAATGCGGTGAACACGCGTTCGAAGATTTTCAACAGCCCGTAGGTCTGCGGCGACGACGCAAACAGGCGCCGCGCGAAGTAGAACGCCAGATAAATCAACGCCGTGCCGAACAGCGGCACTTCGGCCAACCGCAGCAGCGAGACGCGCATATGCTCCTGAAGCACCACGCGCGTCAGGGCCACGCACATCCAGCCGAACATCGGGAAGAACGAGCGGCGCAGGCTCGACGAGCCCGCGCGGCGCGAAGGGGCGACACGCTCGAAATGACGATCGAGCCGGCCGATCATCCAGCGCCGCAGCACGAAGGCGACGGCGAGCGCCCCGACAAGGGCCGCGATCTGCCAGATGATCTGCGGGTCGCCGACGTCGCGAACGACGTCCCGCACCAACTTCGCGAAAGCCGGACTTTCCTGCATCGCTATCTCTCTTCTTGTTGTTCGCTGACGCCCGGAAACGCCTTACGCCGGGCGACGCTCGAACACGGCGGCAAAGAAACCGTCGGTCGCGTTGCGGTTCGGCAGCAGCTCGAGATACTTGCCCGTATCGAGGTCGATCTTCTGCGATGCGAGCAACTCGTTCGCCGGCAACAGGACGAAATCGGGATGCGCGGCCGCGAACGCCTCGGCAATGGCACTGTTCTCTTCGGTAAGCAGACTGCACGTAGCGTACACGAGACGGCCCCCCACCTTCACCAGCCGGGCAGCGCTCGCCAGAATCGACGCCTGCTTCTGCGTGAGTTCCTGAACCGACTGCGGCGACTGACGCCACTTCAGATCCGGATTGCGGCGCAACGTGCCCAGCCCGCTGCACGGCGCGTCGACCAGCACGCGGTCGATCTTGCCCGCCAGTCGTTTGATCTTGCTGTCGTTCTCGCTGTCGATCATCACCGGATAGACGTTCGACAAGCCGCTGCGTGCCAGACGCGGCTTGAGCTTGGCCAGGCGTTTTTCCGAAATATCGAACGCATACAGACGCCCCGTGGAACGCATTTGCGCCCCGAGGGCGAGTGTTTTGCCGCCGGCCCCGGCGCAGAAGTCGACGATCATCTCGCCGCGACGCGGCGCGACCAGTTGGCACAACAACTGGCTGCCCTCGTCCTGCACTTCGATCGCGCCCGACATGAACAGGGGGTGCTTTTGCAGCGCCGGCTTGCCCGACAGACGGATGCCATTGGGCGCGAACGGTGTCGCTTCCGCCGAGAAGCCGTCTTCACGCAGCTTGGCAAGCACATCGTCGCGATTCGACTTGATCAGGTTCACGCGGCAATCGAGCGGTGCCGGCTGGTTCAGTGCGGCGGCGAGCGCTTCGAGTTCGGTGGCGTCGAACCGCTTGGCCAGACGCTCATAGAGCCATTCCGGCAAATTCGTGCGCACGCGTGCCGAAAGGCTTGCCGGATCGATCTGACCGACATGTTCGAGCCATGTGACTTCATCGGGGGTGGCCACCAGTTGGACCGACGCCAGACCGCGGGTGAACGCCAGTCCCAGCAGTGCCAGACGGCGCTCCAGCGGCCCGGAGCCGCTTCCCGCGTGCTGACCGAATTCGAGCTTGCGGCGCAGGATGGCGAACACCGTCTCTGCCAGCACGCCACGCTCGCGATGACCCAGCTTCGCGTTGGCACGGAAGTACGTGCTCACGAGCGTGTCGGCCGGGCCACTGAACGTCAGCACGCTGCCAAGCAGGCGCTGGGTATGTTCGAAAAGTGCGGGCGACAGGTGCTCGCCGCGCATGCGGGCCGTCTCGGCGGGCGGAGCCTCCGGGCGGCGATCGTTGCGCGAACGGTCGTAGCGGTCGGGGCGGACATAGCGTTCCTGACGCTCCCCTGGCTGGCCGCCCTTGGACGGTTGACGGGTATCGGTCGATCGGCCGCCGGAGCGGTGAGCGGATGAATTGGCGCCATCGCGGCGCTGTGTCGGGCGGGTGCTCATGCGTCCTCACCAAAAAGCCATTGCGGATCGGGCGTGCCGTCGGCCGCGGGAGTCACCGTCACGCGGCCATCGGCCACGATCAGACGGTCTTCCACGAACCAGCGCACGGCGCGCGGATAAATGATGTGTTCCAGCGGCAGGATGCGCTCGGCCAGTGCCTCGGGCGTGTCCCCTGCGCGCACCGGCACGGCCGCTTGCAGCACATACGGGCCGTGATCGAGCTCGGCCGTCACGAAATGCACCGTGGCGCCCACGACCTTGCAGCCGGCTTCCAGCGCACGGGCATGCGTTTGCAGGCCCGGGAAGGCGGGCAGCAGCGACGGGTGGATGTTGATGAGCCGGCCGGCGTAACGCTCGGTGAATTCCGGGGTGAGAATGCGCATGAAGCCGGCGAGCACGACCAGATCGGGCTGGTGACGGTCGATCTCAGCGGCAAGTTCGGCATCGAATGCCTCGCGGGTCTTGCCGCGACTGGGCACCACGGCCGTGGCGATACCGTTTTCCTGCGCAAATCCGAGACCGTCGGCCTCGGGGCGATTGGCGATGACGGCGGCCACGCGGGCCGGCCAGCCTTCTGCGGTACAGGCCCGGACGATGGCTTGCATGTTGCTGCCTCGTCCGGAAATCAGGATGACAATGTTCTTCATCGCCGGATTTTATCATTGGCGCGGCGCACCAGACAGCCGATCCGCGCCGCGATGGCTCCGAAGCGTTTATAATTCAACGTTCTGCGGCGCCGCAATGTCGGATCGGCCGTCCTGCGCACCGGGCCTCGCCCGCCATCGCAGGCCACCGGGTCCCCCCGCTGTGCCGCACGGTTCCTCCACCAACGCTCACTCAACGTCCTGTACTGACGCTTCCTTTATCGTGCGAGTCTTCCGGGGTCTACCCAACGCGCAAAGCAAAGCGCCCTGCGTGCTGACGATCGGCAATTTCGACGGCGTGCATCTGGGCCACCAGGCACTGCTCGCGCGCGTGCGCGCCGCAGCGGCTGCGCGCGGCCTGCCGGTGTGCGTGATGACGTTCGAGCCGCATCCCCGCGAGTACTTCATGCCCGACCGGGCGCCCGCGCGCATTTCCAATCTGCGCGACAAGTTCGAGGCGCTGCGCTCGCAAGGCGTCGACCGTCTGGTGGTGGAACACTTCAACGCCCATTTCGCGGGCCAGTCGCCCGAAGACTTCGTGCGCAACATCATCGTCGACGGCCTGCACACCCGCTGGCTGCTCGTCGGCGATGACTTCCGCTTCGGCGCGAAACGCGCGGGCGACATCGACTATCTGCGCGAGGCGGGGCGCCGTTTCGACTTCGTCGTCGAGCAGATGCCGACCATTGCGCATGACGGCGTGCGCATTTCCAGCTCGGAAGTGCGCGCCGCCCTTGCCGACGGCAACTTCGAGCGCGCGCACGCGCTGCTCGGCCGTCCCTACGCCATCACCGGTCACGTCGTGCATGGCATGAAGCTCGGCCGCAAGCTGGGCTTCCCCACGCTCAATCTGCGCATTGCCCACAAACATCCGGCCCTCACGGGCATATTCGTGGTGCAGGTGCATGGTCTGGCGGACAAGCCACTGCCCGCCGTCGCCAGTCTGGGCCTGCGCCCGACGGTCGACGACTCCGGCCGCGTGCTGCTCGAAGTGCATTTGCTCGATTTTTCGGGCGACTGCTACGGCAAGCTGGTGCGCGTGGAGTTCTTGCAGAAGCTGCGCGACGAAGCCAAATTCGACGGCCTGGCCGAACTCGAAGCGGCCATCGCGCAGGACACGCGCGAGGCCCGCGCCTACTTCGCCCACGCGCTCGACGCCAATGGCCCGAGCGCGCGACGCGACTTCGCTACCTCCGCTACCGACCGAATTAGTTGATCTTCGCCCGCGTGCGCCGGCGCCCAGCGCCTTGCGCGCGGCCCGCCTGCGCCACTGGCACCTGCCCGGGCGTTGCACCTCCCGGCCCACAAGGCCAGACGTCAACGCGACCGGCGCGAGCGCCCCACACCCGACATTCCAAATTCGTAGCGACGCACCATGAGCGAAAAGAAAGCCCCGAGCAAATATCCCGTCAACCTGCTGGACACGCCGTTCCCGATGCGCGGCGATCTGCCCAAGCGCGAGCCGCAGTGGGTCAAGCAATGGCAGGAAAAGAAGATCTACGACAAGATCCGCGCCGCCAGCAAAGGCCGTCCGAAGTTCATCCTGCATGACGGCCCGCCGTATGCCAACGGTGACATCCACCTCGGCCACGCGGTCAACAAGATCCTCAAGGACATGATCGTCAAGGCGCGCAGCCTTGCGGGCTTCGACGCCGCCTACGTGCCGGGCTGGGACTGCCACGGCATGCCCATCGAAATCCAGATCGAAAAGCAGTTCGGCAAGCATCTGCCGGTGCGCGAAGTGCAGGAAAAGGCGCGCGCCTACGCGGCCGAACAGATCGAGCGTCAGAAGCCCAACTTCAAGCGTCTGGGCGTGCTGGGCGACTGGGACAACCCGTACAAAACCATGAACTTCTCGAACGAAGCGGACGAGCTTCGTGCCCTCGCGAAGATCATGGAGAACGGCTACGTCTACCGTGGCCTGAAGCCGGTGAACTGGTGCTTCGATTGCGGCTCGGCGCTCGCCGAGGCGGAAGTCGAGTACAAGGACAAGACCGATCTGGCCATCGACGTCGGTTTCGCCTTCGCCGAGCCGGAGAAGGTCGCGAAGGCCTTCGGTCTGGCGAAGCTGCCGCGTGAAGACGGCCACATCGTCATCTGGACGACGACCCCGTGGACGATCCCGTCGAATCAGGCGCTCAACGTGCATCCGGAAGTCGAATACGCACTGGTCTCGACCGAGCGCGGTCTGCTCATTCTCGCGACCGAGCGCGTGGAAGACTGCCTGAAGACCTACGGTCTGCACGGCGAAATCATCGCCCGCACGAAGGGCGAAGCGCTTTCGCTGATCCGCTTCCGTCACCCGCTCTCGACGGCTGACGCCGGCTACGAGCGCACCTCGCCGATCTACCTCGGCGACTACGTGACGACCGACACGGGGACCGGCATCGTCCACTCGGCGCCTGCCTACGGCGTGGAGGACTTCGTCTCGTGCAAGGCGCATGACATGCCCGACGCGGATATCCGCATGCCCGTGCTGGGCGACGGGCGCTATCAGGACAGCCTGCCGCTGTTCGGTGGCCAGTCGATCTGGGACGCCAACCCGCAGATCGTCGAAGCGCTGCGCGAGGCCGGCACGCTGTTCCACTCGTTCAAGTACACGCACAGCTACATGCACTGCTGGCGTCACAAGTCCCCGATCATCTACCGCGCCACCAACCAGTGGTTCGCGGGCATGGACGTCAAGCCGGTCGACGGTGCGCCGGGCGACGGCAAGACGCTGCGCGAGATCGCACTCGCCGGCATCGAGGCCACCGAGTTCTTCCCGGCGTGGGGTAAGCAGCGCCTGCACAACATGATCGCGCATCGCCCGGACTGGACGCTCTCGCGTCAACGCCAATGGGGCGTGCCGATGGCCTTCTTCGTGCACAAGGAAACCGGTGCGCTGCACCCGCGTACCCCGGAACTGCTCGAAGCCGTAGCCAAGCGCGTGGAAACCGAAGGCATTGAAGCGTGGCAAACGCTCGACCCGGTGGAACTGCTCGGCGACGAGGCCAAGGATTACGTGAAGAACCGCGACACGCTCGACGTGTGGTTCGACTCGGGCACCACGCACTGGCATGTGCTGCGCGGCTCGCACGCGCATGAGCTGGGCTTCCCCGCCGACCTGTATCTGGAAGGCTCGGATCAGCACCGTGGCTGGTTCCACTCGTCGCTGCTCACCGCCTCGATGCTCGATGGCCGTCCGCCGTACAAGGCGCTGCTCACGCACGGCTTCACGGTCGACGGTCAGGGCCGCAAGATGTCGAAGTCCATCGGCAACACGATCCTGCCGCAAGATGTTGCGGACAAGCTCGGCGCCGAAATCATCCGTCTGTGGGTGGCATCGACCGACTACTCGGGCGAATTGTCGATCTCGGATGAGATCCTCAAGCGCGTGACCGAAGGGTATCGCCGTATCCGCAACACGCTGCGCTTCCTGCTCTCGAACCTGGCCGATTACGACCATGCGAAGCACGCGCTGCCGGCGGACCAATGGCTGGAAATCGACCGCTACGCCGTGGCGCTGGCACAGTCGCTGCAAACCGAAGTGCTGGGCCACTACGACCGCTACGAGTTCCACCCGGTCGTGGCCAAGCTTCAGACGTTCTGCTCGGAAGATCTCGGCGGTTTCTACCTCGACATCCTGAAAGATCGTCTGTACACGAGCGCGCCGGACGCCCCGGCCCGCCGCGCCGCCCAGAACGCGCTGTATCACATCACGCACGGCCTGCTCAAGCTCATGGCGCCGTTCCTGTCCTTCACGGCGGAAGAAGCGTGGCAAGTGTTCCAGCCGGGCAACGACACGATCTTCACCGAGACCTACTACGCCTATCCGGAAGTCGCGCAAGGCACGCGTCTGCTCGAGAAATGGCATCTGCTGCGCGCGGTGCGCAGCGACGTCACCAAGGCGCTGGAAGAAGCTCGTGCGGCCGAACAGATCGGCTCGTCGTTGCAGGCCGAAGTGGACGTGCGTGTCTCGGGCCGCAAGTTCGAGGTGCTGGCCAGCCTCGGCGACGATCTGCGTTTCGTGCTGATCACGTCGGCGGCCGCCGTCACGCAGGTTGCCACCGAAGCGGAGGAAGGCGTGGTCGTCACGCCGTCGACGCATCAGAAGTGCGAGCGCTGCTGGCACTATCGTGAAGACGTGGGCGCCGACGCCGCTCACCCGACCCTTTGTGGCCGCTGTGTGTCGAACCTGTTCGGCAGCGGCGAACACCGGAGCGCGGCATAATGGCAAGCAAAGCAGGCGCCCGGACGGGCGCGCGACGCAGCAACGGTGGCGCCCGTGGGGGTGCCACTTACGGTCTGGCCCCGTGGCTTGGAATTGCGATCGTGGCGATCCTGCTCGATCAGGTCACCAAGCTCACGATTCTGAAGACATTCCAGTACGGCGAGTTCCGCCCGCTGACGTCGTTCTTCAATCTGGTGCTGGTGTACAACAAGGGCGCGGCATTCAGTTTTCTGGCGGCCGCCGGCGGCTGGCAACGCTGGTTCTTTACGCTGCTCGGGATCGTGGCGGCCACCGTCATCATCTGGCTGCTCAAGCGTCATAACGGCCAGAAAATGTTTTGCCTGTCGCTCTCGCTGATTCTTGGCGGCGCGCTGGGCAACGTGATCGATCGTGTGATCTATGGTCATGTGGTCGACTTTCTGGACTTTCACGTCGGCGGCTGGCATTGGCCGGCGTTCAACGTGGCCGACTCGGCCATTTGCGTGGGCGCGGTGCTGCTGGTGATCGACGAGTTGCGACGCGTGCGGCGCGGCAAATAGCGCACCCGGTCATTCGCAGCCAACACCGTCGCGGCGCCCCGGAGGCGCCGCGCGGCACTTTGGAGGAGGCACTTTCTATGGAACGCGGTGAACTTGCGGGCAAGACCATCGTTCTCGGCCTGACGGGCGGCATCGCCTGCTACAAGTCGGCCGAACTCACCCGGTTGCTCATCAAGGCCGGCGCGACGGTGCAGGTCGTGATGACCGAAGCCGCCACGCAATTCATCACGCCACTCACGATGCAGGCGCTCTCGGGGCGTCCGGTGTTCACCAGCCAGTGGGACAATCGCGTCGACAACAACATGGCGCACATCGACCTCTCGCGCGAGGCCGACGCCATCATCATCGCCCCCGCCTCCACCGACTTCCTCGCCAAGCTCGCGCACGGCATGGCCGACGACCTGCTCTGCACGCTGTGTGTGGCGCGAGACTGCCCGCTGCTGGTCGCGCCCGCCATGAATCGTCAGATGTGGGCCAACCCGGCGACCCAGCGCAATGCCACGACGCTGCGCGGCGATGGCCTGACGATCCTCGGTCCCGGCAGCGGCGATCAGGCGTGCGGTGAAATCGGCGACGGGCGGATGCTCGAGCCGGAAGAACTTTTTGAGGCCCTGGTTGGCTTCTTCCAGCCCAAACGCCTTGCCGGACACCGTGTGCTGATCACCGCAGGCCCGACGTTCGAACCCATCGACCCGGTGCGTGGCCTGACCAATCTGTCCAGCGGCAAGATGGGCTTTGCGCTTGCCCGTGCCGCCGCGCAGGCAGGCGCCGACGTGCATCTCGTCGCTGGCCCGACAGCACTGGCCACGCCCTATGGCGTGACGCGCAGCAACGTGCAAACGGCGCAGCAGATGTACGACGCGGTGATGGCCGACGTGGCGCACAACGACGTCTTCATCGCGGTGGCTGCCGTGGCCGACTGGCGCGTGCGCGAAGTGGCGCATGACAAGATCAAGAAAACCGGTGACGCCGACGTGCCGACGCTCGACTTCGTCCAGAATCCCGACATTCTCGCGGCCGTGGCGCAGTTGCCGAAGCCGCCGTATTGCGTGGGCTTCGCTGCCGAATCAGGCGATCTGGAGACGCACGGCGCACAAAAGCGCCGGCGCAAGCAGGTGCCGCTGCTCGTAGGCAATCTCGGTCCTGCCACGTTCGGGCAAGACGATAACGAAGTCATTCTCTTCGACGATGCCGGGCAGAAACGCCTGCCGCGCGCCGACAAGCAATCGCTCGCCCGCAGCCTGATCATCGAAATCGCCGCACGACTCCCGTCGCGCGCGCCCGGCTGACGCACGCGTCGTTCACCGTCCGCCCATATCACCCGACTGCCCGCCTGTTATCGTCGTGGTCCGGCAACGCTGGCAGACGGGCACAACCATCCGGCTCACGGCTTGACCGAACCAACGCAATACCGCATGACGGCGTCACACATTGACGCCATAGCCTTTCGGCCTTCGGGCCATCGCAACACGATAACCATCAAGATGACGCAACCTCCTACGACCGCCCGGCCGGCTGTCAGTGTCTACGGGACATTGAGCATGCTCGCCGCGATCATGTTCTTCGGTTTCATGACGATTGGCATGCCGCTGCCCGTGCTGCCGGTCTACGTCCATGAAACGCTCGGCTACGGCTCCTTCGTCGTCGGCGTCACCATCGGCATCCAGTCAGTCGTCACGCTGCTGCTGCGCTCCTACGCCGGACGCACCGTCGACACACGTGGCCCGCGCCGCGCGGTACTCACCGGGCTGTGCGGCTGCGCGGCGGCGGGCGTACTGTATCTCGTGGCATCGATGGTGCCGGACCCTGCGCTCGCGCTGGGCATCCTCATCGCCGGACGCGTGGTGCTCGGCTTCGGCGAAAGCCTGATTCTGACCGGCGGCATGTCGTGGGGCATCGGCCTGCTGGGTGCGGCGCACGCGAGCAAAGCCATTTCGTGGCAAGGCGTGTCGATGTACACAGCGCTCGCGACCGGCGCCCCGTTCGGCGCCTACCTGCTGGAATCGGCTGGCTTTACGGTCGTCTCGCTCGTGAACATCGCGCTGCCCGCCGTGGCGTTCGCCATCGCGCTGCGTCTGCCGGCAGCCGCCCCGGTGGGCGGACATCGTCTGCCGTTCCTGCGTGTCGTCGGCCTCGTGTGGCGCCCCGGTCTGGCCATGACGCTGGGGAGTATCGGCTACGCGGTCATTGCCGCGTTCATCACGCTTTACTATGCCAGCCACGGCTGGTCGGGCGCGGCGTATGCGCTCACGCTCTACAGCGCCTGCTTCATCGGCATGCGGATTCTGCTCGCACATGCGGTCGATCGCTTCGGCGGACGCCGCGTCGCCATGTGTTCGCTGGTCTTCAGCGCCATCGGTCAGTTCCTGCTGTGGGGTGCAGTGAGTCCGCACATGGCGCTCGTTGGCGCCGGGCTGACCGGCGTGGGCTTCTCGCTGGTCTTCCCCGCCCTGGGCGTGGAGGCGCTGCGCCAGGTGCCGCCGCAAAATCGGGGGGCGGCGCTGGCGGCCTATTCGGCGTTCTTCGATCTGGCGCTCGGATTGATCGGGCCGATGGCCGGACTCGTCGCCAACTTTTTCGGCTACGCCTCGATCTTCCTGTGCGGCGCACTCGGCGGGATCGTGGCCATCCTGATGATTGCGCGCCTGCCGCATGCAGGCCCCGGCACGACACCGGCAGATTCGTCCGCCGGGAGTGGCCACTGATTTTCAAGACTGTGTGTCGAGGGCCCGCGGTCGTCGAACTGGAGCATCGTACTCATGGCACAAACGTCTTCTGCACGCATCAAGCTGTCGATTCTCGATCAAACGCCCGTGATTCACGGCCATAGCGTGGCGGACGCCATTGCGGCAACCGTCGAACTGGCTCAAGCGGCCGACGACCTCGGCTACACGCGCTACTGGTGCGCAGAGCACCACGGTCTGCGCGGTGTGGCGAACCCGGCGCCAGAGGTCATGATCGCGCGGCTGGCCAGCGTGACCAAACGCCTGCGGGTCGGATCCGGCGGTGTGATGCTGCCGTACTACAGCCCGTTCAAGCTGGCCGAACAGTTTCTGATGCTCGAAGCGCTGTTTCCGAATCGCATCGACCTCGGTGTCGGACGCGCCCCCGGTGGCGACATGCGCACGGCGCGCGCCGTCGCGAAAGGGCCATACGATGCGGGCGAGCACTTCCCGCAACAGGTCGCCGAGCTGGCCGGCCTTTTCAACGACACGCTGGCCGACGATCATCCTTACCGTGGGGTATTGCTGCAACCGGCCGTGCAAACGCGCCCCGAGCTGTGGGTGCTGGGCTCGAGTGAGTTCGGTGGCTTGCTCGCCGCGCAGCTTGGCCTGCGCTACTGCTTCGCGCACTTCATCAACGCCCACTACGGTCATCGCGTGACGCAGGCGTATCGCGAACGCTTCACACCGGGGCAACTGGCGAAGCCTTATTGCTCGGTGGCGCTCTTCGTCATCTGCGCCGACACCGACGCCGAGGCGGAAGCGCTCGAAGCCGGGGTGGATCTGCGTCGGGTGCAAATGGCTTACGGCATGAACGAGCCGATTCCCAGCCTCGAACAAGGGGCCGAGGCGAAGCCGCAATATCGCGACCGGGAGTTGTCCGTCATCGCGCGCGAGAAGCCGCGTAGTATCATCGGCACCCCGGAGCGCGTCACCGCGCGCGTGATGGAATTGCAGGAGCAGTTCGAGGCCGACGAAATCGTTGTGCTGACGGTGGCCGGCAGCTACCGAGCCCGTTTGCGTTCTCACGAATTGCTCGCGCAGGCGTTTTCGCTGCGCGCCGCCGACAGCCATTGAGCGAGCGTCGAGCTGCCTGCTTCCCCGACCGAATTTTCGACCGATTCCGCCCTATCCAACGCCATAACGCCATGAAACTCGACGTCAAGATTCTCGACGAACGCCTGCGCTCGCAGTTGCCCGCCTACGCCACGCCGGGCAGCGCCGGACTCGACCTGCGCGCGTGTCTCGATGCACCGCTGACCATCGCACCGGGCCAGACCGTGCTCGTCCCCACCGGCCTGGCCATCCATCTGGCCGATTCGGGCTACGCCGCACTGATCCTGCCGCGCTCGGGCCTCGGCCATAAGCACGGCATCGTGTTGGGCAATCTGGTCGGGCTGATCGATTCGGATTATCAGGGGCAATTGATGGTCTCGACCTGGAATCGCGGCAACGAACCGTTCGTACTCAATCCGTTCGAGCGTCTCGCACAACTGGTGATCGTGCCGGTCGTGCAGGCAGAGTTCAATCTCGTGGATGAATTCCCCGAAAGCGATCGCGGTGCGGGGGGATTCGGCAGCACCGGCAAGCACTGACATCACGCAACGGCATCATCGCAAGCCGTCATGAAAAAAGCGCCGCATGAAGCGGCGCTTTTTTATTGCGGCAAGAGACCTTGCCGACGCTTCGGACTATTCGACTTCGGCAGCTTCCGGCTGTGCACGGGTGTTGCCATCCTCGGGGAAGGACAGTTGCACCTGATCGTGCTCGTCCAGGTCCACCGTGACGCGGCCACCGCTGGTCAGACGACCGAACAGCAATTCGTCGGCCAGGGCACGACGGATCGTGTCCTGAATCAGACGCTGCATCGGACGCGCGCCCATGAGCGGATCGAAGCCCTTCTTCGAGAGATAGGTGCGAAGCTTGTCGGTGAAGACCACTTCGACTTTCTTCTCGTGCAGTTGATCTTCCAACTGGATGAGGAACTTGTCGACCACGCGCAGGATGATCTGCTCGTCGAGCGGCTTGAAGCTGATGATCGAGTCGAGACGGTTGCGGAACTCCGGCGTGAACATGCGCTTGATGTCGGCCATTTCATCGCCGGCCTGACGCTCGTTCGTGAACCCGATGCTCGCACGGTTGATCGTCTCGGCACCCGCGTTCGTCGTCATGATGATGATGACGTTGCGGAAGTCTGCCTTGCGACCGTTGTTGTCCGTCAGCGTGCCGTGATCCATCACCTGGAGCAGCACGTTGAAGATATCCGGATGCGCCTTCTCGATTTCGTCGAGCAGCAGCACGCAGTGCGGCTTCTTCGTAATCGCCTCGGTCAACAAACCACCCTGATCGAAGCCGACGTAGCCCGGCGGCGCGCCAATCAGACGGCTCACCGCGTGACGCTCCATGTACTCCGACATGTCGAACCGAATCAGTTCGATGCCGAGCGTAAAGGCGAGCTGCTTGGCCACTTCGGTCTTGCCCACACCGGTGGGACCGGAGAAGAGGAACGCACCGATCGGCTTGTCCGTCTTGCCCAGCCCGGCACGCGACATCTTGATCGCCGCCGACAGCGCGTCGATAGCGGGGTCTTGTCCGAACACCACGCTCTTGAGGTCGCGGTCGAGGGTCTGAAGCTTGCCGCGGTCGTCCGCCGACACGCTTTGTGCCGGAATACGTGCAATCTTCGACACGATCTCTTCGATCTCGCCCTTGCCGATCGTCTTCTTCTGCTTGGACTTCGGCAGAATGCGCTGAGCGGCACCGGCTTCATCGATCACGTCGATGGCCTTGTCAGGCAGATGGCGGTCGGTAATGAACTTCGCCGACAGTTCGGCAGCCGCCGAGAGTGCGCTCGACGAATACTTCACACCGTGGTGCTCTTCGAAACGCGACTTCAGGCCACGCAGGATCTGCACCGTCTGCTCGACGGTCGGCTCGTTCACGTCGATCTTCTGGAAACGGCGTGACAGGGCCGCATCCTTTTCGAAGATGCCGCGATACTCGGTGAAGGTCGTCGCGCCAATGCACTTGAGCTGCCCCGACGACAACGCCGGCTTGAGCAGGTTCGAGGCATCGAGCGTGCCACCCGACGCGGCGCCCGCGCCGATCAGCGTGTGAATTTCGTCGATGAACAGGATCGCGTTGTTGCGCTCCTTGAGTTCCTTGAGCACGGCCTTCAGGCGTTGCTCGAAGTCGCCGCGATATTTGGTGCCGGCGAGCAGCGCGCCCATGTCCAGCGAATAGACCGTGGCGTCCTGCAGAATCTCGGGCACTTCGCCGCGCGTGACACGCCAGGCAAGGCCTTCGGCGATGGCCGTCTTGCCCACCCCGGCTTCGCCGACGAGCAGCGGATTGTTCTTGCGACGGCGGCACAGCACCTGCACCACGCGCTCGACTTCCGATTCGCGCCCGATGAGCGGATCGATCTTGCCGTCACGCGCCATCTGGTTAAGGTTCTGGGTGTATTGCGCGAGCGGGCTTTCCTTGGTGTTGGCGCCCTCTTCGCCTTCCACGCTCCCCTCGCCGGCCTTGGCCGACTCGCCGGCCGCGCCGGTTTTGGTAATGCCGTGGGAGATGAAATTGACGACATCCAGACGCGTCACGCCCTGCTGTTGCAGGTAATAGACGGCGTGAGAGTCCTTCTCGCCGAAGATGGCGACCAGCACGTTCGCACCCGTGACTTCCTTCTTACCGTTGGAAGTGGATTGCACGTGCATGATGGCGCGTTGAATCACGCGCTGGAAACCGAGCGTGGGCTGTGTGTCGACCTCGTCGCTCCCCGGCACCGTCGGCGTATTGTCGGCGATGAAGTTGCGCAGGTTCTGCCGCAAATCGTCGAGATTTGCCGCGCAGGCGCGCAACACCTCGGCAGCGGTCGGGTTATCCAAAAGGGCGAGCAACAGGTGCTCGACCGTAATGAATTCGTGTCGCGCCTGGCGCGCTTCCATAAACGCCATGTGCAGGCTGACTTCCAATTCCTGGGCAATCATGCTTCCTCCATCACGCACTGCAGCGGGTGCCCGGACTGCCTTGCATGGCTAACAACTTGCTCAACTTTGGTCGCCGCGACATCGCGCGTAAAGACCCCACAAACTCCCCTGCCCTCACGGTGAACCTTGAGCATGATCTGCGTTGCAGACTCCCGGTCCTTATTAAAATATTCCTGAATGACCATCACCACGAACTCCATCGGGGTGAAATCGTCGTTCAACAGTACCACCTTGTACATCGATGGCGGCTTGAGCTGTTGCTCTTGCCGCTCCTGTACGGTGTCGTCATGCGTTGTCGGTAAGGTTGCCATACGTGGATTCTAAACAACTCCCGGGTACAGGAAGCAATCGGAGCCCCTATTGCCGCCTGCCGTCCGGTTCTCCACCGGAATGCCAACACTCGTTCTCATCAGCGCGTGCGTTGTCCAGCAAGGCGCTGCAGCCCCGACCACCGGGGGTGCCACACCCATATGAGTCAGCTTAACCCAAATTTCAAGAGCGTGTCTCTGCACCCCTTATACCCTCCGAGATATAAGGGTAAAACCTGATCGAACACAACTTCTATCACTCAAAAAGGGCTTGACACTATTGGCAGTTAGCGAAAACAATCATCGTGGCGCTTTTCCTCTATAAGTGTTTTAAAAGAAAAGATGCCTGGGTGAGCCTAAGAAGCCGCCGCCAGCCGGCGGGTTTTTCAGATGTGCTCGTTGTTGCGGTGATATGTAGTAGTCGTAATTGTTTAGGGGAAGTTTGTATGGCAACCGGTACGGTCAAATGGTTTAACGACGCCAAGGGTTTTGGTTTCATCACGCCGGATGAGGGTGGCGAAGATCTGTTCGCTCACTTCTCGGCGATCCAGATGAACGGGTTCAAGACCCTCAAGGAAGGTCAGAAGGTGCAGTTCGAGGTCGTTCAAGGCCCGAAGGGCAAGCAGGCTTCGAACATCCAGGCTGCTGCCTGAGAGTAGCGCCGTTCGATGCATTGGAAACCCGGCTTCGGCCGGGTTTTTTATTGCACCGCAGCAATGCGCGCACCATAGTGAAACATTTTGGATCCGTTTTTGAATGCAAAATCGAACGCAACTTTCCACTCCATGCGCGAAGCTTCCCGGAATTTAACTGCGTTTAATTTCTTATAAAGTTTCAATCACCGCAATATTCCACTCAGTTATTAAAATACTCCCTCTGACACTCTCGGTTGCGGAAACCAATTACGCAATTATCCGAATTGACTAAGTATTCCTACGCAGCCGCCCGGTCAACCGGCATGCCGAAGTCATTCGCCAAGCATCGGAAATTAATAGGCTTTTAACGAATCCGAAAGCGAAATCGACGCCGCTTGCGAACCGGCAAAAAAACCACTTGTTTCAAGAATCGCACAAATGATCCGTGCGCTCCGTTTGCCCCTCATGCCCGAGGGAACGTCTTCCGGGCCGCGCCCCCCCGTGGGCGTTGCCTGTCGGCAAAATGCGACGGGCCGCCCGCAGGCAGCCCGTTTGGACACTTCCCCCTAATGTGGCGACACTCAGCCCAGATCGACGTAGACCTTGTCGGCTTCGATGCGGATCGGATAGGTTCTCACAGCCTCGATGAGCGGCGCGCACAGGGCGGCTCCCGTCCGGACGTCGAATTTGCCCTGATGCAACGGGCACTCGATCTCATGCCCATCCAGGAATCCGTCGCACAGGCGCGCGTTCCCGTGAGTGCACACGTTATCGGTCGCAAACACCTCGCCGTCCACGCCATACAAGGCGATGTCCCGTCCGCCCACAATCAGGCCGATCACGTCGTCCTCGGGAATCGCGTCGCGCGACGTCGCCTCAATCCAGTTACTGCTCATGATGTCCCTCGCTTCAGATCGGGTAGATCAGCGAGTTGGGAATCATCTCGCTGTCGAAAATGCATTGGCGTGACGCGAACTTCCATCCGTCGTCGGTTCGTTTGAGGATGTCCAGATAGCGCCCGACCGAGAGAATGTCGGTCAGTTGATCCGGTTTGGTGCGAAACACTGCGTAGTTGGCTTCGACGTGCAGCGTGTCGTCGTCGAGCCGACGGATCGACGGCAATCCGATCACATGGCGCTGGTAGTACGGGTCATGAAATAGCGTGTCGCGAATGCCGTAGATGCGATCGCGCAGCATGCCCCGGCTTTCGAACGACAGTGTGGCCAGCGGCAGCCCCATCTCGAAGTTCTCGCGCGGCTGAATGCGGTAGACGCACGCGTCGAGGAAGAACTCGGGCCAGGCATCCCATTGCTGGGTATCGAGTGCTGCCGCATAGGCGGCATTGAGTTCGACCACCGCCTGAAATGTTGCAAAATCCACCATCGTGTCGTCTCCTCAAACGCCCATGACGCGGCGCCAATAGGCGTACATGCCGCGAATCAAGGTCTCCGTCACCATGTGCTCGGTGTTTTCCACCCCGGTGCCGCCCAACTCGGCGATCACGCGGTGCCACGGTTTTTGCGTGAATCCCTCCTGCGAGCACTCGATCGCCTCACCGTCGTCCGCCGACACGAAACCGGCCGGGCCGAACAGATTTGCCTGGCGCAAACGGCGCTGCGTCATCTCTTCGGTGTCGTCTTCGAAACCGAAATGCGTCCAGACGAAATCGAACGAATCGGGACCGCGCGGCTGGATGTGACGCGTCGACACGGAGTTGACCTGCTGTTGCAGGATCACGCTGGGGAAGAGTGTCATGAGGACGGCCGTCGGCCCTTTCCACCAGTCTTCCTGCACGATGTCGAGAAAGCGCATGTCGTTCAGCGACATCGACGCCTTGAAGCTCGACACGCCCGACGTGACCTCTCCGCCACCGCCCTGTCCGCGCGTGGAGATCATCGCGGCGTGACGGCCGTGCGCGTCCATCACCAGACGCGATTTGTTATCCGCACGCCATAACCCGAAGGTGACGAACCAGGTGTGGAGCAAGCCCGGGTGATAGGGGTCCTTGATGTTCTCCTGCATCAGCTTCCAGTTGCCCGGAATGCGCTGCTTGTTGTAGCCGAGGAGCTTGAGCTTGCGGCCGTCGAACAGGCGGTCGAAGTACGCGCAGATCTCCGGCCCGAGAAAGTCTTCGAGCGACTCGACGTCGTGATCGAACGACGCAAAGATCACCCCACCGCGGGTGGCGACCTTCAGTTGGGTCAGGCCGTGATCCTCCGGCCTGAAGTCCTTCGGCATCCCCCCGTTGACCTTGCCGTCCTGCTTCACCCCGCGACGGAACGGTACCCCTTGCAGATTGCCCTTGAGGTCGTAGTTCCACTGGTGATACGGGCAATGGAAGTCCGTGCGATTACCGCGTTTTTCGCGGCAGAACTTCATGCCGCGATGCGCGCAGACGTTCTCGACCACATTGATTTCGCCGGACGCATCGCGCGTCACGATGACGGAGCGCTCACCGATCACCGTGCGCTTGAAATCTCCCGGGTTTGGCACTTCGGCTTCCAGTCCGACGTAGTTCCAATGCCGGCGGTAGAAGCACTCGTCAAGTTCGCGCCGATAGAGTTGCTCGTCGGTATAGACGCGAAACGGAATCCGGCTCGAGCCCTCGTTGGGCCAAAGCTCCGACGGCTGAGCGCCGGCGGAATGCGCCGGATCGAAGCCGGTCTGCGGGGTTGTACTCACGATCGTCTCCTGAGGGGAATGCTGGAAATGCTAGGAATGCGGGCAATAGGTTCGTCACGCGGCCTTGGCGTAGAACGCGTCGGCGTAGATATGCGCGCCATCGATGCCGCGCGCGCGCAGTAGCCGCGTGGCCGCGTCGACCATCGGCGGCGCGCCGCACAGGTACGCGCGCCAGCCGGCAAGCGCCTCTGCCCCGGTGTGGTCGGCGGCGAGTGCGTCGGTGACATGACCGAGCCGGAACGCATCGTCCGCCCGCCCCGGCGCGTCGGTGGTCGTCACGACATGCAAACGAATACCGTCGTGGTGCGACGCGAGTTCGCGCAACCACGCGAGGCCGTACACGTCTGCCGGCGAACGCGCACCGACATAGAGGTGGATCGGATTACGCATGCCACGGGCGAGTGCTCCACGCACGATCGACAGCACCGGCGCGAGCCCGGTGCCGCCGGCTACGCAAAGCATCGGTCCCTCGTGACGTGTCCGCAGATAGGAAGTGCCAAGCGGCCCCGACACCCGCACGGCATCGCCAACCTTGAGTTGTTCGTCGACATAGCCGGTCACAGCGCCGCCCGGCACCCGGCGGATATGGAATTCGAGCGTATCGTCGGCGTCGAGTCCGGCCATCGAATAGGGACGGATGTGCGCGGGTGTGAATTGCAGCGTGGCGTACTGACCGGGAGAAAAACTGAGCGGCTTCGCGGGCTTGAGCAACAGACGCTTGACGTCGTGCGTGAGCGGTTCGATCGCGAGCACGGTCGCCTTGAGAATCCTGGCCGGATGCACGACGACTTCATCCATCTCCGGCAGCTCGATTTCGCAGTCACCTTGCACCGTGGACTGGCAGGCGAGCACATAGCGCGTGGGGTCCGTGCCGTCGTCGTGATGGCGATATTCGACACCGTCGGCCTCTTGAACATCGCCGGAAATCACCCGGCAGCGGCAGGTGCCGCAGCGCCCGGACAGGCAACTGTACGAAATCGGGATCTGGCGATCGGTCAGCGCTTTCAGCAGATTGTCGCCGGGCACGACGTCGAGGCGCTCGCCAAGCGGCTGCACATGAACTTGCATGGGGATTGTCTCCGTGATGACAGCACCCGCCGGGCACTGCCTCCGGCGTTCGGACGCCGTTTGCAAGAAGCTTCGCGCAAGCCGCGATATAAACCAATAGAATCTCGCTTATATCTCCTATAAATTTCAGTGATTTCACTGATCGCCGAGACGTGTCCCCATGGACCTGCATGCTGTCGACCTGAACCTGCTGGTGGTTTTCCAGCATCTGTACAACGCGAGACGCGTTTCCCGCGTTGCCGAAGCGCTTGGCGTGACGCAGCCCGCGGTCAGCAATTCGCTGGCGCGTCTGCGCAAGCTGTTCAACGATGAACTATTCGTCCGCACGTCGCGGGGTATGTTGCCAACGCCCATGGCGATCGAACTGGCCGAGCCGGTAGCGACCGCCCTGGACGCCTTGCACGGCGTGTTCAACCGTCAACTCGCCTTCGACCCAGCAACGAGCCAGCGCGCCTTTCAGATCGCCATGACGGATATCGGCGAAGTGCACTTTCTCCCGAGGCTCATGCATGCCCTCGGCGATCAGGCGCCGGGCATTACGGTCAGTACGGTGCGCAACACGGCCGTCAATTTGCATGAAGAGATGGCCGCGGGTCAGGTGGATCTCGCCGTCGGGCATCTGCCCGATCTGACCGCCGAGTTTTTTCAGCGACGCCTGTTCCGGCAAAAGTATGTGTGCATGTTCCGCCCGGGCCATCCGCTCGACAAACCGAAGACGACGCGCATGGCGCGCGAGGATTTCGAGCGGGCGGAGCAAGTCATGGTGATCGCGGCGGGCACGGGACACGGACAGGTCGACGACTTCATGGCACGCGCCCACGTGCAACGCAACATCCGGTTGCGCGTGCCGCATTTCGTGGCGCTCGCCGACATTCTGCACGCCACGGATCTCATTGCGACCGTCACGGAAAAGTTCGCCCAGCGCAGCGCACAGCACTTCGGATTGCGTTACGTCGACCACCCGCTGGATTTGCCGGACGTGCAGATCAATCTGTTCTGGCATGCCCGCTATCACCAGGAACCCGCAAGTCAGTGGATGCGCACGCTGCTATTCGATCTGTTTTCGGAGTGACGCTCGCCGCTTAGCGGCCATGCCACGTTTCCCATAGCCCGCGCCAGAATGCGTTGGCGTTGCGACGCGCCCGCCAGCGCAGATTCGGCAGCGAGACCCCTAGCCACTGATCGGCGGCGTCGATGCGGCGCTCGCCGAAGCGGTGCGGCGCGTTGAAAAGATCGAGATATGCCTGACGGTAGTACTGCACCATCGCGGCGTCGCGGTAGTGAGTCTCCATCCATCGACGCGATGCAGCGCCGATCTGCGCGCGCAGCGACGCGCTCTCCAGCAACTCCACCAATGGCGCTTCGGCCGCCTCCAGCGGCACATCGACCCACGGCAGTTCGCAAGCCCCGGTCAGGCGGCGAAGTTGCGACTGCACGCGATTGTCAAGGTGACCGAGCGTCGGCTTACCCTGCGACAACGCCTCGAGCCCGGAGAGGTGATAGTTGCCCGTCACGCATTCGTCCAGCGCCACCGCCGCCCGTTGCTTCAGTCGCAGACATTCGTCGTGCGGTACTCCCATGATGAGGCGCACCTCGCACAGCCCGCGACGTTCGAGCCGGCGCAGCAAGCGCAGCGTCTGCGGCGCGCCCTTGGTCTCCCAGCGTTTGCGCCAGCCTGACGACGCGCCACTCGGTGAGAATACGACCAGAGGACGACCGGTCTCGCCCGGAGATTCCGGTTTCGGCAGGTAACGCGCGTCGTCGATCGGCACGATGTTGGGCACCACGCGGGCAAAGGGGTAGAAGCGCTCCGGACCCTGGCCGATGACCAACTGAGGCAAGGGATCGTTGATGATGCGCTCGCGCATGACGGCGTCGTCGCGACACCATAGCTCCGGTGCGGAGTGAAACTGACGGATCCATCGTTTGTTGCCGAAACGGTTCGGAAAGTCGGCGCCGAATGTCGTCTCCATCGGAAATATCTGATGGACGTGGATGACATCGGCGGCCGCGATGACATCGAGCGCTTCTTCGCGGTGACGTTGCCAGTCGAGATCGACGGCGAAGGTCCGCGACGCATAGGCCGCCGCGTCGTAGACGACGTGGCGCGCGGCAATGTCGGTGTGCCGGTTCAGCGCCGAGACAATGTTGCCCGGGCTGCCGGCCACCGGCGTATGGGAGAGGTGAACGACCTTCATCCGCGCAGTCTAGGTGGCTGCGCTGCGCGCAGGTTGACGTCCACAGACGGCGCAACTTACACGCCATTACACCGGTAACCCAGGATATGGCGGCACCGCTGTCGTCTTGGGAATGACGAAAGACAGCAACGGCGCGGGAGATCGGGCGGTTGCCCGGGATCGGCAAGCCTCGCAGATCTCTCGGGAAAGTCACTCAATAGCGCTCGCGCCGTTGCATTTCTTACGCTTACCGTCACACCGCGTTCGTCAGGAATTCAGACGAAGCTCACGCGCTGTAGCCGCCATCGATGGTCAGGCTCGCCCCGGTCACGAAGCTGGCTTCCTCGCTGGCGACATAGGCGACCATCGCGGCGATGTCTTCCGGACGGGCGTGATACTTGAGCGCCATGATGTCGTGCATCGATTTGGCGAAGTCCCCCTGCGCCGGATTCATATCGGTGTTCGTCGGGCCCGGCTGAACGTTGTTGACGGTAATGCCTCGCGGGCCGACATCGCGCGCCATGCCTTTGACGAGACCGACCAGCGCCGCCTTGCTCATGGCATAAGTCGCGCCGCCCTCGAACGGGATGCGCTCTGCATTGCACGAGCCGATGTTGATGATGCGTCCGCCCTCGCCCATGTGCGCAAGCGCGGCTTTCGATGCCACGAACACGGCGCGCACGTTCACGTTCAGCATGCGATCGAAGTCTTCCAGCGCCAGGTCGGCGACCGATCCCAGCGTGAACACGCCGGCGTTGTTCACGAGAATGTCGATCTTGCCGAATTGCTGCGCGGCGTCGTTCACTGCCTGGGTCAACGCTGCGGCATCGCTGGCGTCGGCGAGCAGCGCCTTCGCACGTCCCCCGGACGCCTGAATGCGGGCGACGAGCTCCTCCGCTGCCGCTTTCGAACCCTTGTAAGTGAAGGCCACCGTCGCCCCGCCATCGGCCAGCCGCTGCACGATCGCCGCGCCGATACCGCGTGAACCACCCGTGACGAATGCCACTTTGCCTTGAAAACTCGTTGCCATGATGTTGCTCCACTGGTTGAGAAGTGAAGCCAGTATCGGTGTTGAATTACATCGCAACTAGACCATAATATCGATCATCAATTTCAACCAAATGGAACAGATGAAATGGACGCATTGCATCTGATCGAAGCCTTTGTCCTCAGTGCACGCGCGGGAAGTTTTTCGGCCGCCGCGCGGCGACTGGGAATGACGCCTGCGGCGGTGAGCAAGAATGTGGCGCGTCTGGAGACGCAACTCGGCCTGAGGCTGTTCCATCGAAGTACCCGGAGCCTCACGTTGACGGCAGGCGGCGAGCGGTTCCTGCTCGACGTCGACGGGCCGTTCGCCGCGCTGACCGACGCGTTCTCGCGCGCAGCCGAGGGCGAGGGAAAGCCGTCTGGCGTGCTCAGGGTAAGCGTGGCGCACGCGTTCGGCCGTCTGTACCTCGTGCCGTTGCTCGGCGACTTCCTCGCCAGATATCCCGACATCGTGCCGGATTGGCGGTTCGACAACCGAAGCGTGGATGTGGTGGCCGAAGGCTTCGACGCCGCGATTGGCGGCGGCATCGAACTCACGCCCGGCGTGATCGCGCGGCGGCTCGCCCCGACGTATGCCGTCATTTGCGCATCGTCCGACTACATGGCCGGACGCAAGGCCCCGAAGCATCCATCGGAGCTCGCCACCTACGACGCGATCCTGCGGCGCTCCGGCATGTCGGGGCGACTGCGCGCATGGGACCTTCGCAACGCCGTCGGTGAGCGCGTCAACATCGAAGCGCGCACCCGCATGATCTTCGACGATCCGGAAGCGATGGCGCACGCCGTCGCGCTGGGCTACGGCGTAGCGTTACTGCCCATGCCGCATGCAGCGCCGCTGTTGGCGACGGGGCGCATTCAACGACTGCTGCCCGGCTGGTTCGATGAGTACGGCGGGGTGTTCATCTACTACTCGAACAAAAAGCTGTTGCCGCTGCGAACGCGCGTATTCGTGGACCACGTTGTCCAGGCGTTTGAACAGCAACGCCTCGCGGCCTGTTTCGATGGACGGTGAGACGGTGCTGCGGTGCCGTGGCGAGATGGCCCGCGTGAATGAGGATCGTTCGGCGCTCAGCGATGGACGGTGAGCAGCTGGCGACCCGCGCTTACCGGTGCGAAAGGATGTTGAGCAAACGGCCGAACGGGTCGCGCACATAGAAGCGTCGCACACCCCAGGGTTCGTCGGCAGGTCCGTATTCGATAGCCACGCCAGCGTCGCGCATGCATGCCAGCGCGCTGTCCACATCGTCGACCTCGATCGAAAGGTCCGGCACGGGCGTGCCGTTGCCGCCCTCCGTGGCGATGCTGACCTGCACACTCATCTTCGATGCATTGCCGTAAGTGGCAATCCAGCCGTGATCCATCAGCAGATCCAGTCCGAGCAGTTCGCCGTAAAAGCGTTGTGCCGCCTGTAACGTCTGCGCCGACGGTGCGGCGATATTAGCAACGATGCGATTGACCTTCATCCTCATCCTCCCGTGAGTCGCGCACGAAAACACGCGAGCAGCGTAGCACGCACAGCCAACGCCCACCGTTCCTTGCGTTGTGCTAGCGGATGCACTGTAATGAAAGCGTTGTGCCGACGGTTTGTTCCGGTCAGGAGAAGGCTATGCGTCGGCCGCCGAGGGGGGCGGGAGGTCCGTCATGGACACCACAGGAATCGCATGGCGCACGATGGCATTCGTCGCGTGCGTGATGGGCGCGGGCGCTGCGCAGGCGCAAGCGGCATACCCTCCGCCGAGCATCGACATCAGCGTTGCCGTAGGCCAGAAGGTCGCGATCTGGGTACAGCCCAACTACAGCGTGCTATGCCGCTCGCTGGGCCAGCCGACATTCCAACTTGATTCGAAGCCGACGCTCGGTGAGGTCTTACCGGAATGGATCGATTACACCGTGCCTGACGGCCAGCGCTGCGAGACCATGCGCTTTCCCGGCATGATCGTGTGGTATCAGGCGGGGCAGACACCGGGCACCGACGTGGTCGTCTGGACGGTCGGATTCCCACGTGAGTTCACCAGCCGCGTGCCAGGCACAGGCGACCATCGCGTGACCACGACGGTCGTGGTGCAGTAGCGCAAAACATAAAGCCCCCGGCGAGCATCGCTACACCGGGGGCTTTTGACAGCACAGCCGTTGGGCGCGTGAGCCGTGAGGCCTTACATGTTCTCGATCATCACCTGACCGAAGCCGGAGCACGACACCTGTGTCGCCCCTTCCATCAAGCGCGCAAAGTCGTAGGTCACCTTCTTCGACAGAATCGACTTCTCCATCGACGCGATGATCAGGTCCGCGGCTTCGGTCCAGCCCATATGCCGCAGCATCATTTCTGCCGAGAGGATTTCCGAGCCGGGATTCACGTAATCCTTGCCCGCATACTTCGGCGCCGTGCCGTGCGTGGCTTCGAACATTGCTACCGAATCGGACAGGTTCGCCCCCGGCGCGATGCCGATGCCACCCACCTGTGCGGCGAGCGCGTCGGAGATGTAATCGCCGTTCAGGTTAAGCGTGGCGATCACGTCGTACTCGGCCGGACGCAACAGAATCTGTTGCAGGAAGGCGTCGGCAATCGAGTCCTTGATGATGATGTCCTTGCCCGTCTTGGGGTTCTTCACTTTGCACCACGGACCGTCATCGATCTCCGTCGCGCCGAATTCGTTCTTGGCAAGTGCGTAGCCCCAATCGCGGAACGCCCCTTCCGTGAACTTCATGATGTTGCCCTTGTGCACGAGCGTGACCGTGTCGCGGTTGTTGTCGATCGCGTACTGAATCGCCTTGCGCACCAGCCGCTCCGTACCCTCGCGCGACACCGGCTTGACGCCGATACCCGACGTCTGCGGAAAGCGGATCTTGCTCACGCCCATCTCGTTTTGCAGGAACGCGATCAGTTTCTTCGCACCCGCCGATTCCGCTTCCCACTCGATCCCCGCATAAATGTCTTCGGAGTTCTCGCGGAAGATCACCATGTTGATCTTCTCAGGCTGACGCACCGGCGACGGCACCCCCTTGAAGTACTGCACCGGACGCAGACACACGTACAGGTCGAGTTGCTGACGCAATGCCACATTGAGTGAGCGGATACCGCCACCCACCGGCGTTGTCAGCGGTCCCTTGATCGACACAACGTAGTCCTTCACGACCTGAAGCGTCTCGTCGGGCAACCACACGTCCGGGCCGTAGATCCGGGTCGATTTTTCACCCGCATAAATCTCCATCCAACTGATCTTGCGCTTGCCGCCGTATGCCTTCTCCACGGCAGCATCGACAACCTTGAGCATTACCGGCGTAATATCCACGCCCGTGCCGTCGCCTTCGATGTACGGGATGATCGGATTGTCCGGCACGTTCAGTGAGAAATCCTTGTTGACGGAAATCTTCTCGCCTGCCGGGACCTTGATGTGCTGATACGACATGGTGGGGCTCCAATGGATGGATCGGACTGCGCGCATCGAACCCGATGAGGGGTGAGCTCTCGACGCATTTCCGCCCTATTGTAGTCACAGCGCCATGGGATGCGTATGGCGCGGCTTTAGTCTTATATAAGACATAAGACTGATGTTTTCGATTATGCATTAACATCACGGGGCTGACCAGAGGACAGCGCGGCGAGTGGCCGCATCATCCGTTCGGGTATTTCGCGACGCGCTGCAATATCGCACGGCGCTGCCTCGGCAATTTCTGATTTTCTTCCCCCGGTATGACACTTCTCGCACTCAATAAACCCTTCGGTACGATTTGCCAGTTTTCTCCGCATCCGACGCGCCCCACGCTCGCCGAATGCGTGACACTTCCGGACGTCTACCCGGCAGGACGGCTCGATGCCGACAGCGAAGGGCTCCTGCTGCTGACCGACGACGGCCGCCTGCAGGCGCGCATCGCCGAGCCCGAGCGCAAGCTGCCGAAGACCTATTGGGCGCAAGTGGAAGGGGCTTACGACGAGGCGGCCGTCGCCCGGCTGCGCAGCGGTCTTGATCTGGGCGACTTCGTTACGCGGCCGTGCGAAGCGCGCGAAATTCCCGAGCCGCCCCATCTCTGGCCGCGCAACCCGCCGATCCGCTTTCGGGCAAGCATCCCGACACATTGGCTCGAAATCACCCTCGTGGAAGGCAAGAACCGTCAGGTCAGGCGCATGACCGCGGCCGTGGGCAAACCGACACTTCGGCTGGTACGCGTCGCCATCGGTCCGGTCGACGTCTTTTCGTTGAACCTCGCACCCGGTCAATGGTGCGAGCTACCGCAACAAATACTTACACTTTCCGGTCAACCTCGCAGTCGTCCATCCCGTTGAGGGAACAGGTGCGCAACATACGCACCACTAACTGAAACGAGGAAACCAAGTCATGAACAAACTGCTGCTCGCACTGACCGCCGGCCTGATTGTGTCCGGCGCCGCGATGGCCCAACAATCGGCACCGGCTACGGCGCCTGTCGCTCCGGCGGCGCCGGCAGCAGCAGCGCCTGCTGATCATGCTGCCCCGGCGAAGAAGGCCACCACGCACAAGAAGCATCATCACAAGAAGTCGGGCAAGAAGGCGATGAGCCAGCCGCCCACCGGTAACAAGCCGTAATACTGGCTTTGCAAAAAATCCGCGGGGGAGTTGTCAACCAATGTCCTGAACGGACGTTAAAGGAGATGACTCACTTCGCGGGTCAACGAGTACACCACCCAAACATCGAGCTTCAACGAGGAATCTCATGAAAAAACTGATCGCTGCCCTGGTCGCTGGCCTGTTCGCCACTGGCGTTTTCGCCCAAGCCGCTGCTCCGGCAACGGACGCTGCTGCTGCTCCGGCCGCTGCTAGCAAGCCGGCTGCCAAGAAGAAGTCGTCGCACAAGAAGTCGACCAAGAAGTCGGCTAAGAAGGCTTCGGCTGCTGAAGCGCCGGCCGCTGCCAGCAAGTAAGTACCGCGCTGCGCGGCTCGCCGCGCAACGTACGGTAATAAGCAGGTTGCTCACGCAACCTGCTTTTTTTTCGTCCGGCGGCTACAATGATCCGCCACTTATCTGACGTTCCCCCGATCTTCCCAGGAGCCGTTTGTGATCCGGATTTCACGTCAACTGGCCGCGCTCGCCGCCAGCGCCGCATTTGCCACCACCGCTGCCGTCATGGCGCTCGTGCCCGCGAGCGCCGCCGCGCAAATGAAGCAGCCCGGACAGTTCCCGACCGTCCAGCTCTCCGCCGGCATGTACCTCATCAAGGCCGAAGTCGCCGCCAATGAGGCAGACCGCGAACAGGGACTGATGTATCGCACGACCATGCCTGCCAACGCCGGCATGCTCTTCGTGTTCGAACAGAGAGCCGGTCACTGCTTCTGGATGAAGAACACCAATCTTCCGTTGTCCATTGCGTTTCTCGCCGACGACGGCACGATCGTGAACATCGAAGACATGGCGCCGCAGACCGAAGACAACCACTGCCCGCGTGCCGCAGTGCGTTATGCGCTGGAAATGAATCAGGGCTGGTTCAAGAGCAAGAACCTCGGCCCGGGCGCGAAGATTTCGGGCCTGCCGCGCTGAGCTGAGCGCTCACGGCCCCCACCTCAGCCGTTGACGGCGCGCGCGCATCCCTCAGCGTGCGCCACTCGATATCTCCAGCGCAGGCTCAAGTGAGCGCTCGAGAAAGCGATCCAGTAGCCAAGGATCGAAATGCCGTCCGCGCTCGGCAAGCATCGCCCCAACGATCTGCGCCGGACTGAGTGCCGCGCGATACGGACGGTGGCTGGCCAGCGCGTCGAATACGTCGACCAGTGCGACGATCCGGCCCGCCAACGGAATGCGATGGCCCGACAGTCCGTACGGATAGCCACCGCCGTCATATCGTTCGTGGTGCGTGCGAGCGACGACGGCCGCCAGCTCGCATGCCGCGCCCCCGATGGCACCCAACATATCGGCGCCCAATTGCGGGTGCATCCGCATCACCCGCATTTCATCGGGTGTGAGTCTGCCCGGCTTTTCCAGTATCGCGTTCGCTATACACAGCTTGCCGGTGTCGTGCAGCGCTGCGGCCAGCCCGAGGGCCTGCGCCTCGACGGCCGACATACCGAGCGCTTGCGCGAAACGCCAGGCCAGCGAGCCAACGCGCCACATGTGCGTGGCCGTACCACCGCGCTTGTGCTCGGCCAGCCGGAAAAGCGTCCACGCGGCCGGCGGCAGGCTGCGCATGAGCCGGGCATCGGCGAGCCAGTAGCGGGGGGCGGTACCGTCACGAACATCGACAGGGTCGGCCGGCACTTCGGCGCCGCCGGTATCGCGCATGGCGTCCGGGGCAAAGGAACAGGTCGCGGCGCAGATCTTGCGTGCTGGCGCGGGGTCAGGCATAAGTCATCCGTTCAGTTTGAAGCGTTCACTCTAACGACGTCGACACACCCCAACGTTGATGGCGATCAACTCATACGCAGACGTCCGCGATCCTGCAGCTGCTGAAAACAAAAAACCCACCGCAAGCGGTGGGTTTTCGTTTTGCCGGCGACGCCAGACGCTCGGGTCGGGCATCTGACGTTCCCTTCGGTGGGTGTCGCCGAAGTCGATGTTATCGGCCAGCAAACTCCGGGAGGCTCGATTACGCGAAGTTCTTCGCGGCGAATTCCCAGTTGACCAGATTCCAGAATGCCTCGACGAACTTCGGACGGGCATTGCGGTAGTCGATGTAGTAGGCGTGTTCCCACACGTCGATCGTGATCAGCGGCTTGTCGGCGCCGGTCAGCGGCGTGGCAGCGTTGCTGGTGTTCACGATGTCGACCGAACCGTCGGCCTTCTTCACGAGCCACGTCCAGCCCGAACCGAAGTTACCCACGGCCGACTTGGAGAAGGTTTCCTTGAAAGCGTCGAACGAGCCGAACTTGGCGTCGATGGCCTTGGCCAGATCGCCCGTCGGTGCACCGCCGCCCTTCGGCGACAGGGTGTTCCAGAAGAAGGTGTGGTTCCACACCTGTGCCGCGTTGTTGAACACACCGCCCGACGACTTCTTGATGATGTCTTCGAGGCTGGCGTTCTCGAACTCGGTGCCCTTGATCAGGTTGTTCAAGTTGGTCACATAGGCTTGGTGATGCTTGCCGTAGTGATACTCCATCGTTTCCTTGGAGATGGTCGGCGCCAGTGCATCGATGGCGTACGGCAGTTCAGGGAGCTTGTGTTCCATGGCAATTGTCCTTTGTGCTCTGAGGGGAACCCGATTTTGCATTATCCGGAGCCATCGATTCTAGGGCAGATGCGAAAACCCCGCAAACCGCACGGTTACTTGATTTTCCGCACTATGCAATATCTCTGTGACGATTGTTGGCTAATCTCGGCTAATCGACGCACGATGCCTGCGATTTGTCAGGATTGCCGAACCGGGTGCCGCTAAAAAGTATCGTCTAGCCTGACCTGAACATCACCAATGCCGACATCGGCGGCCCCCTCGGCCAGGTGCATCGTCACTTGCTGGCCTCGTTGCAGTTTTCTCGGGTCTCGCACCGGCTGGCCCCTTCCATCGAGCACAGCAGCGTAGCCACGCTGCAAGGTGCGACGCGGATTGAGCAACTCGAGTTGCGCTGCGGCATCGGTCAGCCGCTGGCTGGCGCGCTCTGCGCGGCGCGACATGGTGTTTTGCATGCGCTGCGAGAGTAGCGCGACACGTTCGTGTTGCGACGCGACATCGGGAACCGCCCGCGTCAGACGCAGACGCAACATCTCGAAACGTCCGCGGCGCTGGGCCAGCGGGCGTTCCAGCGCATGGCGCATGCGGTCGCTCAGGTGCGCCAGTTCGCCGCGCTGACGCGCCAGACGCTCACGCGGCGACACCAGCGCGCGCGACAGACTGTCGAGCTGCTGGCCCCGTTGCTCGAGCATGCGCCACATTGCCCGACTCAGTCGCTGGCGCTCCCGGTCGACCTCGCGCAGGCACTCGTCGCGGGCTGCACTGATCAGTTCGGCAGCCGCCGTCGGCGTGGGTGCACGCACGTCGGCCACAAAATCGGCAATCGTGAAGTCGGTCTCATGCCCCACCCCGGAGACCACGGGAAGCTCGCTGCGCGCAATGGCATGCGCGAGCACTTCTTCGTTGAACGCCCACAGGTCTTCGATGGAACCGCCGCCACGGCACAACAGAATGGCATCGACCTCGCGGCGGGTATTGGCGATATCGAGCGCCGCGGCCAGCCGTGTGGCGGCGTCGGCCCCTTGCACGGGCGCCGGATAAACCACGACGCAGACGTGCGGTGCCCGACGCGCGAGCGTGGTCAGCACGTCGCGCAAGGCAGCGGCCTGCAACGAGGTGACAACACCCACCCGGCGGGCGTACCTCGGCAACGCACGCTTGCGCTGGGCATCGAACAATCCGGCGGCGGCGAGCTTCTCCTTGAGTTTCAGAAACGCCTCGTACAGATTGCCCTGCCCCGCGCGGCGGATCGCCTCGACATTGAGCTGGACCTCCCCGCGAGGGACGTACATGGAGAGCAATGCGCGAACTTCGACCCGATCGCCCTCTTTGGGCGAGAAGTCGGCGTGCTGCGCGCGGCCACGGAACATCACACAGCGCATTTGCGCTTGCGCGTCCTTGATCGAGAAATACCAGTGGCCGCTCGCCGCGCGCGTGAAGTTCGAGATTTCGCCGCTGACCCACGCGAGCGGAAAGCTCCGCTCCAGCACGCCGGCAACGGCCTTGTTCAAATCCGAAACACTTAGCACGCGATCCGTGCCACCAGTGGGCCGGGCGTCGTCGAAAGATAGGTTCATGCGTGTTCGCTGACGAAAAACTGTCCACAGGCCCGCTAATTTAAGGGTTTTCGCGCCCGGGCGCCCTATTTTTCCTACATCCACATGCCAAACCCTTGATTTATCTGGCTTTGCGGGCGGCATCACAAGGCTGTCACACGGCCATTCCGGGCGGATCGCCAAGATATATGCTGGGGAGACGACATGTGCACATAGTTATCCACAGGCTGTCCGGCATTTCCTGGGAATCGTGAGCTTGCGGCGGTGTTCATTTCTGAAACGATCGATTGCCCATTTTTTCATCACGAACTAAAAAGTACCGTCGGGTCAAAGAGTTGTCGAACGTATCCCAAGGTTGTCCACATCCTTGTGCTCGGATGATGTGGAAAACGGTGCTTGCCCATCCCCCCCCTGCACGCTACAGTGCGGACTCGTTTGCCCATCCCCGCAACAAGCAAGAGGTCGTCTTTGTTCGCCGTCATCCAGGCCGCCGGCTGGCCCATCTGGCCCCTTCTCATCGCTTCCGTTATCGCCCTCGCCCTGATCGTCGAGCGCGCCCTGTCGCTGCGTCGCGCACGCGTGCTGCCAAACGGTGTCCTCGAAAACGCGATTGCATTGGCCCGCCGAGGCTCGGCCAAGCAGGACGCCACCGAAGCCTTGGCGCGTGGCTCGATGCTCGGGCGCGTGCTTGCCACCGGGGTTCGTTTCGTCGCGTACAACCCTCAGGGGCCAAGGGAAGGCGCCAAAGAGGCGCTGGAAGAGACCGGGCGTGCCGTTGCGCACGAACTCGAGCGCTTCCTGCCCGCGCTGGGCACGATTGCCTCGGTCGCACCGCTGATGGGGCTGTTCGGCACGGTCATCGGCATGATCGAGATCTTCGGCGCGCAGGACGCCACCGGCACCGACCCGGCGCAACTGGCGCACGGCATTTCGGTGGCGCTGTACAACACCGGCTTCGGTTTGATGATCGCGATTCCCGCGATGATCTTCTATCGCTACTACCGCACGCGCGTCGATGCCTTTCTGGTCGAACTCGAAACGCAGGCGGTCCACTTCCTCGATGCCACGCTACCGCGGCACTGATTCGAGAGACGCACGATGAATTTCCGTCGAGGTCTCTCCACACGCGACGAGCCGGAGATCAATCTGATCCCGCTCATCGACGTGCTGCTCGTCATCCTGATCTTCCTGATGGTCACCACGACCTACACGCGTTACACCGCGCTCAAGGTCAACCTGCCGACGGCCGATGCCGAAAAGGCGGTCGTGCCGCCGCGTCAGATCGTGATTTCGGTCGGTGCGGACGGCAGTTACGCGATCGACCGTCACGCGCTCGGACAGCGTGACGTCGCCAGTCTGACGGCTGCGCTACGTCAAGCCGCAGGTTCCGCGAATAGCGGCGCTGAATCGCCGGTCATCATCATTAACGCCGACGCCAAGAGTTCCCATCAGTCGGTGATCAACGTGATGGAAGCCGCCCGTGAGGCAGGCCTGTCGCGCCTGACTTTCGCTGCGCGCTCGACGGCCGCCCACGGTGAGGGCACCGCCCGGTCCCGATGACGACGCCCTCGTCCCCCTCTGACCAGCCCAAGGGAGCACGCTCGCGCGCACTGGTGCCGCGCCTGTCGGGCTCGCTCGTGCATTGGGTCGGCGCGCAGTGGCAACGGCGAGGACTCCTCGCCTGGTTGTTGTGGCCCCTGTCATGGATTTTTGGGGCCATCGCCGCCTGGCGGCGTCTCAGCTTTCGGCAAGGCTGGAAAACGTCGACACGTCTGCCGGTCCCGGTTGTCGTGGTCGGCAACCTGAGCGTTGGCGGCACCGGCAAGACCCCGACCGTCATCGCGCTCGCGGGTGCACTGCGCGCGCAAGGCTATACGCCCGGGGTGCTCTCCCGCGGCTACGGGGCGACACTGTCTCGCCCAACCGAAGTCAGCGAGATGGCAAGGCCGGAAGACGTTGGCGATGAACCGCTGCTGATCGCGAAACGCACAGGCGCGCCCGTGTGGGTGTGGCCGTCGCGGGTCGAAGGCGGCCAGGCGCTGCTCGCCGCACATCCGGCATGTGACGTCATCATTTGCGACGACGGCCTTCAGCATTACGCACTGGCACGCGACGTCGAGATCGCCGTTTTCGATCATCGCTTGGGCGGGAATGGCTTTCTGCTGCCCGCCGGACCGTTGCGCGAGCCGCTGTCGCGTGGGCGCGACGCCAATCTCGTCAACGATCCCTACGGCAAAACGTTGCCCGACTGGCCGAATACCTGGCGACTGACGCTCACGTTGGGCGATGCCTGGTGCGTGAGCCAGCCGTCACTGACTCGCCCGCTTTCGCACTTTGCCGGCAAGCGCGTGCTGGCCGCCGCGGGCATAGGCGCGCCTGAGCGCTTCTTCGCAGCGCTGCGTGCCGCCGGCCTGCAAATCGAAACGTTGGCGTTGCCCGATCATTACGACTTTGCGACGAATCCGTTCGACGGCGTTGCCGCCGATGCCATCCTGATCACCGAAAAGGATGCAGTAAAATGCGTCACCTGGTCCGACCCACGAGTGTGGGCCGTGCCTGCCGAGGCAGCGCTCGATGCGAGCCTCGTATCACTGGTAGTGGAGAAATTGCGTGGACAACCGACTGTTTGAGATTCTCGTCTGCCCGTTGTGCAAGGGCCCCCTGGAGTACGACAAGAAAGCCCAGGAGCTGATTTGCCACGCAGACAAGCTCGCCTATCCGATTCGCGACGGCATTCCCGTCATGCTGGCCGATGAAGCACGCCAGTCTGTCGAAGGCACGCCTGTGCCGCTGAACGACGACAAGTCCGCATCGTGAGCCAATCGGTCCCTACCGTCGACTTCGTTGCCGTGGTGCCCGCGCGCCTCGCGTCGACGCGTCTGCCCAACAAGCCGCTCGCCGACATCGGCGGCAAGCCGATGGTCGTTCGCGTGGCCGAACGCGCGCGTGAATCGGGCGCGCGTCAGGTGGTGGTCGCCACCGATGCGCAAAGTGTGGTCGAGGCCGTTGCGGCCCACGGCTTCGACGTCGTGTTGACGCGAGCCGATCACCCGACGGGTACCGATCGTCTGGCCGAAGTGGCCGTGCAACAGGGATGGTCCGACGACACGATCGTCGTCAATGTGCAGGGCGACGAACCGCTCATCGATCCGCGCCTTGTGCATGCCGTGGCCGCACATCTGGCGGAACACCCGGAATGCGCCCTTTCGACGGCCGCACACCCCATCACCGACAACGCGGAAATCTTTTCTCCGAATGTCGTCAAGGTTGTGCTCGACGTGCATAGCCGGGCGCTCTACTTCTCGCGCGCGCCGATTCCGTGGTCGCGCGACGCCTGGTCCGCCGGGCTTGCCAACGTGGCAACCTTGCCTGCGGCCACCACGCCCATCTTCCGTCACATCGGGCTTTACGCCTATCGCGCCAAGTTTCTGCGCAGCTATCCGAGCCTGCCGCAAGCGCCGATCGAGACCGCCGAATCGCTCGAGCAACTCCGGGCGCTTTGGCATGGTGAACGTATCGCGGTGCTGGTGACGGACGATGCGCCCCTCCCGGGCGTCGACACCGCCGACGATCTCGAACGCGTGCGCGCATTGCTGCAAAACTGAAGTCGGATCCCGCACGAATCTCAGGGCTGCCGCGCTAGCGAAAAGCACGCGCGAGCGTCCCGGAAATCGCAACGCCACGATTTTCGCAACTCGGCAAAACGCCGCCGGGCGGGCACGTCGTGGCATAATCGCTCTGATTCTCGCGAGCAGACCCCCGGTCGCGCGCGTCGCGCCCTGCCGAGCGCGTCGTCTGCGCGCAGCACGGTTGGCCGGTCACAGGACCCGCAACCGCTGCCGATCGCCGGCAACACACCTGCCTGCCGCACGCACAGCATTCACAAATCACAAACTTTCAGGAGTCATCGATGCGTCTGATTTTGTTGGGGGCACCCGGGGCCGGCAAGGGCACCCAAGCCACTTTCATCAAAGAAAAATTCGGCATCCCGCAAATCTCGACCGGCGACATGCTGCGCGCCGCGATCAAGGAAGGCACCCAACTCGGTCTTGAAGCCAAGCGTTTCATGGACGCAGGCGACCTCGTGCCGGACGGCGTCATCATCGGCATGGTGCGCGAGCGCCTGACCGCCGACGATTGCAAGAACGGCTATCTGTTCGACGGTTTCCCGCGCACGATTGCCCAGGCCGAAGCCATGAAAGACGCCGGCGTCGCGATCGACTTCGTGCTCGAAATCGATGTGCCGTTCGACGAAATCATTACTCGCATGAGCGGGCGTCGCACGCACCCGGCATCGGGCCGCACGTATCACGTCACGTTCAACCCGCCCAAGGTGGAAGGTAAGGACGACGTCACCGGCGAACCGCTGGTGCAGCGCGACGACGACAAGGAAGAAACCGTCAAGAAGCGCCTCGCCGTGTACGAATCGCAAACCAAGCCGCTCGTCGCCTATTATTCGGATTGGGCGAAGCATGGCAGCCCGGGCGCGATCGTCGAGGCACCGCAGTATCGCAAGATCTCGGGCCAGGGCAGCGTGGATGAAATCCGCGCCCGTGTGTTCGACGCACTGAAGTAAGCCCACGATCGTCGCCATCGTGACCCGATGCGGTACGCTGCATTCCCGGTCAGGTCGGCACGCATGACGCTTTAGAAAAAGGCGGCCAGTTCACACTGCGCCGCCTTTTTTGCCAAAGGAGGATGACGCATGGAAATTCAGGGCAATGTGTTTCTGATCACCGGTGGCGCCTCGGGGCTTGGCGCGGCCGCCGCGCGCTGGCTAGCCGGGCTCGGCGCGAAGGTCGTGCTCGCGGACGTGAATGTCGATGAGGGTGAAGCGCTCGCAGAGAAGCTCGGGGGCAAGTTCGTCAAATGCGATGTCACACGCGAAGACGACGGCAAAGCTGCCGTGGCAGCGGCAAGCGCACTCGGCACGCTACGCGGCCTCGTCAACTGCGCGGGCATCGCGATTGGCAGCAAGACCGTGGGCCGCGACGGGCCGCATCCCCTCGACACCTTCTCCCGCGTCATCCAGATCAATCTGATCGGCACGTTCAACATGATTCGGCTGGCGGCGACCGCCATGAGTCAGGGCGAGCCGAATGGCGAAGGCGAACGTGGCGTGATCGTCAACACTGCCTCGGTGGCAGCGTATGACGGTCAGATGGGCCAGGCAGCGTATGCGGCCTCCAAAGGCGGCGTTGCGAGCCTGACGTTGCCGGTGGCACGCGACCTCTCGCGCAGCGGCATTCGCGTGATGACCATCGCACCGGGCATCTTCGAGACGCCCATGATGCTCGCCATGCCGGCCGACGTGCAGGCGTCGCTCGGGCAAATGGTGCCGTTCCCGCCCCGGCTGGGAAAACCCGCGGAATACGCCATGCTCGTGGAGCAGATCGTCCGCAACCCGATGCTCAACGGCGAAGTCATTCGGCTCGATGGCGCAATTCGCATGCAGCCGAAATAGGACAGCTCGCCCGCCGACGACCGATTTGCGCGCAGCGTCACTTTGACGCGGCGCAGCAAAATGTCGTTCCGACTGTGACTACAATGGAATGCCGGCCGCCTGTTGCGGCCGGCGCAGACGCCGGTTCCGTCGCCGGCGCCCAAGCAGTGTCCCCGTCCCCGAGGCAGGAGGCTGGCATGAAATCACTGGCGCAACAGATGTCGTTTTACCAGCGCTATCACCGCAGTCCCAAGAATCGTCTCACCCATTTCTTTGGCGTTCCCATGATTATCCTTGCCGTGATGCAAGCGTTCTCGTGGGTGCCGCTTGGCCCGAGTGGCCTGAATGCCACGCATGTGATCGTGCTGGTACTGCTGATGTACTACTTCCTGCTCGATGTCCCGCTGGCGCTGGCGATGACCGCCTTTTTCGCCGTGTTGCTGGCCGTGACGCAGCACCTGGCCAGACTGCCGTGGCCGTGGGCGCTGACGGTTTTTGGTGTGCTGTTCCTCGGGGGCTGGATCGTTCAACTGATCGGGCATCATTTCGAGGGCCGTAAGCCCGCGCTGCTCGACAATCTGTTCCAGATCTTTATCGCACCGATGTTCCTGATGGCCGAAGTGTTCTTCCATTTCGGTTACAAACCGGGCTTGCAACGGCGGGTTCAGGAGCTTGCTGCACAGTCGGTGTGAAATCATCGACACAAAAGGTCGAAACGATCGAAACGGTCGAAACGCCAGCCGACAGGGCTGGCGTTTTTTATTCGGCAAAACAAAAGGGGCGACTGGCCCTTATTACCCGTGGCTGCCTGGGCGGCGACTCAGATCGTCGAGCACCTGCCGGATGGCGTCGGCGTCTTCTGCATCGGGACGCTTGCCCAGATAAAGCTCAAGATCGTCCTGCGCCGGACGCACCAGTCCGAGACGCGCATAAGCCAGCCCACGATCCCGCTTCTCGATGGGCTGGTCGGGCAAGACCAGCACCATGCGCTCTTGCACCGCCAGCAGACGTTCCCATCGTTCGCTCTGCGTGTAGATGGCGCGCAGGTTTCGCAGCATCCGGGCAAGGATTTCGCGCGGGGTCGCAGGCTCCAGAAACGGATGTAACAGCGCCCACAATGCCAGTTCCTGAATCGGCTCGGCGCTTTCGTCGCGATAGTGCTTCAGATACGGCTCGACCATTTCAAGCAACCGTTGCGGCGAGAGGGAGTTGCCCGAGATCGGATCGATGACCACGTCACCGGCAGGCACGGCGAGCCGCAGCAGAAAATGGCCGGGGAACGACAGGCCGCGCAGCGGCAGGCCGATCTGGTGGCCGATTTCCATGCAAAGCACGGCCAGCGAGATAGGAATGCCGCGACGACGATCCAGCACGACATGCAGATGGCTGTTGTCGGGATCGTAATAGTCGTTCTGATTGACGGAGAACCCGAGCTCGCGGAAGAAGTAATGGTCGAGCAGTTGGAGCTTTTGCAGCGGCCCGGCATCCGGCGGCAGGCGCTTGGCCAGACGTGCGGCAAGCGCATCGATTTGGGTCAGCGTGTCCTGCACGTCGAGATCCGGATAAACGTCTTGCGCGATGGCGATGGCCGCTTCGGTCAGCGGCAAGCCGTCGTCGGACGCAACCAGCGCAGCAAAATACTCGAGCATTCGATTTGCCATGCGGTATCCGTGAATTCTGCCGCGTCGGCCGTGCGCTAATGAAGCCTTAGCGAGTGCGTCGACGGAAGAACGAGAAATTGAAACCCATGAGGAATAATGCCCCGAAATACACTACGGCGCATAGGACCAGACTGGCGCCAAGCAGCGCAATGCGCGAAAGCGGCCGCGCGCCGAGCGCGACCCAATCGAAACTCTGGGTGAACCACAGCAGCACGCCCGCCAGGAGCAGGCACGCCCCCAGCAATTGCACGAAGAACAACCGCCAGCCGGGCGCCGGTCGATAGATGCCGCGCTTATACAGTCCGGCGAACAGGAGCGCGGCATTCATGCACGCCCCGACACCGATCGACAGCGACAGCCCGGCATGGGCAAACCAGCGCACGAACAGCACGTTCGAGAGCTGCGTGGCAATCAGCACGACGACGGCAATCTTCACCGGCGTCTTGATGTCCTGCTTGGCATAGAAGCCCGGTGCCAGAATCTTGATGAGAATCAGACCGACCAGCCCCACGCCGTAGGCCGTGAGCGCGTGCGCCGTCATCGTGACGTCGGTCGCATCGAAACGGCCATATTGATAGAGCGTAGCGGTCAGCGGCTCGGCATAGACAAAGAGCCCGACAGCGCTCGGCATCGCGAGCAGGAACGTCAGACGCAGGCCCCAGTCCAGCAGTGCGGAATACTCCGCGCCATCGCCGTCGGCATGGGCACGCGACAGGCTCGGCAGCAGGATGGTACCGAGCGCCACCCCGAGCAGCGCCGTCGGAAATTCCATCAATCGGTCGGCATACGCCAGCCAGGACACGCTGCCCTGCGCCAGACGCGACGCAATGTTCGTATTGATGATCAGACTCACCTGCGCGACCGACACCGCAAGCGTGGCCGGCACCATTTTCGCCAGCACGCGCTTCACACCGGCGTTGCGCAGGGCCGCCGCCACATTGATGGTGATGCGCGGAATCATGCCGATTCGCGCGAGCGCCGGGATCTGGATCAGCAGTTGCAACACGCCGCCGACGATCACGGCGTAGGCCAGCGCGTACACCGGCGTTTCCAGATGAGGGGCCACCCAGAGCGACGCAATGATCGAACTGACGTTGAGCAGTACCGGTGCGAACGCCGGCATGGAGAACTGACGCCAGGTGTTGAGCACCCCGGCGGCGAGCGTCGTGATCGAAATGAGCGTGATGTAAGGGAACATCACGCGGGTCATGAAGACCGCCGCGTCGAACGTGCCGTTCTCATGCGCGAGGCCGGTGGCCACTGCGTAGACCACGCCGGACGCGCCGAGCACCCCGGCAATCGTAATCGACAGCAGCACCCAGAACAGGACCGTCGTGACCGAATCGACGAGGGTTTTCGTCTCTTCTTCGCTCCGTTGGGACTTGAATTCGGCCAGAATTGGCACGAATGCCTGCGAAAACGCCCCTTCAGCGGACAAGCGGCGCAGCAGGTTGGGAATGCGGAACGCGACGTTGTAGGCGTCGGTCATGGGACCGGCGCCGAACATGCGCGCGATAAGAATTTCACGGACCAGACCGGTGATGCGCGAAAGCATCGTAAAACCGCTGACCGTAGCGAGAGCTTTGAGCAAATTCATGTTGCGCGTATTATACGCACAGCATTGCAGCAAAGAAGTTGCAATTTCCGTTGGCCTTCGGCTATAATCGACGGTTTCGAAGTCAATGGATTGCTTCCTGGCCACCGTGTCTCCCAGGGAGCCGAGCCAAACTGCATAGAAGCCGCATCAGGCGGAGCAATTCAAGGAATTCACCGAACATGGCAAATACCGCACAAGCACGCAAGCGCGCGCGTCAAACCGTTAAGATCAACGCCCACAACTCGGCGCTGCGTTCGCGTCTGCGCACGGCTGTGAAGGCTGTCCGCAAGGCTATCGCCGCTGGCGACCAGGCTGCTGCGAAGGAAGTCCTGCGCACGTCGGCCAAGACGATCGACATCATCGCTGACAAGAAGATCGTTCACAAGAACACCGCTGCTCGTCAAAAGAGCCGCCTGTCGGCCGCCATCAAGGCGATGTCGGCTGCTGCCTAAGACAGCGCAAGCTGCAAAGCAGAACAAGTTGCTTGCCGGTTCCGACTCCGGTCGGAACACTAAAAAGCCCGCTTCACGCGGGCTTTTTTCTTTGGGCCGTCCGTTGTGCGCCCGCCTCGCTTTTCCCCAATGTCTCCGACCATCCCTCCTCGCTGTTTCGGCTTGCGAGACAAGGCTGAACGCGCCTATCGAAGCATATGCCCCCTTCAGCGTCGCCCGCAGGAGGACGAACGGGCACCGGGCACGGCCACGCGCGAAGTCGACGGCATGCGATGGGGGAGTTTTACAGAAGAAAACGTGCCGAGCGGCGAGAAATGTGACGGGTCGACGGTGAGTCAGGGCCAAAGGCCCGGCACTCACGTCTGGCCGAAAACGGCCAAGGGGAATTACTTGACGTCAGGAACGAAGCAGGCTTCGGTCAACTGCAAATCGTTGTCGCGGGCAAAATTCATCACGAAATCGAAAGCCATCGGCTCGATGTCGCGCAGTCGCTCGTCAACCACGACGCACTTGATGTCACCTACCATAATCGGGCGCACATAAGGGGAGTACTGCATGTATGCGTTCGGGCCGGTATCGCTCCGGCCGCAGAACGACACGGCGCCGCACAGACGTTCGGCCCAATCGCTCGGCCGGAACTTCTTGCCACCCCGGGTGAGCCCCTGGATGAAATACTCGCGCGCGGAAACCTGGTCGGTCATATCGCTCAATCACCTCAAAAAACACCTGGACGGCCATACCGCGGGTAGCGCAGCCGACAGAGACAGTATTATATCTTATATAAGACTCAAACCCGTCCCCTCCATTGCCGCAGATGTTTTTTTCGGTCTTCCCACCTATTTTTGGCTGGGCTGCAGCGGGCTCGATCATACGCTTTTCGTGTGACGACAAAACGATTTGGTAGACTAGGGCCTGTTCCCCTGAAGCCAGCAACCGGTAGAACACCTTCACGAGCCTGACCGGGGGACAGGCCTCAAGGCTTGTTCGTCGTGCCGTAAGCGAGCGAGTTCCCTGCGAATTCCCGCGATATCGGCCTCCAGCAGAACATCCAAATGACCACCGCCAAACCCATCAAGCATTACCTTCAATTCTCGGATCTGACGCTCGACGAGTACGACTACGTGCTCGAACGTACCCGCATCCTCAAGAAGAAATTCAAGAACTACGAGACCTACCATCCGCTGCACGACCGCACGCTGGCGATGATTTTCGAGAAAAGCTCGACTCGCACACGTCTGTCGTTCGAGGCCGGTATTCACCAGTTAGGCGGCCACGCCGTGTTCCTGAACACGCGCGACACGCAACTCGGCCGTGGTGAACCGATCGAAGATGCCGCTCAGGTGATCTCGCGCATGACCGACATCATCATGATCCGCACGTTCGGTCAGGAAATCATCGAACGTTTCGCGCAACACTCGCGCGTCCCCGTGATCAATGGCCTGACCAACGAGTACCACCCCTGTCAGGTCCTGGCCGACATCTTCACGTACTACGAGCACCGCGGCCCCATCAAGGGCAAGACCGTGACGTGGATCGGCGACGCGAACAACATGTCGTACACGTGGATTCAGGCCGCCGAGATCTTCGGCTTCCAGTTCAACATTTCCACGCCGCCGGGCTACCGCCTGGATCAGGCGATGGTGGCCGAATCGAGTCGTCCGTTCGTGCGTGAATTCGACGATCCGCGTCAGGCCTGCGAAGGCGCCGACCTCGTGTCGACCGACGTCTGGACGAGCATGGGTTACGAAGCGGAAAACGAAGCCCGCAAGGCCGCTTTCGCTCAATGGTGCGTGAACGCCGACCTGATGCAACAAGCCAAGGCCGACGCCCTGTTCATGCACTGCCTGCCCGCTCACCGTGGCGAGGAAGTGTCGGCCGACGTGATCGATGGCGCACAAAGCGTTGTCTGGGACGAAGCCGAGAACCGTCTGCACGTCCAGAAGGCCCTCATGGAATACCTGATGCTGGGCCGCGTTTAACAGCGCAGGCTCAGCCTCGCCCGGACGATATCGAACACGCTATCGTCCGCGGCGGCTCCCCCGGAGCCAAACTTTCGCCTCCCGCCATCCCACCATCCGGCAGCTCCGCTTCCCCTCGCCTCGCTACCGCCATCGCCCGCCGCGATTCGCGTTCCGCTATCATCGCTGACGCGCCGCTGTCGTTCATCGACGCGCGCTTCATGACAGCACGCCGCAGTCAGGATCGTCCGTCAGAACATTTCGCAATTTGCACCATCACTGGGCAAATTCGTTGTGCATCGCACAAAAGTGCGCCGGGTGGACGTCCGAAACGTGCTAGCATGAATTCACGCCTGTCCCGCCGGGGCCGGCATATCGACCTTCCATCGCGACTTTCCATCGCATTCGACACCGCATTCGGTCATGACGCAAAACGCAACGCAGTTCGACAACGTTTCCGTAATCAAGCGCGCCAACACCTATTTCGACGGCAAGTGTGTTTCCCACACCGTGCTGTTCCCGGACGGCACACGCAAGACACTGGGCGTGATTTTCCCGGCCACGCTTCAGTTCGGTACCGATGCACCGGAAATCATGGAAGTTACCGGCGGCCGTTGCCGCATCCGCCTGGCCGGTCAGACCGAATGGCAGGACTATGCCGCGGGTCAGCAGTTCTCCGTGCCGGGCAATAGCAAGTTCGATATCGAGGTCGTCGAGACGCTCGATTACGTCTGCCATTACGGCTAACCGACTGGCCAGCATCGCGACGGCGCGGCATCTTCCGCGCCCTCGCCCACTCGGCCGGTTCAGCGCGGCCCGGCGCCGCTACTCACTATGTCGCGTCTGCCCCCCGAATCCGCCGACGATGCTGCCGGCGACACGCCTTCCGCCAAGCCTGCCGATGCGGGCACCGTCTTCCCGCCCTCGCTGACGGCCCGGGTCGACATCGATGCCGCGCCCGCCAATGGCGCCAGCACCGATCTCGAGCCCACCGACGTACCGCTGCTTCCTCCGGATGGCCTCACCCGGCCGGCGAAATCCGGCAAAGCGCCCGGAAAATCGACCACACCTCGCGCACGCAAGCGCAGCGACACCGACGACACCGTCGCCGCCAAAGGCAGCGCGGCATCGTCCGAAGACGCACGCTCCCCGGCGGCGGGCAAATCCACGAAATCCGCGCGCGCCCGCAGCGGCAGCGCGAAGCGAAAAGGCATCGACCTGGGTCTGCAAGGGGGTGGCGCTCACGGCGCGTACACCTGGGGCGTGCTCGACAAGTTGCTCGAAGACGGGCGTCTCGAATTCGAGGGCATCAGCGGCGCATCCGCCGGGACGATGAACGCCGTCGTGCTCGCGCACGGCCTGCTCGATCGTCCGGGCGTCGATCCGCGCGAGAAGGCGCGCGAATCCCTGCACAGCTTCTGGCTAGGCGTGTCGCAAGCCGGCTCGTCGGCCACCGCGTGGGCGCAGACCGTCTTCAGTTGGCTCAACGGCCGTCCGACCGAATATCCGGTCTGGCACGACTGGATGCAGAGCATGCAGCAATGGATGATGCCGTTCTCGCAGCCCACTGCCGAAATCAACCCGCTGCGCACCGTGCTCGAAGCGCAGGTCGATTTCGAGCGTTTGCGCGAAAGCACATCAACGCACCTGTTCGTGTCGGCGACCAACATCCGAACGGGCAACATCCGTATCTTCCGCACGCATGAAATCACGCTCGACGTCGCCATGGCGTCGGCGTGTCTGCCGTGGCTTTTCAAACCGGTGAAGATCGACGAAGACTTTTACTGGGATGGCGGCTATCTGGGCAATCCACCGCTCTATCCGTTCTATTACGAGACGCTCACGAGCGACATCCTGATCGTGCACATCAACCCGATCGAGCGCAAGGAAAAGCCGGTGCTGCCGGGACAGATCATGAATCGTGTGAATGAAATCACGTTCAATGCGTCGCTTCAGCGTGAATTCCGCGCCATCTCTTTCGTGCACAAGCTGCTCGACGAAGGCTGGCTCAAACCGGAATTCCGCAAGCGTCTGAAGTACCCGCTGATTCACTCGATTCGCGCCGACAAGGAGCTGTACGACTTGTCCTCGTCGACGAAATTCGTCACCGACTGGAATTTCCTCACGACACTGCGAGACCGTGGCCGTGAGGCGGCGAGCCGATGGCTCGACGCGCATTTCGCCGATGTCGGCGTGCGCTCCACCGTCGACCTGCGACGCGACTATCTACAGCGTCTTCCCGACGCCACCGCCATCAAAGCATGAGCGGTTCGGGCTCGAGGGCGACGCCGAAGCGCTCCTGCACGCTGGCCTGAACGGCACGCGCGAGCGCCACGATATCGGCCCCGCTCGCGCCGCCGCGATTCACCAGCACCAGCGCCTGCCGCTCATGCACGCCCGCCTGACCGAGCGACTTGCCACGCCAGCCACACTGGTCGATCAGCCAACCCGCGGCGACCTTCCACGAGCCGTCCGGCTGGGCGTAGCCGACGGTTTGCGGGAAGCGCTCGCGCAGCGCAGCAAACGTTGCGGCATCCACCACGGGATTCTTGAAGAAGCTACCCGCATTGCCGAGTTCGAGCGGATCGGGCAGCTTGCGACGACGAATGTCTGCCACCGCGTCGAAGATCTGCCGGGCGTCCGGCTGCTCGATGCCCGCCTCGGCAAGCGTGCGCGACACGTCCGCATAGCCGGTTACGGGCTGCCACGGCTGTGGCAAACGCAGCGTCACGGCCACGATGATGAAACGCCCCGGTTCGCGCTTGAACAGCGAATCGCGATAGCCGAACGCGCAGGCTTCCCGCGTGAGCGTGACGAACGCCCCCGTCGTCGTATCGAACGCACGCACTTCGGCGAAGCGCTCGGCCAGTTCCAGACCGTAGGCGCCGATGTTCTGAATCGGCGCCGCGCCGAGCGTGCCCGGAATCAGGGCGAGGTTCTCCAGGCCGGGACAGTCCTGCAAGAGCGTCCAGTCGACGAAATCGTGCCAGACCTCGCCCGCACCGCCACGCACATAGCGTGCTTGGGCATCGTCGGCGAGCCGTTCGCGCCCGCGAATGGCCATGCGGAACACAACCCCATCGAAGTCGCGTGTGAGCACGACGTTGCTGCCGCCGCCGAGCACCAGACGCGGCAAGCCCGCGAGTTCGGGCATGGCCAGCGCCTCGATCAGCGCCGCCTCGCTGTCGATCGTCACGACAAAACGAGCGTTAGCCGTCAGGCCGAAGGTATTGAGGTCGCGCAGACTGACGTCGCGTTGCAGCTGGGGCATGGAAAGGAAGAAGGCAGTGGGCAGAAGTCGGTGGGCGCCGCCGTGCCGGACATCGCCGGGAAGGGACGCGGGACCGACGGCTGAATTACAATGTCGGGCGAAAGAATTTTGCGCATCATTATACCGGCCGCGCGGCCGTACCCCGCGCCGTCCGGCAACCCCGGACGGGGCGCGCCACCGCTGCCGAGTCAACGCGGCACGCCCGGCGTGCCATTTTCACGAACCCTTAGTATTTCAGGAGAGCCAGATGCCATCGTTTGACGTGGTCAGTGAAGCCAACATGGTAGAGATCAAGAACGCCGTCGAGCAGGCCAACAAGGAAATCTCGACGCGTTTCGACTTCAAGGGATCAGACTCGCGCGTCGAGCACAAGGAGCAGGAACTCACGCTCTTCGCCGACGACAACTTCAAGCTCGATCAGGCCACGCAAGTGCTCGTCGCCAAGATGGCCAAGCGCAACGTCGACGTGCGCTTCCTCGATTACGGCAAGGTCGAAAAGATCAGTGGCGACAAAGTGAAGCAGGTCGTGAAGATCAAGAAAGGGGTCGAGGGCGATCTGGCCAAGAAGATCGTGCGCATCATCAAGGACAGCAAGATGAAGGTCCAGGCGAGCATTCAGGGCGACAGCGTGCGCATCGCGGGTGCCAAGCGCGACGACCTGCAAAGCGCCATGGCGCTGCTGCGCAAGGAAGTGACCGACACTCCGCTCGACTTCAACAACTTCCGCGACTGACGCGCGCGGCAGGCACAAAAAAACCCGCAGACTCGCTGCGGGTTTTTTATTGCCCGAAACCGGACTTACTTCTTCTGCCCGATGCGGCTTTCCTTGCCCGCCATCAGCTTGCCGATATTCGCACGGTGCCGGTAGATCAGCAGAACAGCCATCACGGCCACCGCCGGGGCATAAGGCCCGAAACCGAACATGAACACGTAGTACAGCGGCGCGAACACGGCGGCCACCAGCGCGGCAAGCGACGAATAGCGGAAGAAGATCGCGATGATCAGCCACGTGGCGAGCACCGCCAGCCCCAGAATCGGATCGATGGCGAGCAGCACGCCCGCCGCCGTCGCCACCCCCTTCCCGCCCTTGAAGCGCAGGAAGATCGGGTACAGATGGCCGACGAAGACCGCGAGGGCCACGGCCGCCAGCCCGAAGTCGCCCACGCCCCAGGCGTCGGCCAATCGTTCTGCGAGAAATACCGCAAACCAACCCTTGAAAGCATCGCCGATCAGCGTGAGCACGGCGGCCTTCTTGTTGCCGGAGCGCAGCACGTTCGTGGCGCCCGGATTACCCGAGCCGTAGCTGCGGGGATCGGCAAGCCCCATCGTGCGGCTGACGATCACCGCAAACGGCACCGAGCCGATCAGATACGCGAGAACGATAAAAACCAGTGTGGCCATGAACTTCCCAGGAACTTCGTTGATGAGCAGGATTTGCGTTGGCCGCCATTCTACTTGAGCCGCCCGGTCGCCCCATTCTGGCAAACACGGGGTTGCGCCGGTGAGCAAAGTGCCGGGCGGGCGGCCAGCCGATCAGGGGGAAACGGGTGCTACTCGTCGCTCAACGCACACGACACCGGTTTGGCAGCCAGCGTATTGAGCAGCACGGGCGGGGCGATGCCGATGAGGTAGCCACGCCGTCCGCCGTTAATGAAGATCTGCGGTAGATCCAGAATCGATGCCTCGACATACACCGTCATCGCCCGTTTGGTGCCGAACGGCGACGTGCCGCCCACCAGATAGCCGGAGTGACGCTGCGCGACCTCCGGCTTGCAGGGCTCCACGCGCTTGGCGCCAATCTGGCGCGCGAGATTCTTCGTCGAGACGGTTCGGTCGCCGTGCATCAGCACGATCAACGGCCGGGCCTTGTCGTCTTCCATGACGAGGGTCTTGACGACGGCATGCTCGTCTACGCCCAACTGGCGTGCCGATTCGCCCGTACCGCCATGATCGACGTACTCGTAGACGTGTTCCGTGAAAGCCACTTTCTTTTGCTTCAGAAACTGCGTGGCCGGCGTTTCCGAGACGTGTTTGGTCTTGCTCATGGGCGCCTATTGTAATGAAACGCGTCGCCGCTGCGGTCCCGGAATGCGCGACACACCGCACCGGATCGGCGCTCCGCTGCCTCACGACAGCACCCGCATTACAATGCGGCCATGTCTGCCCCTCCCGCCCCCTCGTCTCAGGACACCTTCGCCGCCACCTTGCTGGCGAGTCTGCCCGCACGCATCGACACCCTGCCTGCGCGGATTGCCGCGCAAACCCCCGAGCGCATCGCCCTGATCGACGACTTCGGCCGTCTGACGTATGGCGAGTTGGCCAACGTCGTCGCCGCCTGCGCCACACGCCTGCGCGCGCATGGCGTGCGGGGCGGCGACCGCGTGATGATCGTCGGCGAGAACGGCATTGCCTACGTGGTATTGCTGCTCGCCGTGGCATCGCTCGACGCGTGGCCGCTGCTGAGCAATGCACGGCTCTCGCCGACGGAGTTGGGCGTTATCCGCGATCACGCACGGCCGCGCTGCACGATCTACACGGTCGACGCGTCGCCCGACGCCGCTGCGCACGCGCGCGCGGATGCCGCTCAGGTCGTCTGGACCGAACTCGGACTGGGCGCCATTGCGGCATCCGACGTCGATCCCGACAGCCTTGCCGAACCGGTGCAGACCGATCCGGCGGCGCAATGCGCGGCGCTGATCTATACGACGGGCACGACCGGCACGCCCAAGGGCGTTCGGCTCTCGCATCGCAATCTGATGTTCATTGCCGCAGTCTCCAGCACACTGCGACGCGTCGGTGCCGACGACATCGCCTACGGTGTGCTGCCGATCTCGCATGTCTATGGCCTGACGTCGGTATGCCTCGGCACGCTGTACGCCGGCGCCACACTACGTCTCGCCGCGCGCTTCACCCCCGAGGCGGTGCTCGATTCGCTAGCCCATGACGGGCTAACGATCCTGCAAGGCGTCCCGGCGATGCACGCGCGTCTGATGGCTTACGTGGCGACGCAAGGCACGTCGCTCATCGCGCCGCGTCTGCGGTTCGTCTACTCGGGAGGCTCGCCGCTCGACGCGGCGCTCAAGACCCGTGTCGAAGCGTTCTACGGCCTGCCGATTCATAACGGTTACGGACTGACGGAGAGCAGCCCGACCGTCTCGCAAACGCTGCTTGACGCGCCTCGCGACGATTGCGCCGTCGGGCCAGCCATTCCGGGTGTGCAGGTGCGCATCGTGGGGCATGACGCACGGGATCTGCCCGACGGCGAGGTGGGCGAACTCTGGGTTCGCGGCCCGAACGTGATGCTCGGTTACTACCGTGCACCGGACCTCACCGCCGCGACCGTGACAGCCGATGGCTGGCTGCGCACGGGCGATCTCGCCCGTCGCGCCGCCGACGGTGCGCTCTTCCTCGCGGGACGCGCCAAGGAACTCATCATCCACTCCGGTTTCAATGTCTACCCGCTCGAAGTCGAGCAAGCGCTGACGAGCCATCCGGATGTGCTTCAGGCGGCGGTCCTCGGCCGCGCCGAAGACGGCAACGAGCAGGTCATCGCGTTTGTGGAAGCGCGCCCCGGTCACACCATCGATGTCCCGGCATTGGCCACGTGGGCAGCCACGCGCCTCGCACCGTACAAGCGTCCGGCGCAGATTCGGGTGCTTGACGCCCTGCCCGCCGCGTCGACCGGCAAGGTGCTCAAGCACAAGCTCAAAGCGCTGCTGTGATGGCCCTGCGCGTCGCACGTCGGCCGGCGGCTGGCGGCGCGATCACCCGCGAGGATGATGTTGCGCGTGTAGCGATTTGAGACGCTCGCGCGCGACGTGCGTGTAAATCTGCGTGGTGGAAATATCCGAGTGGCCGAGCAGCAACTGCACCACGCGCAGATCGGCGCCGTGATTGATCAGATGCGTCGCGAACGCGTGGCGAAGCGTGTGCGGCGAGAGCGGTGCACGAATATCGGCCTGCAAGGCGTAGCGTTTGATCAGATACCAGAACGCCTGCCGCGTCATGCCCTCGCCACGTTGCGTGACGAACAGCGTGTCGCAGGCACGGCCTGCCAGCAGCACGCCCCGGCTCTCGGCCAGATAGCGCGTGAGCCAGCCATTGGCTTCCTCGCCGAACGGGACCAGCCGTTCCTTGGCCCCCTTCCCGAAAATGCGCAGCACCCCTTCGTTCAATCCCACTTCGATGGTCTTGAGCGCGACCAGCTCCGACACGCGCAAACCGCTCGCGTACATCAACTCGAGCATGGCGCGATCGCGTAACCCGAGCGGCTGCGTCAGATCGGGCGCCGCGAGCAGCGCTTCGACCTGCGCTTCGGATAGCGTCGAGGGCAATCGCTGGGCACGCTTGGCCGAGGCGATTCGCAGGCACGGGTCCTGTTGCACGATGTGTTCGCGCAACGCCCATTGATAGAAACGTTTGAAGACGGACAGACGGCGATTCACGCTGCTCGCCAGACTATCGCGACGCCACGCGAGATAGGCCGAGAGCGCCGCCTCGTCCACGCCATCGAGCGCGGTCTCGCGCTTGGCTGCCAGCCACTGCGCAAGCAGACGCAGATCGCGACGGTAAGCGTCGAGCGTGTTGCGCGAGAGACCGTCTTCAAGCCAGATCGTGTCGCAGAACTGGTCGATCAGGGTGACGCTGCACACGAACACGGCACTGTCGGGATCGAATTCGAGCGGGACCGATGGATCGTGGCGGCTATCGTCAGTGTCGTGACGAGCGGCATCGAGCGCCGCCTGTTCGAACGGCTCGTCGGCGTCGTCGAACGCATCGGCAGCCTCGTTCAGGGGGTCGATCTCGTCCGGCAACGCGTCGTTGCCAGTCGTTTTGCGTGCACGCGTGCTCAAACCGCGGCTCCTTCCTGGGCCAATGCCCACTCGACATGTTCGCGCACCAGCGCAGAGGGGTGCGCGCGTCGCGCCAGCAAGGCGTCGCGCAACGGCTTGCGTGCATTGGCATCCCCCGTGTCGCGCAGCGCATTGCCCAGCCCGACGGCCAGATTACGCAACCACCTTTCGTGGCCGATACGACGAATCGGGCTGCCCGCCAACTTGTCCATGAAATCCGCTTCGCTCCATGCAAAGAGTTCGATGAGCGAGGCGCAGTCGAGCCGATTACGGGGCGCGAAATCGGTGAGGGGCGACGGCTGCGCAAACTTGTTCCACGGGCAATAGAGCTGACAATCGTCACACCCGTAAATGCGGTTGCCCATCTTCGCGCGCAAGGCCTCGGGAATCGCGCCCTTGTGTTCGATCGTCAGATACGAGATGCACAGGCGCGCGTCGACCCGAAAGGCTTCGGTGATCGCGCCCGTCGGGCAGACCTCGCGGCATCGTTCGCATTGCCCGCAGTGCTCGCCGCGTTGCATGCCGCGCGCCTCGTCCCCCGGCGCCGCGTCGGTATCGGTATCGGTATCGACATCCACCGGGAGCGGCACGTCGACAAAGATCTCGCCGAGAAAGAAGAGCGAGCCTGCGTCGCGCGAAAGCAGCAAGGTGTGTTTACCGCGCCAGCCCAACCCGGCCTTCTGCGCGAGTTCGACTTCGAGTACCGGCGCCGAATCGGTGAACGCACGATAGCCGAACGGTCCGATGGCCTGCGTAATGCGATCGGCCAGTTGCTGTAGCCGATTGCGCACGACCTTGTGATAGTCCCGGCCACGCGCATAGACCGAGACGATCGCCTCGGCGGGCATCGCCGCACGCGCCGCTTCGCGCTGGCGCCAACTCGCCATATCGGTGTCGCTCGGGAGATAGTTCATGCGCGCACTGATGACGCGCACCGTGCCAGGTACCAGTTCGGCAGGACGCGCACGCTTCATGCCATGCGCGGCCATGTAGTCCATATCGCCATGGCAGCCGTCGTCCAGCCACTGTTGCAGCCCCGCTTCGGCGTGCGAGAGATCGGTGTCCGTGATGCCGATACGGCCGAAACCCAGCTCACTCGCCCACTCGCGAATTTGACCGGCAAGGGCATTCAGACGCTGTGCATCGAGCGTCTGAGGCGTCGCATTGTCGCGCGAGGGCGACACTTCCGAGGGATTCGGAGGCGTCGATAGCTCGACTTGTGCGGCGGTAGCGGGGAAAATCACGGAAGCTTTCATTGACTCCATTTTACGCAATGCCCGAATCTTCGACGCCATCACCACTGGGCGAGCGCATCTTCGCGCTGCCGGACGAAGCCGCCACCGAGGCCTTCGCCACAGCGCTTGCGCGCGCCATCGTGGAACGCATGGCACACACCGACGCCGCACACGCAGGGCTGCATGTGCAGCTCTCGGGCGACCTCGGCGCGGGCAAAACCACGCTCGTGCGGGCGCTGCTGCGTGCGCTGGGCCACACCGGTCGCGTCAAAAGCCCGACTTACGCGCTGTGTGAACCATACAACATCGACACACCACAAGGCGTGTTGCCGGTCTATCATTTCGACCTGTACCGCTTTGCCGATCCGGCCGAATGGCATGACACGGGCTTTCGCGAGCACTTTGCCGGCGACGCCCTGTGCCTCGTCGAGTGGCCGGAGAAAGCCGAAGGTCTCCTGGGCACCCCCGATTTGAGCCTTTGGCTGGAACCTGTGGGCAATAGCCGCCGTCTGACGACGAGCGCCTACACGCCTGCCGGTCTTGCCTGCCTGAACTCATGCTGATCAAACGCTTCGCCCGTACCGACGACGCCTCATCGCCCAATGCCGGCCGCCGCCGCGCGTTGCGCGCCGGGGCATCGACACTGATTCTCGCCCTCACCGGCCCCCGCTTCGCGTTCGCCAATGCCATCGTGGCGGTGCGTGTCTGGCCGGCCAGGGACTACACACGCGTCACGCTCGAGACCGACAATCCGGTCAAATTTCAGCAACAACTGATGGAGAGTCCGAACCGCTTCGTCATCGATCTCGACGAAGTGGATCTGAATCCTGCGCTGCGCGACCTCGTCTCGAAGATTCAACCGAACGACCCGCAGATCATGCAGGTGCGGGTGGGTCAGTTCAAACCGGGCGTCGTGCGCATGGTCTTCGACCTGAAGGCCGGCGTGAAACCGCAGTCCTTTACGTTGCCGCCGGTCGCGGGCTACAAGTACCGCACCGTGTTCGATCTGTATCCGGCGGTCGAGCCCGATCCGCTCATGGAACTGCTCGCCAAGTCCGGACACAAGGCCGAAGCGCTGGCCCAGAACACGCCCCCTGCGTCATCGACCTCGCCTGCCTCGCCCTCGGCGGGCGCGGGCACACCGAGCACGGAAGAAAGCGAAGCGTTCTTCCAGCGCTATGCGCAGCGTGAGCAAGGGTCGCGCCCGTCGCGTCCGGGCCCCACACCGACGCCTGCACCGGACAAGACACCGCCTCTCGCCCAGCGCAAGGGCGACGACGATGACGCTCTGTCATCGCCACTGCCGTCACGCGGCCCGAAGACAGCGCGCCTGCTCACTATCGCGCTCGATCCGGGCCATGGCGGCGAAGATCCGGGCGCCATCGGCAGCAGTGGCACTTACGAAAAAGTGGTGGTGTTGCAGATCGCCAAACGGCTGCGCGAGAAGATCGACGCGCAACCCAACATGCGCGCGATGATGACCCGCGACGCCGACTTCTTCGTGCCGCTCGGCGTGCGCGTGCAGAAGGCCCGCCGAGTGGATGCCGACCTGTTCATGTCGATTCACGCAGACGCCTTCACCTCGCCGTCGGCGAACGGTGCATCGGTGTTCGCGCTGTCCGAGCGTGGCGCCACGAGTGCGACGGCCCGTCTGCTGGAAAAGACGCAAAACGCTTCGGACCTGATCGGTGGCGTCAACATCAAGACCAACGACCGTGCCGTCGCGCATGCGCTGCTCGATATGTCGACGACCGCACAGATTCGCGACAGCAAAGTGTTCGGATCGGCACTGCTCGCCGAGATCGGCACGGTCGCCGACCGGCTGCATAGCAAGAACGTCGAACAGGCCTCCTTCGCGGTGCTCAAGGCACCGGACATCCCGTCGGTGCTGGTCGAGACCGCGTTCATCAGCAACCCCAAGGAAGAGCAGTCCCTGAACGATCCGGCCTATCAGGACCGCCTCGCCAACGCGCTGCTCAAGGGCATCAAGGCGTACTTCGCCAAGAATCCGCCTATCGCAAAAAATCGCACCGCCTGATCGCGGCTCACCGCCGACTGACAGTGCCTCAAATGAAAATGGCGCGTCCCGTTCCCGGGGCGCGCCATTTTTCTTGGCCTTTCTTGGCCATTAACGACGTCGGACTTACTCGCTCCGGCCCGGTGCCACGCGGCGGCGGCCGCGCGTGAAGAGCTTCCACAGGGCGCCGAGAGCGATCGGCACCACAGCCGCCGAGATCCCGACCAGCACAATGATGTTCAGGTACTGCTTGACGATCGGCAGGTTGCCGAACAGGTAGCCGCCCCCCACGAGGAGCACCACCCAGATCGCCGCACCCAGCACGTTGTAGAGCTGGAAGCGCGTCCACGACATGGCCGACACGCCCGCGACGAACGGTGCGAACGTGCGCACGACCGGCACGAAGCGCGCCATCACGATGGTCTTGCCGCCGTGGTGCTCGTAGAAATCATGGGTCTTGCGCAAGGCATCGCGATCGAGGAAACGCCAGTTCTTCTCGTACACACGAGTCCCGATCTTCGAGCCGATCCAGTAGTTGAGCGTGTTACCCGTCACGGCCGCGATGAACAGCAGCACGCCAAGCAGCCATGGGTCCATGGCGCCGGTCGCGGCAAACGCGCCACCGATGAACAACAGGGAATCGCCCGGAAGGAACGGAAAGAGCACCAATCCTGTTTCCACGAACACAATCATGAACAGGAACAGATACACCCAGTTTCCGTACTGATCGATAAACACCCCCAGATGTTTATCGATGTGGAGCACCATCTCCAGCAATTGCACCAAAGTATCCAAGACGAATCCTCAAGATAAAGGACGCCGGCCCGTCCCCGCGGGCGCACGACGAGTCGCATCATACCAGCGCAAACGTCGGGCGTCGTTAAGTCCCCGTGACAGTCGGCATCGACCTGCCGGGGGCGTCGTCCGCCGCCTCAACCCCCGACCATTCCCATGATGGGAAGTAGTCGTATTTTTGATGGGTCTCGCAGGCTGAAACGTCGATCGACTTATGTCTTTGAGGGCAACCTTTATAATGGTTCCCATGTCTGCCACCCCGACCTCCGCCCCCGAGGCGCAAGACCCGGGCGCCTTGCCCGGCGACGCCAGCACCGACGCGCCCGTGCGCCGCCCCGGCCCCATGCCGGCAGGCCTTGCACCGGCTCGCGCCATCCGTGTCCTTCCCGATCAGTTGATCAGCCAGATCGCCGCCGGCGAGGTGGTGGAGCGTCCTGCATCCGTCGTCAAGGAATTGCTCGAAAATGCGCTCGACGCAGGCGCGGGCGCCCTTCAGATCAAGCTCGAGGAAGGCGGCGTGCGCCGCATCGCGATCACCGACGACGGCGGCGGCATGTCCGCCGAACAATTGCCGCTCGCGCTGACCCGTCATGCCACGAGCAAGATCCGCACGCTCGACGAGCTGGAATCGGTGCTCACCCTCGGGTTCCGGGGGGAAGCGCTCGCCTCCATCGCGTCGGTCGCGCAGCTCACTCTGTCGAGCCGACAGGCCGATGCGCCGCATGCGACCGCGATTGACGGCAACACCGGGGCGCTCACGCCCGCCGCCGGCCCCGTGGGCACGACGGTCGACGTGCGCGACCTGTACTTCAATACCCCCGCGCGGCGCAAATTCCTGAAGACCGAGCAGACCGAATTCGGTCATTGCATGGACGTCATCCGGCGCAGCGCACTGGCGCGCCCGGACGTCGGCTTCTCGATTCTGCACAACAACCGGGCGGTCGAGCACTGGAATGCGTCAGACGCCGCCACACGCGTCTCGCGCGTGCTCGGCAATGATTTCGCCGACGCGCACCTCGCGCTCGATGAGGGCGCGGCCGAGCTTCGCCTGTCCGGTTTCGTCGGCTTGCCGACCGCCAGCCGGGGCCGTGCCGACCAGCAGTTCTTCTTCGTGAACGGGCGCTTCGTGCGCGACAAACTGCTCACGCACGCCGTGCGCGCCGCCTACGAAGATGTGCTCCACGGCGACCGCTACCCTGCTTACGTGCTGTACTTCGAACTGCCGCCGCAGTTGGTCGACGTGAACGTTCATCCGTCGAAAATCGAAGTGCGGTTCCGCGATGCCCGCAGCGTCCACCAGTTCGTGTTCCACGCCGTACAACGTGCGCTCGCGCGAGCGGCGGGCAGTGGTGGCGCCACGCACTCGGCACACCTGACCGATGGCGGTGGTCTCGCGGCCGGGCCTGGCGCGGTGGGTGGAAACGGCTTCATGGCAGCCCGTCCGGCTGCCGGCTTCGGTACCCCGGGCGGCAGCAGTTGGAATCCGCGCATGCAGCAAGGCTCGCTGCCGATGGTCCAACCGATGTCCGTCTACGACAATCTTTTCGGACGCACTGCACCGCCCGCGCCGCGTCCCTACGGTCAGCCGGGCGTGACCGACGCGCCGTCGCCGGCTTACGGCAACGCCGGCGCCACACAAGACAGTGCCGCGCTCACGGCAGGACCCGATGCGTTCGCCGCGCTCGCCAGCGGCGCCAATGGCACCGCCGACGCGATGTCGCTCGAACATCCTCTGGGCTTCGCGCTGGGCCAGTTGCACGGCATCTACATCCTCTCGCAAAACGCTAACGGTCTTGTGCTCGTCGATATGCACGCGGCGCACGAGCGCATTCTGTACGAACGCTTCAAGCAGGCGCTGGTCGAGCGCAGCGTGCCGGTACAACCGCTGCTCATTCCGGTGACGTTCTTCGCCGACCCGGTGGAAATCGGCACCGCCGAAGAGCATCAGGAGACGCTCACCGCACTCGGCTTCGATCTCGCGGCCATGTCGCCGACCACGCTCGCCGTGCGCGCTATCCCCGCGCTGCTCGACGGTGCCGACGCACAGGCGCTTGCGCGTGCCGTGCTTGCCGATCTGCGTCAGTACGGAGGGTCGCGCGTGCTCACGGAGCGTCAGCACGAACTGCTGGGCACGCTCGCGTGCCACACGGCGGTGCGTGCCAACCGGCGCCTCACGCATGAGGAAATGAACGCCCTGCTGCGTCAGATGGAAGCCACCGAGCGCGCCGATCAGTGCAACCACGGACGTCCCACCTGGTACCAGCTCACGCTTGGCGACCTCGACAAATTGTTCATGCGCGGACGTTGAGCGGTTCATGAAGGCCAATCCCCCGATCGTCTGTCTGCTGGGCCCGACGGCTTCCGGCAAGACCGCCGCCGCCCTCGCGCTGGCACAGGACACACCGCTCGAAATCATCAGCGTCGACTCCGCGCTCGTCTATCGCGAGATGGATATCGGCACGGCCAAGCCCAGCGCGGCCGAATTGGCCGCCGTGCCGCACCATCTGATCGACATCATCGATCCGCGCGATGCCTACTCGGCCGCCCAATTCCGCGACGACACGCTGCGACTGGTCGACGACATCACGGCGCGCGGGCGTCGTCCGTTGCTCGTGGGCGGCACGATGCTTTACTACAAAGCGCTCACGCAGGGCCTCTCGCCCCTGCCCTCGGCCAACGCCGAGGTACGCGCGAGACTCGACGAAGACGCTGCCCGCGACGGCTGGCCCGCGATGCACGCCCGGCTCGCAGGCGTCGATCCCGTGACCGCCGCACGCCTCGCGCCGAACGACTCGCAGCGCATTCAGCGCGCACTGGAAATCTTCGAACTGTCGGGTAAGCCCATGTCGCAATGGCTGGCCGAACAAGCGCAGACACCGGATGCGCCATCGGCACATAGCTTCGTGCCCGTCGCGCTGGAGCCGAGCGACCGATCCGTGCTCCACGCGCGGATTGCCGAACGTTTTCGTCTGATGCTCGCGGCCGGCTTCATCGAAGAAGTCGAACGCCTGCGCGCACGCGGCGATCTCGACCCCGGGCTGCCGTCGATGCGCTGCGTCGGCTACCGTCAGGTGTGGGAATACCTGGACGGCGATACCGACTACGACACCATGCGCGACAAAGGCATTTTCGCGACCCGTCAGTTGTGCAAACGCCAACTCACATGGCTGCGTTCGATGCCGGAGCGCCACATCGTCGACTGCACCTCGGACGATGCTCCGCAACGCGTCCTCGCCACGGTTCGCGCCCTCTGGCAACCCTGAGAACGGCCTTCGACGCTTCGCTGCCATCGCGGTGAAGCGTCCTTCCTGCGCAGCCCTCCCCCCACTCGCCTCCCTGACTTCCCCATCCGGCCACCACGCCTGCCTCACCTCGAGCGCCTCACAAACGTCGCGCCCGTCTCCGTTGAAACCCTGACAGCTTTCCGGTTTGCATGACGATTTTGATATGCTAATTTGCATATCAACGTTTTGATCAATGCAAAATTGCATCAAATCCACGATACCGGGAAGGACGCCAATGACGCAGACTTCGATGGAGCCAAGTGGGATGACGGGCGATGTGCTGCGGCTGCCGGCAGGCGGACCTCGACGCGTGCCGGTCGCCAAATGGGCGGTGCGCGCCGGCGTCACGCTGATCTATCTGTTCATGCTGAGCCCGCTGATATTCGTCGTCTGGCTGAGCTTCTTCAAAGACGCGATCATCACGTTCCCGCCGAGCGGCTACACGGTGTCGTGGTATCTGAATGCGTGGCGAAACGCGGCGTTCGCCAACGGCTTCCTGCTCTCCTTGCAGCTCGCCGCCTGCGCGGCCATCGGCGGCGTGATCCTCGGCGTAGCCGCCTCACTCGCTCTTGCGCGCTATCGCTTTCCGGGGCGCCGCACACTGGGCAATGTCCTGCTGCTGCCGCTCGTGGTGCCGGGCATCGTCGCCGGCATTGCGACCTATCTCTTCTACTTGCGCGCCGAGAACACGCTCGACGTAGACATCGTCGGCACCTTCGGTGGCCTGGTCGTCGCTCACATCTGCCTGACCATTCCGTGGACGATGCGCCTCGTGGGCGCGAGTCTCGCGCAGATCGACGACACCATCGAGGAAGCCGCCCGCAACCTCGGCGCAGGGGCGTGGCGCACGCTCTGGCGCGTCACACTGCCGATGCTGCGCCCGGCCATTGTGGCGTCCGTACTGTTCAGCTTCATCGTGTCGTTCGAGAACCTCGAACTCACGCTGCCGCTCGTCGGACCGGGCAAGACCACGCTGCCCATCGCGATCATGCAGTACCTCGAATTCAACCTCGACCCGACGATTGCAGCCGTCTCCGCTGCGCAGATTGTGTTGCTCGGCATCGTGATGCTGATCACCGATCGTTTCGTCAAACTCAGCCAGGTGATCTGACATGGCCAACGTTTCCCTTCGCGGACTGCGCAAGCAATACGGCAACGCCGCTGCGGTGGCAGACTTTTCGCTGGAGATCGCCGAAGGCGAACTCGTCGCGTTCCTCGGCCCGAGCGGTTGCGGCAAGACCACGACGCTGCGCATGGTCGCAGGCTTTGTCGAACCGACGGCCGGTGAAATCTGGATCGGCGGCAAGGAAGTCTCGCGCTTGCCACCGAACCGTCGCAATACCGGCATGGTGTTCCAGCGTTATGCGCTCTTTCCGCACATGACGGTGGCAGAGAACGTCGCATTCGGACTTGAAATGCGCCACGTATCGAGCGCCGAGCGCACCACGCGCATTCGTGAGGCCCTCGATATGGTGCGCCTCACGCCGCTGGCGGATCGCTACCCTCGCCAGCTCTCGGGCGGGCAGCAGCAACGCGTGGCGATTGCCCGCGCGCTCGCCATTCGTCCCGACGTCTTTCTGCTCGACGAACCGCTCTCCAATCTCGACGCCAAATTGCGCACAGAAGTACGCGAAGAGATCCGAGCGTTACAACGTCGACTCGGACTCACGACGATTTTCGTCACCCACGATCAGGAAGAGGCGCTCGCGATTGCCGACCGTCTGGCCGTGATGCACGACGGTTGCGTGCAGCAGATCGGCACCGCCGACGCGCTTTACGAACGCCCCGCCAACCCGTTTGTCGCGAACTTCCTCGGCAAAATGAATTTCCTCGCGGGCCGAATGACCGAAGGTCACTTCGTCACGGCGAAGGGCGAGCGACTGGCGCTGCCGGCCGCCTCGCCCGACGCCACCACGCTCGGCATCCGCCCCGAACGCCTGCGTTTGACGGACGCGCCCGCGCGCGACGAAACGGCGCTGGCGGTCACGGTCGACCAGACGATCTATCTGGGCTCCACGCTCGAACTGCGTCTGAAAAGTCCTCAAGGCGAGACGCTCGTGGCGCACGTGCAAAACACCGCACGCGACGATGCCGGACGCTACGCCCCGGGCCGCACGCTCAATGCCTGCTTTGCCAGTACCGATTGCCTGTTTTTCAACGCCTGACGACAACGCACCACCGCCTCCTCGCTTCGGCCCATGTACCGGCCACCCTCGTGGCCCACGTTTTGAAGGATAACGACATGACGCACGCCCTGAACCGCCGCACATTCCTGAAGACCGCTTCCGGTCTGGTGATCGCTCCCGCGCTAGGCCTCGACGCGCTGTCGGCATATGCGGCCGACGCCTGCCCGAACGTGGTGGTCGGCACCTGGGGGGGCGACTACCTCAATTTGCTCGAGCAGAACATTGGCAAGCCGATCATCGAGGCGGCGGGCGGCAAGGTCACTTATGACTCGGCCGGGCAAGTCGAACGCATGACCAAGCTGCGCGCCGAGAAGGCGTCGCGTCGCGGCACGCTCGACGTGGCGTGTCTGGCCGATCTCGATATGTACGACATCAACCGCTCCGGCATTCTCGAAGCCGTCGATGCGAAGCTCGTGCCGAACCTGGGCAACACGCTCGAAGCGCTGCGTCGCCCGTACTCGATTCCACACATCTTCAGCGCGATGGTGATCGTCTACAACCCGGAGAAGCTCGGCACCAAACCCGATTCGTTCATGGCCGCACTGGATCCGAAGCTCAAGGGCAAAGTCGGCTTCTCCGACATCCTCTACAACTTCAATGTCGTGAGCAGTTCGCTCGCCGCAGGCCACAAGGACGGCGATACCGCCGGTGGCATGCAGTTCCTGCGCGAGTTGCGCAAGTCTCAACAACCGAAGGTCTATCCGTCGAACGAGGCCGTGGCCTCCGCACTCAAGAGCGGCGATATCTGGTTCACCTGCATGTGGAAGGCGCGCGCACTCCAATGGAAGAAGGCCGGCGTGCCGATCGACTACGTGGTGCCCAAGGAAGGTGCCGTGCCGGTGACGTTCGAGGCCGCGGTGCCGAAGAACTCGCAGTCCAAACCGTGCGGCTTCAACTATCTGAACGCCATGCTCGATCCGCGCGCGCAGATCGGCTTTGCGGAGACGATGGGCTACGCGCCGACGGTGAAGAACGCGAACCTGCCGCCGTCGCTGCAACAGAGCGTGGGCTTCACAAGCGCCGAACTCGACCGGATGGTGAAACTCGACTATGCGAAATTCACCGCCGACAAGCCCGCGCTGCTCGACTTCTGGAACAAGGAATTCAAGGTGGGTCTGTGAACGTTGCCGACACCCCGGAGCCCGACATGACGGCGCACACGCCAGCCTCCCACGCCTCGCGCGCCGCCACCGCACGCGCGGTGCGCGGCGCGCTCACCGGCGGCTCGCTTGCGGCGCCGGCCACGCTCGTGGTGTTGCTCATCATCGTGCTGCCCGGATTGCAATTGGTGCGCTACAGCTTGAACCGATTCGATCCCGTCGACCTGATGCAGGCGGCATTCACAGGCGAGAACTATCTCAAGTTCTTCACTGACCCGTATTACCTGTCGGTGTTGTGGACGACGATCAAGGTCGCGTCGCTGTGTACCGTGCTTGCCCTGGTGTTCGGCTTTCCCGTGGCCTATGTGCTTGCCCGCACGCAAAGCCGTTTCAAGAGCCTGCTCGTGATGTTGCTGGTCTTCCCGCTGCTCGTGGGCAACGTGGTGCGCGCCGCCGGCTGGATGGTCATGCTCGGCAATGCCGGTTTCGTCAACTCGCTGCTCGTGTCGCTTGGCATCGTGCCGCAACCGATTCGCCTGCTCTACACGCCTTTCGCCGTCGTCATCGGGACCACCGCCGTGGTGCTGCCCTACATGATCCTCACGTTGCAAAGCGTGCTCGAAGGCATGGACTTTTCCGTCGAGGAAGCCGCCCGCAATCTTGGCGCAACGTTCCGACAGACGCTCACGCGGGTGATCCTGCCGATGGCGGCGCCAGGCATCGCAGCGGGCACCATGCTCGTGTTCATTCTCTGCATGAACGCCTATGCCACGCCCGTGCTGCTCGGCGGCACCGGCATCACGATGATGACGCCCACGATCTACGACCAGATTGCGAAAGCGAACAACTGGCCGTTCGGCGCGGTGCTCTCCCTCGTGTCGATGGTCGTGACATTCGCGTTGGCCATCGCCTCGCACTGGGTCATCCACCGCCGCTACGCAAAGACGATGATGACCTGACGTCCCCGACTGCGCTCGCTGCCCGGGCGACGTCTCGCCGGGCGTCGCGCCTGCGCTCCCTGACATTGCGCAACATTTTGCCGATAAGGACTTCGCCATGCCGACTCTCTCTCACGCCACGCATCAATACCGCCGTAGTCTGATGAACGACCTGATGGACCGCATGCGTGTCGATGCGCTCGTGTTCACCGCCGCCGATTTCTTCCAGTGGGCCACCAACTTTCACGTCGATGTGCAGACATGGGAGCGCCCGATTGCCGTCTGCGTGCCGCGCAATGGCGAACCCTTCGCCGTGATGAACGAATTGTCCACGCACCATTTGATGATGGCGCGCGAACGCGGTCATCTGTGGCTCGATCTGGATCGGGTGGCGCTTTATGCCGAGCATCCGCGCGTCACGCAACGCCAGCCGCTGCTCGCCGAAGTTCCCGCATTGATCGCCGACACGTTACGCGCCGCCGGCCTCACGGGGTCGCGTATCGGCGTCGACGCGGCCGGCGGTCCGCTCGCGCGCGCCGCTGCGTTGCTGCCCGACGCAAAGCTCGTGCCGATGCTCGCCGAGATGCGCGCGTTGCGATGGGTGAAGCACGACGAGGAGATCGCCATCATGCGTGCGGCGGCCGAACTGGCCGACTGGGTGCAGGATCGCTACCGCGAGAACATCCACCCGGGCCGTCTTGTGCAGGAACTCGATTACTCGATGGCCGCGTTGATGGTCACCGAAGGTGCAAAGCGCTTCCCCGGCGAGAACCTTGAAGTGATGCGCTGCTGGACCCTGTCCGGCCCCGCGTCGGCCTCCCCTCACGGCGACGGCGCCTCGTGCGGCGCGCGCATCAGCGAGGGCGACGGCATGGTCAACATCGTCATCCCGCGTCTGAACGGGCTCGTCATCGAAAACGAACGCACGTGGTTCTGCGGCAAGCCGTCGAGCGAACAGGCGCGCTTCTATGAAGTGGCGCGTGCGGCGAACGAAGCTGCGGTGAGCGCCGCCGTCACCGGCAAGCCCGTGTCCGGCATCGACGCCGCCGCACAAGCCGTCATCGAGAAAGCCGGTTGCGGCGAGTACATCCGTCACCGCACGGGGCACGGCATGGGCATCATCGGTCATGAATACCCGGACGACATGGCGTTCAACCACCGTGCGTTGCTCGCCAACGAAGTCTATTCGGCCGAGCCGGGCATCTACGTCTACGGCCTTGGCGGCTTCCGTCTGGACGATTCCGTCGTGACCGGCGACACGCCCGTGATGCTCACCCACACGCCGCGCACGCTCGCTCACGCCACGATCGATTGAACGCGAGGCACGCGTACCAGCGTCGCCTGAGTAGAAAACCAGACACATCATCCCGGAGGAGAGGTCATGGAGTCGATTCTGTTGTCGAATTGTGCGTTGCTCGACCCGCTCAAGGGCGAGTTGCGCGAAGACCACGCCGTCCTGATCGAGGACGGCCGCATCAAGGAAGTGTCCGACAAGCCGATTCGTGCGCCGTCCGCGCGCGAGATCGACGCCGCCGGCCGCACGGTGATGCCGGGACTGATCGATCTGCATGTGCACGTTCACGCCACGCAGCTCAATCTGTCTGCGCAGGCGCATCTGCCGAACGTACTCGTCACGCTCAAGTCGGTGCCGATATTGCAAGGCATGCTGCGTCGAGGGTTCACCACCGTGCGCGACGCGGGCGGCGCAGGCTACGCCATCAAACAAGCCGTAGATAGCGGCCTGGCCGAGGGGCCGCGCCTGTTCGTGTCGGGCCGCGCGATCAGCCAGACCGGCGGGCACGGCGACGGGCGCCCCCGCACCGATTACATCGGGACCGACGGGCCCTGCCCTTGCTGCGTGCGTGTGGGCGCATTGTCGCGTGTGGCCGACGGCGTCGACGAAGTGCGCTGCGCTGTGCGCGAAGAATTGCAGATGGGCGCAGACCAGATCAAGATCATGGCCTCGGGCGGCGTGGCCTCGCCCACCGACCCCGTCGGCGCATGGGGCTACTCCGAAGACGAGATCCGCGCCATCGTCGCCGAAGCGCGCGCCCGCGGCACTTATGTGCTTGCCCATGCCTACACGGCACAGGCGATCGAGCGTGCCGTGCGTTGCGGTGTGCGCACCATCGAGCACGGCAATCTCGTCGACGCCGCGACCGCGCGCTATATGGCCGATCAGGGGGCTTACGTCGTGCCCACGCTGGTGACATACGACGCCCTCGCCAACGAAGGCAAGTCGCTCGGTCTGCCCGACGACAGCGTCGCGAAGATTGCCGATGTGCATGCGGCCGGTCTACGCTCGCTGGAGATCTTCCGGGAAGCCGGCGTGAAGATGGGCTACGGCTCGGATCTGCTGGGCGAGTCGCAGCGTCTGCAAAGCGATGAATTCCGTTTGCGGGCCGAAGTGCTTTCGCCGGCCGAGATTCTGCGAAGTGCCACCGTCATCGGCGCCGAGGTGCTCGGCCAGTCGGGACAGTTGGGTGAGATCGTGCCCGGCGCGCATGCCGATGTGCTGATCGTCGACGGCAATCCGCTCAGATCGCTCGACTGTCTGCTCGGCCAAGGGGAGCGGATTCCGATGGTGATGAAGGGCGGTAAAATCCACGCTTTCGCGCTGTAAGGCGAGTGCCGCACGCAGTGCGACGCAAGCGCAACCCTCTCCGTGGAGAATCGATGGATTTCCGGCACGTCGACGCCTTTCGGGCGCTGATGCTCACGCGCACGACCACCAAAGCGGCACAGGTGCTCGGCACCTCGCAGTCGGCGGTCAGCCGTCTCGTGGCCGATCTCGAACGCTCGACGCGTCTCACGCTGTTCGACCGCGCACGCGGCCGGCTCGAACCGACGGCCGAGGCATTCGCGCTCTTCGAGGAAGTCGAGCGCCGCTACGCCGGGCTCGATAACATCCGCGAATTCGCGCTCAATCTGCGCAACCCCGACAAGGCCGTCATTCGTGTCGGGTCCGTGGTGTCGTTCGGCCTCGGATTCTTCGCCCGGGTCATGGCAGGCTATCGCGCGCAGCACCCGAGTGTGCAACTCGCGCTCACCACGGGAGCGTCGGATCTCATTCGCGATCAGGTCGTCACGCATCAACTCGCGCTGGGTCTCGTGACCGACACCATCGATGTCGCCGCAACCGACGCCGTCTCGTTCGCCAAGCTGGATGCGATCTGCGCACTGCCGTCGGGCCATGCGCTCGCGCGCAAGAAGGTGATCCGTCTGGCGGATCTGAAGGGGCAGCCGATTCTCTCCTACGAGCCGACCGACATGGTGCGCTGGGGCATGGATCAACTCTTCGCCGAAGGCAATCTGCATCAGCAGGTCGTCGCCACGGCTCGTTACTCCGTCAACATCGGCACGATGGTCAAGGAGAACGTCGGCATCGGTTTGCTGCACCCCGTTTCCGCCTACGACTTTCTCGACTCCGATCTCGTGTTGCGCCGCTTCGAACCGTCGATGCCGTTTCATACGCTGCGCATCACCCCGCGCGCCGCAGCGCCCAGTGCGCAACTCGACGACCTCGTTCGCGTGATGGAAACCACGCTCGACGATGTCATGCGAGCCGTGGAAGCGCGGATGAAGCGCTGAGGCGACACCATCGCTTGCGGGCTACAGCATCCGGTTTCGGTGCCACTGAGGACACGGATCCGGGCATCGCCATGCCCTGAAGCGCGTCAGTGCACGAAAGACAAAGCCCGCCGGGGAAATCCCCCGGCGGGCTTTGCGTGCATTCCTGACGCCGGGAGGGCACCGCCCTCCCCGTGTTTTACGACACGATCGTTTGCGCTTCGCCTGCCTTACGCTCGCGGATCGTGCCCAGACGATAGACCGTCTCACCCGAGGCTTCGAGGTGCTTGACGGCCGCATCGGCGTCGGCGCTCGACACGATCACCGCCATGCCGATACCGCAGTTGAACACGCGATGCATTTCGGCGTCGGCCACCTTGCCGTGCGCTTGCAGCCACTGGAACAGCGGCGGCAGCGTCCAGGCGTCCTTCGAGATGTCGGCCGTCAGATGATCTTGCAGCACACGCGGAATGTTCTCGACGATGCCGCCGCCCGTGATGTGCGCCATGCCCTTGACCGGCAGCGTCTGCATCAGCGCCAGCAGCGGCTTGACGTAGATGCGCGTCGGCGCCATCAATACATCGCGCAGCGGTTGGCCGTGGAAGTCGGCGTCCAGATCCGGCTTGGCGACTTCGATGATCTTGCGAACCAGCGAGTAGCCGTTCGAGTGAGCGCCCGACGAGGCCAGCCCCAGCACGACGTCGCCCGGCACGATGGTCGTACCGTCGATGATCTTGCTCTTTTCGACCGCGCCGACCGCGAAACCGGCCAAATCGTATTCGCCGTCCGGGTACATGCTCGGCATTTCTGCCGTTTCGCCGCCGATCAGGGCGCAACCGGCCAGTTCGCAGCCCTGGGCAATGCCCTTGACGACGGTCGCGGCCGTGGCCACGTCCAGCTTGCCGCAGGCAAAGTAGTCGAGGAAGAACAGCGGCTCGGCGCCCTGGACCAGAATGTCGTTCACGCTCATGGCGACCAGATCCTGGCCCACCGTGTCGTGCTTGTTCAGCGTGAAGGCCAGCTTGAGCTTGGTGCCCACGCCGTCGGTCCCCGAAACGAGTACCGGCTCCTTGTAGCGCTTGGGTACTTCGAACAGCGCGCCGAAGCCGCCGATGCCGCCCAGCACGCCGTCGCGCAGGGTTTTCTTGGCAAACGGCTTGATCGCTTCGACCAATGCGTCGCCCGCTTCGATGTCGACGCCAGCGTCGCGATAGGAAAGGCCGGAAGTTTCGTTAGGGTGTGACATGACGGGAATGCATCAAGGTTCGGTAAAATGCGATTTTACCCGATGCGCGTGTCCTTTCGGCACGCAAACCGGATATCGGACGCCGGCGAAGGCCGTCGTGCCCTGCAAACCGTTCTGTGCCGGCCTTCCGCCGGCTTTCTTCGTTCGTGATCCAGCAACTGTATCTCGACCTCGGCACACCGCCGCCCGCCACGTTCGACAATTTCATTGTCGGGCCCAATCGCGAGCCGGCGCTGACGCTCGCCGGCCTGAATGCCGAACTCTCGGCCGGGACGGCACGCGACCGCGGCATCTACCTCTGGGGGGCTGCCGGGTCCGGCCGCACCCACCTGATGGAGGCGCTGTGCCATGCCGTCGGCCCTGGCGCACGCTATCTACGCCCGAACAGCCCACTGGCGGCCTTCACGTTCGACGAGACGAGTACGGTCTATTGCGTCGACGATTGCGACAACCTCTCGCCCACGCAACAGATCGCGGCGTTCAATCTGTTCAACGAAACGCGTGCCCGTCCGCATTGCGCTTTCGTGGCGGCAGGGTCGCAGCCACCAGTCGACATGCCGCTGCGAGAGGACTTGCGCACCCGGCTCGGCTGGGGTCTCGTTTTTCACATTGTGGGACTCGACGACGACGGCAAGAAGCAGGCCCTACAGAACGCCGCCCGCGAGCGCGGCTTGCAGTTGGCGGCCGACGTGCCCGCCTACCTGCTCACTCACTTCCAGCGCGACATGTCGAGTCTGATGGCATTGCTCGACCGCCTGGATCGTTTTTCGATGGAACAGAAACGCGCGGTGACCTTGCCGTTGCTGCGCCAGATGCTCACCCACACCGATCCCGCCACCCCCGACGGTAAAAACTAGGCAACCCCTGGCTTCAGGTAAAATTCGCGCAATGACCAATTTAGCTCTCTTCGATCTCGACCACACCCTGCTGCCCACCGACAGCGACAAAGAGTGGGGCCGTTTCCTCGTGCGCCAGGGCGCGGTCGAGCGTGACTCGTACGCGCAGGCCAACGAGGCCTTCTATCAGGACTACCGTGCAGGCCGGCTCGATATGCCGGCCTATCTGCGTTTCTGCCTCGCGCCGCTCGCCCGCTATCCGCGCGACCAGCTCGACGCATGGCACGCGCAGTACATGGAAGAATCGATCCTGCCGCACATTCGCCCCGAAGCGCTCGAACTGCTCGACGTGCACCGCAAGGCAGGCGACCTGTGCGCCATCGTGACGGCCACCAATACGTTCGTCACGCGGCCGATCGCCAGGGCGTTCGGCATCGATCATCTGATCGGCACCGAGCCGGCCACCGCCGGCGACGACCCGAATGCGCGCTACACCGGCGAATACGTCGGCACACCGAGCTTCCGCGAGGGCAAGATCACGCGCACCGAAGCCTGGCTTGCGAGCCTGGGCAAAACGTGGAGCGATTTCGACCACGCCTTTTTCTATAGCGATTCCGCCAACGACGTCCCCCTGATGGAGAAGGTCAACCATCCGGTGGCAACGAACCCCGATGAGGCGCTGCGCAGTATTGCGCTGGCGCGTCGCTGGCCCATTCTCGAGTTGTTCCAGTGATCCGCAAACTCATCAAGAAACTGCTGGGCAAAGACGGCCAGTCCGATAGTGCGACGGGCAACCCGCCCGCCACCGGTCTGCCGGTCGTCATCCCCGTCTCCGTCCACGGCATCGATCCGAGCCTGCTCTCGAAGAATGCCGTGCGTGTGACCGACACGTTGCAGCAAGCCGGTTTCAAGGCCTTCATTGTCGGCGGCGCCGTGCGCGACCTGCTGCTGGGCATCGCCCCGAAGGACTTCGATGTCGCCACCAGCGCCACCCCCGAACAGGTTCAGCGCCTGTTCCGGCGCGCGCGCATCATCGGCCGTCGCTTCCAGATCGTGCACGTTCAGTTCGGACAGGAGATCATCGAGACCTCCACGTTCCGGGCGTTGGTCGATGCCGTCGACAGCGAGCAGATCGGTACGCGTCGTCCGAAAAAAGGCGAACTCGATCGCAAGACACACGTGACCGACGAGTCGGGCCGCGTGCTGCGCGACAACGTCTGGGGCGAGCAGGACGAAGACGCCGCACGGCGCGACTTCACCGTCAACGCCATGTATTACGACCCGGCAGCCCAGACGGTGCATGACTATCACCACGGCTGGGAAGACATTCAGAAGCGCGTGCTGCGCATGATCGGCGATCCGGCCACGCGCTACCGCGAAGACCCCGTGCGCATGTTGCGCGTGGTGCGCTTCGCCGCCAAGCTCGGCTTCAAGATCGACGACGCCACCGCCGCCCCGATTCCGCAATTGGCCCCGCTCATCGACAACGTGCCGGCGGCGCGTCTGTTCGATGAAATGCTCAAGCTGCTGCTCTCGGGCCATGCCTGGGCGTGTGTGCAGCAACTGCGCACGCAAGGGCTGCATCACGGTCTGCTGCCGTTGCTCGACGTGGTGCTGGAGCAACCGCTGGGCGAGAAGTTCGTGACGCTGGCGCTCGCCAACACCGATGCGCGCATCCGCGCTGGCAAGCCGGTCTCGCCGGGCTTCCTGTTCGCCGCACTGCTCTGGCACCTCGTGCTGGAAAAGTGGCAGGCCTATCAAAGCGCAGGCGAATATCCGATTCCGGCGTTGCATCTGGCGATGGACGACGTGCTCGACGCGCAAACCGGCAAGCTGGCCATTCAGCGCCGTTTCGTCGCCGACATGAAGGAAATCTGGGGCTTGCAGGTGCGACTCGACAAGCGCGTGGGCCGCACGCCGCTGCGTCTGTTGGAGCATCCGCGCCTGCGCGCCGGTTACGACTTCCTGCTGCTGCGCTGCGAGTCTGGCGAAGTTCCGGCCGACGTCGGTCAGTGGTGGACGGACTTCCTCGAAGGCGACCCCGCAACGCGCGACGCACTGCTCGCGCAAGGCAGCGGATCGGGCAGCTCGACACCGGCCGCGAAGCGCCGTCGCCGTCGGCGCAAGCCTTCGGGTGGCGGGGGCGGTGAAGGCTCGAGCGGCGAGCGTGGCGACGGGGGTGGCGGCAATGAAAACGCTACCAGCGAAAATCAGGGCAAGCGGGTATCATCGCGACAGCATGGTTCCGAAGGTGCTTCATGACTGTTGCCTATATCGGGCTCGGCGCGAATCTCGGCGACGCCCGCCAAGCGATCAAGGACGCCATCGTCTGTCTTGCACAGCAGATTGGCGTCACTATCACGGCCAAGTCCGACCTGTATCGCACCGCTCCCATCGAATCGAGCGGTGAGGACTATCTCAACTGCGCCGTCGCCGTCGAGACGCATCTGACTGCGCGCCAGTTGCTCACGCTGTGCCTGAAGATCGAACTGCATTTCGGGCGTGAGCGGCCGTACAAGAACGCACCGCGCACCCTCGATCTCGATCTGTTGCTGTATGGCGACGAACGCATTACCGAGCCCGATCTGATCGTGCCGCATCCGCGTCTTGCGCAGCGCGCCTTTGTGCTGCGCCCACTCGCGGATCTCGCGCCTGACCTTGAAATTCCCGGTGTGGGGCGCGTGAGCGCCCTGCTGGCCGATGTCGCCGATCAGCGCATCGAACGCGTCGCGCAGTGCTGCTGCCCGACGAAGCGCGCCTACGCATCATGAGATCGCCCGTCCTCGGGCGTTTCCGCTATCTGGCCGTCGAAGGTCCCATCGGAGTTGGCAAGACGTCGCTCGCACGTCGCCTGGCCGATGCCGCCGGCGCCGACCTGATGCTCGAACAGCCCGCGCTCAACCCCTTTCTCGAACGTTTCTACCGCGACAGTGCGCGCTACGCGCTGCCTGCGCAGTTGTCGTTCTGTCTGCAACGCGTGGACGAAGCAACGGAAATTGCGCGACGCGATACCGACGGCAAACCCATCTTCACCGACTTCCTTCCCGAGAAGGACGGCCTGTTTGCCCGGCTCACACTCGCGGCCGACGAGCTGGACTTGTACCGCAAGCTCGTCACGCACATCGAACGGCCACACCGTGCCCCCGATCTCGTGATTCATCTGCAAGCGAGTCCCGAGACGCTGTTCGCCCGGATTCAGAAGCGTGCGATTCCGATGGAGCAACAGATTCCGGACACCTATCTGCGCGCGCTGTGCGACATCTACGGTGAATTCTTCTATCATTACGCCGCTGCGCCGGTATTGACTGTCGACACGGAACAATTCGACCCGGCACACAACGACAGCGACTTTGCCCTGCTGGTCGAACGCATCGATCAGATGCGCGGGCGCAAGGAAGTCTTCGTCAAGGGCGCGCGCCCCTGACCGTCTCCCGCTCCGCCCATTGCGCTCGTCGCCCCAGCGAACCCTCCTGAACCGAGGCTGACATGAGTTATCTGCAAGAATCCAATCGCAAGGCCGTGACCGTTCCCGGACTTGCCCAGATGCGCGAGCGTGGCGAGAAGATCGCCATGCTCACCGCCTATGACGCGAGTTTTGCCGCGCTGCTCGACCGTGTGGGTGTCGATGCCATTCTCATTGGCGACTCGCTCGGCAACGTGATTCAGGGCCAGGGCACCACGCTGCCCGTCACTCTGCGCGACATCTGCTATCACACCGAATGCGTGGCGCGCAGCGTCAACAAGGCGTTGGTGCTGGCCGATCTGCCGTTCGGCACGTATGGCACGAAGGAGCAGGCGTATCAAAGCGCCGTGTCCGTCATGCAGGCCGGTGCGCAGATGGTGAAGATCGAAGGCGGCGAGTGGCTCGCCGAGACCGTGCGCTTTCTGGTCGAGCGCAGCATTCCCGTGTGTGCGCATCTGGGGCTGACGCCGCAGTCGGTGCACGCCTTCGGCGGCTTCAAGGTACAGGCACGGGAAGATGCTGCGCAGGCGCGTTTGCTCGACGATGCCCGTGCGCTGCAAGCGGCGGGCGCGCAGTTGGTCGTGCTCGAAGCGATTCCGGCCACCCTCGCAGCACGCGTGACGCCGGAAGTGCCGACGATGCCGACCATCGGCATCGGGGCCGGTTCCGACTGCGACGGACAAGTGCTTGTCTTGCAGGACATGCTGGGCGTGTTCCCGGGCAAGTCGCCGAAGTTCTCGATGAACTTCATGGACGGCCAACCGAGCATCGCCGCGGCCATCGAAGCGTATGTGCAAGCCGTCAAGCACGGCACGTTCCCAACGCAAGAGCATTCGTTCTGAGCATTGCCCCGAACGTCGGGTGGTGACGAAAAGCGGTTCGGTAACGAACCGCTTTTTTCATGTCGCCACCGGCAGCGTCAGCACCACGGCAAAGCCTTCGCCTTCCACCCGCTCGAACGTCATCTGCCCGCCGTGAGCGTGAATGACTTCGGCAACCATGGCGAGTCCCAGACTCGCACCATCGCGACCATCCGAACGAGACGAAAACGGGGTGCGCACGCGCTGCCACTCGGCCTCCGGAATGCCAGGTCCGTCGTCGAAGAAACGCAAACGCCACTGACCGTCCGCACGCGTCACATCGACGTGAAGCCGATGCGGCGCACCGTAGGCCAGCGCATTGGCCAGCACGTTCTTGACCGCTTCGCGCAGACTCAGCGGATCGCCGAGCACCATGCACGCTGTGTCCGGCGCGTTGAGTGCGACATCGATATCGCGCGTGGCATAGGAAAGCGTCTCGCGCATCGCCGTTGGCAACAACTCGTTCAGATCGACAGGCACCGGCGCCACGCTGTTGGCGCGATGCTGCACCATCGCGTGATTGATCAGTTGGTGAATGAGTCCACCCAGGCCGCGTGCCTGCTTCTGAATGCGTGCGATGTGTGTCTGGCGTGCGTCTTCATCCTGCGTCTGCGTGAGCATTTCCACCTGCGCGGTGAGTGCCGTCACTGGCGTGCGGAGTTGATGCGCCGCGTCGCCGATCACACGCCGCATCAACGCACGCGACGTCGCGAGCCGTTGCATGAAGTCGTTGATCGCCCCCACGAGCGCCAGCGTTTCGGCAGGCACGGTGACCGCCAGCGGCACGAGGTCGTTCGAATCGCGCGCCCGGATCGCCGCCTCGATCTGCTTGAGCGGCAGCAGCGCCTGACGCAACGTCCATAGGGCCGCCAGCATCGTCAACACTCCCGTCGCGATGGTGATCAGCAGTGTGTTGTCCGCCAGCCCGCGCGTGAACCGGACCCGGGCATTCTGGGTGTGCGCGAGCGCCACGACGGCCCACGGGTGCGGCGCCGCCACCGGCATCCGGCGCCCGACGATGGCGATACGGATCGGCATCTCCTGATAGGTGCCATCGACAACGAGAGGACCGTCGGCCAGCTTGTCCCACGGAATCACCGGACGGAACTCGGAATCGCCCGCCACCGAGCGGCCATCGGGATCGAGCACGGTGTAGAAGATCTGATCGCCCGGCGCGAGCGCGGAAAACGCGGCGAGCGGCACGTCGACATTCACCTCGCCGTTCTGATACCAGGTGTTCTCCGCCACTTGCAACGCGCTGCCGAGCAGCCAACGGTCATACGCGCGGTCGACGGCCGAACGCGTCGAGAACCAGATACCCAGCAGCACGGCGGCGACGGCGAACGCCAGCACGGCGCCCATGCGCACGACCAGCCGCAGATACAGTGACCGGCCGGGAACGATCATGACAGCACGAGTTGGTAGCCCAGCCCGCGCAACGTGCGAATCTGGAATTGCGCAGCCGCCAGTTTCTTGCGCAGACGCGCGACATATTGCTCGATGGCGTTTGCATTCGGTGCGGGCTCATCGCCGTAGAGACGGTCCATGAGTTCGTCCTTGCCGAAAATGCGTCCCGGACGCGCCGCGAGGATTTCCAGCAGCGTCACTTCGCGGCGCGTAAGTTCGATCGGCTGCCCATCGATTTCGACGCCGCGACTCTTGCGATCGAGCGAGAGATTGGCGCAGGTGAGCCGGTTCGTGGCGTCCTGCCCGGTGCGGCGCATGAGGGCGCGCACACGCGCTTCCAGCTCGCGGAAGTCGAAAGGTTTGGTGAGGTAATCGTCGGCGCCGAGATCGAGGGCACGCACCCGCTCTTCGATCTCGGCACAGGCCGTGAGCATCAGTACGCGGGTGGATAGCCCACGCTCACGCACTCGCTTGAGCAACTCGAAGCCGTCGACGTGCGGCAACATGACGTCGAGGATCAACAGGTCATAATCGTCGCCGATGCGTGCCGCTGCAGCCGCACCGTCCGACTCGCAATCGAGCGCATGGCCAAGCCTGCGCAATTGGGTTGCAATCGCTTCGGCGACATCGGCGGTGTCTTCCACCAGCATGATGCGCATGGTTCCTGAGTCTCCTTCCCTGTTTCGCCGCTCGTGAAGCGCCCTGCCTGGACGCCGCGCCGCGAATCTCCCGGCGTATGCCCGCGATTCTCTCGGAAATCGTCGGCAACTTCCTCGGTGTTTCCCCTGAATTCGGGTGCCGTCCACCCGGCATGTCAGCTTCGCTACAGCTTCGCTGCTTAGTATCGGGCCGATTATAAAAGCATCCTTCAGGAGACACGCAATGCAAAACGCCCCCCTTGCGGGCGCCGCCGGGACAGTTTCGCCCGCGGTGCCGCCATTGCTCGAAATCGATCGCGTCACGCTGCAATACAAAACCGACGATTACCTCGTCACCGCCGCGCAACAAGTCAGCTTCAACGTCTATCCGGGCGACCGGTTCGTGCTGCTCGGCCCGTCCGGTTGCGGCAAATCGACGTTGCTCAAGGCCATTGGCGGCTATCTTCCGCCGGTGAGCGGCGAGATTCGGCTCAAAGGCCGCACGATCAACGAGCCCGGCCCCGATCGCATGATGGTCTTTCAGGAGTTCGACCAACTGCTGCCGTGGAAGACCGTGCGTCAGAACGTGGAATTCGCCCTCACCGCGAGCGGCCGCCTGAAAGGTCGCGAAGCCGCCGAGCGTGCCGCGCATTACATCGAGAAAGTCGGACTGGCGAAATTCATCGACAGCTATCCGCATACGCTCTCGGGCGGCATGAAGCAGCGCGTATCCATCGCACGCGGCATGGCAATGGAGCCCGATGTCCTGCTCATGGACGAACCCTTCGCCGCCCTCGACGCTCTCACGCGTCGCAAGATGCAGGACGAACTGCTGCGCCTGTGGGACGACACGCGCTTCACGGTGCTGTTCGTGACACACGGTATCGACGAGGCAATCCGGATCGGCACGCGTATTCTGCTGCTCTCCCCGCACCCCGGTCAGGTCAAGGCCGAACTCAATAGCATTGCGCCCGATCAGCTCGGCACGGCACACCAGAGCGCGCTCGAGACGCGCATCGATCAACTGCTGTTCGCGGCCCACTGAGGAGACGTCCATGAACGCCATCGCCCCGCAACATACGACGTCCGGCGCACAAGCGCCCATCGAGCCGGTGTACCGGCCCGAGATCGTGCTGGAGCCCACCCCTGCCGAACTCTCCTCGATTCAGCGCCCGCTCTCGACCTTCGAGACGCTCTACCGTCTTAGCTGGCTGCGCAAGACCGTGATCCTGTGCGTGCTCGCCATCATCTGGGAAATTTACGGCCGCTGGCTCGACAACGCGCTGCTGTTCCCGAGCTTCACCGACACCCTCGGCGCATTCGCCAGCGGTCTGACGAGCGGCGTGCTGCTGCTGCGCGCCGCGATCTCGCTCAAGACGCTACTCGTCGGCTATGGCATCGGCATTGCGCTCGCCGCCGTGCTCACGACCGTGGCGATCAGCTCGAAGATCGGCAACGACCTGCTCGAGACACTCACCGCCATGTTCAATCCGCTGCCGGCCATCGCGCTGCTGCCGCTCGCGCTGATCTGGTTCGGACTCGGTAACGGCAGTGTGATCTTCGTGCTGGTGCACTCGGTATTGTGGGCTGTGGCGCTCAACACCCACAGCGGCTTTCGCGGCGTGTCGAAGACCTTGCGCATGGTCGGTCAGAACTACGGGCTCAAGCGATTCGCGCTGGTTCGGCACGTGCTCATTCCGGCCGCGTTTCCGAGCATTCTCACAGGTCTGAAGGTGGGCTGGGCGTTTGCGTGGCGCACGTTGATTGCCGCAGAACTCGTGTTCGGCGTGTCCTCCGGCTCGGGCGGCCTCGGCTGGTACATCTTCGAGAATCGCAATTCGCTCGAGACGGCCAACGTCTTCGCGGGGCTGTTCTTCGTGATTCTGATCGGGCTGGCGGTCGAGAACCTGCTGTTCGCCCGCATCGAGAAACGCACGTTGCATCGCTGGGGAATGCAGCACTGAGAACTGTCGCGACGCGCAACTTTGCGGCTGTGTCTGATTGACGCCCCTTCGGGGGCATGAATAATTCCAACTATCCAGGAGACGACAACACCATGAACCGACGCCATTTTGCTCGCTGGGCAAGCGCATTGACGCTCGCCGCCACAACGGCCCTCACCACGCTCGGCAATGCCGCCCACGCAGAAGCCAGCACCGTTCGCCTCTCGCACGGCTACGGCATTCTCTATTTGCCACTGATGGTCATGCGCGACCAGCAACTCGTCGAGAAGCATGCGAAGGCGCTGGGGCTCGGCGATGTGAAGACCACGTGGACCATTCTCGACGGCGGCAATGTGATCAACGACGCGATGCTCGCCGGCAATCTCGATGTCGCGGGCACGGGAGCGCCGGGCTTCGTCACGCTGTGGTCGAAAGCGCACGGCATTCCGCGCTCGGAAGTGATCGGTTTGTCGGCACTGTCGACCGGCCCGCTCTGGCTCAATACGAACAACCCGAACATCAAATCGCTCAAGGACTTCACGCCGAAGGACAAGATCGCGATTCCGGGCATCAAGACGTCGCTCTCCGCCGTGCTGCTGCAAATGGCGGTGGCGAAGACGTTCGGTATCGAGAACTACGCGAAGCTCGATCCGCAAACTGTCAGCCTGAGCCATCCGGAAGCGCTGAGCGCCCTGCTCTCGGGAAAGACGGAAATCACGGCGCACTTCACCTCGCCGCCGTTCTCGTATCAGGAACTGAAGGACCCGCGCATCAAGCGCGTGCTGAACTCGACCGATGTGCTCGGCAACATCACCATCGACGTGGTGTTCGCGCCGAAACAGTTCACCGTGCAGAACCCGAAGCTGGTGCAGGCAATTCTGGACGCGCAGGAAGAGGCCGCAGCGTACATCGCGAAGGATCACGTGGGCGCGGCGAAGACGTTCCTGCGAGTGTCGAAGATGAATCTGCCGCAAGCCGAGATCGAGCAGATGATTGCCGACCCGGGTCTGCAATTCACCACGACGCCAAACGGCTTGATGCAATACGTCGAGTTCATGGGCCGCGCGGGCACGATCAAGACGCGTCCGGCGAAGTGGAGCGATCTGTTCGTGCCGCAAATGGCCGGGCGTCAGGGAAGCTGAGCATCTGGTGGCCCCTGGCGGGCGCGTCGAAGTCGCGCCCGTCATTGAATGCACCCGGCCTATCGGGTTAATCCCCCCCGCAGACAGGCGCCGAGGGGGGCATTACCGTCTGACCTGCGTTGCCTTCGAGAGGTTGTTCACGCGTGCGCGGACATGTCGATAGAAGCCGACAAGCGCGTCGCAATAGAAGCTGGGATTGTCATAACTTTCGCCATCGAAGCGATGGGCGACATAGCCGCCACCGCACGCGACAAACGCCTCACATTCACGACATGCCGCGTGAACCTCCGGATAGCGAGTGCGCGCGAGGTCGACGAAGTCCTGAAGCTTATGTGTCTCAAGACACAGCCCGGTGTAACTTGCATCGGTCTTGCAGATGGAGAGCACGTCCAACAGCCGATAGCCGCCATCGCTCTCGACGACTGCGATCGGCGCCAACGCGCCACCAAATGCGTCGAGTTCGGAACGACGGCCCAGCACGCCTCGGATGAACGTTTCAAAGATGCGCACGTGAAACGCCGGATCGTCCAGCGCAAACCACGCATCGAACCCCCGACACAGGAAAGCCAGCAAACGCGCGTGCGTATATGCCTGAATGTGTCGTGGAGGGGCGGCAAAGTTGGCATCGGGCAGGAGAAAGTCGACGTCGCTCAACCCCAATGCGCGAAAGTAGTCGAGGATGCTGACCGGATCGTTGTTGGGATCGATGACCGCCAGCACGCCATTGAACACGCGCCGCGACTGCGGGTAAGAGAGGCACAGGCGAATCGCGTGCTCGACGCGAGCCCCTGTGCCTTGCTTCTCGAAATCGAATCGATGTCGATCATGCAGCGCGGGAGGGCCATCGCAACTGATCCCGAGCGTGGCGCCAAACTCGGCATACAGGTCCAGCCATGACGTGTCGATCAACACACCATTGCTTTGCGTCACGATAGCCAATTCGGCTTCGGTCAAACGATTGCGCAGATGCTTGAAGAATCGGGCTGTGCGACGTTGGCCGAGCAACAGCGGTTCTCCCCCGTGAATCTCCAACGTCATTCGTGCCGATGGAAACGCGTGGCGGTGCTCGATCAGACGTTCGACCAACTGGTCGAGATGAGGCTCGCTCAGGAACTTGGGGCGTTGCCGCCAACCTTGATCGACCCCCCGGTACATGTAGCAATAGTCGCAATCGATATTGCAGCGCTCGGCGACCTTGACCATCACCAGAAGGTCGCCCGCGCCGCCTGAAGCGACATCGCCCTTATCGTCACTGTGTGGGGTCATCGAGACGGCTTCGTCAATTCACTTCGCTTTACTGGCCGCAGGCGGACGCGCCTTGGTGGCACCCTCGTCAGGATGGGGAGCCATGAGCTTCGTATGCGCGGCGAAGACTGCCGAGTCGTCGGTTCCCCTTGCCATATCCGAAATCACCGACGCAATGATATTGATGCCGGCCGGTGCAGCCGCGTCGCCATAGTGCACGAGTATGCCAGGCAATCCCGGCACGTCGGCCAACGGCACGAAGCGGTCCTCGGATGACACCGGCACCACGCGATACAGCGGCACGCTCTCGACCTCGTGTCCGAACGCCGTCTTGATCTTCGCCGACTGCTCCTTGCTCAGACCGAGCGAGCCCACTGGGAAAAACAGTTCCGAAGCTGCCATCTCATTGCCTCCGTCAGGTAAAAGATACGTGTTAGAAATGCGTGTTGAAAAAGAATGTCTGGAACAAGCGACCGTTCTCTTTGCAGTCGCCGAAATGCCCCTGACTTGCGTGAAAGCGACGACCTCGGAACAAGATCAGGCGATTGAAGCGGTTGGCAATCCGGTCGGTCACCGTCCAGCGCTCCCAGGCAGTCGCGTCGGCATCGCACGACGCGCGCTGCCTCTCATCGTCGGGGTAGAGATCGAAGCCCGTTTCGTTATGCTGGTAGAACGCCGTTCCGGCTTGAGGGGGTGCGTTCGGTGTGAGGTAGACCACGCCTGACCATACGGTGGTGTGATCCGCATGCACCCATGTAATGTCCTGCTTGACGCTGTATTGAAACGCGCCGTTGTACGTGTCCGGTGGCCAATACGTAATCGGTGACTTGACGATATTCTGGATGGCGTCCTTCACGCCGTCATGCAGGAACGGCGCTGTGCGGGCGCCGGGATAGTTGCCCTTGACCGTGAACGCCTGACCCAGTGCAAACGTCCGGACATCATCCGGGTCGCGATAGAAGTTATCGGTAACGATGATGGAATCGTGCATATGACTCACTCTGGTTTATCAGAGACCTCTGGGGTATCGGCCTGCATCCGGTCAAGAACCCACTGCCGATGTTCCGGTGTGATCTCCGGACGGTCGACTTTCCCGAAGCCCGCCCGGCGGTCATAGAAGCCGGCTCGAATTTCCTTTGAGACCTCGTAGATGTGCGGGTTAAAGCCTTGCACGTCGTAGAGATGCTGTTCCACCACGCCGATCAGTTTGCAGTTCGACGTGTTGCCGGCCATTGCCACCGGTTTCCAGCCCGCCTCTCGAATCCATTGCATTTGCTCTGCTTCCGTAAGCTGTCTGGCGAGAAGTGGCGAAGCACAGATGAAGCCGTTGTCCGCTTCACGCTTCGTGAAACCACTCACGGGATAGGCCAGCGGCGGGAATCGATGACCACTGAGAATGAGGCGAAGATTGTGTGATCGGCAGGTTTTTGCCATCGCGGCAAAGACCCCGCTGATACACGAGGAACAGGGAATACGCCCTGAACCCGACTGAAGCGACTCGCGGGCAATCCTGCGAATATCGATCTTTTCGATCACGAGCGAGACGCCGAACTGAGCACAGAACGACGACGCATTCGCCTTCACTTCATCGGGAATGAATCCGTTGTCGACGAGCACGGCAATCGGGTGCAGGCCCAGCTCCTTCACCGCAAGCAGTAGCGTCAGGGCGCTGTCTTTCCCCCCGGAGTACGCCAGCACGCAATCCGGTGTGCTCGCGCCCCGGCATTCGGCCACGACATCGAGCAGTTTGCGCTGCGTGTAATCGCCGCGGGCGGATTCCTCTGCAAACGCGTGACAGGCATCGCAGATGCCGTCCTGTGCGATGTGAACGCCAGGCAGGTCCTCCGTGAGCAGACACCGGTGGCAATAGCGATCGATCGCCTGTGCAGTGCCGCTAACAGCGTCGATACGAAGTCTGCGCAATGGCGCGCCTGTGGCTTCGAACAACGTTGCGCGTTGCTCCGCCGACAGATTCATGAGGGTTGACGACATGATCGCAACTCCAGTACGAGCTATCGAAAGCGATATCTCATCAGGGATTCGCGGCTCGGCGAATCGACTGCCGAGCCGCACAGTTAGTCAACGAGCACACTAGCGCGCGAACCCTCTGCACACGCTCGCGCCGTCGACCGCGGCATTGCGATCAATGCAACCCCTGGGAGCCTTGAATGCCCTGAGCATGCTCCGGCCCTTGAACGCCTTGTGGGCCTTGTATGCCTTGTGGGCCTTGCACGCCTTGAGCGTGCTGATATCCCTGCGGACCTTGCATGCCTTGAACTCCTTGCATACCTTGCTGGCCCTGCACGCCTTGCGCGTGCTGATATCCCTGGGGACCCTGCATGCCCTGAACCCCTTGCATGCCTTGCGGACCCTGCACACCTTGGGCGTGTTGATATCCCTGCGGACCTTGTATGCCTTGAACCCCTTGCATGCCTTGCGGGCCCTGCACACCTTGGGCGTGTTGATATCCCTGCGGACCTTGCATGCCTTGAGCGCCCTGCATGCCTTGCGGACCCTGCACACCTTGGGCGTATTGATATCCCTGCGGACCCTGCATGCCTTGAGCGCCCTGCATGCCTTGCGGACCCTGCACACCTTGGGCGTGTTGATATCCCTGCGGACCCTGCATGCCTTGAGCGCCCTGCATGCCTTGCGGACCCTGCACACCTTGCGCATGCTGATATCCCTGCGGACCTTGCATGCCTTGAACCCCTTGCATACCTTGCGGACCTTGCACGCCTTGAGCCCCCTGCATACCTTGCGGTCCTTGCACGCCTTGCGCGTGCTGATAACCTTGCGGCCACTGCATGCCTTGGACCCCTTGCATGCCTTGCGGACCCTGCACACCTTGGGCGTGTTGATATCCTTGCGGACCCTGCATACCTTGCGCGTGCTGATATCCCTGCGGACCCTGCATGCCCTGAGCCGCTTGCATGCCTTGCGGCCCCTGCACACCTTGAGCGCCCTGCATGCCTTGAACCCCTTGCAGGCCCTGCACACCTTGCGCGGGCTGATATCCTTGCGGCCACTGCATGCCTTGCGGACCTTGCACACCTTGAACGCCCTGCGGGCCTTGCATTCCCAGAGGCTGCATACCTTGCGCGCCTTGCATACCCTGCACGCCCTGCGCCCCCTGTACCCCCTGAAGCCCCGGGAAATTCGACACCACTCGAATCGCCCCGATACGCTGTCCGGTCATCGCCTGAATATGGCGAATCTGGTCTTCGTTGAGCTGCAGTTCCAGATCGTTCTCGTTCATGTTTTTCGCTCCTAGAGAGTCAAACAAACATCGGATGCCGGCTCAAAGGATTCTGTGCGAAAAATGTATTGGCGCGCCGACTCTCCGACAGCCCAATGACTATCGAAGAAGGTCGACTTCTACTTGCGAGGGATCAATTTTTCCGCCATCACCGCCCTGCTCAGAGGTGAAATACGGACCGCTCCGGCAACGACGAGCGATGGCAGCAGACGCGAGGAACCCCGCATAACGCGGAGGCAGAAGAGCGCTCCATTGAGAATTTTCCCAGTGCATTGCGGTGTCGCCCAATGCACGAACCGCGGGGCGCGGCTTTCCTCCAGCAGGAGGACTAACGCTCGTCCCTGATCGGCGTCACTCGTCTGCGGCCGTCGCGATGACCGCAGGAAGTGCGCCTCGCAAAGCGTTACACACGACAATCGCCTGCGCATTCACGAGGTCGTCTCGCGTCAGCACGGCCTCCACCGCCGACCACGCCGGATCGTCGAGCATCACGCCGCGCATCACGCCCGGCAACACACCGGACGACAACGGCGGCGTCATCCAGATACCGTCGCGCTTGACGAACACATTGCTGCGACCGCCTTCGGTCAACTCGCCCCGTTCGTTGAAGAACAGTCTGTCGAAAGCGCCCTTCGCTTCGGCGTCGCGCCATGCGGCGTCGTATTGCGCACGCACGGTGGTCTTATGGCGCAGGAAAAGGTCTGCCGCGCGCGTATGGCTGGCGTCCTGCGCGAGCAACACCGTCACCGTGTCACTCGGCAACGGCGCCAGCACGGCATGCGTGAGCGCGACTGTGCCATCGTGGGAAAGCGCCAGACGCACCCGGTGAACGGTATCTCCGACGAGGGTTGCGAGAACGGCATCAAGTTGCGCGCGTAACGCCGCACCGTCGAAACGGAAGCCGAAGTACGTCGCCGACGCCGCCAGACGCGCGAGATGGCGTTCGACATGCGCCACACCACCGCCGCGCGTCGCCTGCATCGTCTCGAAGAGTTCGAAGCCCGGATCGAGCGCGCTCAGAAACCGCGCCTTGAGTTTGCACTCTTCGCGCTCTTCTTCCGCCTTGCTGTCGAGCACGATGCCGGCCCCCACACCGAGTCGGCCGCGCCGCAGTCCGCCCGCATCCGGGGCGTCGAGTTCCAGCGTTCGAATGGCGACGGACAGGCAGAAGTCGCCGAGCGCCTGCGGGTCGTCCTCGCGCGCATCGAGCCAGCCGATCGCGCCGGTGTACAACCCGCGCGGCGACGCTTCCAGTTCACCGATCAGTTGCATGGTGCGATGCTTCGGCGCCCCCGTAATCGAGCCGCACGGATACAACGCGCGCAACACCTCGGCAAACGACGTGGCGGGCGGCAGCGTCGCCGTAACGGTCGACGTCATCTGCAACACGCTTGCGAAGCGCGTCACCTCGAAGAGCTTCGGCACCTTGACCGAACCCGATGTGGCGATACGTCCGAGATCGTTACGCAGCAGATCGACGATCATCAGATTCTCGGCACGATTCTTCTCGTCAGCCGCGAGCGCGGCACTGCGTTTGGCGTCTTCTGCCGGGTCGCCACACGCCGGCGCCGTGCCTTTCATCGGTCGAGCTTCGATCCGGCCGCGCGAGTGACGCAGGAAGAGTTCGGGAGAGAGCGAGAGGATCGCGCGGCCCGCCACACCTCGCGCGCCGGGCAGCATGACGAGCGCCCCATACGGCACCGGCTGACGCGCGCGCAAGCGGCGATACAGCGCGACAGGCGAGCCGAACGCGTCGAAATTCAGACGGTAGGTGTAGTTGATCTGGTAGCACTCGCCCTGCGAGAGCCAATCGTGGATACGCGCGATGGCGTCGTCAAAGGCGGCGTCGCTCACGTCGCCTTGCAGCGCCGCGACACCGGCAACGCCAGGCGGGCGAATGTCGTCGCTGGCGCCGGTATCGGAGGGCGCGGTCACATAGGCATCGGTATCGGCATACGCCGCTTCCTGCCGCGACAGCCACGTCTGTGTCTGAGTCGCGTCGAGCCGCTGCAACGTGCGAAACAGCAGCGCACGAAACTGGCCCGGCGCGCGGCGTGTCGTCACCGTGTGCACACCGCCCAGACGCACGCCGAATTCGTAGTCCGTCAGCAGGACGGCATGCCAACCCTGACGCGTAGCGTCTTCCACTTCGCGGAGCGCGTCCGAAAGCACACCGGGCTCGTCGCAAGTCACCTCACGAACGAGCCCGGTATACAGACGCGCCCCGCCGGCCGGGTCCGCGCTGTCGTCCAACAGCGCGAATGCGGCCAGGGGCGCTTCACTTTGCATGGAATTACTCGAAGAACTGCTTCACACGATCAAACCATCCCTTCGATTGCGGGCTGTGACGCGCGCCGCCTTCCTTCAGGGAGGCATCGAAGTCACGCAGCATCTGCTTTTGCGCGTCGTTAAGCTTGACCGGCGTTTCCACCTGTACATGCACGTACAGATCGCCCGGATAGCTCGCGCGCAAGCCCTTGATGCCCTTGCCGCGCAGGCGGAACGTCTTGCCCGTCTGGGTGCCTTCCGGCACTTCGAAGGTCGCCTTGCCGTGCAGCGTCGGTGCGTCGATGTCGCCGCCCAGCGCTGCCGTCGCAAACGAAATCGGCATCTGGCAATGCAGGTCGTCGCCGTCACGCTCGAACACGTTGTGCGCCTTGATGTGGATTTCCACATACAGGTCGCCCGCGGGACCGCCGTTCACACCGGGCTCCCCGTTGCCGGACGAGCGGATGCGCATGCCGTCTTCGATACCCGCCGGGATCTTGATCTCCAGCGTCTTGGTCTTCTTGATCTTGCCCGACCCGTGGCAGTTCGTGCAGGGCTCGGGAATGTACGAGCCCGTGCCATGGCACTTCGGGCAGGTCTGCTGAATGCTGAAGAAGCCTTGCGACATGCGCACCGACCCCGAACCGTTACAGGTCGGGCAAGTCTCGGGCTTCGTGCCCGGCTTCGCGCCGTTGCCGTGACAGACCTCGCATTCTTCCCAGCTCGGCACACGAATCTGCGTGTCGAAACCGTTCGCCGCCTGCTCGAGCGTGATCTCCATGTTGTAGCGAAGATCCGCGCCGCGATACACCTGCGGGCCCGCCCGGCCACCGCGACCGCCACCGGGGCCGCCCTGACCGAAGATGTCGCCGAAGATGTCGCCGAACGCATCTGCGAAACCGCCGAAGCCCTGTCCGCCTGCACCGCCGAAGCCGCCCATGTTCGGGTCGACGCCCGCGTGACCGTACTGGTCGTATGCAGCGCGCTTCTCCGCCTCGGAGAGCATCTCGTAGGCTTCTTTGACTTCCTTGAACTTTTCTTCGGCGTCCTTGCTGTCCGGATTGCGGTCCGGATGGTATTTCATCGCCAGCTTGCGATACGCCTTCTTGATTTCGTCGTCGGTGGCGTTCTTGGCAACGCCAAGGACTTCGTAGTAATCACGTTTGGCCATAAGTCTTTCCAATGTTGGCGCATGTCGCCATCAGGCAAAAAGCCGGGTCGAGATTCCCTTTGCAGAGAACTTCGATACCCGGCCTACACGCAGCGCACAACGGGGTGCGCCGCGCGCCATGCACACCTTACTTCTTGTCGTTGACTTCCTTCACTTCAGCGTCAACCACGTTATCGTCATGCGGCTTGCCCTGCTCGGCACCTGCGGCACCCGCAGCACCGGCTTGTGCCTGCATGTCGGCGTACATCTTCTCGCCGAGCTTCTGGCTGGCGGTACCCAGCGCTTCGGCCTTGGCGTCGATATCTGCCTTGTCCGAACCGCGCAGTGCGCCTTCCAGTGCCGTGATGGCCGACTCGATGGCTTCCTTCTCCGAAGCCTCGATCTTGTCGCCGTACTCGGTCAGCGCCTTGCGGGTGCTGTGCACCAGGGCGTCGCCCTGGTTACGGGCATCGGCCAGCTCGCGAGCCTTCTTGTCTTCTTCGGCGTTAAGCTCGGCATCCTTCACCATTTGCTCGATCTCGGCGTCCGACAGGCCCGAGTTCGCCTTGATGACAATCTTGTTTTCCTTGCCCGTGGCCTTGTCCTTCGCGCCGACGTGCAGAATGCCGTTGGCGTCGATGTCGAAGGTCACTTCGATCTGCGGCGTGCCACGTGCGGCGGGCGGAATGCCTTCGAGGTTGAACTCGCCCAGCGACTTGTTGCCGGCGGCCATCTCGCGCTCGCCCTGATACACCTTGATCGTCACGGCCGGCTGGTTGTCGTCCGCCGTCGAGAACACTTGCGAGTGCTTCGTCGGGATCGTGGTGTTCTTCGTGATCATCTTCGTCATCACGCCGCCCAGCGTTTCGATACCGAGCGAGAGCGGGGTCACGTCGAGCAGCAGCACGTCCTTGCGGTCGCCCGAAAGCACCGAACCCTGAATCGAGGCACCAGCGGCCACAGCTTCATCCGGGTTCACGTCCTTGCGCGGTTCCTTGCCGAAGAACTCCTTGACCTTCTCCTGCACCTTCGGCATGCGGGTCATACCGCCGACCAGAATCACGTCGTCGATGTCGCTGACCTTCACGCCGGCATCCTTGATGGCCATGCGGCAGGGTTCGATCGTGCGATCGATCAGCTCTTCGACCAGCGCTTCGAGCTTGGCGCGCGTGATCTTCAGGTTCAAGTGCTTCGGACCCGAGGCGTCAGCCGTGATGTACGGCAGGTTGATTTCGGTCTGCTGGCTCGACGACAGTTCGATCTTGGCCTTTTCCGCCGCTTCCTTCAGGCGTTGCAGCGCGAGCACATCCTTCGACAGATCGACGCCTTGCTCCTTCTTGAACTCGGCGATGATGTAGTCGATGATGCGCTGGTCGAAGTCTTCGCCGCCCAGGAACGTGTCGCCGTTGGTCGACAGCACTTCGAACTGGTGTTCGCCGTCCACATCCGCGATTTCGATGATCGAGATGTCGAACGTGCCGCCACCCAGGTCATACACCGCGATCTTGCGGTCGCCGCCTTCCTTCTTGTCCAGACCGAAAGCCAGTGCGGCAGCGGTCGGCTCGTTGATGATGCGCTTGACTTCCAGACCGGCGATGCGGCCTGCGTCCTTCGTGGCCTGACGCTGACTGTCGTTGAAGTACGCCGGCACCGTGATCACGGCTTCCGTGACCGGCTCGCCCAGATAGTCTTCGGCGGTCTTCTTCATCTTGCGCAGCACTTCGGCGGAAATCTGCGGCGGGGCCAGCTTCTGGTCGCGCGCTTCCACCCAGGCGTCACCGTTGTCGGCCTTGATGATCTTGTACGGCATCAGGCCGATGTCCTTCTGCACTTCCTTTTCTTCGAAGCGACGGCCGATCAGGCGCTTGACAGCGTACAGCGTGTTCTTCGGGTTGGTCACCGCCTGGCGCTTGGCCGGTGCGCCGACGAGAATCTCACCATCGTCCATGTAGGCGATGATCGACGGCGTGGTGCGGGCACCTTCCGCGTTTTCGATGATCTTGACCTGATTGCCTTCCATGACGGCCACGCACGAGTTCGTGGTGCCCAAGTCGATACCGATAATTTTGCCCATTTGAATTTCTCCTAGCGTCCTTTGTGTCTTTGCGTCGGGCCTGCGGCCCATTCAATTCATTGATCTGCACGACATATGGGTGCAGCCCGGTACATTTCAAGACCCTTCTTGTTGTCCGGTTTTGCCCCCCGCCGCCGCGATTTTCTCGCGGGCGGCAGCCACCGCCAGCCGGAACTGGGGCAAGCCGTGCCAGCCGGTCGCCCGGCCCAGCTTCTTGCCTTCGTGGAAGAAGAAAAACGTCGGCACGCCGTGTAGCGCGAAGCGCTTCGCCAGCGCCATATCGGCGTACACATTGGCGTGAAACCAGCGCAGCCCCAAGGCATCGATGGCTTCACGCTGCGCGAGCATGGTCTTTTTGGCGACTTCGCAGTTGAAACAGTCGACGCCCCAGAAAAACACCACTGCCAGCGCGTCGCCCGCTTCACGCAGCCCTTCATCGAACGTTTCGGTCGTCAGCGCCTGCATCGAAAACGCTTCGAATGCCGTGCCGTCCACACCTGCCATGCCCGGAAGATCGCCTGCCATGATCGCTGATCCTTGCTGATGCCTGCCGATTGCTGCTTCCTGCGGCTTCCTGCCGCCCCCGTCAATGCTGACGCTGGCGGCTTGCCACGTCTTGCCTGCGCCTCGCACCACCGGACAGCAGGCGGAAGGCCGAAGCTTTCCATGATGTCATGGCAATACGGTTACTTGCCGGCGGCGACGGTCACGAGCGCCGGGCGCAGTACGCGGTCGGCAATCAGGTAACCCTTTTGCAGCACGGCAACCACGGTGTTCGGTTCCTGATCGGCCGGCACCATCGAGATAGCCTGATGCTGATGCGGATCGAACTTCGCGCCTGCCGGGTCGATGACCGACACCTTGCTGCGCTCGAGCGCCGAGACCAGTTGGCGCAACGTCAGGGCCACGCCTTCCTGCAGCTTGGCCACGTCGCCACTCTTGTCGGCGGCGGCGGCTTCCAGGCTGTCGATCACCGGCAGCAGGTTCTCTGCGAAGCTTTCCACGGCGAATTTACGGGCCTTGGCCACTTCATCTTCCGCACGACGGCGCACGTTCTCCATCTCGGCGCGGGCACGCAACGCGTCGTCGCGCAGGCTCGCCGCTTCGGCCTGAGCGGCCAGAAGTTGCGCCTCGACCGAGGGCAGCGCGTCGTTCGCGAGCTCAGCGTCGTTCGGGGCCGCTTCGGCCTGAGACGGAATCGGCTGGTCGGGGGTGTTTTGCTGTTCAGTCATGAGCTTGAGTCGTCAAAAGGTTCTTGCAGCGCACCACGACGATGCGCCACCGGTTCAAATCCCTTTGGATAGTAGGGGCGTTCACACCGTTTTCAAGAGCTGGCGGGCATTCTGTGCGCCATGTCGGTGCGCGCGGCGTGCCGGCAAATATCCGGTTACACGCGTTACGAGTCCTCTATTGTATCGGCCGTTGCTGCGACCTAACATGAATAACGGTCCAGTTGATGGATGTGCCGTGCTGGACCCGGCCGCTCGCCGGACACCCCCCGTCCGGCGTAGTGTTCTTTCAGGAGCGCATCATGAAGCTGCCACTGGCTGTTGTCTTCATCCTTGCGTTGGTGACGACGGTAACGATTACGATCTGCTTGTCCGGCGCAGTCACGCGGCGCGACACCGAATACGGTGGCGTGCGGGCGGTACTGCATCATTTCGTCGAAATGCCGGGCATGCCGGTGCATTCGTCCAACACCGGAATCCCTTCGCGCTGATCGCCCCGGGTGCACACGACATGTGCCGTCGTGTGCGAAGCCGCTCTCCCGGTTCGTTCCGCGTCTCGCGGGACAGCTTGAACACCGCTCCACCCTACGTCCGCCGCTGCGCACTTCGCCAGCGGCGGCGTTCATTCCGGCGTTGAAAAACCGTTGATGAGGCCAAGTCGGGAAACCTCGGGACCGGTGCAGGCTACTCGCCAATCCCGCCGAGGCGCCGCCGGTCGCGCTTCGTCGGACGCCCGTGCATCTGTGCCGCGGGCTCCTGAAACAGACGTCGGCGCTCACTTTCGTCGGCACGCGCGCGAATACTGGTTTCCGTTTCGTCGTACAGCGACTGTGCGACGGGCGCGGAACCCCGGACTTCTGCGATGGCCTTCACCCGCACTTCCCAGCGCGTGCTGCCGTTATCGATCGAGACAATATCGCCTGGACGCACGTCGCGCGCCGGTTTGACGCGAGCGTCGTTGCACAGCACCCGGCCGCGGTCGACGGCTTGCGTGGCGAGCGAACGGGTTTTGAAGAAACGGGCGGCCCACAGCCATTTGTCGATACGCGTGGCGGCTTGCGGGGAGTCGTCAACCTTGACCGTCACGTGCTGGCTCCCGGCGCGTTTGACTCGGCAGCCGCTGTAGCGGCCGTGGCAGCGGCGGCCGCCGCCGCTTCGTCGAAGGCCGCCATGGCGGCGACTTGCCGTTGGCGGGTCGACGCCACCGCAGCCGCTGACGCCTGTGCGGTCCCCTCCGGCGAGAGCACCGGCCAGCCTTGCAGATGACGCGCCGCAATCTCGCCCAGCGCCGTGATCCAGGCGCTCGCGCCATTCAGGCACGGGATGAAGTGGAACGCCTTGCCGCCCGCAGACAAATACGCGTGACGACCTTCCATATTGATTTCTTCGAGCGTCTCGAGGCAATCGGAGGTGAAGCCCGGGCAGAACACGTCGACACGCGGCGTGCCGCCGCGGCCCAGTTCTTCGAGCGTCGGGGCCGTGTAGGGCTGAAGCCACTCAGCTTTGCCGAAACGCGACTGAAACGTCAGACGGCAGGTGGTTTCATCGAGCCCGAGCGCGGCGGCCAGCAAACGCGCCGTCTTCACGCACTGATCGTGGTACGGATCGCCCAGATCGAGCGTGCGGCGCGGCACGCCGTGAAAGCTCAGCAACAGCCGCTCGCCCGCCGAAAAATCCGGACGGCCGTGCTGCTGCCAGTAGCCCTCGACTTGCTGACGCAGGGCCTCGATATAGGCGGGATGATCGTGATAGTCGCGCACCGTGCGCACATCGGGTTGATTGCGCAGGTGGCCGAGCACGCGGAACACGGCGTCGCTGGCCGTGGCCGTCGTGCTGCTCGAGTACTGCGGATAGAGCGGCAGGACCAGAATGCGCTCGACGCCGTTTTGCCGCAGCGCGCGAATGCGCTCGGGAATCGACGGATTGCCATAGCGCATCGCGTAGTCGACGACCACGTCGTAGTCGTTCGCATGCAGCAACGCGCGCAAGGCGGTCGTCTGATGCTCGGTATTCACTTTGAGCGGGGAGCCTTCGCGGGTCCAGACCGTCGCATATTTCTGCGCGGACTGACGGGAGCGGAACGGCAGAATCACCAGTCGCAGCAACGGCTGCCACACCAGCGAGGGAATTTCCACCACGCGCGGGTCCGACAGGAACTCGCGCAGATAGCGACGCACGGCCGCAGGACGCGGCTCGTCGGGCGTGCCAAGGTTGATCAGCAGAACGGCGGTCTTGCCGGACTGGCCATGCGAAGTAGGTTCAGGATCGAAGCGCATGGATCGTACTTTACCGCAAACCGGGCCGCCTTCAGACCGGTGCGGGCAGCGCCCCTATGTGCTCCCCCTTGCGCCAACCAAGGTCGGCGCAAGGGATGACAAGCCGTTCGACGCTCAGCCGTGCGGATGCTCGTCGCCTTTTGCCGGACGATGCGCGGCGCTCGGATGCTCCGCTTCGTGCACCGGTGCGCGTGCGCCTTCCGGCTTGTTTTCACGCGGCGCCGGTTGCGGGTGAGGGTGCTCTTGCGGTTGAGGACGAGGTGCTGCCTGCGGGCGCTCCTGCGCAGGCGGAGGCCTTGGGGCTACCGGCTGCCGCTCGACTTGCGGTTCCGGACGCGGCTGCGGGCGCTCCACCTGAGGCTGCGGACGCGGTTGCGCTTGCGGCTGGGGTCGCTGCGGTGGCTGGGCTAGGGGCTGTGCGTGCGACTGCCACTGCTGCGCTCGGCGGGCGGCCTCGCCCTCGTCGGGCTGGGCGCGCTGCGGTGCCGGCGCATTGCGCGTTTCCGGCGGAACCTGCGATTGCGGTGCCTGCGGCGAGGGTCGACGCATCTGCATATCGCGTTGCGCTGCCTCATGCCCAGGTTGCGGCACCGTCGGCTGGGCTTCGCCACGCGCTGGGGACTGCCCCGGCGCGTTCATCCCCGGCGGATGGGGAACGCCAGACGGCGCCGCCTGCTCGCCACGCACCGGCGGCTGGGCTTGCGGCGCAGGTTGACCCGGACGATTCTGATAAACGCCGCGCGCCCCATAGCCGGCCACACCCGGTTCTCCCGGAACGCCTGGCGCTCCCGGCACACCGGGTTCCCCCGGCACACCCGGGCGCCCCGGGGCTCCCGGCACGCCGGGTTGGCCGGGAACGCCCGGCGCGCCGTGCATCGACGGCACAGCGCCCGTCGGCGGCAGCCCACCGTGCCCCGGCATGGCGCGCTCGGCACCGGTCGCGCCGAGCGCAGGCTGGGCAGGTGTCGCGCCGTTCACACCGATCGGCGCGCCGACCGGCCCGTGCGTGCCCACGACCGTCACGCGCGGTTGCACGCGCCCCTGCGCGTTCGGCGCCCCGGGCCGCGTATTCTGGACTTGTTGGGCGTTCTGGCCGAAAACCAACGGCGCTCCGCCAGCGTTCGGCACCGGATGGAGGTTGCTGGTCAGTTCGCGCGACGGCATCACTCGGCCCGCCGGCGCACGCGTAGCCAGCACCTGCCGGTTGAACACCCCCGCCGGTGGCGTGCCCGCCGCAGGGCGGCTGTTGCCGTACACGCTTTGCTGCACCGGCGCCACGCCCGGCGTATTGCCGACGCGCCACGACTGCCCCGCACGCGGTGCGGCCAACGCCACCGGCGCACCCACCGGACGCCCTTGCACAAAGGACTGTGCGGGCATCGTCGACACGGCGCCGCGCACATTGCGGTTCACGTACACGTTGTTGATATTCGTGATGTTGTTCGTCTGGATCACCGTCGTCGACCGATTGATGTTGGTGACATACGACGAACTGGCGCGATACGCCGGACGATACGGATCGTGCGGGCCGAGCGCGAACCAGGCGAGGCCCACGCCGCCGGCGGCAAACGAGATGCCCCACTGGTTCCCGCCGCTGCTACCGCTCACCCAGCCGACCAACGCCGGCGCGTACACCGGACGCACGGCAACCGGCCCCGGCACCCAGCACCAGCGCGCGTCGACATACGCCCACCGGCCATAGTGATAAGGCGCGAAGCCCCACGGCGCGTCGTCGACCCACGTCCAGCCCCACGGATCGACCCAGGCCCAGTGACCCGTGCGGTACGGCGCCCACCCCGACGGCACGTTCGACGGCACCCACACGGCACCGTAGTTCGGGGTCTCCTGCCACGCACCGTAGTCGTCCAGACTTTCAAAACCGGTCATGTCGCGCGGCACATAGCGCGCGGAAACCGACGCGTCTTCGCGAGCGTCGCGCTGGCGTACCCACTGATCGAAGGTGTCGGCCACGAGCGGGCTGGTCGGTTGCTGCGTCAGATTCTGACCGACGAACGCCACCCGCTGTCCTTGTTGCAGCGGCACCGAGGCGCCCTGCCCGTACACGGTCGCCGCACCGCGCCAGACGCTCACCGTCGTGACCCCGTTCGGGTCGACATCGATCCGATATTCGCCCGCCTGTTGCGGCACGAAGGCCAGATTCGGGGTATCGATCTCGTAAGGCTGATTCGGATCGAAGCTGCGCAGACGCAGGCCGAGCGTGCCCTGCGTTACGTTCAGTTGCACATTCTGGTCGGTCACGGCCGACAGCGCGACACTCGTGGACGCCCCCATGCGCACCGCCGTACCGCCGACATGCATCTCGGCGCGGCCGTTGCGATCGACCCAGACTGCGTCGCCCGTGGTCAGCGGGCGGTTGCGGTCGGCGTAGCGCCAGTCGCTGGCGCCGGCCGGGGCATAGGTGACGGTGCCGTCGAATTCGCTCAGACGGGCCACCCGCCCCGGAGGATCGGCGCTCTGCGCCTGTGCCAGCGCGGGCAAGCCAGTCGCGCCCAACGCCCCGAGCGCAAGCCCGACGCCGAGATAACGGACCATCGTCCGCCAGGAAATCAGGGATTTCATAAACACTCCGGGCCCTTCGGGTTCACGCGCCAAGCGTTGCGTTGGACGCGCTACCTGATTGTTCTGTCCGAATCCTTTGACGAACGCGATGTTCGCAACGTCGCCATAAGTGACACTTCGAGCGTAAGCCTGCCGTGTGTGACAGCGTGTAAAGGAATGCTACGGGGTTGTAACGGGACATGGCGCAGGCGCGGGGAACCGAGGCCAAGCGGTTTCCTCGGCATCGCCCAGGCACCGGTCAATGCTGGCTGAGCGCGTTGGAAAGCAGCTTGGCCGTGATATCGACGATGGGAATCACGCGCTCGTAAGCCATGCGGGTCGGGCCGATCACGCCCAGCGTGCCGACAACTTCGCCATCGACTTCGTAGGGTGCGGTCACGACCGTCATCTCTTCGATCGGCACGAGACTCGATTCGCCGCCGATGAAGATCTGCACGCCCTGCGCGCGGCTCGAGACGTCGAGCAGTTGCAGCAGACCGGTCTTGGACTCGAAGACGTCGAACAGCCGGCGCAGCCGTTCCATGTTCGACGACAAATCTTCCACGCCCAGCAGGTTGCGCTCGCCCGAAATCAGCACGCTCTCACGCGTGGTGTCGGCCATGGCGTCGCTGCCCGCCTGCACGGCGGCCTGCATCAACGCGCTCATGTCGGAGCGCAGGGCGTCGAGCTCACCACGCAAGTAAGCACGCACGTCGTCGAAGCTCTGGCCGCCGAAATGCGCGTTCAGATAGTTCGCCGCTTCGACCAATTGGGCCGGGGAATAATCCTTTTCGGTCAGGATGATGCGGTTCTGCACGTCACCATCGGGCGTGACGATGATGAGCAGCACGCGTTTGTCCGACAGACGCAGGAATTCGATTTGCCGGAAGATCTGACTGCGGCGCGGGGTGAGCACCACGCCCGCGAATTGCGAGAGGTTCGAGAGCACCTGCGCCGCCGAAGCCACCAGTTGCTGCGGCCCGGCCGGTTGCAAGCGGGTCTGCACGTGAGACGCGAGAAGGTGCGCGGCCTCTTTTTCAAGGGGACGCACCGACAGCATGGTGTCGACGAACAGACGGTAGGCACGCGGCGTGGGCACACGACCGGCGGACGTATGCGGACTGGAGACGAAGCCGAGCGCCTCGAGATCCGCCATGACGTTGCGGATCGTCGCCGAGGACAGGTCGAGCCCCGAGTAACGGGAAAGCGTGCGCGAACCGACCGGCTGGCCATCAGCGATGTACCGTTCGATCAGGGTTTTGAGGAGAGCTTGCGCACGTTGATCTAGCATGGCAAAAATTGTAACGCGAAATGTGCATACGCGGCGTGCGGTGAACCCCAAGGCGAGAACCGCACCACGCGGTGCATGCCGATGGTTGCTGTCATCGACTTATGGTGTAATGGCGGCATGAAAACAGGGAGCCCTTTCAAGACCGTAGCGCTCGTCGGGAAATACCATGCCGACGGCGTTGCCGAACCGTTGCTCACGCTGGCGGCATGTATTGCCCAGCGCGGGCATCACGTTGTCTTCGAGCGCGACACCGCGCATAACATTGGCACTGCCGCCGATCCGTACCGCACCCTCGACATCCAGGAAATTGCCACGCAGGTCGATGTGGCCGTGGTCGTTGGCGGCGACGGCACGATGCTTGGCGTCGGCCGTCAGCTTGCGGCGTCGAAGGTGCCGCTGATCGGCGTGAACCACGGACGCGTCGGTTTCATCACCGATATTCCGCTCGACGAGATGCGCCAGGTCGTGCCGGCCATGCTCGAAGGTCATTTCGAAGGCGAGCAGCGCACACTGCTGGCCGCGCGCATCGAGCGCGACGGGCAGACGCTCTTCGAGACGCTCGCGTTCAACGATGTGGTCGTGAACCGCTCGGGCATCTCCGGCATGGTCGAGCTGCGCGTCGATGTCGACGGCCGCTTCATGTACAAGCAACGCTCGGACGGCCTGATCGTCGCCACCCCGACCGGCTCGACGGCCTATGCACTCTCGGCCACCGGCCCGATCCTGCATCCCCGTCTGGGGGGCGTGGTTCTGGTGCCGATCGCACCGCACGCGCTCTCGAATCGCCCGATTGTGCTGCCGGACTCGAGCGACATCGTCATCACGATTACCGGCGGGCGTGAAGTTGGCGCCAACTTCGACATGCAGTCCTTTGCCGAACTGCGTCAGGGCGACCGGATTCTGGTGAGCCGCTCCGAGCATCAGGTGACGTTCCTGCATCCGGTGGGCTACAACTACTACGCGACGTTGCGCCGCAAACTGCACTGGAACGAGCATATCTCCGACGAAGATACGCCCCAGAACTGATCCACGCCTCCCCCGATATCCGATGCTACGCAGTCTCTCGATTCGCGATTTCGTGATCGTCGATCGTCTCGACCTGGAATTCTCCGCCGGTTTCACCGTATTTTCGGGGGAAACCGGCGCGGGCAAATCGATCCTGATCGACGCGCTGGCGCTGGCAATGGGCGAGCGCGGCGACATCAGCATGGTGCGCAACGGCCAGACACGTGCCGACATCACCGCTGAGTTCGCTGCCGACGCCGAAGCCCGCCCCGACCTCGAAGCCTGGTTGCAGGCGCAGGCGCTCACGCTGGAAGAGCACGGCGGCGTATTGCTGCGCCGCGTCCTCGACTCGGGCGGCCGCTCGCGCGCCTTCATCAACGGCACGCCCGCCACCCTCGCCCAACTGCGCGAACTTGGCGAAATGCTCGTCGACATTCACGGTCAACACGCGCATCAGCAATTGCTGCGTCCCGACGCACAACGCCGTCTGCTCGACTCGCATGCCGGCGCCACGCAGCTCGCGACAGACACTGCTGCGGCGCACAAGGAATGGCGGCGCCTCGTCAAGCGGTGCGAAGAAGCGCACGGACGCGACCGCGAGTTGCAACTGGAGCGCGAACGGCTCGAGTGGCAGACGTCGGAACTCGACAAGCTCAATCCGCAGGAAGGGGAATGGGATGAGGTGAGCGCCGAGCATCGTCGTCTCTCGCACGCCGCCAGTCTCATCAATGGCGTGCAAGGCGCGCTCGACACGCTGGCGGAAGCCGACGGGGCCATCGTCCCGTCACTGGGTCATGTCGTGCATCAGATTCGCGAACTGGCGGAGATCGACGCGGGCCTCGCCGACACGTTGGCTGCGCTGGAGCCTGCCGAGATTCAGTTGCGCGAAGCCGTGCACTCGCTCACGCATTACGCGCAACGTGTCGACCTCGATCCGGAACGCCTCGCCGTGGTCGAGCAGCGGCTCGACGCGCTGCATTCGACCGCGCGCAAGTTCCGTGTCACGCCCGAACAATTGCCTGCCGAGCATGCCGAGCGACGCGCCCAGCTCGAAGAACTGACGGCCTCGCAAGACATGGCGGCCATGCAGGCGGCCGCCGACGACGCCCACGCGACCTATCTCAAGCTGGCAAAGGCGTTGTCGAAGGCGCGCGCGAAAGCGGCGGCCTCGCTCTCGCGCGAAGTCACGCGCGCCATGCAGGATCTTTCCATGCCGGGCGGACGCTTCGACGTCACCCTCAGCGCGACGCCCGAACCACAATCGTTCGGTCTGGAAACGGTAGAGTTTCTCGTCGCGGGCCATCCCGGCGTGCCGACCCGGCCGTTGGCCAAAGTGGCCTCGGGCGGCGAACTCGCACGTATCAGCCTCGCCCTGCAAGTCATCGCCAGCAGCGCGAGCCTCACGCCGACGCTGATTTTCGACGAGGTGGATTCCGGCATCGGCGGCGCGGTGGCCGAAGTGGTCGGCCGCCTGCTGCGCGAACTCGGTCAGGGGCGACAGGTGCTGTGCGTCACGCACTTGCCGCAAGTCGCCGCGCTCGGCCATCAGCATCTGCGCGTGAAGAAGCGCAGCGACGGCGATACGACGATGAGTGAAATCGAGCCGCTCGGCCGCACCGAGCGTGTGGAGGAGATTGCGCGGATGCTGGGTGGCGTCGAGATTACGGCGACCACGCGCAAGCACGCGCGGGAGATGCTCGCTCTCTGAGCCTCTGCCATGCACGGGTGGCACGGGCGGCACGGGTAGCGAACGGCGCCCGCCCGTGTTCATCCCCGGATCGATATCAGACCGGCCCCGCCTCCGAGAACACCGAATCCCACAACGCCATGACGGCCTCGCGCTCGGCCTCGACATTGGCAACGGGCACACGCGCCGCTTCGACTCCATCCAACCGCAACTTGTGCTGACGCTTGCGATACGTCCGATAAGCGGCGGCGGCATCGTCGGCCAGCTTCGCGTCGATCAATCCGAGTTGAGCGGCTTCGCGCAGCAGCGCGATATTGCCCGCGTTGCGCAACAGTGCCGGATGCGCCCCCGAATACAGCAGCACCAGATACTGCACGGTGAACTCGATGTCAACCATGCCGCCCCGGTCGTGCTTCAGATCGAAGAGGTTGCCGGGGTTCGGATGTCCTTCGAGCACCTTGCGTCGCATCGCCACGATTTCCTGCGCGAGCGGTAAGGCCTCGCGCGGCGTGGCCAGCACTTGCGCACGGATGTTCTCGAACGCCGCGCCAATGGTTTCGTCGCCGGCGCAGAAGCGCGCCCGGGTAAGCGCCTGATGCTCCCAGACCCACGCGGTATTCGCATTGCCTTCGCGGAACTGATACTGGCGGAAGCTCTCGATGTTGGTAACCAGCAGGCCGGACAAGCCATTCGGCCGCAGTCGCAAATCGACGTCGAAGAGCATGCCGGCCCCCGTGTGCGTGGTCAGCCACGTCACGAAGCGGCGAGCGAGCGCCGCATACGCATCGGGCGCGCGCTCGTCGTCATCGTCGTAAAGGAAGATCAGATCGAGGTCCGATGCGTAGCCCAATTCCTTGCCACCGAGCTTGCCGTAGGCAATGACGGAGAACTGCGGTACCTCGCGGTGGCGTGTGGCCACATGCGGCCACACGGTGGAGATCGTGACATCGACAATGATGTCCGCCAGTTCCGAGAGACGATCGCCAATCGCCTCGACCGACAGCGTCCCCTGCAAGTCGAGCAACAGAATGCGGAACACTTCGGCGTGATGCGCACGCCGCAGAATATCCATCTGCACTTCGACATTGCCCGACGCACCGGCGGCATTCAGGCTCAACAGCAATTGCGTCTTGAACGACGGCCAGTCGAACGGCGCGGCGAGCGCCTCGTCGTCGAGCAGTTCGTCAAGCAGTTGCGGATGGCTGATCAGGTAGCCCGCGGCCCAACGCGAACCGGCCAGCACCTTGACCACACGTTCCAGCGCGCGTGGATACTCCGTGAGAAGCGCCAGATACGAACTGCGGCGGCTGATGGTCGAGAGCAGATCGAGCATGCGTGCCAGCACGGCGTCGGCTTCTCCCGTGCCGGCCGCGCCTTCCACTGCGCGCTGCACGAGTTGGTCGAAGCGCCGCCGGCTGATCTCGCCAAGCGCCTTGTAGCGTGACGACGTCCACACCGCGCGCAACCGGTCGAGTGCGCCTTCGGCGTCGGTGAATCCGAGCCGTGTGAGTTGATTGCCGAGATCGCCCGTCTGCGCCTCGTCGGCGAGACATTCGCTCCACAACTCGGGCGGGCATTCGCAGTCGCCCGTGCCGGACGCCCCCTTCTTTCCGCCCTTTTGTCCGCTACTGCCCGCCTTGTCCGCGAAAATCTCGTCGAACTGCGCGGCCACGAATTCGCGGTGCTCGTCGAGCACCGTCATGAAAGTCGCCTCGTCGGGGAAGCCCATCGCGCGGGCAACCGCCAGACGATCCTCGCCGGGGCCCGGGAGAATGTGCGTCTGGGCATCGTCCAGATATTGAATGCGGTGCTCGAGCTTGCGCAGGAACACATAGGCGTTCGCCAGTTCGTCGGCGACGTTCTGCGAAAGCCAGCCACGACGGGCCGCCACACCGAGCACCGCCAACGTCGGGCGCACGCGCAGTTCCGGCTCCTGACCGCCTCGTATCAACTGGAACACCTGCGCCGAGAATTCGACCTCGCGAATCCCGCCACGTCCGAGCTTGATGTCGTTGATGCGAGCGGGCTTGGCGCGTGCGCGCCGCTCCGCCTCATGACGGATCTGCTCGTGCAGCGCCCGAATCGCGCCGATTACGCCGTAATCGAGATAGCGGCGGAACACGAACGGCTGAACGAGCGCACTCAGCAACCGCTCGATACGCTTGCCGGGCTCGCTTGCCAGCTCCGAGACGAGACGCCCCTTGATCCAGGCGTAACGCTCCCACTCGCGCCCCTGCACGTAGAAATACTCTTCGAGCATCGGCAGGCTGCAAACGAGCGGCCCCGAATCGCCATTGGGACGCAGGCGCATGTCCACGCGGAACACATAGCCGTCCGGCGTGAGTTCGGAAATCATGCCGATCAGCTTGCGGCCGAGCTTGGTGAAGAATTCGTGATTGGACAGGAACCGCAGACGGCTCGCGACGGACGAATCGGCGTCGTCGGGCGCCGACGTGTCGCCGTCGTCTTCGTAAAGGAAGATCAGATCGATGTCCGACGAGACGTTCAGCTCGCGCCCGCCGAGCTTGCCCATGCCGACCACGCCCAGCGTCTGACGCTCGCCTTCGGCATTGCGCGGCACGCCGTGGATGGCCTCGAGTTCGCGCGACAAGACTGCGATGCCCGCCTGTATGGCGAACTCGGCCAGTGCGGTCATGGCCTCGGTGACTTCGGACAACTCGGCGCGGCCGTCCAGATCCCGCTGCATGACGGCGCACAGCGCCTCGATGCGCAAGAGCCGCAGCGCCCGTGCAAGACCGGCTTCGTCGACACCCGACACCCCCGAGGCCTGCTCGGGCGGCGAAAGCACGGTGCCGGTGATGGCCTCGAAGCGGCGGGCGAGCCAGCGGGCGTCAACGGGGTGGGCCGCCAGGTCGGGCAATGCCTCGGCGAGGGCCGGACGGCTGGCGAGCATACGCGCCGCATAGCGCGAGTACGACGAGATTTCGATCGGGTTTTCGGGTGAACTCACTGGCGGGGTTCCGGTCAGCAATGAGAATGAAGAGACTTTCGCATGCTTACCGATGCGCGATGAAACGCCGGATCACATGTCTATTTCTCCTACGGCCGAGCCTTCGGAGGGTCTTGGGCTTGTGTTACAGTCTTTGCCACAGAAACTACCACATTCCCTCGTAGACGCGCAGCATGACCGACCGTAAGCCGCCCGCCTCGCCGACTGCGACCCGGTCCTGGTTCTCGTCACTGCCGCGTGGCTTGCGCCTGGGCCTGGAATGGCTGCTGGCGCTTATCGTCATCGGTTATTTCGGACTGGGCGCCGTCGTCCTCGCGACCCGGTACATCATCCTCCCGCGTGTCTCGGATTACCGCCCTCAGATCGAAGCGGCCGCCACACGCGCGATCGGACTGCCCGTCACCATCGGCCGCGTCGATGCTGTCTGGCGCGGCTGGCACCCTTACCTCACGCTCGAAGACGTGCGCATCATGCGCGCCACGCCCAGCGCGACTCCCAAAGCCTCGACGGTTGCCCGGGTGGTCGCCGCGGTGAAGCCCACGCGTCAGACTGTCCCGTCGGGGGCGTCCGGGGTATCGGGCGCTTCAGTCGCTTCGAGCGCCCCGGCGGCATCAACGCCTGCCGCGTCCGACAATCCGCCCGTGGTGCGTTATGGGCCGCCCGGCGCGCCGCCGCCGGTCGAACCCGGCCTGACGCTCCACCGTCTCGACGCCGTGCTCTCGTGGACCAGCCTGATCCATTTCGATCTGCGTCTGTCGAGCCTCACGCTCTACGAACCGGACCTCACCGTCGAGCGACTCGCCGACGGGACGATCCTCGCCGCAGGCATGCCCGTGACCGGCAATGGCAACACGACGGACGCGACCGGGATCGATTGGCTGATGCGTCAGGCCCGCGTCGTCGTTCGCAATGGCACCGTGCGCTGGCGTGACGCCTCGCGGGATGTGCCCGAAGTCGTCGTCTCGAAGGTCAATGCGATGCTCCGCAATCGCGGCTTCGAGCATCGTTTCGGCATGCAGGCAAATCCGCCGCAGGGCATCGTCGCGCCACTCGATATTCGCGCGCGCTTCACCAATCCGCTGTTCGCCCGTCCCGGTGAAGTCAAACGCTGGCGCGGTCAGATCTACGCCGATGTCGGCACGCTCGATGTCGCCGAGCTGGCACGATACGTCGATTTGCCCGGCAAGGATTCGCGTGGCCGCGTGGCTGCCCGTGCCTGGGTCGACTTCGACAGCGGTGCGCTCACAGGCGCCACGCTGCGCGCTGCCGGCGAGAACACCTCGGTGCAATTGGCCGACGACCTGCCGCCGCTCACCTTCGACGCGACGCAGGGCCGGATCGACCTTACCCGCGCAGGGGCACAGCCCGACGCCGGCTGGAATCTGCGCGCCCGCGACCTGACGTTGCAGGCGGCCGGCCGTCCGACCCTCGATGTTCCCGATCTGCGCGGCACCTACGCCCCCGGCAACGAGACGACCGGCCTGCATGTGGCCCTCGCAGGCCCACGCTTCGACATCGGCGCCGCCATGGCGCTCGTGCCGTCGTTGCCGATCGATTCGCAGACGCGCGATACGCTCGCGAGCTTCCGGCCGCGCGGCCGTCTGGCCAATTTCGATGTCAACTATCAGGCGCCAAAGCCCCACGGTCCGGGCAACTGGCGCGATTTGCCGGGTATCAAGCAACTGCCGCCCGAGCGCGACCGGTATCGCGTCGTGGCCGATTTCGAAGCGCTGGGGGTCGACAGTGCGCCAAGCCAGCATCCCCCGACGACGCCCGGCTCACCCAACGCGGGGCGCCCCGGCTTCGCCAATCTGAGCGGTCACATCGATGCCGATCAGTCGCGCGGCAGCCTGACACTGGACGCGAAGAACACCACGCTCGACTTCCCCGGCCGCTTCGACCAGCCGCGCATCGACCTCGACGTCATGAGCGCGCGCACGTCGTGGCGAGTCTCGCACGCCGCGACCAAGCCCGACGCGCCGGCCAACGTGCAGGTCCGTGTCGACGCCCTGCATCTGCAAAACCCCGAGTTGACCGGCGACGTGAGCGGCACCTGGCATAACGGCGGCAAGGGCAACGGCATCGTCGACCTGAAGGGCAGCATCGTGCGGGCAAATGCCAATGCGGTGCCGCGTTATCTGCCGACGGACATTGGCGCAAGCGTGCGCGACTATCTGCAACGCGCCCTGCTTGCAGGCACGGTGCAGAACGCCCCGTTCACCGTCCAGGGCGATCTCGAAGACTTTCCTTACGGCAAGGGGGGCGGCAAGTTCCGTCTCGACATCCCGCTGGTGGACGTCACCTTCAACCCCTCGCCGCTGCGCCCCGGACACACGGAAGTGTGGCCCGCCTTCGAGAAAGTGCGCGGCAATCTGCGCTTCGATGCCGACAAGCTGCATATCGCCATCGACAGCGGCTCGGTCTTCGGTGTGACGCTCACGCAAGTGGTGGGCGACATCAACGAGATTGGCCAGGACAGTTCCGTGCTGACGCTCAAGGGCGACGCGCGCGGCCCGGCCACCGACTTCGTGAAGTACCTGAACGGCAGCCCGGTGGGGCACTGGATCGGCGACTTCACCGAGGACACGCGCGCGAACGGCACCACCCAGTTGGCGATGCAGCTCTCGATGCCGCTGGAGCACACCGACCGCTCGAAGGTCACGGGACGCGCGCGCTTCCTGCGCAACGACGTCACGCTGCTGAGCGGGCTGCCGACCTTCGGCGCGGTGGAAGGTGAACTGGCCTTCACCGAGCGTGGCATCTCGCTGGACAATCTGCGCGGCACGTTCCTTGGCGGCGACGTGCGTGCCTCGGGTGGCAGCCGCGACGATGGCACCATCGCCCTGAATATCAATGGAACGATGAGCGCGCAGGGGCTGCGCGAGAACCGTGAAAACGCCACCCTCGCACAGCTTGCCAAACGCATGACGGGCAGCACGCCCTACACGGCGGCGGTCACGGTGCGTCAGGGCATGACCGACGTGGCCGTACAATCCACCCTCGCCGGTCTGGCCGTGAACCTGCCTGCCCCGCTCGGCAAGAGCGCCGAGACGGCGCTGCCCGCGCGCTTCACCTTGCGCCCTCAGGCAAATCCGGGCGGGCGTCGCATCGATACGCTCGATTTCGCCATCGGCAGCGTGCAGGGCAACTACGTGCAACAGCACGCGGCGGGCAATAGCGGACACGTCGACGTGCTGCGTGGCGGCATCGGCATCAACCAGCCCGTGCCCGCACCGCGCGAAGGCGTGCAGGTCGCCGCCCAGTTCGACATGCTGGACGTGGACGCCTGGCGTAGCGTGATCGCGTCGCTCGGCAGCGACGCCGTCACGCCCGGCACACAAGGCTCGCCGCCCGCCCCTGCGGCCACGGCAGCCGCTGCGCGCGACGAGTTCGGCGCGCTGACCCCCTACCTGCCGACGCGTCTGGCGCTGCACGCGAAGCAAGTGCGTCTGATGTCGCGTCTGTGGCCGGAACTGGTCGTGGGAGCGCAACGCAACGACCGCGACTGGCAGGTGAGCCTCGCGTCCGATCTCGTTTCCGGCTTCGCGCAATGGCATGCTCCCGATGCGAAGAACCCGTCTGGCACCGTCCGGGCACGCCTGGCGAAACTGGTCATTCCGCGCGAAGAGCACGGCAGCGATGTGCTCACACAAGTCCTCGACGAACCTAGCGACGAATTCCCTGCCATCGATGTCGTCGCGAACGATTTCGTGCTGCGCGACAAGCCGCTGGGTCGCCTGCAGTTGAATGCGCACAACGATCTCGAAGACGGCGTGCCCGTGTGGCAATTGACCAAACTGGAGTTGAGCAACAGCGCCGCCACGCTCGACGTGAAGGGCAACTGGCGCACGTCGCGCCGCCGGGCAGCGGCCGCCGCCGCAACGGGCAGCAACGACGACGTGCCGCGACGCACCGTGCTCGACTTCAACCTAGAAGTGAAGGACGCCGGCGGCCTGCTCGATCGTCTGGGACTGCCCAAGACCCTCAAGGATGGCGCGGGCACGGTCTCGGGCCGCTTCGGCTGGCGCGGCGGCCCCGACGCCATCGATTACCCGACGCTCGGCGGCAAGGTCGCCATCGATCTCAAGCGCGGGCAAATCCTGAAGGCCGACCCGGGACTGGCCAAGCTGCTGGGCATTCTGTCGGTGCAGACCCTCGCCAAGATCCTCACGTTCGACTTCAACAGCGTGATCGGCAGCGGGCTGCCGTTCGATAGCATCGAGGGCAACGCCACCATGCAGGCCGGTGTCGCGAACACCGACGATCTGACGATCAACTCCAGTGCGGCGACGATCAAGATCGACGGCCACACCGATCTCGCCCACGAGACGCAGGACCTGAACGTATTGGTACTGCCGAAGATCAACGCGGCGTCGGCGTCGCTCGCGTGGGCCATCATCAACCCGGCGCTGGGCATCGGCACGTTCTTCGCACAACTGGCGCTGGGCGATCAGCTCTCCCGCACGCTCTCGACGACCTATCACGTGACCGGCTCCTGGGACAATCCGGTCATCGGACAGGGCAGCGGCAATAAGAGTAAGATCAACGCATCCCCGGTCGACCGGCCTGAGGCGCAAAACAGCGTCCCGCCGGTCGGAATGCGCGGCAACTGAGCGCCTCCGAAGCGTCCGCAACACTTCGCATGACACCCGGCACGACACGGTAATCCGCTCCGAATCCAGCTAATACATGACGAGTCCCGACACAAAGTCAGCCGCCATATCGGCATCTGCCACGTCCGCAGCAAGCACGGGGGCCCCGGTGCGCGTCGCAGCGGCGCAGATGGTGAGCGCCCCCGACGTCGAGCGCAATCTCCGTGAGGCCGGCCGTCTGGTCGCCGAGGCGGCAGACGCCGGCGCACAACTGGTGCTGCTGCCCGAGTACTTCTGCTACATGGGCCAGCGCGACACCGACAAGCTCGCCCTGCGCGAGACGCCGGGTCACGGACCGATTCAGGACTTTCTCGCCGAGACGGCCCGTCGTCACGGTGTGTGGCTCATCGGCGGCACGCTGCCACTGGCAGCGCCCGAACCGGAGCGCGTGCTCAACACCACGCTGGTTTTCTCACCCGACGGCGCCCCGGCGGCCCGCTATGACAAGATTCACTTGTTCAATTTCGTCAAAGGAGAAGAAGCCTACGACGAAGCACGCACCATCCGCCCGGGCGATGCCGTACGCACGTTTGAAGCGCCGTTTGGCCGCGTGGGACTGTCGGTCTGCTACGACCTGCGTTTTCCCGAGTTGTACCGTGCCATGGGCGACTGTACGCTCATGGTCGTACCCGCCGCCTTCACCTACACCACGGGCCGCGCGCACTGGGAGTTGCTGCTGCGCGCGCGAGCTATCGAGAACCAGTGTTACGTGCTGGCGTCCGCGCAGGGCGGACACCACGAGAACGGGCGGCGCACCTGGGGGCATTCCATGCTGATCGACCCGTGGGGCGATATCGTCGCCCAGCGAGAAGCGGAAGGCGCCGGCGTGGTCGTCGGCGATATTGACCCGGCCCGGCTGGCCGGCGTGCGGCAGAGCCTGCCAGCGTGGCGACACCGCGTGCTGCAAGGTTGATTTCCCCGAGTCCGCCCTCATCTACCGAATACATTTCCTTGGCCTGACACCGCATGAAAATCATCGACACCGGCATCCAGAACCTGGCCACGGCCCGCGAGCTGCTGCTCACGCCCTACGGCCTCGACGAAAGCCATCTCCAACGCGCCCTCGGCGATATCTTCACGCACCGCGTGGATTACGCCGATCTGTACTTCCAGTACACGCGCAGCGAAGCGTGGAGCCTCGAGGAAGGCATCGTCAAATCGGGTTCGTTCTCGATCGATCAGGGCGTGGGTGTGCGCGCCATCGTGGGCGACCGCACCGCATTCGCCTACTCCGACGACATCTCCGAGATCGCCCTGAAGGACGCGGCCGCCGCCACGCGCAGCATTGCCACGGCCGGACGCGGACGCGTGAAAGTCGGCAACAAACTGGCCAACGCCACCGGTCACGGGCTCTATCTGCCGTCCGATCCGCTGGCCTCGCTCGACGCCAACGGCAAAGTGGCGTTGCTTGAACGTATCGAAAAGCTGGCCCGCGCACGCGATCCGCGCGTGCAGCAAGTCATGGCCGGACTGGCCGGCGAATACGATGTCGTGCTGGTGGCGCGCAGCGACGGCGTGATTGCTGCCGACGTGCGCCCGCTCGTGCGCGTCTCGGTCACCGTGATCGTCGAGTCCAACGGTCGCCGCGAAATCGGCAACAGCGGCGGTGGCGCACGCCTCGATTACGCTTACTTCACCGACGACCTCCTCGAAAAGTATGTCAAGGAAGCGGTCGATGGCGCCATCGTCAAGCTCGATGCCCGCCCGGCACCCGCCGGTGCCATGACCGTCGTGCTCGGCCCGGGCTGGCCTGGCGTGCTGTTGCACGAGGCCGTCGGCCACGGGCTGGAAGGCGACTTCAACCGCAAGGGTTCCTCGGCCTTCTCCGGCCGCCTCGGCGAGCGAGTGGCAGCCAAGGGCGTCACCGTGGTCGACGACGGCACGCTGTCGAACCGCCGCGGCTCGCTGAACATCGACGACGAAGGCAATGCCACGCAGTGCACCACGCTGATCGAAGACGGGATTCTGAAGGGCTACATGCAAGACAGCCTGAATGCACGCCTGATGAAGATGCCGGTCACAGGTAACGGCCGCCGCGAATCCTACGCCGCGCTTCCAATGCCTCGCATGACCAACACGTACATGCTCGGTGGCGACAAGGACCCTGAAGAGATCATTGCGTCGGTCAAGCGCGGTCTCTACGCCGTGAATTTCGGCGGCGGTCAGGTCGACATCACCAACGGCAAGTTCGTGTTCTCGATGTCCGAGGCGTACATGATCGAAGACGGCAAGATCACGTACCCGGTCAAGGGCGCGACATTGATCGGCAACGGTCCGGAATCGCTCAAGGACGTCACGATGATCGGCAACGACATGGCACTGGATTCAGGTGTGGGCGTGTGTGGCAAGGAAGGCCAGAGCGTGCCGGTGGGTGTCGGCCAACCGACGCTGCGCATGGAAAACATGACGGTCGGCGGCACGGCGTAAGGTTGGCACGTCGGCAGGCAGCACATCCGGCATCACGCATCGGATGGCGCACCGCAAAAAATGCGTAAAGCATAGCAAAACGCCCGGGCCAAACCGGGCGTTTTCGCATGATTTTTGAAAATCACGTATTTTCAGCGCAAATCTCGTGATTAAAATGCGATATTTCCGCGCGTTTTCCTGCCATTCGGCGGTCTTACACGGTTGCAGCGTCATTCGATTAGGCGTATAAAGTTGTTTCTGTGCACGGCAAACGCCTGCAACGCAATGTCAACGACATCCCTCATGACCGCCAATAAGTTTTATTTTTACTTTTTTGCGAATCTCACACCGCTGGCGGAAGGAGAGGGGGAGTTGCAGCAGTAAGCACCGAAACGAATCCTGAAAAACCGCCAGCGAGTCTGGCGGTTTTTTTTTGACCCGCATCCCGAGAATCGAACCGCAGTCCGAACTGCCCAGGAGAAAAACCATGCCTCCCCACAACACCGATGACGTCCGTATTCGTGAGCTCAAGGAACTGACGCCGCCGGCGCATCTGATTCGCGAATACCCCTGCTCGGAGCAGAGCGCGGACCTCATCCATCGCTCGCGTGGCGCCATTCACCGCGTGCTGCATGGCATGGAAGATCGCCTCGTCGTCATCATCGGCCCGTGCTCCATTCACGACACGAAGGCGGCGCTGGAATACGCCGCGCGACTGGTCGAACAGCGCGAACGCCTGAAGGGCGAACTCGAGATCGTGATGCGCGTGTACTTCGAGAAGCCGCGCACGACCGTGGGCTGGAAGGGGCTGATCAACGACCCGCACATGGACAACAGCTTCAAGATCAATGACGGCCTGCGCCTCGCGCGCGAGCTGCTTGCTCAGATCAATGCGCTGGGACTGCCCGCCGGTACGGAATACCTCGACATGATCAGCCCGCAGTACATCGCCGATCTCGTGTCGTGGGGCGCCATCGGCGCACGCACCACCGAATCGCAGGTGCACCGCGAACTGGCGTCGGGACTGTCGTGCCCGGTCGGCTTCAAGAACGGCACGGACGGCAACGTGAAGATCGCCGTCGACGCCATCAAGGCCGCGTCGCAGCCGCACCATTTCCTGTCGGTGACCAAGGGAGGCCACTCGGCCATCGTGTCGACGTCGGGCAACGAGGACTGCCATCTGATTCTGCGCGGCGGCAAAACCCCGAACTATGACGCCGCCAGCGTGCAGACCGCCTGTGACGACATCGCCAAGTCGGGTCTGGCCGCGCGCGTGATGATCGACGCCTCGCACGCCAACAGCCAGAAGAAGCACGAGAATCAGATCCCGGTGTGCGAAGACATCGCCCGCCAGATCGCCGGCGGCGACGACCGCATCATCGGCGTGATGGTCGAGTCGCACCTCGTGGCTGGCCGTCAGGACCATGTGCCGGGCAAGCCGCTGACCTACGGTCAGAGCATCACCGATGCCTGCATCGATTGGGAAGACAGCCTGAAGGTGCTCGACACGCTGGCCGACGCCGTGCGTGCACGCCGGCTGGCGCGCGGCGCAGGCAACTGATGTCAGGGGGCGGCCGGGGGAGTCCTCGGTCCGCCCTGCCTTTAACGACGTACCGTACCGAGGCCTAGGTTCGGCATGCCGGAAGCGATGTCAATTCGCTCCGCCCTCGGCCCGGTCGCGCTGCCACAGCACATCGGTGCCGCCACCCGCACGGTTCAGCACACGGGCGAGAACGAACATCAGATCGGACAGGCGGTTGACGTACTGACGGGGCGCAGGTGCCACCGTCTCTTCCGCGCCGAGCGCCACCATGGCGCGCTCCGCCCGGCGCGATACGGTTCGCACCACATGCGCCAGCGCCGCCGCACGCGTGCCGCCCGGCAGGATAAATTCCTTCAGGGGCGGCAGATCCGCGTTGTAACGCGCCAGCCAGTCGTCGAGCTTGGCGACCTGGGCGTCACCAAGCAGCGTGTGACGCGGCATGCTCAGTTCCCCACCCAGATCGAACAGATCGTGCTGGATGTCGAGCAGCAAGGCGCGCACCTCCGGCGGCAGGTCTTCGCACAGCAATACGCCGATGTGCGAATTGGTTTCGTCGATCTCGCCGATGGCGACGATGCGCAGGCTGAACTTGTCGACGCGCGCCCCGTCCCCGAGGCCAGTCTTACCGCCATCGCCCGTGCGGGTGACGATCTTGCTCAAACGATTCCCCATCTTCTGACACCTACCCCTTGCGGCATATCTTGCCCGCCGGCGCCCCATTCGGCCGCCGGACGACCTGCCTTCTTTGATTGAAGTTGACTGCCTCCACACCCACTGCCTGTTTTTCAGGCAATTCCGATGGCGCGTCTGGAGGACAAGTCCGTATGATATGACGCAAAGGGTGGGGAAAAACGCCGTCCCGGCGTAAAATCCCCGCTCATGAGGTGTCAGGAGATGGGCGCGCCGGACCATTGCGCGTTCCGGAGTTGCCAGTCCATACCCGAGACCCCGCCCCGATATGGAGCCTGCCATCGCCCACCGGCGCTGGCCGCCCGGAGACCCGAAGGAGAAAGCCGTGAATCACCCCCATCTGCCGTTCGCCGCCAAGCGCCCGTTCCCGGACGCCCTGCTCACCGAGTTGCAAGCCCTGTTGGGCGAGCGGGTGAGCACCAAGGAGGCGCTGCGCGAGCATCACGGCCGAGACGAGTCTCCGTTCGATCCCATGCTGCCCGACGCCGTTGCCTTCGCGCACAGCACCGAAGAGGTCTCGCAGATCGTCAAGCTGTGCGCCAAATACGACGTCCCCATCATTCCGTATGGCGCAGGCTCGTCGCTCGAAGGCCACCTGCTCGCCGTCGAGGGCGGTCTGTCGCTCGATCTCTCCGAGATGAATCAGGTCGTCGCGATCAATGCGGAAGATCTGACCGTCACCACGCAACCGGGGATCTCCCGCAAGGCCCTCAACGAAGCCCTGCGCGACACCGGCCTGTTCTTCCCGATCGATCCGGGCGCCGACGCCAGCATTGGCGGCATGTGCGCTACGCGCGCCTCGGGCACGAACGCCGTGCGTTACGGCACCATGCGCGAAAACGTGCTGGCGCTGACCGTCGTGCTGGCCGACGGCCGCGTGATTCACACGGGCACGCGCGCCCGCAAGTCCTCGGCCGGCTACGACCTGACGCGCCTGTTCGTCGGCAGCGAAGGCACGCTGGGCATCATCACCGAGGCGACCGTGCGTCTGTATCCGCAGCCGGAAGCCGTGTCGGCCGCGATCTGCTCGTTCCCCAGCATGACGGACGCTGTGAACTGCGTCATCCAGACGATTCAGTTGGGCGTGCCGGTGGCGCGTGTCGAATTCGTCGATGCGCTGGCCGTGCGCGCCATCAACAAGCACTCGAAGATGGAACTGCCCGAGACGCAAACGCTGTTCTTCGAATTCCACGGCAGCGATGCGGGCGTGAAAGAACAAGCGGAGACCGTCGAGGAACTGGCCAAGGAAAACGGTGGCACTGGCTTCGAATGGGCCACGCGCACCGAAGATCGCAACCGTTTGTGGGGCGCGCGTCATAGCGCCTACTTCGCGATGCTCCAGCTCAAGCCGGGCTGCCGCGCGGTTACCACCGACGTGTGTGTGCCGATCTCCCGCCTGGCGGAGTGTGTCAGCGAAACCGAGGAAGACCTGCGGGCATCGAGCCTGCCGTGCCCGATCGTGGGGCACGTGGGCGACGGCAACTTCCATGTGGCAATCCTGATCGATCCGGCCAAGCCCGAAGAAATCGAGGAAGCCGAAGTGCTCAACCAGCGCATTGTCGAGCGCGCGATCCGCATGGGCGGCACGTGCACCGGCGAGCACGGCGTGGGCCTGCACAAGATGGGGTTCCTTGTGACCGAACACGGGGAAGACGCAATCGATGTCATGCGTGCGATCAAGACCTCACTCGATCCACACAACCTGCTCAATCCGGGCAAGATTTTCCGGTTGCGCTCGGCGGGCTGAGCGCCGCATGAACGCGCCCGCCACCCCGCAAGGTCAATCCGGCCCGCTTCAGGCGGGTGCTGCGTCCGGTGACGCCGACGCCCTCCTGGCGCGTCAGCGTCAGTTGCTCGACGCACTCACCCAGATCCTGCCGCCGCATTGCATTCTGCATCGCCGCGAAGACACCACACCTTACGAGTGCGACGGTCTCGCCGCGTATCGCCGCGTGCCGCTCGCCGTGGTGCTGCCCGAGTCCGAGTCGCAGGTCCAGCGCATTTTGCAGGCATGCCATCAGTTGGGCATTCCCGTCGTGCCGCGCGGCGCGGGCACCAGCCTCTCGGGCGGTGCGATGCCCATCTCCGACGGACTGGTGCTCTCGCTGGCCAAGTTCAAGAAGATTGTCGAGGTCGATCCTTATGCGCGCACCGCGACCGTTCAGCCGGGCGTTCGCAATCTGGCGATCTCGGAAGCGGCAGCGCCTTACGGTCTGTACTACGCGCCTGACCCGTCGTCGCAAATCGCCTGCACCATCGGCGGCAACGTGGCCGAGAACTCCGGCGGGGTGCACTGCCTGAAGTACGGGCTGACGGTGCATAACGTGCTGCGCGTGCGCGCCATCACGATGTCCGGCGAAGCCATCGAATTCGGCTCGCTCGGCCCCGATGCGCCGGGACTGGACCTGCTGTCGGTCTTCATCGGCAGTGAGGGGATGTTCGGCGTGGTGACGGAAATCACGGTGAAGCTGGTGCCCAAGGCGCAGACAGCACAGGTCATCATGGCGAGCTTCGACGACGTGGAGACCGGCGGCAACGCGGTGGCCGCGATCATCGCCGCCGGCATCATTCCGGCCGGACTGGAAATGATGGATAAGCCGGCCACGCAAGCGGTCGAGGAATTCGTCCACGCCGGTTACGACCTCGACGCCGCCGCGATCCTGCTGTGCGAATCGGACGGTACGCCGGAGGAAGTCGCCGAGGAGGTCATGCGGATTTCCCATGTGCTGCGCACGTCAGGGGCGACACGGTTGCAAATCTCCCGCAGCGAAGAGGAGCGTCTGCGCTTCTGGTCGGGACGCAAGAATGCCTTCCCTGCCGCCGGACGCATTTCGCCGGATTATTACTGCATGGATGGTACGATTCCCCGCCGGGCGATTGGGACGTTACTCAAACGTATCGAGGGTCTGGAACAACAATACGGACTGCGCTGTATTAACGTCTTTCATGCGGGAGACGGCAATATGCATCCGCTCATTCTCTTCAACGGCAACGACCTCGACGAATGGCACCGTGCCGAAGCCTTCGGTTGCGACATTCTCGAAGCGTGCGTTGAACTCGGCGGCACGATCACGGGTGAACACGGTGTGGGCATCGAAAAGATCAACTCGATGTGCGTGCAGTTCTCGGCCGAGGAGCGCGACGCGTTCTTCGGCGTGAAGCGCGCGTTCGATCCGGTCGGGTTGCTGAATCCGGACAAGGGCATCCCTACGCGAGCGCGTTGCGCCGAGTACGGCAAACTCCACGTGCGCGGCGGCTTGTTACCGCATCCTGACCTACCGAGGTTCTGACATGCGCCCGCTGTCAGATTGGCTGCCGCACGATTGGCGGCAGCGGTTGTACATCATCATCTTCGAGGCCGATACGCGCGAAGGGCGATTGTTCGACATCGCCCTGCTAATCGCCATCGTGCTGTCGGTGCTCACGGTCATCGTCTCGAGCATACCGGCCGTTCGAGACACGGCGTTGCTGCCGATGGCGATTCTCGAGTGGTTCTTCACACTGCTTTTTACCGCCGAGTACATCGCGCGACTGCTGAGCGCACATCGGCCGCTGCGCTATGCGCTGTCCTTCTACGGCATTATCGATCTGCTCGCCATCCTGCCGACGTATCTCGCGATTCTCGTGCCCGAGCTGCATGGGCTGATCGACGTGCGGCTGCTGCGCCTGATGCGGGTGTTCCGGATTCTCAAGCTCACGGCCTATGTGAATGAAGCCGGCGTGCTGAGCATCGCGCTCTACAACGCGCGCCGCAAGGTCCTCGTGTTCCTTGGCTTCATCTCGATCATCGTGGTGATCTTCGGCACATTGATGCACATCATCGAAGGGCCGGAGCATGGCTTCACGAGCATTCCTGTTGGAATCTATTGGGCCATCGTCACGCTCACGACCACCGGCTACGGCGATGTGGTGCCCGTCACCGGACTGGGCAAGGCGATCACCGGCTTCGTGATGCTGCTGGGCTATAGCGTGATTGCGATTCCCACAGGCATCATGGGCGCCGAAATTCATTCGGCCATGCGCAAGAATGCCGTCACCACGCGCACCTGCCAGCAATGCCTGACCGAAGGGCACGACGCCGATGCGTCCTACTGCAAGCACTGCGGCAGTGAGCTGGCTCCCTACCAATCCGACACGCCAACGCCGCCAGAGCCGAGCTGATGACCGACACGAACGACACTCTCGAGGCCTTCCGCGCCGTCATCGAACATGCCACGGCACGCCGGGCGCCGCTCCAGCTCCGTGGCGGCGGCACCAAGGCGTGGTACGGCCAGCAGCGTGTGGGGGACGTGCTCGACACCCGCGCCTACCGCGGCATCGTCGCCTACGATCCGGCAGAGTTGGTCATCACGGCGCGCTGCGGCACGCCGCTGGCCGATATCGAGACGGCGCTCGCCGAGCGCAATCAGTTGCTACCGTTCGAGCCACCTTACTTCGGGCCGGGGGCGACGATTGGCGGTGCCGTGGCCGCCGGCCTCGCCGGACCTCGCCGTAGTGCCGTGGGTGCCGTGCGCGACTTTGTGCTCGGTGCCAAGTTGATGGACGGACGCGGCCATGTGCTGAATTTCGGCGGTCAGGTGATGAAGAACGTCGCCGGTTACGATGTCTCGCGCATGCTCGCCGGCTCGCTCGGCACGCTGGGCCTGGTGCTGGAAGTGTCGATCAAAGTGCTGCCGCAACCATTTGCCGAACTCACGCTGCAGTTTGAAATGAACGCCGTCGACGCCGTGCGCAAGCTCAATGAATGGGGTGGGCAGCCGCTGCCGATCACCGGCAGTGCCTGGCGCAACGATTTGCTGGTGATCCGTCTGGCCGGCGCGTCGGCGGCCATCAAGGCCGCACGTGTGAAGATGGGCGGCGAGTTGGTCGATGCGATTCACGCCGCCAAATTCTGGCACGCGATCCGCGAGCAAACGGACAACTTCTTCGCCGATGCCGGGCCGGGACAAGCGCTGTGGCGTCTCGCGGTGCCGTCGACCGCAGAACCGCATCGTCTGCCGGGCAAACAACTGATCGAGTGGGGCGGCGCGCAACGCTGGTGGATTACCGACGCCGACGCGCAAATCGTGCGCTCGGCTGCGCGGCAAGACGGGGGCCACGCCACACTCTTCCGCTATGGCGAGCCCGGCGTGGGGGTCTTCACTCCCCTGCCCGCGCCGCTCATGCGCATCCACCGCAATCTCAAGTCCGTGTTCGATCCCGCAGGTATCTTCAATCCGGGACGGATGTATCCGGAGTTCTGAGCATCAGGGTCCGCGATGCGCTTTAGCCTTTAGGGCTGGCATCGCGGCTAGCGCGGCTACCCAGTCTTTCTCACCCGGCGAACTTCTCGTGCTCCAACGTTTAGCGACAGCACGCCGGGACGCACCCGGTCTTGGCCTCGCCAACGCTCAACCGGTCGTATCCAGCAAGCGCGACACTTCGGTCGCCAGGATGCGCACCGACTGCTCGACGTCTCGCGTGAACGGTTGTCCACCGTTGATGCGCAGGAAATGGTCGTAGCGCGACGAGTTCGAAAACAGACTCCCCGGTGCGACACGAATCCCCTTCGCGAGCGCAGCATCGAACAGCCGCTCCGAGCTGACACCTCCCGGCATTTCCACCCACAGGCTCAAACCGCCCGCCGGCAGTGTCAGACGGGTGCCCGCTGGAAAATGCGTGGCGATCGCTTCGGCCATCGCCGCGCGATGCTCGCGTAGCTGCGCCCGTAGGCGGCGCAGATGTCGATCGTAGCGAGGAGAATCCATGAACTCGGCCATCGCGATCTGTGCCAGCACTTCGTTCGGACGTGTCTGCGCGTACTTCAGCATCTCCACTCGCCCCTGCCACTTGCCACCGGCGATCCAGCCGAGCCGCATGCCCGGCGCCATCGTCTTGTGCAGCGACGCGCAGTGAATCACGTTGCCCGACGTGTCCCACGAGCGGATGGCGGCCGGCATATTGCCGTCGTCGCCCAGCGCCGAGTAAGTGTCGTCTTCGATGATCGCGATGCCGCGCGACGCCGCCCACTTCACCAGTTGCGCCTTGTGCGAGTCAGGCATCACCGACCCCAGCGGATTCTGGAAATGCGGCACGACGATGATCGCCTTGATGTTGTCGTAGGTCTCGCTCGCCAGTTGCAGTGCTTCGAGTGAAATTCCCGTTTGCGGACTCGTGGGAATTTCCAGCGCGCGCATGCCCATGCTCTCCAGCGTTTGCAGCAGCGCGTAGTACGTCGGCGATTCGACCGCGACCACATCCCCCACAGACGCGACCGCACGCAACGCAAGATTGATCGCCTCGATACAGCCGTGCGTCACGACAATCTCGTCGGGATTGATGTTCATGCGCGCTTCGAGTGCCCGGCGGGCAATCACCGAACGGAAGCGCGCATCCCCGCCACCGGGCGGTGGCGTACCGTAGAGCAGCGGGTTGTCTCGCAACGCACGCAGAGTGGCCTGACGCAATTCGTTGACCGGGTAGAGCGACGGCGAACCGTGTGCGACCGCGAAATTGACGTTGACGCTCGCCTGAAGGCCTCTCGCCAGAATCGACGACACGCGTTGATTGATGCCCACGTACTGCGTCAGATCGGGGACCCACGGACGCGGCTCGTCCACCGGCACGAGACTCGCCCGGGCAGAGGTACGAACGAAGTAGCCCGAGCGTGGACGCGCCTCCAGAATCCCCTGCGCCTCCAGATGACGACACGTCTGCAAGGCCGTCGACAGGCTGACCTGATGCCGCTCCATCAACGTGCGCACACTCGGCATCCGGTCACCCGGCGCAAGGGTGCCAGCCTCGATGGCCTGGCGGTAATGGTCGGCAAGTTGACGATACAGAGGCGTGCGATCCTCCGAGGCCGTAGATGTCGAGATGACGGCGGGAGACGTGTCAGGGGCGTCCGGGGCGTCCGCTATGAGTGGCGTCGTGGCCTCGGGCAGAGCGAGAGGGGGGCTGAAGGCGTCCATGCGCAGATGATCGGGCATTGCACGCGACCATAACAGATACAGATTCGTTGAATCGGCATCGTAACAGATTACCAGGAGCCGTTCTGTTATGGGCGAAACAGCGCATCTGTGTGCCTACCGGGCGGTGCCGGTGATCGATACGCTGTACTCATCTGTTCAACGCCCGGAGCCTGTCATGGCAAAGCCCCTTTCGTCGATTCCGTCCATTCCGCCCCTCCTCCCCCCCGATTCGAGGCTCGCCCGAGAGACCGGCGATGTCGGGCGCGCCGACGCGCCATTGAGCCGGACATCCACTGCCCTGCCGGCCGCCACCGACAGCGAGGCGCCCGCCCGGCTCCCGTCACACCTCACATTGGCACGTGGGCAATCGTTTTACGCGTATGTCGGCCGTGGCACGGTGATCCATCTCGAACGAGGGGAGGTAGCACTCACCGCAGCGCCGCACTGGCTGGCGGCGAGCATCTGGCGAGGCGCTGTCTTGCTGAACACCGGGCAGGTCCACGTCGTCCAGACATCCGGCTGGCTGACGCTGAGCGCCGACGCGGGCGCCAGCGTAACGCTGCGTGAACACGTCGCCGCCGTGCCTGGTCCTGCTCAACGGCGGGCGCTCCCCTCGCGTCTGCGGCAAATCATCCGCTCGCTATTCGGAGCGTGAGTCGACACGGCTGTCCGCTGGCGTCAGTCGACGGGCAGCCGCCGGTCAGGCCGGCAACAGCGCCTCGATATCGGCACGGATAGCTTCAGGCTTCGCCGTCGGCGCATAACGTGCCACCACGTTGCCCTTCGCGTCGACGAGAAACTTCGTGAAATTCCACTTGATCGCCTTCGTGCCCAGCACGCCACGCTTCTCCTGTGTGAGATAGGCGTAGAGCGGTGCCGCGTCAGGCCCTTTCACGTCGACCTTGGCGAACATCGGAAACGTCACGTGAAAGCGCAGATCGCAGAAGCTGCGAATGGCCTGCGCATCCCCCGGCTCCTGCTTGCCGAACTGGTTGCACGGAAACGCGAGCACCTCGAAGCCACGCGGACCGAGCTGTTCGTAAAGCACTTGCAGACCGGCGTATTGCGGCGTGAAACCGCACTCGCTCGCCGTGTTGACGATCAACAGCACCTTGCCGCGATACTGCGACAGGCTGACGGTCTCGCCCGATAGCGTCTGGACGGAAAAATCGTACACCTGCTGCGAATTGGCGCTCATCTCGGGCTCCCTTTGGATGTTGGCACCGCGCAGTCTGCCACAAGCCGCGCGCCCTGACCGATCGGCATACACCGGGACGGCGGTACGGCACAACCGGCACGGGTAGCACCTTGTTTTTCCGGGGTAGCACCTCTCGTGCGGGCACGGCTATAATCGTTGACCGATCCACCGCCGTTGCGACGCCCCCGCGCTCGACGGCACCGCTTGACCGACGCCCGAACCAGCCTCATGTCGACCATTGCCGCACACCTCGACGACGTTCTCTCCCGGATTGCCCGTGCCACTGCGGATGCCGGCCGCCCGGCGGGTAGCGTGCGCCTGCTCGCCGTCTCGAAGACGTTTGGTACCGACGCCGTGCGCGATGCGCTCGCCGCCGGGCAGCGGGCCTTCGGCGAGAACTACGTGCAGGAGTCGCTCGACAAGATCGCCGCCCTGGCGGGTGAGACCGTCGATGGCGCGCCGCTGGAGTGGCACTTCATCGGCCCATTGCAAAGCAACAAGACGCGACCGGTGGCCGAGCACTTCGACTGGGTGCATTCCGTCGATCGGCTGAAAATCGCCGAACGCCTGAGCGCCCAACGGCCCGCGAACCTCCCGCCGCTACAGGTCTGCCTGCAAGTGAACATCAGCGGTGAGGCGAGCAAGAGCGGCGTTGCGCCTGCCGACGTCCCGGCCGTCGCGCGCGCCATCGCTGCGCTGCCGAACGTGCAATTGCGCGGCTTGATGGCGATTCCGGAACCCGAAGACGATCCGGCACGCCAACGGGCGCCGTTCAAGGCAGTGCGCGAGCTATTCGATGCGCTACGCGCCGATGGACTGGCGCTCGACACGCTGTCGATGGGAATGTCGGGCGATCTCGAGGCAGCGATTGCCGAGGGTGCGACAATGGTGCGCATTGGCACCGCGATTTTCGGCGCGCGCGACTACGGCCCCCGGGCGTGATCGGCGCGTGCCCCCGCGGTGAGCGTCTCATGACGGCTCGCCGCAGCAAGAAGTAATGACATACGCAACGCAAAGGATGGTTATGAGAATTGCATTCATCGGCGGCGGCAATATGGCCAACGCCCTGATCGGCGGACTCGTCAAACGCGGCACGGCCCCGCGCGACATTCTCGCCATCGACGTCAACGAATCGACCCGTGACGGCCTCGCCAAGCAGTATGGCGTCGAGACCGCCAGCGCACCCAACGACCGTCTGCGCGATTACGACACGCTCGTGCTGGCCGTCAAACCGCAAGTCCTCAAGGACGTCGCACAAGCGCTTCAGCCGCACCTGAATGGCCAACTGGTCATCAGCATTGCGGCAGGCATTCGCGCCTCCGATCTGGCGCGCTGGCTTGGCGGTCACAACCAGATCGTGCGCTGCATGCCGAACACGCCCGCGCTGATCGGCATGGGCATTACCGGCCTGGCCGCGCTCTCGGGCGTGGATTCGGACCAACGCAAGCGTGCCGAAAACGTGCTGGGTGCGGCAGGTCAGATCGTCTGGGTCGAAAAGGAAAGCCAGCTCGACGGCGTGACGGCAATCTCGGGCAGCGGCCCCGCCTACGTGTTCTATTTCATCGAAGCGCTGGAGCAAGCCGCTCAGGAATTGGGCTTCACGCCCGAGCAAGGTCGCCAACTGGCCATCGCCACGTTCACCGGCGCATCGCAACTGGCGGCGCAGTCGAGCGAGCCGGCGAGCGTGCTGCGTGAGCGCGTGACGTCCAAGGGCGGCACGACGTTTGCCGCGCTCAGCTCGTTCGATCGCGACGCCATCAAGGCCGCGATCGTGCGTGGCGTGCACGCCGCCAACTCCCGCGCCCGGGAACTCGGCGACGAGTTGGGCGACGCCTGATAGCTGATAGCTGATAGCTGATAGCTGATAGCGGATCGCTGACAAGCGCCCGCCCCCCACTCACGACAAACGGCCCGCATGCGGGCCGTTTTGTTTGGTACCGTTCCTGACGTCGTCGGTCAGGCGCTCAGACGCCGCGCTCAGGCCGTCAGCAGATAGTGTCCGGCGATGCCGGCGAACACAGCGGCGCCGAGCCAGTTGTTGTGACGAAACGCCGCGAAGCAAGGCATGCGCTCGCGTCCGCGAATCAGGAAGTAGTGATAGATCGCGAAGCCCACTGCCACGGCCATGCCCAGCCAGAATGGCCAGCCAAAGCCCAGATATGCACCGACGCCCGCCTGAATGCCAAGCGCGGCGGCGTAGCAGAGCATGATCGCCAGCACGTCGAAACGGCCGAACGTGATGGCCGACGTCTTGATGCCGATCTTCAGATCGTCGTCGCGATCGACCATCGCGTATTCGGTGTCATACGCGACCGACCAGAACACGTTCGAGAGCAGCAGCACCCATGCGATGACCGGCACCTGATCCTGCACGGCGGCGAACGCCATCGGAATGCCGAAGCCGAACGCCACACCAAGGTAGGCTTGCGGAATCGCCAGAAAGCGTTTGGTGAACGGATAGGTGCCCGCCACGAACAGTGCCGGGATCGACAGCCACTTGGTCAGCGCGTTGAGCGGCAAAATCAGCAGGAAGCTCACCAGCGCGAGCGTGGCGGCCACGGCAACTGCCTCCCAGGCGCGAATGCGCCCCGAGGTAATCGGACGCTCTTTCGTGCGTTTGACGAACTTGTCGAAGTCGCGGTCGGCGTAATCGTTGATGGCGCAACCCGCCGAGCGCATCAGGAACGTGCCGAGCGTGAAGATCACGAGCAACAGCGGATCGGGATGCCCGTTCGATGCGATCCACAACGCCGCGAGCGTCGGCCACAACAGCAGCACGGTGCCGATCGGCTTGTCGAGGCGAACGAGGCGGAAATACAGCGGGAGGCGTTGAGCGAGCAACATGGGCGTCACACAGAAAGACTTGTGGCGACATTGTAGGCCACGGGCCGGATGCTCGCCAATCGGGGCGCCATGGCTGCCATGGGCGCCCCCGGCATTACCAGATCCAGAACATCAGCAACCAGAGCCAGTTGACCAGCGCCAGCGCCGCCACAACACCAGCCATGCCGGCCAGACGCCGCCCGAACGATCGGGCATGACGCCCCGTCACACGCCAGCCCAGCCACAGACTCCACAGCGTGGTCACCACGAGGATGGCCGCGCGAACGTCATTGGCCCAGTACACCGGCAGATGCTCGGCGCGCAGCAGGCTGATCGTCGTGGCCGACAGGCCGATGAACACACCGGCCCCGGCAATCGGGATCAACGATTGCACCAGATGATTGAATCGTGACGTTTGCCACGGCCCCATCGCCCGGTTGGCCAGCGCGAAGATGATCGTGAACGCCAGACCGAGCAGCAGACCGTTGCCGAGGATGTACGTGACGACCATGCCGCCGTCGAGCCACGTGAAGACATCGCTCTGATCCGGGTAATTCGTGAACACGTACCACGGCGCGTTCGTCGCGAACGGCCACATGATGTCGTGATCGATGAGCCACGTCGCCAGCAAGGTCTTGGTGGCGACGAACCACGGATTCACCGTCCAGTGGAACGCGCCGATGGCCACGCCGAGCAGGCCGTACATGAGAAGCACGCTGTCCCAGACGCTGTTGTGATCGGTCGCACCGAACTTCACGATCTCTTCGCTCGGCGAGCGGCTCGACAGTTCGATGGCGTCGCGATGCCCGGCGCAGCGGCCGCACATATGGCAGTCCGCACCGCCCTTCATATTGCGCAGCGGCACGAGCGGCGCGCAATTGATCGGGATAATCTTGCGGCCGTTGGTGTGATACGAGCGACGCCAGGCGTCTTCGTTGACCTTGAAATGGAACGGGGCGAGACGCGAGAGCAGCGAGAACACGCCATTGACCGGGCACAGATACTTGCACCACACACGCTTGTCGCGCCCGTAGAAATAGCCGATCACCATCGCGCCGAGGGTCGAGCCGCCGAGCACCAGCAACACCGCCTTCGGGTATTGGTAGACGCTGACCATCTGGCCGTACAGCGTCGTGCCGGCAAACGCCACGAACGGCCAGCCGCCCCAGCGCATCCAGCGGGGAATGGCGCGTCCGCGCCCGTGACGGCTCGCAAATTCCGAGAGCGTGCCTTCCGGGCACAGCACCCCGCACCAGACACGTCCCATGAGCACCATGCTGATGAGCACGAACGGCCACCAGATGCCCCAGAACGTGAACTGCGCAAAGACGGTGAGGTTATCGAGAATGTGGGCCGTCTCGTCAGGCAACGGCATCAAGACCGGCACGCAGATGAGAAACGCATAAACCAGCACGACGCCCCACTGCACGCCACGTATCAGCTTGCCGTGACGTTGCATCCAAAGGCCCACTCGGGCCAGTCGGTTCGGGACAGGTATGGCGATGCTCATGCTCAACTCGTACGTCGGGGGATGACTTACTGGCTAACGGCGCTTTTCGATATGGCAGGCGTTTGTGAATCCTGCCCCGCGCGTCCGTTTAGACCGTTGCGACGCACTGGCCGGGAGTGACTCCGGCCGGTGCGCTTGGCCCGCTCAGGCGGGCTTGACCTGCTTGGCCGGAGCGCCTGCCCGCTTGAGCAGCGCCCACATGAAGGCCCAATACACCGCATACACCAACAAATTCATGCCGGACGGATGCGCGCGATACCCCGTCAGGGTGGCGACGAGGCTGCCAAACGGGCTGGCGTCGTCAAGAATCGCGGAAGTATCCCACAGTTGGTCGACCAGCGTCGGCACAAACTCCAGCGAGATCAGGCGGTCCAGCCCCGACTCGAGCAGCCCCGCCGCCAGAAACAACAGCATGATTTCCGTGACGCGGAAGAACAGACGCCACGAGAAGATCTTGCCGCCCAACTGCAACAACCAGAACGTGAGCAGCGCCAGCACGAAACCGATCAGCACGGCGAGCCACATGGTCAGTGGCACGCTGCCCTGCTGGCCGAAGCCGATGCCGTACAGAAAGATGGCCGTCTCGCTGCCTTCGCGGGCAATCGCCAGCGCCACCAGCACCAGCACGCCCCACCATGTGCCCCGATCCTGATTCTTCTGTAACGACGACTCCATATCGCGCTTGAGCGTTCGCCCGTGGCGCTTCATCCAGAAGACCATCTGCACGATCAGCACGCAGGCGATCAGCACCATGGCGGTCTGGAAGTAATCCTGCGCGTCGCCCGACAGCACTTCGGTGAAACCGACCAGCGCGGCGCCCAGCGCCACGGCGGCGGCGATCCCGAGCGCGACACCGGCCCAAAGATAGGGCAGGCCGCGCTTGGCGCCGTGCTCAGGGTTGGCCAGCCAGGCATGGAGAATGCCTACGACCAGCAATGCCTCGACGCTTTCGCGCCAGACGATGAACATGACCTGACCCATCGTGTGATTCCTCTCGTGATGCGTGTCTTACCGTGTGACTGAAACGACTTCCGCGTGGCTTACTTGGCGACGATCACGCCTTGCGCCTGCTGATGGAAATCGTCGAAAAACTTGTACTCGCCGGGCTGCAACGGTGCGATCACCACGAACGACTGTGCGCCCGGTGCCAGCACCTTTTCCTTGCGCAGTTGCAGACTTTCAAACTCGACGGCATTCGTTCCGGTGTTGTGTACCTCGATCTTGATGCGCTTGCCGGCCGGCACTTCGATGCGCGCCGGATTGAGTTTGCCGTTGTTCATTTCCAGCCTGAAGGTCGGCAAGTCATCGGCACGGGCAAGCGACGGTGCGCCCAACGCCAACAGAGTCACCACCAGGGCCGCCATCGTGGCCAGCAGGCGCGCGATGCGCTGATTCATCCTTCTGCTCCAAACGAAAACAGCGCTGGCCCATTGGCCAACGCTGCATCAGAGTTATACGGGCTTAGTAGCCACCCTTCTTGCCAATACCCGAGAAAGTGAAATCGACTTCCTTGGTGATCGGCTTGAACCACGGACCCACGCCCGTTTCCTTGTCGACGTGACGGCCGAAACACCACGGGCCCATGCCGCCATGCGCGGCGTGGGCGCCAGCGGCCGGCGCGCCCCCCATCTTGCAACCGAATTCCTGAAGCGTGCCCGGCGCGTTGACGACCATCGTCAGCTTGTACTTGCCGACACCTGCCAACTTGACGTTATCGCCGTAGTGCGGGCCATCGCTCGCAACCATCGGCATCATCAGGCCTTCGATGGCAGCGCCGTCCGGCTTGCCGTCCTTGTTCACTTTTTGCAGCTTGTACGTGATTTCCAGCCCCGGAATCCAGTCGCCTTCGGCGTAACCGTTCGGGTTCTTGGCGATCGCGTGAATATCGGCCTCGAGGTGGATGTCCGACTTGGCAGCATCGCGCATCATGCCGGCCGGTTCCATCGTGATCGGCTGGAGATACACCGTGTTGATTTCCATGCCCGCCACATTCAGCGGTTTACCGATAGGAAACTCGGCGGCCTGAGCCATGGTGGCCGCACCGGCAAGCAACACCGCTGCCACGAGGGATTTCACGCGCATACGCACTCCAGATGGATGAAGAAGTTAATGCAAACAATTCTCAATAAGTTTAGCACCTTCGCCACCGCCAGACAAACGAGCGAAGTCAAGGCATCACGGGGATAAACGGGAAATTCGAGGGTTGCGCGAGCACCGACGGGGGTGCGCGACCATTCTTAGCGACTGGTTACGGAAAATTACCGGACGTCACCGACCGTTCACGGCAGCACGCCGCCCCGGTCGATCTTCCGGGCCAGCACCACGGACGTCGTCGTGCGGGTCACCCCATCGATCTCGCCAATCGTATCGAGCAGCCCGTCGAGCTGATCCGGCGACGCCGCGTGCAACCAGGCCACATAGTCGAACTCACCGCTGACGGTACACAGCAGGTGGATCTCCGGCATCTTGTTCAAACGCCGCATCACGTCGCGCCCGGAGCGCGGCTGCACACTGATACCGACGCAGGCCTGTAACCCGCCGCCGGCCGCATCCTGCCCGAGTCGCACGGTATAACCGGCGATAACGCCGGCCTGTTCGAGCCGACCGATGCGGGCCACCACAGTCGTGCGCGCCACCCCGAGGCGGCGCGCGAGATTGGCCGTGCTCTCGCGCGCATTCACTCGCAGCAGTGCGAGCAGATTACGGTCGAGTTCGTCGAGTGCCGTCGTGGACAATGTCATCGGGCGTCGCCCCGCGAGTCGTCGTTACCCTGGAACGTCGCGGCATGCCGGGTACGTTCGCGAATCCCGATAACGCGGGCGGCGGCCCCCCTTTTTCGGAAGTGGTCATCTCGGCACCGCATGTCTGAATCGCGCGATGTCGCGCCAACGCTGCACTCGTTGATCGGTTGCATGGTCTTCCATCGAGAGATGCCGAGCGAGGCAGACGCTCGGCCAAGCGCGATTATAAAACCAGCCATCGCACGGGACGCCCTCCGTCATCGCCAACAGCAAGAGATACGATGACAAGGGGACTCGACCCGCCACCATCAACCGGTCGTTGAGGCCGCCTCACGCAAGCTGCGGCAGCCCGCCACTCGATTCAAATCGCCCTATAACCCTTGTTCTATCAAGGCAATAGACAAGGGTATCCCCCCAACCGCTGGCTATTGACAACGCCGATCAGCGATGCGCAAAATCACATCACTTATATGACGACGTACAAGAAAGACCCTCCACGGCAACCGCGGATGTCATAACCGCAACGCAAGCTGCCTGGCGCGTCGGCCCCGAACGTCACCGGAGACAGGCGTTTGCCATGCATTTCTCGTTGAATTTCGCTCCGCTGGTGCCTTACTGGCCAGTTTTTCTCGAAGGCGCGTGGCTCACGCTCAAGATGACCGCTCTCTCGGTCGTGATCGGCACCGCTGCCGGCACGCTGGTCGCCTTTGCCAAGCGTAGCCGTCATCGCTGGCTCGTTCGTCTTTGCAGCATCTACATCGAGTCGGTCCGCAACACCCCTTTCCTCGTTCAGATCTTCCTGCTCTATTTCGGTCTCGCCAGCCTTGGCGTGCACATGCCGACGTTCGCCGCGGCGGTCATTGCGATGGTGATCAACATCGGGGCCTATGCGGCGGAGATCATTCGCGCCGGGCTCGAGTCGGTGCCACGCGGTCAGATCGAAGCCGCCGAATGTCTGGGGCTGTCGAAGTGGCGCATTGCGTGGCATGTCATGCTGCAACCGTCCATCGAGAAGGTGTACCCCGCCCTCACCACGCAATTCATTCTGATGATGCAGGCCTCGGCCATGGCATCGCAGATTTCCGCCGAAGAACTCACCGCCGTCGCCAACACCGTGCAGTCGGACACGTTCCGCTCGCTCGAGACGTACATCGTCGTGGCCGCGCTCTACCTCGGTCTGTCACTGCTGGTGAAGCTCGTGGCGTGGGCCGCCGGCGAGTATTTCTTCCGACGCCGCCGTGTCGTGCGACGCGCCGCCGCACAGACGGTACAGGCCGCGCGCCGACGCGCCGCCGCCTCGCGTACCGCGGGCGTGAGCGTCACGGGCGCAACAGGCACCACGGGCAGCAATACCGCACAACGGAGTGCCTCATGATCGGCAACTTTTCCTGGACCTATTTCGGGTATCTGGTGCAGTCCATCGGCTGGACGCTGGTGCTCTCGCTGATCGCGTTCGTACTGGGCAGTGCCGGTGGGTTTCTCGTGATGCTCGCGCGCATCTCGCCGCGTCGCTGGCTGCGCTTGCCCGCGCAAGTGTTCATCGAAGCGATTCAGGGCATTCCGCTGCTGATTCTGCTGTTCATCGTCTACTTCGGCCTGTCGGTATACGGCTTCGAGTTGCCCGCCATCGTGGCGGCCGCCCTCGCGCTGATGGTCTACACCAGCGCCTATCTGGGCGACATCTGGCGTGGATGCGTCGAAGCGATGCCGCGTGCACAGTGGGAAGCCGCCGAGTGCCTGTCGTTCTCGCGCTGGCAGACGCTGCGTCTCGTCATCATTCCGCAGGCCGTGCGTCTGTCGCTGCCGCCGACCATCGGCTTCCTCGTGCAGATCATCAAGATGACATCGCTCGCCTCGGTGATCGGTTTCGTGGAGCTCACCCGAGCCGGTCAGATCATCAACAACTCGATTTTCCAGCCCTTCCTCGTGTTCTCGCTGGTAGGGGTGTTTTATTTCGTGCTGTGCTACCCGCTCTCGCGCTGGAGCGCATCACTGGAGGACAGGCTCAATGTCGGCAATCGTTAAGGTCAACCAGATTCACAAACGCTTCGGCGACAACCCGGTGCTCAAGGGCGTGTCGTTCGAAGTGGAGCGCGGCAAGATGGTCGCCATCATTGGCGCAAGCGGTTCGGGCAAGAGCACGGCGCTGCGCTGTATCGACCGTCTGGAAACCATCGACGAAGGCTCCATCGAAGTGTGCGGCATTCGCGTGGAAGATCCGCAGATCGACCTGCATCAACTGCGCCGCGAAGTCGGCATCGTCTTCCAGAGCTACAACCTCTTTCCACATCTGAGCGTGCGCGAGAACATCATGCTCGCGCTGCGTCATGTGAAGCGTCTCGGGCGCAGCGAAGCCGAGGAAGTCGCGAAGCGCGTGCTCGCGCAAGTGGGCCTCTCCGACAAGGCCGACAGCTATCCCGAGCAGCTCTCCGGTGGCCAGCAACAACGCGTGGCCATCGCACGTTCGCTCGCCATGTCGCCGAAAGTCATGCTGTTCGACGAAGTGACGTCGGCACTCGATCCGCAACTCACGGGCGAAGTGCTGCGCGTCATGGAAGATCTTGCCGCCGACGGCATGACAATGCTGCTCGTCACGCACGAAATGGCATTTGCCAAGCGTGTGGCCGATCAAATCATCTACATGCATCAGGGCAAGGTGTGGGAAGTCGGTCCGGGCGAGATGCTCGACAACCCGCAAACGCCCGAACTACGCGCATTCCTCGCCAACGGGCTGTAAGCGCACAGTCACGACAACACATCATTCCAAGGAGACCACTGCATGAAACTCAAGACGTTCAAGGCGTTGTTTACCCAGACCTGTGCCGCAGTCCTGCTCGGCGCGATGGCGCACGCTGCCTTTGCCGATCAGCTCGACGACATCAAGAAAGCGGGCAAGATTCGCGTCGCCATCGCCATGGGTACGCCGTTGTATTCGTTTGCCGATGCCAATCTGCAACCGGCGGGCTCGGACGTCGACACCGCCAAGTTGCTTGCACAGGATCTGGGCGTGAAGCTCGATATCGTGTCCGTCACGAATGCCGCGCGCGTGCCGACGCTGCAAGCGAACCGCGCGGACATCGTGGTGGCCGATCTCTCGATCACACCGGAACGTGCGCAGGTGATCGACTTCTCGGTTCCTTACGCCGTCATTTCGATTATCGTCGGCGGGCCCAAGAGCATGAACATCAAAGGCTATGAGGACCTGAACGGCAAACGCATTGGCCTCACCCGCGCGACGGTGAACGACACGCTCACCACGCAGAATGCGAAGGGCGCGCAGATCGTTCGCTATGAAGACGACGCCACACTGATCACGTCGATGGTGACGGGTCAGGTCGACATATTCTCGAGTACGCCGTCGAACCTTGGCGAGATGATCAAGCGCGCACCGGAGAAGAACCTCGAACTGAAGTTTGCGCAGAAGGAATTTGATCTGGGTATCGCACTCAACAGGAATCAGCCGGCGCTCAAGGACTGGATCAACAACTGGGTGAAGACCAATCTGAAGAACGGCAAGCTCAATGCGATCTACAAGAAGTATCACGGCCGCGATCTGCCGGATAGCGTGACGAAGGGCGCAGCGTAATAGCGCTTCGCATGGACGCTGGCAACACGCGTAGCGACAGGTGGCTCGCGCGTGTTGCCAGCCGGTGTCGTGGCGGCGTTTCCCGCCACGGCATCGATTCAACCGTTGCGTGCCGGGTGCCAGGCCCCGGCACTCGCGACACGATGTCGCACCCGGGCGTGCGGGTCCCACTGGTCGTGTCTGGCGGAAAACGGTAAGTTAGCGGCTTGCTGTCAAAAAGCGTCCCGACTGACCATCCACCCATGACCGCCCGCTCCCTCGCCCTGCTCCTATCGGCCTCTCTTCTGCGCCACACCGCCCCTGTCGCACGCGTGCGAGCCGGCGCATTGACGTTTGCGTTAGCGACGTTCGCCGCTTCGGCCTTCGCTGCACCGGATATCGAGGCGGGCAAGGCATTGTTCGCGTCGCGCTGCGCGTCGTGCCATTCGGTCGGTCCGATGGCGGCGTCGGGGTTCGGCCCACAGCTCAACGGCCTGGCCCACCGCCGCGCCGGCAGCCTGCCAGACTTTGACTACTCGAAGGAAATGAAACAGTCCGGGATCGTGTGGGACGACAAGACGCTTGCCGCCTTCATCGCCAACCCCGGCAAGACCGTGCCCGGTACGAAGATGCGCTTCTGGGGCATCGGCAACGAACGCAAGGTCGCGGATCTGATCGCCTACCTGTACACGTTCAAATGAGATGACGTGAGGTGAGGCGCGGCAGCACGCACTCGCGCCACCGGCCAGCACATCGTTACACAAGCGCTGCGGGATACGCCTCGAAATACCCCTTCGCCAACGCCACCCAGTACCGCACGCCATCGCGGATGATGTCGTCGTTGAAGTCGTAAGCCGGATGGTGCAGACCCACTGCGGCCTCACCGCGCGGCGCATTGCCGATCAGCACGTAGGCACCCGGCCTGGCTTCGAGCATGAAGCCGAAGTCCTCCGACGTCATGTTCGGCGGCACGTCGGCATGTGTCGCGGCATCGCCGAACGTTTGGCGAATCACCCGTTCGCAAAGTCCGGCCGCCTGCGCCGAATTCACCGTCGCGGGGTAGTACTGGAAGAACTCCACGTCGATGACCGCGCCGTAGGCCGTTGCCATTCCGCCCGCGATCCGGCGGATGTCGTCCTGCAACTGATTCAGCACCGCCGACGATAGCGTGCGAATCGTGCCACGCAACTCCGCCGTGTCCGGAATGACGTTGTCCGTATCCCCGGCATGCATCATGCAGACGGACACCACTGCCGGCGCCACCGGATCTTTATGGCGTGCGGCGAGCGTCTGACACTGAAGCACCAGTGAGCATGCGAGCGGAATCGGATCGAGTCCGAGGTGCGGTTGGGCCGCGTGCGCGCCCTTGCCTCGCACCGTGATCCGAAAGCGCACCCCGGCGGCCATGATCGGCCCCGTGCGCAGCCCGAACTCGCCTGCGGGCAGGCTCGGCCAGTTGTGCATGCCGAACGCGGCCTCCGTCGGGAACCGCTCGAACAGCCCGTCGTCGATCATCTTCTGCGCCCCCGCACCGCCTTCCTCGCCGGGCTGGAAAACGAAATGCACGGACCCTGGCAGTTGCGGCAATTGCCTGAGCATCTTGGCCGCTCCCAGCAACATCGTGGTGTGACCGTCGTGCCCGCAGGCATGCATCACGCCGTGATGACACGACGCGTGCGAAAACGTATTCGCCTCCTGAATCGGTAGCGCGTCCATATCTGCACGCAGGACAATCCCGCGCGACGGGTCCCGGCCGGGCAGGCTCGCCACCACGCCCGTGCCGGCCATGCCACGATCGACGACGTAGCCCAGTTCATCGAGAAAACGCGCAACGACGTCGGCCGTGCGACGCTCCTCGAAACGCAGTTCGGGGTTGGCATGCAGATCGCGGCGCAAGGTGCGCAGCGCTTCGTCGCTACCGGCGAGCAGCGCGTCCAGATCGCTCAAAGGCTTCATGTCTGATATTCCGTGAAATGCGTGTCAGTCCGTGCCGGCCCGGCCAGCGTCGGGCGAGATGGCCGAAAGCGCGCGCAACATCCCGGCGCAGGCATCTGCAACCTCGCGCCCCTTGTGCCGCAGGTGCTCTCTAAAGAAAGTGTCGTGCTCGTCATGCGAGTGGAAGTGGTGCGGCGTGAGCGACATCGAGAACACCGGCACGTCGGTGTCGAGTTGCACGCGCATCAGTCCGTCGACGACCGCCTGCGCCACGAACTCGTGTCGATAGATGCCGCCATTGACGACCAATGCCGCCCCGACGATCGCGTCGTATTCGCCGGTCACGGCAAGCCGACGCGCAAACAATGGGATCTCGAACGCGCCGGGCACATCGAAACTGACGATCCGCCCATCGGGCACACCCAGTTCCGCCATCCGGGAAAAAAACGCATCGCGTGCGCCGTTGAGCAAGTCGGCATGCCAACCGGCCTGCACGAACGCGATGCGGGAAATGTCGAAGGAATTCATCATGTCTAGTCGTTCGCGCGAGCGCCCCGCGCCCGTCGGGCACACGACACTCGCGCGCTTCATGCCGTCGGCCTCAGGAAGCGTCTGCCGCCAATTGCGCTGCCGTCGCCGTGCGACGCGTGAGTAGCGTTACGACCACCAGCGTCACCACGTTGAACACCAACGCGACGATGCCGACGTTGAGGTCCTTCAGTGCGTCCGGCAGGAACGGGAACAGCGAGGCCACCGACTTCTTCGTGAGCGACACCCAGGCCACCGTCGCTTCGCCAACGATGATGCTGGCGAAGGCCGCCGGACGCGTCACCAGATTCTTTGTGAAGAGACTGGCCAGCAACGCCGGGAACAACTGCGTCACCAACGCATACGCCATGAGCAACAGCGCCACGATGGTCTGGCCGCCGTTCAGCGTGAACAACACCGCCAGCGCCATGACCGCCGGCGCCAGCCACTTGGCCACACGCGCCACCTGCGCATCGGTCGCTTGCGGACGCAGCGGACGGTACACGTTGTTCGCCAACAGCGTGGCCGAGGTCATCAGGATCATCGAGCCCGGCACCAGCGCCGTGAGCACCCCTGCCGCACCGATCACGCCCACGAACCACGGATCGAACGTCTGGAGCGACACCTTGAACAGCGCCAGATCGATGTCGCCCCCCGTGAGGCCCGGCACCGCGAGCACCGCGGAAAAGCCGACGAACAGGATGAACAGCAGCATGAGCTGGTAGATCGGCAGCACGAACGCATTGCGACGCAGCACCTCTTCGCGCTTGGCCGTGTAGACCGCCATGAACATGTGCGGCCACATATAGAAGCCCAACGTCGAGAGAATCACCGTCGAGACCATCCACACCGGGCTTTCCCCCACATCGCGAAGCGCAAGGAAGCCCGGCTTTGCCTTCTCGATGGCCGCGAACATCTCGCCCACGCCGCCGTAGTAGTGATACGGCAGATAGAGGCCAAGGAAGATCGCGACGAACATGACGAGCGCGTCTTTCACCACCGATGTCCAGGCCGAGCCATGCACGCCGGAGAGCGCGACATACACCGCCACCACGACCGCACCGATCAGCACGCCCTGATTCGCCGAGAGGGCCGAATACGACGACACGCTGACGATGATGCCAAGCCCCTTGAGTTGCAGCACGAGATAGGGAATCAGGGCAGCGAAGCCGACAATCGCGACCAGCACGCCCATCTTCTGGCTGTTGTACTTCGAGGCAAAGAAGTCGGGCTGTGAAATCAGGCCGCGCTCCTTGGCATAACGCCAGATCGGCGGCAACAGGAAATACGACAGAATGAACGGCAGGCTGCCGTAGCCGAGCAGGTAATACGCGCCTGCGCCGTGCCCGTAGGCATAACCGCTACCGCCGAGAAACACGAACGTCGTGTAGATCTCGCCCGCCATGAGCAGGAACACGATAGCCGCGCCGAAGCCGCGACCGCCAACGGCCCATTGCTCCAGACTCATGTCCTTGCCGCGACGCGCGCGAATCCCCAGGAACAGGGCGACCGCAATGGCCAGAAAGATAAAGATCAGTGCGCTGTTCATGGGTCAGACTCCTTCGCGCCCGGCGCTGCCGGACTCGAGGCGTGCCTTGTCGGCGTAGAAAATGATCGCCATCACCACCGACGTCATCACCAGTGCCCCCGACAGCCACACCAGCAGAAACGGCATGCCGAGAATGTAGGGCGTGACCCTGTTGACGAAAAACGGACCTACCAAAACCGCCAACACTGGTAGGAGTGCTAAAAGATATACAGGCCGCATCAACTGTCTCCAGATTATTCCCGTCTGCTTATCGAACCGGACACCGGGGCGTCGGAATTGACGCCCGGCGTTCTGGCTCGTCACGAATGCGGTGAAGCGTGTCCCGTACGATCACCGCGCCTGATCCGCCGTCGGGTTACGCCGGATCCATGAGATGCGAGATGCTCTTGACGTGCGTGTAGCACTCGAGTCCCTCGGTCCCGCCCTCCCGCCCGTAACCGCTGTCCTTGACACCGCCGAAGGGTGTCTCCGACACGGCCGAGACCAGATGATTGATGGCCAGGTTGCCGATTTCGAGGGCCTCGCCCAGTCGGTAGGCGTTGGCCGCCGAACGCGTGAAGGCGTAGCCTGCGAGGCCATACGGCACGCTGTTGGCGCGCTCGATGGCTTCATCCAGACTGTCGACCGGCACGATCAGCGACAGCGGGCCGAACGGCTCTTCCTGCATGGTGCGCGCGTCGGCCGGCACGTCGGCCAGTGCGGTGAACGGAAACACATAGCCGGGTCCCTCGTGACGCTGACCGCCGCAGACCACGCGCGCGCCACGCGCCACGGCGTCGTCGACCAGTGAGTGCAGTGCCGCGAGACGGCGTTCGTTCACGACCGGGCCGATGTCGCTGGAAGACTCCAGCGCGTGACCGGCGCGAATCGCGCCACCATGCCGGGCGAAGGCGGCCACGAAGGCGTCGTACACGTTGCGGTGCACGAAGAAGCGCGTCGGTGCGACACACACCTGCCCTGCGTTGTTGAGCTTGCCCTTGACGCAAGCGAGCGCGGCCGCCTCGGGGTCGGCGTCTTCGCAAACGATGACCGGGGCATGACCGCCAAGCTCGAGAATGGCGGGCTTCATGTGTTGCGCCGCCAGTCCGGCGAGATGCTTGCCCACCGGCGTCGATCCCGTGAACGTGATGCCTCGCACCACGGGACTGGCAATCAGGTGCGACGAAATCATGGCCGGATCGCCGAACACGAGATTGAACACGCCATCGGGCAATCCGGCATCGCGGAACGCCTGTGCCATGAGCACCGCACCGGCGGGCGTCTCTTCCGCTGCCTTCAGGATGATCGAGCAACCCGCGGCGAGCGCACCGCCGACCTTGCGGGCCGGCGAACTCATCGGAAAGTTCCACGGCGTGAAAGCGGCGATTACCCCGACCGGTTCACGGATCACCGTGTGGCGCATGCCCGGCTCGGCCGGAATGACGCGACCGTAGAGTCGTTTGCCTTCGTTGGCGTCCCACGTCATCAGATCGCAACCGCGCAGCACTTCGGCGCGCGCTTGCGCCAGCGTCTTACCCTGTTCCAGCGAAATGGCGAACGCAATGCTTTCGACCCGCTCCTTGAGCAACGCGATCGCGCGCAGCATGATTTCGGCGCGCTGCGCGGGCGGCACGCGGCGCCATACCTTAAAGCCTTGTGCGGCGGCCGCGAGCGCGTCGTCGAGATCGGCAACGCCGGCGACCGGTACCGTGCCGATCACGGTGCCTTCCGACGGGTTCGTCACCGGTTGGCCGGGCGCGCTACGCCACTCGGCACCGATCAGCATCTTGATGTCTGGATAGGAATACATGTCTACGTCTCGAATTACGTGATGAAAGGACGATCAGAAGGTGCAAGGTGCCGCACAGCCGGCGCTATCGCTTTCCACCGGCCATGCGACGGGCTTCCGGGTGTTGACGCAGGCGCCACATCGCTACGCAGCCAAGCGCCGGACCGATGGCGAGCAGCCCCATGCCACCCGGCCACCCGAGGTGCGCCTGAACGACCGGCACCAGCCGGATGCTCACCAGCGTGATCAGGAACCCGGCACAGGTCTGTGCCGTGAGCAACGTGCCGACCGATGTCGGATCGGACAACTCCGCGACTGCGGCCGAGAACTGCGCCGAATCCGCGATCACCGAAGCCCCCCACACGAAGGCGACGATCACGACGACCGCGAGCGGTGCGTGGGATATCCAGCCGATGGTGGCCGCGCACGTCGCGCTCAACGCCATCGCACCGATCGTGACGAGCGTGCGGCCCACGCGATCCGCCAGCAGACCGCCTGCCCAGGCGCCGAGTGCCCCGAACGCAATCACTGCAAACGTCAGCATTTCGGCTTTCTCGCGGAAGTCGCTCACGCCATGCGACGACAGCGTGTACTGAAGGAACAAGCCCAGCCACGCCCACATCGCGTACAGCTCCCACATGTGACCGAGGTAGCCGAGGTTCGCCAGCCGGACGGCCGGGTTGCGCCATGCCTGCGTGACTTTCGACAGATCGACGCGTGCGGCGCGCTTGATGTTCGGCCCGATGCTGGCGAAGCCGATGGCGATACCGGCGGCCACCGCCAACAGCGCCGCCACCAGATACACCCAGTGCCAGTCGAGCTCGGGCAGCCCGCCCACCAGATGCGGACTGGCCGACCCGAGCGTGAGCGCCGCGACCAGCAAGCCGATCAGCAGACCGAGGTCCGCATTGGCCCACGTCGTCACGAGCCGGATGCCCACGGGATACACGCCGGCCATGCACATGCCCGTCATCAAACGCAACAGGACGACGGCGGGACCGGTCGGCGGCAACACGGCGAGTGCGCCGGTGGACAGCGCCGCCATCAGCGCAGACGCCGCGAAGATCCGGCGCAGGTCGTAACGGTCAGGCAAGGCCAGCGTCGCCGAGATCACCGTGCCGATGACGAAGCCCAGTTGCACCGCGCCGGTGAGCATGGCCTCGTCCGCCGAGGCGATCTCCTGCGTGCGCTTGATGAGCGCCACGGCAGTCGTCGACGAAAACCAGACGCCCATCGCGGCCACCTGCGCCAGCAGAACGATCACCAGCGAAGCTACCCTGCCGCGCGGCGCACCTTGCCGGATGCCCTGTTGCGAATCGGCCCCCTTCGACACACGTTCCATGCTGTGGCATTCCTCAGGCGGCGACGGGCTGTGCGGCCAGTCCGACGCGATGGAAGCCGCGCGCGAAATAGATCAGCCCATCGAGCGCATCGGTGGTGCGTGCCGCTTTGACTTCGCAGAAGAACACCGTGTGCGTGCCGACTTCGGTGACCGACGCCACCTCGCAGTCCAGCGCGCTGACCGCGCCGCGCAGCGACGGCGCACCAGTCTCCATCTGGTCCCAGTCGCCGCTCGCGAAGCGAGTCTCGATCGACAGATCCTTCGTCGCGAACTGCATGGCGATGTCGCGCTGATCTGCCGACAGCACATTCACGCACAAGCGGCCGTTCTCGCGCATCACGGCATTGTTGCGGCTCGCACGATTGATGCACACCAGCAATGTCGGCGGATCGTCAGTCACCGCGCAGACGGCCGAAGCCGTGCAGCCCGCGAGGCCGCCGGGGCCGTTCGTGGTGATGACGTTGACGGCAGCCCCGAGGCCCGCCATTGCTTCGCGGAAGATCGATTTGTCCATCGTGATCCTGTCCATGTCCGATACCTCACTCAACTCGCTTCACACTTGACCGTTCAGATTCGGAATGACGCTCATTTGGCGCCCGCACGATACTGGGCTGCGGTGTGCGTTTGCGGCAGACGATCACGATCGAAGAGTTTCTTGCGATAGGTGCCTTCGCGATACGACGTCTTGTAGGCGCCTCGCTCCTGAAGCAGCGGCACGACCAGATCGATCATGTCTTCGAAGCATTCCGGCACGACCGTGCGCGACAGGTTGAAGCCATCGATGCCGGTCGCTTCGCTCCACGCCATCATCTGGTTGGCGATCGTCTCTGCCGAGCCGACCCACGGCGTCTGACGGCTGCCCAACACCATCTGCTCAAGCAGTTTGCGGCGCGTCCATTGCGGACCGGCGGCACGGGTCATGGCCGTAACGTTCGACACGATGGCCTGGCTCTTGCCCGTATCGATGGGTTCGTCGATGTCGTATTTGGCGAAGTCGATGCCGAGCGACGCCGCGGCGTGAGCAAGCGCCCCTTCCGAGCTGACATAACGGCGGTACTCCTCGAACTTCTCCTGCGCCTGGGCGTCGGTGCGGCCCACGATCGGCGTGGCGCCCATGAAGATCTTGACGTCGTCAGCATTGCGGCCGAACTGCGTGGCCTGCGCGCGAATCGTGCCGACGATCTCTTTCACTCCATCCATCTTCTGGCCATTCACGAAGACGCATTCGGCATGCGTTGCCGCGAACTGGCAACCGCGCGGCGACGAGCCGGCCTGATAGAGCACGGGGGTGCGCTGGGGCGACGGTGCGCACAGGTGCATCGCGTCGACCTTGTACTGTTTGCCGTGGTGATGAATGACACGAACCTTCGACGGGTCGGCGTAGACACCGCCCGCGCGGTCGGCGACAACGGCATCGTCATCCCAACTGCCTTCCCAAAGCTTGTAGACGAGCGACATGTACTCGTCGGCCAGGTCATAGCGATCGTCGTGGGCAATCTGGCCTTCGATGCCGATGGCGCGCGCCGCGCTGTCGAGATAGCCCGTCACGATGTTCCAGCCGATGCGCCCACCGGTGAGATGGTCGAGCGTGGACATGCGGCGAGCAAACAGGAACGGTTGCTCGTAAGTCAGGTTGGCCGTCACACCGAAGCCGAGATGTTGGGTCGCGGCGGCCATCGCCGGGATCAGCATCAGCGGATCGTTGACCGGCACTTGAACCGCGTTGCGAAGCGCAGCGTCGGCGTTGCCGCCATAGACGTCGTAGACACCGACCACGTCGGCGAAGAACATCCCGTCGAAGAGTCCCTTCTCGAGCTTCTTGGCGTAGTCGACCCAGTATTGCAACTCGCCGTAGCGGGTGGATTGATCGCGAGGATGCGTCCAGAGACCTTGCTGGATGTGGCCCACGCAGTTCATCTCGAAGGCGTTGAGTCGGATTTCACGGGGCATGTCTACTCCTTGTCTGCAACAGATTGAGGACGGAATCAACCGTCGTTGCCGTTTACTATAGTAGACGATTGACTACGATCAAAAATATTTCACACAAGGGTTAACACTGAGATTCGAGTCGTCCCTCGAGGGGATAGCGCGGTGTCGATGCCGTGGCGTGTCGGGGGTTTTTGGCAGGAGAGGCGCGTCGGAATACGGACTGAGAGAGAGGCGACTTGTATAATTCCGGCACCCGAACCCATGGAATCACGGCATGCCTCCCCCGATGGTCGATCCCACCCCTGCGATTTCTCACCGCATCCGTATCGAGCGCGAATCTCGCGGATGGTCGTTGGGCGACCTTGCCGATCGTTCTGGCGTGTCGAAGGCGATGATCAGCAAGATCGAGCGCGGCGCCGCCAGTCCGACGGCGGCACTGCTGGGGCGTCTGTCCGGCGCATTCGGGTTGCAATTGTCGATGTTGCTCTCGCTGGCCGAGCAGTCAGGCGAGCGGCTGAGCCGCGAAGCGGATCAGTTGGTCTGGCAAGACCCGGAGACGGGCTATCTGCGCCGCGCCGTGTCGCCGCGCAACGGCGGCATGCTGGAATTGCTCGAGGTCACGCTACCGGCGGGCGTGCGCGTGGCGTATCCGTCGTCGGCATTTACGTTTCAGCATCAACAAATCTGGGTGCGTCAGGGCACGTTGACTTTCGAGGAAGGAGAGTTGACGTATGCGTTGTCGGAGGGCGACTGTCTTCAGCTCGGACCGCCTGCGCCGTGCACTTTCTTTAACGCAGGGAAACAACCCTGTGTGTACGTGGTGGCGCTGGTGCGTCGATAGTCATTTGTGAGGCTATCCGCACCACTGGCAGATCGGCTTGATCAACCTTTGGGAGTCAGACATGCGGAAGCTTCTCTCGTTTCTGTTGTTGATCGTCTCGCTTCACGCGTTCCCGGCGGCGGCCGACGTCTTTTCATTTCCCGCCGATTTCAAACACCAGACCATCGCGACCAATGGCGCCAGGATTCATGTGCGCGTCGGCGGTCACGGACCTGCGGTCGTCTTGCTGCACGGTTATGGTGAGACCGGCGACATGTGGGCGCCACTCGCTGCGAAGCTCGCGGCAAATCACACGGTCGTCGTCCCCGACCTTCGCGGCATGGGGCTTTCCGACCATCCACCTACGGGCTACGACAAGAAGAACGAAGCACGCGATATTGCGGGGGTACTGGATACGCTTCGGATCGGCAAGGTCGATGTCGTGGCTCACGACATCGGCAATATGGTGGCCTACGCCTTTGCCGCCGAGCAGCCTGAGCGCGTGACAAAGCTCGTCCTCATGGATGCCCCCATCCCCGGCGTCGGTCCGTGGGAGGACATTCTGAAGAGCCCGCTCCTATGGCATTTCCGTTTCGGCGGACCCGATATGGAGCGGCTGGTCAAGGGACGCGAGCGCATTTACCTCGACCGATTCTGGAACGAGTTCTCGGCGGACCCCAAAAATTTCAATGAGGCTTCGCGTCAGCATTACACGCGGTTCTATGCGCTGCCCGGTGCCATGCATTCCGGCTTCGAGCAGTTTCACGCCTTCGATCAGGACGTGATCGACAATCGGGCGTTCCTGACCCAAGGACCGTTGCCAATGCCGGTACTCGCTATCGGCGGAGAGAAGTCGTTTGGCACCATGATGGAGACGGTCGCCCGAGCGGCGGCGAGCAACGTGCAAGGCGTTGTCATTCCGAATGCCGGCCACTGGTTAATGGAAGAACAACCGCAAGCAACCATGGCCGCCATTACGGCGTTTATTCAGTGATTTCGGGTGTCTGGCATGCGAGAACATGCGCACTGCGAGCGCGATCGAACGATAGCAAATTGAGTGCAGCGAATCATGTACACATCGACATTCATCTTTAAACCCGGTCAGTACGACGACGATTTCCATCGACTCGATCAACGTATCGCGGCCATTGCCAAAGCCATACCTGGTTACCTCGGGGAAGAGACGTGGGAAAACGCCGAGGGCCTGATCCAGAATGTCTACTACTGGGAATCGGAAGCGTCGATGCGCCAATTGATCGAGCATCCCACTCACGCGCAAGCGAAGGCGAACCAGTCGCGCTGGCTCGATGGTTATCGCGTCGTGATTTCGAAAGTGCTGAAGGAGTATGGAGACGGCAAGGTCGCGCCATCTCGAGCAGCCCTTCAGGTCAGCGCGCACCCCCGAGAACGCGATGGCGTTGACGGTGTGTCGGTTGACAAGGCGAAAAGCCTAAGTGGTACCGGGGACCGGACTTGAACCGGCAAGCCCGAAGGCGGCGGATTTTAAGTCCGCTATGTTTACCAATTTCATCACCCCGGCAAGGGCACGCATTCTAACATCCCCCACCGAGATACGTCAGTTAGGTATCATGGGGACATGCCCGCACTGCGCGCACCCACGGAGATCGATCCATGCTGGAGAATCTCGACCGTATCGCCCTGTCGCTTGACGCCATCGAAGCCGCTGCCCGCGACGTTGCCCTGCAATCCCCCCAGAACGCGCAAGCGCTATACACCGCGCTCATGGAAATTCGCAACGCCATCGCGCTCGTCGCCCAGGAAGTCGTGCGTCTCGAACACGAGCTCCACGGCCCTATCGGCAACGGGTAAAACGTAGCGCCCATCCGGCGCAACCGACCCTACGCGCCGACGCGCCCGCCCGTCGCGCGTCGCCGTGGTCATGCGCCAATGCCCGCATCATGTGCACGACACCGATGCCCCTCGTTCAGCCTCCCGTTCGTCTCCATGTCCGCCGATCCTGATCGTCACGCCAATCCGGCGTCGCACACGCCTGACGACGACACCGCCGCCGCCGTGCGTCCCCCCACCTGTTGGCAACTCGCCGTCGCCTTCGGCACTGTCGGCGCCACAGGCTTCGGCGGTGTACTGCCCTGGGCGCGCCGGATGGTGGTCGATCAACGCCGCTGGCTGACCGATCGGGAATTCGCCGAACTGCTGCCAGGGCCGAATGTCGCCAACATCGCCACCGTTCTCGGACGCCGGTTCCGTGGACCGCAAGGCGCCGCCGCTGCTGTCGCCGGTCTTTACTTCTGCCCAACTATCGTCATCATCCTGATCGGCTTCGCCTACGCCCAATGGGGGCAAACCGAGGTCGTACAGCACCTGCTCTCCGGCCTCATGCCCGCCGCCACCGGGCTGGTGATCGCCACGGCAATGCGCCTGCTCGCCGGGCTGGAACGGCACTGGAGCACCCTGACCTTCGCCGCCGCAACATTCATCGCCAGCTTCGTGTTCGGCCTGCCCCTGCTGCTCGTGCTCGGCGTGCTCGGCCCCTGTGCGATTCTCACCGCCTATCGATTGGCCCGCCTGCGACCACCCGCCCCATGAGCACGCTCATCGACCTGTTCCTGCACGGCTCGCTCTGGTCGCTGCTGGCCGTTGGCGGCACCAACGTCACGCTGGCCGATATTCACCGCTACGCCGTCGAAACCCGCCACTGGATCACCGACGCCCAGTTCGTCACGTTCTTTTCGCTCGCTCAGGCCGCGCCCGGCCCCAACGGCATGGCCGTCACGCTGATCGGTCTGCAAGCCGCCGGACTGCCCGGCGCGCTGACCGCCACGCTCGCGAAATGCGCGCCAAGTTCGCTGCTCGCCTATCTCGTCGGCGGATGGGTCGACCGGCACGAACGCTCCCCATGGGTGCGCGCCGTGCGCGCGGGCCTCGCGCCGATCACCGTCGGGCTGCTCGCCGCCAGTAGCGCCGTGCTCGCCCGCGAAATCGACGTCAACGTCGCGCGTGCCCTCGTGACGCTCGCGGCCGTCGTCATCACCTTGCGCACTCGCTGGAATCCGCTGTGGCTGATCGCCGCCGGCAGCCTGCTCGGCCTCACCGGCTGGCTGATGTAAGGCGTAGTCCGGCCGGCCGACCACGGTTACGAACCGTCACAGACGGAGGCCGACAACCGGTCTACAATAGGCAGCACGTTTCACAACACGGTGTGTCCCATGACCCTCCCCTGTTGTACGTCGCAAGCCGAGGCGCCCTCCGGCACCTCCCAGAACACCCCCCGCTCGCGCACGGCACGCGACGGCCCGCCGGCTCACGTGCCGACGGCGCCGGAACCGTTGCACGCGCGCTACGACGCGGTGCGCGCAGCGTCGGTGGCCTTTGCGCAAGGCCTCTCCGACGCCGACGCCACCGTGCAGTCGATGCCCGACGCAAGCCCCATCAAGTGGCACCTCGCCCACACCACCTGGTTCTTCGAGACGTTTCTGCTCGGGGAATCGGAGGCGCTGTCCGGCGGACGCTACCGCCCCTTCGACCCGCGCTTCGCCTATCTCTTCAATTCGTATTACGAAGCCGCCGGCCCGCGCCATCCGCGCCCCCACCGCGGCTTGCTCACGCGGCCCACGCTCGACGATGTGCTGCGCTACCGTCAACACGTCGACGCCGCGATGCACGAACGGCTGTTGCATGCCGACCTGCCGCCAGACGTTCGCGCCCTCGTCACGCTGGGTCTGCATCACGAAGAGCAGCATCAGGAACTGATGCACACCGACCTGCTGCATCTGTTCGCGCAGAACCCGCTGCGCCCCGCGCATCGTCACCCGCCGTCCGTGCGCGAGATCGCCGCGCCGCTACGCTGGATTGCCCATGACGGCGGCCAGCATCGCATCGGTCATCCGGTGGAATCGAATGCATCGAGCGGGCATTTCGCGTTCGATTGCGAAACGCCCGCGCATGATGTGTTGCTGCGCCCGTTTGCGATCGCATCGCGCGTGGTCACGAACGGCGAGTGGCGCGCTTTCATCGAAGACGGCGGCTATCGCATGGCGGGCCTCTGGTTGTCCGATGGCTGGGCGACAGTGCAACGCGAGGGTTGGGGCCATCCGCTGTACTGGGAGCTGCACGACGGCGAATGGCAGTCGATGACGCTCGCCGGCATGCAACCCGTCGACGACGATGCGCCCGTGCGGCACGTCAGCTATTTCGAAGCCGATGCCTATGCTCGCTGGGCGGGCAAGCGTCTGCCAACAGAACAAGAGTGGGAGGTGGCCGCCAACGCCGCCGCACCAACGCCGCATGCGATGACGCAATGCTATGGCCCGGTCTGGCAATGGACGGCAAGTCCATACGTCGCCTACCCGGGATTCCGGACGGCAGCGGGGGCCGTCGGCGAATACAACGGCAAGTTCATGTGCGGTCAGTTCGTGCTGCGCGGCGGGTCGCTCGCCACGCCGCCGGGACACGCACGCGCTACGTATCGCAATTTCTTCTACCCGCATCAGCGCTGGCAATTCTGCGGCCTGAGGCTCGCGGAGGACCGCTGATGTCGCAAGCTACCCAAGCCACGGCGTTCGTTTGTCCGTCACTGCCGGAAAACGCCTTCGCCACCGATGTACTCGCCGGCCTCGGTCATACGCCGAAGTCGCTGCCCAGCATCTGGCTCTACGATCAACGCGGCAGTGAACTGTTCGAAGAGATCACCGGCCTCGACGAGTACTATCAGACGCGCACCGAAACGGCGCTGCTCGGCGAATGTGCCGCCGCCATTGCCGATGTTGTCGGCCCGGATGCGGTCGTCGTCGAATTCGGCAGCGGCTCGAGCCGCAAGACACCACTGCTGCTCGACGCCCTCGTCACCCCGCGCGCCTATGTGCCGGTCGACATTGCCGGCGATTTCCTGGACGACGCGGTCGCCACGCTGGCACGCCGTTGTCCCGGCATTCTGATGTTGCCGGTGCGGGCCGACTTCACCCGACCGTTCCGCCTGCCGCCGCAATTGCAGGCCACGCAGGGGCCACGCCTGGGCTTCTTCCCCGGCTCGACGATCGGCAACTTCGCCCCCGGGCAAGCGGCCGCGTTTCTCGCGCACGTCGGCAAGATGCTCGGGCCACGTCGCCGGATGGTCGTCGGTGTGGACGCGTGCAAAGACCCGGCCGTGCTGTTGCCCGCCTACGACGACGCGCGCGGCGTCACGGCACAGTTCGATCTGAACGTGCTCGTTCGCATCAATCGCGAACTCGACGGCGACCTGCCGCTCGACGCCTTCCGCCACGAAGCCCGCTTCAACGCGGCGGCGAGCCGTATCGAGATGCATCTGGTCGCGCAGCGCCCGTTTCAGGCGAGCGTGCTCGGCCATCGCTTCACGTTCATGACGGGCGAATCCATCCACACCGAGAATTCCTACAAGTACGGGCAAACCGAGTTCCGTGCCCTGGCGAGTTCTGCGGGATGGGATGTCGAACGTGTCTGGCTCGACGCTCGTTCGCGTTTCGCCGTCTATCTGCTACGCCCTGTCAGCGGCGGCTGACCCCGCGCGCATTGCCCCCATCGAACGCAGTGCGGGCGACGTTGCGACGTCTTTATCGCCGACGTCGTCCGCGTGCTGCATCCGCCCGATGCCACAGCGCCGTTCGTCCAACGTGAGAATGTGAATTTTTCGAGCGCACGGCTAAAGTTCTGCCACCATCCTGCCGTTGATGCATGCAGAGCTCTGCTGTGCGCGCCGCGAAATTTGGATTCTGGTGAATTCTGCCGGGCGCGGCAGCAGCGCGGCGATTCACAGGCGACGGATACGCTAGAATCGCCGCCATAAACGCCCGGGGACCAAACGCATCGGCACGCCGGTGCCCCCTACGGGCCATCTTCACAGCGCGCGGCCACGACCGCAGCGCACCGTTGACACGACGTATCGCTGCACATGACTTCACGCGCAATGGGGATGCACGTGGCACGAGCTTCGGCGTTAGCGCCCGAGGCTCGCCGCACTCGCACAGACGCTCGACTGGCAGGCGTGCGCTCGCACGCGCCGTGGCTTCGCGCCATTGTCACGACGTCGGGGAGCCTGCCACGATGAGCCGCATTTCGCTGACCCTCTCCGACACCGCACTGGCCGATCTGCAAAAGGACTTCGACGCCTTCGTGCGCATCTCCGCCGCAGTCGACCGTCACTTCACACCGCCCCCCTTCGACGACTTCCTGCGCGCACGTCTGCTCGACAGCACCGTACCGCTCACCGAAGCCGCCGTGGCGCAACTGCTCGCCGGCGGTCATTACGCCTGGGCCAAACGCACGTTCGACAAACAATTCCCGGATGTCGTCTCGATCATCCTGAATCAGGCACGCCAGCACGGGTTCTATTTCGTGTCGCGCCCCGAATGGACGCGCGAAGACATGTCGCGTCAGGCGAGCCGCTGGGCCGAAGGGATTGTGCGCGAAGCCAAGGGCGAGGAGCGCATCGTCGAATCGCTCGCGGGGCAGATCGTCAGTTCGGCACAAGACCTGCGCACACTCGAGGCGACGTTGCAGACCCCGGCGTGGCGCACCGCATCGGTGCTGCGCGAACGTGTATTCGATGCCAAACGCAGCGTGGAAACGGCCCGGTCGCTACAAGCACGCGAGCGCCTCGGCGAACTGCGGGCGCTCCTCGATCTGGCCGTGATCTATGGCTCGGTCGGTACTCAGGAAGCCGAACAGATTCTGGATTACCTGCGCGTGCTGCGTCCCGAGCTGTTCAACGACGACCCGAGCGTCTTCGAACGCCTTGCCGCATGGTTACGACGTCTGCTGACACCGTCCATGCCGCGCGCGGCAGCGGCGCAGGAGACGCCGTCGCCCAGTGCGAGCGTCGACGCCTCGCATCCGAACGCCGACACCCTGCAATCGCCCCTCACGCGCTGACACGAACGACCGGGCGGCGCGACCCTCACCGATTGAAGATCAACGCGACACCCGCACTCGCGATCAGTGCGCCCCACCACGCGCCCGCCGCCGGACGCTGACGGGTGCGAAGCCACAGCAACGGCAACACCATGACCGGCGTAGTCGCCGAGAGCGTGGCAATGACGCCCGTGTTGCCGTGCCCCATGCCGTAGAGCAGTAATGTCATACCGACCGCCACACCGACAAAGCCGGAAGCGGCCGTGAGGGCCAGCGTGACCGGCGTGAAGGCCGAGAAGAGACTGCGCCCGCGCCGGGCGGCCACCATCGTGAGCCCGAGCGCCGACACCCCCACGCGTACCGCCGACGCCCCCACCGGATCGACGCCGGCCGCCATGACCGGCTTGGCGATCAATGTGCCGATGGAATGGCACAAGGCCGCCGTCAGACCGATGGCGATGCCCACGCGCACGTCGCCGCGCACGGACTCCCAGTGATGCGCGTCTTCACGACGCCCACCGAACGCGATGGCCAACGCCACGCCCGCCGTGACGAGCGCGACGCCTGCCACGGCACGCCAACCCAAGGCCTCGCCAAGCCAGAAGTAGCCGAGCACGGCGGTCATGGGCGCATTCGTTGCGAAGATGATGGAGTTGCGGCGCGGCCCGAGCCGGCCGAGCGACGTGTAGAGAATCGTGTCGCCTACGAGAATGCCGATCAGCCCCGATGCCGTGAGCCGCAGCCACTGCTCCGGCGTAAGCGACGGCCAGCCGCGCAGCACCGCCAGCGCGACAAGCAGCATCGCGAAAACCAACAACATGCGGGCGTAGTTGAAGGGGAAAGAACCTGCCTGGCGCACAGGCGTGATGGCGATCATGCCGCTACAGGCCCAGCAAAGGGCGGCACCGAGCGCGGCGACGTAGGCGAGTTGGGTTGTCATGGTCAGGGGGCGGACGGCTCAGGGCCGCAACCGCCCCCGCCGTTGGGACGCCATTATACGAGTCACATGCCCCATTCGGGGGCATGTCCGCGCTGACCTCAGAAATCTTCGTCGAGACGGTGCAATGCGTCGAACATCACACGGTAGGCGGCGGCCACCCCATAGGCGCCGCGCAACATGCGCAAGCGAGCTGCAACGTCGGGCTCGCCGGCCTCCTCTACCCATTGCGAGAGCAGCGACGTGCCGCCGCACACGCTCGCATCGTGCCGCGCGTGCGCACCGACCGCCGCAAACCCTTCGGCAGCCGACGGATACCGCTGCGCCATGGCGTCGAACTGGGCTTCGATCTCGCTGGCAGCGCGCACCGTCGCCGGGGCCTGACTGAGCGCACAACATCCGACATACGTCGGCATGTCGCTGGCCGCGTCGATGATGAAGTCGATCAGCGCGTGCGTCGCATCGAACGCGCCGCTGTCGAGGAACGTGCGCGCGGTGGGACCGCAGCGCAGCAGTCCGGCCGCGAGCATCGTCGCCTGCCCGCGTTGTTCGCGATACTGGCGCAACAGCAACGGGCGCAGCGCCGCATCGGTGCAACGCTCGACGGCGATGCGATTGTGAACGTCCGCCCCGGCGGCGCGATGATAATGCTGCGCGAGAAACGCCAGCACCTGAATGTCGCTCGACTCGCCCGCCAGAAAGCGTGCCCAGAAGGGGGCGGCAAAAATACCGCGCACCCAGTCGTCGCAGATCTTTCCGAAGGCGGGAACGATATCGCGACGCGTCGCCGGCAACACATGCGCCAGCGATTCGTCGACGAGCGTGGCGAGCCACGTGCCCGCCACCGGCGCTTCGGCGAGCAACACCCCGTGCCGCAGACGGTCGAGCCAGACGGCAATATCGGCGGGCGCCCCATGCAAGGTGCACGACACCTCGTGCGACGAGACAGTGACCGCCTGAGCCTCGCTCGTCCATTGCGCATGTGGCGACACGATGACCCATACCGCCCTGGTCGAGGCTTCCGGCGTGGACGACAAGGGGGACGCCGGGTAGGTGACCGATGACATGACCGAGGCACTCATCGGACGATGGCCCCGAGCAAGGTCACCCCTGCGGGATCGAGACGCCGGACGATCTCCACACGAAGCGCCTCAGCCCCGTCGTCCAGAGACAGACCGGGCACGCTCTGCACGACGCCGGCGACACCACGGCAGGTCGCGCGCCCCTTGCCGCGCGATATCTCAGGCGTGGCCTTGTCGGAGGAACGGCCTGTGCGCTCGGCGGCGGGCCGTGCGCGACCTTGTGCCCCTGCGGGCGACTCAAGCACGACAGGAAGAAAAGGAAAAGGTGACGGCGGCGCATTGGACGGCATGTCGGCTCCTTTCGAAATACGGATAAGGCGGTGCAAAGACTGCCGCACAGGCCGCGCATGCCATGCCGGGCATGAACGCAGACGCCTGCGGGTCAAACGTCTACCTTAGGAATCCCTCACGGGGTCGGAAACGAACGGAGGCTACAGCAGCACGCGAACAGCGTTGTCACATCGCTGTCATTTCGTGCCTCGTTATTCCACCAGCGTGACGGAATCCACCGGTAGCGCCCCGCGAGAGGGTGAACGTTCAGTATTGGTCGCCATCGTGAACGGCAAATGCCCACATTCGCTCTACGACGGGCGATTTTGAGACTATTCCCAAGAACCAGACGCATCGCTGCGGGGCTACGCAGTCGCTCCTCGACGCGTTTCCCGTATTCGCAGCAAAGAGCGCCAGCCGGATAACTTCAGCCGGCCGCTCAAAGTGAACCGAGGGTTACCCCAAAAATGGGCGTCTTTGGGTATCAATACCGGAAATCGCCCCTACGCTAGGGCATTCCGAGTTCAAACGCAGAGATGCTACGTATGCCCGACGCCCCTCCCCACTCGGCAGACGCGCCTGGCACCGCCAGGCCTCATGCCAAAACCCGCCTGCGTGGCGCCCTCGGCCTGGTCGAATGGCTGGGTAACGCGCTCCCGCACCCGGTCACGCTGTTTGCCCTCATGACGGTGGCGGTCATCGCCCTGTCGTCGATCAGTGCATGGATCGGTGTGTCGGCAGCCGACCCGCGCCCGGCCAACGCGGGTGACGTCATGCACGTCACGAACCTGCTGACCGGCACCGAACTTGTGCGCTGGGCCAGTACCGTGACCTCGAACTTCACAGGCTACGCACCGTTGGGAACGGTGTTGGTCGCCCTGCTGGGCATCTCGATCGCCGAGCATTCCGGCTTGCTGGCGACCGCGCTCCGGGCGCTGGTGGTGGCTGCGCCGCGCCGATTTATCACGATGGCAATCGTCTTTGCCGCGGTGATCTCGAATGTCGCCTCGGATCTTGGCTACGTGGTGGTTCTGCCGCTGGCCGCCATGCTCTTCGCGACGATGGGCCGGCATCCGCTCGCCGGGCTGTCGGCCGCGTTCGCCGGGGTGTCCGGCGGCTACGGCGCGAATCTGTTGCTCAGCACCTCTGACCCGTTGCTCGGCGGCATTACGCAAGGGGCGGCACAATTGCTCGCGCCGGAGTACAGCGTCAGCGCGGTGGCCAACTGGTACTTCATGGCCGCCAGTTCGTTGCTCGTCACGTTGGCCGCCACATGGGTCACCGAACGCGTCATCGAACCGCGACTGGGTGCCTGGCATCCGCGAGACGGCGACCCCGAGGCACTCTCCCCCGACGCGCACACGCACCGCCCCATCACGCTCGCCGAGCGCCGTGCCTTGCGGGCTGCACTCGGCGGCATGCTGGCATGCGGCGCCGCACTGTTCGCGATCGCGTGGCCCGACGGTTCGCCGCTTCGCGACGCGGCCGGCGAATACGGCAGCCGCGCACCGCTGTTCGGCAGTGTGGTGGCGTTCATCGTGATCTTCTTTGCGGTGCCAGGGTTGCTCTACGGCGCGATGACCGGCGCGTACCGAAACGACCGCGATGTCATCGCCGCCATGTCGAAGTCGCTGGGCAGCCTTGGTCAATACCTCGTGCTTGTGTTTTTTGCTTCGCAGTTCGTCGCACTGTTCGGCCGCAGCGGGTTGGGGACCATTCTCGCGATCAAGGGCGCGGGCTGGCTCAGCGGCGTTGCCGATAACGGGCCGTTGTTGTTCATCGGACTCATCGTGCTTTGCGCCGCCGTCAATCTCATGATCAGTTCCGGCATGGCGCAATGGGCGCTCATGGCCCCCATCGTCGTCCCGATGATGATGTTGCTTGGCTACGCACCGGAAGTTGTGCAGGCCGCGTATCGAATCGGCGACTCGGTCTCGAATATCGTCACGCCGATGCTGAGCTACTTCGCGCTCATTCTTGCGGTGGCCACGCGCTATCAGCGCGATGCCGGCGTGGGCACGTTGCTCGCACTGATGTTGCCCTACGCCATTGTCTTCACGCTCGCGTGGACGGCGTTCTTCTGTTTGTGGGTCTTCGGGCTGGAACTGCCCGTCGGGCCGAATGCGCAGCTTCGCTACACGGGCCACTGAATCGCGGGCCCCGGAATGCCGTAATGAGACCGCTCACTTGAAGTACCATAAATGTTTCCGATGGGGCTCCCGGGAGCGACTCTCATGCATCTCTATCAGCGTCTGCCTATCTTCGTTTTCGAGATCGAAGCCTGCGAGAACCTGAAGTTCATCACGATGGCGATCCGCTTCAACCTGGACCGCAACGGCCAGCATCTGTCGCTGGCCGATTGGCAGCGGCTGCCTCAGGAAGCTCGCGAGACACTGGCGTCATGTGTGCCGGGCGACGATGATTTCGCCGCACGCCTCGACGAGATTGCCCGCGACCATCTCGGGCAAGCGGTCGAGCGCAGCGTCGATCCGGCGCCTACGGCATGGCAGGACTCGAATGCGTTGCCGCCGGGATTGCTCAGGCAATGTGAGTTGGCGGATCTGCTGCCACCCGACATCGGGGACTGGGCCACGCTCACCCCGTTCCGTCGGTATGTCCTCACCAAGCTCTCGCGCCGCGACACGCTCAATCATTGCTTCGTGCCGGCCATGCTCGAGTTCGGACTGGCGCAGACGCAGGCCGAACTCTGAAGCCCCCCCCCGCCGGGTCAGGTCACCGGCGCAGGGTTGAACAGCGTCAGTGCGTTGTGCAGCCCCCATCGCTCGGCCCATGTCTTTTCGCCGCTCGCCACCTCGAGCATCAGGTGAAAGAGCTGCCAGCCGATGTCTTCGATCGTGGCCTCGCCCGTGGCGATGCGGCCCGCGTCGACATCCATCAGATCGTGCCAGCGGCGCGCCAGATCGGAGCGCGTCGCCACCTTGATGACGGGCACCTCAGCCAACCCATAGGGGGTCCCGCGGCCCGTCGTGAAGACGTGCAGATTGATACCCGCGGCGAGTTGCAGCGTGCCGCAGATGAAGTCGCTCGCCGGCGTTGCGGCGTAAATCAGTCCACGCTGATGCGAACGATCGAGCTTGGCGCCCGGCGCGACGACACCGTGAATCGGCCCGGTGCCCGACTTCACGATCGATCCCATCGCTTTTTCGACGATATTCGACAAGCCGCCGCGCTTGTTGCCCGGTGTCGTATTGGCGCTGCGGTCCACGCGGCCGCGCTCGAGATACGCGTCGTACCAGGCCATCTCGCGAATCATCGCTTGCGCCACTTCCGGCGTGGCGGCGCGTGACGTGAGTTGATCGATCCCATCGCGCACTTCCGTCACTTCGGAGAACATGACCGTCGCGCCCGCGCGCACCAGCAGGTCCGTGGCGAAGCCTACGGCCGGGTTCGCGGTCACGCCGGAGAACGCGTCGCTGCCGCCGCACTGCACACCGACGATCAGCTCAGAGGCCGGCACCGTCTCTCGTTGCCGTGCGTTGAGCCGCTCCAGATGTGTGCGGGCCATCGCGAGAATCGAATCGATCATCGAGAGGAAGCCGACGTGCGCATCGTCTTGCAGGCAAACGGTGTCTGGCTTGCCATCCTCCCCGGCACTGCCGATGGGGATGCTGCCCGCCGGCAAAAGGCGCTCCGGCTGGAGCTTCTCGCAACCCAGACTCACGACCATCACCTCGCCGCCGAAATTCGGATTCGTGGCGATATTGCGCAACGTGCGAATCGGCACGATCGCGTCCGGGGCATCGATCGCGACACCGCAGCCGTAGGTGTGCTCCAGCGCGACCACGTCGTCGACGTTCGGATACTGCGGCAGCAGCGTGTCCTTGATGCGTTTGACGGCAAATTCGACCACCCCGGCTACACATTGCACCGTGGTCGTGATCGCGAGGATGTTGCGGGTGCCGACCGAGCCGTCGGCGTTGCGATAGCCCTGAAACGTGAAGCCCTCGAGCGGCGGTAACGCTGCGTTCACGCGCGTGCCGATCGGCAGACGATCCAGCGACGGCGCTTCGGGCATGTTCAGATTGCGCTCGTTGACCCAGCTACCCGCGGGGAGCGCCCGCGCAGCGTAGCCGATCACCACGCCGTAGCGCACCACCGCGGCGCCCTCGGCCAGATTCACCAGCGCGACCTTGTGCCCTTGCGGAACCGCGTCAACGAGCGTGAGCCCGTCCGCAAACTGGCGCCCCGCAGCCAAACCACCGTCATTCACGACGATGGCGACGTTATCCTCCGCCTGCATCCGGATGTAGCGCGGCATATCGTTGGGCGCTTCCGTATTCGACTTCGATGCCATGTTGCTCACTTCTTCCCCTCCTGCTGTCCTCACGAGACGCGATGCGACGCTTGCGAACGCCGTCGATTTGTCGCACGCCTGAACGCGTAAGCCCCGTTCCCTTTGACCGTCGTTGACGTGGGTTCAACCCCCCGTCACTTATGCGTCATCATACCTCTTGAGGCGCCATTATAGGCGTGTCCCGAGGGCGTTGACGGAATCGGGATAAACCCTTTCTCTGCCTTTTGCGGGTTTATCCCACTGCCATTCCAACATCCACCCTCTTGTCCGACCTCATCACATGTTATACGATGACATATAACTCAGCGCCAAGCGCTGGTTGAGCGCCCTTTTTCATCATCGAATCCGGCCCTTCGGCCGACAGGAACTCTTGAAATGACTGCACCTCAAGAACTCAAGCAGATCGTCTCCGACGGCTTGTTGTCTTTTCCCGTGACCGACTTCGACGCCAATGGCGACTTCAATGCGCGCGGCTATGCGGCGCGTCTGGAGTGGCTGGCACCGTTCGGCGCGACGGCGCTCTTCGCGGCGGGCGGCACGGGCGAATTCTTCTCGCTCACGCCGCAGGACTACAGCGCCGTGATCAAGACGGCGGTCGACACCTGCGCAGGCAAGGTGCCGATTCTGGCCGGCGCGGGTGGTCCGACGCGCATGGCCATCGATTACGCGCGGGAAGCCGAGCGCCTTGGCGCCAAGGGCGTGCTGCTCATGCCGCACTACCTGACCGAAGCGAGCCTGGACGGCATTGCCGCTCACGTCGAACAGGTCTGCCGTGCGGTGAACATCGGCGTGATCGTCTACAACCGCGCCAACTCGAAGCTGGGCGCCGACCAGCTTGAACGGCTGGCCGAGAAGTGCCCGAACCTGATCGGCTTCAAGGACGGCGTGGGCGACATCGAGCGCATGGTACAAGTCCGCCGCCGCATGGGCGATCGCTTCTCCTATCTGGGAGGTCTGCCGACCGCTGAGGTCTATGCCGCCGCCTATCGTGCGCTGGGCGTGCCGGTGTACTCGTCGGCGGTCTTCAACTTCATTCCGAAGACCGCGATGACGTTCTATCGCGCCGTGTGCGAAAACGATCAGGAGACGATGGGCCATCTGCTCGATACGTTCTTCCTGCCGTATCTGGAGATTCGCAATCGCCGCGCGGGTTACGCCGTGAGCATCGTCAAGGCGGGTGCCAAGCTCGTCGGTCACGACGCCGGTCCGGTGCGTGCGCCGCTGACCGACCTGTTGCCGGATGAACTCGACGCGCTCGATGCGTTGATCAAGAAAGTCGAAGGCTAAGGAGAGTTCGCATGCAGATCACCGGCGAGATGTTGATAGGTCGCACCGACGTGCGCGGCAGTGCGGGAACGCTCGAGGCGTTCGATCCGTCGCGCGGCGAGCGGCTGACACCGGTGTTCGGTGCAGGCACCGTGCAGGACGTCGAGCGCGCATGCCAGTTGGCGGGGGCCGCGTTCGATCCGTTCCGTGCGGCGCCGCTGGCCAAGCGCGCCGAGTTTCTCGAAGCCGTGGCACAGGCGATTCTCGATCTGGGCGACGCCCTCATCGAGCGCGCGCATGCCGAGACCGGCTTACCAGTCGCTCGCCTGCAAGGTGAGCGCGGGCGAACCGTCGGTCAATTGCGGATGTTTGCCCGCGTGGTCCGCGACGGTCATTTCCTCGGCGCGACCATCGACCCCGCACAGCCCGCGCGCGAACCGCTGCCACGCAGCGATTTGCGTCTGGCGAAGATCGGTCTTGGTCCCGTTGCCGTCTTTGGCGCAAGTAACTTCCCATTGGCGTTCTCGGTGGCGGGCGGCGATACGGCATCGGCATTTGCTGCCGGCTGCCCGGTGATCGTCAAAGCGCATTCGGCCCATCTGGGCACGTCGGAACTTGTCGCTCGCGCCGTGCGGTCTGCGGTGCAAAAACTCGGACTGCCCGAGGGCGTGTTCTCGTTGCTGGTCGGCGAGCGTGCCGTGGGCGAAGCGCTCGTCGCGCATCCGGCGATCGCCGCTGTGGGCTTCACAGGGTCGCGTAACGGTGGGCTCGCATTGCAACGCATCGCTCAGACGCGTGCCATACCGATCCCCGTGTATGCCGAGATGAGCAGCATCAACCCGGTCTATCTGTTGCCCGAAGCGCTTGCGGCACGCGGCGACGCGATTGCCAGGGGCTTCGTCGATTCGCTGACGATGGGTGTCGGTCAGTTCTGCACGAACCCCGGTCTGGTGCTCGGCATGACAGGTGACGCGCTCGAACGCTTCTGCCGCACCGCGACCGAGGCGCTCACGGCAAAGGCCGCTGGCACGATGCTCACGCCGGGCATTCATCAGGCCTACGACAAGGGCGTGGCGCGACTGGCCGACGAACCGAACGTGTCGGTGCTTGCGCGTGGTCAGGCCGGCAGTGGATGTCAGGGGCAAGCCGCCCTCTTCCGCACGACGGCGGCCGCGTTTCTCGCCACGCCGGCACTGCACGACGAAGTCTTCGGCCCGGCATCGGTCGTGATCGCCTGCGATACGGTCGACGAGATGATTGCGATTACCGAGCGTCTGGAAGGCCAGCTCACGGCAACGCTGCAACTCGATGCAGGCGACACCGCTACGGCACGCCGCTTGCTGCCGAGTCTGGAGCGCCGCGCCGGACGCATTCTCGCGAACGGCTTTCCGACCGGCGTGGAGGTGTGTCATGCGATGGTGCACGGCGGCCCGTTCCCGGCCACGTCGAACGCGATGTTCACATCGGTGGGCGCGACCGCCATCGACCGGTTCCTGCGCCCGGTGTGCTATCAGGATCTGCCCGACGCGCTGCTGCCGGAAGCGTTGCGCCAGAATAATCCGCTCGGTTTGTGGCGTCTGGTCGACGGCGCGCTAAAGCCAGCATAATACCGACGTGATGTGGGGCCCGCGAGGGGCGCTCCGGGAAGCGTAGTCGTTCAAAACGTTTCCCGAAACGCGCCTCGCGTCATTCATACAGCCATCGTGACGCGAGGCGCGTTACACGCGGCATGATGACATAGGTCATCAACCCGACGATGATGGCGGCGACCACGAGTTTCGCGAGGATCGTATTGGTCAGCCAGGGCAGGCTGGACGCCAGCCAATGCACGGGAAGCGGCACGACCACCGTGAGCGGAAAGATCACCGACAGCGTCAGCAGAAACTGCTTGTAGCGCCTGGCAGGCTTTTGCCCCGGTGTCGGGTGAAACCAGAACTCGAGTCCGGTCACTGTCTGACGCCGCTCGTCACTCGCCAGAAAAGGCATCACTTCGCTTAGCAACGTTTGCCGCGCGTCCGACTGAAACCAATCCTCCGCATGCGCCAGCGAGTCGAAACGCAACGTCACGGTGTAGACCGTCGAGCCCGACACGGGACGAATGACATGCACCCCGCGATGACCCGGGAATCGCTCCGCGATCGGCACAATCCGCTTGAGCCATTCCTCGTAGGCGGCGACAGCCTGCGCTCGCACATGATGCTCGATGACCGCCGTCACGCTCTCGGGGCGCGGCAAACTGCGTGCCGACAGATCACCCAGTGAGGCGCTGCGCAACGAGGGGTCGCGCGGATCCACGGAATCGGCGAACGCCGAGGTTTCAGCTTGATGCATGAGATCCTCTTCGAATCGTGACTTAGACGTAGCGGGGAATCGGCCCGTTTTGCGGCGTCGTATCGTCACCCAAATCCAGCATGACGCGATCGACATAACACCAGCCCCAACCTTCCGGCGGGTCGTAGCCCTCGATGATCGGATGGCCGGTTTCGTGGAAGTGCGCGTTGGCGTGGCGGTTGGGCGAATCGTCGCAGCACCCCACATGGCCGCAGGTGCGGCACAGCCGCAAATGCACCCAGCGGCTACCGGATTTCAGACACTCCTCGCAGCCGAGTGCGCTGGGCGTTACGTGTTGAATGCTGTCGGTATGCGTGCAACGTTTGGACATGGCGATCTCTCCTCAAGAGGTTGCGAGATGCTGATGGATAAACGCGACTGCCATTGCGCCTTCGCCCACTGCGGACGCGACGCGCTTCATCGAGCCATGCCGCACGTCGCCCACGGCGAACGAACCAGGCACGCTCGTTTCCAGCGGAAACGGGGCACGCGCGAGCGGCCAGCCCGCCGCCGTCAACATCGCCGGCGTGAGATCCGGTCCGGTAACGAGATACCCGGAACCATCGCGCGCGATCGCGGTGTCGCGTGCCCAATCGGTATTGGGCAGACCACCGATACAGACAAACAGGTGATGCGTCGCCAAGACCTGCTGCTCACCACTCTCGCGCTCGCGCACCGTGATCGCCTCCAAAAAGCGATCGCCATGCAACGCACTCACCTCGCAGCTCGTGACTACCCGGACGTTGGACGTGCCCTGAATCTTCTGAATCAGGTAATCGGACAACGTGTCGGCCAAGCGTGCGCCGCGCACCAGCATGACAACTTCGCGGGCGTAGGCCGCCAGATGCATGGCGGCCTGCCCTGCCGAATTGCCGCCACCGACCACATACACCGTCTCGCCGGTACACATCGGGGCTTCGCTGGCGCCTGCACCATAGAATAGTCCCAACCCCTGCAACCGCGCTTCGTCCGGCAGGCCAAGGCGCCGCCACTCGATACCGGTCGCGCAGATGTTGGTGCTTGCGCAAAGCTGTGTCCCGTCGGCCAGATCGACATGAATGCCCCCCTCGGCGAACACGGCATACACCCCCTCGCGCAGCCGGAGAATTTCCGCACCGAAGCGCACGGCTTGCTGACGGGCGCGCTCGGCGAGTTCGCCACCGCTGATCCCCTGCGGAAACCCCAGGTAGTTCTCGATCAACGACGAGTTGCCCGCCTGCCCCCCGACCGCATCGCGCTCGACCAGCACCGTGCTCAATCCTTCCGAAGCGGCATACACCGCCGCGCTCAACCCGGCCGGCCCGGCACCGTAGATGGACACGTCATACGCCCGTCGCCGAGGCTTTTCCACCCATCCCAGCCGGCGGGCAACGTCTGCGACGCTTGGATTGAACAATCGGGTGCCATCGGGAAACTCACACACCGGCAGCCCGGGATCGTCGAGCCCACGAATGCCGGGAATGCGACGCGCCGCTGCCTCATCCAGCTCGACCCAGTCGAAGGTGACGACGCTTCGACTCAGGAAATCGCGAATCTCGAAAGCGCGGGCAGAGATCGCGAGTCCGAGCAGGCGGACGCGGGGGCGCGGATTGTCAATCGAATCGGTAGCGGCGGGCGATGTCATGACGGCTCCATGTCGTTACAGACCGAGCAAAGCGCGGCCTTCATCGGCCAGCAAGTCGTGCGTCTCGGGATGTGCGCGCATATAGGCCGCAAACACTGGGCACTGCGGAATGACGCGCAAACCACGCTCCCGTGCCGAGGCCAGCCCCGCGAGCACCAGCTTCGTGGCGATGCCTTGGCCACGCAACGCGTCGGGCACAAGCGTGTGAATGAACGTGATGACGTTGCCTTCCATCGAATAGATCGCGACGGCATGTTCGCCTTGCACCGAATACTCGAAGCGGTGCTTCGCCGGATTGTCTTGTACCTGAATGGGGGTCGTCATAGGTGTCATGAAAATTTCTCGATCGTTCAGGCATCCGCACGGGCCTTCCAATCGTGCCATGCCACCAACAAAAAGCCACCGACCAAACCGAGATGCTCGAAGAATGCGTTCTCGGCCATGAAGCGCTCGGGCTGCGGCATCTCCCAGAAACGTAGCGCCACGAAAGTGGCGAACAACGTGAACCCCGCCAGCGCCAGGGCACCCAGCCACCGGTAAAAGCCGGTGAGGATGAGCACCGAGGCGCCCAACTCGAGCACGATGACGGCAACCGCCATCGGCGCCGCAGGCGAGACGCCGAAGTGCTGCATCTCGGCGATTGCGGCGTTGAAATCGTTCGCCTTGTCCAGGCCGCCCTGCAAATAGGCGGCGCACAACAACAGCAGCGCGATCCACCGAAGTGCGGGCGCGGGTTGCCAGCGCGTCATGATTCGCGTGTTCATCGTCACACCGCCCAGCACGCGCAGCCCAACGCACCCCAGAAGCCCTTCAGATCGGACACGGGCAGCTTGCTGCTCCACGCGGTCGCATGCCGGTGACCGTGCACGTTGCAGTTGTTGGCGCAGGCACAGGCGGCTGCGGCATTGTGCAGTGCCTTGTGCATCGGTGTGCCTTGTGCCGACGTCTCCTTGTCAGCCCAGCCCGCGTAACCGCCGAAAGTGCGTGCGGGCGACCAGTCGGGCATGGCCACCGGGGGCGTGCCTTCGTCGAGCGGCGCAAACGGTCCCGCACCGTAGACCACCTTGCCGCCGACCATGGTGAGCAATGCCGTGGTGTCGGCAATATCCGATTCGGCACAGCCGAAGAAGTCGCGATCCGGCACGATCAGGTCGGCCAACTGACCCGCTTCGATGCGGCCCTTCTTGCCGACTTCGTTCGAGAACCACGTGACCTTCTCGGTCCACATGCGCAAAGCCGTCTCGCGATCTACACAGTTGGCCTGCGCATAGAGCTGCATGCCGCCCACCGTCTTGCCTGTGACCAGCCATGACAGCGACACCCACGGGTTGTAGCTCGCCACGCGCGTCGCGTCGGTGCCGGCCGACACATTCACGCCCTTCTCCAACATGCGCTTGACCGGCGGCGTTGCCTGCGCAGCGCCTGCGCCGTAACGCTCGACGAAGTACTCGCCCTGATAAGCCATCCGGTGTTGCACGGCGATACCGCCGCCGAGTGCCGCAATGCGGTCAATCGATGTCTCGGAGATCGTTTCGCAGTGATCGAAGAACCAGTTCAGCCCTTCGAGCGGCGTGTCCTGATTCACCTTCTCGAACACATCGAGCGCCCGCTCGATGGTTTCGTCATAGGTCGCGTGCAGACGCCACGGCCAGCGGTTCTGGGCGAGCACACGCACGACCTCTTCGAGTTCGCCTTCCATCTCCGGCGCCATGTCCGGGCGCGGCTGACGGAAGTCCTCGAAGTCGGCGGCGGAAAACACCAGCATCTCGCCCGCACCGTTGTGGCGGAAGTAATCGTCGCCCTGCTTGTACCTGGACGTCGCCGTCCAGTTCAGAAAGTCTTCCTTCTCCTGCTTCGGTTTTTGCGTGAACAGGTTGTAGGCGAGGCGAATCGTGAGTTGACCGGCATCGGCCAACTGCTGGATCACCTGATAGTCCTCGGGGTAGTTCTGGAAGCCGCCGCCCGCATCGATGGCGCCGGTCACGCCAAGACGATTGAGCTCGCGCATGAAGTGGCGCGTCGAGTTGACCTGATAGTCCAACGGCAGCTTGGGGCCTTTGGCCAGCGTGGCGTAAAGGATGGAAGCATTGGGCTTGGCGAGCAGCAATCCCGTAGGATTGCCCGCGCTGTCGCGCACGATCTCGCCCCCCGGGGGTGCAGGCGTATCGCGCGTGTAACCCACGGCGCGCAGCGCGGCACCGTTGAGCAAGGCGCGGTCATACAAGTGCAGGATGAAGACCGGCGTGTCGGGCGCAACGGCATTGAGTTCGGCAATGGTCGGCAGGCGCTTCTCGGCAAACTGATGCTCGGTGAAGCCGCCGACCACGCGCACCCATTGCGGTGCGGGCGTAATCGCCACCTGACGTTTGAGCATGCTCATCGCGTCGGCCAAGCTGCGCACGCCGTCCCAGCGCAATTCCAGATTGAAGTTCAGGCCACCGCGAATGATATGAAGGTGGTTGTCGATCAGGCCGGGCAGCACGGGCTTGCCCTTCAGATCGATCACCCGGGTGGCGCTCCCCGCCAGCGGCAGGACGTCTTCGGTACGGCCAACACGCACGAAGCGGCCGTCCTTGATGGCCACGGCGCTCGCCGTGGGATTGGTGCGATCCAGCGTGGTAAAGCGCCCGTTGTGCAGGATGACGTCGGGAGCAGCGCTCGAGGCGTGAGTGGCGGTCATGTCTGGCTTCCTTGGCTTGGCGGAGTGGACGTCTCGGTTCTGGGAACAAGGCGCTCGCCATCATGGCGAGCGCGGCACCGGGCACACGGGTTACGTGCGCTCTTCTTTGGCAGGGGTCGTCGCTGCGATGTCGGTCTTGGCGCATTGCGGCAGTTCGCCGAACACATGCGGTTTGACCTGCTCGCGCAGCCACGACGTCTGCACGCTGTCGGGCTTGACCCAGCCTTTGATCAGGGGCGGGATCTGCTCACCGAGCAAGATCCCGAGAAGCCCCACCAGCGCGACGACCGGCGGGGCCGGGGAGCGCACGTGGAACAGCGCATAGATCACGCCAACAACGACACCGAGCGCCAGTGACAGCAGGTAGGGCTTCATCGTCTTACTCCGGTTTATCCTTCGTGAGCGTTGAACATCGTCTTGGCATAGTGGATGCCGATCCCGTAAGAACCGCCCCACTTCTTCGCAATCCCCGTGGTCATGTCGTACGTGTCGGTGCGCGCCCAGTCACGTTGCAACTCCAGCAGATACTGCAATGCCGTCATCGGGCGGGCACCGGCCTGAACCATGCGCTCGACGGCGCGCTCGTGGGCTTCGGTCGATACGTCGCCGCTGGCGTCGGTAATCACATACACCTCGAATCCTTGATCGATCGCCGAGAGGGCCGGGCCCACGATGCACACGCCCGTCCACAAGCCCGCGAGCACGATGCGCGACTTGCCGATCTCGTTCACGCGGTGAATCACGGCTTCGTCTTCCCACGTATTCATGGAGGTGCGATCGAGCATCGCCTGACCGGGGAACGGTGCCGTCACTTCTTCGAACATCGGGCCGCTGAAGCTCTTTTCGGCCACGGTGGTGAGAATGGTCGACACACCGAAACCGGCGGCAGCGTTGGCGACCAGCGCGGCGTTGTTGCGCAGCGTGACAGCGTCGATGGAGTGCGTAGCGAAAGCCATCTGCGACTGGAAGTCAATCATGATCAGCGTGTGGTCTTGCGGCGTGAGCAGCAGCGAACCGGGCTTGGCGACGGCGACGGGTTTGTTGAGGGCCATGGTAAGTCTCCTTGATAGCGTTAAATGACAAAAAAGATAAAAAGCAACGGAAAATTGCGTCTTACTGTTCGATAAAATTCACTAAATCAAACTCTGCGGCTCATGTATGCTTTCGTCTGTGTTTCCTGCCGCGTTGGAAGAAGTTTCGTCGGAATCAAGGCACGCAAGGTTGAAGGTTTTAGCGACTTATCATCGAAAATTTCGATGATCGACTTTTTGGAGACTCATCCGTGCTCAAGCTGTCTCTGGAAGCCATCGAAATCGTCGATGCCATTGCGCGATATGGCTCGTTCGCCGCGGCGGCCGAACGGCTGCACAAAGTGCCGTCGACCATTTCTTACGCCGTCTCCAAGCTGGAAGATCAGCTCGGCCTTGCCCTATTCGTTCGCAACGGCCCGAGGGTCACGCTCACCGACGCGGGGCAAGAGATGCTCAAGGAGGGTCGGTGGCTGCTGGCGGCGGCGAACCAGCTCGAATCGCGCATGCGACAAATCGCCACCGGTTTCGAGGCGGAAATCCGGCTGGTCCACGATTCGCTGATCCCCACGAGCGCCTTCAATCCCGATATCTGCGCCTTCGAAGACCTGAGCTGCGGCACGCGCCTGCGCATTGGCACGGAGACGCTCACGGGCACATGGGAGTTGTTGCGCGAAGGCCGCGCCGATCTGGTCGTGGCCGCCGGGGAAGGACCGGCCAGCGGTGGCTACAAGGCCGTGGCGGTCGGTACGCTGGATTTCGCGTTCTGCGTGAGCGCCACCCATCCGTTCACCAAGCTGGGGCGCACGCTCACGCGGGACGATCTGCTGGAGAACACCGCCATCGTCGTGGGCGACGGGGCGCGCTCTCTGGTCGATCGCTCAGTGGGGCTGTTGCTGGGCCAGCGCCGGATCACGGTGCCCAGCATGCAGGCGAAGATCGCGGCGCAGTTGGCAGGGCTGGGGCACGGATTTCTGCCGCGCGCCTGCGTGTGTGCGGAACTCAAGCGCGGTGCGCTGGTGGAATTGCAGGTCGAGGAACCACGCCCGCCGGAGACCTTCTGGCTGGCGTGGCGCACCGAGCGCATGGGCGAGGCGTTGAAGTGGTGGAGCCAGCGGCTTAGCCGGCCGTTGCTCCCCGACATTCTGGCGCTTTAAAGCTGCGCCAGAGAATTCGCCACGGCCTTCAGATCGACCGAACCGGGTGCCCCGATCAGCGCGTAACCCACTTGCCCTTTGCGCCACGTGAGCACGCCCATGCGGTCGATATGCTGCTCGGCCACGCCCTGATCGGGGCGCGGATCCTTCACAACGCATAGGGCAATCGGGTCGCCCTTCTCCGGCAGATACACCATCTGCACCAATGCACGATCCTGCCAGCGCAAGCGCTGCACGCGCTTGAACGTCAGTCCCTGCGCCTTCAGATCGGGCACGCGGATATCGAGTTGATCGTCGCGTTGAATATCGGCCACCGTGCGCGCGGTGTCGCTGGCATCCACATTGATCGACGCCACCGTGTCGCGCGCATAAAGCTGTTGATATTCGGCTGCCGCGCGCACCCACGTTACGCCCTGCGGCGACTTTGGCGGGGGCGTCGCGGCACCGGTCAGCACCGGGCCGCCCAGTCCAGCCTTTTGCAGCACGCCCGGCAGCAACGGCAGGGTGACGGCGCTCACCGCGACGCCTGCCGCAAACGCCGCTGCCAGCCACCACGAACGCACGCGGCGCCCAGGTGCCGGCACGTTCGCCGACGTCGACGATGCGACCTGCGCATCGTTTGCGACAGGGGCATTCGCTCGCGGCATCTCACCCGCCAGCACCGTCCCCGTCTGCTGACGTTGCGCATGTGTGCGGAGCAGCGCGTCGAGATTGGCGCTCAGGTTTTCGGGAACGGGGGGCAGGGCTTGAGCAGCGAACATTTCGCGATACGGCAGGCGCGACGCACGCAGTGAGGCCACCACATCGGCCAGCGCCGGCGAGGCAGCCACGGCCGCTTCCACTTCGGCACGCTCGGCCGGGGCGAGTTCGTTGTCGACGTAGGCGAGCAGGCGGATATCGTCTTCGTTCATCACGCATCCTCCTCACGTGCGCCGGATGCGGGGCCGACAGCGTCGGTGCGGCGGGGTTGCCCCTCGGCGTTGCGAAACTGCTCGCCGATGGTACGGCGCGCGCGTGACAGGCGGCTCATCACCGTGCCGATGGGCACGTCGAGCACGAGCGCCGCCTCCTGATAGCTCAACCCCTCCACAGCGACCAGCAGCACCACGAATCGCTGTGCTTCAGGCAAACGGTCGACGGCACCGAACACCTGGTGATAACTGGCAAGGTCCTCCGGCGTCGACGCCTGAAGATCGGGGATCGCTTCGACATCGGCGTCGTCCCACGCGAGGCTGCCGCGCGAACGAACACGGCGCGCCCGGATCTCGTTGATCCACGTGGTATGCACGATGCTGTACATCCAGCTCAATGCCGAGGTGCCCGGCTGCCATTGATGCACGCGCTCGAGCGCGTGCACGCAAGCACGCTGCACGAGATCCTCGGCATCGTGACGATCGCCCGCAATGCGCAGCGCGAACGCCCAGAGGCGTGGCAGCAAGCCCGGGAGCAAGCTGGGCAAATCCTGACCGGTCATCGGCAAATTTCCTGGCGGAGGGTGCGTGGCGGCAAGCCAGTCCGAGGCATGGCCGGCGAATGCCGCCGGCGCCTGCCGCGAAATTATACTGAGCCGCCGCGACTTTGCCTCACGCCGCGCGGCCGGCCGGAACGCCAACACCCTCTTGCTCCCCGTCAGTGCTGCCTAGGCGTGCGCTCAGGGCTTGACAACGTGCCACACGTCCTTGAAGCCGTCGCCCTTCATCTCGCCCGGGGCGGCGTCTTTCGTGAACAGATAGACCGGCTTGCCCTTGTAAGCCCATTGCATCTTGCCGTCGTCGCGCGTGATCACGCTGTAGTCACCTTCGGCCTTGGCGCCGGGGGCCGCCATCACCGGCGGCCAGGCTTCGGCACACGGGCCATTACAGGTGCTCTTGCCACTGCCTGCCACATCCTTGTCGAACGTGTAGACGGTACGGTTCTGGCCATCGACCAGCATGCCGCCCATGGCCTTGAGCGGCGTCTGGGCGTGGGCGGCGGCAGCAGCGAAGAGACCGGCAGCGGCCACGACAGCGGTAAGCACGGCGGACATCGAATGACGTTGGTTCATGACATTGGCTCCTGAGTGAAATGTCGGTGACGACACTCTCAGAACGCCTGGCCCCCACGCCTTATTCCATCGAATTCCCCTGAATTCGAACGATATTTTTCGTTGCGGCGCAGCAATCGGGGGCAACCGTCTTCGCTTTACAACGCATGCTCGTGCGTGCCGCCTCAATGGATCGTTGACGACGATGGCGGGCCAGCGATACGGCGGAATCGCAAAATGGCGGATGCCGCGCGAGCCTTCCGACGACGAAGGCTTGCGGCACCCGCTGGCGCCTTACTCCCCCTTGGGCGCTTCCTTGACGCGGCTTACCAACTGCGTAGGACTCACGAACTGGAGCGCGATGAGCACCCACAGCAGCGTGATCGCCATGTAGATCATGGCCATCGCGTCGATAGACTGCGGCGCTCGCACCCCGGTCGAGAAGACCGCGTAGTAAAGCGCCACAACCAGCGTCTGCGTGTCGGGCCCCGCCGTGAAGAACGTCAGCTCGAACATGCCGATGGTGCGCACCAGCGTCAGCAGTCCGGCCGCGAGGATGCCGGGCACCAGCAGCGGCAGCAACACATGACGGAAGTACTTCGCCGTATTGGCGCCGAAGATGCGGGCAGCCGCTTCGAGATTCGGGTCGATCTGTTCGATGAACGGTGTCATCACCAGAATCACGAACGGCAACGACGGCACGAGGTTCGCGAGTATCACGCCCGTGAGCGTGCCTCCCAGCCCGACCTTGTAGAGCACCGTCGCCATCGGAATACCGTAGGTGACCGGCGGCACCATCATCGGCAGCAGAAACACCAGCATCGCGAGCCGCTTGCCGGGGAACTGCACGCGCGCCAGCGCATAGGCCGCGGGCACGCCCAGCGCGATCGACAGCAACACCACGGCGCCCACCACTTCGACCGTGACCCACAGCACTTGCGCAAGCTGGAAGTCCTGCCATGCCTGCGCGTACCAATGCAGCGTGAAGCCCTCGGGCAATGGTGTGCCGAACCAGCGGGTGGCGAACGAATTCATCGTGACGGTGGCGATCATCAGCCCGACGTTCACGAGGAAGAAGATCATCGCGCCCCACACCATCGCGCGCCACAGACGCGAGCCCGGCCCCTCGCGACGCCGCTTGCGACGTGTCGCGCCCGCCGCCGTTGCCGGACTCACGGGCGAAGGCGAAGTCATGAAATCCCCCTTCTGCGCGGCCAGCGTTCCGGCCAGATGCTTGTTCGTACCGCTCATCCCTTGCCTCCCGTGGTGGGACCGCTGTAAAACGCCCGACGCGCGCCGAGCATGCCCGCCACGATCAGCAACTGAACGAAGCCCATCACAATCGCAACGCACGACGCCAGCGAGTAGTCGTAGCTCTCGAAGGCCGCCTCATACGCCGCAATCGACACCACGCGCGTCGCCCCGGCCGGCACACCGAGCAGCACGGCCGACGGAAACACCGAGAACGCCTGCACGAAGGACAGACACGCGGCCATCGTCAGGCCCGGCACCAGCAACGGCAGATAGATCAGCCGGAACTGCTGCCACGGACCTGCGCCGAGCGTGCCGGCAGCGCGTGCGAGCGTCGGGTCGATGCCCGTCACATACGACAGGATCAACAGAAACGCGAACGGAAAGCCCGAGATCACCAGCGAGATCAACACGCCCCAGTAGTTGTGCGTCAGACGCACTTCGTCGCTGTACAGATGCAAGGCGTGCAGCGCCTGCGGGAACCAGCCGTTCGGACCGTAGTAGGTCAGCATGCCGTCGGCGATAAGCACCGTGCCGAGGGTAACCGGCACGACGAGCAGCATCGTCACGAACTTCGATGCCCGGGTGCTTCTGCGCAGCGCGAAGGCCGCCGGCACCGACGCGCCCACGTTGATCAGCGTGGCAGGCACGGCGAGCTTGAGCGTGATCAGTACCGTCGGCCACAGCGTCGGTTCGGTGAAGAACTTCACATAGTTCGCGAAGACGCCACCGCCCTCCATCGGCTCGAACGACAGGAACAGGCCATAGACAAACGGGTACACGAACATCGCGATCAGGCACACCAGCGCGGGTGCGACCAGCCAACTGCGGCGATCGAATCGCGCGGCCGGCGTCAACGATGCGGACGTTGCGGCGGCACTCATGCGCGCTCCCCCGCATAGACCAGCGTGCGATCGGCCGGCACATGAAGCGGCACACGCTCGCCGACCGCGTAGTCGCCGGGCAGGCGCGCATACAGCGGCCCGAACGGCGATGCCACACGCAGCAACGAATCGCGACCACCGTACTCGACGGTCTCCACCACTGCTTCGAAAGCGTTGTCGTTAGCGGCCTGAGCGCGCTCGAAATCGTCGGGACGAATCGCCACGCTGACCTTGCCTTCGCTGCCGGGCGACTCCATGAGCACGCCGTCGAACGAAGCGCCGCCACACGACACGCGGGCATGCTCCCCCTGCGCCGACGTGATCGACACGTCGAGCACGTTGCGATAGCCCATGAAGCGCGCGACATGCAAATTGCGCGGACGGCAGTACACGTCGCGCGGGGCGCCGATCTGCTGCACGACGCCCTCTTTCATCACCACGATGCGATCGGCCATGGAAAGGGCCTCGTCCTGATCGTGCGTGACGTAGATCGTGGCGCGATCGAGCTTGCCGTGAATGCGACGGATCTCCGCGCGCATCTCGATGCGCAGCTTGGCATCGAGGTTCGAGAGCGGTTCGTCCATCAACACGACGGGCGGCTCGATCACGATGGCACGGGCAATCGCCACGCGCTGCTGCTGCCCGCCGGAGAGCTGGCCGGGCAGCTTGCGCTCATGTCCTACGAGTTGCACGAGTTGCAATGCCTCGCGGGCGCGCTTCTCGATCTCCGCACGCGGCGTGCCGCGCATACGCAGGCCGAAGCCCACGTTCTCGAGCACGCTCATGTGCGGAAACAACGCATAGTTCTGAAAGACCATACCGAAGCCACGCTTCTCGCTCGGCAGCACGTCGATACGCTCGTCGTCGAGCCAGATCGCGCCGCCAGTGAGCGGCGTGAGTCCGGCAATACAGTTGAGCGCTGTCGACTTGCCGCATCCCGAGGGCCCCAGCAACGCAATGAATTCACCTCGCTCGATGCTCAGATCCAGGCCGTTCAGCGCGGCGACGGACTGCCCTTCCGCATTGGTGAAACTACGCGCTACGTTGTCGAGGCGCAGGTGTTGAAAGTTATGCTTCATACGCGGCTCCGATCCCTCCGGTCACTTCGATTTGAGCGAGCCGATCTCGGCATCCCATTTCTGGAACGCCGCCACCATCGCCGTGGCGTCGAGCGGCACGGCGTGCGGGAAATCGGCAATGAGCTTGGCGTATTCCGGACGGCCATACTTCGCGATCACTTCCTGACTCTTCGCCGGGGCGGCGGACAGCGGCACGTCCTTCACCGCGGGGCCCGGATAGAAGTAGCCGTCGTCATACGTGAGGGCCTGTTGTGCGGGCTCGAGCATGAAGTTGATCAGCTTGACGATAACGTCCATCTTCTCTTTCGGCACGCCCTTGGGCACAACCATGTAATGCGCGTCGTTGACCCACGTGAACTTGTCGAACGACTGCACCTTGAAGGTCGCCGGCACGATACCCAACGCACGCGGATTGATGTCCCAGCCCGTGACGGTCAGCGTCATGTCGCGGCTACCTTCCCCCAACTCCTTCATCACGGCCGACGTGCCGCCCGGGTAGTAGGGAATGCAGGCGTCGAGTTCCTTCAGGAACGCCCATGTCTTGTCCCATCCCTTGATCGGGTCATGCGGGTCTTTGTCGCCCAGCAGATACGGCAGCCCCATCAGGAAGGTACGGCCCGGACCTGAGTTGGCCGGACGCGCGTAAATCAGCTTGCCTGGATTCGCCTTGCACCACGCCAGCAGTTCGGCGGGCGACTTCGGCGGGTTGGCCACCTTGGCCGGGTTGTATTCCACGAGCGGGCCTGCCGGCATGAACGTCACGGCCAGACCGTAGCCCTTCGAGAGTTCCTGCATGGCGCGCACGTTCGGCGCGTATTTGTCGAGCACGCCCGGAAACTTCGCGCTGTACTCGGGCAGCAGGCGTTGCCAGAGGTTTTGCTGGATACCGGCGGCAAGGGCATCGGTCCCGGTCAGCACGATATCGATGTCGGAGCGCCCGGCGGCTTGCATGGCCTTGATCTTGCCCGGCAATTGCGGGGCCGGTGCATTGGTGAAGGTGATCTTGGAGACGAGATCCGGGTACTTGTCGCGGAACGCCTCGAAGCCCTTCTGCGTGAGCGCGAGGTTGCCCGCGACGTCAACGATGTTCAGCGCGACCGGCGCAGCGGTTGCGGTACTCGCCATGCTTCCCAATGCAGCGGCACACGCCAGTGCGCCAAGCGTGCGTTGCCAGAATCCCCTGCGGCTGAAGGCCATGCTGTCTCCTCTTTTGAGTGGAATTTCTCGTAAGTCATCATATGACTCGAATGGTGAATTTGCAATCAGGAGACATGCCAAACCACCTCAGAGATTTCCCTTAGAAATGGAGATATTCGCGCTTTACCGCGTGTTTTCAGGCGATTTCATCAGGATGCCGAGCCATTCATCAGGGATTACACCGATAGAGAGACGCCCTATGCGTCACCTAAATTACGGCCAGTCATACGATGACGTAAAAGTCACACAAAGGTGGTGTTACGCAATGCAAATTGCGTATCCGCTAGTTGCCCGCGCCTACCGAGAAAGGGAATCCTCCGCCGTGAAAATTCAACGCATCACGATCACTCCGATTGCTTTTCGCGACCCGCCGCTGCTCAATGCCGCCGGCATTCACGAGCCCTTTGCATTGCGCTCGATCATCGAAATCGAGACCGATAACGGGCATGTCGGATTGGGTGAAACGTATGGCGATGCGCCGGTGCTGGCATTGCTCGAAAACACTCGCTCGCATCTGATCGGGATGGACCCGTTCGACACCAACGGGCTGCGCGCCCGCGTAGCGGCCGTGGTGCGTCAGGGGGTTCGCGGCGAGCGCGTCGAATACGAACTCGCACCGGGCACCGATCCGCGCAAGGACGCGGAGAAAATCTACTCCGCGTTCGAAGTGCCGTTCCTCGATTTGCAGGCGCGTCATCTGGGCATTCCGCTCGTCGAGTTGCTCGGTGGCGCCGTGCGTCAGGAAGTGCAGTACAGCGCGTATCTGTTCTTCAAATACGCACAGCACATCGACGCCCCAGTGACCGGCTATGCGCAGGATGGCTGGGGCGAAACGCTGAGCGCTGAGCAACTCGTCGTGCAAGCCCGCACGATGATCGATACCTACGGCTTCGGCAGCATCAAGCTCAAGGCCGGTGTGCTCGACCCCGCCGAGGAAGTGAAGTGTCTCAAGGCGCTCAAGCGCGCGTTTCCCGATAAGCCATTGCGCATCGATCCGAACGGCAACTGGTCGTTACCCACGGCGATTGCCATGGGGCGCGAACTCGCGGGCGATCTCGAGTATTACGAAGACCCCACGCCCACGCTCGAAGGCATGGCCGAACTGCACCGCGCCACGGGCATGCCGCTCGCCACCAACATGGTCGTCACAGACCTGCGGCAATTCCGCGAGAACGTGCGTCTGAACGGCGCGCAAATCATCCTTTCCGATCACCACTACTGGGGCGGATTGCGCGACACGCAACTGCTCGCGCGCATGTGCGAGACGTTCGATCTCGGCTTGTCGATGCACTCGAACTCGCACCTCGGCATCAGTCTGATGGCGATGACACATCTGGCCGCCAGCGTGCCGCGTCTGTCCTATGCCTGCGACACGCACTACCCGTGGCAAGCCGCCGACGAAGAAGTCGTGCGCGGCGGCAAGATCGCGATCCGCAATGGCACGGTCGCCGTGACAAAGGCCCCGGGACTCGGCCTCGACATCGACCGGGACCAGTTGGCCAAGCTCCACGAGCAATACCTGCGTTGCGGACTGCGCACCCGTAACGACGCGGTTCAGATGCGCAAATACCAACCCGACTGGAGCGGCAAGGCACCTCGTTTTTAGCACCAGTGGCACGCAGCAAGGTTTCAAGCGAAGTCCAACAAAACACATCACAAGAGGAGAAGTCGTGAGACATTCGAAACTGTTTGCCGGGCTAGCATTGGCCGGTCTCGCCGCCGGCGCCGTGCCGGCGTTCGCGCAGTCGAACGTGACGCTGTACGGGATCGTCGACGATGCACTGACCTACAGCAGCAATCAGAACGGCAAGTCGAACACCTACCTGCGTAACGGCAACCTCGCGGGCAGCCGCTGGGGCCTGCGCGGCACCGAAGATCTCGGTGGCGGCACCAAGGCATTGTTCCAGTTGGAGAACGGTTTCGACGTCAATAGCGGCGCGTTCAGCTCCTCGGGCGTGATGTTCAACCGTCAGGCATTCGTGGGTCTGAAGAACGACCAGGTCGGCACGGTGACCATCGGTCGTCAGTACTCGCCTTACTACCTGATGGTCGGCACCATCGGCCCCGTCGCCTACGTGACGGGCGCGACCGGCGCTCACCCGGGCGATATCGACGGTCTCGACACCACCATCCGCATCAACAATTCGGTGACATACACCTCGCCGGTCCTGTGGGGCGTGACGGCCAGCCTGCAATACGGCTTCGGCGGTCAGGCCGGCGCGTTCAGCAAGGGCAACACCTACTCCGGCGCCCTGCGTTACGACGGCGGCCCGATCTCGCTGGCAGCCGGCTATCTGCGCATGAACAACGTCGGCGGCACGGGCACGAGCTGGAACGGTGCATCCACAGGCACGCCGGGCTCGTCCGCGGTCAATCAGGGCTATCTGTCTGCCGACGCGCTGCAACACATCGCGTTTGCCGGTATCTATACCATCGGCAGCGTGACGCTGGGCGCGAGCTACAGCAATGTGCAGTACAAGCCGGGCGCTGCGTCGCTGTTCCACGATACGGCGATCTTCAATACGGCGGGCGTGCATGCGTCGTGGATCGTGGCGCCGCAATGGCGTCTGGCCGCGGCGTACAGCTACACGGCGGCGTCGAAGGCGAACGGCATCAACGACTCCGCCACTTATCATCAGGTCTCGCTCGCGCAGGTGTACTCGCTCTCGAAGCGCACTTCGCTTTACGCCCTCGAAGCGTGGCAGCACGCCAACGGCAAGACGCTCGGCGCAAACGCCACGAGCATCATCAACGCCGGTCCGGTGGTGGGCGACTCGCAGAACAGCACGCCGTCGTCGACGAGTTCGCAGTTCGTCGGCATGTTGGGGATTCGCGTCGATTTCTGACGCCTTGCGCATGTAGAAAAGCTGTCCGGAAGGGCACCCCCTGGGATGTCCGCCCGGACAGTGATGAGTGGTCGCGAGAAGTCGCACGAGGTTGTGCTTTGGACCGCCGATGCCCGGCAGTGATTGGGGTGAGGCATTGGCGGTCGATTCTTATCGGTTGTCGTATGTATGCGACGGTCGATAAGGTAAACTGGGGGCGTTTTTTGTCACCCACCCTTTTCACCGACGCCATGTCCATGACCAGCCCGTTGCCCGCACGTCCTCGCCGCAAGTCTCGCAGCCTCACGGAAGAGGTCGTGAGCGCCTTGTCCGAGCAGATTCGCAGCGGCACGTTCCGCCCGGGCGACAAGCTGCCGACCGAGTCGGCCATCATGGAAAGCCTTGGGGTGAGCCGCACCGTCGTGCGCGAAGCGATCTCGCGACTGCAGGCGGGCCAATTGGTGGAAACACGTCACGGTATCGGCACGTTCGTGCTCGAAGCCCCGCGCGAAAATTCCCTGCAGGTCGACACCAACAGCATTCTGACGATGCTCGACGTGATGGCCATTCTGGAACTGCGGATTTCGCTGGAAACGGAAGCGGCAGGCCTCGCGGCGAATCGCCGCACCGATACGCAGCTCAAGCTGATGCGCCAGGCGCTGGACGACTTCGAAATGCACGTTCGTCAACGCACCGGCAATGCCGTCACCGCCGACGTCGCGTTCCATCTGCAAGTGGCCAGCGCGACCGGCAACCGCTATTTCCACGACATTCTGGAACAGCTCGGCAATACGATCATTCCGCGCACGCGCGTGAATTCCGCCGCGCTGGCCGACGATGATCAGGTGTCGTATCTCAACCGCGTGAATCGCGAACACGAAGACATCTACAACGCCATTGCGCGACGTGACCCCGAGGCGGCTCGCGCAGCGATGCGCACACACCTCACCAATAGCCGCGAACGCCTGCGCCGCGCGCAGGAATCGGCGAACCCGCAGAGCTAAGCCCCTAGCTGGCGAAAACCAGCGGCAGCCGTCACGTCGGCCCCGGCAAACTCAGTAGAGATCGCCGCGCATCGCGCGGTAGTACCCTTCGTCCATCTCGCTCGCGCGGGCTTTGTCCATGCCCGTGAGCGCCGCCTTCATCTCCCCCATCGACGGCACGGCCTTGCGATCGAGTTGCAACTCGGCTCGCCATAGCTTCGCGCGGTTGATCGCCTTGCCGCAGTGAAACAGCACCTCGTCGATGGTCACGACGATGGCGGTCTTCGGCGTGCGCTCCCCCTCCTTCAATCGCTCAAGCAACGCGGGTTCGACACGAATCTGCGCACGACCGTTGATGCGCATGAAGACCTCCAGTCCAGGGAACAGAAACAACATGCCGACGCGATCGTCCTCAGTCAGGTTGCGCAACGACGCGATGCGATTGTTGCCAGGCCAGTCGGCGAACGCCACGCTCTTCTCGTCGAGTACCTGCACAAAGCCCGGCTCACCGCCGCGCGGCGACGCGTCGAGGCCATGCGCGCTCCCCGTCGCCAGACAAAAGAAAGTGGCCACATCGAGGTAGGCGACATGGAACGGAAGCAGTGCCGGCATGACGCCTTTGACGATCATCTCCGACGGTGGATCGTAAAGTTGGTCGAGATCGACGGCGGGCGAGGAAGGCTGATTGGCTTGAGACATGGGAACGCTCCTTCAGAGACACGCGCCGAGCATATCCCGCTCGCCCATGGCGCTGATAGACTATTGATGCCATTTGATAGCGCAATTACGCCATGAGTTTGCCGGAGCACCTGAAACCGAAGATGGATCGCGTGCAACGCATGACACCCGACGATCCGCCGTTGATTGCGATGGTCGGGCGCGAGAGCGAGCCGCGCGTTTCCCAGACACACCAACACACGTCGGGTCAATTGCTCGGCTCGTTCAACGGCCTGCTGACGGTTCGCACCAGCCTCGGCGCGTGGGTGATTCCGACAACACGCGCCGTATGGGTGCCCCCGAACTGCCCGCATGCTGCGTTTTCTCACGGGCCGTTTTACGGCTGGGCGGTGTATGTCCGGCCGGACCGATGTGCGGGGCTGCCTGAGCAACCGCGTGCCATCGAGGTGTCGGGGTTGTTACGGGAAGGCGTCGTACGCGCGGCGCAGTGGGATCTGAGGGCGCCCGATCGGGTGCAGACCAACGTCATGAACGTGATACTCGACGAGATCGCCGTCAGTCCCGCCGACGTGTTTCGTCTGCCGATGCCGAGCGACGCGCGTTTGCGACGCGTTGCGGCGGCACTCATCGACGACCCTGCCGACACCCGCACCCTCGACGCGTGGGCCGCATGGGCGAACGCCGCACCCCGCACCGTCAGCCGACGCTTCGTCGAAGAGACGGGGTTGACGTTCACGGCGTGGCGGCAACGAGCGCGGCTGCTGCGCGCACTGGAGTTGCTAGCCTCGGGACAGCCTGTCGGCACCGTCGCGCTCGACCTCGGGTACGACAACGCGAGCGCCTTCATTGCTCTATTTCGTCGCACGTTTCACACGACACCGGGACGATACTTCGCCGCCGATTCGACCGAGCGCATCGATGCCACCGAGTGAAACGCGAAGCGAGCCACGTCGGCCGTTCCGCCCCTGTCTATCGGTCATTCGCATGAGTGCCGCGCTCGTGTACCGCGCAGTAGTATGAGCGCCAGCCCGAGCGCCGAACGGGGATCGCAGCCCGACGCCCGGACCTCACTGACGCGCCACGATACGGGGACCGCCTCATTACCATGACACGCTTGATCGCACGCTCACGATTCTGCGCAGGAACGCTTTGCGCGCTTCTTCTGACGACGCCCTTCTGCGGCGCGTCGACGGCGATGGCCGCCAGCGACGACGCCGCCACCGAAGCGGGAACGCCTGCACCGGCGGCTGCCGCAGATCCCACACCGGAAATCGTCTCCATCGTGGTGTCAGGTGCGGGCACCTTCGGTGGCGATGTGGCCATGCACACAGAGGTCTACAGGCCCGTGGGCAACGGGCCGTTCCCGGTGCTCATCTTCGAACACGGCCGCGCCTCCGACGCCCTCGTGCGGGCCAAGCTCAGTCAACCGATTCCCAAGGGACATGTGCGCTACTGGCTCGCCAAGGGCTTCGCCATCGTCGCACCGGTTCGCGTGGGCTATGGCGCGACGGGCGGGCCGGATCGGGAGAACTCGGGCGCGTCGTTCGACATGCAGGGTCGGTGCACACGCCGCCCCGACTTCGAGAAGCTCAGCAAGGTCACGGCGCAAGCGAACCTTGCGGCGGTAAAGTGGGTTCGCGCACAACCGTGGGCGGACAAGGATCGCATCGTGCTCGAAGGCCGCTCGGTCGGCGGCTTCACCACGGTGGCGACGGCTGCGACCAACCCACCCGGCGTGATGGGTTACATCAACTTCTCGGGTGGCGCGGGCGGCATGCCCGAGCGCGCCCCGGGGCACAGTTGCGATCCCGAGCAAATGAAGACCGTCTACGGCGAATTCGGCAAGACAACGAAGATCCCCGGTCTCTGGCTTTACGCGCACAACGATCAGTACTGGGGGCCCGACGCGCCTAGGCAATGGTTCGATGCATTCGCCGCAGCGGGCAGTCCCGCACAATTCGTTCACACGGAAGACCTGCCCGGCCATGACGGCCATTTGCTGCTCACCTACGGCGGAAAAATGTGGTCGAGGTCCGTCGATGCGTTCGTCAGGCAGCTTGGCTTTTGAGCCACCGACATTCCGTCGCGGGTGACGGATTCGCCGACGTCGATGCGATTGCCGCCGAGGTCGCGAAGTCGCGAGGTCGGCAAGAAAAAGTATCGCAGTCCGAAGTCTTCAAGCGAAAACCCTGGCGACAAAAAGAAAAAGCCCTGACAAGTCAGGGCTTTTGAATTTTGGAGGCGGGAGTCGGAATCGAACCGGCGTACACGGCTTTGCAGGCCGCTGCATGACCACTCTGCCATCCCGCCATTTGGCATGCCGCATTGTAACCGCTCGCTGTTGCCATCGAGGGCGCCCGTCGGATCGATCGCCGTGGGCTTTTCGGCAAATAAAAAGGGAAGCCAGGCTTCCCTCTGGATTTGGAGCGGGAGACGAGTCTCGAACTCGCGACCTCAACCTTGGCAAGGTTGCGCTCTACCAACTGAGCTACTCCCGCATGACACCGAACACCAAGGATCAACTCACTTAATGTCCAGTGTGAAAACTGGAGCGGGAGACGAGTCTCGAACTCGCGACCTCAACCTTGGCAAGGTTGCGCTCTACCAACTGAGCTACTCCCGCATTGTCATGCGTACTACCAATCCAACCACTTCTCAAAACTTCGCTGCTGGGCTAGCGCCGTAGCAGCGAGAAGGAGATTATGTCGAAACCGTGATTCAGTGTCAAGCACCTGCGCCGAAAATTTGTGAAGTTTTTTCTCCTCCACCGCGCAAATCCCGCGTCTTCAGAGACTTACGCTCACATCTCGCCCGCACCACGCTCCCGAATCTGCGGCCATGCGCGGCGCAGATAATACAGCATCGACCACAGCGTGAGAACGGCTGCCACGTAAATCAGCCACGTTCCCCAGAAGCGCGAGTCGAAACGCAATCCATTCCACGCCACCGTGCCGTTGAAGAGCAACAACGGGATCGCCACCATCTGCGCCGCCGTCTTGATCTTGCCCAACTGGTGCACCGCCACACTGCGCGACGCGCCAATCTGCGCCATCCACTCGCGCAACGCCGAAATCGTGATCTCGCGGCCAATGATGATCAGCGCCACCAACGCGTTGATCCGGCCCATCTGCAGCAGCATCAACAGCGCCGCCGCCACCATCAGCTTGTCCGCCACCGGATCCAGAAACGCCCCGAAGGCCGATGTCTGATTCCAGCGACGCGCCAGAAAGCCGTCGAACCAGTCGGTCAGCGCCGCCAGCACGAATACGCCGCACGCCACCCAATTCATCTCGACCGACGACAACCAGGTCGCAGGCAAGTAATAGACGCCGACCACCAGCGGGATCAGCACGATCCGGAGCCAGGTCAGGAATATGGGGACATTAAAAGGCATGGCAGCATGAGTTCGGCAAACGGCGGTCGACACACGGCGCCCTCGGCAGCCGTACCAGACCCGCATTGTGCCGTGTATGCCCCGTAGCCACAAGGCCGAGGCACCGCACAGCGGTTGACATGTGCGCCAGTGTGCCCCTATCTTGCTCGCAACACCCCGCCAATAGCACCGATCTCGTGAAACTGCCCTGGCCCTTGCCCGCTCTGCGACGACCGCTGCTGCCCCCTCATGTCATCATCGCCGCACTGGTCGGCATCGACGGCCTGCTGCTCGTGGCCTCCGTGCTGCTGCGCGTGCCCGGCTCACGCCTCATCGATCTCTTCGTCCGGGGCGACCTCTCTGCGCTCGAACACATCGAAGCCACGCATCTGCCCCGGCTGCTCTTCGGCCTGAACGCCATCGAGCGCATCGACTTCTCGCACCTGCCCCGCGCGCTCGCCGGGTTGGCGCTGGTCACGCTCGCCTGTGGGCTGGTCATCCGGGCACGCACGGCCTGGGCCTTCACGCTCGTCATGCTCGCGCTGGCCGCCGCGATCAATTTTCACCTGGACATCCGCTTCGATCTGACGTTCGTCCTCTCGCTCGTGTGTATCGCGCTATTGCTCTGGTACTGGCGCGAGTTCGACCGGGCGAGCTTCGCCGCCGCGACGCTCTACACGCTCGTCGCCGTGTTCGCGCTGCTGGTCTACGCCACGTTCGGCACCATGTATCTCGGGCGCGAGTTCGTACCGCCCGTTACCGATCTGGCAACGGCGTTCTACTTCTCCATCGTGACGATGACGACCGTCGGCTACGGCGACATCGTGCCGCACTCTACCGACGCGCGACTCTTCACCGCATCGGTCATCATCTTCGGAATCAGTGTGTTTGCGACGTCGCTGACCGTCGTCATCGGCCCGCTCGTTGGCGGCAACCTTAAGAAAATTCTCGCGGGGAGGTTCACTCACGTGATACGCAAGAACCACTTCATCGTGGCCGGCGCATCGCCGCTCGCCATCAACGTGCACCACGAACTCACCAAGCGAGGCTGGCCAGTCACGGTCATCATCGCCAGCGGCGTCGACAATCCCTATCCGGAAGATGCCGATGTCATGCATGGCGACGCCAGCGACAACACCGTGCTCACCCACGCCGGTATCGAACACGCCAAGGCCGTGCTCGCCCTGCGCGCCGACGACTCGGAAAACGCCTTCATCGTGCTCGCCTCGAAGGAAATCGCGCCGACCGTGCGCACCATCGCATCGGTCAACGACAGCAAGCATCTGAGCAAGCTCAAGCGGGTTCAGCCGGATATGATTTTTGCGCCGCCCGTCGTTGGCGGCGAACTCCTCGCTCGCACGCTATCCGGTGAAACCGTCGACAACGAGACCGTCATGCGTCTGCTGTTCCACGGCGATACGTGAATCGCCGTGGGTGCTAATAAGGTCGGTGTGGTTGGCGTAGCAGGCGCAGGTCAGGCTGTCAGTGCAATTGACGATAGATCTGCTCGGCAAGCGTTGTCGAAATGCCTTCGACGCTCGCCAGTTCGTCGACGCTGGCCGACGCCACGCCTTGCAACCCGCCAAACCGCATGAGCAATCGCTGGCGACGCTTCGCCCCAATGCCCTCGATCTCCTCGAGTCGCGACGTCTGACGCGCCTTCGCGCGCTTGGCCCGCATGCCCGTAATCGCGAAGCGGTGCGCCTCGTCGCGAATCTGCGCGATCAGCATCAGCACCGCACTCTCTCGCCCCAGCTCCAGCGGCGCGCGCCCGTCGGCGAAAATCAGCGTCTCGAGCCCCACCTTGCGGTCCTCGCCTTTCGCCACGCCGACCAGCCGACCGATATCGATCCCGAGTTCGACGAACACCTGACGCGCCACTTCGACCTGCCCCTTGCCGCCGTCGATCAGCACCAACTGCGGCAGATTCGCTTCCACATCCGACGCTTCCGGTGCGGCAGCAGCCGGCGCCCCGGCCTCGGTGGATTCACCGGCTTGCGTCGTTGTCTCGCTATCCAGCAGCACGACGGTATCGGCCTCGGCGCGCGCCACATCGGCCGCCACGGACGACGGATCTGCGGCGTCGCTCACTGTCGCGGCGGCGGCCTCCATCAGCCGGCCGTAACGGCGCGTGAGCACCTGACGCATGGCCGCATAGTCGTCGCCCGGCGTAATGCCGGTGATGTTGTAACGGCGGTACTCGCTCGTCTGCATCTTGTGGTGATGGAACACCACGCACGACGCCTGCGTGGCCTCCCCCTGCGTGTGGCTGATGTCGAAGCACTCCACGCGCAACAACGCCGGGTCGTCGATCTCGAGCCCGATGGTTTGCACCAATTCCTGCGTGCGCGCTTGCTGGCTGCCCTGCTCGGTCAACAGACGCGTCAGCGCGAGTTGCGCCCCCTGCTGCGCCATGTCGAGCCACGCGCGTCGCTGCCCCTGCGGTTGACGCACCAGCGCAATGCGTCGGCCGGCCTGCTCTGACAAGACCGTCAGCAATTCGTCGCTCGGCAATGGGTGACTCACGACCAGCACCGGCGGCACCGATTGCCCCAGATAGTGCTGCGCGACGAAGGCCTCGAGCAGTCGCGATTCGAGCGATGCCAACGGGGTGTCCGAGGGCATGTCGCTCGACATGTCGCCGGCAGTCGCGACGGAATCGTCCGGATCGACTTCGGACGCCGCCGTTGCAAGCACCTCGTCTTCCTCGAATTCGTCTGCGATGCCGCCTTCGACACCTCGCTCCACATGCGCCGGGAAATAGGCCTTATCGCCCAGGTGACGCCCACCCCGAACCATCGCCAGGTTCACGCACGCGCGACCACCCGCATAGACGACGGCCAGAATGTCGGCATCCACGTCGCCCGCCGTCTCGACCGACTGCTGCTGGAGCACGCCGGACAGCGCCTGCATCTGATTGCGCACGACGGCCGCTTGCTCGAACTGTAGCGCCTCTGCGTAGGTCATCATCTTTTGTTCGAGCGCCCCGAGGACTTCGTTCTGACGTCCGGAGAGGAACGCCGCGGCGTTATTCACGTCGCGCGTGTAGTCCTCGTCGCGAATGGCGCCCACGCACGGCGCGCTGCATCGCTCGATTTGATGCAACAGACACGGGCGCGTGCGATTCGCAAATACCGAATCCTCACAGGTCCGCAACTGGAACACCTTCTGCAGAATCTGAATACTTTCGCGCACCGCCCATGCACTGGGGAACGGGCCGAAATACTGCCCGCGACGATCCACCGATCCCCGGTAGTACGCCATGCGCGGATATTTGTGCTGCGTGAGCTTGAGAAACGGATACGACTTGTCGTCGCGAAACAGGATGTTGTAACGCGGGTGCAGCGCCTTGATGAGATTGTTCTCAAGCAGCAGCGCCTCGGTTTCCGAGCGGGTGACCGTCGTCTCCAGTTTCGCGATGCGCGCGACCATCAGCGCGATGCGTGGAGACAGCTGTGTCTTGTTGAAGTAACTCGACACACGCTTTTTGAGATTGCGCGCCTTGCCCACGTACAGCACGTTGCCCGACGCGTCGTAATAGCGGTAGACGCCGGGCAGATTCGGCAACTGGGCGAGTACCTTGCGCGCGTCGAACGGTGCTTTGTCGGCGATGTCATCGGTTTCGCCCCTGTCGCCGGAGGGCACGGCGTCATCGTCCCGGCGGCGAGTACGCTTCGTCTTCTCTGCCTTGGGGGTCTTGATGGCCTTGGCTGGCTTGTCCGACGTGTCCGACGGCACGCTCGCCACCTCGGCCGGCGTGTCGGCGTGCGCCGGAGCAGTCGGCGACGAGGGCGATGCGACGTCCGCACCGGGGGCGGTTTTCGCTTTGCGGGACTTGCGCGGGGGCGTGACGTCGTTGGCGTCTTCGGTCATGAACTCTGGCAATCGGAGCGTCCCCGAGGCAACGGCGGCAGGCATGGCACCGTTCATCGCTTGCGCGATCACATCGTCGCGCGGCGCAGGGACTAAAATCCGAAGTTTAGACCAATCCGCGTCGCCGCTTCTCAATGTCCCTGCCCACTGCATCCTCTCCCGCATCGAGTGCGCGTCCACTCGTGCCGCGTTGCGATCTGTTCTGCACCGTCGTCGACAACTTTGGCGATATCGGGGTGTGCTGGCGGCTTGCCCGGCAACTCGTGCGCGAGCACGGCTGGTCGGTCCGGCTGTGGGTCGACGATCTCGCGAGCTTTCGTTATCTGCGCCCCGACATCGATCCGTCGTTGGCCCGCCAACGCTGCGACGGCGTCGATGTGCGCCGTTGGGAGGCCGACTTCGGCCCCATCACCGACGACAATGCGCCAGGCGATATCGTCATCGAAGCCTTTGCCTGCCATATCCCCGAGGTCTGCGTTCAGGCAATGCATGCGCGTAAAAGGGCAGGCAATGCGCCGGTATGGATCAATCTCGAGTATTTGAGCGCGGAAGACTGGGTGGACGACTGTCATCTGCAAAAGTCACTGCATCCGCAGTTGGGACTTCTCAAAACGTTCTTTTTCCCCGGATTTACCGAACGCACCGGCGGACTGACGAGAGAGCGGGAGTTATTCTCCCGGCGCGATGCCTTCCTCGCGTCGCCCGAGTTGCGCGACACCTGGTGGCAACGCACGCTCGGCCTGCCCGCCGCCCTGAAGGACACCCTGGTGGTATCGCTCTTTGCGTATGAGAACGCGGCACTTCCGGCATTGCTCACGCAGTGGGCCGACAGCACGACGCCTGTCGTCTGCCTCGTCCCGCAAGGCCGCATCGCGCCTGCCGTCGGCGAATGGTTCGGCCGCGAGGCGTTCGCGCCGAGGGAGTCTGCGACCCGAGGCGCACTGACGGTGTACGGCCTGCCCTTCGTGCCGCAAGCTGAATTCGACACCCTGCTCTGGGCCTGCGACCTCAATTTCGTCCGGGGAGAAGACTCATTCGTGCGCGCGCAGTGGGCGGCCAAGCCGTTCGTCTGGCACATCTATCCTCAGGACGAGAATGCCCATCATGGGAAGCTCGATGCCTTTCTCGGTCGATATCTGGCGGATCGGCAAGACGATACGTCCAGCCCCCTCAATGCCGCCTCGCTTTCGCACGGCGCACGCGAGGCGTTGCGCACCTTCTGGCATCTCTGGAATGGCTACGCCAGCACCGCACCCGATTGGCCGGCGCTGGCTAACGCGCTGCCCGAACTCGGTCGCCACGCCCGTGCGTGGGCAAACGCGCAGGCGGCCCACCCGGATCTAGCGCGACAGTTGGCAAGCTTCGTGGAAATTCAGGTAAAATAGCTGGTTTTTCAACGCTTTGCTGCTGAACCTGCTGCCCCGGATGTTCCGGGCGGACGCGGGAATCAAGCGGCGAATGAGCGTATGGAAGCGCTCAAACAAGCGGCAAATCGCTTATTTCGTCACAGGATCTCGTTTTTTATGAAAACCGCTCAAGAACTCCGCGTCGGTAACGTCGTCATGATCGACGGTGAGCCCAATGTCGTGCTGAAGACCGAATACGTCAAGTCGGGCCGTAACTCCAGCGTCGTGAAGATGAAGTACAAGAAGCTGCTGACCGAAGGTCGTGGCGAATTCTCGTACAAGGCTGACGACAAGTTCGACGTCGTCGTGCTCGACAAGAAGGAAGTGACCTACTCGTACTTCGCCGACCCGATGTACGTGTTCATGGACGCCGACTACAACCAGTACGAAGTCGAAGCCGAAAACATGGGCGACGCGATCAAGTACCTGGAAGACGGCATGCAGTGCGAAGTCGTTTTCTACAATGAAAAGGCCATCTCGGTCGACCTGCCGACCTCGCTCGTGCGCGTTGTGGAATACACCGAACCGGCCGTCAAGGGCGATACGTCGTCGGGCCGTGTTCTGAAGAGCGCCAAGATCAACGATCTGCTGGAAATCCAGGTGCCGCTGTTCGTCAACACCGGCGACAAGATCGAAATCGATACGCGTACTGACGAATACCGCAGCCGCGTCTAAGCGACGGCGGGCCGCCGCGACGTCTTCGGACGAAGCGGCCGTCAGGTAACAAAAAAGCGCTCGTCCCCTCGGGGTCGAGCGCTTTTTGTTTGGGCCGGACGTCCGGCGATTGGCTAACGGATGCGTCCGCTATCGCCTGACGCCTAACGTTCGACACTTACCCGCCGAACGTCTCCGCGATCAGGCGCTTCGCCGCCTGATACTCCGGCTGCGCGAGCATCTTTTCCCAGCCATGCACCTTGCCGCGGCCCTTCAGATGCTTGATCCGACGCTGCGAGACAGTATCGGGCGCCGCCTTCATTTCACGCAACAAGCGATCCGCCTTCTCAGGGCTGTTGCAGATAAGCACCATGTCGCAGCCAGCGTCCAGCGCGGCATGCGCTGCCGTGACGACATCCCCTGCCGCACTTGCGCCCTGCATCGACAGGTCGTCGCTGAAGATCACGCCATCGAAGCCGTACTTGCCGCGCAGGATTTCCTTGAGCCATTTCGCCGAGAAACCCGCCGGGTTCGGATCGACCTGCGGATAAATCACGTGCGCCGGCATGACTGCCGCCAGCGACATGCCGAGCCAGTCATACGGTTGGGCGTCGATCGAGAGGATTTCGTCGAGCGAGCGCTCATCGACCGGAATTTCGTGATGCGAGTCGGCGGCCACGAAACCATGCCCCGGGAAGTGCTTGCCACAGTTCGCCATGCCGGCGAGCAGCAGGCCGTGATTCAGGCTCTTGGCCAGCATGGCCACCACGCGCGGATCGGCGTCGAACGCACGATCGCCGATCACTGCCGACGTGCCGTAGTCCAGGTCGAGCACCGGCGTAAAGCTCAGGTCGATGTCGCACGCGCGCAATTCCGACGCAAGCACATAGCCTACGGCCGTCGTCACACGCGTCGCCTTGAACACGTCGTCATGCCAGAGCTTGCCCAGCTTGCCCATCGCGGGCAAGTGCGTGAAGCCGTCGGTACGGAAACGCTGCACGCGCCCGCCTTCATGGTCGACCGCAATCAGAATGTCGTCGCGCACGTCGCGAATCTGCTTCGTGAGCGCGCACAGTTGCGCGCGGTCATCGAAGTTACGGGCAAACAGGATGACACCCCCGGTCAACGGATGGTCGATACGGCGGATGTCGTCTTCGCTGAGGGTCAGCCCGACGACGTCCAGCATCACCGGGCCCGGCCTGCGCTTCGTCATTGCGTTTTCTCCGATGCAATACTGCGAATGTTGCCTAAGTTACGTGATGCGATCGCAAACGCGACCGCGTATTCCTTCTCGTCCGTGATCGAAATCTCGATCGACAGTTGCCGCTCGGCCAGCCACTGCACCAACTCGCCCGACGCCACCACGACCGGCTTGCCGGATGGCGCGTTGAGCGTTTGTACAGCACGCCATGTCATCGGCCAGCGCATGCCCAGCCCGATGGCTTTGGACACCGCCTCTTTCGCGGCGAAGCGCGTGCATAGATACGCGAGCCCGCGAACTTCGGATCGTTTCTGACGAGCGTAATAGACCTTGAGTTCCTCCGGCCCCAGCACACGCTCGGCAAACCGTCCGTTCGTGCGCGTCATCACGCCTACGACACGACTGATCTGAAGAATGTCGGTCCCCACGCCGAAGATTGCCGTCGCTCCCGGTACGGGCGCAAGGGTGTTATCGCCTTGCGGCGACGTCTCCGGACGGTGATTGGGTGACGAAGACGACGGTGACGTCGGATCGCTCATGGACGGTGCCTGATGAAGAGACGGCGAGCGAGACAGAGTGTCTCAACCACGCGCCGCAATGCGGCTGGCAACCATGATCGCTTTCATCTCGCGCACGGCGTTCTCCCAGCCGGCAAAGATGGCGTGGGCGACGATGGCGTGTCCGATGTTCAGTTCGGAGATGCCTTCGATGGCGGCAATCGGCTGCACGTTTTCATAATGCAGACCGTGACCGGCATTGACTCGCAACCCGAGCGACAGGCCGAGGGCGACGGCACGTTCGATGCGAGCAAATTCAGCCTCGCGCGTCGCCTCGTCGTGCGCCTCGGCGTAGCGGCCCGTGTGCAGTTCAACGACCGGCGCCCCCATGCGAGCGGCAGCGCGGATCGGCGCTTCGTCCGGGTCGATAAAGAGCGACACGCGGCTGCCGGCCTCGCCAAGCCGTTGCGTGGCGGCCGCCACCTGATCGTACAGACCGACGACATCCAGCCCGCCTTCGGTGGTCAGTTCCTGACGACGCTCCGGCACCAGGCACACATCGTGCGCCTTCACGCGGCAGGCGATCGCCAGCATCTCTTCCGTCACGGCGCATTCGAGGTTCATGCGCGTGATCAACTGGTTGCGCAGATTCGTCACATCGGCGTCGCGAATATGGCGACGGTCTTCACGCAGATGCAGCGTGATGACATCCGCCCCCGCCTCTTCGGCCAGCCGCGCCGCCTTGATCGGGTCGGGATACGCCGTGCCGCGCGCGTTGCGCACTGTCGCGACATGATCGATGTTCACCCCAAGGTCGATGGGGTTGCCGTGGAAGAAGAGGCTCATAGTTTTTGCAGGTCGAGCAGGATCTGCCGGGTATTGAGCGGAACACCGCCCAAATGGTGGTTGAGGAGAAAGCGCATGAGCAGCTTGCTTTGCTGCACGGTCTGCGCCCGGGAGTAATCGTCTTGCTCCATGTCGAGCAAGGTCTGCCCGATGACGACCGGCCAATCGGGCGGCTCGTCGCCGCGCGCCGGGCGAACGCCCCAGTCGGGATGAAACACGTAACGGCGCTCGGACACGACTTTGCCACGCGTCTGCGTGCAACGGTCGAACGCGACGGCATATCCGGTCTCGCGCAACAACACGCGCTCGAACGCCCGCAGAATGATGCCCGCCGGTTCGCCGTGCGCGAGATGATGCAGCGTCGTCAGATAGTGCTGGAACAGTTTGTCGTGTGGGTCGTCGCGTGCACAGAACTTGACCAGCAATTCGTTCAGGTAAAAGCCCGAGAGCAACGCGTCGCCCTCTAGCGGACGCAGACCGCCCACCCACTCGGCCTTGGTCAGCGTGCGCAACTCGCCCTTGCCCAGCCATGCGAGCGAGAGCGGCTGGAATGTCTGGAGCACGCCGCGCAATGCAGAGTGCGGGCGTTTGGCGCCCTTCGCCACAAGCGCAATGCGACCGTGATCGCGCGTGAGCACGTCGATGATCAGGCTGGTTTCGCGATAGGGATAGCTGTGCAGTACGAAGCCGGGTTGTTCGGCAATTCGGCTTTGTTCGCGCTCTGCCGACCGGGCGGGCGAAGGTGCCCGCCGCGCGCGTTTGATGTCGCGCTTGACGGTTTCGGTGTTGGCTTCGGCTTCCTGAAACGCTTCCGATGCCTCGTCGTCCACAGCGCGAGTCCGTGCGCTACGCGGCTGGCGCGCCGGACGCGCTCCGGTGGCGCCGGTGCGCAGCGCACGGGGCGGGCGCGACACAGGCGACGTGTCGGCGACCGGCGTGTTGCTTGCCGCCTGCGCTACGTCTGCTGGCGTCGCAACTTCGTCATTGGCAGTGTCGAGTTCACTCGTAGCCATACGCCCGCAGGCCGGCCTCGTTGTCGGCCCAACCGCCCTTGACCTTGATCCACACTTCCAGATACACCGGGCCGTCGAAGAGCTTCTCCATATCGACGCGTGCATCGGAGGAAATCTGCTTGAGCTTGGCACCCTTATTGCCGATGATCATCGCCTTGTGGTTGTCGCGATCGACCAGAATCGTCGCGAAGATCCGGCGGAGATTTCCCTCCTGCTCGAACTTGTCGATGACAACCGTGCTGGTGTACGGCAACTCGTCGCCGGTCCAGCGAAACACCTTCTCGCGCAGGATTTCCGACGCCATGAATCGCTCGCTGCGATCGGTCAGATCGTCTTCGCCATAGATCGGATCGCCCTCGAGCAAATACGGACGCAACACACCCAGCAGATGCTTGATGTCGTCCGCGCGCTTCGCGGAGAGCGGCACGATCTCGCGGAAATCCCGCTTCTCGCCCATCGACTGCAGGAACGGCAACACCTTCGCTTTATCGGCCATGCGATCGAGCTTGTTGACGATGAGCAGCACTGGCGTGTTATCGGGCAGCAAGTTCATTACCTTCTCGTCGTCCGGGCCAAAGTTACCCGCTTCAATGACGAAAAGCACAACGTCGACGCTGGACAGCGTGGACGTCACAGCGCGATTGAGCGAGCGGTTCAGCGCGGTCGCATGACGCGTCTGAAAACCCGGCGTGTCGACAAAGATGTATTGCGCATCGTCCGTGGTGCAGATGCCGGTAATGCGATGGCGTGTCGTCTGCGCCTTGCGCGACGTAATGCTGATCTTCTGACCGACGAGGGCATTGAGCATCGTCGATTTACCGACGTTCGGACGCCCGACGATCGCCACGGTACCGCAGCGAAAATCCGTCTTATCGTTCATGGTTGGAAACTCTCTTGATAGGGGGCCGGCGCCTCGCGCCTTCCCCTCGAATGGGGCTCAGGCGGCTGCCGGGGGTTGCTTGGCGGCGTCGGTCTTCTCGGCGGTCTTCTCTGCGCTCTTCTCCGCAGGGGCCGCCGCTGTGCGGCCCGCGCCGTTGCTGACGGACGCCGTCATGGCCGGAACACTGCCCGCGCCGGTGACGGCGTCTCGGGTGTCCTTGGGCTCTTTGGCATCCTTGTTGTCCTTCGTGTCTTTCGCGTCCTTCGGCTCCCGCGCGTCGCCCGGCTGTGCGGTGCTCATCTGCCCCGCCTTCTTTGCCTCGGATGCCGCAGCCTTCGCCGCACGCTTCTTTGCCGCCTTGGCGCTCTTCTCGGCCTTTGGCTTGGCAAGCGCCGGCATCTTCTGCACTTCCTCCAACGCCTTCTTGGCCGCCGCCTGCTCGGCGGCACGCCGGCTTGCGCCCGAGCCACCGACCTTGATGTCGAGCTTCGGCACAGTGCACTCAACCTCAAATTGCTGGTTGTGTGCCGCACCATGCGTTGCAATCACCGTGTACTGCGGCAACGCGATCTTGTGGCCTTGCAGATATTCCTGAAGCAGCGTCTTGGCGTCCTTACCCAAGGTCTTCGGGTCGACATGCTCGAGGACCGGCGTGTACAAACGCTCGATCGCCGCATACGCCGCGTCGAAACCCCCATCGAGATACATCGCGCCGAACAGCGCTTCAAGCGTGTCGGCCAGAATCGATGGACGGCGGAAACCACCACTCTTCAACTCGCCCTCGCCCAGGCGCAGGAAATCGGACACGCCCAACGTCTGCGCAATTTCGTACAACGACTGCTGTTTGACGAGGTTGGCGCGCACACGCGAGAGGTCGCCTTCGTCGAGCTTGCCGTAGCGACGGAACAGGATTGCCGCCACCGAACAATTCAGAATGGAATCGCCGAGAAACTCCAACCGCTCATTGTTGGCGGCACTATGGCTACGATGCGTCAGGGCTTGGCGAAGCAATTCCGCATCGTGGAAGCGATACTGGAGACGTTCTTCCAGTTGATTCAGTGTTTGAGACATGGCGCAAGTATAGCGCGGCGCTCCCGCCCCGGCGCGCGTCGTCGCCAAGAAACGACGGGCTTGACCGCCGTCCGGCGGGCTTTTCGGACTCGCGAGAGGGGCCTGGATCGGACATTTCCGGAGCAACGACGTATCGATCTCCCTCAAGGTCCCCACCCGCCGCATCGATTGTTTTATTTTTGAAAACAATAATGCGGAAATTGACATTTTTACGTCAATTTCCGCATTAATCAAACCCTACCCTATCCGGCGAGATGTCCTCCCCGGTGAGCCAGATGCTTACTGGAAGCCGCCCAGGCGTTTGAGGTTCGAGAAGTTCATCCAGATGAAGAATGCCCGGCCCACGATGTTCTGCTCGGGCACGAAGCCCCAGTAGCGGCTGTCTGCGCTGTTATCGCGGTTGTCGCCCATCATGAAGTAGTTGCCCGGCGGCACCTTGCAGATCACCCCCTGGCTGTTGTACTGACAGTTCTGTTTGTTCGGGAAGTCGTCGGCGCCCATGATGTACGGCGGCACATTCGGATCGTTCAGAATCCGGTGCTTCACGCCGCCCACCGTCTCTTCGAACTGCTTGAAGTAAGCGATGTGCTCGTCGTCGAAGTAGTCCGGCAACGCCGTCTCGGGCACCGGCTGACCGTTCACCGTGAGCTTCTTGTTCTCGTATGCCACCACGTCGCCCGGCACACCGATCACTCGCTTGATGTAGTCCATCGACTCATCTTTCGGGTAGCGGAACACTACCACGTCGCCGCGCTTCGGCTCACCCAGTTCGACGATCTTCTTGTTGATCACCGGCAGGCGAATCCCGTAGTCGAACTTGTTCACGAGGATGAAGTCGCCGACGAGCAGCGTCGGGATCATCGAGCCGGACGGAATCTTGAACGGTTCGACCACGAACGAACGAAGCACGAACACCGCCAGAATCACCGGGAAGAAGCTCGCCGAATACTCGAGCCACCACGGCTGACGCAGCTTGTCGTCACGCACCTTCGAGCGCGCACTCGCGAGCGCATTGCCCTCTTGCGTGCCAGAGCCCTGAACACCGGACCCCTGCAGTGAGAGCTGTTGCTGATCGAATTGCGCCACGGCGTCCTGTGCTGCCCGGCGGCGCGCCGGTTGAAACACCAACTTGTCGGCCACCCAGGCCACCCCGGTCACCAGCACCAGGATCAAAAGAATCAGGGCGAAATTCATGCGGGACCTGTCGCTACGTTATTTGTCTTCGACTTGCAAAATAGCAAGGAACGCTTCCTGAGGAATCTCAACGCTCCCCACCTGCTTCATGCGCTTCTTACCTTCCTTCTGTTTCTCGAGCAGTTTCTTCTTACGCGTGATGTCGCCACCATAGCACTTCGCCAACACGTTCTTGCGCAATGCCTTGATGTTTTCACGGGCAATGATATTCGCGCCGATGGCGGCCTGAATCGCCACATCGTACATCTGACGCGGAATGATTTCGCGCATCTTCGCCGCCACCTGATTGCCGCGACGACGGCTCTCCGAACGGTGCACGATGATCGACAGGGCATCCACCTTGTCACCGTTGATCAGCATGTCGACCTTCACCACATCCGATGTGCGGTATTCCTTGAACTCGTAGTCCATCGACGCGTAGCCGCGCGACACCGACTTCAGTCGATCGAAGAAATCGAGCACGATTTCGGCCATCGGAATTTCGTAAATCAGACGGACCTGACGGCCGTGGTACTGCATGTCGATCTGCACACCGCGCTTTTGCTGACACAGCGTAACCACGGCGCCCACATATTCCTGCGGCATATACAGGTTGACCGTGACAATGGGCTCGCGAATTTCTTCGATGCGGCCCGGGTCCGGCATCTTCGACGGGTTTTCCACCGTCGTCAGCGTGCCATCGCGCTCGATCACCTCATAGATCACGGTCGGTGCCGTGGTAATGAGGTCCATGTCGAACTCGCGCTCCAGACGCTCCTGCACGATCTCCATGTGCAGCAGGCCGAGGAACCCGCAACGGAAACCGAAGCCGAGTGCCTGAGAGACTTCCGGCTCATATTGCAGCGAAGCGTCGTTGAGCTTGAGCTTTTCGAGCGATTCGCGCAGTGCATCGTACTGGTTCGCCTCGACCGGATAGAGGCCGGCGAACACCTGCGGCTTCACTTCCTTGAAACCCGGCAGCGGTTCCGGTGCTGGCTTGGTCGTGGTGGTGACGGCGTGCGTCACGGTGTCACCGACCTTGGCTGCGTGCAATTCCTTGATACCCGAGATGATGAAGCCCACCTGACCCGCCGACAGCGAATCGCGCTGTTGCGAGCGCGGCGTGAACACGCCGACCTGCTCGACCGGATAGGTGGCGCCAGTGGCCATCAACTGAATCTTTTCCTTGGGCTTGAGCGTGCCGTTGACCACGCGCACCAGCATCACCACGCCCACGTAGTTGTCGAACCACGAGTCGATGATCAGTGCCTGCAGCGGGGCGCTCGCATCACCCTTGGGCGGCGGCACCTTGGCGATGAGAGATTCGAGTACCTCTTCCACACCGAAGCCCGTCTTGGCCGAGCAGCGCACGGCGTCGACTGCCTCGATGCCGATGACGTCCTCGATTTCCTGAATGGCGTTTTCCGGCTCGGCGGACGGCAGGTCGATCTTGTTGAGCACGGGCACGACTTCCACGCCCAGCTCAATGGCCGTGTAGCAATTCGCGACGGTCTGCGCTTCCACGCCCTGCGACGCGTCGACCACGAGCAACGCGCCTTCGCATGCGGACAGCGAGCGGCTCACTTCATACGAGAAGTCGACGTGTCCCGGCGTATCGATAAGGTTCAGGTTGTAGATCTTGCCGTCGCGTGCCTTGTATTGCAGCGCGGCAGTCTGAGCCTTGATGGTAATGCCACGTTCACGCTCAAGGTCCATCGAGTCGAGGACTCGGGATTCCATTTCACGATCGGACAAACCGCCGCTCAACTGGATGATGCGATCGGCCAGGGTGGATTTCCCGTGGTCGATGTGGGCGATGATCGAAAAATTGCGAATATGGTCCATGAGGCGGGGCTATAGAAAAGTCGGTGCCATCGGATTCGGCTCGGCAGCGGCTTTCGAGAGAATCGGCAAACACGACATTTTAGCCGAAAGTGCACCGATTCCGGCTGGAATCGCGCGGATCACGGCGCTACATCGGGAATGGCGGGAGGGTTCTGAGGTCGTTCGAGGAATGTGGTGTGGCGTAACGTCAATCCGATTGCAATGCGGCAGCGACCGCCGCTGCGTCGAAACGATACCTGCACAGCTCGCGCCCGCCCAGTGCAAGCACCGGCACGATCTCGTCGTATTGCGCCTCGAGCGCCGGGTCGCTGTCGACATCGACGACCGTCACCGAGAAATTCCACGCCGGACGCATCGCCTCCAGCGCCGCCAGCATGTCATCGCAAAGATGACACCACTTGCGGCCGTAGAGGGTCAGCGCCGGCGCGGTCATACTGCCGCGATCTTACTTGCCGGATGCGCGCGGGCGCAGCGGCACGAACTGCGTGGCGTCGCCGCGACGCACGAGAATCGGCACAAGACGCTTCGGATCCAGCGCCTTGACTACCTCCTCGAATTGCTTCGTGCTGACGATGTCGGCATCGCCCACTCGCAGGATGATGTCGCCCTGCTGCAGCCCCGCCCGGCCCGCCGGGCCTTCCGCCAACTCGACCTGCACGCCACCACGCAACTTCATGTCCTTCTTCTGCGCTTCGGTCAGATCGGAAACCACCAGACCCAGTGCGTTCGGATGCGGCGTATCGGCACTGCCGCTCTGCGCCTTCGATGCCTTCGGCGCATCCGTATCCGCTTCAGCGATCGTGATGCGCAGATCCTGGTTCTTGCCCTTGCGCAGCACTTGCAACGTTGCAGTCGAACCCGGCTTCGTCTCGCCGACCATGCGCGGCAGATCCGTGGCGTGATCGACGGCGCGGCCTTCGAACTTCATGATGATGTCGCCCGGCTGCACGCCGGCTTTCTCGGCCGGGCTGCCCGGCTCGATACTGCGCACGAGCGCGCCCTGGGCACGCGGCAAACCCAACGAATCGGCCACGTCCTTGCTGACCTCGCTGATCGCCACGCCGATCCGGCCTCGCACTACCTTGCCGCTCTTCTTGAGCTGGTCGGCCACGCGCATGACTTCGTCGATCGGAATCGCAAACGAAATGCCCATGAAGCCGCCGGTCTGGCTGTAGATCATCGAATTGATGCCCACCACCTCGCCGCGCATGTTGATGAGCGGACCGCCCGAATTCCCAGGGTTCACGGCCACGTCGGTCTGGATGAAGGGCAGATAATCGCCGGTATCGCGGCCCTTGGCCGACACGATACCCGCCGTCACCGTATTCTCCAGGCCGAACGGCGAACCGATAGCCACCACCCACTCGCCGACACGCAGCTTGTTGGAGTCGCCCACCGGCACGGTCGGCAGATCCTTGGCGTCGACCTTGACCACCGCGACGTCGGTACGCTTGTCCGCGCCGACCAGCTTCGCCTTGAACTCGCGCTTGTCGGTGAGGGTGACGTAAATACTGTCGGCGCCGTCGACAACGTGCGCGTTGGTCAGGATGTAACCATCGGCCGACACGATGAAGCCCGAACCGACACCGCTGTTCTGTTCTTCATCCGGCTGAGGCTGGCCGCGTCGCGGCGTGCCACCCTTCGGTCCCGGCTGCGGCATCGGAACGCCGAAGAACCGGCGGAACAGCTCCGCCATATCGTCGTCCATACCGGGTGGCAGGCCACGCTGATTGCGGCTGACGCGTTCGGTCGTCCGAATATTCACGACAGCCGGGCCGACACGGTCGACGAGCTGAGTGAAATCGGGAAGATTGGTCACGAGCGGTGCGGTCGACGCCGAGGCCGGAGCGGCAAAGGCGGCAGGCGCTCCCGCCAATTGAGCGGCAATGGCGCCGCCGAGGATGACACGAAGCAGGAGAGTCTTCTTCATTGGAAGATCGTGGTGCGCGATAGTCTCGGAATCCTTGAGGACAGTCCGGCACCCGACACGGCATCGCGTCTCATATGCGCCTCGCTGCCCGGGCCACGCCGTTGCCGGTCATGACCCACCCGACAGCCGGTCACTTCGCCGGCTGTTTGTACTCGATGCTGGAGGCGAACTGCTGCAAGGTGGCCTGCGGCACTTCGCCGAGCAAGGTCAACCAGTAATCGCCGTAGCGCTTGATGAGGATGTTCGTCGCACCGGCGTTGCCATGGCCTTCCTTGCGTTCACGCGTGGCCGGCTCGATAAACACCGAAAGTCCCGCCATGCCGTCGGAATATACCACCTGCTGCACTTCCAGCGGTTTCCCGTCGGCCGTTGAACGCATCGTTCGACGCACCTCACGCACCGCCTTGAATCCCGGCACCTTCTTGTCGACGTCGATACTCCAGCCGGCGTCGGACAGTTTCGTCGCTGTAATCTGCGGCTTGATGACGTGCCAGCCATGCGTGGCCTGAATCGCATGCGCGATGCGCGCCTTCTCGCTCGGCACGCCAATCGATATTTGCGAGAATGCCGCCTGCTCCAGCAAGTGACCTTCCGCGTCGAGTGTCTGCGCACGTAGCAGCAAGCCCGTGTTGCGATCGGCCCACAACCGGTAGCCGAAACGGTAGTCGTCCTTCGGCGTGAGTTCGATCACCATGCAATCGAAGCCTGCCATGCGTTCGTTGGGCAGCACCTTCGGCGCATAGAAATCAAGGACGTCGCGATTGGGCGTCGCGAGCAACGCAGGGAAAGAATCCTTGCTCTCGCGCTTTTCCTGGAAGACGGTCTTTTGCTCGGGAATGAGCGTGTAGACATCTTCGTTCTGACGAAGAATGCGGCGCTGACGTCCGTCCAGCGTCTCCAGCTCTTCGTACTCGTTACCCTTGTCGGCGAAGTGACTGATCTTCGACGAACGCATGGTCGAACCACGCTGGTAAACGAAGGTGCCAATGTAGTTTTGCGTCTGCGCCGCACGATGGATCTTGTTGAGCCACGCACTGACTTCGCGCCGCTCGATCAGAGGATCGACCGTCGGTGCGGAAGCCTGCGCCCACGCTTGCGTTTGCAGCGTGGTCGCCAGCAGGAAAGCGAACAGGAAGAAAGTGCGCCCCATGGGCGCACGCGGCAAGGATTCGATACTCAGGCGCTGCATTTATTCGTCCGCTTGCGCCGAGGCTCGCATATAAGGGGAGACGCTCTGGCCGATCGGGGTCGGGGCGTATTGCTGATGTGCTGCCAGATACTGGTCGAGACGCGCGTCGCGCAGCACGATCAGATCGTTCGGGACACCTGCGCTCGCGCCGTTGGCTGCCACAGCGGCCTGGGGCTGCTGCGAAAGCGCTACGCGAGTGAGACTGGAACCACCGGCAGTTGTCGCCAGCGCAGCGCTCTGCGCAAGCACCTGCGTTTGCGCGCCACCTGCCGGATGATCCTGCAGACGCGGCACCACGACCCACGACAGTGCGGCTACCGCAGCGGCAGCAGCGGCCGTCGGCAACACACGGCGCACACGCAGGAACGGGTTGATGCGAGTCACTCGCGAGCCCGCCGTCTTGGCACCCTGTGCGGTGCTTGCCTGGGCGTCGGCCAGTGCGGCCGGCGCGAGCAGATGCGGCTCGGCGTCGAGACGCGCGGCGAAGGAAGCCATAAAGGCCGACTCCGAACGCGGCAGCGTCAGTTCATCGGAACGCAGTGCGTCGCCGATCAGATGGTAGTCGTCCCACAAAGGCCGGCCCGAGGTGTCCGCCTCGTCCAGCAGGGCGGCCAGTTCGTCCGGATCGAATTCCCCGTCCATCAACGCGGAAATCCGCTCGGCTTGCAGCCCCCGCTGCGTTTGCACCGTCGCTGATCCCATGATATCCCCCAACGAAAATAACTTTCCCGGCGGCGCGCTCACCAGCGCTTACCGTCAGGCGTGTCCAGCAGCGGCCTGAGCCGGCTGGCAATCGCTTCACGCGCCCGGAAAATTCGCGAACGGACCGTTCCGATCGGGCACCCCATGGCTTCGGCGATCTCTTCGTAGCTCAAACCCTCGATTTCCCGCAGGGTAATTGCCGTTCGAAGTTCATCGGGCAAAGCCTCCATCGCTGTGTTGACCGTTTGAGCAATCTGCTTGCTCATCAGCATCGACTCAGGCGTGTTGATATCCCTTAGTTGATCGGCCTCGGCAAAAGTTTCCGCTTCTTCAGCGTTCGCTTCAGTCGAAGTCGGTGCACGGCGCCCCTGCGTTGCCAGGTGATTCTTCGCCGTGTTGACAGCAATACGATACAGCCAGGTATAGAACGCCGACTCACCGCGGAACTGCGGCAAAGCACGGTAGGCCTTGATAAAGGCCTCCTGCGTCACATCCTCGACCTCGGCGGCGTCGCGTACGAGCCGCGATACGAGGCGGATGATCTTGCGGTGATATTTCGCGACCAACAGCTCGAAGGCGGCTTTGTCGCCTTTTTGCACGCGCTCGACGAGCGCTTGGTCGATTTCTCGTTCACTCACCTGATTTGGATCCGTATTTTCTCTGGCTGCCAGGCCCTGATCGAGCCCGATTGCACCACGGCAGCACTTGCTGCCATGGCTTGGAAGTGTCTTTGACGCCGCACGCCCGGGCACACTCACCGGAGCGTGGGTCAGCGGGACGGGACGCCTGCGCGGCGTCCCGCGAACTTAGACGCGCTGGAAGACCAGCGTGCCGTTAGTCCCGCCGAATCCGAAAGAGTTCTTCAATGCGACATCAATTTTCATGTCGCGAGCCACGTTTGCGCAGTAATCCAGGTCGCAAGCGGGATCCTGATTGAAGATATTAATCGTCGGCGGCGATTTTTGGTGATGAACGGCCAGCACGGTGAACACCGATTCCAGGCCGCCCGCGCCACCCAGCAGGTGGCCGGTCATCGACTTGGTCGAATTCACCACGACCTTCTTTGCGTCATCGCCCATCAGGCGTTTGACAGCAATGGTCTCGGCGATATCGCCCAGCGGGGTCGACGTGCCATGCGCATTCACGTAGTTCACGGCATCGGCATTGAGACCGGCATCGCGAAGCGCGTTCGTCATGGCGCGCAGTGCGCCATCGCCGTCCTCGCAGGGCGCCGTCATGTGGTTGGCATCGGCACTCATGCCAAAACCGGTCAGCTCGGCGTAGATCTTCGCGCCGCGCGCCTTGGCGTGCTCATACTCTTCGACCATCATCACGCCAGCGCCTTCGCCCAGCACGAAACCGTCTCGATCGCGGTCCCACGGACGGCTGGCCGTCGCCGGATCGTCGTTTCGCTCCGAGAGCGCCTTCATGGCCGCAAAACCGCCAATACCCAGCGGCGACACCGTCGATTCGGCGCCGCCGGCGAGCACCGCGTCGGCGTCGCCATACTGAATCATGCGCGCCGCCTGGCCAATACAGTGCAGCCCCGTCGTGCAAGCCGTGACGATCGCCAGATTCGGCCCCTTCAGACCGTACTTGATCGACAGATGGCCGGAGATCATGTTGATGATCGAACCCGGCACGAAGAACGGGGAGATCTTGCGCGGACCACCCTCGATAAGCGCCTTATCGGTATCTTCGATCATCGGCAAACCGCCGATCCCCGACCCGACCAGCACACCAACGCGCTCCGCGTTCTGCTCAGTGATCTGCAGACCACTGTCCTCGAACGCCTGGATACCGGCAGCCATTCCGTAATGGATAAACGTATCCATACGGCGGGCTTCCTTGACGGAAATGTACTTCTCGGTATCGAAGTTTTTCACTTCACCGGCGAAGTGCACCCGATGGTTGCTCGCATCGAACTTCGTGATGTTGGCGATGCCCGAACGACCTGCGACCAGATTTCCCCAACCCTCGGCAACAGTGTTGCCGACCGGCGAGATCAGGCCCAGACCGGTAATGACGACGCGACGACGACTCACGATACTCCCCTTCTTCTGCTGGGTCATACAAAACAAAAGCCACAGAGGCAACAGGGTCCGCCCCTGTGCTCCCTGCGGCTGACAGGCGTACCTGGCACCGGGAACCGGGTCGGCACCCCGGCCAGCCAGGCGATTCGCCGGCCCTTAGGCCTTATCCTGATCCGAATGGGCCCGAACGTAATCGATGGCCTGTTGCACCGTGGTGATCTTTTCAGCGTCTTCGTCCGGGATTTCCGTGCCGAATTCTTCTTCCAATGCCATCACCAGCTCAACCGTGTCGAGCGAGTCAGCGCCGAGATCGTTCACAAAGCTGGATTCGTTCTTGACGTCGGCTTCGTTCACGCCAAGTTGTTCCGCGACGATCTTCTTGACGCGTTGCTCAAAGTTATCCATTCAAACCCTCCGGGGTAGTTAGTTCAGACAAGTGCGCGCATTTTAACAGGTTTGCCAAGCAAAGTTAGCCTGCGCCAAATAATGTTCAATATCGCTCAAAACCGTGCAAATCCAACACAATTTCCACGATCACCCCTTAATTCATGAACATGCCGCCATTCACGTGAAGCGTCGTGCCGGTGATGTAGCCCGCCTGCGGAGACGCAAGGAATGCCACCGCATTGGCGATGTCTTCCGGTGCGCCGAGACGGCCCAGCGGAATCCGCGCCTTGAGCGCTTCGTGCTGGGCTTCGCCCAGCGCCTTGGTCATGTCGGTGTCGATGAAACCCGGCGCAACACAGTTCACGGTGATGTTTCGGCTGCCGATCTCGGCGGCCAACGAACGGGACATGCCGGAAACGCCCGCCTTCGCGGCCGCGTAGTTGGCCTGGCCCGGGTTACCGGCCGAGCCGACAACCGAGGTCACGTTGATGATCCGGCCGCTACGCGCCTTCATCATCGGCTTGATGACCGCGCGCGACAGACGGAAGATCGCCTTGAGGTTCGTGTCGATCACGTCGTCCCACTCGTCGTCCTTCATCCGCATGGCGAGGTTATCGCGCGTGATGCCGGCGTTATTGACGAGGATGTCGAGCTTGCCGTACTGCTTGAGAATGTCGTCGAGCGCAGCGGCAACGCCTTCGGCGTCGGTCACGTTCAGGACGATGCCCTTACCGGTCACCCCCTCCGCCGCGAAGTAATCGCTGATGCCTTGCGCGCCGGCGTCGCTGGTGGCCGTGCCCACGACCGTCGCGCCCTGGCGAGCGAGTTCGAGGGCGATGGCACGACCGATACCGCGCGAGGCGCCGGTCACCAGCGCCACATGATTGTCGAGTTGCTTGCTCATGAGAGAAATACCCTTGCCTATTGCTTACGAGAGTTGGGCGCGCACGTCGGCGAGCGACGCCGGATCGGTGATCGCCAGCCCCGTGAGATTGCCGTCGATGCGCTTGGTCAGGCCGGTCAGCACCTTGCCCGGACCGCACTCGACCACCTGCGTCACACCTTGCGAGGCAAGCCACTTCACCGACTCGACCCAACGCACCGGCGCTGCAGCCTGACGCACCAACGCGTCCTTGATGCGAGCCACGTCGGTTTCGACAGCCACATCGACGTTATTGACGAGCGGGATTTGCGGCGCGTTGAACGTCACATCCGCCAGATACTCGCGCAGACGATCTGACGCCGGCTTGAGCAGCGACGAATGGAACGGCGCCGACACCGGCAGCACGAGCGCGCGCTTCGCACCGGCCGCCTTGGCCAGTTCGCAGGCCTTCTCCACACCGGCCTTCGCGCCCGCGATCACAACTTGCGCCGGGGCATTGAAGTTGACGGCCTCGACCACGCCGGCCGCCGATGCTTCTGCGCACACATTGCGCACGGTATCGTCGTCCAGCCCAAGAATGGCCGCCATGCCACCCTGCCCGACGGGCACGGCTTCCTGCATGGCTTGCGCGCGAAAACGCACGAGCGGCACGGCATCCTTGAATGCGATCACGCCGGCGGCGACCAGCGCCGTGTATTCACCGAGGCTGTGCCCCGCCACAAACGCAGGCTTGGCACCGCCTTCAGCCAGCCACGCGCGGTACATCGCGTAGGCAGCGGTGAGCATCACCGGCTGGGTATTGGTGGTGAGGTTGAGTTCTTCGGCGGGGCCAGCGGCGATCAGCTTGGCCATATCCTGCCCGAGGGCATCCGAAGCTTCGGCAAGGGTCTCGCGCACGACGGCGTTGTCCGCGAAAACGTCGAGCATGCCCACCGATTGGGATCCTTGTCCCGGAAAAACGAAAGCGAATGTCATAGCGCCTGGTTTTGCAGTCAGATTCAGAAACATTGCGGCGCACTGTCGCGCCCCCCGCATGACGCGCTCAGGAGCGTTGCCACGCGCAGCGCCCCAAACGAGCCCCATCATGACGCGTGACGCTCCGGCCGCCGGGGCGCTTACATGCGGAACAGCACGGCGCCCCACGTAAAGCCGCCACCCACGCCTTCGATCATGACGTTCTGGCCCGGCTTGATACGGCCGTCGCGAACCGCGACGTCGAGTGCGAGCGGAATCGAAGCGGCAGAGGTATTGCCATGCTGGTCGACGGTCACAACCATCTTCTCTTCCGAAAGCCCCAGCTTGCGGGCCGTGCTCGACATGATGCGCAGATTGGCCTGATGCGGAATCAGCCAGTCGATCGCCGACTGCTCCAATCCGGCCTTCTCAAGGGCCTCGTGGGCCACTTTTTCCAACACTTTGACAGCCAGCTTGAACACCGCCTGACCATCCATATAGAGGAACGCTTCGCCCTGCACCGCGCCGCCGCTGACATTGCCCGGCACGCACAGGATGTTCGAGTGGCTGCCATCCGCATGCAATGCGGTCGACAGAATGCCCGGCTCGTTCGATGCTTGCAGCACGACCGCGCCCGCGCCGTCGCCAAACAGCACGCACGTTGTGCGGTCGTTGAAATCGAGAATGCGCGAGAACGTTTCGGCACCGATCACGAGCACGTTGCGATACGCGCCGGAGCGGATGAAGTTGTCGGCCGTCGCCATGGCGTAGGCGAAACCGGAGCAAACCGCCTGAATGTCGAAGGCTGCGCAGCCGTTCTTGATGCCGAGCTTGTGCTGCACGAGGCAGGCGGTGCTCGGAAACACGAAATCGGGCGTCGACGTGGCGACCAGAATCAGGTCGAGCTGATCGGCGCTCAGGCCCGCCATGTCGAGCGCGCGCTTCGCGGCTTCGACCGCCATGTCGCTGCTCGTCTGATCAGGGGCGGCGAAATGGCGCGCCTTGATACCGGTACGCGCAACGATCCACTCGTCGCTCGTCTCGATGCCGCGGGTAGCAAGCTCGTCGGCCAACTGCTGATTGGTCACGCGTCGCGCCGGCAGGTAGCTGCCGGTACCAATGACACGGGAATAAATCGCGGACTGGGTCATCTTATGGTCGGTTAGGGCGCCAAGAGCAGCCGCCGGCATCAAAGCGCTGGAATGGCGCTGACCGGCTTGTTGTCCCTGAGCTGAGTCTGATTCTCTTCCATGGCGTGCGACAGACGGTCCAGCACACCATTGCGAACTGCATCATAGCCGCGTTTGATGGCCCATTCAAACGAGTAGGCATCGGCCGAGCCATGGCTCTTGATCACGAGCGCACGCAGTCCGAGCAACGCAGCGCCGTTGTAACGGCGATGATCGACGCGGTTCTTGAAGCGGGTGAGAATCGGCAGGGCAATGACGGCGATCACTTTCGTCCACCACGTGCGGTAGAACTCTTCGCGGATCATGTCGCCAAGCATTTGCGCCAGGCCTTCGGAGGTCTTGAGTGCGACGTTGCCGACGAATCCGTCGCACACGACGATGTCGGTCGTGCCGCGGTAGATGTCGTTGCCTTCCACGTTGCCGTAGAAGTTCAGCGTGGAGCCGCGCAGCAGCTCGGCCGCCTGCTTGATGACGTCGTTGCCTTTGATGACTTCTTCGCCAATATTGAGCAGGCCGATCGACGGACGATCCTTACCGTCCACCGCTGCAACGAGGGCATGGCCCATTTCGGCAAATTGCAGAAGGTGCGTTGGCTCGCAGTCCACATTCGCGCCCAGATCGAGCATCGTGGTGTAGCCGCCCTTCTCGTTCGGCAGCACCGTCGCAATGGCGGGCCGCTCGATACCCGGCAGCGTCTTGAGCACATAGCGCGAGACGGCCATCAGGGCACCGGTATTTCCGGCGGAAACGCACGCCTGAGCGCGCGCTTCCTTGACCAGATTGAGCGCCACGCGCATCGAGGAATCTTTCTTCCTGCGCAGGGCGGTCTCGACGGAGTCGTCCATGGCAACGACTTCGCTGGCATTGACTACGGACAGGCGTGGGTGATCCGTCACACGCAGCTTCGCGAGCTGCGCGTTGATGATCTCCTGCTGTCCGACCAGCACAAGTTCGACATCGTCGGTGGATTGCACGAAGTGAACCGCGGCCGGCACCGTCACCGATGGGCCGTGGTCCCCGCCCATACAATCGATCGTCAGGGTGACTGTCATGTCGACGTGATTGGCTTGCGGTACAGGTAACAAAAAAAGCGGCAGGATAAGTGCCGCTTTTGCCACATCGGACGATCAAACAGCGCCATGATGGGCGCGTGTCGCCTGGGAGGCCGAGTTAGTCGTTCTTGGTCTTGATGACCTTGCGACCACGGTAGAAACCGTTCGGCGAGATGTGGTGACGCAGATGCGTTTCACCCGACGTCTGCTCGACGGCGGTCGCCGGTGCGGTCAGGAAATCGTGCGAACGGTGCATGCCGCGCTTCGACGGCGACTTCTTGTTCTGTTGAACGGCCATGATAACTCCTCAAAATATCGCGAAATTTTAACACAGTTCGAGCGCCGCCCTACGGTGTCGGCCTGTCGGCCCGACCTGTGCGACTAACGCAAACATGTACTTTGGTGAGCCGGAAACCCGGCCGCACATTACTTTCCGTCCTTGTCCGGCGAGCGCTTGAGCGCTGCCAGCGCCGCGAACGGAGACGGCTTATCCTCTTCTTCAGGCTCCGGGACCGGCTCAGCCAATCCATCCTCACCCGTGGCCAGACTCTCGTGCACACTCGGACACACCTCGTGTTTCGGCACGATCGGCAAAGCCAGCAACAATTCTTCTTCGATCAGCTCGCACAAATCGAAATGTTTGGAGCCCACCAGCGCCTCGAGTTCGTCTTCATCGAGGGGGCGATCTTCCGCCGCAGCTTCGTCGCGCACGATCTCGAAAGTCGTTTCCGAATCGAGCGGCTCCTGGTACGGCGTGAGGCAGCGCTGGCACTCAAGCCACATCGGGCCCTGCACCGAGAGCGTCAGGAACTGGGCCACGGTGGGCTTGCCATCCGCACGCAGCACCTGCTTTTCCGCCCCTTCGGCGCGCCAGTGGAAGACCCCCTCTGCACGCCCCGACGCCGAGACTTCGGCAGGCACTTCGGTTACCATGCGCGGCAACGCCGCAAGTTGCACGCCACCTTCCGCCACCCGGCCGGTACGCGCGAATTCGAACAGATCGACGATATATTCGTTCATCACGCTCATCCTTGCCTTGGCGCATCTGACTGCTTTTCAACGTCCCTTGCCACCCGCAGCGCCTTGATCTGACGCCATTTTCGGGCGTTCGAACCTGTATCGCGCAGACTGGCGGGACCGAGCGCCAGATTGCAAAAGCCGTGAATTCTAAATAGTTTTTCGTTTCTCGTCAAACACTTAAACCCGATGACCGCACAACCCCTGCCACCGCTGATCCTGGCATCCGGATCGCGCTATCGCCGCGAGCTGCTCGAGCGCCTGCGCTTGCCGTTCTCGGTCGACGTACCGGACATCGACGAAACCCCAACCCCCGGCGAAACACCGCATGACACCTCGCTGCGGCTGGCGCGCGAGAAGGCCCAAGCCGTTGCCGCCCGCCAACCGGGCGCCGTCATTATCGGCTCCGACCAGGTAGCGACCTTTGAAGGCCGCCAGATCGGCAAGCCCGGCAATTTCGAGAACGCCATGACGCAGTTACGCGACATGCGCGGCAAGGTTGTCGAATTCCACTCGGCGCTGTGCGTCTACGACGCCCGTGACGGCCAGAGCCAAGCCAGAGACGTGGTAACGCGAGTGAAGTTCCGCCATCTGCCCGACGAGGTGCTCGCCGCCTACCTTCATGCCGAGACGCCTTACGATTGCGCCGGGAGCGCCAAGTCCGAAGGGCTGGGCATCATGCTGCTCGAAACCATCGAAAACGACGATCCCACCGCGCTCATCGGCCTGCCGTTGATCGCGCTGACGACCATGCTGATGCACGCCGGCATTGCCCTGCCCGGCCCCGGCGCGACGGGAGTGACGGCATGAGCGGCACGCTGTATCTGATCCCGAATACGCTGGGCGCCAACACCCGCGGCGGTCTGCCTGCCGTGCTGCCCGAAGACGTCCGCGCGGTCACCGCCGGCCTGACCTATTTCGTCGGCGAGCAGGCCAAGAGCACGCGAGCCTTTCTGAAACTGGCCGGCGTGCGGACGCCGATTCAGGAAATCGACATCCGCGAGTTGAACGTCAACACGCCGGAGGCGGCCATCGACGCCCTCCTCGCCCCGATTCTCGCGGGCGCAGATGGCGGGCTCGTGTCCGAAGCGGGTTGCCCTGCCGTCGCGGACCCCGGCGCGCTGCTGGTGCGGCGCGCCCACGAGAAAGGGGTGCGGGTCGTGCCATTCGTCGGCCCGAGTTCGATTCTTCTGGCGTTGATGGCCAGTGGCCTGAACGGGCAGAGCTTCGCGTTCCATGGCTATTTGCCGACGGATGCGACAGAGCGCTCCAAACGGTTACGGGAGTTGGAACAGCGCTCGCGCAAGGAAAAACAGACGCAGATCTTCATCGAGACGCCTTATCGCAACAAGGCCATGCTCGATGCGCTATTGCAGAGTTGCGACGCCTCCACCCTGCTTTGCGTCGCCGTCGACGTCACCCAGGAAGCCGAGCAAATCGTCACGCATCGGGTCAAGGGATGGCCTCAGACGAGTGTCGAGCTACACAAACGGCCCGCGATTTTTCTGTTTTTGGGCCAATAACGCCAAAAACGTCGCGCGAAAATCACAAACCCCACGGAAATCTGACTTTCCGTGGGGCTTTGTCTTTTCGAACGCCGCCTGATTTACTTCAACGACAACCCCGAGCCCATCATCATCGTCTTCATGGCAGCGGCACCGACGGCCGCACCGAAGCGCCGTGCCACGCGCTCGGGCAAGTTCTCCTTGACGGTGTAGTCGACCAGATCGGGCGCCTTGAGCACGTCGCGAGCGACTGAATCGACGGTCCCGAGGCCATCCGCCAGCCCGAGTTCGACTGAGCGCTGCCCCGTCCAGAACAAGCCGCTGAACAGGTCCGGATCGTCCTTCAGGCGATCGCCACGTCCCTTTTTCACGGCGCCAATGAACTGCTGATGCACCTGCTCGAGCATGTCGAGTGCGTAGGTCTTCTGCTGATCGGTCTGCGGCGAGAACGGGTCGAGGATGCCCTTGTTCCGGCCAGCCGTCAGCAATCGCCGCTCGATCCCGAGCTTATCCATCAGACCGGTAAAACCGAACCCGTCCATCAGCACGCCAATGGAGCCGACAACGCTCGCTTTGTCGACGTAAATCTTGTCGGCCGCTGCCGCCACGTAATAGCCACCGGAGGCGCAAATCTCCTCGACCACAACGTAAAGCGGCTTCTTCGGGTATTTCGCCCGCAACCGCGCGATATCGTCGTAAATCATGCCGGCTTGCACCGGGCTGCCGCCCGGGCTGTTGATACGCAAGATCACGCCGGCAGCCGACGAGTCTTCGAAAGCCGATTCCAGCGCCGCGTTGATCTTCTGGGCACTTGCCTGTCCGTCAGACGAAATCTCGCCGTTCAGTGTCACGAGCGCCGTGTGCTTGCCAGAGCTTGAGCCCGTCGACGTTGTGCTGCCATCGAAATCGAAGACCGACCAGACAACAAACGCGAAGATCGCCAGCAACAGCAGACGGAAGAAAATCTTCCACCGACGTGCGGCGCGTTGCTCGCGAATGCCGGCCATCAATACCTTTTCCAGCATCTCGCGCTCCCACAGCTTCACCTCGTGGGGATCACGCCCTGCGGCACCGCCCCCAGACGGCGGACGCCCCCCCGGCGGTGGGAAACCGGGTTCGGTGCGAGGCGAATCGGGCGGCAGGGAATCAGCCATACGTTATCCAGAGAACTTGGGTAAAAGGCGAAAGACACGAATGCGGCGAACGGGTCAAAAGAAGCGCTCGATATCGGGATGCGGCATCGTCAGTGCCCCGAAGGCTCGGGGGCTTCGATGTACGCGTCGGGCCACCAGACAACGGTCGTGTGGCCCCCGCCATCCGCATCCTGCGTGGCGGCGGGTTGCTCTTCGACACGTACCGGCTGCAAGGCACCGCCACGACACGGACCACCGACGCAGTGACCGGTATCGGGCTCGTATGTCGCGCCATGCGTCGCGCACATCAAGTATAAGCCGGACGCCTCGAAGAACTGGCCCTCGGACCAGTCCAGCTCCATCGGCACATGCGCACACTGGTTGAGATAGCCATAAACCTGCCCGTCATAGCGAACGACGAACGCGGGCGTGCGACGACCGCCGACGAGCACTTCAAAACGAACGCCTCGACCACCATCCTCGAGCGCCGAGCCCGGACAGATCGGCAGCGGCACAGCGTCGCTCACACGCGCTCCAGCAGCCAGTCGCGCAGCTCGAGCACGCTCCCTGCGCAGTACGCCGGTTCCAGCGCCATCAATTGCTCGCGCGGATGTGCGCCACCATAGGCGACGGCCACGCCGGCCGTGCCGGCACTGCGCGCCATCTGCAAATCGTGTGTGGTGTCGCCGATCATGACCGTGCGGCCCAGATCCTGACCGAGTTCGCGCGTCAGTTCCTGAAGCATGGCGGGATGGGGCTTCGAAAATGTCTCATCGGCGCAACGGGTCGCGTCGAACATCCGCATCAGGCCCGCGGCTTCGAGCGCCCGGTTCAGGCCCACGCGCGACTTGCCCGTCGCCACGGCAAGGAAACGCCCCCGCGAACGCAATTCGTCGAGCAGCTCGCGAATGCCGGGGAACAACACGGTTTCCTTGTCACCGATCAAATAGTGAAAGCGATAGCGCTCGGACAAGCGCGGATAGTGCGCAGGGTCGAGCGACGGCACAGCCATTTGCAGGGCGTCGCGCAGACCGAGGCCGATTACATGACTGGCCACCTCATCGGATGGCACCGGCAGGCCCAGGTCGCGGCAGGCCGCCTGGATGCAACGGGTAATAGTGGGCGTCGAGTCCATCAACGTCCCGTCCCAGTCGAAAACGACCAAGTCGAACTCAGGGCTTGGCATCGGCGGAAGCGCCTCGAAGTTGATTCAGGAATTGCTCACATTCTGGCGGTAACGCCGCTTGCAACGCAATCGGCGTATCCAACACAGGGTGGGTGAACTTCAGTCGCCAAGCATGCAGGAACATCCGTTTGATTCCAGGCCGTGTGCCAGGACGGGCGAGCGTCTTGTTCAGCGTGAAGTCACCGTACTTGTCGTCGCCCACAATCGGCGTACCGCAATGCGCCAGGTGAACGCGGATCTGATGGGTTCGTCCCGTTTTCAGTTCCGCTTCGAGCAACGTATAAGGCGGCAGCGATTCCATCATGCGAAATATGGTGTGCGAGGCTTGTCCGTCCTCTTGCACCCGCACACGCCGTTCGCCCTCCGACGTCACGTACTTATACAGCGGCGCCTTGACCGCACGCTGACGGTCGTGCCATTCCCCCGTGACGCAGGCCAGATAGCGTTTGTCCATCCGGTTGTGGCGAATCTGCTCATGCATGCCGACGAGCGCGGCCCGCTTTTTGGCGAGCAGCAGGATACCGGACGTCTCACGGTCAAGACGGTGGACCAGTTCGAGAAACTTCAAATGCGGCAAAGCCCGGCGCAACTGTTCGATCACACCGAATGACACGCCGCTGCCCCCATGCACGGCAACGCCGGCGGGCTTGTCGATCGCCATCAGGTAATCGTCTTCGAACAGAACCGGGAAGGTCGCGGCAGGCACGTGGGCCGGCGCCTCGGAGGGAGTGGCCACGCGAACGGGGGGAATTCTGACGATATCGCCAAGAACCAGTCGATAGGAAGCGTCTATACGCCCTTTATTTACACGCACTTCGCCACTACGCAATATGCGATAGACGTGGCTTTTCGGGACGCCTTTGCATTCGCGCAGGAGGAAATTATCGATTCGCTGGCCGGCTGAGCCGTCGTCAACCTCGACGAGACGAACCTGCGGTGTGGATGCCGGCGAAACCATTTTCTGCCGACTTTTGCCTAACTCATTCATTATGAATATAATTTGCCCAACAGAGATGGCGGTAGCGGGAATCATGCCAAATCCCCACCTCTGTCGGTGCATACCCCAAAACGGTATTTTATAGCACCCCGGGCAGGCTGCTCGTCCGGTGACCCTGGAGCAGCGAGCGCACGCACGTCACGCAGCGTCGGCAGGAAGTGGGCCCATAGGCCGCTTCGGTCGCAGCGCGCGGGACGCGGATAGAGTTGGTGGTTATAGAATTTTTTGGTGATCAGCCCGGGTTCCATTGCTCGAGCTGATCGCTTTGTGAATATTGTTCGCGCACATAGTCATAGTGAGGCGCCGTCACAAGAAGAATAAGTGTCGGCAGGCGCCCCGAGAAAACGCTGATGAAGTTTCTCGTCCAGTTTCTATTGGTATGGACTGCAAGCCCGAAGTGATCTGCGCTGGGCCGGAGTTTTCCGGTGTCTCGGCGGTTCCGGGTGAGCGCGATAACGTATTTGCAGGCGCCTTTGCGTCCGTGGGCCTCATCGCCCGGACCCCCCGGCAATTCTTCCACCTCCGGCTCGAACCTCGCGTGTTGGATAACTCGAGTGATACGTGCCCGACGCACTGCGCATTGGCAACTGCGGCGGGTGGGAGTCGTTTTCATGAAACGCATGTTGTTCAACGCCACGCAGCAGGAAGAACTGCGCGTGGCAATTGTCGATGGGCAGAAACTCATCGACATCGATATCGAGACGGCCGGCCGCGAACAGCGTAAAGGCAATATCTACAAGGGTGTCATCACCCGTATCGAACCCTCCCTCGAAGCTTGCTTCGTCAACTACGGCGAAGGTCGCCACGGCTTCCTGCCGTTCAAGGAAGTCGCCCGCGCGTACTTCCGCGAAGGTGCCGATGTGCGCAATGCGCGCATTCAGGACGCCCTCTCCGAAGGCCAGGAACTCATCGTTCAGGTCGAAAAGGAAGAACGCGGCAACAAGGGCGCTGCCCTCACCACGTTCATCTCGCTGGCCGGCCGTTATCTCGTGCTGATGCCGAACAACCCGCGCGGCGGTGGCGTATCGCGCCGCATCGAGGGCGAAGACCGTCAGGAACTGCGCGAAACGATGGCGCAGCTCGAACTGCCGGAAGGCATGAGCATCATTGCCCGCACCGCTGGCATCGGCCGCTCGGCGGAAGAACTGCAGTGGGACTTGAACTATCTGCTGCAACTCTGGCGCGCCGTCGAAGGTGCCGCCTCGAACATCGAACTGCCGCGCGACTCGGCGCTGATTTATCTCGAGTCGAGCCTCGTCATCCGTGCCATCCGCGATTACTTCCAGCCCGACATCGGTGAAATCCTCATCGACACGGAAGAAATCTCCGAACAGGCGCGCAACTTCATGCAAGTGGTCATGCCCGACCACCTGAACCGCGTGAAGCAGTATCGCGACGATGTGCCGCTGTTCTCGCGCTTCCAGATCGAACATCAGATCGAAACGGCGTATTCGCGTCAGGTGCCGCTGCCGTCGGGCGGCGCGATCGTGATCGATCACACCGAAGCGCTGGTCTCGATCGACGTCAACTCGGCGCGCGCCACCAAGGGCGCCGACATCGAGGAAACCGCCCTTCGCACCAACCTGGAAGCTGCCGACGAAGTCGCACGCCAGTTGCGTCTGCGCGACCTCGGCGGTCTGATCGTGATCGACTTCATCGACATGGAGTCGGCCAAGAGCCAGCGTGAAGTCGAACAACGTGTGAAGGACGCGCTCAAACACGACCGCGCCCGCGTCCAGATGGGCAAGATCTCGCGTTTCGGCCTGATGGAGTTGTCGCGTCAGCGCCTGCGTCCGTCGCTGTCGGAAGGCACGCACGTGACCTGCCCGCGTTGCAACGGCACCGGCCACATCCGTGACGCCGAATCGTCGTCGCTGCAAGTCCTGCGCATCATCCAGGAAGAGGCCATGAAGGAGCACACGGCAGCGATCCACTGCCAGGTGCCGGTCGAAGTCTCTGCTTTCCTGCTCAACGAAAAGCGTCAGGAAATCAACAAGATCGAAGCGCGCTTCAAGGTTGGCGTGCTGCTGATCCCGAACAAGCATCTCGAAACGCCGCATTACAAGCTCGAGCGCCTGCGCTTCGACGATCCGCGTCTGGATGCACCGAAGGCCAGCTACGCCCTCGCCGAAGAAGCGGCCCGCTCGCTGGAAGAAGATCCGGCCGGCTACAGCAAGAAGAAGGAAGATGCGCGTCCGCGCCAGGAAGCCGCCGTCAAGGGCATTACGCCCGAGCAGCCGGCCCCGGCCGCACAACCGCGCCCGGAACCTGTCGCTGTCGCAGCACCGGCCGCCGCAGCCCCCGCACGCAGCGGTGGCTTTATCGGCTTCGTGAAGCGTCTGCTGGGTCTCGAACCCGCTGCGCCAGCACCGGTCAAGGTCGAAGAGCCGGCCAAGCCGACTGCACGCCCGCCGCGCGAACGTCATGACCGTCCGCATCAGCAAAACCGCAATCGCCGCGGTAATGCCCGCGACGAGAACAAGTCAGGCAAGGACAACGCCGCACAACCCGCACGTGAAGGCCGCGAGGGTCGTGGTGCGCGTCCGGAACGTGCAGAACGTGGCGAACGCGCTGAGCGCAACGAGCGCAATGAACGTGGCGAGCGTAATGAGCGCAATGAGCGTCAGGAAGGCCGCGACAAGCGCGAACGCGACGACGCGCAGCGTCAGCCGGCACAAGACGTGCGCACCGAAGAGGGTCGCGAGCCGCGCGAAGGTCGCGAACGCGGTAACCGTCGTGATCGTAACGAGCGCCGCGAACGTCGTCAGCCGGATGGCACCGATGGCCAGCAAGCCGCACCGCAACGCGTGGCACAAGCGGCCGCATCGCTTACCGCGGAACACGAGGAACTCGAGCAGGATCGTCTGACGGCGCAAGTCGAGGACGGGGCAACGGTATCCGCAGGCGAAGAAGGCGAGCAAGGCGGTGAAGAACGCCGCCGCAGCCGCCGTCGCGGTCGTCGTGGTGGCCGTCGCGAGCGTGAAGCCAATGAGCAGCAACAGGGTGCCGATGGCGAACAGGCCGAAGGCGCAGCGTCGGATGACATCGAAGGCGTGCGCGCTCCGGTGCTGACGGACGAAGCCAGCGAAAACGCGGCAACCGACGCACTGGTCCGTGCTGCCGCGCCGGCCGTCGCAGCAAATGTCGTGGCCACGCCGGCCCCGGCACCTGCCGCGCAAGCCGAGCCGACGTCGGCCCCGGTCCAGGTTCCCGCCGTGCAAGCGGAAGCCCCGGCTCCCGCCGCACCGGTCGTGACCGTGAGCGAAGCCGCCCCGGTGGCAACGCCGGAAGTCCCCGCCCCCGTGATCGCCGAGCCGGTCGCCCCGGTCAACGTGGCACCGCTGCCCGTAGCAGAAGTCGCGGCTGCACCGGTGGTCCCGCCGGTCAGCGCACCGCTGCCGGTGGCAACGCCGAGCCCGGCACAGCCCTCGGTGCCGGCCGCAGCGCTGACCGAGATTGCCGCCACCGCAGCCGCAGCCAGCGCCCCGGCAGACGTCAGCCCCGCGCCGACGGCGCCTGCCGAAGTCGCAGCACCGGTCGCTCCGGTTGCTCCGGTCGCTCCGGTTGCTCCGGCCACGCCGATCGAGATGGTCGAAACGGTGAAGCCCGTGCAAACGCTGGCGCCCGCCGCGCCGGTGCAAGCGGTGCCGGTCGTGCCGGAAGCCGCAGCGGCTGTCACGGAAGTCGTGACGCACAAGCCGGCCCCGGTGGCGGTCGCCCCGACGCTGGAACGCGGCGCCCTGGAATCGACGCTGGCAAGCGTGGGTCTGGTCTGGGTCCACACGGATGCCGACAAGCATCGTGCCGCCAAGGAAGCGGCGGCGCAAACCGCACCGGCACCGCAAGTGCGCCGCGAACGCCGTCCGTCCACGCCGATCAACAGCGGCCCGATGGAGCAAGTGGAAACGCGCACCTCGTCGGATCACGTTGCATAAGGTAGGCTGCGCGTAACGTTCGGGCGGTTCTTGCCTCACGGCAAGGCACCGCCCAACGTCAAGTGATGCCAGAAAAGGAGGCTTCGGCCTCCTTTTTGACTTCATGGGGATCGCCTTTTCCTCTGCAACTCCGCGTTGTCCCGACTTGTGCCCGCACGGCCCCGCCCGTATCTTGTGGCGTAGTAAGGGCTTGACGTCCCCAACGAATGCCTTGGTACCGATATCCGATGCCTAAAGGGTCGGCATCGGCGGCAAACGGCCCAATTCGTTAGAATGGAGACGCAAGCTAAGGCCCCACCATGACTGAAACGATCATCCGACTCACCGATCTGCGTAGCGACGCGCGTTATGCAACGCACGCCCCGCAGATTCCCGCACAAGTGCGCGCAGCCACCGGCCAGCTCGAAGATGCGCTGGCGCGGCCGCTGCACGACCTGCGTATTTCGGTGACGGATCGTTGCAACTTCCGTTGCGTCTATTGCATGCCGAAGGATGTGTTCGACAAGGACTACACCTTCCTTCCGCAATCGTCCCTGCTGTCCTTCGAAGAAATCGAGCGTGCTGCGCGCCTGTTCGTCGAACATGGCGTCGAGAAGTTACGCCTGACCGGCGGCGAGCCGCTGCTGCGCAAGCACATCGAACGTCTGATCGAGATGCTGGCCCGTTTGCGCACCCCGTCGGGCAAACCGTTGGACATCACACTCACGACCAACGGATCGCTGCTCGCGCGCCGGGCGCAATCGCTCAAGGACGCCGGGCTCACACGCGTGACGGTCAGCCTGGACAGTCTCGACGACACGATCTTCCGGCAAATGAACGATGTCGACTTCCCTGTCGCCAATGTGCTCGAAGGTATTGCGCAAGCGCAGCACGTCGGCCTCGGCCCGGTGAAGGTCAACATGGTCGTCAAACGCGGCACCAACGACAGCGAGATCGTGCCGATGGCACGGCATTTCCATGGCAGCGGCGTGGTATTGCGTTTCATCGAGTACATGGACGTGGGCACGTCGAACGGCTGGCGCATGGACGACGTGTTGCCGTCGGCCAGCGTCATCGCCCGTCTGAACGAGGCGCTGCCGGTCGAACCGCTCGAGCCGAACTATCCCGGCGAGACCGCGCAGCGTTGGCAATATCGCGACGGCGGTGGCGAGGTCGGCGTCATTTCATCGGTGACGCGCGCTTTTTGCGGCACTTGTTCCCGGGCACGCCTGTCTACGGAAGGCAAGTTGTACCTGTGTCTGTTCGCCAGCGCCGGGTACGACCTGCGCACGTTGCTGCGCAACGGCGCGAGCGATGCCCAGATCTCGACCGTCATCGGGGACATCTGGCAAGGTCGCACCGACCGTTACTCAGCATTGCGAACGGCAGCCACTGGCCTGCCGGAAGACGCCCCCCCGAAAGTGGAGATGTCCTACATCGGCGGTTGAACGTCCCGGGCGTTGTGCCCGTTCGTTCGTCCGCACGCTTTCGAACTATCGAATTCCATCTCGACTCATGATCCCTGTTGCCCCGGACGCTCACCGCGTCCGAGACTCTCTGCCGGCTCCCCAACGTACCTCGCGGCTCGGCGTGCGTTTCCAGCTGCGGCGTCCGATCGCCGTAGGCCTGAGCGCCCTGACGCTGTTGCTGAGCGCCCTTGCGCCGTCGATGGCGCATGCGGATTGCGATCCGTCGGCTCGCGACATTGCGAACCATTTGATGACCTATAGCGGCCAGCTTGGCGAGCGCAATCCGCTGCGGCTGGTGTTGCGCCCCACATCCGGCGGCAAGCTCGAAGGTCGCTATGCCAACGCGTCATCGCAAAGCGATACGTATCTCACAGGAAAGCTGGAAGCCAAGTCTCGCTTGCACCTGACTGAGTTTGACGCCGGCGGCATGCCTCGCGCCACCTTCGAAGGCGAGTTTTCCTCCAACGAGGACGTCAATCGCCAGCGCGGCGCGTCGTCCACCTGCGAGGTCATTTCCGGTCAATGGAAGGATCTGCGCAATGGCCGTTCGGTACCGTTCGAACTGGCGCTGACGAGCATCCAGAACGGCAAGATCGATCATCTCTACGGGGTGGCCGGCGTGAACGACGATGAAACCGTCAACCGTGCCGCCACGCAGTTCCGAAAAGGTGTGCTCGACGATCGCCGCGACGTCGTCGCACAATCCATCCGTTATCCGTTGCATGTGTCGCTGCGTGGCAAAACGCTGATCCTTCGGAACCCGAAGTCGTTGCTCGCGCGCTACAACGAGATCTTCACCGACGGCTACGTTCGCACCATCGGCGCCGCCGTCCCCCGGTTGATGTTCGCCCGCGATCAGGGCGTCATGCTCGGCGACGGTGCGGTCTGGTTCGATGCCAATGGCCGCGTCATCGGTTTGAATCGCTCCTAGCAACATCCACACGTTCCCACCGCGCAGGAATTCACGCCCATGACTGCCGCTCCGATTCCCCGCCACGCGATCACCGGTCTGATCCTTGCAGGCGGGCGTGGGCAACGCATGGGCGGACGCGACAAGGGCTTGCAGATGTTCGCCGGCCGGCCATTGGCTGCACATGTCGCCGACCGATTACGTCCACAGGTCGGTACGCTACTCATCAGCGCCAATCGGAACCGCGATGCCTATGCGGCGTTCGGCGCGGCGGTCGTGAGCGATGAGACGCAGGACTTTGCGGGACCGCTCGCCGGCATGCTCGCCGGATTGCGCGCGGCATGTACGGATTATGTCCTCACCGCACCGTGCGACGCCCCATACCTTCCAGAGGACCTCGGCGAACGACTCACCGCGGCGATCGGCGCTTCGCTCGCCGATACGGGCGCCCCGCCGTCATTGGCCGCCTATGCCGCCACCACCGGTGGCCCGCATCCGGTCTTCGCCCTTTTGCATCGCTCGCTGGCAGACGATCTGACCGCGACGCTGGCGTGCGGCGAGCACCGCGTGCGAACGTGGCTGGCACGCCACAAGGCCGTACAAGTTCACTTCGGCGACGAGCGTCCGTTTTACAATGTCAACACGCTGGACGACCTCCATCCCGATACGCCGCGCGCCCCCTGAAAGTCCGGGCATCGACGCGGCCAGATCCGTCGCCACCGCTTTAACGGGATTCATGCCGGATATGTACCGGATATGTGCCGGATGACGACGCCATACCCATGACAACACTAGACGAAGCCCTGGCCGGCTTGCCGGACTACGACCCCAACGACATGACAGTCGAATTGGCGCGTGCGGTCATTGTGCGCACCGCCTGTCCGGTATCCGCCATCGAGCAGGTGGCCGTGCGCAGTGCGCTGGGCCGCGTACTCGGCCGCGATGTGATCTCTCCGCTCGACGTGCCCGCTTTCGAAAACGCTGCGATGGACGGCTATGCCTTCGCCGGCAGCGCGCTTGCGACCGACGGCGAGATCCGTTTGCGCGTGGCAGGCCACTCGTTTGCCGGCCATCCGTTTGATGGTGTCGCGGCGCCGGGCGAGTGCGTGCGCATCATGACCGGCGCATTGCTGCCTGCCGGATGCGATACCGTCATTCCACAGGAACAGGTACGGCGCGAGGGCAACACGGAAGTCATTTCCTTTGCGGCCAACGCCGTCACCGCAGGCCGCCACGTGCGCCATGTGGGCGAAGATCTGGCGACGGGACACGCCGCGCTGCATGCCGGCAAGCGCCTGCGCCCCGCAGCCCTCGGTCTGCTCGCGTCGCTGGGCATTGCCGAAGTGCCTGTGCGCCGCCGCATTCGCGTGGCATTCTTCTCGACCGGCGACGAACTCCGTTCGGTCGGCGAGCCGCTCGCCCCCGGCAATCTGTACGACAGCAACCGCTATACGCTCTTCGGCATGCTGCAACGGCTGGGTGTCGAGGTGCTGGATCTGGGCGTGGTGCGCGACGACCCACAGGCAATCGAAGACACGTTGCGCACTGCCTGCCGCGAGGCAGACGCTGTCATCACGTCAGGCGGCGTCTCTGTTGGCGAGGCCGATTTCACGCGCGAGATGATGACGCGTCTGGGCAATGTGGTGTTCTGGAAAATGGCGATGCGCCCGGGCCGCCCGTTCGCGTTCGGCGAACTCGAGAGCGACGGTAAACGCGCGTTGCTGTTCGGACTGCCGGGCAATCCGGCCGCCGTCATGGCGTCGTTCTACCATCTGGTACGCGATGGGCTGTTCGCGCTGATGGGCGCCGAGCCGCAAGCCACACCGAGCTTGCCCGTGCCGACGACGACGGCCATTGCCAAGCGTCCCGGCCGCACCGAATTCCTGCGCGGCGTGCTTGCCGCCGATGCTCAGGGCCGTTGGCAAGTCACGGTCGCCGATGCCCAAAGCGCCGGCATTCTGCGCACGATGAGCGAAGCCAACTGCTTCGTCACGCTTGGCACCGCGCGCGGTGACGTGGCGGCCGGCGAACTGGTCGACGTCATTGTGTTCGACGGACTGGTTTAGCGCGAACACCGCTCCCGATGTCCCCAAAAAACGAAGCAACGAAACCACGCAACAGCACGATATCGCCGTCATCGGCGCTTCGACGATGATGGCAACAAACCGAAAGCACACGTCAATGACAACGAAAAAGCAGATCACGTACATCAGTCCCGGCCAGACGGCCAAAGCGCTGGTGCTGGTCTATCTCACCTTTAGTATTCCGCTGGTGCTGCTCGCCTTCCTGGCGGCATTCCTCCGCTATGGCGACCTGCCGGGGCTCGCGTTCATTTCCGCGCTGGTGCTCAATGCCATCGTCGGCTTTGTGCTGCTCTGGGTCGCGTGCCACGCGTACAACTGGGTGGCCGAGCGATTTGGCGGCATCGAAGTCGCCCTGAGCGACGCGCCCGAAGACGAATATTGACCCTCTGACCCGCGGTGGCTAGCGTTCGGTGCACCCTGCCGACGGCAGCGCCGCCTCTCACACCCTAGCCCCATGTCTTTGCATATTCGTCCAGCCACCGCCGAGGACGTCGGCACCATTCACAGCCTGATGCAGGAACTGGCGGTTTTCGAAAAGCTGCTGGATATCTTCGAGGCAACGCCGCAGAGCGTGCACGAGGCGCTGTTCGGGAATGCCCCGGCGGCCGAGTGTCTGATCGCCGAGTGGGATGGCAAGCCCGTCGGCTATGCCCTTTACTTCCACAACTTCTCGACCTTCCTCGGACGGCGCGGCTTGTATCTCGAAGACGTCTACGTCCAGCCGTCGATGCGAGGCAAAGGGGTCGGGCAAGCGCTGCTACGCCGGCTCGCCCGGATCGCCGTAGAACGACAATGCGGGCGCTTCGAATGGACAGTGCTCGACTGGAATCAGCCGGCGATTGACTTTTACACGTCGCAGGGCGCGACGGTATTGCCCGATTGGCGCGTGGTGCGCATGGCGGGCGAGGCGCTCGGCCGGTTCGCCAAGGGCGACTGACAACGCCTCTGCCCTCGATAGCGTGAGCGCGTGAGCGCCTGAGCGATCAGGCCTCGTCGTCGGTGTCCAACTCCACGCCCAGCAATTCGACGGCCTGCTCACCGGGCAGGGCTTCTACCGCTTTGAGCTGGCGCGCCATGGCGCGCGTGCGCACCTCGGCCTTGTCGATGGAGCGCGTCACGGTCTCCAGTTGCGCCTTGGTCTTCGCGAGCACGTCGCCGAACTTGGAGAACTCCGTCTTGACGGCACCGAGCACCTGCCAGACTTCGCTGGAACGGCGTTCGATGGCAAGCGTGCGGAAGCCCATCTGCAAACTGTTGAGCAGTGCGGTCAACGTTGTCGGACCAGCCACCGTCACGCGATATTCGCGTTGCAACATGTCCGAGAGTCCCGGACGCCGCAGCACTTCGGCATAAAGCCCTTCCGTCGGCAGGAACAACAGGGCAAAGTCGGTCGTGTGCGGTGGCGCGAGATACTTGTCGGCAATCGTCTTCGCTTCCAGACGGATACGCGTCTCCAGCGCTTTCGACGCCTCTTCCACGGCCACCGGATCGGCGCGCTCCTGCGCGTCGAGCAAACGCTCGTAGTCTTCGCGCGGGAATTTCGCATCGATGGGCAGCCAGACCGGCGTGTTGCTGTCTCCGCCCTGTCCCGGCAGCGCAATTGCGAATTCCACTCGCTCGGCGCTCCCCGGTTTCGTCGCAACGTTCTTGGCAAACTGGTCGGGCGTGAGCAATTGTTCGAGCAACGCCTGCAACTGGACTTCCCCCCAGATGCCTCGTGTCTTCACGTTGGTCAGCACGCGCTTCAGATCGCCCACCCCGGCGGCGAGTGTCTGCATCTCGCCCAGACCACGATGTACCTGCTCCAGACGGTCCGAGACCAGCTTGAACGATTCGCCAAGCCGCTGCTCGAGCGTGGCATGCAACTTCTCGTCAACGGTACGACGCATCTCTTCGAGCTTGGCCGCGTTGTTGACCTCGATGTCCTTGAGCTTTTGTTCGAGCGTGGCACGCACTTCCACCAGCCGCCGTTCGTTGCCTTCGGCGAGTTGCGTGAGTTGTTGGTGCTGGGCCTCGCCGAAGCGACGCAACGCCGACGTCTGCTCTTCGCGCATCTGTTGCCCGTTGAGCACCAGACTCTGCCGCACCGCCTCGAGCTGTGCGGCATTCGACTCGGTGAGCTTGGCCAGTTGTTGCGCGAAACCGTCGATCTGGTTGTTCTGCACCGTGGCCACACTGGTCATTTGCGCTGCCAACGTCTGCTGGAACTGGGCCATTTGTGCGCTCTGTTCGCCACGTCCGGCACGCGCGATCTCGGCGAACTCCTGACGCAGTCCGCGCTCGCTGCGATCGGCAGCCTGCAGCAGGTCGTCTCGCACATGCGTGAGCGAGCCGGTGAGTGTCTCGCGCAGTGACGTATCGCCGTTGCGTTGCCAAACCTTCACCGCAATCGCGATCATCACCAACAGATTCAGCGCTGCGAGCGCTATCAACACCATCTCCACCATCGCGTTGCGACTCCCGTAGACGCCTTCCTGTCTTGCTTCCTGAACTAACCTTGTACAGCAGCGGCCATCATCGTCATCAAGGCTGGCATGGCCGCGCGAGTCATGACTGGCCGAGACTCGCCATGGCTCGCGATTACGCCTTGCGTGCCGCAGAATTCAGCAGGCACGGCGGCTTGCCGGCGGCCGCCCCGAACCCCAGTGCGGCGATCAGATTGTCGGCCGCCAGACTCGCCATGCCACGACGCGTTGCCGCCGAGGCACTGGCGATATGCGGCGTCAGCACGATATTCGACACCTTCAGCAAATCGGGATGCACTTTCGGCTCTCCCTCGAAGACGTCGAGACCCGCCGCTGCGATCTGCCCCTTCGTCAGGGCAGCAGCAAGGGCGGCGTCGTCGACAATGCCGCCACGCGCCAGATTGACCAGCGTGGCCGTCGGCTTCATGACGGCCAGCTCCGCGGCGCCGATCGTGTGATGGGTTGCCGTCGAGTACGGCAATACCAGAATGATGTGATCCGCCGTGCGCAACAGCGTGTCCTTGTCCACATAGCTCGCCTTGCAGGCCCCTTCCGTCGCATCGTCGAGACGCGAACGGTTGTGATACACGACACGCATGTTGAAACCCATCGCCCGGCGTGCAATCGCCTGTCCGATTCGCCCCATGCCGATGATGCCCAGCGTGCTGCCATGCACGTCGGCCCCGAGGAACATATCGTAGGCCCATTTATCCCAATGCCCCTCCCGCAACCAGCGCTCCGACTCGGTCACGCGACGCGCCGTCGCCATCAACAAGGCCCAGCCAAAGTCGGCCGTTGTCTCGTTGAGGACGTCGGGGGTGTTCGTTGCCATGACGCCTGCGGCGGTCATCGCTTCGATATCGAAGTTGTTGTAGCCCACGGCCATGTTCGCCACCACCCGCAGATGCGGTGCACCGGCAAGCACCGACGCATCGATGCGCTCACTCGCCGTTGTGATCGCCCCGGCCTTGTCGGCCAGACGGGCGCGCAATTCGTCACTCGAATACACCGTGTCGGCGTCGTTGCGCTCCACATCGAAATACTGCGCCAGACGCTCGATCACGTCCGGGAAAATGGCTCGGGCTACCAGGATCTTCGGTTTCACCAGTGGTCTCGCAAAGGTTGGCCGCTTGGCAATATCGCGGCTCAGAAGAATATCAGGGTCGTCACAACGAACAGCGGCAGCAGAATCGCGCCCGACCACAGCATATAGCCAAAGAAGCTCGGCATGCGAACGCCGCGCTGCTCTGCGATGGCCTTCACCATGAAGTTCGGCGCATTACCGATATAGGTGTTCGCGCCCATGAATACCGCCCCTGCCGAAATCGCTGCCAGCGTGGTTGCCCCCGCGGTCATCAGCGTTGCCGCATCGCCGCCTGCCGTGTTGAAGAACACCAGATACGTCGGCGCATTGTCGAGGAATGACGAGAGCAGCCCCGTCGCCCAGAAATACATGACGTCGTCCGGCACGCCGCCCGGCCCGGTCACCAGACGGATCACCCAGCCGAGTGCGCCAGCTTCGCCCGAGCGCAGGATGGCCACTACCGGAATGATCGTCAGGAAGATGCCGGCGAACAACTTGGCCACTTCCTTCATCGGCTCCCAGTTGAAGTCGTTGCCCTCGCGTGCCGTGCGCGGCGTAATCGCCAGCGACATCAATGTCACCACGATCAGTCCGACGTCGCGCGCGATGTTTTGCAGTTCGACTGGCGTTCCGAAAACGTCGAACGTGACGCCCGGCTTCCAGACGCCGCTCATCAGCACAAGGCCCACGGCCGCTGCGAGCAGTACGAAATTGCGCTTTCCTTCGAGTCGCAACGGCGCAGCGTGCGGCGTCGGATCCAGTTCTTCGATCTGACGCTCGCCCTTCTGGCGGAAGTAATAGCTGTCGATCAGGAAGAACAGCACCAGCAGCACGCCACAGATGAACAGCGTCTCAGGCCAGATGTGGGCCGTCGTCCAGAAGAAGTCCACTCCTTGCAGGAAACCGAGGAAGAGCGGCGGATCGCCCAACGGCGTGAGCGAGCCGCCGGCATTCGCGACTAGGAAGATGAAGAACACCACGATGTGCACATTGTGCTTGCGGTTGTCGTTCGCGCGAATGAGCGGACGAATCAGCAGCATGGCCGCGCCCGTCGTTCCCATGATGCTCGCCAGCACCGTGCCCAGCAGCAGCAGGCCCGTATTGAGCCACGGTCCACCTCGCAGATTGCCGTGAACGCAAATGCCGCCGGCCGTCGTGAACAACGCCGTGAGCAACACGACGAAAGGAATATATTCCGCGACAACGGCATGCACCGCGCCATACCAGGCCGCCCCCACGCCGAACACGAGCGCGAAGGGCACCAGAAACGCTGCGCCCCAGAATGCCGCGATCTTGCCGAAGTGGTGATGCCAGAACGCCGGCGCGAGCAACGGCCCGAGCGCGATCGAGAGCAACAGCCCTGCGAATGGCAAGCCCCACCAGGCGATGAGTTGTGCGCCGTCCGGTCCGGCAGCAAACGCCGCAGGACTCGCCAATGCCAGCCCCGCCGCAACCAAGGCTCCCCAAATCCCCTTAAGCATTGTTTATGGTTCCTGTTGATTGATGGTCAACTCCTTACGAGTCGCCGTGGGCCGCCGAGTGCCCGGAATGACGCCAGCTTGGGAGATTTCCCATACAAAAATTGCGTACCACCGCCCTATCGAATCCCAAAGCTGTCGGTCGTTTTTCGAAAGACGGCTCCCCACCGCGAATTGACACACGCGCGGATGGGTGAAGGCATTCGGTGTCGGGCCCGACGTCGCCGCTGCGGCGACTACGCCCGCATCAGGCGCCGTCGACGATGATGAGGTGAACGCGGTAGGGGCCATGCGCGCCCAGCACCAGCGTTTGTTCGATATCGGCGGTACGCGAGGGTCCGGCAATGAAATTGGTCGCGCGAGAGAGTTGGCCGCGCTCGCTACGCATGAGGGCGAAGCCATCTTCATGGCCAGCGACGATACGTGAAGCCGGCACGATGGCGATATGCGTCTCGGGCAACAATGTCGCCGAAGCGAAAGTCTCCGGCCCGGACATCATCATCAGCGCGCCGGTCTCTGCAATGGCACAGAAGCAGCCGGTAATGCCCACCATATCGTCGCCGTGCGGCTTGCGAAAGGCCACGTCGCAGCCGGCCCGAGTCCAGTCAAGCTCGCGTAACGTCGGCCAAGCCACCGCCTGCATGGTGAGGCCGTTAGCCTGCAAATAGGTCGCGGCAGCCGCCGGTACATCGCGCATGTCCGGCACGCGCGCGATCGTGCTCGAGAGCGCTTCGGCCTTGCCGATGAACGTCGCAATGAGATCGGCGGACATTGCCGGACGCGGCCCTTGCGGATGCCGCGCCAGATAGTCCTCAGCCGCCGCCTGCTCATTCGCACGCGCCACATCGGGACGATGCTGTGCGTTACGAATACGGGCAAAGATGCGATTGCGGGCGTCGGAGGTATCCATGAGCTGTCCTGTGAAGCCAACGCGCCGGTCTATCGCCGGCGGCGTCGCTTGTCGTCTCTCGAAGCCACCGGAATAAGTCCGGCGGGCGATGCGCAATTATAGCGGTTGCCCCAGTCGGGGCGACGGGCGTTCGCGCACTATCGGAATGGTCTGTCCCGGCGCTAGGACTGCACCGCTGTCGCGGCGCCTCAGATGCCGGCGGCCGGTTCCGGTGCAATCTCGAAAACCTGACGCAGATAGGCCAGATACGCGTCGTCGTCGCACATGTTCTTGCCCGGCGAATCCGACAGCTTGGCAACTGGCTGGCCGTTACAGCGCACCATCTTGATGACGATCTGCAGCGGTTGATAGCCAAGATCGTTCGTGAGGTTCGTGCCCACGCCGAACGCCAGTTTGCAGCGATCGCGAAAGCGCTCGAAAAGCTGGAGGACCTTCGGGATATCGAGGCCATCCGAGAAAATCATCGTCTTGGTATGCGCATCGACACGGTTTTGCGCGTAGTGCTCCAACAAGCGCTCGCCCCACGCGAACGGATCGCCGGAATCGTGGCGCGCGCCGTCGAAGAGCTTGCAGAAATACATGTCGAAATCGCGCAGGAATGCGGACATGCCGTACACATCGGAGAGGGCAATTCCCAGATCGCCACGGTATTCCTTCGCCCAGGTCTCGAAACCGAAGATCTGCGAGTCGCGCAGACGGGGGCCAAGTGCCTGACATGCCTGGAGGTACTCGTGCGCCATCGTGCCAAGCGGCGTGAGGCCAAGCTTCGACGCGTAATACACATTGCTCGTGCCCGCGAACTGTTCGCCCAGTTCGTCGCGCAGCGTGAGAATCACCTCTTCGTGCCATTCCTTCGAGAAGCGGCGACGCGTGCCGTAGTCGGCGATCTTGCACTCGCGATAGTCCACGCGCTCGGCGAGCATGCAGATCTTGTCCTTGAGCCGCTGACGGCCTTCCTGATAAGCCGGCGCGCGCTGCGTATTGCGGAAATACACTTCGTTGACGATCGCAAGCACCGGGATTTCAAACAGGATCGTATGCAGCCAAGGGCCGCGGATCGTGATGTCGATCTCGCCGTTGCCCTTCGGCGACGGCAGCACCGTGATGTACTTCTCGTTCAGATGGAACAGGTCGAGAAAGTCGACGAAATCGCTCTTGATGAAGCGCATCGCACCGAGATAACGCAGTTCGGACTCGGTGAAGCGCAGGCCGCACAGCAACCGGATCTCGTCTCGAATTTCTTCGACATAGGGCGTCAGGTCGACACCTTCGGTACGGCACTTGAAGCGGTACTCCACTTGTGCGGCGGGAAAATGATGCAGCACCACCTGCATCATCGTGAACTTGTAGAGATCGGTATCGAGCAGCGACGTGATGATCATGACGACAGGCCCCGCAAGGAGCACGCACGAGAAAGCAGCGAACGCCGCCGATCGACCAACGGCCGTATCGGCGGCGCACGGGAACAGCGAACATCGTACCGCAAAGCGGTGTCACGCATGACATCGCGGCAGATTGCGTGATGACAGGATGCCTTGCCCCGGCCCCCTTTCGGCTCTCGCACCGACGACGGCGGGCTGCGTTACAATACGCGTTTTAACGGCCGTTCGAAGCCGTTTCGCGCCCTACTCTGGAGTTGGCATGACGCACGTTGTCACTGAAAGCTGCATCAAATGTAAATTCACCGACTGTGTGGACGTTTGCCCCGTGGACTGCTTCCGCGAGGGCCCGAACTTCCTGTCCATCGACCCGGACGAGTGCATCGATTGCGCTGTCTGTGTGGCCGAATGTCCGGTGAACGCCATTTATGCCGAAGAGGACGTGCCGGGCGACCAACAAGCCTTCATCGCGCTCAACGCCGAGCTCTCGCTTAACTGGCCGAGCATCACGAAGACCAAGGCGTCCCTGGACGATGCGGACCAGTGGAAGGACGTCACCGAGAAGCTGCATCTGCTCGAGCGCTAAATCACGAGCGTTATTGGCGGACTTCGTCCCATTGGTGCAGAAAAAATGCGCGCGCAGTGTTGACAGCGTGCAAAAAGCACCACTATAATCGCTTTCTCTTTTGATCCCCGATAGCTCAGTTGGTAGAGCGCCGGACTGTTAATCCGTAGGTCCCTGGTTCGAGCCCAGGTCGGGGAGCCAAGAATACCGAAGCGATGGCCTCGCGCACGCGAGGCTTTTGTTTTAGTCGATACGTCGTCGCAACGATGTATGACACACGAGTTTGATCCTCGATAGCTCAGTTGGTAGAGCGCCGGACTGTTAATCCGTAGGTCCCTGGTTCGAGCCCAGGTCGAGGAGCCAAAATGCAAAAAGCCTTGCCGATCGGCAAGGCTTTTTTGTTTTTGCGCCGTCAGCGCCAGATCCGACACCATCCCCCCTCGCCTACGCCATGTGTCCGGCGTCGATGCCTCCGTCGACAGTGTTTTGTCGCCCCATGAAAAAAACGGGGTGCCGCTTCCGACACCCCGCCCTGTCGCCTCCCGAGCCATGCGTGAATAGTGATCCGTTCACGCACCGCTCTACAGGCAAACTGACTTACTCGCTCGCAGGCGCACTCATCGCAACCGAGGGCTTTGCCGACGCTTGCACTTCGTTGTTGTTCACGCTCTCGATCCAGCGGCGACGCATCGGCGCGAGCAGGAACTTCGCCGCGACTGCCGCCGTGATGCTGATGATCGCCGCCGCGATGAACACACGATCCCAATGACCACCGATGGCGAGCACCGAGGCCAGCGGCACCAGCAACGCCGCCGTGCCCTTGGCCGTGTACAACGTGCCGGCATTGGATGCCGCATTCTTGCTACCGAACGTGTCCGCACACAGTGCCGGGAAGATCGAGAAGATTTCGCCCCAGCACAGGAAGGTCATCGCGGCGAAGAACACGAACATGTACGGGTTCTGACCGAAGTGCATCAGGCCGAGCATCGCCACCCCCTCCCCAAGGAAGATGATGAACATGGCGTTCTCACGACCGATCTTGTCCGAGACGAAGCCACACAGCGGACGCGTGAAGCCGTTGCACAGATTGTCGATCGACAGCGTCATGGTCAGCAGCGGCAGCGTGGCACCGAACAACGTCATCGGCATCGACGCAATACCATAGTCCTTCGCGATCGGCCCGATCTGCGCCGTTGCCATCAGGCCACCAGCGGCCACCGCAACGAAGCAGACGTAGATCACCCAGAACACCGGCGTGCGAATCATCTGGCCCGAGGTGTAGTCCACCTTCGTCGCCAGATTGCGGCGCGACACGCTCACCCCCTTCGGCGCACGTGGCTTGACCAGCAGCAACGCGAGAATAAAGATCGCCACGCCCTGCACAATGCCGAAGTTGAAGAACGCTGCCTCGTAGCCCGACTCGCGGATCATGTTGGCGATCGGAATGACCGTGATCGCCGCACCGGCGCCAAAACCTGCCGCCGTCAGACCGGCGGCCAAACCGCGCTTGTCCGGGAACCACTTGAGCGCATTACCCACGCAGGTGCCGTACACGCAACCGGCACCGATACCCGCAATGACCGCCGCCGTGTACAGCACTGCCAGCGTCTCGGCATACGAGTACATGATCCACGACAGCGCCACGCAGATTGCGCCACCCGCCACCACCGGCCGGGGCCCGAAGCGATCGACCAGCCAGCCTTCGATCGGCACCAGCCATGTTTCCACCACGATGAAGATCGAGAACGCCACCTGAATGGCCGCGATGCCCCAATGGTGCTTCGCCTGCATCGGCTCGACGAACAACGTCCACGAATACTGCAGATTGGCCACCAGGCCCATACATATGATGCCGATCACCAGTTGTGACCAGCGCCCTCCCAGAAAAGAGGTCTTCTCCTCCGGTTGCGCAGCTGCTTGCATGACTTGCCTCCTATACCTGTCAGACGATTGGCGGCGGCCCGCGCGCGTTGTGCGGTGCCTGCCGTCATCGCGTGCCGTGGTGCGTCCCGACATGGGGAATCGCGGATACGGCACGCCTCCTGGCGTTACGTGCGGCTCATGCGTGGCCGCTTGATCGCGGAGCGCTGCCTGGCGGCGCGCTCGCAGGGCTTGAGCCCCGGCTGACTGACTTTCGAAAGCGCCAAAGGACACTTCCGGCCCCCGCTTCGGCGCGGCGACGCAGGCTTTTCAGGCCCGCGCCGGCAAGTTGCCGGCTGCCGAAGGGTGACGAGGTAACGAATTCGAGTGCGGACCGGTCTGCGTTATTCAGGTCACGATGAATTTCCGTGAATCCCTCCGCAGATCAGGGCCCTATCACTCAGGCGGGCGCGCCTCGCGGACGCGTGATCGCCAGATCGCCTGCCCACAACAGGCGGCAGGGAGATGAGGAACACCGCAGCACCCGGCCCACAACGTCGGACACCTGCGGCGGATACGACTGGACAGGCCATGCGAAGGAACCGTCGCATGCGGCCTGCCCGAAAGGAAATTTGTGCTTACCCAACTGATGTCTCCGATGAATCCCGCGTCGGGTCGGCACCTGCCCGGTTCGATTCACGGGTCTTGATGGAGCCGATTCGGCGCTTTGAATCTGATATACAAGATTCAATATATCGAATTAAGTATTTTTTATGGTTCCAAAATTAGTCGATGGCTGGGGCACTGTCAACCCGAGAACGCCCGCATCTCGGGTGTTGAGTGGCGTTTGAGGCCGGCGGGCACCCACCCGAGGTGAGCGCTCGATAACCGGTAAACGCAGGGAAATCATGGCGTTGGAAGGTGTTGCATGCCAGAACGCAGACGACCCCACGCTTGCACGGCAGGGCGCCGCGCACCGTAGGGTCAGGGAAAACGATGACGTTTTGACGGGGTCGATTTGCCCGCTGGCGCGGGCGCCGTCAGACAGCGGAAATCGGGGTCAGACTGCCTCGACGTCGCCGGCGTTGTTGCGGATGAAGGACAGATGTTCGCGCAGCGAACGTTGGGCACTACCGACATCGTGCGACGCCACGGCGGTGAAGATGCGACGGTGCTGATCGATCAACTCGGCCAGATCGGCGCCATGACCGACGATCGCCCGGTAGTTGTCGACGACCGACCCGCGCAGCAATTCGAAGATTGCGTGCATCAGATGCACCAGCACCAGGTTGTGTGTGGCTTCGGCCAGGGCGAGATGGAAGTGGGCGTCAAGTTCGGGCACCCGGGTCAACAGCGACTGCCCGCGGGCCTCCCCCTCCCCGTCCAGGCCGTCTCGCCCGGCAGCAAAAGCAGCCTCAAGGGCTTCAAGTGCCTGCGCGAGCCGGGCAATGTCTTCGGGCGTCGCACGCTCGGCAGCCAGTTCCACGGCCTTGGCCTCGAGCACTTCGCGCATTTCGAGAACGTCGTCGACCGTCTTGCTGTGCCGCGACATCAATTGCGACAACGGCTCGGCGAGCAACGGCTGGCTGGCATTCGCCACCAGATAGCCGCCGCCGGCGCGCCCCACGATCAGGCCACGCGACTCCAGCCGCAGTAGCGCCTCGCGAAGCGAGGGACGAGACACGCCCATCTGCTGCGCGAGATCGCGCTCGGACGGTAGCGCCGAGCCCGGCGCGAGCCGGCCTTCGACGACCATCGTCTCCAGTTGCTCGTACACCATGTCGGACAGGCGCAGCCGCGGCGGCGGCGTCACCGGTGCGAAACTCGCAACAGCGCCCGGGGATTCGCTGGCAGGTAGGGATGACATAGGCAGGGACGACTCGTTGGACGACATGTCGGCTTGGGTTCTCGACAGAAAAATCACAGACGCCACGATACAGGATGGCGCTTCGCTCAGGGCAGCGGGCCGGCCCATCGCCCGGTATCGCTGGAAGATCGGCTTCTAAATAAGGGTTAACCCGGTAGTCGAAATCGGATCATTCCCTTTACGATGACGTCATCCGACATCTGGTCGACCAGTCTACCAGTAGACCAATCAACCAGATAGACACATTACACGTCAACGAACGTTCGAGAGCAAGCCCGATGGCATCGCATGCGTCGCCCCACTCGCCAACTTCGCCCCCGCTGCTGAGCCCTCAGCCGCCGGTATCCGCGAAGGCATCCTCGCCGCTGTCGGCACCGGCATCCCCCGGCAATGAGCCCGTCTTCGAGACGCTCGACGATGGCACCCGCGCCGCCCGCCTCTCGGCGTTGCGAGACGCCGTGCCCGACGTGCAGTGGCTCACCGACCGCGAGCAGATCACGCCCTATGAATGCGACGGTCTGGCCGCTTATCGCAAGCTGCCGCTCGCTGTCGTACTGCCGGCCGATGAAGATCAGGTCTGCCGCATTTTGCGGGCGTGTCACGCGCATGGCGTCCCGGTCGTGCCGCGCGGTGCGGGCACCGGCCTGTCCGGCGGCGCCATGCCGATCACCGACGGCATCGTGCTCTCGCTCGCCAGATTCAAGCGCATTCTCGACGTCGACGCCTACGCCCGCACAGCCACGGTGCAGCCCGGCGTACGCAATCTCGCCGTCTCCGAAGCGGCTGCGCCTTTCGGCCTCTACTACGCGCCGGACCCCTCGTCGCAGATCGCCTGCACCATTGGCGGCAACGTCTCGGAGAATTCCGGCGGCGTGCATTGTCTGAAGTACGGTCTGACGGTGCACAACGTGCTTCGGGTACGCGCGGTGACGATGGACGGTGAGATCGTGGAATTCGGCTCGCACGCGCTCGACGTCCCCGGTCTCGATCTGCTGTCCGTGTTCATCGGCAGCGAAGGCATGTTCTGCGTCGTCACGGAAATCACCGTCAAGCTGGTGCCGAAGCCGCAAGTTCAGCAAGTCATCATGGCAAGCTTCGACGACGTGGAGGCGGGCGGCAACGCCGTGGCCGCGATCATTGCGGCAGGCATCATTCCGGCAGGTCTGGAGATGATGGACAAGCCGGCCACGCAGGCGGTGGAAGAGTTCGTCCATGCGGGCTACGACCTTAACGCGGCCGCGATCCTGCTGTGCGAATCCGACGGCACCCCCGAAGAAGTCGCGGAAGAAATCGCGCGCGTGTCGGCGGTGCTGCGCGCGTCGGGCGCCACCCGCATTCAGGTGTCCACTTCCGAGGCGGAACGACTGCGCTTCTGGTCGGGACGCAAGAATGCGTTCCCCGCTGCCGGCCGCATTTCGCCGGATTACTACTGCATGGACGGCACGATCCCGCGCCGAACCATCGGCACGCTGCTCAAGCGTATCGAAGCGATGGAAACGCAATACGGCCTGCGCTGCATCAACGTCTTTCACGCTGGCGACGGCAACATGCATCCCCTGATTCTGTTCAATGGCAACGATCTCGACGAATGGCACCGCGCCGAAGCCTTCGGCAGCGACATTCTCGAGGCCTGCGTGGAACTGGGCGGCACGGTGACGGGCGAGCATGGTGTCGGCATCGAGAAGATCAACTCCATGTGCGTGCAGTTCTCGCCGGAAGAACGCGACGCGTTTTTCGCCGTGAAGCGCGCCTTCGATCCCGCCGGTTTGCTCAACGCGGACAAGGCCATTCCCACCCGTGCGCGCTGCGCCGAGTACGGTCGCATGCATGTGCGCGGCGGCTTGCTGCCCCATCCCGATCTGCCGAGGTTCTGATGTCGCAAGTCCTCCACACTCCGGTGCACGACGCCGCTCCACAAACGGCAGCACAAGCCCTCGCCGCCATTCGCGAGCGCGTGCTCGCCGCGACCGAGCACGGCACGCCGCTCGACATTCAAGGCGGCAACACCAAGCGTTGGTACGGTCAGACGCCTGAAGGCGAGCCACTCGACATGGGCACGTATCGCGGCATCGTCTCGTACGATCCTGCCGAACTCGTGATCACCGCTCGCGCGGGTACGCCGCTTGCCGAGATCGAGGCGGCACTGGCCGAACGCGCGCAGATCCTGCCGTTCGAGCCACCGCACTTTGGCCCAGGCGCCACGCTCGGCGGCTGTATCGCTGCCGGTCTTGCCGGTCCGCGCCGCCCGCATGTCGGCGCGCCGCGCGATTTCGTACTCGGCGCCGTTGTGATGAACGGGCAAGCTCAGGTGCTGCATTTCGGCGGACAGGTGATGAAGAACGTTGCGGGTTACGACGTTTCACGCGTGCTCGCCGGCTCGCTCGGCACGCTGGGCGTGCTGCTCGAACTCTCGATCAAGGTGTTGCCGTGCCCCGTGGCCGAAGCCACCCTGCGCTTCGAACTGCCCCAGGCACAGGCCATCGATCAACTCAACCGATGGGGCGGACAACCGCTGCCGCTCATGGGCTCGGCCTGGCACAACGGCTTGCTCAGCGTGCGCCTTGGCGGCGCCGCAGCGGCCATCGACGCCGCACGCGCCGCCATGGGCGGCGAATCCGTCGATGCCATCGAAGCGCATGGCTTCTGGCAGGCCCTGCGCGAGCAGACGCATCCGTTTTTCGCGGCTGCGCCCGTCGCGGGAGACGGCCAGCCGTTGTGGCGTCTGTCGGTACCGCCGACCACGCCGCCGCTCGCGCACGGCGACGAACATCTGATCGAATGGGGCGGTGCGCAGCGCTGGTGGATCACCTCGCGCAGCGCCGCCGAAGTCCGCGCGATTGCCGCAGCAGTGGGCGGGCATGCTACGCTGTTTCGCCACGGCGATAAGTCGGCCGGCGTATTTACCCCGCAATCGGCCGCGCTGGACGCGATCGGCAAGCGTCTTCAGCAAGCTTTCGATCCGAGCCGCATCTTCAACCGCCATCGGCTGTACCGCTAAAAAAGACGATGCAAACGAACCTCGCAGAATTCCTCCGTCACACGCCGGACGGCGACGAAGCCGAAGCCATTCTCCGCAAATGCGTCCATTGCGGATTTTGTACCGCGACCTGTCCGACCTATCAGTTGCTGGGCGACGAACTCGATGGGCCGCGCGGACGCATCTATCTCATCAAGCAGATGGTCGAAGGCCAGCCCGTGACGCGTGAAACGCAGCGCCATCTGGACCGTTGCCTGACTTGCCGCAGTTGCGAATCGACGTGCCCCTCGGGTGTGCAATACGGCCGCCTGGCCGACATCGGACGCCGTCATGTCGACGCCAAGGTCGGTCGCCCCGCCGGTGAACGCGCGCTGCGCTGGACGCTTGCCCGCGTCCTCCCCAATCGCTCGCTGTTCTCACCCGCCTTGCGTCTGGGCCAACAATTCCGCGGACTGCTGCCCCGCTCGCTGCGTGAGAAGGTGCCGCATCGTCAACGCTCCGGCAGTTGGCCTCAGGCCAAACACGCGCGTCGCATGCTGATGCTCGAAGGCTGCGTGCAACCGGCCATGCTGCCCAACGTCAACAAGGCCACCGCGCGCGTGCTCGATGCACTCGGCATCGAAATGGTGCGCCCTTCGGCAGCCGGTTGCTGCGGCGCCATCCGTCTTCACCTGAACTATCACGACGACGGCCTCGACGACGCCCGCCGCAACATCGACGCCTGGTGGCCCGAGATCGAAGCCGGCGCAGAAGCGATTGTGATCAACGCGTCCGGCTGTGGCGCAACGGTCAAGGAATACGGTCATCTGCTGCGTCATGACCCGCAATACGCGGGCAAGGCGCAGCGCGTCTCCGAACTCGCGCGCGATCTCTCGGAAGTGCTACTCGATAACCTCGAAGCGTTGCAGCGACGCGTGCCGAATCGCAAGACCGGCAAGGTGGCCTATCACCCGCCCTGCACGCTGCAACACGGCCAGCAACTCAAGGGCGTGGTAGAGAAAGTGCTCACAGGCGTGGGCGTGAACGTCATGCTGCCGCAGGACAGCCACATCTGCTGCGGCTCGGCCGGCACCTATTCGGTCACGCAACCGGCGCTGTCGCATCAGTTGCGCGACGCCAAATGGAAGGCACTCGACGCGCTGGAGCCGGAGCTGGTCGTCTCGGCCAACGTCGGGTGCATCTGCCATTTGCAGGCGACCGCCAAGGGCGAGCACGCCCGGGACCACGCTCCGGTGCAACACTGGGTCGAATTGCTCGACCGGATGATCGCCTCGGCCTGAGCACCGGCCCGCCGCGACGCCAGGGCACTTGCATCGTCGCCACGATTGATTGTCCCTACACACGGGACAATCAATCCCTGACGTGCTCGTTTATCTGTACGATCCCGCTCCCTAGAATCGAGGGTAAGTCAGCGATCCCGTGGATGGCTGAGCCCCCTTACCTCGATCTCTCACCGGAGCCCGTCATGATCGATACCAAAACCGCCCCTTACGCCGCACTGCTGCTGCGCGTGTCGCTGGGCATCCTCTTCCTCGCCCACCTGTCGCTCAAGGTATTCGTGTTCACCGTGCCCGGCTTCGTCGGGTTCATGGGTTCGCTTGGCCTGCCGCCGTTCGTCGCCTATGTCACGATGGCACTGGAACTCGTCGGCGGTCTGATGTTGATCACGGGCTTTTATGCCCGTTGGGCCGCGCTCCCGCTGGCGGCCCTGATGCTCGGCACCATCGTCTCGGTGCATGGCCACAACGGCTGGCTCTTCACCAACAAGGGTGGCGGCTGGGAATTCCCGGCGTTCTGGGTGGCCGGGCTGCTGGTGCTCGCCCTGCTCGGGGATGGCGCCTTCGCCATTCGCCGTGCTCGCGCGGGCTGATCCGCTCACGTACTGTCACGCCTCTTCACGTTCTTTTGCCGGAGTGATTACCATGTCTGCCCTTCCCACCCTCTTCGTCTCCCACGGCTCACCGCTGCTCGCGGTCGATCCGGGCCGCACGGGCCCGTTGTTGACGGCGCTGGGGCGTGCGGTGCCGCGTCCGCGCGAGATTCTCGTGATCTCGCCGCATTGGTCGACGCCGACACCGCGCGTGGGCAGTCTGGCGCAACAGCGCACGATCCATGATTTCGGTGGCTTCCCGCGCGAGCTTTACACACTGGAATACCCGGCACCCGGCGCCCCCGCACTGGCCGAACGCACCGTACAGCGGCTGCGCGATGCGGGCCTGCCTGCCGCGACCGACGACCAATGGGGTCTCGACCACGGTGCGTGGGTGCCGCTGCGCTATCTGTATCCCGACGCGGATGTGCCCGTCACGCAGTTGTCGCTGCAACGACACATGCGCCCGGAGTACCACTACCGGATCGGTCAGCAACTCGCGCCGCTCGCGCAGGAAGGTGTGCTGATCCTGGCCTCGGGCAGCTTCACGCACAATCTTCACGAAGTATTCCGCGCGCCGTCCGAAGATCGTGCGGAAGCGCCCTATCTGGCCGAGTTCGTCGCATGGTTCACTGAGCATCTCGCCACCATGGATCTGGACGCCCTGTTCGACTACCGTGCCCGCGCACCGCATGCCGAGCGCGCGCATCCGACCGACGAGCATCTGCTGCCGCTCTACATCGCGCTGGGCGCGGCCGATAGCGCCGCCAGTCAGACGCACTTCGACACCGGCGCCACCTACGGCGCCCTGCGCATGGATGCCTTTGCATTCGGCAGCGCCGCTCCAACGCTCGCTGAGGTGAAGGCGCTGGCACAATAACGGCATTGGCATCCGATGGCCTGGCCGCGGACGGCGGCACCTCCCCTCGCCCGCGACCGCTCGGCCTGACAACGGATCGACATACGTATCTTTGAGGAGTCCCGCCCCGGCATGAACAAACTTCGCGAGATCGAATGCTTCATCGCCGTCGTCGAATCGGGCAGCTTCGTGAAGGCCGCAGCAGTGCTGGGTATCTCGAAGACAGCCATCTCGCGCTATGTCGCCGATCTCGAGGCGCGTCTGGGCACACGTCTGCTCCAGCGCACCACGCGACGCCTGTCGCTCACCGAACCGGGACAACGATATGTCGAGCGCTGCCGTCAGATCCTCGCGGAACTCGACGAGGCCGACGCCATGGCCGGCGAACACGACGGCCAGCCGGCCGGCCCGCTGCGCATCAACGCCCCGCACACGTTCGGCGTCCTCCATCTCGCGCCGCTGTGGCCGACGTTCCTCTCTCAGCACCCGCAGGTATCGCTCGACATCACACTGAGCGATCGCCTCGTGGATATCGTCGAGGAAGGCTACGATCTCGCGATCCGCATCACGCGCCTGCCCGATTCGTCGCTCGTGCATCGCCGGCTGGCCGGCACCCGGCTCGTGCTGTGCGCTTCGCCCGGCTACCTCGCGCAACACGGCACGCCGAAACACCCCAGCGAGCTCGCGCATCACGAGACGGTGGGCTACAGCTATTTCTCGCATCGGCGGGAATGGCGTTTCGACGGCCCCGACGGCCCGGTTTCCGTGCGCACCCACGCACGGCTCATCGCGGATAACGGCGACACCTGCCTCGCTGCGGGCGTCGCCGGCGCGGGTATCCTGCTGCAACCGGCATTCCTCGTGCAGGACGCGCTGCGCAGCGGCCAACTCGTCGAATTCCTGCCCGAGTACACACAGGCCGAAACCGGTATCTACGTGGTCTATCCCTCGCGCAAATATCTGAGCGCCAAGGTTCGCGCCCTGATCGATTTCCTGGTCGAAGCCTTCGCGATGCCCGGCTGGCGGGCGATCGACCGACACTGACGAGCGCAGACTTGCCTGCATCCGCCGCGAAATCCCCGCGATTCACCGGCAACTGGCTGGCAAAACACCGGAACGTCACGGTTATTTATGACCTTGGGCAAATGTCACTTATACTGACGGGCCTGTTGTCCCATTTCATATATTTTGGAAAATCTTTTACTGATCGTCGCTGCGATCCTGCTGGTGTTTCTCAACGGCTTCTTCGTGGCGGCGGAATTCGGCCTCGTCAAACTGCGCCAGACGCGCGTTCAAGTGATTGCCCGCCAACGCGGTTGGCGCGGCCGTATCCTGGCCAAGGTGCATGGCCAACTCGATACCTACCTCTCGGCTTGCCAACTCGGCATCACCCTCGCCTCGCTCGGTCTGGGCTGGATCGGTGAACCCGCATTCGCGCGCATTCTCACGCCGCTGTTCGCCGCGTTGGGTGTCAGCTCGGCCGAGCTGATTCACGCGCTGGCCTTTTTCATCGCGTTCTTCACGATTTCGTATCTGCACATCGTCGTGGGCGAACTCGCCCCGAAGTCGATGGCGCTACGCGTGCCGGAAGCCGTCTCCATCTGGACGGCAGCACCGCTCTACGCCTTCTACTGGCTGATGTACCCGGCGATCTGGGTGCTCAACCACAGCGCCAACCGCCTGTTGCGCTGGACCGGTCTCGACCCGTCGCACGGCGCCGACGCGCATTACTCCGCCGATGAAATCAAGCTGATCATGCGCCGTGGCGCGTCGAGCGAAAAACTCTCGCGCGACGACTGGAACGTGGTGGCCTATGCCATCGACTTCAGCGACCTGACCGTATCCGATCTGATGCACCCGATGAGCGAAGTGGCTGCGTTCCGCCGCAATGCGACCTTCGAGCAGAACATGGACACGGCCTACCGCCACCGCTACAGCCGCTATCCGTTCTTCGATAACGATGGCGAGACCGTACTTGGGGTGGTTCACCTGAAGGATCTGTTCCTCGCCGAGCATCACGGCCAGTCCATCAAGGATCTCGGCAGCATGGCGCGCCCGGTCGAGCGAGTGCGCCCCGACATGCCCGCGCGCGAGCTGTTCGGCCGTTTCCGCCGAGGCGCGCCGCACTTTGCCATTGTGGGATGGCCGGACCAGAAGCCCATCGGCTTCCTGACGCTGGACAATCTGCTCTCTGCGCTGGTCGGCAAGATCCGCGACGAATTCCGTCAGACGGAAGACGACTGGACCCGCATGGAAGACGGCACCCTCATCGGGCGCGGCAGCTTGCCGATCCTGACGCTGGAACGCTCGCTAGGCATCGAGATCCCGAGCGAGCGCGCGGAATCGGTGGGCGGTCTCATCATGGATACGTTGGCCTATCTGCCCCACGAAGGCCAGAAGATCGACTTCGACGGCTTCTCCGTGGTCGTCAAGAAGATGCAAGGCCCCCGGATCGTGCTCGTGCGTATCTACCCGGATGGCGTGCGCGAAGCCCGTGGCGAGCCGCCAGACCATGTGGCGGTGCAGCAACGCGACGAGTAAGACCGGATTGATCCCCATGATGTCGCTTGCCAGAATACGCGCTATGCGCACCACGCCCCTCAGAGGCGAAAGCGCGAAGGGTTGAAGCGGGCAAGCGGGCACAAGGCAACACATGAAGGTTCGTCGGAACAGAGCCAGGGGAGGCGATGGTGGACGACACGGGGAAGTTGTCTCTCGACGCGCTGATCAGCACTTGCTACGACGGCGTGCTCGATGAAGCGCGTTGGGATCAGGCATTGCGCGATTTCAATCAGTGGGCCGGTGGCATGGGGTTCCATTCGGTGACATGGGATCGCGCGCGTCACTGCGCCACGCGCGACTCTCACTCTCTGGAAGCCTCGCCCGATCTCATTCGCGAGTTTGTCGAAAAGCTCGCGCCCACCGATCCCCGCGTGTCTCTGATGCTGCGCCAGCCGGTCGGGCACGCCATGCGATGCCATCATCATCTGAGCGATCGCTACGTGGCGCGCAGCGAGCTGTACAACGACTTCCTGATTCCCAACGGCGTGCGCTACACCTACGGCTTGCATCTCGACGGCGCCGATGGCACCAGCGAGTTGCTGGCGATCCTGCGTGCTCCCGACCATTCTCCCTTTGAAGACGCCGACACCACGCCCGAGCTCGAGATCATCACCCGGCATATCGCCCGGGCGGCGCGTCTGCGGGCCGGTACGCGTCACCTGCAGGCGCAGGCGGCCATGGGCATGGCGGTGCTCGATCAGTTGGAGATGGCCATCGTCATCACCGACGAGACGAGCCACGCACATTACCTGAATGTGGCGGCCCATCAGCAGCTTGGTGCGACACGCAATGTCAGCATTCGCAGCGGGAAATTCACGGCACTGTTGCCCAGCGACGACCAGGCGGTGCGCCGGTTGATTGCGAACGCGACGGCGCCGATGCCAGTGGCCGGCACCCATCGCCTGCATGGCGACAAACAGCATTGGGTGATCACGGCGCTGCCGCTGCGCGAATCGCATGCCTGCGCTGCGCCCTGGCAGCGCCCGATGGTCATGCTCACCATTGGTGAGCTGGACCGGCGCGTGACGCTTGGGCCTTATACGCTGAAGGTGTTGTTCGGCCTGTCGCCCGCAGAGGCACGTCTTGCTCAGGCGCTGGCCGAAGGCCGCGAACTGACGCAGTACGCACAAGACGCCAACGTGGCGATCAACACGGCGCGCACCCAGTTGCGGCATATCTTCGACAAGACGGGATGCCGGCGTCAGGCCGACCTCACCCGCTTGCTGCACGCCATTCCGGCATTGAAGATTCACGCGCCGGGTTGACGCGCCAAACGCTCAACCGCGCGCGAATGCCTTGCGATTGAGTTCGAGTTGCGTGATGAGCTTTTGCAGACGCGACTCGGCGGTGCGCGAGAGCGCGATAAAGCGGCAGCCGATGTGATACTCGACGTCCTTCGCGAGCGGCACGCTACGAATGGCGCACACTTCCAGATCGACCTGAACCGTGCCGTAATCGCGCAATTCGATCTCGACGTGCATGAGCATCGAGCCCTTCGGGATCTCGGTGGCCAGATCGGACTTCGTGCGCAAGCCCACACCGCCCAATGAAAGATCGAATACGGACAGACGCATCGGCGTGTCGTCCGGGAATTTGACCGTGCACTGGTAGGGATCGAGGATCGGCGTCTTCACGCGGAAGTAGTCGCGGCGCTGCAAGCGCACGAGCGTTTCCGGATACGACGAATAGAACGCGGGATAGCCTTCGTACTCGCGCTCTTCCACGTCGCCGATGGGGAAGTGCACCTGAATGCCTTCCGGCACGCCGACGAACAGCGCGCGCTTGTTGGCGAGCAGAGCCCGATTTTCGGTCTCGATGCCGCCCCAGTCGAAATAGAAGCCGCGGGCTTGCGGCTCGACCTTGAGCAGACGCGTGACGAGCTGACGCTGGCCGTTGGCGAAGTACACCGTCATGAAGTCACCACGCGTTGCCAGATGACGCAGCACGCCGCCGATCTCCAGCGGATTGGTGATGCGGTACGAGTCATGTAGTTGAGACTCTTCGTCCGTGGGCGCCGGTGTCACCTGCGGTTCTGTCGTTTCCATACCTGATCTTCTATTTGTCCCCGTGACGGCCACGCGAGTCCACGCAAGCCGTACGCATTAAAGCCTTTGCGACCCATGACACCTTGCAGCCTCACAGCGCGAGGCGTACCCCCAGGTACTCACTCGCCGTTTCATGCATCTGGTCATGAACGTTAACGGTCGCCGGCCGTAAATATTGAGTGCTCCGGCGCACGAACCTACTGCTCCCCGTGCCGTGCGCCACACCCCTGGGCGCGCTCGCGCGCCCTTGCTGCCGATGTCGCCGGATCAGCGATGCACCGCTGCCATCAACGCACCGAAGCCCATGAACACGCCGCCGCTAATGCGGTTGAATGCCTTGAGCACGCGCGCTTCGCGCAAGTACGGCGCAATGCGCAGTCCGCCCGTGGCGTAGACCATGTACCAGCTCATCTCGACCACGGCGAAGGTGCCGAGCAGAATCGAGAATTGCGGCAGCTTGGCGACCGTCGGGTCGATGAACTGCGGCAGGAACGCCGCGGCGAACAGAATGGCCTTCGGATTGCTTGCTGCCACCAGAAAGCCCGCCTTGAACAGCTTGCCGAAGCTCGAGTCAGCCACCTGTGCAGGCACGCCGAGATTGGCAGCCGCTTCCTTGGTGTCCACCGGCGAGCGCCAGCTCTTGTAACCGAGATAAATGAGATAGGCCGCGCCGAGGTAGCGCAGCGTGTCGAACAGCATCGGCCATGCCTTGAGCACCGCTCCCAGGCCAGCCGCCGAAATCGACATCATCGCGATGAGTGCGGTCATGCAGCCGGCCATCGTCCCCAACGACGGGCGCAAGCCATGACGCGCGCCATGCGTCATGACGAGCAACATGTTCGGTCCCGGTGTCGCCGAGACGAAAAAAACGGTGACTACGTATAGCCACCACGTTTGCAGGCTCATGATTGCCCCGGAAAAATGCTTACGCGAATTCGATCAGGCATTGTAGCGTCGAACCGTGACGGTGACACCGTTCGCGTGCACGTCTTATGCGAAACGAAAAGGCATCGGAAAACAAACAGGCCCGATGACTTTCGTCATCGGGCCTGTTGGTCGCGGGACGCTGCCTCGCCCTAAGGCTGATGCAGCATCACGTGAAAGCGATGAAGCCGCTTAGATCGGCTTGATGTTCGCAGCTTGCTTGCCCTTCGGGCCAGTCTTCACTTCGAACGACACGCGTTGGTTCTCTTGCAGCGACTTGAAGCCGTCAACCTTCACTTCCGAGAAGTGAGCGAACAGGTCTTCACCGCCGGCGTCCGGGGTGATGAAGCCGAAGCCCTTTGCGTCGTTGAACCACTTAACAATACCGGTTTCCATGTTTTTTCCTAATAAAACAATAGCCTAGGGTCGGAATGACCCCTCCAGCGCTGACAATCAAGGGAAAATGAAGGACTAGAAACCAGCGAGAAGCAGGAAAACTACGTCTGACAACAACTTCGCGGCTTGACAATCTGCAGTTGGTTTTATACGTGTAGCGCCGACGCTTGTCAACAGGGTAAATACCGCAAATTAAGTAACAATTTCCGCAAATAGCGGGGAATTTGGGCACTCTTCAGGTGTCCGACCGGGTGCCGCTGCCCGTACAATGGGCGTTTTGTCCCGTGCCCATGCCGTTGTCGCGCGTCTTACCCGTGTTTTGTGCTGTCTGAAACCGCTTTCCTGTGGTTTTCCCCTATTCGACGCGCATTGCCTGACGCATTGCCTAACCGGCACTTTCAGCGACCGCCATTGGGCCTCTAACTTGCCAACGGATGGAGCCTACCCGTCTCATGCGCCCTTCGAGGCCGCAATCTGAAGTGAATCAGTCAAGCCAACCGCATTGGCTCGCCCGTTTGCGCACGCATGCGCTGAGTCTGGCCGTTTGCGCCACGCTCGCCGCCTGCGCCGGGTCGCCCACCTATGGTCCGGTACCTGCGGGCAGCTATCGCGTGCAATCCGGCGACACGCTCTACGGCATTGCGCGCAGCAATAGCACCAGCACAGCCAACCTGGTGCGGTGGAATGGCCTGACCGATCCCGACAAGATCGAGGTCGGTCAGGTGCTGCGTGTCGTGCCGCCCGCCGGCGCGTCCAGCGCCCCCGCTGCGGCTGCGTCGTCGGGGGGTGCCGCCCGGCCGAGCACACAAGCCAAACCGGCCCCCAAGGCCACGCCCGCGCCGGTGGCGCCGCGCACGGCGACCAACCGGATTCCGATGGTCTGGCCCGCAGACGGCCCCGTGCTGGCGAATTACAACGGCAGCAGCAACAAGGGGGTCGATATCGGCGGCAAGGCGGGCGATCCGATCTATGCCGCCGCCGCGGGCAAGGTCGTCTACGCCGGAAATGGCTTGCGCGGTTACGGCAACCTTGTGATGGTGCAGCACGAAAACGGCTATCTCACGGCCTACGCCCACAATCGCGCCATTCTCGTGAAGGAAGGCGCCTCGGTCAGCAAGGGTCAGAAGATTGCCGAGATGGGCGACACCGACTCGCAAGGGACCGTGAAGCTGCACTTCGAAGTGCGTCAAAAGGGCACGCCGTTCAATCCGCGCGACTTCCTGCCGTCTCGCTGATCGGCTCGCCCCGGCATCACCTTCACGGACGAACGCCGCAAACAACAACGGCAAGGCACGATGCCTTGCCGTTTTTCATTGCGCGAGCCCGCAAGCCATGGGCGTACCGAAGTCGCTTACCGGGGGCCTCCCCCCGAAGCCCGTGCCCGGTCAGGCCGACGCGAGAAAGCCTTGCGACAGTCCGTTGGCGCGCGCATCGCGCCAATCGCGATGGGCACGCGGGTCGGTCCACACGAGCAAATGCAGTGCGGCGAGGGCTCGCGGATCGTTGAGCAACTCCCACTTCTGCGTGTTCGTGAGCTTGGCCGGCCCCTTGAGCAGCGCAGTCTCGACACGGCCGGCACGCACGGCGTCGCGCTTCGCATCGTCGAGGGTGGGCACCACACTCGCCGCCATCAGCGCATTGGCCATCGGATCGATCACCGCGTCGACAAAGTCGATACGCTTGGCCGCTTCGTCGGTGTACTTCTCCGTCATGCGCAGCTCTTTCGGCGGCCACGACTCTTCCGGAATCAGGAACAGACGGGCACGCTTGAGGCCGCGTCCGAGCGACACGCGGCTGGAGAACACGGAGACGGGAATCGAAATCATCATCGAGCCGACGATCGGCATCAGCCACCAGATGAAATCCGGGTTGAGCCAATAGACGACACCGCCCCACCCTAACCCGATCAACGTTTGCAAACCGTGACGGCGAATCGCTTCGCCCCAGTGCGTCTCGGCGTCTTCACGCGGCGGCGACTTCCATTGAATGGCAATTCCCGTCAGCGCGGCGAGCACGAACTGCGTGTGAAACAGCATCCGCACGGGTGCGAGCACAGCGGAGAACACCATCTCGATGAACATGCTCACCGTGACCGCGAACGCGCCGCCGAAACGCTTGGCGCCCTTCACCCAGATCAGCAGCACCGCAAGGATCTTCGGCAGGAAGAGGAGTGTCGCCGTTGCCGAGAACAGCGCCAGCGCTCGCTCAGGGTGCCATTCGGGCCAGACCGGGAATAGCTGACGCGGCGTGGTGAAGTACTCGGGCACGACCAGCGTGTGCTTGGCGAGCAGGCACGTCGAGAGGATCAGGAAGATGAACCATAGCGGTGCGGAGACATAGGCCATCGCGCCCGTGACGAACACTGCCCGATGCACCGGATGCATGCCTTCGGCCAGGAACAGGCGGAAGTTCATCAGGTTGCCCTGGCACCAGCGTCGGTCGCGCTTGAGTTCGTCGAGCAGGTTCGGCGGCATTTCTTCGTAGCTGCCCGGCAGGTCGTAGGCAATCCAGACGCCCCATCCTGCACGCCGCATGAGCGCCGCCTCGACGAAGTCGTGCGAGAGAATCGCGCCGGACATCACGCCCTTGCCCGGCAACGGGGCGAGCGCGCAATGTTCCATGAAGGGCTTCAGACGAATGATCGCGTTGTGGCCCCAGTAATGCGATTCGCCCAACTGCCAGTAGTGCAGGCCCGCGGTGAACAACGGGCCATACACACGACCGGCGAATTGTTGCAGGCGGGCATAGAACGTTTCGCGACCGGCCGCGAGCGGTGCAGTCTGAATCAATCCGGCGCTCGGATGCGCTTCCATCATGCGCACGAGTTTCGTCAGACACTCACCGCTCATCACGCTGTCCGCGTCGAGCACGATCATGTAGCGATAATCGCTCCCCCAGCGGCGGCAGAAGTCGTCGAGATTGCCGCTCTTGCGCTTCACGCGACGCTGGCGCCGACGGTAGAAGATGCGGCCGAAGCCACCGACCTCGCGGCACAACGCCTGCCATGCGTCGACTTCGGCCGTGCAGTTATCGGCCTCGTTCGAATCGGACAGGATGAAGAAGTCGAAGCGCTCGAGCGAATCGGTCTTCGCCAGCGACTCATAGGTCGCGCGCAATCCGGCGAACACGCGGCCGACGTCTTCGTTGCAGATCGGCATGACGATGGCGGTTCGTGCGTCGGGCTCGATGGGGGCATCGCCCGCCGCCATCTTCGAGATCATGTGGCGCTCGCCACCGAACAGCAGAACGAAGAAGCCGAAGATCGCCGTCCAGAATCCGGCGGAGACCCAGCCGAAGAGCAGCACGAACAGCACCAGCACGGAGAATTCGAGCGGATCGGCACCGTGATACGGCAGCACGGAGGCCATGAAGTGCGTGGCCAGCGCCGTCTGCGCAATCATCAGCGTGAGCAGCATCCAGCGACGGCGGCGACCGGCCTGCGACCACTTGCCCTTGGGATCGGGCGCGTCGCGCACGAGCGGGTCGGGGTCTTTGCGGCCGATCAGCTTGCGCCACAACCGCGTGAGCGGATTGAGGGACCAGGCACGCGGAATCAGCGATGCGCGGCGCACCGGCGGTGCGATGCGCAATGTCTGCACGCCGCGGACTTCCTTCAATCCGGCAGCCGCCGCCAGCGATCCGCCCTCGGTGATCGCGAGACGCACCGGTTGCGAGGCGAGCACAGCGTCGCTGTCGGATTCGATCTCGGCGATATCGTGCGGATGCCACACGGTGGCCGTCACGGCGGAGGACGCGGTTGAAGCGTAGCTTGGCGCGGTCACATCGCCGGCATCCGCCAACGTACCGGAAGCCTCTGCGGTATCAGAGGTATCGGAGGTATCGGAGGTATCGACCCCGCCAGACGTATTGGACGTATCGTCCGTCGACGGCAACGCGTCGCCCGTGCCGTTCGTGACACGCGTGGCGAGCAGTCGCTGCAAGCGGGTGAGAACGTCGAGCGAATCGCCGCCGTCGCGCTGCGCTTGTGCAAGCAGCGCGCGACGTTTCTCGGCGGGCAGGGGCAACCGGTCGACGTAAAGCTCGTCGACCGGAATGTCGGAGCGGTCGCTCACTCGGGGGGTAACAGGTAGCTCCACGTTTCGGATAGGGTGTTACTGCCGTTGCGCAGGTAAGCGCGCATTTCGACGGGTTTCTCGGAATCGAGGCGGCGCATGCGGAGCATGACGCGATAGCCTCCCGTGACGTCATTGCGCTGTGTCTGCACTTCCAGGATCTTGCCATTGCCGTCGATGGACACGTTCCCTTCGACCTTGGCGTCGTCCGGCAGTTTCTTGAGCGCCGGGCCTTCGAAGTCGAGCGCAAACAGCAGACTGTCGTCTGGTTTTCCCCGGTAGCCGTGCCCACGCCGGCTTTGCGACACCCACGCCATCGGCGGGCGCTTGTCGTTATCTTTTTGCCACGACAGCCGGTATTCGAGCGAATACGGTTGTTTGGGCTTGGGTGGCGCGTCGGGCACCCAATACGCGACGATATTATCGTTGGTCTCGTCGGGCGTCGGGATTTGCACCAACTCCACTCGGCCCTGCCCCCACTTGCCCTTAGGCTCGACCCAGGCGCTCGGGCGCAGTTCGTAGTGATCTTCGAGATCCTGATAGTTGCTGAAGTCCCGGTCGCGTTGCACCAGTCCGAAGCCGGCCGGATTGGACAACGAGAACGACGACACGAGCAAACGCTTGGGATTGACGAGCGGACGCCAGATCCATTCGCCGGTGCCCGACTGGATCGAGAGACCGTCGGAGTCGTGCACTTCCGGACGATAGTCGGCCACGGCTGCCGGCTGGTTCTCGCCGAAGAAGAACATGCTGGTGAGCGGTGCAATGCCCAGCTTGGTCACGTTCTCGCGCAGGAACAATTCGGCCTTCACATCGACGGTGGTGTCCACGCCGGGACGCAAGGTGAAGCGATACGCACCGGTGGCGCGCGGCGAATCGAGCAACGCGTAGATCGTCAGCTCTTTGGCGCCGGGGGCCGGACGTTGAATCCAGAATTCGGTGAAGCGCGGAAACTCTTCGCCGGAATTGAGCGCGGTGTCGAGCGCCAGCCCGCGCGCAGACAGACCGTATGTCTGGTTCTTGCCCAGCGCGCGGAAGTAGCTCGCGCCGAGGAACACCATCACTTCGTCTTTGTACTTGGGCGTGTTGACCGAGAAGTGGACGCGGAATCCCGCGAAGCCCAGACCGCGCAGTTGCTTCGGATCGACTTTGAGCGCGCCGAAATCGAACATGTCGGGGCTATAGCGCAACTCGCGCACGGTGTTGCCCGAGAGTTCGTTGATCTTGACCGGGCGGTCGTAGTACGAACCTTCGTGGAAGAACATCAGCTCGAACGGCAGCTTCTGCGCACGCCACAAGGCCTTCTCGGGCTTGAAGCGAATATTGCGATAGCGGTCGTAACTGAGGCTCTGCAGCTCTTTGGGCAGATTCGGGTCTTTCGGCTTGTAGCGGCTGTTCGCAAGTGTGCGCGCCTGTTTGGCGACATCATCGAACGAGAAAGCATGCGCGGTGCCGCTGACGAGCGCGCAAAGACTCAGCACACTGGCGAGCGCCAGGCGCACAGCACGGTGGGAAATCATGCGGGGAACCGCGTTGGGCAGGAATTCCATCGGCAGTGGGGATAGCGTGTAACGCGCGTACTGACCGCAGTCAGCGTGCGCCGAACGCGCAATTTTACCCGTTCATTCACCGATTGACTAAAGATGCATCGGCAAAACCTTCGAAGCGGGCACTCACATTACCCCAATCGTCCGCTGGGACGCCGCTCCCCGGGAGTCATAAATTTGTGACTATTTGTGACCAATGGGCAAAATGGAAAGGTTTCACTCCCTTTTCAGCCCGGTTCGGGTCATCCTCAAGTCATTTTCACGCCATTTTTGCGCCATTCGGAGGTGGATTCTTCTTCTCTTGTCCGACGAAGCGCTTATCGGTTCGCCAACGCCAACAATCCGCCAAGCGTGATAAGCGCCCCACCGATGGTGCGTCGAACAATATGCTGTCGTCGTACCATCGCCGCGCGCATCCAGCCCGCCGAGAATCCCAGCGCGACAAGACTGAACCACACCCAGTGCGCAAACGACATGAACGCGCCATACGCCAGCCCAAGCGCCCATCCCGTCCCCGGATGAATAATCTGCGTGAACGTGCTCACCACGAATAACGTGGTCTTCGGATTCAAGGCGTTAGTGAAGAAGCCCGTTCGGAAGGCACTCACCGCTTCCTGCCACGGGGCGCGCTCGGATGCGTTCGGCTCACGCCTGTCCGACATGGCCCCGCCCGCCACCGCATCCACGCGCTCCGCCATCACATCGGCCACCGGCGAACGATCCGTCCATGTCCGCCAACCGATGTACATCAAGTACGCCGCGCCTATCCACTTGATCAACGTGAAGAGCCACGGCACTTGCGTGATCAATAACCCCACACCCACCAGCGTGTACAGAACGTGAACCTGCACCCCCGCCGCAATCCCCACCGCCGACCATAATCCCGCCCGCCGACCATGCCGCCAACTCGCTCTCGTCACCATCGCGAAATCTGCGCCCGGGCTGATCACCGCCAATATCGTGATCGTCATTACTGCGAGTAACTCTTGCATGACTTTTGCTCACCTTATTTTCCGATTACCGCCCCGACGGACCGGGGCCCTGTTCCGCCACTCAGACATAGACCCAACTCGCGGCAGAACAGGGCCCCGATCCGTCTCATTTGGCTATTCGGGCACTGTCTTGCTTATTGCGCCCCCGTTTTTTGCTATTTTCCGGGGATTTTTTTGTCCTTAAAAACGATCTTTGTGCACGGTGATTCGTGATAATTTCTCACCCATGAATCGATCGCTGCCACTCAACGCCCTCCACGTCTTCGACGTCGCCGCCAACGAACTCAGCTTCGCCCGCGCCGCCGACCGCCTGTTCGTGACCCACGGGGCCGTCAGTCGCCAGATTCGTACCCTCGAAGACGCCCTCGGCCTGCCGCTTTTCGAACGCCGGAATCGCGCCGTCTTCCTCACCCCCGCCGGTGAACGCCTCCACGCCACCACCCGGCAAATGTTCGAACAGCTCGCCTCGACCGTCGCCAACCTTCGCCCCGCGTCCCCCTCGCGCACGCTCGTCGTCTCCTGCGAACCCACCCTCGCCATGCGCTGGCTCATTCCCCGCCTCGGCGCCTTCGGCCAGTCTCACCCCGACATCGCCCTTCATCTCCACTCGGCTGGCGGCCCCCTCGATCTGGCCTCCGCCGGCGTCGACGTTGCTATCCGTCGCAATGATTTTTTCTGGGGACATACGCTGGTCGCCGAAACACTGGCCGAGGAATGGATCGGCCCCGTCGGACTGGCCTCCGCCTTCGATTTGCCCCACCCCACGCAACTCCATACCCGGACACGCCCAGGGGCATGGCAGGACTGGCAACGCGCCGCCCGACAGCCAGCCGCCAACGCAAGCGCGCCGACAACACCACCGTTCGAACACTTTTATTTGAGCTTGCAGGCTGCAGGCGCCGGGCTGGGAACCGCCATCGGCTCTGTGTATATGGTGAGCGACGAACTCAACGCCGGACGCCTCGTCGCCCCCCACGGCTTTGTCCGCGACGGGTCCGCTTATGTCGCGCTCGCGCGAGAACCGTTCGACACGAACCCGGCATGCGCGGCACTCTTGCAATGGCTGCGCACCGCACTCGCGGAATCGGCAGCGACATGGATTTCACACGACACGCGTTGAGGCCGGCTGACAGCCCCCCGTCCCCCCCACCTGCCGCTCAAGGGCGGCGGTCGTCCGGCGCGCGCTCAGGCTGCGTAGCAGGTGTCGCCGCCGGCGGCGATAGCGGCGCCGGTGGCGGTCCGGCGGCCGCATTCACACCGTCGCCCAATGGGGCGATAACCGGTGGGCCACCCTTGGGCAGCATACGAACACCCCGCCAACGCCCCCAACGGTAGTACGCGAGCGCCATGACCAGCGACACGGCAAAGCCGAGCGGGAAGCTCCACCAGATCGCCTCCGCCCCCCACGACTTCTGCATCTGCCACGCGAACGGCAACCGGATCACCCACTGCGAGACGAACAGGATGACGAGCGGCGCCGTCACAGCGCCCGTCGCTCTCACCACCCCGAAAAGGACGATGGTCACCCCGAACAGCACAAACGACCATGCCACCACGGCATTGATGTGCTTGGCCACGGAGATCGCGTAGCCATCGTCAGGCAGGAAGGCGTTCATGAACTGACGGTTGAAAAGCAGGATGGCCACGACCAACGTCCCCGTCATGACGAAGTTCAGTCCGACGCCCACGCGCCCAATGCGCGAGACGCGATCCCATAATCCCGCCCCCACGTTCTGCGCCACCATCGACGACACCCCCGCCCCAATGGCGAGCGCCGGCATCTGAACGTATGTCCACAGTTGCGAGGCCACCCCGTAAGCCGCCGTGGTTTGCGAGCCATACCCGTTGACGAATCCCATCATCACCATGGCCGACGACGAGATCACCACCATCTGCAACCCCATCGGCAACCCCTTGACGACGATCAGTCGCAACAGACCCGGATCGATGCGCAGGTACTTCCAGTCCTTGCGCGACAGCCACAAGGGATCGCGGCGACGGTATAGCGTGTACATGAGTGCGGCCAGACTGATCGTCTGCGCAATGAGCGTTGCGCCCGCCGAGCCCGCAATGCCGAACGGGGGCACGGGTCCCCAGCCGAAAATCAGCAGCGGATTGAGGGCCACGTCCAGCCCCGCCGAGAGCAGCATGAAACGGAACGGTGTTCGTGCGTCTCCCGCACCACGCAGCGCCATCATCACGAAGTTGTAGAAGTACATCACCGGCAAGGCGACGAAGATGATGCGCAGATACGCAACGGCGAACGCGCGCGCATCGCTCGGCGTGCCCAGCGCACTCAGCAGTTCTGGCGTGAAGATGTAGCCGAAGACAGCCACAGCGGTCGACATCAACACGAAAAATGTCGCGCTCGTGCCCACGATCCGCTGCGTGAGCACGTGATTCTTCGCCCCGATGGACTGGCCGATCAGAATGGTGTTCGCCATGCTGATGCCGAACACCACCCCCAGCAGGAAGAACAGCAGAATGTTGGCGTTCGACGCCGCCGTCAACGCCGACTCGCCAAGGTAGTGCCCGATCCACATGGCATTGATCGAGGCGTTGAGCGATTGGAGCACGTTGCTGCCAAGTACCGGCAACGAGAACCAGAACAAGGTCTTGCCGATGGGGCCGCGTGTGAGGTCCTGTTCGGCCATGGTCGCCCTATTTGGTGTCGAACTTTACGCCGGACGCCGGCGCGGGCACCGCGCATCGATGCGAGCGCAGGTTGTCGAGAAAGCGCTGGATCAGCGGCAGCACCTTGGCTTCGATGTCGCCGTGCCCGTAACCAAAACCCGCGAAGTTGAAATGCGTGGCGCCATCGACCACGGCAAGCCAATGACACCCGGCGGGCAAGTCCGCGTAGGGCTCGGTGCGCGTCTGCCATTTCCCGTCGAGCGGCGCGTCGCGTGTACCGGTCACGAGCAACATGGGCTTGTGAATGTCATGCCATGCGCCCGCCGGAAAGATCGGCCCCGGCCCCTGCGGCGACAGTGCAATGTAACCGTCGAAACGGTCATCGCTGTCGAGCCCGAGCTTGTTCTTCGCGCCCGCCTCGATCATCACGGTAATCGCCCCCATCGAGTGCCCCGCAAAGACCGCCGGCCCGGACCGGCACTGCGTGCGCGCCCAGTGCAGCGCCGCACCAACATCTTCGAGCCGGTCGTCATACGCTTCGGGATCCGTAATGAGCGCGAGCATTCCGTCGCGCAATCCGCCATTGCGCACGCGATCGCGCAAGGAGTCTCGCCCACTCTCCTTGTGGGCCATGGTGAGCGTCAGCCAGCCGTATTGGGAGAGCGCCCGACCGAGCCACGCCAGCGCGTCGCGGTCGTCACCCGCGCCGGGACTGAGCACGACCACCCCACTACAGGCGGATGACGGTCGGAAGACATGGAGATAGGTGTACCCGCCGTCGCTACGCAGCACTCGCTGGTCGACGCCGGTCGGCGCAGGGCCTGACGTGGCGTTCGGTGGGGAAGCTGACACGGTTGCCGAAGCAGGTGCAGGCGTCGCCACCGGTTTGGCAGGCGGGATCGTATCGGCCGCCAGGGCGGGGGAAGGAAACGCTGCCAGCAAGGAGATGCCGAGACTGCAGGCGCCGAGCGCGACGAGCATCGTCGCAAACGATCGTCCCACGGCCCTGCGCGACATTCCGAGCATCCGTTCTCCCTTGGTATCTGGCAGCACACCGCCACCCGCGCCTTATCGGCCGGGCCGGGAACAACGGTCTCGCGCCGAAGCCCCGCTGCGACATCACACGATGGATCATCTTAGCGCGGATTGCGTAGGGACTCGCATGAATTTTGCGTGCGGGAGACCTGTCTCGCGTGCGCAACGCCCGCACGCGATACCGCCCGCATTGCGCACATCAGGCGCGCTGATGGCGGCCGCCGCGGCTGTCTTGTATGTCGCGTGCAAGGCTTAGCGCCGACGCATAGCCCGCCGGATCGAAGCGCCACGTCAAGGCAATCAGCGCGACGTTGAGTCCGATGAGTCCGATCCACGACGGCACGAAACTGCCGGTCGCCGCCAACACCGCGCCGGCACCGAACGGCGCCAATGCCGCGATGCAAAAACCCACGCCTTGCATGAACGCCGCGAGCGCCGCCGCATGGCGCGGGTGCGCATGGTGATCGAGCGCCAGCACCAGTCCGAGCGAGAACGTACCGCCCAGCCCGAACCCGATGGCGCCGATCCACATCCACGCCGCCGCGTCCGGTGCGACGACCAATCCGGTCAGTCCGCCCAGCGTGGCCACGAGCGCGAGCGTCAGCCAGCGTCGACGGTCGACGTTGCGCCGGGCAAACCACGGCAGTGTCAACGCCGCCACGACCTGACACGCCGTCAGTCCGGCGAGCAACGCCCCACTGCGCGTTGCACTCATGCCGTGCTGCTGATAGAACGGTGGCAGCCACGCGACCATCGTCGTGTATGTGCAGTTGATGAGGCCGAAGTAGACGGCAAGCGTCCAGGCGCGAGGTTTGCGCAGCAGCTCAAGCATGGACGGCGCGCCGTTGCCCGCCGACGCGACCCGCTCGCTCGCCTTGCGGCACGCGGTGCGCAGATCCGCCGCGCTCATCGTCGCGGAAGGCGGATGCGCCGCCGCCCGGGCCAACGGCGCTCGCCACCACGCAAGCGCCGCCAGGCACACCAGGGCAAGCCACATGCCCAGACCGACGCGCCAGTCCCCCGTTTCGGATGCCACCCATGGACTCGCCGCCGCGCCCAGTCCACCACCGCCCATGAGCGCCGCCGAGTACAGCCCCATCATTGCCGTCATGCGCGCGGCACTGTAGTTCGCCTTCACCACGCCGGGCAGCAACGCCTGAATAATCGCAATGCCCATGCCCGACGCGAGCGCCGTGGCAATCATCGTCACGGTATCGTCGGCCACGAATCGCGCGCCGCAGGCCAGCGCCAACGCGGCCAATCCGAGCAACACGCCACGACGCTCGCCGAAGCGGCGTGTCAGTCCATTGGCTGCAAACGCCCCCGCGCCCATCGCCAGCACCGGCAGCGAGGTGAGCAATGCCGCTACCGGATAGGTCATCCCGGTGGCGTCTCGGATCTGCGGTAACAGCGGGCTGATGGAGGTGAGCGTCGGTCGCAGGGTCAGCCCGACCGCGACGATGGCCAGCCAAAGGGTCATACCACCACGCCCTCGCTCACCACGACGTGGCCGTTCGCCACCACCCAGCGACGTGGCGCGCGCGTGACGATGGCCTGCGCGGCATTGAGCGCGTCGACCAGCACGAGATCGGCGCGTGCCCCGACATGCAGGCCGTAATCATCGAACCAGCACGCCCTCGCGCCCTGATGGGTGACGCAGTCAAGCGCAATGTCCAACTCGTCGTCGCGGCGCAGGTTGTAGCGCAGACCGATCATCATGGCGCGCTCGAGCATGTCGGGCGTGCCATAGGGCGTCCACGTGTCGCGAATGCCGTCGTTCCCGCCGGCGAGCGCAACGCCGGCGCGGCGGCACGCCATGAGTGGCGGCACAACGCGCGACGGCGGCGCCGTGGTGATCAGCGCAACCCCGGCATCTGCCAGACGGGCGAGCAACGCATCGGCACGCGCAGCGTCCAACTCTCCCAGACAAAACGCGTGCGACACGACGACCTTGCCCTGCATCCCCAGCGCCACGATGCGCTCGAGCATCAATTCAAGCGAGAACACGCCCATCTCGCCCGGTTCATGCAAATGAATGTCGACGGGGCAACCGTGCTTGTCGGCCAGCGCGAACATGGCGTCGAGCGACGCCTTCGGATCGCGGTCGATGGCGCACGGATCGAGCCAGCCGAGCACATCGGCGCCGCGCGCGAGCGAATCGTCCAGCAAGGCCACGGTGCCCTCGCGATCCAGCACGCCCGACTGCGGGAATGCGACGATCTGCATGTCCAGCATGTCCGCCAGCGCCTCGCGCGTAGCGAGCACGCCGTCGAGATGGCGCAGACCCGCGTCGGTATCGATATCGACGTGCGTGCGCAGACGCGTGGTGCCCGCCGCGAGGAACGCCCGCCCCAGCGCGAGCGACGCGGCGCGCGCATCGTGCCCGCTCTCGGCACGCCACCGGCGCTCGTTATCGATGCGATCGATCAATCGCGAACCGCACTCGTTGACGTACCACGGCATGCCCCACACTGTCTTGTCGAGATGCGTGTGCGACTCCACGAGACCGGGCAGCAGCAACGCACCGCCTGCGTCGATTTGGCGAATCGCGGCCGCTTGAGCAACGGGCAACGTCGGCGCGATGGCCGTAATCCGCCCGTTCTCGACGCGCACCTCGACCGGTGCACCGTCAAGGCCGCGTGCGTTGCGTATGTCCAGTGTTGTCATGCCTTCCTCAAATTGATTTCCGTGGCGACGTTGCGCGAGCGCGTGAGCAGGCTCACCACCACGAACGTCACCGCATTGACCGCCAATGCCACGAGGCCCATGTTGATCGACCCCACGGTATCCGGCGCGCCGGGCAGCAGCGTGCGCAGATTGACGTCGAATCCCACGGCCGCCGCCAGCACGATGGCGCCCGCACCGATCCCGGCAAACGCGCCATATTTATTACCGAACGGACGCGGCAGCAAGCTCGCCACGAACGACGGGAACAGTTGCGTCAACAGGCTCGATGCGAAGAGCGCCAGCGCCACGAACGTCGCACCGCCTCGCAACACGAAGAACACGGCCACCAGACCGAAGACCGGCAGCACACGCTTGGCGAGCTTGCCCACGAAGGCCTCGCTCGCCTGCGGCGCGAAGCCGTCGCGATAAATGTTCTTCGCGATCAGCGTCGACGCATTGAGCAGGATCATCGAGCCCGGCACGAGCGCGGTCAACACCCCAACGCCACCGATCACGCCCACGAACCACGGCGAGAATGTCTGCTTCACGATACGCAGCAGGGCCAGATCGGAATCGGCACCCGTGAGGCCCGGTACCTGCAGAATCGCCGCGAAGCCCACGAAGAACATGAATGCGATGACCATCTGATACAGCGGCATCAGGATCGTGTTCTTGCGCACCGCGCTCTCGCTCTTGGCCGCATACACCGATGTGAAAACATACGGATACAGGTAGTAGCCAAGCGACGTGAGCAGGATCGTCGAGTTGTACCAGGACAGCGTCAGCCCGCTGGTGGGCATTTGCAGGAAACCCGGACGCGCCGCCTCGATGCGGTCGAACATTTCACCGAAGCCGCCGAAGTAATGCAACGGCAGATAGATGCCGAGGAACACCGCGATCACGAGAATCAGGACGTCTTTATAGATCGCAATGCTCGCCGAGCCGTGAATGCCCGAGACCGTGATGTACAGCACCATCGCAATAGCCCCGCACCAGATCGCCACGGCCGGCGGAATCGTGCCGTATGACGACTCCGAGACGATGATGCCCAGCCCGCGCAACTGAATGATGAGCAGCGCGGTCATGCCGAGCACGGCCACCAGCGAGACGACCACACCCAACGCACGCGAACCATATGCCGTCGCGAAAAAGTCCGAGAACGACACGCACCCATGCCGCGTGGCATGCCGCCACGCCGCCGGTAGCATCCAGTAGCCGAGCAGGTACGCCAGCGCGCCATACGCGAGGATGTAGAACGCAGGGGGGCCTTTGCTGTACGCCCATCCACTCGCGCCGAGGAACGTGAACGTGGAGAAGGCCTCCCCGGCCATGAGCAGGAAAACGAGCAGCGTACCGAAGCCACGCCCGCCCACCGCCCACTGTTCCAGACTCATCGTGCGACCGCGCCGTGCGCGCAATCCCACGAACAACGCAAAGGCGAGAAACGCCGCGATAACGGCCAGAGCGGCATTCATGACGCGGCTCCGTCGTGCTCGCGCAGATCCTTCGCCGAAGCGCTCGCCGTGTCGCGCGATCCGTCGAAGCGGAACATCACGACCATTACCACCGACGTGAGCAGCAACCAGACGATATTCCACGTCATCAGGAACGGCAGCCCGGCCAATCGGGTACCCACGTGTTCGGCGAGCCAACCGCCGCTGTAAAAGGCCGCGATGGGAAGCGCAGCCAGGCAATGTACAGGTTTCATGACGTCTCCAGACCCAAAAAGGATTCAACAGTCGGCCGCTCGACTACGTTCGGGGCGGCCCCACGGCTTGACCACTTCGATGGTGTCCGGCCATGGCATATCGCATCGATTTGCCATATCATCAACCAAATACAATAAAATGGTTAACCATTTTTGTTGACCATTATCGGCAACGAATTGCCGAAATGCAAGGTCGCGATGCCGGGACGGGCGGAACCGAGGGTTTTCCGGGAGGGGCGCCGGGAGTTCGAGGGGGCCGGGTACAATGCGGCCCACACTTTCGCGAACCGCGCCCCTCGAGGAGATCAGGCTTGAGCCGCACCGCAGCACCCGCGTCGCCGCGCGACGCGTCCCGCACCGAGGCCGCGCCCGACACGGCCCCGAACCTCATGGCCGATGGCGATGGCTCGTCGGCCAGCGCGGGACAGCAGATCGAGGCGCGCGTCTATCAGGCGATTTCGCAAGCGCTGCTCTCGGGCAAGCTTCGCCCGGGCATGCCACTGCGCGAGCGCAATCTCGCGCAGGCGCTCGACTGCACGCGCGGCGCGGTGCGCAAAGTGCTCGCGCGGCTCGGTTTCGAGGGCAAGCTGGTGCTCGAACCCAACCGCGGGGCGTTTGTGCCGCAGCCTTCGCTCGACGACATCCGCCAGACGTACCGTGCGCGACGCGTGCTGGAAACCGGGGTGATCGCGAGCATTTGCGGTCATCTGAACGAATCGCAACTCGCAGTGCTCGACGCGCATGTCGCCACCGAAGCCCGCTCGCATGCCGACGGCACGCACGAGCGTTCAATCCGCCTCGCGGGCGAATTTCATCTGAAGTTGATCGGTATGGCGGACAGCGCCGAACTCGACGCGTTCGCGCGACAGCTCGTCGCCAAGACCGAGCTATACAAGGCCCTCTACGACCCGGCGGAATTCATGCATTGCGCGCCGACCGAGCATGCTCAACTCGTCAGCCAGTTGCGCGATGACAAGACGCAGGCCGCCATTACCCTCGCGGCAGCGCATCTCGACGAACTGGAAGCACGCGTGCTCACCCGTGCGGCCGCCGCGGAGACGCCTGATTTTCGCGCCATCTTCGCCGAGGCGTTTGCGGGCGAGACGTCCTGAACCGCAACGCGATCCGGTCGTCGCGCTTCGCCGGTACCACGAGCCTGTCGCCCGTCAAGCGACGCGGCAATCCCACCACGGGCGTGGGGGTCGCATGGCACACACCCCGCATTCGGGGGTATATTTCGCCTGTTTGCGACGGGCCTGCGGCCCGCCTGCCACTTTCGCCCCCCGCCCGATACACGAAAGCACGAAGGCACGAAGCCCGAAGGAAGCCCATGTCCCATCTGGTAGTCCACGGCGGTCAGCCCCTACGCGGCCGCATCATCCCCTCCGCCAACAAGAATGCCGTTCTGCCGGTGCTGTGCGCCACGCTGCTCACCGACCAGCCCGTGCGCCTTATCGGCGTGCCCGAGATCACCGACGTTCGCAAGATCCTCGATATCTTCCGCCAGCTCGGTAGCGATGTGAGCGTCGATTTCGAGGCCGGCACGCTCGACATTCATCACCGTCATACGAAGTTCGACCCGCGCACCGACCATCTGCCGGAAGAAATGCGCTCGTCGATCATGCTCGTGCCGCCGCTGCTCGCACGCTTTGGCGTGGCGCGCATCGAAGACAACATCAAGGGCTGTACCCTCGGCGTGCGCGAGATCGACCCGCATATCGAAGTGCTGCGCCATTTCGGCGGACGTGTCGAACGCACCGAAGGCTCGTTGCTGATCCACGGCGACGAGACGCGCCCGGCGATCCACCACTGGCTCGATTACGCGTCGGTGACGACGACGGAAAACTTCGTGCTGTGCGCAGCCTCGGCCAAGGGTCGCTCGCAATTGAATAACGCGGCGTCCGAGCCGCACGTGCAGGAATTCTGCCGCTTCATGCAGATGCTGGGCGTGCCCATCGAAGGCGTCGGCACGTCGCAACTCGCCATCGAAGGCGTGGAGCGCTTCGGCGGCGGCGAATTCCGCTTCGCCGAAGACTTCCATGAAATCACCACGTTCCTCGCCCTCGGCGCGATCACCGGCGGCGAAATCACGGTCAAGAACACGGCACCGGACCAATTCCCGCTGATCGACCGCACATTCGCCAAGTTCGGCGTGAAGGTCGAGCACCGCGACGGCTGGTCGACGGCAACGGCCCAAGGCAAGCTCAAGGTGCAGGCGCCGTTCACGCAGAACATTCTGACGAAGGTGGAAGCCGCACCGTGGCCGTATTTCCCGGTCGACCTGCTGCCGATCTTCATCGCGCTGGGCGTGAAGGCAGAAGGCAGTGCGATGTTCTGGAACAAGGTGTACGACGGCGCCATGGGCTGGTCGACGGAGTTGTCGAAGTTCGGTGCGCACGTGTTCCAGTCCGATCCGCATCGGCTGATCACGTTTGGCGGCGTGCCGCTCACGCCGGCCGTCGTGGAAAGTCCGTACATCATCCGCGTGGCGATTGCGCTGCTGATGGTGGCGGCCAGCATCGATGGCCAGTCGACCATCAAGAACGCCCAGCCAATCCGGCGTGCACACCCGCGCTTCGTCGAAAATCTGTGCTCGGTGGGGGCGAACGTCGTCTGGACCACGCCCGAGTAAGTCACCCGCATCTTGTTCTTCTCGTGCCGGTAACCGCCCCCCCGGGGGGGCCGGGTTCGCCAGACGGGGCACGCCGGCGGCAGACGACCCCCCGATCGCCCACGCACCGATCCTCACCCCGGCGAACCCGACGGCTGACCTTACCTGAGCCGATCCCGCCCGAAATCACCGCACCTTTGCCCGACGGCATGTGATGTTTGCCCGGAGGAAAAATATTTCCCGGGTGCCGGAATTCGCGCCACCCGGGCGAAGCGCAGCCAGGCGAATGTGAAAGAATGGCGACCATCATGAGCGATCGTCCCCTGCCTGCGCAGCCGCCTGCCACGCCCCATCCCTCGGGAGCGACGTGGCCCACTTCGCCGCATGCCCGCCAGTTGTCGGGCGTGCGCGTGCTTGTCGTCGACGACAATCAGGAAGACCGCATGCTGCTGATGGACTTCCTCAGCCAGCAGGGGTGCCGCGTCTACATCGCGCAAGACGGCCGCGACGGCTACACGAAAGCCCGCACGGTGCAGCCCGACCTGATCCTCATGGACATCCGCATGCCCGTGTGCGACGGCCTCGGCGCCTGTCGGCTGCTCAAGGCCGACCCAGGCACCCGTCACATCCCGCTGATCTTCCTGACGGCCGCCGCCTTGCCCGGCGAGCGCGTTGCCGGCCTCTCGGCGGGTGCCGTCGATTACGTCGCCAAGCCCTACGACTTCGAAGAGGTACGCCTGCGGCTGTCGATTCACCTGAAGGCGACGACACCCGCGCCACTGGCTTCCGACGCCAGCGAAAAAGGCAAGCTGGCGCCGTTGCCCGTGCAGGCGCACACGCTCGACGCCGTCCTGTTCCGGGCCACGCGCGCCTTGCTGCTAGATCGGCTCGACATCACGCCCGAACTTGCCGGCCTCGCGAGCGCCGTCGGCACCAACACGCGTCGCCTGAATCTGGCGTTTCGACGCTGCGTCGGCGTGACGGTATTCGACTTCCTGCGCGAAGAACGCATGAAAGAGGCACGCCGCCTGCTCTCCGAGACGTCGCTCGACGTGCAGGACATTGCCGGCGCCGTCGGCTTTGCAAGCGCCGCCAATTTCGCCACGGCGTTTCGCGAGCGCTTCGGCATGCCACCGAGCGGTTTCCGTGAGCTTGGCGCGCAAAACACGCCGGTTCCCGAGGCGTCGGGCGCAGCGCCCTCGCCATGAGCGTTGCGCCATCGGACATGCCGACGCGCGATCTGCGCCGGTCGCGAATGACCTGCATGGCTCTGGTCGTCGCCCTTCTGACGCTGCTGCTGCACGGCGTGCTCGCCTTTGCAGCCCCCGTCGCCCCCGCCGCGAGCGTTCCGGCGTCGGCATCGACCGCGACAACGGTCTCGCCCGTCGACCTCGCGAGCGCGCCCTCGCCGTACAAACTCGACAGCCAACTGCGCCTGCTGGAAGACCCTTCCGCACGCCTCGACGCCACACAGGCCCTCGCCGCTTACGGCTGGCGCGACGTTGTGCCGCGCATGCTCAACCCCGGCTACAGCCGCTCGGCGTTCTGGCTGCAAGGTAGCCTCGTCAACCCGGGAAAACAATCCATCACCCGCTGGCTGAGTGTTGGCATCGTGCGGCTGGAAGATGTGCGTTTCTATGCGATACCCGCAGGCAGCACACAACCGTCCATCGCGATGCTCGCGGGGCACACGGTGCCGCTCGAGCGTCACCCGATCATGTCGGAAACGTCGGTCTTCCCGGTCACGCTCGCGCCCGGCGAGCGGATGACTTTCCTCTTGCGCGTCGAAACACGCTCCTCGGTGAGCATCGTGCCGCAGCTCTGGCGTCCCGACGACTTCCGCGTCGCCGAATCGCGCAACGCGATGATCGCCATGCTGCTCGCGGGCTCGATGATTTCCATCGCGCTCTACGCCTTCGTGCTCGGTATTGCCCGACGCGACGCGGTGTTCGTCCTGCTCGCGCTCACCACGGTCACGCAGGTCGCGCAAGACATGGCATTTCAGGGCTTCCTGTATCGCTACCTGCTCACGCAAGGCGGCGAATTCATCGTGCGCGCGCCAAGCTTCTTCTCGACGCTGACCGCAGGCTTCTTCAGCGCGATGGTGCTGGCTTTCACCGGCCTGCGGCGCGTCACGCTATGGCGCTGGACCTATCGCGTGATGATCGCCGCGATGGCGTGCATGGCCCTCTGGGTCGCGTTTGGCGACCACCGGGCAGCCGCGTTTACGCACCTGCAATTGCTCACCGCCTTCAACGTGCTCTGGGTCGTCTCCCTGGCCGACGGCTGGCGGCGCGGCCTGGCCAACGCGCGGCTCTGCCTGCTGTCGTTCTCCCCCGGTTGCGCGGTCCTGTTCTGGCGGCTGGCGATCATCAAGGGCCTGCTGCCGGAGGAATGGCTCGCCAATACCGCGATGGCCTGGAGCACGAACATCGCCGTACTGCTCATGCTCACCATCATCGTGGCCGGACGCTCACGCGAACTCGTGCGCGAACAACGCGCGGCACAGCACGAGGTACTCCAGACGCGTCGCGAAGAGCAGACCCGACTGGCCAACGCCGTCGATATGCGCACGCGGGAATTGCAAGCCGCGCTCATCGCCGCCGACGAAGCGAACAGCGCGAAGAACGACTTCCTCGCCCGTATCAGTCACGACCTGCGCACCCCGCTCACGTCGATCATCGGCTTTGCCGATCTGGTGCAATCGGGCGGACGTGAAGACGCCGACCGGGGACGCATCATCCGCCGCAGCGCGCATCACATGCTCGCCATGGTCAACGACCTGATCGAATATGCGGGTGGCGGCGCGGCCGACGCGCTGCACGTCGCCCCGGTCTACATCCACGCGTTCATCGACGGCATGGCGCACGAAGGCATGAGCCTCGCGCGCAAGCACAACAACGCATTCCTGCTCGATGTGCGGACGCCGCTGCCCGCGCTGCTCGCGTTCGATGCCAAACGCGTGCGTCAGGTCCTTGGCAACCTGCTGGACAACGCCGCGAAGTACACCGCCAACGGCACGATCACGCTGTCGGTCTCGGCCACCCCGGACGTGACGCGCGCCGATATGTTGCATGTGCGCTTCTGTGTGGAAGATTCCGGTTGCGGCATCGCCAGCGACGATCTGCCTCGCGTGTTCGAACCGTTCGCGCGGCTCGACCGGGCGCGACGCGTGCCGGGGGTGGGCCTCGGGCTGGCCATCGTGCAGCAATGGGTCGAGCGCATGGACGGCACCATTACGCTCGACAGCGCGCCAGACGTGGGCACACGTGTCGCGTTCACGCTACCGTTGCGCGTGGCGCGCGAGGCGGATCTCGTGCCGCAGTCGCTGGCGGGCGCGACCCACGCCTTGCCGCCGCTCGACGGCAGCGGACACCACCTCTGGCTCGCCGAAGATTCGCCCGAGATCCGGCAGTTTCTGCATGACGAACTCGCCAGTCTCGGCTTCACGGTGCGCACGTTCAGCGATGGCGTAGCGCTCATCGCCGAACTGGGCAATCCCGAGCCGACGCGACCGAATCTCGTGATCACCGATCACATGATGCCCAATGCCGACGGTCTCGCGGTCGCACGCGCGACACGCCGCCGCTGGCCCGACATGCCGGTGCTGGCGATCTCGGCGTCGCCGCAGATCGTTGCTGGCAGTGGCTACGATGCGTGTCTGCTCAAGCCCATCGAACTGGCCGACCTGCGCAACACGCTCGCTCGCCTGCTCAATCTGCATCGCGACGATGCCCTCGCCGGCGCGCAGGATCGTGCAGACGCCGGTCATCCGCACGACGGCCCCCTGCTGCGTCCGTCGCGCGACCATCTGGTGCAGGCCCGGCAGTTGATCGCCATGGGCGCGATTACCGACCTGATGGATTGGGCGCGCGACCTGAGCGATCAATCGCCACAATTCGACGGCTTCGCCCGGCACGTCCATCAACTCGCACAGCGCGGCGATCTCGCCGGACTGGCCGAGTTGTGCGCAGCGCCTCTGACGTAAGTGGTTCAGCGAGCCGTTCTGCAAACCACAACGGCATGCCCTGCGGCATGCCGCCGTCTGGAGGTCGGACGTAAGTCCCGTTGCCGATCAGTCCTTGAGCGGTTTGTGCGCCGTTTCGCGCGCGGCAAGTAGTGCGATGGCCGTTATCGCGAGGGCTGCGGTCACATACAGCGACACCGACACCGTCGTACCGAACTCCTTGTAGAGGCTCACGATGATGAGCGGCGCGAAGCCTCCGCCGAGAATCCCCGCGAGCGTGTAGGCGAGCGACGAACCGGCGTAACGCACACGCGTCGGGAATTGTTCAGTGACAAAGGCCGCCTGCGGGCCGTACATGATCGCGTGAATCACCAGTCCGATCACAACGGACAACACGATCAGCGCCGGGCTGGCGGTATCGAGCAGCACAAAGAAGCCATACGCCCAGATCACGGCACACAGCACGCCGAATCCGTACACGGGGCGGCGTCCCAGCTTGTCCGAGAGCGCGCCGAACAGCGGCACCGTCAACGCATTGAACGCCGTACCGACCAACACGGCCGTCAGTGCGAGCGGGCGCGACAAATGCAGCGTGCCCGTGACATACGTCAACGTGAAGACCACCATTAGCGCATAGAGCACGTCCGAGCCGATGCGCGAGCCACCGGCGACCAACAGGTTGCGCCAGTGCGAACGGAAAACGTCGGCAATCGGCATTTCCGCCTGACGGTCCGAATGCTGCATCTCCTCGAACATCGGCGTTTCCTCCACGCCGCGGCGCACCCACAGACCGAAGGCCACCAGCACGAGACTCAGCAGGAACGGCACGCGCCATCCCCAGGTCAGAAAGTCCTCGGGCGAGATCGACAACGTGATGAGCGCAATGAGGCCGGTCGCCAGCAGCGTGCCGAACGATGGCCCGACCTGCGTCCACGACGCGTTCAGCCCGCGTTTGTGCTGATCGCCATGCTCGACGGACAGCAATACCGCGCCGGCCCATTCGCCACCGAGTGCCACGCCTTGCACGAAACGCAGTGCGACGAGCAGCACCGGACTCCAGATGCCGATCGATGCATACGTCGGCAGCAGACCCATCAGCCCCGTGGTCAGGCCCATCACGACAAGCGTGAGGACCAGTACGGCGCGCCGACCGATCTTGTCGCCGAGGTTGCCGAACACGAAGCCGCCGAGCGGGCGCGAGACATAGCCCACCGCGTAGGTCGACAAAGCCAGGATCGTGCCGGCCAGCGGATCGACCGACGGGAAGAACAGATGATTGAAAACCAGCGCGGCAAGCGTGTTGTAGACGGTGAAGTCGTACCACTCGAGCGTGGTGCCCACCATGCTTGCCGTTGCCAGACGACCTTTGTGGGTGCGCGACTTGCCGGCGGTGGCGGGGGTTTCCCGTGCGTCGCGGGTATTCGAATACGTTGTCATGGATGTCTCCAGGGTGTCCGTGAGATCCGGCATTCGGCCGGGCCTCGCGAGAGGGCAGCGGGACGTCAGTCGTCGTTGGCGCCAAGGCGCCAGAGCATGGCGAAACGGGTGACTTCGCCGGCCGGCACGCCGTGGGCGGCGGCGAGCGTTTCGGCGGCGATGCGCACGGCGTCGGGGTCGGTGCCTTCGATCAGCACGACAGCGTCGGCGGGGGGCAACGGGGCGTCCTTGGCGGTGAGCGAGACGGACAACGTCGGCACGGTGACTTGCAGCGTGGCGCGCACGATGCCGTCGCCCTGCGCCACTTCGGCGAGTTGCGTCTCGAGACGCGCACGCCCCCGGGCCACGACTGCCTCGGTCAATACGAACGCGGCGAGCATGCCACCCTGGCCCTCGCCCGCTTCGACATCGAGCGTGCCCACGCGGCGCTGCGTGCCCTGCATGCGTGCGAAGTTGCGCAGCGACCATTCCGTCTGATGGTGAAAGGCCTGAGCGTAGGGCTCGCTGGTGAAGACGGCGGCGTCCTGAGTGCAGTAGAGCGCCAGATAAGGACGGGCACAGTCATGCAGGGCCTTGAAGCGGCGCGCGAACTGGAAGCCCGGAATCGCCACACGCTCCTGCATGTGTTCGCGGTCGTACCAACGGTTGAAGTCGGCTTCGAAGGCCGGATCGATATTCGTCCAGATGCAGAGTTGGGCGCGGGGGGCAGTGGCAGTCATGAGGCAATCCATCGGTTTCGACAATCGGGGGATCGACCCGCACGCAATGCGCAAGTGCGCAAATGCATAGGGGCCAACCGTCTGACCGAGTGTGCAAAACAGGCGGAAGGGCGTCCAACAAGAAATCAAATTCGCCGCGACAGCAAATTCTTATGACCAGCGTGTGAGCGTTGCCCGACGGGGCTGAGGGAAGGCTTGGCGCCTGATAACGGCCGGAGGGCAGGCGACGGCTCAGGCGTCGGACGCCCCCCAGGTCGGCGCGGTCATGGCGGCGGCGGGCGGAATGGCAATGTCCGGCCCCATGTTCAGCGCGAACTCGCTGGCAGTACGTTGCGCGAGGCGGGCAACGTTTTCGGCGAGCAGCGCCCCGGTTCGGAACGACCCGACGAGCGGCAGATTGGGAAAATTGGCGTTCACGCGAAGCAAATGCAGGCTGTGTTCCCCCAGTTCGCGCTGAATGATCGCGGGGGGCAGCATGGCCACACCGAAGCCGTCGGCCACGAGCCGGATGATGGCCGCCACCGACGTCATGCAATTCACACGCACCGGCCGCTCCGCCGCGACCGAAAACATCCGCTCGAGTGTCTTGTGCGGCCCAGAGTTGCGCGAAAAGCTCACCAGCGGGTACGCCGCCAGATCGGCCACATCGAGCGTCTCCCCTTCGAGATTGAGCTTCGGACTCGCTACCCAACGCATCGGAAATTCGGCGAGCGCCACGTTTTCAATCCCCGCGCCATGCTGGACGTCGGTCTGCAACACGAGGTCGAGCGTGCCCGCTTCGAGTTGTTTGCACAGATTGATGGTCGTCTCGCTCGTGACTTCGATTTCGAGCTGCGGATATTCGTGGTGAATGCGTGCCGCCAGATCCGGAAACCAACTGTGGACGATCGACTCGACGACACCGATCTTGAGCACCCCCGGTGGCATGTCCGGATCGCTCAGTTCCCGCTTCATCTCCTGCCCGAGCATGACGATGCGCTCGGCATATGCCAGCGCCTTCTGTCCGGCGGCCGTGAGCGTCACCTCGCGCGCACTCCGGTCGAACAGGCGCACGCCGAAGCTCTGCTCCAGCGACGCGATCCGGCTCGACACCCCCGCCTGCGTCGTATGCAGACGCTCCGCCGTGAGCCGGAAATTACGCAGCTTGGCGAGCCAGACGAAGGTTTCGAGAAATCGCAGATTCATGCGGGGGGTACCGGAGATCGGGGAAATGGGGAGCGAGGGGGCCGGCCGGGAGCGTGTCTCATTTTAGCGGGAACAGAAAAACGGCGACGCAGCGCCGATTGGCGAGGGCATCCGGGTTGCGCTGCGGCGTCCGTTACGGCTGACGTTCCTGTCATGTTTCGTTTTCGTAACGTTTTTCAACGAACGTGACGGACATGCGCCGGCGACCTCCTTACAAATCATATAGTTAGCCACTTCAAGATATCTGGCACGCGAATTGCTGAATGACAGTCAACGGCCCGTCGAGGCCGGAGGGCCGAATTTCTGGAGACTGTCATGGCAACCGCCCACTTCCGCCGACCGCACCCGACAGTGGAACTCGCACGCTGCGTGTTCCGGCAGCACTACATCCGCATCATGCAGGCCGATCAGCCGGGCAACTATGCCGTACTGGTCGACGTCTGGCCGATGGATGGCCGGACGTTCTCGAGCATCGATCAGGCCAAGCACGCGGCCATGCTGTTCATCCGCGATATGGAAAACGACTGAGTCCACGCAAGCGATTCCGCGCCAGCGGCCCTGGCTCGGCCCCACGAGACGAGACCCTCATGAAACATCACCACACACGCCACAGCGCCGTCGAGCGCCACGCCCTGTCCGCTTTGCCGCGCTCGAGCGCCAGTCACCCGGTGGTGCTCGACCCGGCGGGCGACCCCTACGCGCGGGTCGCTGTCGAGGCCTATGCCGAAGCCTGTGCCCACGACCAACCGTGGCTGGCCGAGGCACTTCAGCGCCAATATCAACTGGCGGGCGGCACCCCGTCGAGCGCTGCCGCCCTGTGGCGCGCGTTTCACGAGGCACAACAGCTAGCCCGTGAAGGGGGTTCCTACGATGAAGCGGCCTGGACCCACGTGGCGCTGCATCTGTGCGGGGTGTTGGGGGCGATGAATTTGTAGCGTGGACGCCGCGCAATTCCGCGATCATCCATAGGGAGTTACACAAAGCCTACGAAAACCCGTTGGCGCAAGCATTTCTGGCATACTTCGTGCAAAGAAAACTGCGAAGTCCGCCTGCAAGCCAATGAGTAAGTCTAAAGCGTCGGCAATGATTCCGAGCCGACATCTTTTTGCCAAGATTTTCGGCATCCTGATCCTGTTGTTTCCTGCTGCCGCGCTTGTTGTCCCGCGCGGGGGAAACACTGTTGTGTTCCTGACAGTGGCGCTTGGCGCGACCATCCTTTTAGTGGATCGTCAGCGAGGCGAGATTTTGCCGCTGCTCAAGGCCAGCCCTCACGTCCGGGTGCTCATCCTGGCGATGTTTCTGCCGTTCTTCGCGATTTTGCTGGTCGAGGTGCTCCACGGGAAGATCGTTGCGAATACGCTCGATTCGCCCGTGCGTTTTGTGCTCGCCACCATCGTATTTTTCAGCCTGCGCAGAATCGTCAATGTCATTCCGAAATGGGTCGATCTGACGTTCGGGGTGGGAGCCATCTGCGCCGCCATCATGGCGTTGTATTCAACCACAGACCTTCTCGCAGTGAGAGCCGAAAGCTCATTTCTGAATCCGATTCATTTCGGAGACATCGCACTCCTGCTCGGCATCCTGTCGCTGGTTTCGATTCACTGGCTATCTCATGACAAACCGTGGATCGTTGCCTTCAAGATTCTTGGGGGCGCGGCCGGTTGTTACGCATCTTGGGCGAGCCAGTCGCGTGGCGGCTGGGTCGCACTACCGTGCCTGCTGGCAGTATGGTTCTTCTGGCACAAACACCCCATCAGTACCGGGCGGCGCATAGCCATTGCCGCTATCGCAGTGGTTCTGTTGGCGAGTGCCTTCGCTTCATCCCTGGTGCGGGAACGCTTCGAGGCCATTCGAACGGATATCACCAGCCTATATGCGGGACAACCCGATTCGTCAACCGGTATCCGGCTTGAACTGTGGAAAGCCGCTGGGAAACTCATCGAGGCGAAACCTTTGCTCGGATTGGGCGCTCACGGTTTTCGCGATGCCATGCCCGCCATGTCGGCGACGGGCGTTTTAACGCCTCTGGCCGCCGACTACGGGAAAGGCGAGGTGCATAACCAAATCCTTGCTTACGTCGTCGACTACGGGCTCATATTCGGCTTGCTCAGCATTCTTGGTGTCTACGTAGGCCCTGCCTACTTCTTCATCCGATCGGCCAAGATCCGCCATAGCCCCCGAGAGCATCGCGCTGCGCTGATGGGTCTGATGACGGCGGTCGCTTTCGCCATCTTCGGTCTGACGGTGGAGACGTTCAATCTGAAGGTCACCGTCGCCTTCTATTCGACGATGGTGGCTCTGTTCGCTGCCTTCGCATATCCTGTCGGCAATTCGGTCGACACGATCGACCACGACACGCCTGCCACCCGGTAATCAAGCTGTTCCCCACATGCTAAGCATTCTGATCCCGACCTGGAACAATCTGCCGTTCCTCCAGTTGTGCATCGATAGCGTTCGCCGTCACTCCGGCGAGGCGCACGAAATCCTCGTTCACGTGAACGATGGCAGCGACGGTACGCTCGAATGGGTTCGGGAACAGGGTCTGCGCCACACGCACAGCAGCGGCAATGTGGGGGTTTGTCTGGCGCTCAATCAGTTGGCGCCGCTCGCCTCGCACGATCAGTTGCTCTTTCTGAACGACGACATGTTCGTTACCCCCGGTTGGGATACCGCGCTCATCGACGCCGCCCGCGCGCTCGACACGCCGGTGTACTACCTCTCGTCGGTGATGATCGAACCGAATGCCGGTGTCAGCAAACAAGTGGTCTCGCAAGACTTCGGTACGACGACGGAAACGTTCGACGAAACCGCCCTGCTCGCCTTCGCGGCCTCGCTCAAGCGTCAGGACGTCAACGGTGTGCCCACGCAGCCGACCCTCGTGAGCCGTAGTCTGTGGCATCTCGTGGGCGGTTACAGCATCGAGTTCGGACCGGGGATGAGCAGCGACGACGACTTTCTCATGAAGTTGTGGCTCGTCGGCTGCCGCACGTTCCGCATTGTCGGCAAGAGCGTGGTGTATCACTTCGGCTGCCGGTCGACCGGCCGCGTCGTGAAAAATCGCGGCAGCCGCGAGTTTCTGATGAAGTGGGGAATGACGCAGGCGGAGTTCAAGCGTGACTATCTAGATCTGGCGGGCACGCCGGCCGGTGCCTCCCTGCCCAACGTTCCCCGGCCAAGCGGCAAGAGCCGCATCAAGCGCGCACTACATGGCAGCAAGCCGTATCCGCTCGAGGATCTCGAGCGCTGGGATACCGACGTACCGCGCCATCTGAAGCTCGACTGAGCGACGCGGCAGACACACCACTTACCACGCGGCACGTACCTTCCCTCCGGCTGATACCCGTCAGCCGCCTTGCCCACCGCCCTCACGATGCCCTGCTGCGGGCAATCAATGACGCGGGTGGCGAATCTTCTCCCACGCGTGCTCGAGACGTTGCACCGCACGGTGATCGGGATGTCGCGTCCACCAGACACCCAGTTCCCACACCATGCCAGCCAGCAGCGCAATGACGACCAGCGCGCCGATCGTGTACCAGATCTCACCGAATGAGGTTGCCATCACGGCCTCCGGAAAATGCTTCACGGACGACCAACGGTCATCCGTGATTTCATTGTAGGCGACCGGCCCCGGCTTTCCCGCCGGGTCTGCCCTAGGCTGAGGTGTCTCTCATGGCCCGGCCCGGCAGCGACGTCGGAGGCATCAGAGTTGGCCCATCGCCAGTTGCACCACGAGGCTGCTGACCGACACGGCGGCCCACACGCCCAGCCCCAACAGAATCGGACGCACACCGGTCGATGCCATGCGGCGAAGGTTCGACGACAGACCGATTGCCGTCAGGGCAACGATGATGAGGAACTCCGCTGCGTCGTGAATCCAGGGTTGCAGTTCTGCCGGCACGAGACCGGCCGTGCGAACCCCCGATGCGATCAGAAAGCCGAGAATGAACCAGGGGAAGATGCGGGCCAGGCTGAAGTTGCCGGCACCGGCACGCTTGGCGCGGTACGCCACGATCGCCGCCAGCGTCAGGCAAATCGGAATGATCAGGGTGGCGCGCGTGAGCTTGACGATGGTCGCGTAATCCCCCGCCGCCTTGCTATAGCTGTAGCCGGCGGCCACCACCGACGACGTATCGTTGATCGCCGTGCCCGCCCACATGCCGAAGCCGAGGTCCGACAGGTGAAGCATGTGACCGAGCATCGGGAACAGCAGCACAGCCGCAATATTGAACAGGAAGATGGTCGAAATGGCGAACGCCGTTTCGTGGTCGTCCGGCTTGACGATGGGCGTGACCGCTGCAATGGCCGATCCGCCACAGATTGCCGTGCCCACGCCGATGAGCAGCTTGAGCTTGTCGCCCACCCCCAGCAAGCGCCCCAGCCCCCAGGCCGACAGGCCGGCAGTGGTAATCGTGACCGCCGTGACCGCCAGCGATTCCAGGCCCGTATGCGCCACCTGCGACAGGCTCAGGCCGAAACCAAGCGCGATGATGGACCACTGCAGCACATACTTGGAGGCGAATTTGATACCCGCTTCGTAGCGAACACCGGGCGAAAAGACGTTACGAACGACGATGCCAAGCAGGATGCCGAATACCGGGCCACCGATGATCGGCATCTGACGACCGAGCAACAACGCCACAAAAGCGATCACCGTCGAGAGCACCAGACCGGCCCACGGATTCTGCTGATCCGGCACCAGCGTATCGGGTCGAACGGCGGTGGCGGGGCGGGTGGTATGCGTTTTTGCGGTCATTGCAGGCACTCCTCTTGAATGACTGCAAGTCTAAAAACTCCGCTTCAATAATAAAAATCGTTATATCGAATAAAATATATCCAAATAACCGATACTTATTTGTCTGCCACGTAACCAACTGAATCTATAGGGTTTTTCACGTGCAACCCGGAGGATCGGGGCTACAACCGTCACTTACGGCCCGCTACACTCTTCGAAGCCGCCAGAAAGAGCGTCCAGAATCCCGATCCGGAGACCGTGCCTCATGTCACAAGTTGCCGACACCGCCGTGCGCCACGCGCAGTGGTATTTCGATTTCGCCTCCCCTTTCGCCTATCTGCAATTCGAGCGCTTCGACACGTTGCCGCGCTCGCTCGCCATCGACCTCAAGCCGATCGTGCTGGGCGCGATCCTCGCGCATTTGCAGACGCAGGGGCCGGCCGAGACCCCGCATAAGCGCATCTTCACGTACCGCATGGCGCAGTTTCGCGCCGAGCAGGACGGCATCGCGTTTCGCATGCCGCCGGTACACCCGTTTCATCCGATACGGGTATTGCGTCTGGCGGTCGCGCTTGGCGCCACGCATGACGTCGTGCGCACGATTTTCCGGTTTATCTGGGCGGAAGGACGCGACGTCACCGATGCGCAAGGCTGGCAAGACCTGAGCGAGCGCCTCGGCCTCTCTACCGACGAGGCCATCGCCCGGGCCGAAGCGCCCGAGGCCAAGGCAGCCTTGCGCTCGAACACGGAAACGGCGATTGCCGCCGGGGTATTTGGCGTGCCGACGTTCGCTTATGACGGGGAGCTTTACTGGGGCGACGATGCCACGGCGTTGTTCCGCCACTGTCTCACGCACCCGGAATGGCTGCGTTCGCCCGAAGTGGCGCGCTTGCAGCAAGTCACGGTCGGTGTCCGGCGCGAACGCTGACGCGCCTGATTCGGCGCGATTTCAGCGCTATTTTTCTTTCGCACCACCGAGAATGAGCGGCAGCGGGACGGCATCGGCCATCGCGGCGTAACCCGCGTCGCTCGGATGCGTGCCGTCGCCGCTGTCCAGACGCGGCAACATGCGCGTAGGCTGCGCCGGATCGCGCAAGGCGGCGTCGAAATCGATCACCCCATCGAAAGCCCCGCCCGTGCGCACCCATTGATTGACGGCCTCGCGCACGGCTTCCCGCTCGGGCGGCAACTTGCCCGGCGGAATCGTCGTTCCGAGAATGCGGACGTTGCGCGAGCGTGCAGCGGCAATCAGCGACTGATAGCCAGCGATCATCTCGGGCGCGGTCACGATCACATGGGGTACGTCGCAGTCGAGGCCGCCGTGGGGCGGCACGTATCCGAAGTTGATGTCGTTGATGCCGATCTGCACAACGACGGTTCGCACGCCCGGCTGCTCCAGCGCATCGCGCCGAAAGCGCGCCACCAGGCGCTCGCCATAACAGGCCGAATCGTGCAGCAAACGATTGCCGCTGATGCCGAGATTGAGCACCGCGATATCGCGTCGCCCGGCACTCTCCAGACGCCGCGCCAGTCCGTCCGGCCACCGCCGGTTGGCGTTCAACGTGCTGCGCATGCCGTCCGTGATCGAGTCCCCGATGGTGACAATGGCCTGCGCGGGACGCTCCGGCACCACGCTGAGCCCGGCGAGCCACAGCGTATTCGTGAAGCGCGTGGGAAAGGCCGATGCCTGTCCCGTCTCGACGAAATCGCCCGCGCCACTCAGGAACGCCGTCTGCTGCGCGATCTTGTGCCACGTCGTCGGCGGTTGGGCTTCACGCGTGAAGAGACTGACCGCCAGCGGCGTTCCGGCACGCACAGCGAAGGGCAGCGGGTCACTCTCGAGGGAAGCGCCGGGGGCAATCCGCGCCACCGGCTGGCCACCGAATGTCAGCGCACGCGCACTGGTGGCGTCGATCGCCGCGCCCCGCATCGACGTCGCGAGACTCGCGCGCTCGATCACCAGCGGCTGGGTGCCGTAAGCGTTGGAAAAGCGCACGCGAACGTCGTTGCCCGACAGAGTGGGATAGAGGATCTGACGGACCGTGCGTCCGCCCACTGCCGGGGCACGATTGAACGAGGGCGCGGCCGGATGCTGCGCCACGGCCTGAGGCGCCGTGGCCCATGCGCCAACACGCGTGGTCTGCGCGAGGACCGACGACGGCACGCCCATCATCGCCGCAACAAAGCATGCGCTGCTCAGTACAGTACTCAGTGCGCGAGGCACGTGAAGTCCGTGAGGCGTTCGGCGCATACCGTCGGCACAGGAGAACCGGGGGATCAAAGACGTCGGGAGCATCGGGACAACGTAGGCTATTCGGCCGGATTCGTCCGGCGACAGCCGCCATTGTGCCTGATTGTGGCCGATGGCAAGGATCGGCATGCCTTGCGTCGATGCCGGGCAACACGCGGTTTGACGTGTCGAAACCCGGCGTCCCGACAACACTCAGCGTGTCGAAATGACGATGGCGACGCGTCGGTTTTGCGCTCGTCCCGCGGGTGTGCTGTTATCCGCGACAGGATTACGCTTGCCGGCGCCGATCGTCTGAATACCGGCGCGTTGCATGCCCGCATCGACCAGCACACCGGCAACGGCATCGGCGCGGCGTGCCGAGAGCTGCTCGTTGTAGGTGTCGCTTCCCACCGAGTCGGTGTATCCGTAGACACGAACCTCGTTCAGCCCAACCTTCACCAGCGTTTTGCCGATACGCGAGACCGTCTCCCGCGCCGCTTCGCGCACCACAAACTTGTCCGTATCGAAGAGCACGGTGTCGGACATGCCGAACTCCCAGCCTTCGTCGGTCTGTTTGAAACCCTCGGCCTTCAGCGCCGCGATCTGCTCCGCCGTCAGCCCGTGAACCGGCGTAGTCTGGCACCCGGCCAGCGCCCCGAAGCCCACGAGGCAAACCACGGCCAGCAGCTTGCGCGCCGAGGGCATCCACCGGGCGATGGCACGAACGAAGAAAACCGCGAGCACGTGGCTCAGCCGGCGTGAAGATGAGTCGTGTGTATCAACAGCGAAGTCCAATGCAAATTCCCCATTGCGTTGTGTAATCCGGTCGTCATTTATGTTTATGGTGTCTTTCAGACTAGGTGCTGCGCGCCGCCTTATCTCTTGGAGCTTTCCGCAACATGCCAGGTGCCGACACCCGCACGCTTGGCCTGATACATCGCCGCGTCCGCCACGCGCAGCAGCGTGAGGGCGTCGTTGGCATGCGTCGGGTACAGCGCCACGCCAATACTCATCGACGTGACGATTTCGCCGCCGTCGGGCAGCGTCACCGGCTTCTCCATCGCCACGAGCAAGCTCTGCGCGAGCCGCACCGCATTCGACGTCTGTCGCACTCCCGGCAGCATGACGGCAAATTCGTCGCCGCCCAGACGCGCAACCAGATCGCCCTCGCGCAGCGGCTGGCGCAAACGCTCGGCAATCGCCACCAGCACCGCATCGCCGGCATCATGCCCCAACTGGTCGTTGACTTCCTTGAAACGGTCGCTATCGAGGTAAAGCAGCGCGACGTGCGTGCCAAGCTCGCGCGCGTCGGCCAGCGCCTGCGCAAGTTTCGATTCGAAATACGATCGGTTCGGCAGCCCCGTCAACGGATCGTGATTGGCCTGATGCGCGAGCGTGGCGTTCTGCGCACGCAAGTGATTTTGCCATCCTTCGAATTCGTCGAGCAGCGCGTTGAAGTCGTCGCCGAGTTCCTTGAGTTCGGCCAGCGGCGTGGCCGCGACCCGCTGGTGGAAGGCTCGCTCGCGGCGCACCGCGTGCGCCACCTCGGCAAGCGCACGCAGCGGTTTGACGATATCGCGATGCATTCGCTTCGCGAGCACATTCGACACCGCAAACGTGACCAGCAGACAGGCGAGTATCCCGCCTACGCCACTGAGCAGGAAGACAAAGAACTGATGTCCCTCGCCCTGTACTTCGACGTAACCGACGACCTTGCCATCATGACGTATCGGCAGCGTGACAGGCCCCGGCAGCGCAACGTCGGCCACCATGCGCTCGACCTGCGCCAGCGTACCACCATCGCGCCTGCGCCACAGGGCAACCTGCGCGTTGCTCGCGTCGAGCACGCGCACCTGAAAGACGTCTTCATCGTTGGCGATCATCGCAATCGCTTCCTGTGCGGCCACGCGGTCTGCGAACACCACGGCGGCCTCTGCGGTATACGCGAGCGAGCGCCCGATGAGCAGCAGATTGTTTTCGGCATACGCGCGCAAGGCAAGCCACGCCACGAGCGAGAGTGCCACGGCGGCGAGCACCACGGCGGAGACCGCCAGACGCAAGTGGGTCCGGCGCAGCACGCGCTGCAACGACGGCCGACGGCGGCGGGTTGACGCGTGCATCATGGCTGGCCGAGCGGCGGTGGGCGGTTCATGATCGCCACCGACCGGTGCGTCGGGCGGAATATGGGGCGGCAGGAGCCCGGCAACGGGTTCGCCTGGACCAGGAGACATAGGGGGGGCCGGAGGGCGTGGAGTCGTCATGGTGTCCCCGGCTTTCGTGCCAGCTTCAGCACGTTAGGGTGGACACGTACACCGCTGCGCGCGACGGTGTCGAGGTTGATGTCGAAGGTCACCCGATCGGGATCGACGTTCAGACAGAACATCGTTCCCACTGTACACGAGTCGTTTCGCTCGCTGATGGTCAGAATGGGGTGACCGGCAATGTTCGCCAGCACTTGCCGACGCTCGGCGTCCGTCATGACACCGAGATACAACACGTCGCACTGCGAACCAATCGCGGGCTCGGCGACGGACATGCGTTGCGCCTCGACCGGCAGGCCACTGCCCGGTAACGGTCCAGAGAGCAGATCGCGCGCGTAGTCGGTGTTGCCGCTCACGCACAGGCGCACTTTGGCCGGCGGTGTCGGCCAGCGGGTGAAGCTGATGATGCCGAGCACCACTTGGCGCACGTTGCCCTCGCGCGTGTTGGCAGACGCGGGAGCCTCGGACGTCTGTGCGAGGGCATTCCCGAGATTGCCGAGCGCGGCCCAGCAAACGAGCCACAGCAGGCACGCCAGACGCGCGTGCAGACGAGGCGACCGGCGTTCTCGCCAGTGGCCTTCCGCCATACCGCTTGTCGATGTCCGGACGCAATGCAACGCTGTCTTCCTTTGCCGAAATGTGGGCCGGGCAGACAGGTAGCGCCCTGTCCGGCGTGTGCTTTCGCACCGTCTCCCCCGCTCGAATCAGGCCGCATGATACCGAAGGGCCCGCCGCCAAGCTATATGAATGAGATGGCCTGAACCGGCTTGCGCGGGCAAACTGCCTTCGCTCGTGACTGCCGTTCAAGCCGTTTCGCTGTCGGACACCCATGCACAGCATGCACGCGCAAAGGCGTTTTCGGAACCCCTTCTCCCCCCATGTTTTCCCTTGCCCACGCGCACTCTCGACGTGGCAGAATGTTGCCCATAACCATTTGATAAACAACGGGAATCGCGCGAGCCGATCGCTCGATTATCGAGATAAAAATCGCGACGCCAGGGAGGTGTTGCATGACGTTCCGGAACGCCGGCCGGGCCGGTATTCGGGGGGCACCGACATGAACGATCCGGTGCCTCGTCGGGTGCCCGACGTCCAGGCCGAGTTGAGCCGTGCCGCGCTCGACAGCGCGCCGTATGCCATGTTCGTCTGCACAGACGACGGCATGATCGAGCGCATGAATACGGCGTTCACGCGTCTGACGGGCTACCAACCGACCGATCTGCTGGGCAAACGCAGCTTCCTCTCGTTGCTCGACCCCTCGGAACTCGCCCGCCGTCGGTTGCCCGCGCTGGCCAGCCTGTCGGCCAACGAAGCCGTGCCATACGACGACGAATGGCATCTGCTCACCCATCTGCGCAGTTGGCTGCCGATCCGGTTGGCGCTTTCCTGCGTCGAACATGCCCCCGGCGAGCGACGCTGGGTCGGCATCGTGCTCGACCTCTCGCAACAGGTACAGGTGGCGTCGCGGCTCTGGTATGTCACGCACCACGACCCGGTCACCCGTCTGCCCAACCAGACCCTGCTCAACGAGCGTCTCGAACTGGCGATCCATCGTTGTGCACGTCAACAGGTTGGGCTGACGGTCCTGCTTGTCGAGCTCGACCACCTGCGCAAACTCCGCAGCACCTTTGGCCCGCCCACTGCCGAGTTGGCGTTGCGCATCGCCGCCGAACGGCTGCGCGAAGCGAGCGGTCCCGAAGACGCTCTCGCCTGCCTGGGCGGCAGTCAGTTCGTCATTGTCACCAACGAGACGGGCGATGGCGCACGATTGCTGGCGTCACGGATACAGGCAAGGCTCGCTCAGTGGGTGGACGACCAGAATTCCGTCGCCCTCGACGCGAGCATCGGTGCAGTCAGCTACCCCGACCACGGCAATACGCCCGAAACCCTGCTGCGTCGTGCCCACGTCGCGCTCGGCGTTGCCAGCGCTGCCGGAGGCGGATTGCGCTTCTTCAGCAGCGAGATGGACGCGCAGGCGCGACGCCGCAACGAACTCGAAAACCTGCTGCGCGTGGCGGTGCACGAGCAGGCGCATTCGCAACTGCATCTGGTGTATCAGCCGCAGGTCAGTCTGGCGACCGGTGAGATTCGCAACGCCGAGGCGCTGCTGCGCTGGCGCCCCCCATCGCTGGGCCCCGTCGGCCCGACCGAATTCATCCCGATTGCAGAAACCGCCGGGCTGATTCTGCCGCTGGGCGAGTGGGTCATTCACACGGCCTGCCGTGAAGCGAGCCGCTTGTTGCGGCGATCCGGGCAACTGCCACGCATCTCCGTGAACGTCTCGGCCCAGCAGTTCGCACGACAGGATATCGTCGGCCTGATCGAGCGTGCCCTGAACGCCCATGCGCTGGAGCCAAGCTATCTGGAAATCGAAATCACGGAAACCGTGTTGCTCGGCGACTCCAGCGCCGCCGTCGGTTGCCTGCACTCGCTGCACGACATGGGCGTGGAAATCGCCGTCGACGACTTCGGTACCGGTTACGCCAGCCTTGCCTACCTGACACGCTTTCCCGTCCATCGCCTGAAGATCGATCAGACCTTCGTGCGCGACATGCTGACGCACGCGCCGAGCCATGCCATCGTGAGCGCGGTCATCGCCATGGCCCACTCTCTCGGACTGCGCGTGACGGCCGAGGGCGTGGAGACGCAAGCGCAGGCGCGACGGCTCACGGAATTGGGCTGCGACGAGGCACAGGGCTACTGGTTCGCACGCCCCGTCGACATCCACGGCTTCTATCACATCGTGGCGCCACTGGGCAGTGGCGCCCGCCGCTGAGACACACGGGCAGGACGCTTCGAATGGCCTAGTTGACTTGCCAATTTTTGGCGCTACCGGACAGGACATCGCTTCCCTAAGCTGAAGTCCCATTCGGAGGAATCGCCATGCTGTCCTTACCCAAACCCAAACTGCCGCGTCCGCTGCGCCCGGCCAGTCTCCCGGCCAGTCTCCCGGCCAACCGTACCGCCGCCACACTCGCTGCGCTGAGCGTGGCTGCCGTCGGTCTCGCGCTCACCCCGCCCGCACAACGCGCCCTGCCGGGCTGGTTCGACGCCCTGTGCTCCCTGACGATGAGTGCCAACCACACGATTTCGGAACGCTTCTCGCCGTCCGGCGCGACGCCGCCACGCAATGCGTCGATGGCAACAATGGCGACGACGACCGCGGCGGCAGCCGCGAACGGTGGCAACGCAGCAGCCCGTCCCGCCACGACGGTCAAACCGCTGTCGTGCGAGCCGCTTGCCAACGCACCCGGCAAGTCGGTGACCACCGCCATCGTCGAATTTCCGCCGCTCGCGTTCGCGCCAGCGCATCGCCATCCCGGCGCGGTCACGGCTGTCGTGCTCGAGGGCACGATTCGCTCGCAGTTGAACGCGGAAGTCCCGATCACCTACCATGCCAATCAGACGTGGTTCGAGCCACCGGGCACGCTGCACACGATGGCGGAGAACCCCGATCCGGCGCATCCGGCGCGGCTGCTCGCGTTTTTCGTCACCGAGGAGAACTGCGGGCCGCTCACGATCTACGAGCCGACGGCCCGGCCCTCGTAGGCGCAAGGCCGGCAATTCTTGCGTCTAGCCCCGCTTTTTCCGTCGACATGGCGTGTCAAGACTCGCGCGCGACTTTAGAACGCGGTATGGTACGTCGCGAAGGGATTCCCCCGAACGACGTTGCAACGAGGAATATCGCCATGAAAACCAAAGCCGCCATTGCCTGGGAAGCGGGCAAACCCCTGACCATCGAGGAAGTCGATCTGGAAGGGCCGCGCGCCGGCGAGGTGCTGATCGAGGTCAAGGCCACCGGCATCTGCCATACGGACTACTACACACTCTCCGGCGCCGATCCGGAAGGCATCTTCCCCGCCATCCTCGGCCATGAAGGCGCCGGTGTCATCGTCGACGTCGGCCCGGGCGTGACCACACTGAAGAAAGACGATCACGTCATCCCGCTGTACACGCCGGAATGCCGCCAGTGCAAGTTCTGCCTGTCGCGCAAGACCAACCTGTGTCAGGCGATCCGCAGCACGCAGGGCCGAGGCCTGATGCCGGATGCCACCTCGCGCTTCTCGATCGACGGCAAGCCCATCTTCCATTACATGGGCACGTCCACGTTCTCGAACTACATCGTGGTGCCGGAAATCGCCGTCGCCAAGGTGCGCTCGGACGCGCCCTTCGACAAGGTCTGCTACATCGGCTGCGGCGTGACGACCGGCGTGGGCGCCGTCGTCTATTCGGCGAAAGTCGAAGCCGGTGCGAACGTCGTGGTGTTCGGCCTCGGCGGCATCGGCCTGAACGTGATTCAGGGCGCCAAGATGGTCGGCGCCGACAAGATCATCGGTGTCGACATCAACCCGGGGCGCGTGGAACTCGCCAAGAAGTTCGGCATGACCCACTTCATCAACCCGAAGGACGTCGAGAACGTTGTCGACACCATCGTGCAACTGACCGATGGCGGCGCCGATTACTCGTTCGAGTGCATCGGCAACGTGACGACCATGCGTCAGGCGCTCGAGTGCTGCCACAAGGGCTGGGGCCAGTCGTTCATCATCGGTGTGGCGGCCGCCGGTCAGGAAATCAGCACGCGTCCGTTCCAACTGGTGACGGGGCGCGAGTGGAAGGGGTCGGCGTTTGGCGGCGCCCGCGGACGCACCGACGTGCCGAAGATCGTCGACTGGTACATGGAAGGCAAGATCAATATCGACGACCTCATCACGCACACCCTGCGCCTCGATCAGATCAACGAAGGCTTCGATCTGATGAAGCGCGGCGAGTCGATCCGCTCGGTCGTGCTGTACTGATCGCATGACACGCGGCGGCGTGCTCGACCCGCCCGACGACCCTGCCGGCATGGCCGGCGGGCCGCTGGCGCAGGCACGCCGCCGGCGACATCGCATTCGCCTTGCCCTCTTCCTGACGCTGCTCGTCGCAGGGCTGATCTTCACGACCGCCAGTCTCGTGCGCGATGTTGGCCGCGCCGGCGAGCACGCGATCACGTTGCTGCCCTTCCTGCTGCTCGTCGTCGCCCTGTTGATCGCGCTCGGCTTCGAGTTCGTCAATGGCTTTCACGACACCGCCAACGCCGTCGCCACAGTCATCTACACCAACTCGCTGCCGCCGAGCCTCGCGGTCATGTGGTCCGGCCTGTTCAACTTCCTCGGTGTGCTGCTCTCAAGCGGAGCGGTGGCGTTCAGCGTCGTGTCGCTACTGCCGGTCGAACTGATTCTGCAAGTCGGCTCGTCGGCGGGCTTCGCCATGGTGTTTGCGCTGCTTATCGCCGCCATTGTCTGGAACGGCGCCACGTGGTGGCTCGGCCTGCCCGCCTCGTCGTCGCATACACTTATCGGCTCGATTGTCGGGGTTGGCATCGCCAATGCCCTCATGCACGGGCGCGATGGCACCAGCGGCATCGACTGGGATCAGGTCGCCACCGTCGGCTACTCGCTGCTGTTCTCGCCGATGATCGGCTTCGGGCTGGCCGCCGCGCTCTTCGTCGCGCTGAAATTCTGCGTGCGCAACCCCGCGCTCTACGCCTCGCCCGAACCGCGCACGCCACCGCCGTGGTGGATTCGCGCAATCTTGATCCTCACCTGCACGGGGGTATCGTTCGCCCACGGGTCCAACGACGGGCAAAAGGGCATGGGCCTGATCATGCTGATTCTGGTCGGCACCGTGCCCATTGCCTACGCGCTCAATCACGCCATGCCCGACGAACAGGTCGCGCAATTTGCCGCCAGCGCCCAAGCTGCGCAGCGCGCACTCGCCGCGCACCCACCACACGCGCCAGTCACGACGGACACGGCGCCGGCAGCCCCGGCACGCGACGTCCTGGCGACGTTTGTACGCACCGAGCAACTCGTGCCCGGCGTGATGCCGGCACTATCGGAACTCACCGGCGACATTGCCCGCGAAGTGGCCGGTCACGGTTCGTTCGCGCGCATGCCGGCGGCGTCGGTCGCCAACGTGCGCAACGACATGTACCTCGCGGCAGAGACCATTCGGCTGGTCGAACGCCGTCGCGATGGGCAGCTCGATGCCGACACCGCGCGCGAGCTTCGGACATTTCGCAGCAAACTCGATGAAGCGACGAAGTACATCCCCTTCTGGGTCAAGGTATCGGTCGCTATCGCGCTGGGCCTCGGCACGATGGTCGGCTGGCGGCGCATTGTCGTGACGGTGGGCGAGCGCATCGGGAAGAAACACCTCACCTACGCACAGGGGGCGTCGGCCGAAGTCGTGGCAATGCTGACCATCGGCGCGGCCGATCTGTACGGCCTGCCGGTCTCGACCACCCACGTGTTGTCCTCCGGTGTTGCCGGCACCATGACCATCAATGGGTCGGGCTTGCAGTGGGACACCATCCGCAATTTGTTACTGGCGTGGGTCCTGACCCTGCCAGCCGCCATTCTGCTCGCCGGCGGCCTGTACTGGGTCTTCCGCCAGATGTTTTGACATGCGCGTCCCGCGTATTTTGTAAGCGCCGTAACGCGAGCCAATATTGCCGGCCGGTTTTGTTACGTGTGACGGCAAACCAACAGCCGATACGATCAGTCGAACCGGCATGCAGGTAGAGATGCGCTGCGTTTGCTCACGCGACAGGCTCGCCGGGCCTTGCGCATGGCGGCATCGGTGCGGCGTCATGACAGGGAGACGAAGATGAACAAATGGACTTTGCCGCTCGTGCTCGCGGGCGCAACGACGCTGGTCGCGCTGCCGGACGTGGCGTCGGCGCAGTCGGGACAGGCGGTGATCAATTCGTCCGCCAATGTGCGGGCGGGTCCGGCAGCCGACTATCCGGTCGTCGCTCAGGCCGGGTCGGGAATGCCGGTGACGGTCTACGGCTGTCTGTCCGACTACTCCTGGTGCGACATCGGCCTGCCCGGTACACGCGGCTGGATCTATGCGGCGCTTCTCAGCTATCCGTACCAGGGCAATCCGGTGCCGGTGCTCAACTACGGCACGATGATCGGCCTGCCGATCGTGACCTTCTCCATCGGTGCGTATTGGAGCAACTATTACCGCAATCGCCCGTGGTACCACGATCAGCGCTACTGGCATCGCCCGCCACCCGGCCCTCGTCCGCCGTCGTGGGGCGGCGGCCGCCCGCCCGGTCACTCCCCGGGACCGGGACCCCGTCCGCCCGGACACTATCCCGGCCCACGCCCACCGGGACATGGTGCAGGCCCAGGGCCGCGGCCTCCGGGCCATGGCGCCGGGCCTGGCCCACGCCCGCCGGGCGGCAGCGGGGGGCACGGCCCGCGCCCTCCCGGGGGTGGCGGTAATGGAGGTGGTAATGGAGGCGGACATGGAGGTGGCCATGGAGGCGGCCATGGGGGACGCCCACCCGGCGGGGGCGGACATGGGGGCGGTGGCCCCGGCGGGCAGAATCGCTGACGCGAACGGCCGCAAGTGTCGCCCCAGCGCGACGCGAACGGCCGCCGCCGCTTGCCCGGCCTCCCGCTTCATCGCCATTCCCGGGCAATATGACCCCAAATTCAGCAACCGCTGCACGAGCGTTAGGAAAAACGCTTAAAATGTGAGCAATTCCGGCCAGGCGAAGGTGCCGATCAGGTACCGATGGCCGGACCGCAGGACAGCGAGCCTTGGCCCGACCGACGCCCCCGCGTCGACGTGGCCCTCACATTGCAGACCACTTTCTCCGGTGTGCCGTTGCGAAAACCGCGACGGTCACGGCAGTCCGGCAGGATCCTCCGTCAGTCTCGATCGTGTTCGTCCCGCCCGGCGTGCCCTTCGCACGTCGCGGTTGCCTATCGCCATGCCACATCCGGCACGCGCCATCCGCGCACGCCGATGACGGCCCGAACGCCTGTGCCTCGCGCACCGGCGGCGTTAGCTCAGTGACGTGGTTCGTGAAGCCCTGTGGCGATTCGCCAGGCATGGGAACGAGCGGCCACAAGCCCGGGGTGCCCTTGCAGCCAGGTCGCGGGACACGTCTCCCGCGAATTCCCCCCATGGTGCGCACAACGCGAACGCCAGGGGCACACGTTGCAGGAACCTTTAGCAGGTCATGAGTCTTTTTCGAACCAAAAACATCGAGAACATGCTGGTCGCGAGCCGCACCGGCAGTCTCAAGAAAGTGCTGGGGCCGGTCGATCTCGTCCTGATGGGCATCGGCGCCATCATCGGCACCGGCATTTTTGTCCTGACAGGCACCGGCGCCCTCACTGCCGGCCCCGCGCTCACCGTCTCGTTCATCATCGCGGCCATGGCTTGCGGCTTCGCCGCCCTGTGCTACGCCGAATTCGCGTCGACGATTCCGGTCTCCGGCTCGATCTACACGTACAGCTACGCCACACTTGGCGAAATCGTCGCGTGGATCATCGGCTGGGATCTGATGCTCGAGTACGGTCTGGCATCGTCCGCCGTGTCGGTCGGCTGGTCGGGCTACTTCCAGTCGCTCGCGGCAGGCTTCGGTCTGCAACTGCCGGCGGCGATCACGGCCGCACCGGGCAGCGTGCCGGGCGTCTCGACGTTCATCAACCTGCCGGCCGTCGTCATCATGCTGCTCATCACGTGGGTGCTGTCATACGGCGTGCGTGAGTCCGCCCGCATCAACAACGTGATGGTGGCGATCAAGATCGGTGTGGTGCTGCTGTTCATCGCCGTGGGCGTCTGGCACGTGAAGCCCGCCAACTGGACGCCATTCATGCCGTTTGGCACCAGCGGCATGTTCAACGCGGCGGCCCTCGTGTTCTTCGCCTTCATCGGCTTCGACGCCGTGACGTCGGCCGCCGAAGAAGTCCGGAACCCGGGGCGCGATCTGCCCATCGGCATCATCGGCTCGCTTATCGTCTGCACGCTGCTGTATGTGACGGTCGCCGCGATCATGACCGGTATCGTGCCCTTCGCGCAGTTTGCGGGCGTCGACCATCCGGTCTCGCTGGCCCTGCAATACGCCGGGCAAAACTGGGTCGCGGGCTTCGTCGATCTGGGGGCGATTCTCGGCATGACGACCGTGATTCTGGTGATGACCTACGGCCAGACACGCATCACTTACGCGATGTCGCGCGACGGTCTGCTGCCGCCGATGCTCTCGAGCATTCACCCGAAGCACAAGACGCCGTTCGCGGGCACGTGGATCATCGGTGTAGTGTTCGCCGTCATCGCCGGCTTCGTGCCGCTGGGCGTGCTCGCCGAGCTGATCAATATCGGCACGCTGTCCGCGTTCGCGCTGGTGTCGGTAGCCGTGCTGGTGCTGCGTCGCACACGTCCGGATCTGCCCCGCGCGTTCCGTGTGCCGGGCGCGCCGGTCGTGCCGCTCATCTCCGCCGGTCTGTGCCTGTTCCTGATGGCCCACCTGCAAGCGACCACGTGGATCGCCTTCGTCGTGTGGCTCGTCATCGGCATGGTGATCTACTTCACGTATGCCCGTCGCAACGCCCTGCTGCACAAGCGCGGCGACGCACAGCACACGCCATCCTGATCGTCGTTACATCGACTGCGCCGTCTCGCGCCCCGGCGCGAGAGCGCGTATAGTCCGTCACAGGGCTCGCCGCACACTTCGCTGTGCCGCGAGCCTTCCCCGTCATGACGACGGGCGCTGCCTTCCCGCATCTCGCTTCACGCAAGTCGTTCGTCCGTAGCTCCCCTTGCTGCCGTTTCATCACGTCCCTGCAAAGGAAAAAAGAACATGCGTCGCTATGTCCTGCTTGCCGCCGTACCCGCCGCGTTCGCTGCGGGCTTCCTCTCCGACCACCTGATGCCCGGCGCGATGGCACAAGCCGCTGCGCTGACTGCCCAGATCATCGACGTCGGCGCCATGACCGACGACCAGATCGGCAAGCTCGTGCCCAATGTCGGCACGCTGCGTACACGTACCCTGGTCGCCACGCCCAACGGCACGATTGCGGTGCAAAGCGGCAACGTGCCGCGTCACACCCACCAGGAAGCCGACGAAATTCAGTATGTAATTTCCGGCAGTGGCACCTTCTGGCTGGGCGACCAGCAGCGCGAGGTGCATCCGGGTGACCTGATCGTGATCCCGCGCGGCACGGTGCACGCGGGGTCGCAGAACACCAGTGGCGAGTTCAAGGTGCTGGCTGTGAAGCTCCCGCCTCAGGCGCCGAACGATATCCAGTTCGTCAAATAACGGTGCGACACGCGTGGCGCACGGGCCGGAAATCGTGCTTGTGCGCCACGCGCGCCTGCGTCTGGCCGCCTTCTGCCTGGGTTAGCCGAAATTGCGATTGAGCCAGACCGCGCCGTAGCCGATCGCGAACATGGTGAGCAGCAGCGGCACGGAAATGCGCAACACCTGAATGACAAGCGGACGCGGCGGCAGGTCGTCGTCTTCCGGCATGCGCGCGGCCTCTTGCAGCGCACCGGTACAGATCGCGGCCGCGACAGCGCTCACGAAAACCCAGAACGTCTGGTTGTAGAGCAACGCCACGAGCAACAGCGCGAGCGCCACGTTGCGGCCGTGATAGATCAGATTGACGGTAGTACGAAAGGCTTGCGGCGACATGTCGGTATGGCGAAGGCGCGAGCGTTGAAGCCGCGCTGACGCGAAGGTTCTTGTTATTTGTCCTTTTGACCACGACGCGCCCGGCGGCGCATCGCGTCCCTCGAAAGCTGAATCTTGCTGACCTGAGCTTATCCACACTTAACGGCTTTCGCTACCGCAGTCTTTAACCCGGCACCGCCTCTGCCCGGCATCACCGGACTCAACGCAGCGATGTCGGGAGTCACACGAATGCGGTATTCTCCCCGGCATGACTGCCCCCGCATCCACCCGCCTCTCGAGCGCTTCCCATAACTCCGACGCCGCGATCCATGCCGGTGCGGATCGTCCCATCTATGTCATCGTGGCGCATCCGCGCTGGCGCGACTCACGCGTGAATCGCCGCCTGCTCGATGCCGCTCGCAGCATCGCCGGTGTCGACGTCAACGATCTGTACTCGACGTACCCCGACTTCAGCATCGATGTCGCGGCAGAACAACGACGTGTCGCCCGGGCCGACCTGATCGTGCTGGTCCATCCAATCTATTGGTACAGCATGCCGCCACTGCAAAAGCTCTGGCTCGATGAAGTGCTGTCGTGGGGTTGGGCCTACGGCCACGACGGCCATGCACTCGCCAACAAGGACCTGTGGCTCGTGGCCAGCACGGGCGGCCCGGCATCGAGCTACCGCCCCGAGGGCTACAACCAGCATGATTTCTCGGCCTTCCTGCCCGCTTACGAACAAACGGCACGGCTGTGCGGCATGCGCTTCCTCCCGCCGCATGTGTTTCATGGGGCGCGACGCAGCGACGATGCCACCCTCGATGCGCATGTGAGCGAGTTCGCCGGCCGGTTGGCAACGTATCCGCTGTGGCCGACGCTGATCTCGATGGCGGACGCGCCCGAATGTCAGGACATTCCGGCAACGGATCGTCCGGGTGGCGCGACAGACAGCGCCCCCACCACCACCGCAGACACAGGGAGCGCCGCCTGATGGAACATGTGCCCGCCTGGTTGCTCGCCAGTCTGATCTACCTCGCAGCGGCCGTCATCGTCGTGCCGCTGTCCCGTGCTCTGGGGCTCGGCGCGATCATCGGTTACCTCGCCGCGGGCATCGCGATCGGCCCGTGGGGTCTCGGTCTCGTCTCGCGCGTGGAAGACGTGCTGCACTTCGCCGAGTTCGGCGTGGTGCTCATGCTGTTCCTTGTCGGCCTCGAACTGGAACCGCGACGACTGTGGAATTTGCGACGACCGATCTTCGGATGGGGATCGGCGCAGGTGCTGGGCTGCGCTGTGCTGCTCTTCGCGGTGGCCATTGTGGTGGGCGCGCCGTGGCGCATCGCTCTCGTGGCAGCTCTCGGCCTCGCGTTGTCGTCCACTGCGATCGCCTTGCAAGTGATGGCGGAGCGCAATCTGCTCGCCACGCCAAGCGGTCAGGCCGGCTTCTCGATCCTGCTGTTTCAGGACGTGGCCGCGATCCCGATTCTCGCGCTGCTGCCGCTGCTCGCCAACTCGGTCGACAGCCACGTAATGACGGGCACCGCGCGTGCGCTCGAAGCATTGAAGATCGTGGGCGTGATTGCCGCGATCATCCTCGGCGGGCGCCTCGCGTTGCGCCCGTTGCTGCGTTGGATCGCCAACAGCCGCACCCCCGAGATATTCACTGCGGCGTCGCTATTGCTGGTCGTCGCCATCGCCGCCCTGATGCAGTGGGTCGGCCTGTCGATGGCGCTCGGCGCCTTCCTCGCCGGTGTGCTGCTCGCCGAGAGCGAATACCGGCGCGAACTGGAAACCGACATCGAGCCGTTCAAGGGCCTGCTTCTCGGCCTGTTCTTCATTGCCGTGGGCATGAGCATCGACTTCGGTGTTCTGCTTGCGCAACCGCTTCGCATGATCGCCGTGGTCGTCGGCTTCATGGCGCTGAAGGGGCTGGCCATTTACGGGGTATCGCGACTGATGCAACTGCCCTATCAGGAACGGCCGATCTTCACGCTGCTGCTCGCGCAGGGCGGCGAATTCGCTTTCGTGGTGTTCCAATCGGCAGGACCGCAAGTCTTGCCGCCGGCTGTGTCGTCGTTCCTGATCGGCGCCGTTGCACTGTCAATGCTGATCTCGCCACTGCTGCTCGTGGCCATCGACAAATGGCTGTTGCCGCGCTACAGCCTGAAGGGATCGCCCCTCATGGAAGAAATTGCCGAGCCGCAGTCAGCCAGCGTCGTGATTTGCGGTTTCGGACGCTACGGCCAGATCGTCGGCCGGGCGCTGGTGCCGCAAGGCGTGTCGGTCACGGTGCTCGACCATGATCCCGACACCATCGAGAGCCTGCGTCAGATCGGCTTTCGCGTGTTCTATGGCGACGCCACGCGTCTCGATCTGCTGCGCATCGCGGGGGTCGCGCAGGCGCGCGCCGTTGTCGTGGCGGTCGACGATGTGGATCAGTCGCTGGAGATCGTGGACCTGATGCGCGAGAACTTCCCCAACGTTCCGGTGGTGGCGCGGGCGCGTAACGTCGGCCACTTGTTCCAGCTTCGTGATCGCGGCGTGAAACACATCGAGCGGGAGGTCTTCGAGTCGTCGCTGCGCAGCGCGCGCTCGGTGCTGGAGGAACTGGGCTGGCCTGCTGCCGAAGCCCGCGAGGCGACGATGGCGTTTCGTCGCGCCAATCTGCAACTCACCGACGAGATGTATCCGGCCTATCAGGATCGCAACAAGATGATCGCCACGGCCAAGGAAGGCCGCCGTCAATTCGAGGAACAGATGACGCGCGAGCGCGAGCAGCGTCGTGCTCAGCGGCAGGTCACGTTTGGCTGGGACGGCGAAACGGCACCCGACATGACACCGGCACCCGCCCCGTCCAACCCATCGGCATCCGTAACGTCCCGGCCTTCCGGCAATCCGCCCACCCCGGACGACAGCCGCACCTGAGTCTCACAGGCCCTCAGACCGGCAGCGCCCCCGGGGCACTTTGCCCGTGCCTGCGGATTCGCTTACATCGCGCGGGCGAAACCGTCGAACGGACGGAAATGTCCTTCGGCCGGCGCCGTCGCATCCGCACGCAGGCGCGCTTCAGCATCGCTGCCAGCCAGCCCACGATAGTAAAGATGCACGGCGATGGCCGCCGAGTAACGGCGGATTTCCACGAGCGTGAGATGCGCGTGCTCGGCCGACGTGAACATCAGATACGGCGATTCCTCTTCGATCAACCCCGCAACCTGATGCAGCCCGTGGCGATGCAGCACTTCCGCCAGCTCGTCGCGGCTGCGGTGCGTGTTCGCATCGGTCGCCGGGTACATCATGCGCAGCAAGACAAGCGGATGCTCGGCACAGGCCAGCGACAGCGCCTGCACGACGGCGTGGCTGTCGAGCGCCGTCGCTACGGCGTCACCTTCAGGACGATGCTGCGGGAAGAGTTGCTCAAGGGTCAGCGTCATGATGAGTCCAGTACGAAAAGCTGCGAAACAGCCACAGCGGACTCCACAGTCTAAGCATCTGTGTGTCGCCGATATACGTTCTCCGGCGAATACCTGCGTTGCACGCACTGCAACAATTACCAAATATTTCACGACCGGGATCACAGCGCCGTCACGCGCGCATGCCACACGCGCTGCCGCTTTGGCATTACGCAGTTTTACGTCATGTCCTTGCCGGGAGGGCGTGGCAGAATGCCGAAATTAATATGTTAACAATAAGGAAGAGGCAACTGTGGTCAAGCGTATTTCCCTTTTTTTCACGCAAGTGGTGCATCGCTTTTTGCCCGACCCACTCATCTTTGCGATTTTTCTCACCATCATGACCTTCGCGTTGGCCTTGGGTTTCACTCCCAAGACGCCGGGCGATCTCGTGTTGTTGTGGGGCTCGGGATTCTGGAATCTGCTCGCCTTCTCGATGCAGATGGCGATGATTCTGGTGACCGGTCACGCCCTCGCCAGCTCCGCGCCGATGAAGCGTGCCATGGCCGCGCTGGCCGGCGCGGCGCGATCGCCGGCACAAGCGACGATGATGGTCGCGTTGCTCGCCGGCGTGGCGTGTGCGATCAACTGGGGCTTCGGCCTCGTGCTCGGCGCCATGTTCGCGCGTGAAGTCGCGCGCCAGGTGAAGGGCACCGATTATCGTCTGCTCGTCGCATGCGCCTATATGGGCTTTCTGACGTGGCACGGCGGGTTGTCCGGTTCGGTACCACTCGTAGCGGCAACGCATGGCAATCCGATGGAAAAGGTCGTCGGACTGATTCCCGTCTCACAAACGCTTTTCACCGGATACAACGCCTTCATCACGATCGGATTGATCGTCATGCTGCCGTTGCTCGCGCGCGCGATGATGCCGCGCCCGAACGAAGTGGTATCGGTCGATCCGAAGTTGCTGGTCGACGAACCGACCCACGAGCGCGTGCTTGGCCCCGACGCCACGCTCGCCGAAAAGCTCGAGGAAAGCCGCCTGCTCTCCCTGCTGGTCTTCGTTCTGATCGCCGGGTACCTCATACTGCGCACCCTCACCAAGGGCTTCTCGCTCGATATCGACACCGTGAACATCGCATTCCTCGGCATCGGCATTTTGCTGCACCGCACGCCGATGGCCTACGCGCGCGCCGTGGCGAATGCGGCACGCGGCGCGTCCGGCATCATGATCCAGTTTCCGTTCTACGCCGGCATTCAGGCAACCATGGATCACTCGGGACTCGCCGGCGTCATCACGAACTGGTTCATTGAGATCGCCAACGCGCATACGTTCCCGCTGCTCGCTTTCCTCAGCTCGGCCGTGATCAACTTCGCCGTGCCTTCGGGCGGTGGCCACTGGGTCGTGCAAGGGCCGTTCGTGATGCCCGCCGCGCAAGCGCTGGGGGCCGACATGGGCAAGGCCGCGATGGCGATTGCCTACGGCGAAGCGTGGACGAACATGGCGCAACCGTTCTGGGCATTGCCTGCACTCGCCATTGCCGGGTTGGGCGTGCGCGACATCATGGGCTATTGCGTCACGGCCCTGCTGTTTTCGGGCGTCATTTTCATCGCCGGCATGTATCTGTTCTGACGCGCCGTTCAAGCATGCCGGGCGCGATGGGCAGCGATCCTGCACGACGCCCGGCCATCGCTTGATGGTATGATTTTTGCCGACGCTGACAAGATTCATACCTCATGCGATATCCCGACCAGATGTCCGACACGCTAGCGGTAGCCGTCGCGGAAGCTGACCATGTCATGCGCCATTGGCAATACGATGTCGATGGTCCTGTGGCAATTGGTTCGGACTCCCACAAACGCATGTTCTGCCGCATGCTGCTCGAGTCCCACAACCCTTACAAGCCTTCGGTCATCGACTGGCCGACGCTGCCTGCCGATGCGCTCAAGCGGCTGACTGCCCTGCCCATCTGGGACATTGCCGTGCAGACCGAAGGCCGTGCGTCGATACGCGTGGCCACCTACGCCGGCACGATTCAGGACCCGCTGTTGCGCGAGGCGCTCGTCATGGATGGCGAGGAAGAAGCACGCCACAAGGTCGTACTCTCCAAGCTGGTCGAAGCCTACGGCATCGAACTCGCACCCGAACCGCCCTATCCGCCGCCCAAAGACGCCGAATGGGCATGGATGAAAACCGGCTTTAGCGAGTGCATCGACAGTTTCGTGGCCTTCGGTCTGTTCCGTTCGGCCCAACGCTCCGGCTACTTTCCGGAGGCACTGGTCGAGACCTTCGAGCCCGTCATTCAGGAAGAAGCCCGCCACATTCTGTTCTTCGCGAACTGGGTGGCGTGGCACCGGCGCAATCTGCCTTTCTGGAAGCGACCGTGGTTCTATGCACGCGTCGCGGCGGTCTGGGTCACGTTGATCTGGGATCGCATGGCGATTGCACGCGGCATCGATACCGATGGTGTGGCGCGAGACGCCAATTTCCCCGCGACCGGCACCGCCGACATCGGCGAGTCGCTCAAGCCGCGCGATCTTATCGCCCTGTGCCTGGAAGAAGATGCACGACGCATGGACGGCTACGACAAGCGCCTGTTGCGCCCGACCTTCGTGCCCAGGCTCGCGCGCATCGCGCTGCGGTTCATGAAAGCCTGAGCCTCGCCACGGTCGTACCCATGTAAAAAAGCCGTCCCGAGTTTCTCACTCGGGACGGCTTTTGACTTTGCTACGACAGCCAGCGAACGATTGGCTGATTAGCTGCCTTGGCTGACGTCCAGTTCGCCGGCGGCGCGGGCGCGGGCCAGTTCCTGCTTCACCTCGGCGCGCGACACGCTCGGACCTTGCGAAGCGACGATCGGGTAGTCGACGTCGTTCTGTGCCATCAGGCCTTGCGCACGTGCCTGAGCCAGTTCGGCCTTCACGTCGGTGCGGCTCTTGGCCGGGCCCGAAGCGACATACACCGGATAGTCGGCGTCGCCGTGCGGGATCACTCCTTGAGCACGGGCCTGTGCCAGATCGGCCAGCACGGCAGCACGCGTGAGCGGCTGACCTTGCGAAGCGACTTCAGGATAGTTGTTGCCATTTTCTGCTGCGTTGCTGGCAACGGCACCGAGCGAGGCCACGGCGGCGATAAGGGCGATTGCGATGTTCTTGCGGTTCATTTTCCTAACTCCTGTCTAGTTGCGACGACTTTGTTTTGAATTGCGCCGTCGATGGAAGGAAGTCTAGAACTCGCCGCAGTAATGAAAAACGCGATATTTGTCGAGGAACTATTGCGTCGTTCGATGAGAATCGATCGCACCAAATCGGTGCGCTCATTCATGACAAACGCCGCTCCCCCTCACGAAACCGAGGGGAAAGCGGCGTCAACGACACGAAAGAAAGGGAGAGGGTGACGGCTCAGTCTGTGAGCGATGCGCCGAGGGCGTCGAGCAGGAACTGCGTGCCACGCTCGCGCGAACCGGCGTCGTCGTAGCCATCCAGAAAGGCACCTTGCTCGGTCATGACGAGATGCGTGCCGCCGTCGTGCGCACGAAGATCAATCGTCGCGAGCGACACCGATATCTTGCGGGTATCCAGATGCATTTCGTAGGAATAAACAAGCCGCGTATCGGGCACGACGTCGAAATACACCGCATCGAACGTCGACACCATACCGCTTGTCCAGCGCCCGCTCACACGCTCCCGTCCGCCGGGCCGGGCATCCATCGAGCGCTCCAGCACCGTGAGCCCCTCACTGCTGGCGAACCAGCGATCCTTCGCTTCGCGCTCGGTCAGCGCCCGAAAGACGCGGGCGGGAGAAGCGGGGTACTGACGCTCGATGCGGAAAGTCGCGTGCACCACACTGCGCTGCGTTGGCTCCCCAGCCTCGCGCATGACTTCGCGACCGAGTTTGTCCAACGTCTGCGTCCAGCCGGCGCTCGCGCCTTCGGGCATCCAGGCATAGGCAGGATCGTGCACGGTATAGCGTTGCTCGACGTCCAGACGCGTACCTTGCGCCACATCGGTGAACGATGCCGTCGTGAGTGCGCCGAACAGCGCCAGCCCTTTGGCATCGGTCACTTCCATGTCGATCACGAGGCGCCGGGGCGCATCGATCTCCAGGAAACGTCCTCGAATCCAGTGCGCTTCGCCTTCCGGCGATTCCATTTTCAGGTCGAAAGCGCCGCCCACGCGGGCCTCGATCTTCGCTTCCGGGACGGTGTAGCCCGTTGGACAAAACCAGCGCTTCACCGCCTCGGTCGTTGTCCAGGCTCGAAATACCGTTTCCCGTGAGGTGGCGTAAGTCCGGCCGACCGTTAGCGGCTGCGGCTTTGCCGCAGTCTGGGTTTCACTTGCTGTCCTCATGAAACGCTCCTTCGGGGGGCAGGCTGGCCAGATACTCGCCCAAACGGTCGAGGTGACCTTCCCACTCGTGACGGCGCTGGTTGATCCATCGTTCGGCAAGGCTCAGCGCCTGGGGTTCGATCCGGCACGTGCGCACACGGCCGGCCTTTTCCGTTCGCACCAGCCCCGCACTCTCGAGCACGGCCAGGTGCTGCATGACTGCCTGCAACGACATCGCCAACGGCTGGGCAAGCGCACTCACCGACGCCGGCCCCTGCGCGAGCCGCACGAGCATTGCGCGGCGCGACACGTCGGCCAGTGCCTGAAAGGTCAGATCGAGGGCGTTGTCATGGTCAAGCATGTGCTTGAGTATAGACGTTCAAAAAACTAAAGCAAGAACTTTAGTATCGACGCCTCAAGTGATGATGTGGTGATCGCGCGGCCGTACCTGGGCGGTGTGCTGACGGTGAAGGACTTCGCGCAGCGATTGCTCGATGGTCTCGGACATGGCGTCGAGCGCGAGGTCGTTCGGCTCCAGCCCGAACGGCTCCTCGATCTCGGCGCTGACCGCTTCGAGCGCAAAGAAGGTGTACGAGATGAAGGCCACGATCACCGGGGTCATCGGACCAATGGAGTCGACCAGCCCGAACGGCAACAGCAGACTGTAGAGGTAAGTGACGCGATGCAGGATCACGCCGTAGGTGAACGGAATCGGCGTGGTCGCGATCCGCTCGCAGCCCCCGATGGCTTCGCCGAGGCGGTCCAGATGCATTTCCATGACCTGAGCAAGCGGTGCGTCGATCTGCCCTTGCCTGCGGCGCTCGCGCAGCCATTCGCCCGCCATGAGGAGGATCGTGATCGGTTTGAACTGCTTGCGCGTGAGGCACGCCACGTCTTCCGTGCCGAGCAGTCGCTCGAAGTCGGCACGGGGATCGGTACCGCGCAATTGATGGCGCATACCGTGCACGAAGGCGATGAGATAAGCAACGAAGCGCGGCGAATCCGAGGTATCCGACACCAGCGTCATCGACTGGCGGGCCAAGGCGCGCGTCTCGTTGAGCACGCTGCCCCAGAGCATGCGGGCTTCCCAGTAACGGGCGTAGCTCGTGGTGTTACGAAAGCCGAGAAAGATCGCGAGCGTAATACCGATCAGCGAGAACGGGATGAACGTCAGCGGAATCTTCCATTCGAAGATGCGCCCGTGGGCGAGCGTGACGACAATCGAAATGATCGTGGTGAAGATGAGCTGCGGGGCGATCTTGGGCAAGATCGAGCCGCGCACGACGAAGAGCATGCGCAGCCAGTGCAGATTGGGTCGAACGATCATGGCAACAAAAGGCGCTCGCAAGCGCGCGAAGACCGGCTGTGGGGGAAGCCGCTGCGGCGCGATGATACGCCCATATTGGCGGGTTTGAAATGGTTGCAACCGATTGAAACATCGCCATCCGGTGTGCGCACGCGTGGCGAGAATGCCAATACGCTGTCGTGGCGCGCCTCGGGCCAATCACGATCATGAACGTCTCGCACCATATGATCTCTTACGGACCGGCGCTCACGGCAGATACCGGTTCGGGTCGGTTCGTATCGGTTCGTATCGGGGGCGTCCGCCCCAACGGTCTGGACCATCTGCAAAAATCAACGCCCGTCGGCCGCAAAGCCGACGGGCGTTTGGTCCGCCTGACCCGACGAGAATTACTTCACATCGAGTGCCTGCGCCAGCGTCACCGGGTCCTGAAAAATGCTTGAGAAGTCGAGTGCCCCATGGCCGTTAGCGCGATGCACCTCGAAGATGCGCCGTGCCAGATCGCCCAGTGGGGTGGCCACATCGCTGGCCTCGGCCGCCCCGTGCGCCAGACGCAAATCCTTCGCCATCAGATCGGTGGCAAAGCCACCCGTGTAACCGCGCGAGGACGCCGCATTCTCCATCACGCCCGGACAGGGGTTATAAACCTCCAGCGTCCAGTTGCGGCCCGAGCTTTGCTGCATGACCGCCGAGAGCACCTTCGGGTCGAGCCCGTTGGCAATGCCCAGACGCAGCGCTTCGCTCGTGCCCGCCATCAGAATGCCCAGCAACATGTTGTTGCACAGCTTGAGCGTCTGCCCGGCGCCCAGCGGACCGCCGTGATGGATCGCTCGCCCCATGTCAGCGAGCAGCGGACGCATGCGCTCGACGAGCGCCGCGTCGCCCCCCACCATGAAGGTGAGCGTGCCGGCGGCTGCCCCCGCCGTGCCGCCTGAGACGGGCGCGTCGAGCAGTCGCGTGCCCGGTCGCGCGAGCTTCGCCAACTGACGGGGAATTTCCGGCGGCACCGTGCTGCTGTCGATCAGCACGGCGTCGGGCGCGGCATTCGCGAGCACGCCGTCCGGACCGTCGTAGGCGGCCAGCACATGCTCTCCCGCCGGCAGCATCGTGATGACCACCTGCGCATCGCGCACGGCGTCGGCAATGGACGTCGCGGCATGCCCGCCGGCCGCGGCCAGTCGGTCCACCGCGCTGCCGGACAAATCGAAGCCACGCACCGCATGTCCGGCCTTGACCAGATTGGCCGCCATCGGCCCGCCCATGTTGCCAAGGCCAATGAACGCGACACGCAACGCCCCTTGTGTTCCTTGTTGAGTCTCTGTAGCCATCGTCGGTCTCCGAGCGTGCGTTACTTCAGCGTGATCGTGGTGTTCACGCCCGACGGGCCTGTTCCCCGGGCCTGCCAGCGGGCCGTCACGGTCTTGGTCTGCGTCCAGAACAGAATGGCCTGCTTGCCGTTCGGCCCCAGATCGCCGAGCTTCGAGCCACGCGAACCGGTGAAGCTGAACCAGGCGACCGGCACCGGAATCGGCAGGTTGATGCCGACCTGACCGACATCGATCTCGTTCTGGAACTGACGCGCGGCGCCGCCGTCCTGCGTGAACAGCGCCACGCCATTGCCGTTCGGATTGGCATTGACGAACGCGATCGCTTCGTCGAGCGTATCGACGCCCGCCATACACAGCACTGGTCCGAAAATCTCGTCGCGGTAGATCGACATGTCGGCCGTCACGCCATCGAAAATGGTCGGGCCGACGAAATTGCCTTCCGGCGCTTCCTTGACCGTGTGACCACGACCGTCGAGGAGCAGCTTTGCCCCCTCTTCCACGCCGGCGCCGATGAGTTTCTCGATGCGGGCACGCGCTTGCTTCGACACGACCGGGCCCAGATCCGCCTTGCGATCGGTACCCGGCCCCACCTTGAGTGCGCGGGCGCGCTCGACCAATTCGGGCACCCACTCGCGCGCCTCACCCACGAGCACGGCAACGGACGTTGCCATGCAACGTTGCCCCGCCGCACCGAACGCCGCGCCCAGCAAATGATTGATGGCCTGCTCGCGATCCGCATCCGGCAGGATCACGCAATGGTTCTTCGCGCCCATCATCGCCTGACAACGCTTGCCCGCTTCCGACGCGCGACGATAGATATGCGTGCCGACATGCGTGGAGCCGATGAACGACACCGCCTTGATATCCGGGTGATCGCAAATGGCGTTGGCAATGTCCGGGCCACCATGCACGACGTTGAGCACCCCCGGCGGCAACCCGGCTTCCAACGCCAGTTCCGCCAGGCGCAGCGATGCGCTCGGATCTTGTTCCGACGGCTTGAGTACGAACGTGTTGCCCGTGGCTACCGCGAGCGGGAACATGAAGCACGGCAGCATCACCGGGAAGTTGAAAGCCGTGATGCCTGCACAAACGCCCAGCGGTTCGATCAGCGTGTAGACATCGACGCCACCGGCGGCATTCTGCGCGTACTCGCCCAATTGCAGAGACGCAATCGAGCAAGCATGTTCGACGACTTCCAGGCCACGTCCGACTTCGCCTTCGGCGTCGGGCAACGTCTTGCCGTGCTCGCGCGTGATGAGCGCAGCGAGTTCACCTGTGTGATCGCGCAGCAGTTGTTGAAAGCGCAGCATCACGCGCATGCGGTTCGCTTGCGAGGTATTGCGCCAGCTTTTGTAAGCCGCCTTGGACGACGCCACGGCGGCTTCGAGTTCTTCAGGCGTTGCGAACGGCACGCGGGCGACCACTTCCTGCGTCGCCGGGTTCACAACGTCGCGCCACTGCGAGGACTTCGACTCGACACGTTTGCCGTCGATGAGCAGCGGAATGGTGGGTAGGGACATGACAGACTCTCCAGAGCGATACGAATGCGGGAAGCAAGCTAGCCCTTGGGGCTTATGCCACTTCGGGGTTCGGGGAATGGCGGGCTGCGGCGAGTGAGCACGCAGCGCCGCCGGCACTTACAAGATAGGCAATCGCCTGCGCCATGGCGATTCGCCGAGGCTCACTTCGCTGCCGTGCTCGTCTTCACGAGCGAGCAGGTCGATTTCGACAACGGTTGGAAGGCCTCCGTCGCTGGCACCGTCGCGACCTTGGTGTAGTAATCCCACGGGCCTTTCGACTCGGCGGGCGACTTCACGCGGAACAGGTACATGTCGTGGATCACACGGCCGTCCGGGCGAATCGACGCGTTATGCATGATCGGATCGCGAATCGGCATTTCGCGCATTTTCTGCGCGACGACCTTGGCATCCACGCTCTTCGATGCAGCGACCGCGCGCAGGTAATGCAGCACGCTCGAATACACGCCCGCCTGCACCATCGTCGGCTTCAGATCCTTGTATTTCTTCTGAAAGCGTGCCGACCAGGCGCGCGAGGCGTCGTCGAAATCCCAGTAGAAGCCATCGGTAAACATCAGGCCTTGCGCCGTGTTCAGTCCCAGCGCATGCACGTCCGACAGGAACACCAGCAGTGCGGCGAGCTTCTGGCCGCGTTGCACGATGCCGAATTCACGCGCCTGCTTGAGCACGTTGACGGTATCCTGCCCGCCGTTCGCCAGTGCCACGACCTGCGCCTTCGAGCTTTGCGCCTGCAACAGGAACGACGCATAGTCGGACGCGTTGAGCGGGTGCCGCGACTGGCCCACCACCGTGCCGCCGAGCGTCTTCACGATATCCGCGGCGTCTTTCTCCAGCGAATGTCCGAAGGCGTAGTCGACGGTGATGAAGTACCACGACTTACCGCCATCGCCGACCACCGCGCGTGCGGTTGCCGCCGACTGGGAATACGTGTCGAACATCCAGTGAAAGCCCGTTGGGGAGCAATCTTCGTTCGTCAGACGTGTGGTCGCCGGGCCCGAGAACAGCACGACACGCTGCTTGTCCATCGCCAGTTTCTGGACGGCAAGTGCGGCAGCGGAATTCGTCAGGTCGGCAATCGCATCGACGTTGTCGCGGTCGAACCATTCGCGCGCCTTGTTGGCGGCGACGTCGGCCTTGTTCTGATTGTCGGCCGAGACCAGATCGATCTTCATGCCCTTGCATTCGGCCGCCAGACAATCGTCGATGGCCATCTGCGCGGCCACGACCGAACCGGCGCCCCCCATTGCGGAATACGTGCCCGACATGTCGGTCAGCACGCCCACCTTCACCGCACGGTTCGGCAGTTCCGCCATCCCCGATACCGACGTCAACCCCAAGCCCGCGCCGAGTCCCAGCGCGAGCAGCCACGGCTTGATCTTCATCGCTTTGTCTCCTTCAGGTCCTTTCAGGTCTCTTATGCTTTCGTCGCCATCGTCTATGCGTGGCGCTCATAAATTGTATTTGTGCGAATTTGCTTTACATAGCGAAAATCTGCATCTACTTTGTGCATAAATGCACATAGGAGACCGGGCGATGGCTCGCATTGCAGCAACACGCCCGTCGGGCATCGTTGGCGCTTCGAGCGCAGAACCGCGGCCCGACTGGGACGATCTCCGGTACTTTCTGGAGGTCGCGCGAACGCAGCGAGTGAGTGCGGCAGCGCAGCGTCTGGGGGTCGATCACACGACCGTCTCGCGGCGCGTGCGCGCGCTGGAGCAGTCGCTGGGCACCCTGCTGTTCGACAAATCGCGCAACGCGGGCTTCGCCCTCACGCCCGAAGGTCAGCAGCTTCTCGTGCACGCCGAGCAGATGGAGACAGCGCTGCAATCGGCCTGCGAGCAAGTCGCCGGACTGGGACAAACGCTCTCGGGTCATGTGCGCATCGGGTCGACCGAAGCGTTCGGCACCTACTTCATCGCGCCCGTGCTTTCACGCTTCCAACGCGAATACCCCGCCATCGATTTCGACGTCTTGCCCGTGCCGCGCTTCGTGAGCCTCTCGAAGCGCGAGGCCGATCTGGCGATCACCATCGAGCGGCCACAACGCGGGCCGTATGTGTGCAGCAAGCTGTGCGACTACCGTTTGCTGCTGTATGCAACGCCCGGCTATCTCAAGCAGTACGGCAACGTCGCCACGTTCGCGGATCTGCGTGGACGTCGGTTCATCAGCTACGTCGACGAACTCAGCTTCAGTAACGAATTGCGGTATCTGGAAGACATCGTGCCCGGATGCGATGTCGTGCTGCGCAGCACGAGCGTCATTGCGCAATATCAGGCGGCATTGCAGGGCGAGGCGTTAGCGATCCTGCCTTGCTTCATGGCGGCGCAAGACCCTCGGCTGGTGCCGTTGCTGGTCGACGATGTGGTCGTCACGCGCAGCTTCTGGATCTACTGCCACGAAGAGTTGCGCACCCTCAAGCGCATTACGGTGCTATGGGACTATCTGCGCGACGCAGCGCAGCGCAACGACGCCCTGTTGCAAGGCACCGCCGGGCAACTTCAGTGGCGCTGATCAGCGAACCTTGCGCTGCTCGGCGTCGATCACGGGGGGAATGGCACAGCGCATCGCTTCGATGAAACGGCGCAGGCGTGCCGGGTAATACTTCGCGTAGGGATAGATGATGTACATCGGCAACGGCGTCGGACGCCATTGCGGCAGGAGCTGGATCAGCCGCCCTTGCGCCACGTCCTCGGCCATCACCCAGGCGGAGCACACACAGACCCCAAGCCCGCGCATTGCGGCACTGCGCAATGCATAGAGATTGTCGGTACTCATGCGCGGATCGAATGTGATGCGGACCGATTCCCGCGTGGTGTCATGGGTGAGCGTGATGTCGTTGCGATAGAACGTCGAGTGCGAGAGCCACGGCAACGTCGTGAGATCCGAGGGGTGCGCGGGCGGCGCATATCCTGCGAGTAATTCGGGCGACGCTACGGCGATGCGCGGCACATCGATCAACGAGATCGCCACGTTCGATGGGTCTCGCAGCTCGCCCACGTGTATCGCGCAGTCGAGTCCTTCGGCGATGAAATCGGGCTCGCGGTCCTGCAAGAACCACTGCACCTTCATGCCCGGATAGCGCTCAAGAAACTCCGCCAGCGGTCCGACCATCATTTCCTGCCCGAACGCATGCGGCACCAGCACGCGCAAGGTGCCCTCCGGATCCTCGCCCGTGCCACGCAGATCGGCCTCGAACGCCGCCCAACTTGTCACGAGCTCCTTCGCCCGCGCGAAGCAACGCTCGCCGTCTTCGGTGAGCTTCATGCGGTGTGTCGAGCGTTGGAGCAATCTCAGCCCCAGCGAACGCTCAAGCATTTGCAGTCGCCGGCTGACGGTCGGTTGCGTGGTGCCGAGCAGCGCGGCGGCGGCCGACAGACTCCCGGCCTCGACAATGCGCACAAACGTCTGCATCAGTTCGACACGGTCGGCGCCACCGCCCCGGCTGGCGGAGGCGTCGGCACTGGGCGGCAGGGGTTGAAAGGGCTCTGTCATACGTCACACGTATAAAGGTTCTACGGATTATAGGTCTACCGCTGCACCGCACCAAGCGGGACACTACGCCCCACACATCGCTACTGGAGTCCCTCACATGCGTTCCGCTCAAACTTGCGACGCGGCCGACACGAACAGCCCCCCGCCGGCTGCCACCAAGGCGCAGCCCGAGTTGTCCGCCCGGTTGATCCTGCTACTGGCCACCGGCACGGGCCTGACCGTCGCCTCGCTGTACTACGCCCAACCGATGCTCGGCATCATGACCGACGACATCCACGCGGCCAATACGACTGTCGGCTGGGTGCCCACGCTCACGCAGCTCGGCTATGCACTGGGCATTTTGCTGCTGGTGCCGCTGGGCGACATCGTCGACCGCCGTCGCATCGTGCTGGTCAAGGGTGCGATTCTGACGCTCGCGCTGTTGCTCGCCGCGTTCGCACCGGGCATCGGAACGCTGCTCGTCGCCAGTCTGGCGATCGGTCTGACCGCGACGATGGCACAGGACATCGTGCCCGCCGCCGCTGCCATCGCGCCCGAATCGATCCGGGGTCGCGTGGTCGGCACGGTCATGACCGGGTTGTTGCTGGGCATTCTGCTCTCGCGGGTTGTCTCGGGTTTCGTCGCGCAGAATTTCGGCTGGCGCGCGATGTACGTCGTGGCCGCCATCAGCGTGGCGGGCTTTGGCGTGGTGGCATGGCGTAGCCTGCCGTCGTTCCATCCGACGACACAAATGACCTATCGTCAATTGATCGGCTCAGTCGCCAGCCTGTGGCGTCGTCATCCGGCGCTGCGCCGTGCCGCCGTGGCGCAGGGCTTGCTGTCAGTCGGCTTCAGCGCATTCTGGTCGACGCTGGCGGTCATGCTTCACGAAGCCCCGTTCCATCTCGGCGCCGCTGCGGCGGGCGCCTTCGGTCTGGCGGGGGCTGCGGGGGCGCTGGGCGCACCGTTGGCCGGTCGGATCGCCGACCGCAAAGGACCGCAGATCGTGACGCGTCTAGGGGCCGGTCTGGTGGCCGTGTCATTCGCCGCCATGCTGTTCGCCCCGTTGCTCGGCGCGCATGCGCAGTTGTGGTTGATCGGTCTGGGCGCCATCGGTTTCGATCTTGGAGTACAGGTGGCGCTGGTTTCACATCAGACCATCGTGTACGGGATCGAGCCCCCCGCCCGCAGCCGTCTGAACGCGGTGCTGTTCGTGGGCGTGTTCATCGGCATGTCGATTGGCGCCGCCCTCGGGGCGCAGGCACTAGCACTCTGGGGCTGGACGGGCGTGGCATCGCTCGCCACGTTGGCCGCCCTCGGCGCTCTGACTGTGCGGATGTGGCCGGGCACAACCTCGGCACACTGATGCCCTGATGCGCGGCCGGAGTTAAGGCAACGCAAACGAAAAAGGCTGCCTCCCGAGCGAGGCAGCCTTTTCTTTTGACGTCAACGTGCCAGCGACGTGGCTCAGCCGGCCGCCTTGGCCGCGCACGCACTCGCCCGGTCGTGCAACGCATCGGTATCGATACCGTCCAGCGACAGACCGAATCGCTCGCGCAGTATCTGTGCGAGTTGTGCGCCCGACGCGATATTGGTTTCCGCCACGAATTCGCCCTGCGCGGAACGTTCGGTGAGCGTTGTGTTGAGCAGCGCGATCCGCCCTTCAGGCAGTACACGGCACACGATGAGTTGATTCAGAAAGATCGAATCCGGCGCACTCGACGTGTACCAATTGCCCAGCTTGTAATCGATCCACTCGGCAGGCTTCGGCGTGAAGCGATACACAGGCAGCCATCGCTGTGCCGAACGCACGCTCAGGCGGTATTCGCCCGGCGGCGCGCCATCGTCCCCGCCGACCGTTTCCAAACGGAACGTTTCCAGCTTCGTCGATTGCGGTTCTGCCGAGTGCAGACGCAGCGGCGCCGTGAGTGTGACGGAACCGAAGCCCACGTCAGCCAGCCAGGCCTCGCCATCCAGATCGACGCGCAACAGCATATGCGTGAGCGGCGCTTCCACGTCGAACGAACGCCCCCAGGCAACGCGTCCGATCAACGGGGTCACGACGAACCCCAGATGCATCAGCGCGTTGGCGAACAACGCGTTCTGCTCGAAGCAGTAGCCTCCGCGCCCACCGTCGAGCAATTTGGCGACGATCGACGGCAAGTCGACCGCCACCGGCCGCCCGCGAATCGGATCGAGATTTTCGAACGGAATCGCCAACGGGTGCAGCGAGTGCACGGCACGCAGGACGTCGAGCGTCGCTTCACGCGGACCGGTATAGCCAATACGCCGGAAATAGCGCTCTGGATCGAAGGGATGAGACATGCCTGACTTCCTCGTTCGGGATGCGGACATACGCAGAGCACATACGTTAGCGCATTCGTCGTATCCTTGCGCACTACCCCGGTAATCGCGGGGACATTCAAGGCTTCCATGACAGTCACGAAAACCCCGCCAGACACAACGATCACCGTAGCCTGCCAATGCGGCGGGGTCTCGATGTCGCTGACCGGCGAGCCCGCCGCGCGCGCCTTGTGCCACTGCAACGCCTGCCGCGACTTCTACGGCAGCCCGATATTGGCCGCAACCGCCTGGGCGCCCTCGCAAATATCGATGACGGGCACGATCCAAACGTTTGCCCACCCGTCGCGCAAGATGACGCGGCGCTTCTGTGCCGACTGCGGCGAAACGCTGCACGGCACCAATCGTCTGGAGATGTACGTCGTGCCGAACGCGTTGCTCGCACGCGCTCACGACGCAGCGCTGCCCGCCAGCCTGCAACCGACGATGCATCTGTTCTATCGACACCGCGTGCTGGACGTGCAGGACGATCTGCCCAAATACCTCGATGGCTGGGATGGTCCGCGCTACGGGGAATAACCGCGAAAGGTAACGACGGTCATCGCCATCCGGCGCGACGACCGGTCGCAAGCGCCGACGCGCTCAGTCGTCGCGTTCGCAGAAGCGGATGTGATTATTGAACGGGTCGGTCACCGTCATCTGCTTGCCCCAGTCGAGCGACTCGATCCCCGGATTCATATTGGGATAGCGCTTGCCGGACAGCTCGCGTTGAAACGCCTCAACCCCGCGCATGAAGACGAACGTCGTGGCACCGGGACTTGCGTCGCCGAAATGGCCCGACAAATGCAGCGTCAAACCGGCACGGGACACCTGGCAGTAGAGCGGCATGCCATCCGCGAAACGATGCTCCCAATCGAGCCGGAAGCCCAGAAAGTCCACATAGAATTCGCGCGCCTTCGCTTCGTCGAAGATGCGATGGATCGGCGCTACGGTGTCGAAGACGATGCCGTCGCCCTCGACAGACGCGAGCTTCGCGGCGAGCACATTCCAGTCCGCAAAGCCGAACTGGGCGGCAACGGATTCCAGCGCTTGTGCGTGGGAGATGTCGATGCCCTCGCGGGCGAGACGCTCGCGCAGGGACTTGGCCATGATTTTGGCGTCGAGATAGGTTCGCATGTTTGCCATCCTTGATAACGTTCGGCAGCGACGAATTCGATCAGCGCTCGCGTTACTGATGCTCGTCGCCTGATGAACGGGACGGACATGCGATTCCTGCGATGCTTTCACCGTGCCCGGCAACCGGGTGCGAGCGGCAGGCAACATCGGCCTTGCGGCGATTCTAGCAGCATTTCTCGTACCCCAGACAGCCGACCGGCGATGCCAAAATGCGATGGCCGCGTGCCGAATTCCGTATTGGCCGGCACTGCGCGGCACCGGTATAGTGGCGCTCGTCGGCCGACCCTACGTCTGCCCTGCTATTCCGGAGTCTCCCTTTCATGATCGACGCCGCGCGCGTAACGCAAGCGCTGGCCGAGCGCCACCTTCACCCCGACCTTCGACAACGCGAAGCTATCGCCGCACTGACCCAGTTCACGGGCGCAGGCACGCCTCGAGCCGCGTTCGACGGTGTGTATTGCTACGGCTTACCCGGACGTGGCAAGAGTCTCGTTGTCGACGCGGCGTTCACTGCGGCCGTGTGCGAAAAGCGGCGCGTGCATTTCCATGAATTCCTGCGTGACGTTCATCGCCAGTTGGTGCGGGAACCGACATGCGACGACCGGCTCGCCGCTGTCGCCAATCGCTGGCTCGAAGGAGTGGAATTGCTCTGCTTCGACGAGTTTCACGTTCACGACATTGCCGACGCGTTCCTGATCGGGCGCTTTCTCGACATTGCGCTGGCGCGCGGCGTGCGGCTGGTGCTGACGTCAAACTATGCACCGCAGCAGTTGCTGCCCGACCCCGAGTTTCACGAGCGCTTCGAGCCGACCATCGCGGTGATTCTGCAACACTTTGCGATCATTCATTTCGATGGCACGACGGATTACCGCATGGGCGGCGAAGCGGCACGACTGCCGCGCTGGATCGCGCCGCTGGATGTCGCCCGCGACGTCTTGCCAATGCGGTACACCGAGTTGGAAGGCATGCCTGCGTCGGCACCGTCGGAGGTCACGTTGGCCGGCCGCCCTCTGCCCGCGCGAAGCGCAGGAAAGCATGTGCTGTGGACGAGCTTCGACGACCTGTGCGTCGCCCACCGGTCGCATCTCGATTACCTTGCGCTTGCCGAGCACTGGCAATCGCTGATTGTCGACGACCTGCACGTCGAGCGCTTGCAACGTCCGGACACGTTGCAACGATTTCTGTGGTTGATCGACATCGGTTACGACCGGCAGCGTACATTGCTGATCGCCTCGGACGCACCGCTCATCCCCGCGCTCGACACCCTGAGCGACTGGCGCGATCTGTCGCGCACGATCAGTCGTCTGGCAGAGATGGGATCGCTCGATTACGAGCGCCGCACGCTCATTCGTCCTCGCTGACGATCCCGGCGACACCCCGACACCCGGACTGAATCCGCTACACGACGCTGGCGATGCACGCCCGCAGCCAGTCATGCGCCGGATCGCGATGCACGCGCTCATGCCAGTACATCGAGATCTCGAAACCGGCGACGTCCACGGGCGGGGCCATCACTTGCAAGGCAGGATCGCCACGCACCAGCCGCTCGGGAGCCATGGCGACCAGATCGGTGTTCGCAAGCGCGGCGCGCAGAAATAGAAAATGCGGCACCGACAGCACGACGCGGCGCGACACCCCGAGCTGCGCGAGTGCGTCGTCCGTGCTCGCGTGAAAGCCGCCACCGTCTTGTGAAACGATGGCGTGCTCCAATTCGCAGAACTGCCGGACGCTCGGACGCCGCTTGAGCTTTGGATGTCCCTGGCGTCCCACCAACACATAACGCTCGGTGAACAGCGCCTGACGCCGCAGCCCTTCCGGTGCGTTCTCCGTGGTGTGAAAGGCGATGTCGATGACGCCCTGCTCCGCTTGCCGTGTCAGCCGCGACGGCGCCAGGTCGAAAGCGGCAAGCCGCGTGTTCGGCGCCTCCGAGCGCAGGCGTTGCAACAGCGGCAGGACGATCGTCGATTCGGTGTAGTCGGTCGCGGCGATGCGCCAGGTCAGGTCGGCGTTCGCCGGCTCGAAGGGCGCTGCGGGTGCCACTGCCCGCGAAAGCGATTCGAGCGCGTCGCGCAGCGGCTCGCGCAACGCCTCGGCGCGCGCGGTCGGACGCATGCCGCGCGGCCCCGGCAGCAACAGTGGATCGTCCAGCAAGTCGCGCAATTTCGCCAGATGCACGCTGACGGCCGGCTGCGACATGAACAAACGCTCGGCGGCGCGCGTGACGTTCTGCTCGGCCAACAGAACGTCGAGCGTAACAAGCAGATTCAGATCGATACGGCGCAAATTAACCATGGTTATACCTGGCATATCAGGAATTCATTTCCAATATACCTTCCGCACGCCTACTCTGCACTCGTTCCCTGAATCGAATGTGCCGAATGGCCATGGAGTTTGAAATGAATGTGCTGATCGTCTACGCCCACCCGCAACCGCAATCGCTCAACGGCGCGATCCGGGATTTTGCCGTGCAACGTCTGCAAGCTGGCGGGCATCACGTACAGGTGTCCGATTTGTATGCCATGCAATGGAAGACCACCATCGACGAGCACGACGCGCCGGAGCGTGACCCGAGCGAGCCGTTTCACGCATCGCTCGACTCGAAGCAGGCGTTCGAGCGCGGGACACAGCGCGCCGATATCGCCCGGGAACAGGAGAAGTTGCGCTGGGCGGATACGGTCATCCTGCAATTCCCACTGTGGTGGTTCTCGATGCCCGCGATCATGAAAGGATGGATCGACCGCGTGTACGCCTACGGCTTTGCCTATGGCGTGGGCGAACACTCGGACACGCACTGGGGCGATCGCTACGGCGAGGGATCGATGGCGGGCAAGCGTGCGATGTTGATTGTCACGACCGGCGGCTGGGACTCGCACTACAGCGCACGCGGCATCAATGGGCCCATCGACGACGTGTTGTTTCCGATTCAGCACGGCATGCTGTTCTATCCCGGGTTCGATGTGCTGCCGCCATTTGTCGCCTTCCGTACCGGCCGGGTTGATGCCGAGCGTTTTGCCCGGATCGAGCGCGAGCTTGGCGAACGTCTCGACACGCTCGCCACCACGGCGCCGATTCCCTATCGCCGGCAGAACCACGGGGCCTACGACATTCCTGCACTCACGCTCAAGGACGATATCGCCGTCGGCCAGACGGGCTACGCCGCGCATATTGGCTAACGGCCAGCGCCACAGTCTGCCGCGCTGGCCGTCGTGTCGGCGGACTCGCCCGCTATCGAAAAAGCGGGCATGGATGACTGAATGGAGAGCGCCGGGCCAGCCCCGGCGCTCTCCATCAGCCCCGCCCCCTCAAACCGTTGCCGGATCGAGCTTCTCCGGATCGATCCCGTACTTGCGAATCGCTTCGGCCACGCGCTCGCGCGGTACCTCCCCCTCGTCCGCCAGCGCACCCAGCGCAGCCAACACGATGAAGTGCCGGTCCACCTCGAAGTACGTGCGCAGCGATTCGCGCGTGTCCGAGCAACCGAAGCCATCGGTGCCCAGCGTGACGAAGCGGCGATCGCGCACGAACGGCCGGATCTGGTCCCCGACGATCTTCATGTAATCGGTGGCCACCACGACAGGCCCCTTGTGTCCCGCAAGACACTGCTCAACGTAGGGCACGCGCGGTGCCTGCTCTGGATGCAACAGATTCCAACGCTCGACGGACAGCCCTTCGCGCCGCACCTCGGTCAGGCTCGTCGCACTCCAGATGTCGCTATGCACGCCAAAGTCTTCGCGCAACAGATCGGCGGCAGCCATCACCTCCCGCAGAATCGCGCCACTGCCCATCAGTTGCACTCGCGGCGCCTGTGCCTCTTCCTCCACGCCCTCACGCAACAGATACAACCCTTTGAGAATCCCGGCCTGCGCACCTTCGGGCATCGCCGGATGCGCGAAATTCTCGTTGAGCAGCGTGACGTAGTAGTAGACGTCCTCATCTTCGACGTACATGCGTCGCATGCCGTCTTGCAGAATCACGGCCAACTCGTACTGGAACGTGGGATCAAAGGCGACACAGTTTGGAATCACCGAGGCCAGCACATGGCTGTGGCCGTCATCGTGTTGCAACCCCTCGCCCATGAGCGTCGTGCGCCCTGACGTCGCGCCGAGCAGGAAGCCGCGTGTGCGCGCGTCGCCGGCGGCCCAGGCGAGATCGCCAACGCGTTGCAATCCGAACATCGAATAGAAGATATAGAACGGGATCGTGGCGAAATCGTGCGTGCTATACGACGTGCCCGCCGCTATCCACGACGCCATCGCCCCCGATTCATTGATACCCTCCTGAAGAATCTGCCCGTCCAGCGCTTCCTTGTAGTAGCTGAGCTGCCCGGCGTCCTGCGGGGTGTAACGCTGCCCCATATGGGAATGAATGCCGATCTGGCGAAACAACGGCTCCATGCCGAACGTGCGCGATTCGTCAGGCACGATCGGAATCACACGCTTGCCGATCTCCGGGTCCTTGAGCAACGTCGTGAGAATGCGCACGAACGCCATCGTCGTTGACATTTCCCGCTCACCCGAGTCCTTCAGTTGCGCGGCAAACGTGCTGAGCGGCGGAATCGCCAGTGGCGCACGCAGGCCGAAGCGTGCGGGTAAGTGTCCGCCCAGCGCGGCACGCCGGGCCGCGAAGTAACGGCCTTCGGGACTGTCCGGCTCGGGGCGAAGGTACGGCATCTCTGCCAGTTGATCGTCGCTCACAGGCAAGTCGAATCGGTCGCGGAACGCGCGCACGGCGTCGGCACTCATCTTCTTCAACTGATGGTTGACGTTCTGTCCCTCGCCCGCTTCGCCCATGCCATAGCCCTTGACCGTCTTTGCGAGAATCACCGTAGGTCGCCCTTCGGTGCGCATCGCTTGCGCGTAGGCGGCATACACCTTCAGCGCGTCGTGGCCGCCGCGGGCGAGTTGCCAGATGTCGTCGTCGCTCAGGTGCGCAACCATCGCCAGCAATTCCGGCGACGTGCCGAAGAAATGCTCACGCACGTATGCGCCGCTTTGCGATTTGAACGTCTGATAGTCGCCGTCGACGCAGGCCATCATGCGCTCGCGCAGCAGGCCGTGCGTATCGCGCTCGAGCAAGGCGTCCCAGCCGCTGCCCCAGATCACCTTGATGACGTTCCAGCCCGCCGCGCGGAAGGTCCCCTCCAGCTCCTGAATCACCTTGCCGTTGCCACGCACGGGACCGTCGAGACGTTGCAGATTGCAGTTCACGACGAAGATCAGGTTGTCGAGCCGCTCGCGTCCGCCCAACGAAATCGCGGCGAGCGCTTCGGGCTGATCCATCTCGCCATCGCCGAGGAACGCCCACACCTTGCGGCCCTGATGCGGCTTGAGGTGGCGATACTCGAGATAGCGCATGAAGCGCGCCTGATACGCGGCGGTGAGCGGACCGAGCCCCATCGACACCGTCGGGAACTGCCAGAACTCGGGCATCAGGCGCGGATGCGGATACGACGAAATGCCCTGACGTCCCGCTTCCCGACGGAAGTTGTCGAGCTGCGCCTGCGTAATGCGTCCCTCGACGAAGGCACGGGCGTAAATGCCCGGCGCGGAGTGGCCCTGAATGTAGATCATGTCGCCGTCGAACGTGTCGGTGCGGCCACGGAAGAAGTGGTCGAAACCCACGTCGTAGAGCACGGCAGCCGACTGATACGTCGCGATATGCCCGCCGACGTTCGAGTGCTTGCCGGCACGCAACACCATCACCATCGCGTTCCAGCGAATGTAGGCGTTGAGGCGACGTTCGATGGCGAGGTCGCCCGGGTAAGCCGGCTGGCGCGACGTTGGAATCGTGTTGACGTAATCCGTTGTCACCCGCCCGTGAAAGTCGCCGTGCCGCGCGAAATCCCAGGCGGCGAGCCGGTCGATCAGAAAATGCGCACGCGAACGACCTTCCACCGTGGTGACGCCCTCCAGCGCGTCGAGCCACTCGCGCGTCTCCTGAATATCGGTGTCGGTCCCAGCAGCGGGGGAATGCATGGCGGCGTCGGCCACCACGGGCGGTTGAGTCATGACATGCCTCCTTGAAATAGGGCAACAGATCGATTGCAATTGCAATCGTATTGAGGAGCATTCTAGCCATGTACAATTGCAACTGCAACTGACATCCGAATTCGACAAGGACACCCATGAGTACGACCGAACCCGATCTCTGGTTTTCTTTCGTGCGTGCGCACCGCACGATGATTCGCGAGATCGAGCGTCGTCTGGCGCAGGCCGGGCTGCCCGCTTATGCGTGGTACGACGCGCTGTGGGGACTGGAGAGCGGCCCGCAAGGCACGCGACGCATGCACGAGCTGGCGGATGTGCTCGCCATCGAGCGCTACAACCTCACGCGTCTGATCGACCGGCTCGAACAGGAGGAGCTGGTCACGCGCATGCGCGATCCGGACGATGGACGCGCGGCCTACGCCACGATCACCGACAAGGGCCGCGCGCTAAGAAAGCAGATGTGGAAGGTGTATCAATCCACCGTGTCCGAGCTGTTCCTCAGCCAGTTTCGCGAGCGCGATGTGCGTCCGGTGGCAGAATCGCTGGACCGCGCGACCGAAGCGGCACGATCGTTTCTGGCCGAGACAAAGCGGTAAGCCGAAGCGTCGGTACGCTCATGCCAGCCCGTACCGGCGCGTTGCATCGGCGATGCGAGCGCGCGGCAGCGCGCCGTCCTCGACGAGCAAGCGAAGTGCGTTGAGAACAATCCATCGCACACCGGGTACATGACCGGCAGTCACGTCCTTGCCGGAACCCTCGTCGCCATCCCTGTCGTCGCTGCCCAACGCCAGAAAGCGTGCCGGAACAAAAGCACCGATCTGATTCGCGATGTGGCGTGCGTAGCCGGTCACTGCCAGCACCGGGGCGCGCCCCCCTGCGAGGCAGCGGGTGAGGTGGGCTTCCTGCGCCGGTACGTCGAGGCCCCGTAGCGCCCGATGTTCGACCTCTGCCGCTTCGCGCGCCAATCGCGTGTAACTGGGACAACTCCACACTTCGCACGCCACACCCCAATCGAGCTGAAGCCAGCGGGCCGCCTCCAATACGCTCGCCAGCGCGCTTCCCGCGCCACACAGCCGTATGGCATAGGGAGGATGGGTGTCCGGGAGCGCTCGCAGGCGATACATGCCTCGGAACGCGTCGCACGCCTCTTGCGGGCTTAACGGTGACGTGGCAGTAGAGGGCACATCGTGCGCACTCAGATAGCAGAAGCCGGATTCGCCGCGCACGTACAGCGCGTCGAGCGCTGCGCATAGCAACGCTTGCAGCTCCTGCGCCGACGCAGGATCGTAAGGCAGCCACGCCGGCTGCGCCGCGAGCCACAACGGCAACTCTGGCCGGACCCGGCGTTGCCGGTCGGGCGATGAAAGCGTTGCGTCATTCAGGAAGATGCCGCGACCTGCAACGTCGCCCTCCGACGGGAGCCGTATGCCCGTCGCTTCGACCGCTGCCGCCAGCACGCCACGTAATGTCGGCGAATGAAGCAGATACAACAACGGGCGCTCGTAGGACGGTGTTGTACGGAACCACGTCGCAACGACGCTCGGTAATGGCCCGGTTCTCGCCTCGGGCGCCCGATTGCGTTTCGTGCTGCGCGAGGGCGACGGCTCGGCGATCCTGTCCGCGTCGACGATCCACACCTGATCGCGCGTGTCCTCTTGCGTCAGAGCGCTCGCGATATGTGTCAACGCCCCCGATGGCGATGCAGCCCTGTGCGCCGAATCCCGCCATGCTTTCACCTTGTCGATGCACGCGAGCGCCGCCCGGTGCCTTTGCGCTATCTCCACCGGACGGTTCCGGCCTGGCGTCGCGATCATCACGCCCCCTTGTGGATCTCTTGGAAAAATCATACGATTGCAATTGCAATGATTGTAATTGCAATTTATAAGCAGGACAACATTCCGAGGATCCCCATGAATCCGGCACTCACGCTCTATACGGCCGACACGCCGAACGGCCTGAAGGTCAGTCTGTATCTTCACGAGGCATCGCTTGCGTATCGACAGGTGAACGTCGATCTGTCTGCGGGCGAGCAAAAGCAACCTGCGTTCCTGCAACGCAATCCGAATGGAAAAATCCCCGTCATCGTGGACCACGAGCGCGACGTGACGGTGTTCGAATCCGGCGCGATTCTGACTTACCTCGCCGAGAAGACCGGCGTGCTGCAACCGATGACACCAGCGAAAGCCCTCGCGGTGAATCAGTGGCTGCACTTCCAGATCGGCGGCATCGGCCCGATGCTCGGTCAATTGTGGTGGTTCCTTCACGGGTCGAAGACCGACAACCGCGAGGCCATCGAACGCTACAGAAAGGAGTCGTTGCGCCTGATCGGCGTAGTCGATTCGCGTTTGGCGAGATTGGCTTACCTCGCCACGGATGAGTACTCGATTGCCGACATCGCCGCATTCGCGTGGTTGCGCACGCATCGTGAACTGAGCCTCGATCTCACACCGTTTGCCAACGTGCAACGCTGGCTGGCCGCCATCGACGCGCGTCCGGCAGTAGCGTCCGGCATTGCGGCAAATCGGGGATTGGGGATTGACGCTTGAACCGGAGGCGTAATGCCATGGCCTGGATCTATTTGCTGCTCGCGGCGGGACTGGAAATTGCGATGGGGCTGGCGCTCAAGCTCAACGACGGCTGGACCCGTGTGTTACCCAGCGCAATGGCCGTGGTCGCGGCGCTGGCCAGCATCTACTTGCTGGCACTCGCACTGCGCGCATTGCCGGTCGGCATGGCCTATGCGATATGGACCGGCATCGGCACGGTCGGACTATTGATCGTCGGCGTGCTCTGGTTTGGCGAATCGCTCCCCTGGAGCCGTGTTGGGTTTCTCGTACTGACGATTGTGGGGATCGCCGGGTTGCGGTTTTCCGAAGGTGGTTAGGCGAAACACTGGGGTTGCATCAAGCGCATCGACTCCCGGAAGTAGTATCTGATCGGCAAGGCCAGGGGCCGGTTGAAAATAAATACGTCGAACTACGACTTTAGTCCATGGTGCCCGCCCGGACACGACGCTAGCCTGTGTTCACAAGCGACGAGACGCATCGGCCCCCCTTCGACGACAGGTTGGTCGGGCATTTCGTCGCGACGCTCATGACTCTCGACGGTAGACCCGATGCCACCCAAAACCTTCCAGCCTAGGCGCAAAGCCTTGGCACTTGCCATTTCCGCGTTCGCCGCGAACTGTGCGCCGCAAGAGACGATGGCCGCGCCACCCGCGAATTGTCTCGCCACCTGGAATGGATCGGCGGGAACCCCGGTGCTCGTCATGGGGGGAGACTGCACGATTGCGCAGGGCGCAGCTATCCACATTTCGGACGTGATCGGGCTGCAGATTATCGGCACCCTTAGCAGCGTTGGCACGGTCTCGAACGGCGGGAGCATTTCCAGCGACAATTTCGCGGTTGCAAGCTCGGGCACGGTCGCCGCATTCATCAATGCGACCGGGGGGTATCTTGGTGGGCAGACCGGCTTCGCCAACGCCACGGCCAGCAGCATTGGAACGTTGGCCAACAACATCGGCGCTACCATCAGCGCCACGAGCGCAGGCGTTGTGAACTCGGGCAGCATCACACTGCTGCGAAACGACGGACGGATTGACGGGGGCAATATTGGTATCTATAACCTCGGATCCACCGGCACACTCGTCAATAGCGGCACGATTAGTGGCAGCAGCTACGGCATATTCAACGACGCTAACGGGTCCATCGGCTCGATCGTTAACACCGGCGTCATATCCAGTTCCTGGTTAGCCATCATGTCCGGATTTTCCCCTCCGGAAGGCGCATCGCTCTCCACAATCACGAACACCGGCGTCATTGCCGGGCATATCGCCAACACCAGCCCGCACGATATGACCATCGTCGGCGGCGCCGGCTCGGTGTTTGGCACGCTGACCGGACCGAACGGCGCCATCGGGGTGATTGACAACGCCCGTAGCAATCTCACTATCACCGGCAATCAGGTCCTGAACGATCACGTCAACCTCGTCACTTTCTCGTCAATGACGCTCTTCAGCGAAGCGGGAAGCTTGCGAGTGGACAATCCGCTCACGATCGTTGGCAACTACACGATGCGCGCCAATGGCACGCTGCTCATCGGCGTTTCCAGTGGCGCGGTGACCACGGGCGCCGAAAGCGACATCGGTTACGGCCGGTTGGTGGTCACTGACCGGCAGCCTGGTCAAGTTCCGGGCTCCGGCCCACGCTACGGCGATGTGACGATCGAGCCTGGCGCCACGGTGAAGTTGACCAGCACCGGCGGTGCCTACGCCTTTGCCACGGGACAGCGCTATGTGGTCGTTCAGGCAACCGGCGCCGCGAACTACAACGTGAACCAGTTGAACTACGGCATTGTCGGCGCGCGATACTCGGTCTCCGGCGCCGAAGTGACCGACCCCGTATCGGGCAATCACGACCTCGTGCTGCGCGTAGGAGACCTTCTGCCCGATACCGTCACGCCCCCGGACCCGGGAGGCACCGTGCCTCCCGCACCGGCCCCCGTCTCCCCGACAACACGTAATGCCATCGCATCGCTCGGCGGGCTACGAAGCTATACCGGCGTCAACGACCCCGGATTGCTGAATCTTTACAATGCGTCTCTGGCGCTGGGGAGCACTGCCGAAGCCAACCGCGCGGGCGCGCAGTTGTCGCCGACACAATCACTGGCGGCGTCGCGTGCAGCGGCCGCCCCAACCGTCGACGCCCTGAATCTACTCGGCACTCGTATCGATGGCCTGCGCATCGCAAGCGATGCCCGCAACGGTATTGCGACGGGAGATGGCGCACCGGCTTACGGTGTGTGGGGACAGGCATTCGGCGGCCACGCCAGTCAGGGCATGATCGACGCCATCCCCGGTTACAGCGCGAACTATGGCGGATTGCTGTTCGGTATCGACCGCGCGCTCAACGAACGCTGGACGGCCGGCGGCGCATTCTCCTATAGCCACACTCGCATCAACGGTTCCGACGACAATGCCGGTAGTACCACACAGGTCAACGGTTACGGCCTGCTCGCCTATGCGAGTTATGCCGGTTCGCCGTGGTACGTCAACCTGTCCGGCGGTGTGGTTCAGCAACGCTACAGCACCACACGCGTGGTCGACTTCACCGGGTTCTCCGGCACCGCGAACGGCGCGTTCACCGGGCAACAGTATGTGGCTCGTACCGAGTTCGGCTATCCGTTACCGCTGGGAAGCGCCACGCTCACACCGCTGGCCAGCCTCACGTACAGTTATCTGCACCAGAGCGCTTACACGGAGACCGGCGGCAATGGTGCTGCACTCGCCGTCGGCAACTCGCATGCCAGTTCGCTTCGCAGCGCATTGGGTGCACGTTTGGAAAAAGCAGTCTCGACTCGCTATGGCGACGTTGTCCCGTTCGCGCAATTGCAGTGGATACACGAGTTCGTGAATTCGCAGGCCGTCACGGGCGCGAGCTATGCGGGGGACGTTACGGGTGAGACGGCCTTCACCACGGTGGGCGCGTCGCCGGTGCGCGATCTCGCGGATCTGACGCTTGGCATCACGCTGATCCGCAGCCGTCTGCTGTCGCTGAGCGCACGCTACGAGGTTCAGGCCGGCTCGCGATTCGTGTCGCAGACGGGGAGTCTGCGGCTGCAGCAGCGGTTTTGAGATACCGGCGCGGCCTCGTCTGCGTTCGGCTTATGCCGCCTTGCCATGTGCCAACTCGCGGAAATTCATCCAGTGTGAACTGACCAGCCAGCCGGCGTCGACGGGCAAGCTCACGCCGGTGATTGCGCTCGACTGGTCACACATCAGGAAGCTCACCGCCGCCGCGATTTCATCGGTGCCGACCAGACGACCCAACGCCGAATGCGCCTCGATGGCGGTCGCGCTGCGCTTGCCCGTCGCGAGCTTGTCTTCGAAGATCGGCGTGAGCGTGAAGCCCGGCGCCACGGAATTCACGCGAATGCCCGACGCGCCCAGTTCCCCCGCCGCCAATTGCGTAAGCGCCCCCAACGCCACCTTCGACGGCGAGTAGGCATGCAGCGGCAGAGGACGTAGCTCGTTGATCGAGGTGATGTTGACCACCGCCCCCGTGCCCGCCTGCTTCATGAGCGGTGCGAACGCGCGCAGGCAATGCTGTGCGCCGAAGTAATTCACGTCCCACACGCGGCGCTGCATGGCGTCATCCATCTCGAGCATCGGCATCACGTCTTGCAGCAAGCCCGCGACGTTGACCAGTCCGGCTACACCCCCACGCTCTCGCAATGACGCAGCGAGCGCGTCGACGGCCGCGTGGTCGGTCACATCGACTGCCGCGACCTCCAATCGCGACTGCCCGGCACGCTCCCCAAAGACATCGCGCAACCGCGACAAATCAAGGTCCGTCGCCACCACACGCCAGCCGTCGTCGTACAGACGGTTCGCGACAGTCAGACCAATACCGCCGCTCGCGCCCGTCACCACGACGGCGTGTCCGCTATCGCGCAAAGCATCCAATGAAAGGCGTTTCGCGCGGCCAGAAGTTGTGTTCATTCCAGGCGTCTCCGTCAGGTTGTGTTGTGGTTTTAATTTCTAAACCATTCGTTTAGTTTATTCACAACCCCGCCGAATGCGTCAAGCTATTTTTTTGCTGCGCTCCTGACGCGCGCCACCTTCGCCGGACTGTCCTTTGCTACCCGCGTGCGCTTCGCCGAGAGTTCGGGAATCGTGCCATTCGGGCCAATCAGGCCTTGCATGACGAGGTCGACGTGCTCGCGCACGAAAGCCCGCGTGAGCGGCTTGTGCCCCACGAGCAGACGGTAGTAAAGCGGCGCATAAAGAATATCGAGCACGACATCGGGGTCGCCCGGCTTGATGAGGCCACGCGCCACCGCGTCGCGCACGATCTGCACGCCTTGCTCCCGGCGGGCCGAGACGTAGCCGTCGCGGAAGGCTTGCGCGATCTCCGGATCGGACTGCCCTTCCGCGATCAGCGCACTGATCATCGTGCCCATCGGTCCGCAGAACTCCTCGGCCATCTTGAGCAGCCGGGAAAAAATGCTGTCGAGCTTGAGCTCCTCCGGGTATGGGAGCGCCTGCCCCGCTTCGCGCAGAAACGCCGTCATGATCACCGACGCGCGGTTGGGCCACCACTTGTAAATCGTTGCCTTGCTCACGCCTGCGGCCGTCGCAATGGCTTCCATCGTTGTGGCCGCCAGGCCCTGCTCGAGCAGCAAACGATAAGCCGCGTCGAGCACGGCACGTTCCGCTTCGACACTTCGCTTGCGACCGCGCCGGCCGGCCGTCACAGATTCGGGATTCAACTGACTTGACATTCGTTATGTCCGGACAAATACTAAACTGAACGTTTAGTTTATAAATATCGCCACCGCATTGCCAGCGGTACGTCGGTTGGGAGAACGGAATGCCAAAGTCTGACACAGTTTTTTCTTCATTTGATCTGCCCGTAGGCAAAGCGCTCGCCGATACCGGCATGACGCCCGCCGAGCAGCGCGTGCGCGAGGACCTCGCTGCGGCGTATCGCCTGTGTGCGCTCAATGGCTGGGACGATCTCATCTACACGCATCTGTCGGCACGCGTGCCCGGACCGTCCCATCACTTCCTGGTCAATCCGCTGGGTTTGTCGTTCGACGAAATTACGGCGTCGAATCTGGTGAAGATCGATCTCGACGGCCGCGTCATCGGCGACTCGCCGTATCGCCCCAATGCGGCCGGCTTCGTCATTCACGGATGTATCCACGCCGCACGCGAGGATGCCGCGTGCGTGATGCACCTGCACACCGAGGCTGGCATGGCGCTGTCTGCACTGGAAGACGGACTGCTGCCAATCACCCAGCACGCCATGCGCTTTGTCGGACGGCTCGGCTATCACGATTACGAGGGCATTGCGCTGACTATCGACGAACGCGAACGCCTGCTGGCCGATCTCGGCGGGCATACCGCGCTCATCCTGCGCAATCACGGCACGCTCACGGTCGGGCGTTCCGTCGGACACGCGTTTGTGGAAATGTTCTACCTGGAGAAGGCCGCACGCGCACAATTGCTGGCACAGGCGACCGGTGCCGCGCTGCGAATTCCGCCGCATGAGATTGCGGCGCTGACGGCCGAGCAATGGGTGACGGACTTGCGCGGTTCGGGCGATCGCGAATGGCCGCCGTTGTTGCGCAAGCTCGAGCGCCATGGGAATGACTATAAGCAGTAACGCCCGCCCGGTGGGCGTCGGCGCAAGCCAGTGGTAGCAGATCGTGCAGCACGCAGGACGTATGACACAGCTGGCAGCGACCAGCACTCAACACAAAATCATGACGGAGACACCCCTTGAACCCGACCCTTGCATCACAGACGAGCGGACCGGTCACCAGCGGCGATAACGCCGCCGCGCTGGACTCGCGTATCGCACAGGACACGATCGGTCAGCTATTTCGCCGCATTCTGCCCTTCCTGATCCTCTGCTATATCGTGGCGTTTCTGGACCGCGTGAACGTCGGCTTCGCCGCGTTGCATCTGAACGGCGACCTCGGGTTCACCGCAACCGTCTATGGTTTCGGTGCGGGCATTTTCTCGATCGGCTACTTCGTCTTCGAGGTGCCGAGCAATCTGATCCTCCACCGGGTCGGGGCGCGCATCTGGATCGCTCGCATCATGGTGACGTGGGGCTTCATCTCCGCCGGCTTCGCCTTCGTGTCGGGCGAGACTTCGTTCTATGTGATGCGCTTCCTGCTGGGCGTGGCCGAGGCGGGATTCTTCCCCGGCATCGTGCTCTATCTCAGCCTCTGGTTCCCCGGGCGTGCCATGGCGCGAGCGACGGCGATCTTCATTCTCGGCTTGCCGCTCGCGGTGCTGATCGGGGCGCCCTTGTCGACCGCCATTCTCACGTCGCTTCATGATTTCGCCGGCCTGCGTGGCTGGCAGTGGATGTTCCTGCTCGAAGGCGCACTTGCCGTCGTGGTCGGCGTCATCGCCTATTTCGTCCTCGGCAACTCGCCGGACAAGGCGACATGGCTGACGCAGGCGCAACGCGAATGGCTGGTGCGAACGCTTGCGCAGGAGCGCGCCGCGAAGGAGAGCGCGCGTCAGTACGGTGTGATGGAGACGCTGCTTTCCGGCAAGGTACTGCTGCTCGCGTTCGCCATTTTCTGCAACATCACTGCGCTGTTCGGTATCACCTTGTGGATGCCGCAGATCATCAAGGGGATCGGCGGCCTCGACAATACCCGTGCGGGGCTGCTCAGCGCAGTGCCGTATGTGTGCGCGGGCATCGCAATGGTGATCAACGCGCGACACTCGGACAAAACCGGCGAGCGACGCTGGCACATTCTCGTGCCGGCCGCCACCGGCGCCGTGGGGCTGGTGCTGGCGGGAAATGCCACGTCTCCGTATGTCGGAATTCTGGGACTGTGCATTGCAGCGGCAGGCATTCTGGCTTCCAACATTCTCTTCTGGCCGCTCGTGCCAATGTTCCTGACGGGCGCCGCCGCTGCCGCCGGTATCGGATTGGTGAACTCAGTCGGCAACCTCGGCGGCTTCGTCGGCCCGTATCTCACGGGTTGGGCGAAGGACACCTTCGGCGGATACGGTGCGAGCATGAGCACGCTTGGCGTGATGGTGTTGCTCTACGGTGCGCTGCTCTTCACGTTCCTGACCGTAGCAACGCGACGCGCCGCCGATGCAGATGCCCGTGCGACCGCCGGCGCGGCGCGCTCGACTGCTCACTAAGATCATGAATATTGCCAATACACTCGCTCGCGCCGCTGTGCGCCATCCCCATCACATCGCGACTTATCTCGGGGATTCACCGCAGTATGACTACGCCACGTTGGCTCGACGCTGTGTCGGAATCGCCAACGGGCTTCGTTCTCTAGGGCTGAGCGAAGGCGCGCGCGTGGCACTCTGGATGCGCAATCGCCCGGAGTATCTCGAGTGGCTGTATGCGATTTGGTGGGCCGGTCTGGTCGCCGTGCCGATCAACGCGAAGCTGCACCCGCGCGAGGCGGCGTTTATCGTCAACGATGCGCAGGCAGAAGTGGTGCTCGCAGAGGCGGAGGATCTGGAAGCCATCGCCGAACATCTCGAGACCTCCGCCGTTCGCGTGACGCCCGAGGATCCCCGAATTGACGTGTGGATGAACGCCACCGAAGCGCTTGCATCGCCAACGTCCGCGGTCGCCTCCCGGGAGAATGGGGATCTGGCGTGGATCTTCTACACCTCCGGCACGACGGGACGTCCCAAGGGCGTGATGCTGTCGCATCGGAATCTCTGGTCGCTCTCGGCGTGCTACATCGCCGATGTGGACAATGTCGGCCGTGACGACCGCACGCTCTACGCCGCGCCGATGTCTCACGGCGCCGGGCTGTATAGCGTGGTTTTCATGATGCAGGCAGCGGGACACGTGTTTCCGTTGTCGGGCGGCTTCGATGCGCAGGAAATGTTTGCACTGGCGGATTCGCTGGGCGCCATCTCATGCTTTGCCGCGCCGACAATGGTGAACCGGCTTGTACGTCATGCACAGGACACAGGAACGTCGTCCGACGGATTCAAAACGATCGTGTACGGGGGCGGGCCGATGTACACCGCCGACATCGAACGTGCGCTCTGTGTGATGGGTTCGCGGTTCGTTCAGATCTACGGACAGGGAGAATCGCCCATGACGATTACGGTGTTGCCGCGCGACGGTATTGCCGGGCGCGAGCATCCCCGCTGGGCGCACCGGTTGGCGTCGGTCGGACATGCGCACGCGATGGTCGAGGTCGAAGTGGTGGATGAGCACGGCGTGCCCATGCCGCCGGGTACGGCGGGGGAAGTCGTGGTGCGCGGCGATGTCGTAATGCAAGGGTATTGGCAGAATCCGGAGGCGACGGCGAAAACGCTTCGCAACGGCTGGTTGTGGACGGGAGACATCGGCGTGCTCGACGAGGACGGTTTCCTGACGCTGAAGGACCGCTCGAAGGACGTCATCATCTCAGGTGGTACGAATATCTACCCGCGCGAGGTCGAGGAAGTGCTGTTGCGGGCAGACGGTGTGGCCGAAGTCGCGGTGATTGGCGAGCCGGACCCCGAATGGGGCGAAGTGGTCGTCGCTTATGTAGTGAGCACACCCGGTGCCGCGCTCGATAGCCGTCTGCTGGACGCCCATTGCCTCGATCACATCGCGCGGTTCAAACGTCCGAAGCGCTATGTCTCGGTCGAGGTGCTGCCAAAGAATCACTACGGCAAGGTGTTGAAGACGGCGCTGCGGGAAGCAAACGGGTGATGTGCGCGCTGACGTAATGTTGTGCTGGCACGGTCTTGCCCGCCGGTCTCACGGGCAAGACCGTTTGAAACCTGATTGACGCCAATTGCCCCACCTTTTGACTGCATTTCATCAATCCGTCATGACGCCGACGAATACTTGGCGACTTCGAACAAGTTCCAAAGAGGACATCGGAGTTTATGAAACCAGTTGCCATTCTGGCAGGCGTCATCGCGCTCTTCGTCGAGCCGCACGCCTTCGCCGCGACCTTCCTCATCACCAACGGACTGACGTCCACCACGCCGCAGACGCTCTCCAGCGGGCAAACCGGCACGATCGACAGCGGCGGTGTCCTGTCGGTCAGCGGTAGCAGCGTCGGGATCACCGCCACCGGTAACGCCACCATCGTCAACAACGGCGCGATCCATATGACGGGCACCGGCCGGGCCATCCGCGACAACACCGGCGGCCTGACGTTGACAGTGACCAACGGGGTCGGCGCCAGTATCACGACCTTCGACGCGGACGTGATCCAGATGAATAAGGCGAATAGCAATATCGTCTTCAACAACTACGGCACGCTGAGCTCGACCAACAACTCCGCCGGCGGCAGTCAGGCAATCGATTTCAACGCGATCACCACCGGCACCAACGTGCTGAACAACTTTGCCGGCGGCGTCATCCAGGCGAACGAAGCCGACGCCGTGCGTCCCGGTGTCAACGGCGTGGTCAACAACGCGGGCATCATCCGCTCGACCAACAACCCCGGCAGCACCAGCAGCAGCGACGGGATCGACGCGCAGGCCAACAGCGGCATCACCATCGTCAACGCGGCAACCGGCCTGATCCAGGGCGCACGTCACGGCATTACCGGGGGCGTCGACACCACCACGGACGGCACGTTCAAGCTCTCCATCACGAACCAGGCCGGCGGCACGATTCAGGGCATGAACGGCTCCGGCGTCAACATCGACGGCTTCAACGCCAAGGAAGTCGTCACGATCAACAACAGCGGCACGATCATCGGCAACGGCGTGACAGGCGATGGCGACGGGGTGGACGTCGACGGTGTCGTCAACATCACGAACTCAGGAACGATTCGCGGCGCAAGCGCCGCCAATGACGTGAGTGAGGGTGTGACGGTCGGCGGTGGCACTATTGTCAACAGCGGCACCATCGTCGGCGAAAATACGCCCGGCGGCGTGGGGCGCGGCATTACGCTAGCCGGCGTAGACAAGGATCCGGTCACAAAACTGCCCATCGCACCGCAAGGCATCTACGTCAACTCGACCATCGTCAACAGCGGTCTCATTCGCGGTCAGAGCGACTCGGCCATCGCCGTGACGGGCGTTCGCAATGCCATGACGGTGACGATCATCAACCAGGCGGGCGGCGTTCTGGAAGGCGGCGGTGCGACGGCGGCCGCCGTCAATACCGGTGCCAACGATGCGACGGTGATCAACTACGGCACCATCACCGCCGACCAGAGCGGCAAAGCCGTGGACCTGGGCAGCGGCAACAGCAGCCTCCAGATACTTGGCGGTGCGGCCTTGGTGAACGGCGATGTGTCCGGCGGCACGGGCACCAGCACGCTGACCATCACACCGGGCAGCGCCAACGCGTTCAGCTACAACGGTGCGATGTCGAACTTCTCGGCAGTGACGCTGGGAGCCGGCACGATCACGCTCAACGGATCCAGCACCTATACCGGCGCGACGACGGTGGCCAGTGGCGCCACGGTCATCGTTGGCGATGCTGCGCATCGAAGCGCGACGTTGGGGAGCGGCATGACGACGGTGGCTGCCGGCGCGACGCTGTCCGGTTACGGTGGCACGTTGGGTAGCGTGACGAACGCCGGCATGATCGCCGTCGGCAGTGCGTCGCCGGGCGCCACCGCGGGCAATCTCGGGACGTTCACGATTGCCGGCGATTACGTCGGCAACAACGGGACAGCGCTGTTGGGCACCACCATCGCCGCCGACGGCACGGCCGCATCGGACAAGCTCGTCATCAACGGCAACGCGAGCGGCACCACCCTGCTCAAGCTGAAGGTCTCGGGCGGCGGCGCACCAACCTCGGGCAGCGGTATCCAGCTCGTGCAGGTCAATGGAACGGCCTCGGACAGCGCATTCAAGCTTGACGGGCCAATTCAGGCAGGCGCGTATCAATATCTGCTTCGCAAGATAGGACCGGCCGGCGGAGACCCAAGCTGGTTTTTGTCGACGTCCTACGCGTCGGGCGAAACCGCTTACCGCGCAGCGGCGGTTGGCTACGCCATGACGCCGCAGTTGAACACCGATTTCGGATTCACCATGCTGGGCCGCCTGCAGGAACGCACAGGCAGTGCGCGCAGTGAGGACACGTCAAATGGCGTCTGGGGTCGCGTGTACGGCAAGTCGATGGACGCCAACATGTCAGGGCGCTTCGATGCGGATGAGCGCATGTTCGCGGCGCAGTTCGGGCGTGAGTGGCGATTGAATACCGAGGCGTCGGGCTGGGGCGGAGATGCACGTGCGGGCGTGACAGCGACCTTCGGGACGGCATCTGCCTCGTTCTCGGACAGCGCACGCACGCTAGACCCGACGCTCTCGGCGGCCACCGGTTCGGTCACGATGCAGGCCCAGTCGGTGGGTGCCTACTGGACGCGAATCTTGCCGCAGGGCGCTTACCTCGATGTGACGACGCAGATTTCGCACTATCGCAACAAGTACAGCGACGTGCAGGGCGTGGGGGCCACCCAGAACGGTTTCGGGGCAGCACTGTCCGGTGAGATCGGTCATCGATTCGCGATTCTCGGCTCGGGCTTCACCCTCGAGCCGCAAGCGCAGTTGGCTTATCAGTACCTGCATCTGAACGGGTTCAGCGATAGCGTATCGACGGTGTCGGGCAACACGACGAATGCGTTGCGTGGCCGTCTGGGCGTCAAGGTGAATGCCCCGGATCTGGGGAACGTTGCGGGCGTTGGGTCGGCGTCTCCCTATCTGACGTTCGACGTGGTGCACGACTTCCTGTCGCCGGGTGCGACCAGCGTGGCAGGCGCAAGCTTCGACAGCAGTCTTGCCAAGACGTGGTACGAGATGGGCGCAGGTTTGGAGGCGACGCTTGGCCGCGCGTCTTCGCTGTATGCGAGTGTGAAGTACGCCCGCAACATGGGCGGCGAGTACCGTAGGAACGTGTACGGACAGGTAGGGTATCGGTATCGGTGGTGAGAACGGGGGCTCCCGCCCCCGGCCAGACGCCCGGATACCCAGTCGGGCGTCGCGAGCGTTCGGCCGGCCTTGGCTCAGGTGGCGTAAAATCCGTGCCTTATGCGCTTCTCCGACTTCAATCAACGGCTCGCCGCACTTGGTGCTCAATCCGTCCATCGTGGCCGGCTGGTTCGCGTCTGGCTGAACGCTCAGGCGCTCGGCACCGGCACGCGGCGGCGAAGCTCTGAGCACTTCCTCCCGCTGGCGCTGCGTAACGCCCTTCCCGAGCTCACCGCTGAGCTGGACGCGCTTGCTCGCGTGCGCGCCGAGCATGCCGGCCATGACGGATCGCGCCTGCTCGTCGAACTCGCCGACGGGCAAATGGTGGAAAGCGTGCTGCTGCCGCGTGACGGACTGTGCGTCTCCACGCAGGTCGGCTGCGCCGTCGGTTGCCGCTTTTGCATGACCGGCAAGAGCGGTCTGATCCGGCAGATCTCGAGCATGGAAATCCTTGCCCAGGTGGTGCTAGCGCGACGTCTGCGCACCGTGAAGAAAGTCGTCTTCATGGGGATGGGCGAACCCGCGCACAACCTTGAAAACGTGCTCGAAGCCATCGACCTGCTGGGGACCGAAGGCAATATCGGCCACAAGAACCTCGTGTTCTCCACCGTGGGCGATCTGCGCGTGTTCGACGCGCTGCCGCGGCAGCGCATCAAGCCCGCGTTGGCGCTATCGCTGCATACCACCAAGGCCGAACTGCGCACACATCTGCTGCCACGCGCGCCGAAAATCGCGCCAGACGCCCTGGTCGAGCTCGGAGAGAAATACGCCCGCGACACCGGCTATCCGATCCAATACCAATGGACCCTGCTCAGAGGCATCAACGACGGCGACGATGAACTCGACGCCGTCGTGCGCTTGCTCAAAGGGAAATATGGGGTGCTCAACGTCATCCCCTTCAACAGTCTTGAGGGTGACGACTATCAGCGCCCCGATCGTGAACGCATCCGCGAGATCGTCCGCTATCTGCATAGCCGCGGGGTACTGACCAAAGTGAGAAACAGCGCCGGGCAAGACGTCGACGGCGGCTGCGGGCAATTGCGCGCCCGTGCGGTTAGCGAAGTGCAGGTGGTTGAATTGCGCCGCTCGCGCGCCGTAGTACCAAACCCGGTATAGAACACGCGCGCGTTGTGGCGCGGCACTCGAATTTGAGAGGTGTTACATGAGTCATGATGTCAACAGCGTGGAGCAACTCGAAGCGATTTACGGCAAACCGGGTGAGCGCGCAGTCTGGAAGGAACTGACTTACCTCAACGAGGACTATCAGGCCTTTGTGAAAGCGTGTCCCTTCGTGGTGCTCGCGTCCGTTGGCGACGAAGGCACCGATTGCTCGCCGAAGGGGGACCCCGCCGGGTTCGTTCAGATTCTGGACGAGCGAACGTTGGCAGTTCCGGACAGACCGGGCAATAACCGGATCGATAATCTTCGCAACATCATTGCCGATCCGCGCGTGTCGCTTCTCTTCCTGATTCCGGGCATCGGCGAAACGTTGCGCGTCAACGGACACGCACGCATCTCGACAGATCCGATTTGCTGTCGCGCTTCGAGGTGAGCGGCAAGCTGCCGCGAACGGTCATCGTCGTGTCGATCGATCGCGTGTATTTCCATTGCGCCAAGGCAATCGTGCGCGCCCGGCTATGGGACCAGTCGACACAAATCGCGCGGGAGTGCTTGCCAAGTACCGGCGCCATGCACCGACGATTGAGTGGCGGCCATTTCGACGCGGAAACTTACGACCGCGACTTGCAAAAGAACACCGTGGCGGGACTGTACTGAGGCGCACTGGTGTCGTCTTCGCTGCCGTGCTTTTGAATACAGCGGTCCTGTCCGAGACATTTCGTACCAAGTCAATCTAGACAACAGGGGTACGAAATGGTCCGTCAGATCAAATACGCAAAAATACTGACCACAGCCACGCATGTAGGAGACGAATCAATCCGTCTCCGAGACGACCTCACCGAGCCCTTCCACCTCCTGACGGAGGTATGCCCACAGACGGTTCGCCACCGGCCCGTGAGGGCCATCGGTGCGCCGCGCTGCCACAACATCCTCCGTGTGCACCGGCAGATATCGGCCCGCGATGGATTTGAGTGCCCCACTGCGTAATTCATCCTCGATCAGATGCATCGGCAAGTGCCCCCAGCCGAGGCCGTGCAAGATGACATCTTTCTTCATCGCCTGATCGGCCACCGTGCACTGATGTGCTCCATCGATCACGAAGAAGCTCTCGCCGCTTGGCTGCCGCGCCGAATCGCGCATCACACACTGGGTGTAACCGCGCATATCCGCCGGACGCACCACACGCGGTAATGATGCGGTGAGCATTTGCGGCGCCGCCACTGGGACAAGCCGCACTTTGCACAGATCGATCCACGCAATGTCGGCATCGTGCTTGTCCACACGGTGCAAGATGAGATCGGCATCACCTGCCTTCAGCCGTTCCATTGGCCCACCGACGGTCTCGAAATGCAATTGCAGACGCGTGTGAGGGCACTGCGCAAAGAAGCGCGCAAGCAACCCCAGAAGCAAACCCCGCGGACAGAGGTCGCCCACCACCACGTTCAACTCGCTTTCTTCGCCCATTGCCCACTGTGCCGCGTGCTGTCGCAAGCCCGCCGCTTCGCGAAGTAACGGCTGCGCGCGCCGGTAGAACGCCTGCCCCGCCTCGCTCAACCTCACGCGATAGCCACTGCGATCCAGCAACGCGAGCCCGGTCTGCCGCTCCAGTCTCGCCACGGCGGCAAACACAGCCGGATGCGTGCGATGCAACACGTCGGCCGCCGCTTGAAAACTCCCCTCTCGGATCACGGCATCGAAGCATTGCAGGTCGTGCAAGGTGAATTCCGCCATGTCATTTATTTTTACAAAGATTGTCCTATTTTTGTAATTTAAACCATTTCTCGCCTCACCCAGAATGAACGGCAAGAACTCACCTTTCCTGGCTTTCCCGAGGCGACGATGGACAACCTTTCATTCTTCGACACCCCTGACGGGGCCCGCATTGCCTATCGGATCGACGGTCCCGAGAAGGCGCCCGTGCTGATGCTCTCGAATTCGATCGGCACCGATCTGCATATGTGGGATGCGCAGATCCCCGCGTTCTCACGACACTTCCGGGTACTGCGATACGACGCGCGCGGGCACGGGGCATCGAGCGTGCCGCCCGGGCCCTACTCGTTGGCACAACTGGGCGATGATGTCGTCGCGTTGCTGGATCATCTGGGTATCGCGCGGGCGCATTTTCTCGGGCTTTCGCTCGGCGGCATTGTCGGACAATGGCTCGGCGTGCATGCGGCATCACGCATTGACCGACTGATGCTGAGCAACACCGCCGCCTATCTCGGCCCAGCCGACGTCTGGGATGCCCCCATCGCCGCCGTCCTTCAGGCGAGGGACATGCGTGAGACCACACAGACGTTCCTGCGCAACTGGTTCCCGGCGCACATGCTCGATGCCGAGGATCCGCTCATCGTGCCATTTCGGGAGACGTTACTCGCGACGAATCGCCACGGGCTCGCCGGGTCGTGGGCCGCTGTCCAGCGCGCCGACTTGCGACACGACATCGCACGGATCACGCGACCGACGCTCGTGATTGTCGGTGAACACGATACGGTGACCGCCGCCACTTTCGGCGAGGTCATTGCGAACACCATTCCCGGTGCGCGCCTGCACGCCTTCCCCGCCGTGCATCTGTCGAATGTGGAATTCGCGGAGGAATTTTCCGAGGTGATCATCGCGTTTCTCCTGTCATCGCAATGATGCCGACGCTATGAATTCCGAGCGCCCAGAGAGCGGTGAGCGCGCATGGGGAATCAAGGATGTAGCACGCGTCGCGTCGGCGCATCGATGTGTCAACGCGACGATCATCACGCGAGCGCTGAATGCTTTCTCCCTCGGCAGCGGCGTCGTTTCAATAAATACCTTGACAGCCTCGGTATATAACCGTACCGTGCATTCAGAAATATTCAAGAAGCTTGATTGCTGATCATCACTTTTCTGCGCGTTCTGCGCAGTATTCGCTGTCCTCTCCTCCTCCTTGAAGCTTTCCTCGCTCCGCAACGGGGCTATCGATTTATTTTCAAGGAATTATTATGGATACCGGTACCGTTAAGTGGTTCAACGATAGCAAGGGCTTCGGCTTCATCACGCCTGACGCTGGCGGCGACGACCTGTTCGCTCACTTCTCCGAAGTTCGAGGCGATGGTTTCAAGACGCTCGCTGAAAACCAGAAGGTGACGTACGAAACGAAGCGTGGCCCGAAGGGTATGCAGGCAGCAAACATTACCCCGCAGTAACGCAGTTCAAGGGCCGGTTCGCCGGCCCTTGACTTGTCTGGCATCCTCTCTCGGCGCTTAACGCTCCCGATCTGACCGCACCCCTTTCGTGCGCTCCGTTTGCCCTCTCGACAAGCTCACTCCCGCCCCCATATCCGTGTTCGGTCGCCTGTATGGCGTATGCCATACGTGCTTCGCTCGCCTTTCGCTAGCGCATTGCTCGCGCTTCATCCATGAAAAATAATAACTATCATCATCAGTACAACGGGTACTCCGTCTCCCCTTCGGCATATCGATTGCCCGACGGCTGGTTTGCCGCCAATCTGCTGCTTGTGCGTAGCGATGCCGCTAACACCGAGTCCGCCTCTTACGCGTTCCATGCGCTCGAATATTTCGAAGACGAAATGCAAGCGTTGGGGCATGCATCGACTTGGGCACGCGACTGGATCGACAATCGCGGCTAAATTGCCGTCCGCCACTTTCATGCCTGGCAGATAAATGGGTTCTTGGCAAAGCCCGTAGTCGTGGGTTTGTCCGGCGTACACGCCTCGCACTATCGCTAGCGTACGGCCCCCGCCTTCCTGCTCGAACCATTCGGCACACTGTTCTTACCGATGATGCCGCCGCAGGTGCCGCGAAGCGAATTGCCGTCCCACGCAATGTTGTTTTGCGCCCGGATATCGCTCGATGGACAAGCGATAAAGTGGATCGGCAATGCGTTATTCGGCGCCGCCTGTGCGTCGCTGCCACCGGGCGAGATCGACGGCGTCGCGCTTGGATAAGCGGTCTTCGCACCACAGAGCGCGTCCTTGAGTGTCCCGCTGCTGGCGTCCAACTGACTCGCGCCGGAAAGACTGGTGAAGCAGTAACGGATCGCTATCGGGAAGTCGCACGTATTGGTGAAATTGACCGAGTATTTCGTGCGCGACGTACGTACGCACTGATTCACGGCAGGCACGGTAGGCACGGTAGGATTCAGATCATTGTTCGAGCTCATCGCACTGTTCGAGCCAACTTGCGCGCCTGTCGCCTGAGTATTACCCTGCATGGCCCCTCCCAGCGCCGCGAGCTGTGCGGCGTTCTTGCCACCCCCTGCAGCAGCACCTTGCATCACCGCGCCAACAACGGCCAGCGCACCTCCCACCCCGGAAGAGGATTCGTTTTCGCTAGCGGTGTAGACCGTGCTGGCGTTTTTGCCGTCCGCATAGCTGCGAACGCTGTAGTTATTCGTTTCGGCGCCACTCATCAGATTGCCGCGTGAAAAGCGTCCCGATCGCGTCGTCGGGCCGCCGTTGAACTTCTCGGCGTTCATCCACATTTCGCCCACGCCATCGCGAAGACCAGCCTTCATCTCCCCGTCGTAGCGCAGCATTAATGTGGAACCACCGTAGCCGAGCAAGGTGCCTTGACCGCTGGTCAAACCGCCCTGGCACTCCCCCGACCATGTGTAGCGTTCCCAGACGCCATACACGCCGCAATCCGGACGCCCGTCCAAGGCGACGAGGGCGCCGCCCTTATGAGTCGGACCCGGTAGACCGCAACCGGCCAATATGAGCGCAACGCATGCTGTCTTCACAAGTCGAAGTGGTTGCCCGCGACCGTTCCGCATACGTGCCCTCCCGTGTCGAGTTTTTATGTACGGCGATTCTAAAATGCACATGCGCGTGCACACATCATTCATTTGAGTGATGGCCGTTCGCCTAACACAGAACATGCAGAACACGCAGATTGGACGGCTGCCGGTATCGTAAGCACTTCCGCCCTATGATTCGAGCATCGGCGTCGCGCGCCGGACCTCTTCATACCGAGGTCCGACGCGCGTTGGGCTCAGTAGCCTGCCGCCAATCCGTCGCCGCGCGGATCGGCTGCACCTTGCAGCATGCCCGAGGCCGGGTCAATCAGGATTGCACCCGCGTGGCCCATCGTATCGGTGAAGGGTTCAACGACCTTGACGGGGTGGCCTCGCTGCCTCAGTGCCTCCGAGACTGCCTCCGGTACACGCGATTCGATCTTGAGATCGTTCGACGACACGCCCCAGGTTCGGCCGTACAACCAGCGCGGTGCATTGATCGCGGCCTGCGGCGAGAGGCCGAAGTCGACGATGCGCGTGACAATGGCCGCCTGTGTCTGCGGTTGTCCCTCGCCTCCCATCGTTCCGTAGACCAGATACGGCTTGCCGTCCTTCATCAGCATGGCGGGGTTGAGCGTATGGAAGGTGCGCTTTTGTGGGGCGAGGTGATTGATGTGGCTCGGGTCGAGCGAGAAGAACGAGCCGCGATTCTGCAGGAGAATGCCGGTTCCCTTCGGCACGATGCCGGAGCCGAAGTCGTAATAGATGCTCTGGATCAGCGAGACGGCATTTCCGTCCCCGTCGACGACACCGAACCAGACGGTATCGCCCTTCGGGTCCATCGGCTTGAACTCATTGTTGGCGTGGCGCATGTCGATACGCGCGGCCTGCGCCTTACCGTGCTTGGCAGACAGCAGGTCGGCCAGCGGAATATCGAAGAAGTCCGGATCGGCCAGATATTTGTCGCGGTCTGCGAAGGCCTGCTTGGTCGCCTCCACGAGGAGATGATAGTAATCGGCCGAGCCTTCGCCCAACGCCTTCACATCGAATCGATTCAGGATGTTCAGAATTTCCAGTGAGGCAAACCCTTGTGTATTCGGCGGAAAATTATAGGCGTCGAAACCACGGTACTTCACCGAGATCGGCTTCACCCAATCGGCGCGATGACGGGCGAAATCCTCGCGCGTGAGCAATCCGCCATTGGCCTGCAGGTCCTTGACGATCTTCTCGGCGACATCGCCCTTGTAGAACACCTGTGCACCTTGCTCGGCAATCTGCGTGAGCGTGTTCGCCAGCTCCGGCTGATTGAGGCGCTCTCCTGATTGGTAGGGCCTGCCGTCGGGTTTCAGGAAGATGTGTCGGAAGCCATCGAACTGTTGAAGGTTGCGAAACACTTTATCGGTGGTATCGACGTTGATAGCCGACCACTTTGCCAGCGACGGTGTGACGATGAAACCGTCTTTGGCGTAATGGATGGCGTCTCGCAGCAGGTCGCGCCACGGGAGGCTTCGTCCCATGCTGGCGTGGGCGTATCGATATGCCTCGTCCCATCCGGAGACAACGCCGGGCACGGTATTGACCGACAGATATCCGCGTGGCGGGATCGTGGTCAGGCCCTTGTCCCTGTAGAACTGAATGGTGGCGCGTTCGCCGGCTCGGCCGCTGGCGTTCAGTGCACGAAGCTCGTGGGTTCTGGCGTTGTAAATGAGCCAGAAGTTGTCACCGCCGATGGTGTTCATCTGGGGGTAGACGACGGCGATGGTGGACGCGACGGCAATCGCCGCATCGACGGCATTCCCGCCTTGCTGAAGCACTTTCAATCCGGCCTGCGTCGCCAGATAGTGCGACGATGTGACCATGCCGTCGGTGGCCATCGGATTCACGCATTGCGCGACGGTTTCGCAATACGGGCTATGCGAGCCTGTCGAATCCGCCGACATCGCTCCGAAGGACAGTGTCGCCAATCCGGTTGCGGCTACCCAACGCGCGTGCAGAGATATGCCTTTCATCTACGTCTCCCTTTATCTATTTCGTTTAACTAACCATCTCCTTTTGAATTACGGGTTAGATATATCCGATAAAAAACATCGGTGAATCCGCAATGCTACGTGCGATCAGTACGCAAAAATACTGATCGCAACTGCACATGAGGAAAGGGAATGATTTGGAGGATCGCAATCATCGATCTTTCGGGATTCCTCTCATCCTGCGATAATTCGAACTCTTTCAAATCATGACAATCGTCCGGTACAACCGGGGAGGTGCCATCCATTTGCCGTAGGACGTTCGAGAGCGGGGGTTCTTCGACGTCTATCTCAGACGCGGCGATCGACATGCCGGCTTCAGGTATAGAAACGCGCTTTGCCGCCGGGAACGCATTGACGTCCGGCGGTTCACCAACAATAACAACTGATCAGAAGAGCACAAGTCATGAAAGCCAAGCCCAGGGAATATTGCTTCCCGAGTTTGCTGGACGCGTTTTTTGTATTGATTGCGCTGTTCTTTCTCGAACTCATCACGAATTCAATCGTTGTGCAGTTGAGTTATGTCGTCGGCATTCGTCCGATGGCGGCATACAGCATCGGACGGGTACTAGCCTATGGCCTCGTCTTCGCGATCGTGCTGCACAAGAGCCAGCGCACATACCGGGAGTTGTTTCACGAAGGCCGTCTGTCAATGCCGGCGACGTTGGGTCTCTTTACCGTTCCCGTTGTGCTGCTCGTGCCCGGATTGCTGCTGTTCATCAATGTCATCGAAGCGGGTGTCGTGCAGATATTCCCGACGGGGGACGCACTGCGCAATGCGGCCGAGGCGTACCGGCAGGCCGGACTTGGGGCGATCGTTCTGGTTTGCATCATCGCGCCGGTGGTCGAGGAGATGTTGTTCCGGGGCATCATCCTGCGCGGATTCCTGAAGCAATACCCGCCGGGCACGGCTATCGCGCACTCCGCGGCTGTCTTCGGGCTGGCGCACCTGAACGTCTATCAGTTCGTGGCCGCCCTCGTGCTTGGGCTAATTCTGGGAAAGATGTACGAACGGACCCGCTCGATCCTCCCGGGCATTCTGTTGCACATGGTCTACAACACAGCGGTGGTCGTGAGCAGCATCAGCATTCCGGACGGCATGGAAGACGCATCGATCTTCGAGCTGCCCGCCATCTGGTGGCTGGTAGGTATCTCCTGCGGAGCCGCAGGCGCATTGATGCTGCATAAGTTGATCGGTGGCAGCCGTGTGGTGCGGGGCCACGCCCGACTTTTGGATGAGTGATGGGAAGAATCGCGCCCACCTACGAAACACCCAGATTGCCAAACTCCCCCAACCCCGCTTAGAATGTCGGTCTTCGCGGGCGTCGTATAATGGTAATACCCTAGCTTCCCAAGCTAGAGCCGTGGGTTCGATTCCCATCGCCCGCTCCAGAATCCTCGAAGAAGCCGTCCTCGCGACGGCTTTTTTGTTTTCTGCCCCCGCCCCCGCCTCAAAGATCCCCCTCAGCGAATCCCACAACTGATATCCGGTTATTTGAACAATCGGTCAAAAATATCCTATAGTCACGCCATCGAGTGCTGCCTCAAGCGCATCGCTCATTCCCTTTCCGCCGGATCAGCGAGGCCCATCATCATGAGCGGACGACCGAGAGAATTCGACGACGCAGCCGTCATCGACGCCGCCATGGATGTTTTCTGGACGAACGGCTACGAAGGCACGTCGGCCCAGGCACTCGTCGAATGTACCGGGCTCGGACGCGGCAGCCTCTACAACGCCTTCGGCAGCAAGCTCAACCTCTATCACGAAGCCCTCGAGCGCTATCAGACGCTCGGGCTTCAGACGCAGGCCGACATCCTGAATGCGCCCGGCCCCGTCAAGGACCGGCTTCGCGCTCTGATGCAAAAAGGCATCGACGAGGATCTCGATCCCCAAAAGCAACGAGGCTGCATGAGCCTTTTCGCCGCACTCGAGCGTGGCGCCAAAGACCCGAAGGTCCGTCAGATCAGTCAGGCGTATTTCAATCGCTTCGAGCAAGTGCTCGTGCATCTGATCGCCGTCGGTCAGCACAATGGCGAACTCGCCGCCGAACGCTCTCCCGTCGTCATCGCACGCACCTTCCTGTCGAGCTACTACGGTCTGCGCGCACTCGGCCGCACGGTCTGCGACCGCGCCTTCCTCGAAGGCATCATGGAAGGCACACTCGCCCAGCTCTGACACCCGACGCACCCGGTCAACACAACCAACACCCGAAGCCCCCGACATCCTTACCCGACCCCCTCGGGGTTCTCCCCCCATCCCCGAATATGGAATGATCGTTAAAAATATGTCACAAAAATCTGCTATGCCACCCGTCGTCTACTTATTAGGGCTCACCGTTTTTGCCATGACCACGGCGGAATTCATGGTGGCCGGCATGATGCCGGCCCTCGCCCATGCAATGAACGTCGGCATCGGTGACATCGGTAATCTGATTTCGCTCTATGCCCTCGGCATGACCATCGGCGGCCCCGTGTTGACCGCCCTGCTGCTCGCGTTGCGCACGCCGCACAAGCGCGCCCTCGTCTGGCTGCTGACGATCAACGTCGCAGGCGGCGTGCTGGCGGCCGTGTCGACTCGTTATGAAGTGATGGCGCTCGCGCGGATCATCATGGGTGTGGCCAGCTCGGCGACGTTCGGCGTCGCGCTGACGCTCTGTGCCGATCTCGTTGCCCCGTCGGTTCGCGGGCGGGCCGCTTCCTTCGTTCTCGGTGGCCTGATGTTCTCGCCCGTGGTCGGCGTGCCGCTCACGGCGTTCATCGAACAGCACTACGGCTGGCGCGCCAGCTTCTGGCTTGTCGCCGTGCTCGCCGCGCTGTGCACGATCGCCGTTGCGTTGTGGGCCCCCGCGAGCCAGAAGCAGGATCGCGAGTCCGTTAGCCTCGCCGCCGAATTCCGTTCGCTGCTCAATCGTCCGCTATGGGCTGCGTTTGCCACGAGCGGGTTGATCATCGGCGCGACGTTCGCCGCGTTCAGCTATTTCTCGCCGATCTTTTTGAATGTCGCCGACGTTTCAGCCTCGGCAATTCCGAATCTTCTGGCGATGTACGGTGTCGCCAACATCATCGGCAATGCCGTCATCGGACGCCTCGCCGACCGTCACACACTGACGGTGCTGGTCGCCGGCCTGTCAGTCCTCGCCCTCGCGCTGATCAGCTTCGCGCTTTGGGCCGACTTCACGCCGGTCGGTATCGCCGCGTTCGCCGCCATCGGTCTGACGGGTGTGTCGCTCAATCCCGCCATGGTGGCCCGCGTGATGCGTGCTGCGGCCCCTGGCCCACTCGTCAACACCATGCATACCTCGGTGATTACCGCCGGGCTCGCCTTCGGCACATGGGCCGGAGGCGCCGCGATCGACGCGGGCTACAGCATGCGCGCGCCGTTGTGGATCGGTGCCGCAATGGCGGCCCTTGGTCTTGCCAGCCTGCTGCCTTACCTGCGTTCGGGTCTCGCACAGGCCCCCGAGACGGCGAGCTCCACCTCGTGAGTCATCTCACATGAACAGGCCGGCCACATCGGAGAGGAATTTCGTCACCGGTTCGGCCCGGCTTGCCCACGTACCCGCCGCCACCAGCCCGTCACAAAACAGTCCCCAGCCCATGTCACACCTCCACTAGTCGTTTGGTTCGATGTCGCTCATCGCGAGTTACATCAGAAGATCGGCCATGTCCGAGAAGAACTTGGCCACCGGAGCAGCCCGGCTTGCCCACGTACCTACCGTCACCAGCCCGTCGCAAAGCAGTCCCCAGCCCATGTCACACCTCCAGTCGTTGTTTCGTTGTTCCGCGTTCGTCGCGGGTTGAGTGAAAGATAAACCTCGGGGTGGGTCCTGAAAACTGAGATAAATCACAGTTGGGCTCGTCGGCAGATAAGGGGACCGCGATAGTGCCGTCACACGGTCGCCATGCGGCGGCGGAAGCGCGCGGGGTAACGGCGACAAGGCGTCATATCGCTCTCACATCGCTATCGTTACGCCCGTCAAGCCCCCGCCCCAGGGGCGGGTGGCGGCCGGGAGGCGCGCGCAGTGTAAACTGCTGGGTTTTTGACCCCTTAGTGGAATGGTGCAAGTGTCACGGCGTCCCGTAATCAGCGCCCCCACCCTCATACGCTCCCTGGCCCGTCTCAGCACGTTCGCACCGCCCGAGGCTGCGCCGTCGCTGTCCGACCGCATGAGTCAGTGGGTGGGCTGGACCGACGCCATCGCCCTGTCGTCGGCCCTCAAAGCCACACCGCCTGCCGCCATGCCCGGCGCGCGGACGGCTGCGCACGACCCGGCAGGCGAACTGGCGCGCGTCCGCACGGACCTCGCGGCAGCCATCGCTCGCGATTGCGGTCTGGCCGCCGCCCCCGGTGGGCAGATCCGGGCGTTGAGCGCCGCCGAGCGCCAGCGGGCCGCGTCCTTCGCGGAATTCCCGGCCTATCGGCAGCGCTATGCGACGTCGCAGCAGACGATGGACACCGCCATCAGTGCGTTGCGCACCCGTCTGCGCGGGCAGTTGGCCTCACAGTCGCCAGACGCCGCTCGCCTCGCCAGCGTCGACGCCGTGATGGAACGTGTCATGGGCGCACGTGAGCGCACACTGCTCGCCAGCGTGCCGAATCTGCTCGAAGGACACTTCGTGCGACTGCGCGACACGGAACAGGCGGCGATGGCCGCCCCGCGCGTGCCCGGCTCGCCGCCGCTCGCGCCGGCCGGCACGTGGCTCGACACCTTCCACCGGGACATGCAAAGCCTCTTGCTTGCCGAACTGGATATCCGCCTTGAACCGATCGAAGGGCTCATCGCCGCCCTCGCCTCGGTGCATCGCGTTGAAAACGTTAGTGAACCCGGACAACATGACTCGTTACCTCGTTGATCTCGTTGCCTTTATCGCAGGTCTGGCCGTCGTCGGCTGGATCGCCATCGGTTATGCGGGCACCAATACGCTTGCACTGGCCGTTGCCCTGCTGATCGCCGCCGTCTATCTCATCGGCGCCCTCGAACTCAAACGCTTCCATCAGGCGACGAACGCCCTCGCCGATGCTGTCTCCGGCCTGAATGCCGCGCCTGCCTCGCTGCCCTCGTGGCTCGACACGCTCCCGGCCGGTCTGCGTACTGCCGTGCGTCTGCGCGTCGAAGGCGAACGCGTCGGCCTGCCCGGCCCCGCCCTCACGCCGTATCTCGTCGGCCTGCTCGTGCTGTTGGGCATGCTCGGCACCTTCCTCGGGATGGCTGCCACGCTGCGCGGCACCGGTCTCGCACTCGAAGGCGCCACCGATCTCGAGGCGATTCGCGCTTCACTGGCATCACCCGTGAAGGGCCTCGGCTTCGCGTTCGGCACGTCGGTCGCCGGGGTCGCCACCTCGGCCATGCTCGGCCTGCTCGCCGCCCTCGCGCGCAAGCAGCGCGCGCAAGTCGTGCAATCGCTCGACGCCCGTATCGTCACGACGTTGCGCGGCTTCTCGCAACAGCACCAACGCGAAACCACGTTGCAACTGCTCCAGCAACAGGCCACCGTCATGCCGACGCTCGTCGACCGTTTGCAGGACATGATGGCTGCGATGGAGCGTCAGAGTCAGGCGCTTGGCGAGCGACTCGTCGCCAATCAGGATGCGCTGCACGCGAAGACCGACGCGTCCTACGCGCAACTGACGAACGCCATGCAGCAGTATCTGAAAGACAGTGTGGCGACGACGGCGAGTGCCGCAGGCGCCGCCATCCGTCCGGAAGTCGAAGCGACGATGGCGAGCCTCGCACGTGAAACGGCGTCGTGGCATCAGACGGTTGCCGGCGCGATGCAGGATCGAATGGACGGCTTGTCCGAGCGCTTCGAAGCGACCACGGCACGCGTGGCAAACGTGTGGAAGGATTCGCTCGACGCTCAGTTGCGCACCAATGAATCGCTCGCCACCGATCTGCGCGCCGCACTTGGCGAGTTCACACACACGTTCGACACGCGCTCGGCGCGACTGGTCGACGATGTCGCCTCGCGACTCGAAACCGTCACAGGACAAGTCAGCAGCGCCCATGCCAATGTCGCACAGACATGGGAGACCTCGCTCGCTGCGCAGCAGCGCACCAACGATTCGCTCGCCAAGGAACTCGGCAGCGCACTGGTTCAATTCTCACAAACCTTCGAGACTCGTTCGGCCAGGCTCGTCGACGAGGTCGCTACGCGCCTCGAAACCGCGACGGGACAGGTCACCGCCTCGCACGCCGGTGTCGCACAAACGTGGGAGACCTCGCTGGCGGCACAACAACAGACCAACGATGCGCTCGCCAAGGAACTTGGCGCAACGCTCGCGCAATTCGCTCAGGCCTTCGAGACCCGCTCGGCCGATCTGCTTGCCGACGTCACCACGCGTCTCGATAGCGCCACGGGCAGCATCACAACGGCGCAGACCACCGTTGCCCAGGCATGGGAACAAGCGCTCGCCCAGCAACAGCGCTCGCACGACGCCCTCACGCAAAATCTCGGCACAGCGTTGGAACGTTTCGCACAGACGTTCGAATCGCGCGCCGACGCCTTGCTTGCCGACGTTGCGACCAAGCTCGATGCCGCCAGCGGAAATGTCACCGGGGCGCACGAGCGCGTTGCACAGGCGTGGGATCAATCGATCGCGCTGCAACAGCAAGCCAACGCCACGCTTAACACCGATCTTGCCGCCGCGCTCGCCCGCTTCACCGAGACCTTCGAGCAACGCTCGGCGCACTTGATCGACGGCGTCAGCCAACGCACCGAAGGCGCGATGCACAACGTGTCGGAGACCGCCGCCGTCGTGTCCGGCGAGTGGAAGCAGGCCGTCACCGCGCAACAGTCCGCAAACGATGCGCTCACACGCGATCTGGCCGGTGCGCTCGAACGCTTCGCCGACACCTTCGAGACGCGCGCTTCGCAGCTATTGCAAAGTGTTTCGGCGCAAATGGACGCCGTGTCCGGAAACGTCGCGCAGACGTGGCGCGACGCCGTGGCAGAACACGCACGCACCAGCGAGCGCCTGGCCGACGGCAACCAGCAACTCGTGGCCGCAACGACCCACGCCTTCACGGAACACAGCGCGTCGCTGCTGCAAGCCCTGAGCGCCGCCAGCACCGCCCATCACGACGCCACTGCCGAGCGCGAAACACAGCGACTGTCCGCCTGGACGCAAACGCTCGAAGGCACACTCGCCACACTACGCTCGGAATGGCAGCAGGTCGGTGCGCAAACGGCCAGCCAGCAACAGGCGATCTGCGACACACTCGCACGCACCGCGCTGGAAATGTCCGAACAGACGCGCGCCAATGCCAGCGACACGATTGCCGAGATTTCGCGTCTCGTGCAAACCGCGTCCGAAGCGCCGAAGGCTGCGGCCGAGATCATCGGCGAATTGCGTCAGAAGCTCTCGGACAGCATGGTGCGCGATAACGCCATGCTCGAAGAGCGCTCACGATTGCTCGACACGCTGGGCACACTGCTCGACACCGTCAAGCACGCCGGTAACGAACAACGCGCCGCCGTCGATGAACTGGTCACGACCTCCGCACAATTGCTCGAGCGTGCCAGCACGAATCTGGGTGACGCCATCGCCGCGCAGACCGAGAAGCTCACCGCCGCGTCGGCGCAGGTCACCGGCAGCGCCGTGGAAATCGCCAGCCTTGGCGATGCCTTCGGGGCGGCCGTGCAATCGTTCGGTGAATCGAATGCGCAATTGCTCGAGCATCTGCAACGCATCGAAGCGGCGCTCGACAAGTCGATGGCACGCAGCGACGAACAGCTTGGCTACTACGTTGCGCAGGCGCGCGAAGTGGTGGAGCTGAGTGTGATGTCGCAGAAGCAGATCCTTGAGAACCTTCAGGAACTGGCGCAAACGCGGGCACAACCGGGTAGCGTGGCAGCATGAGGGACGACTTCGACGCAGACATCGCGGACAGCGGCGACGTAGGCGCCGCAGCGCCGACGTGGGCCGTCTTCGGCGATCTGATGTCGGTGATGCTCGGCGCGTTCGTCCTCATCATGCTGGGCGTGATCGGCGTGCAGATCGAACTGTCTGCCAAGCTCGAACGCGAAGTGAAAGAGCGACGCGCCGAAACGCAACGCCGCCAGACACTTGAACAAGCGCTGGCCGGGCCGCTCGCCGGTGGCCGCGTCACGCTCGTGAACGGGCGCATCGGTATCAGCGGCAACGTGCTGTTTGCGCTGAACTCCGACCAGTTGCAGCCGCAAGGACGTGAGGTGCTGCGCAGCCTGGCCGGCCCGCTGAGCGCCTATCTGCGCGCGAGCGACGAGATCCTCATGGTCAGCGGTTTCACCGACGATCAACAGGTGCGCGAAACGAACCGGCGATTCGCCGATAACTGGGAGTTGTCAGCCCAGCGTGCGCTGACCGTCACCCGTGAATTGATCGCTGCGGGCGTGCCGCCATCGTCGATTTTCTCGGCGGCGTTTGGTGCCGAACAGCCCGTCACGTCGAACGCCGACGAGACCGGTCGAGCGAAGAACCGGCGTGTCGAAATCGCGCCGATGCCGCGCAGCAGCGCCAGTAGTGCAGGCAAGCCCCATGCATGATGCGATGAGCGACGACAGCACCGGGACCGCCGCCATGAACGCGGCGATAGACGCGGCAACAGACGCCTCGGCAGAAGCGCCCGCACAGGAAGCCCTGGATGTGGGTGCGGAGCAACTCGCAGCGTGGCGGGCGCAAGGCGTCGATAAGCGTGATCCTGCGCGGTTTCATCGCATCGAGGCGTTAGCGCTGCGCAGCCGGTCGTACACAGGCGATGTGCGACGCGTGCTCGACGACCGGTTGAATACGCTCGTCGCAGAATTCGTGCGTTTGCATGGCAGCCCCGCGGCGACGTCCAGCGAAGACGCTCAGACCTCGCCACAGACGGCATCGCCCCTCGCCACACTGACGGCCGACATCACGCAACGTGTCGGCACAGGCGAGCGCACCGCCCCGGCGGCGACTCGCAAATTGCGAGTCGCCAGGTCGACCGACCAGCCCCCGCCGACGCGCGAGACCGCTCAACCGGAGGGCGCGGCATCAACGCTGCAGAAGCGATCCGCCGTACCGCACACGCCGGCGCCCCTTGCCGTCACGCCGACGGTCATCTCCACAGATGACGCCTTCGAGGACCTCGATGTCCTCGAATACTTCCGCGAGACCTGGTCGAAACTCAGCACCGACGGCAATCTCCGCCAGTCGCTCGCCCAGGTGCCGGAAAACGCCGGGCCGCTCAACTCCAGCCATCTCGTGCACCGCGCACTCTCGCTCATGCACGACGTCTCGCCCGACTATCTGCGGCACTTCCTGCGGCACGCAGACGCCCTGTCGTGGCTGGAAGATATGGAGACGACCGGTGTGCTCGGCAACAAGCCCGTAGCCCGCGCCACCACCGCCGCCAAGCCCTCTCGCGCGAAGGCTCGCTAGGATCTGCGGCCAGCGTCGACGCCCGGCATCCAGCGCAACGTCATCGCCCAGAACGCGAGCGCGGCCAGACTCACGCCGGCCCCAAGCCAACACACGCCGATCCAGCCGAACGCCGCATACGTCGCCGTCGCCGCCATCGCCCCCAAGCCACTGCCGGTCGCGTAGAACAACATGTACGCGCCCACCAGACGACTCGGCGCATCGGTGCGCGCGGCGAAGATCAGACTCTGGTTCGTGACATGAATCGCCTGCCCGGCCAGATCGAGCAGCAGTACCCCCGCAACGAGCCAACCAAGCGACGCATGCAAGCCCGCCAGCGGCAGCCACGAGAACGTCAGCAAGGCGAGCGAAACGCCTGTCGTGCGTTGCGCCCATCCCCGGTCCGCCCAATACCCGGCGCGCGCAGCCGCCAGCGCCCCCGCTGCGCCGACCAGCCCGAATGCGCCAATGCTTGTATGCGAGAAATGAAACGGCGCGGCAGACAGCGGCAGCACTAACGCGCTCCAGAAAATACTGAATGCCATGAACATCAGCAGCGCGATGGTGCCGCGAATTTGCAACGTGCGTTCTTCACGTAACAGCCGGAACATCGACACCAACAGCACGGCGTAGCGGTGTTGTGCGCCCGACGTCGTCTGACGCGGCAACGCGCGCCACAGTACAGCGCCGAGCACCAGCATGGCGCCCGCCGACGTCAGATACACGCCACGCCAGCCGGCAATGTCGGCAATGGCGCCCGCCATGACCCGCGCCAGCAGCAGACCGACGACCACGCCGCCCTGTGTGGCGCCCACTACGCGCCCACGTTCGTGCTCGCCCGCCGCACTCGACGCATAGGCGATCAGACCCTGTGTCATCGCCGTACCCAGCATCCCGACCAGCGTCATGCCCAGCAGCAGCGCCACGGCGGATGTCGCCGCCGACACGGTCAGCAAACTCAGCGTCAACAGCGCGAGTTGTACGAGCATGAGGCGCCGTCGCTCCCACTGGTCGCCCAACGGCACGAGAAACAGCAGCGCGAGCGCACACCCCGCCTGCGTTGCGGTGACCACGCCGCCCGCCGCGCCGCGCGAAATGCCGAAATCGTCAGCCAGTGCATCGAGCAAGGGCTGCGCGTAATAGACGTTGGCCACGCTCAGCCCGGCCGCACACGCGAAGATCGCGACGAGCGCGCGCGGCATTCGATAGCCAACACGCTGAGCGTTCGATGGCGCGGACGCACATGCGACATTTGCCGATGGACACGATGACATGAGGCCTCCCAAACTGGTTTCAAATTAAGACTTGTTGGATCATAGCCAAACTAGTTCTAAAATGAAACCAATTTCGTTACCGCCAAACGAGGTCGTTATGACGCAAGCGCCCCCCGAAGCCCCCGCCCCGCCACTCGACACCTGTCCCGTCGCGCGCACGGTCGACATCATCGGCGACCGCTGGAGCTTGCTCATCGTGCGCGACGCCTTCGACGGCGTGCGGCGTTTCGGCGACTTCCTGCGCAGCCTCGGCGTGGCGCGCAGCATGCTGACAACGCGTCTAAGGGCGCTGGTCGAGGCGGGCATTCTCTCGGTACAACCCGCCTCGGACGGCACGTCGTATCAGGAATACGTGCTTACGCCCCAGGGCCGCGAACTCTTCACGCTGATCGTGGCGCTGCGCCAATGGGGGGAGAAGCACCGGTTCGGGCGACGCGAGCTTCATTCCACGCTGATCGACACGCGCACGGGGGAGCCGCTGGCCGATTTGCAGCCCACCACCCGCGACGGCAGTCCTGTGGCGCCGGAAGACACGCAGGTCGTCCGGCCGGCATGAGCAGGGCGTCAACTTGCCAGTGGAGGGGGTTCCGGTGGATAATCGAGCCCGCTCCCGACGCCAAGGCGCGGGAAAATCCTTTGAAAAATCATCGTGTTGGGCGCCGACTTGGGCAGTAATGCCGGAGGTGCCGCCCGCCGCAGCACTCCTCGACAAGCCGTCGTCCCAGACGGCTTTTTGTTTCCATGACGAACCACGGACATCCGCCGGCTGACGACGCGCAACCGGCCCACGACGACGACGCCGACCTGGGCGCGCCGCAACCTCATGCCACGGGCGATGACGAGACGTTCGTCGGCCCGGACGGCGTAGCGCACCCGCGCCGCATTCGCAGTTTCGTGCGTCGCGCGGGACGCAGCTCGGAAGCGCAGAAGCGCGCGTTCGACCTGCTCGGTCCGAAGTTCGTGCTGCCGTATGCCCCCGAACCGCTCGACTGGCCCACCGCGTTCGCACGCACGAACGCGCCGCGCATTCTCGAAATCGGCTTCGGCATGGGCGACGGCACCGCGCATATCGCGAAGGTGCGCCCGGCAGACGATTTTCTCGGCGTCGAAGTGCACGAGCCGGGCGTAGGCGCGCTGCTCAAACTCATTGGCGAAACGCCGCTGTCGAACGTGCGCATCATTCAGCACGATGCCGTGGAAGTCGTTCAGCACATGCTGCCCGAAGGCTCGCTCGACGGCGTACACGTATTCTTCCCCGATCCCTGGCACAAGAAGCGCCATCACAAACGCCGCCTGCTGCAACCGCCGTTCGTGGCGTTACTCGCCTCGCGTCTGAAGCCGGGCGGTTATCTGCACTGCGCGACGGACTGGCAGGAATATGCCGAGCAGATGCTCGAAGTGCTCGGCGGCGAAGCCACGCTGGAGAACACGGCGGCCGATTACGCGCCGCGCCCGGATTATCGTCCGGTAACGAAGTTCGAGAACCGTGGCCTGCGTCTCGGTCACGGCGTCTGGGATCTCGTGTTCCGCAAGCGCGGCTGACCTCGCGCTCCGAGTTCGCTGAAATCGTTGGAAAGAAAAAAGGGCACCGTGCTGAACTGCACGGTGCCCCTTTTCTTTGCGCGTTGTGTGTGGCTTGCGCCGACTCAGTCAGCCCAGACGACCAGCCCGCTGTAGCCGGTTGCCAGCACCACCAGTCCGAACACGATGCGGTACCACGCGAACGCCGTGAAGTCGTGCGATGCGATGTAGCGCAGCAGCCAGCGCACGCAGATGAAGGCGCTGATGAATGCGGCGATGAAGCCGATGCCAAACAAGCTGAAGTCATCGACCGACAACGTCGCGCGCGCCTTGTACAGTTCGTAAAGGGTGGCGCCGAACAGAATCGGAATCGCAAGGAAGAACGAGAATTCGGTGGCTACCTTGCGCTCAAGGCCGAACATCATGCCGCCGATGATCGTTGCCCCCGAACGCGACGTGCCCGGCACAAGGGCCAGACACTGCGCACAGCCCACTTTCAGCGCGTCGACCACCGAGAGGTCGTCGATCGAATTCACACGCGGCAGCTTGCCCGCTTCAGCGTTTCGACGGTTATGCCGCTCCACCAGCAGGATGATCACGCCGCCGACGATGAACGCCGTGGCCACCACACTCGGGTTGAACAACGCCGCCTTGATGTGCTTGCCGAGCAACAGGCCGAGCACGATGGCAGGCAGGCACGCCACGATCACGTTCACTGCAAACCGGCGCGCTTTTGCATCGCTGCCAAGGCCCGCCACCACCTGCGAAATCTTGACGCGAAATTCCCAGCACACGGCAAGAATCGCGCCGAACTGAATCACGATCTCGAAGACCTTGCCCTTTTCGTCGTTGAAGTCGAGCAGACTGCCCGCCAGAATCAGGTGACCGGTCGACGAGATCGGCAGAAATTCGGTCAGACCTTCGACCACACCGAGAATGACGGCTTTGAACGCCAGCAACAAGTCCATGCAATGAGTTCCTGAGAAGTCGTGATAGCGGATTGGAGAGACAGCCCCGCCGACGCCGTTGGCCGATTCAGACGGCCGCTCGCGTCAACGCGAATCGAATTTGACGTTCACGCCGTGCGAGAGCACCGTGATGGCGCCCGGCTGACGTGCCACGCCACCGATGTTGAGTTGCTCGGGCTTGAACGTGTAGATAGGCGCGCCTTGCAGCAATTGCGTCGCGATCAGGGCGCCTGCGGCGTTCAGTTGCCGCGACCAGCGCTCGGGCAGGCCATCGATGGTGAATGTCTCGACCTCCGGATCGCGCAGCACCACCGACAGGGTGGCGGGATCGTAGGCGAGTGCGCTGTCGATGGCGAGCGTGCCGGTCAGCGGCGCGCCACCGAGCGGATGCGTCACCGTGGCATCGACCGCCACCGCCAGACGATTGCGATCCGGCAGCAGGGTCAGTCTCGGGTGCGTGAGGTTCACGTCGAGCACCGCCAGCACACGGCGGTCGAACGGGAATTTGCGCTCCAGCGCACGTTGCAACTGACTCTCGGAGAAGGTGTAGTCGTTGCCGAACGGCAATCCCGCACACGCCGCCAGCCCGGCGGCAATCACTGCCGCGCCCGTCAACACGAGCCAACGACGGCGCGAAACGTGCGAGGTCGACGGTGCAGCAGGCGTCTCGCACTGCTGAAGAATGGACTGATCTGAAGGGAGGCTATCCGGCATGTCACGTTCCGCTACAGGGCGCCCGGCGCCCGACACGCGCGACTATAGCACCCGCAGATGACGCGCTTGCACGCCCCGCATTGCCTCTATTCGGCCGACACGCGCCGATTCGCGTCGATACGCATGACTCACGCCGCCATCGGCGCCGTCATCGCTTCCAGTTGCGACAGCCATGCGATGGCCTGCGCGCGACCGTCGCCACACATCTCGGCCGACGGCTGCAACGAGCCACAGACCGCCGGGCGCAGAGGGCTGCCAAAAATCCGGCAGCGATCGTCGGTGTCCAACTGCACGCAACGGGTATTCGCCGGCTTGCCATGCGGCATGCCCGGAATCGGCGTCGAGATGGAAGGCGCGATGCAACACGCCGCACAGTGGGGTCGGCAATTCATGAGGGAATCGGAAAAATGCGGGAGGTGCAGCGTCATCCGCTCGGGACAACGCGGTATCAGGCCGCGCATTCTACCGTGAGTGGCGACGCAGGCGCCCTGCGTCTGCCTTACCAGGGCAAACGCCCCTCCACGTCGAAGAACCCGCCGGTGACCGGCCCGCGCTCACCGAGCGCCAGCATCAGCACGCTGCGCGCGCCGTCGGCCAGCCCTTGTCGCACACGCTTGCCGTTCGCATCGATCGCAAGGTCGGCAGGCGCGCCCGGATCGACCGAGTTCACCGTGATCGACGTCTCGCGCAACGTGTGCGATAGCTGCACCGTTAACATGTTCAATGCCGCCTTCGAGGCGTTGAAGCCGATCTGGCGGAACGCCGAATGCTCCCATGCCGGATCGCTGTTGTGCGCGAGCGAGCCGAGGCCACTCGATACATTGACGATGCGCGCCCGCTCCGAGCGCGCCAGCCACGGCAACATGGCTTGCGTCACGCGCAAGGTGCCGAAGAAGTTCGTGGCAAACACCCGCTCGACCGCTTCGATGGACGCCTTCTCCGGCGCGTCGTCGCGCGGATCGGTCACGCCGGCGTTGTTCACCAGCACGTCGAGCCGTCCGTGATAGCGCCCGATGCGATAGGCCGCCGCGTGAAGCGTCTCAGGCCGCAACAGGTCGATCACCAGCGTCTCCGCCTGAAAACCCGCTTTGCGCAGCGGTTCGACGACCTCTTCACCCTTCGCTTCCTCTCGTGCCCCCACGAGGACTGTCATGCCGGCCTCGGCCAGCGCCCGCGCCACTTCTTGCCCAATGCCCCGCGTCGCGCCCGTTACCAGTGCCACGTTGCCCAGATGACGTTCGGCGTCCTCGCGTACCGCGCTCTCGATTGCGTCCCGTTTCATCACTGCTCCCGTCGAAATCCCTGTTGTGCTGCGCCTGACCGCACGCAAATTTGTTAGCATCGAGTTTATGAAGAATCCTTCAGCTTTTCCATTCGCATATGAAACCGGACAGCCAGGCCCCCGCAACGCCCCGTAAATCGCCGCAGCAAGCGCGTTCACGGGTCACCATCGACGCCATTTTCGAAGCCGCGCTTCAGGTTTTGCTGCTCGACGGCGGGCGTCAATTGACCACCACGCGCGTTGCCGAGCGTGCGGGGGTGTCGGTCGGCACCTTGTACCAGTACTTCCAGAACAAACAGGTGCTGCTCTATGCAGTGCTCGGGCGGCATATCGATCGGATCGTCGAAACCGTGGAGACGACGTGCGCGTCGGCCCACGGACAGCCGCTGGAAGTGATGGCACGCTCGCTTGCCAAGGCATACGTCGGCGCGAAGATGACGGACATCGAGGAGGCACAGGCGCTGTACCGGCTCTCGGAGGATCTGGATGGGCGGGAGGTGTTCGCCGGGGCGGCCACACGCATGCATGGGGCCGTGGTCGGCATGCTGAAAACGGCGCACGACGCGCATTTCGACGATCCCGAGACGGTCGCCTTCGTCTTCCTGAACTCGATGAGCGGCCCCATCAAGGCGATTCTGGAGAACCGCGCCCCCGCCGGTGCGTGCTACGAAACGCTGGCGGGGCAGATTGCCGATCAGATGGCGACGATGTGCGGCGCGTACCTGCTCCGGGTCGCCCAACCGGGCACCCCCAAAGCCGCGGCATAGTCACCGCTTTGCCGCTGTGCGCGCCGTCTCTGCGCCGCCGATGCGGCAAAAGTTCACGCGCCATCATGACTGCCGCCCGGAACTGGTAAAATGTCGGGTTGTGTTTGCCTACTACCCACGGTAACCGAGATGAATTACGAACAGGCCCGCTTTAACATGATCGAGCAGCAAATCCGTCCCTGGGACGTGCTCGATCAAGAAGTGCTCAATCTGCTCAAGCTCGTCAAGCGCGAGGAATTCGTGCCGACGGCCCAGCGCGCCCTCGCCTTCACCGACGTTGAACTGCCGCTGCCGGGCGCGGCCATCGCCGACAAGAGCCAGCATATGATGTTCCCGCGCGTCGAAGCGCGCATTCTGCAAGCGCTGGCGCCGAAGAAGAACGAAAACGTGCTCGAAATCGGCACGGGTTCGGGCTACATGGCCGCCCTGCTCGCCTATAACGCCCATCACGTGACGACCGTCGAGTTCGACGCCAATCTCGCCCGGACCGCCCAGCAGACGCTGCGCGCCAACGGCGTGACCAATGTGGAAGTCGTCAATGCCGACGGCGCACAAGGCTGGAGCGCCGCCGCACCGTATGACGTGATCGCCATCTCGGGCGCGCTTGCCGAACTGCCGCAGGCCTTCCTCGACCAACTGAAGGTCGGTGGTCGTCTGGCAGCGTTTGTCGGTGGCAGCCCGGTCATGGAAGCGAAGCTCATCACGCGCATGTCCGAGACCGAGTACCGCACGGAAAACCTGTTCGAGACGCAAGTGGCCTATCTGGTCGCGCCGCAACCGTCGAGCTTCAAGTTCTGAGCCCGGCGCCCGGGTGATGCGTTGTCCGGCGACGGATGGCGCGCTCCCGGAATGCCGCGAGCGTACCGGTCCCGCGCCCTTTTGTGGGGGCAAATGCGTGCGGGAATTGACGAGAGCCGGACGCCATCCATACGACACACGAACATCATGCAAAACATTACACCGGCGCAATTGGCCCAGTGGCTCGCGGACGGGGACCGCAGCCAACCCACGCTCCTCGACGTGCGTGAGGATTGGGAAGTGCAGACCTGCCACATCGCCCAGAGCAAGAACGTGCCGCTCGGCGACGTGCCCGCGCGTCTGACCGAACTCGACGCCGATGCGCCCATCGTGTGCATCTGCCATCACGGCATGCGCAGTGCGCGCGCCGCGATGTTTCTGGAACAACAAGGTTTCTCCCAGATGTTCAATCTGGACGGCGGAATCGATGCCTGGGCTCGCCAGGTCGATCCGTCGATGCCGACTTACTGAGCGAGGGCCATGCGCCCCCCGAGGCTTGCCGCGCCTGAGCGCGCGGCCAAGCGTGCGCCTGCGCGGCGCACTCTCTCTGCGAGCCCCCTCGTCCTGGCGACGACGCTCGCAGCCTTCATGCTTCACGCCGCCCCTGCGGGCGCTACCGACCTCCTCCAGCTCTACAGCGAAGCCCAGAGCCGCGATGCGCTGATCGCCAGTGCCCGCTCGGCCTATCTCGCCAATGTCGAGGCGCTGCCGCAAGCGCGGGCCGCGCTCCTGCCGCAAGTCACGGCACGCTGGGGCTCGGTCAATACGCACTATGGCTCGGGGAACGTTTCGAACACGTTCGTCAGCAGCGGCTACAGCCTGGCGCTCACGCAGCCCATCTTCCACTGGGATAGCTGGCAGTCGTATCAGCAAGGCAAGCTGACGGTGGCGAGTGCGGAGGCATCGTTTGCGCAAGCGGAGCAGGATCTGATTCTGCGTGTGGCGACCGCCTATTTCGACGTGCTCGCCGCGCAGGACGATCTGGCGCTCGCCGGCACGCACAAGCAAGCGATCGCCGAGCAACTCGCCTCCGCCAAGCGGAACTTCGAGGTCGGCAACGCCACGATCGTCGACGCCAACGAAGCGCAAGCCAGCTTCGATCAGGCCACAGCGCAGGAAATTGCCGCGCAGAACACGCTCGACGTGCGCCGTGCTGCGTTTGCGCGAATCGTCGGGCATCCGGTCGGCTCGCTCGCCACGCTGCGCGCCGGCGCCACGCTGCCGTCGCCGCAACCGAACAACGTCGCCGACTGGGTCGCGCAAGCAGAGCAGGCCAACTACGGCGTGCAACTGCAAACGCTCACGCTCGAAACCGCGCGGCGCGAAACGTCCAAGGCAAAGTCGGGCTACATGCCGTCGGTCGATCTGGTCGCCGCCGGCGCACACTCGAATGTGGGCAACGCCAACAGTCTGTTGTCGTCGGCGATGTCGAGCCCCTCCAGTCAAGGCGCAGGACCGAGTTCTGCAGGACAGATCGGCATTCAGGTCAGTATTCCGATCTTCTCGGGCGGGGCCGTGCAAAGCAAGTTGCGCCAGACACTCGCCCTCGAAGACAAAGCGATGACCGATCTGGACGACGCGCGTCGGCTTGCCGTCTTCAGCGCGCGCCAATCGTATCTCGGTGTTTCCAGCGGACTCGCGCAGGTCAAGGCGCTTGAGGCGGCCGAGCAATCGGCGCAGTCGTCGGTCGCGTCGAACAAGCTCGGCTATCAGGTCGGTATTCGTATCAATGCCGACGTGCTCAACGCCGAAGACAAGCTCTTCACGACCCGGCGCGATCTCGCCAAAGCGCGCTACAGCACGCTGCTCTCCAGCCTTCAACTGAAGGCCAGCGCCGCCACCCTCGTGGACACGGATCTGCAATTGCTCAACGCGCTGCTCACCGAAAATCAGGACGCTTCCGCGGCCATGGCCGGGGCTCGCGAAGCCACGCCCGCCGGTGCCGGCACGGGGTTGCCCGCGCGCGGTGTCCGTCCGGGCATCGCGGCGCCGCCGATGCGTCGCTAATCGGACCGACGGTGCGCTGAGATAGCGCTGAGGCGCATAGCAAAATGCCTCGCATGGCCAGTTCGGCATGCGAGGCATTTTGTTTATCGACGTGCATAAGCGTCAACGGACGACGCGGACGACGCTCGACAGATCAGTCCTGCGGAGCCACCAAGCCTGCGTCGAGCCAACGTCCCAACGCCGTGACAGTGCGCGCGGTCGCCCCTTGATGCTGCTTCGCGAACAACGTCGCAGCAGTGCGCATCGCAAGACGCCGGTCGTCGTTGAGCAGCAGATCGGCCAACGCCGTGGCGAGTTCGCCGGCATCGCTGACGCGCCGCGCCGCGCCCGCCGTCAGCGCGTTTTCGCTGGCCTGCGTGAAGTTGAACATGTGTGGACCGAAGACCACCGGCGTGCCCGCCGCGCAAGCCTCGATCAGGTTCTGACCGCCCAACGGCAACAGGCTTCCCCCGATGAATGCGACATCGGCCGCGGAGAAATACGCGGCCATCTCACCCATCGAATCGCCGAGCACGACGTCGACATCGGCAGGCAGCGGCGTATCGTCGTCGGGCCATGCACTGCGACGAACGTAGTTGAGACGCACCTTCTCGAGCATCGTCGCCACTTCGTCGAAGCGCTGCGGATGACGCGGCACAAGCACCAGCAACGAGCGTCGCCCGACGTCCGAGGCGGCCGCGAGCATGGCGCGGGCCTGGAGCACCAGCGCTTCCTCGCCATCGCGAGTGCTCGCTGCCAGCCAGACCTTGCGATCGCCGAAGCGCTCGCGCCAACGCGCCCCCAATGCGAGCAACGCGGGCGGGGGCGTCATGTCGAACTTCAGATTGCCCATCACGTCGACGTCGTTCGCTCCCAGCATGCGAAGGCGTTCGGCATCGGCGTCGCTCTGTGCGAACACACGGCTGAAACCGCCGAAGACGGGCTTCGCCGCGTCGCCAAAGCGGGCGGCACGCCGGAAGGAGCGCGCCGACATTCGCGCATTGGTCAGCACCAGCGGCACACCGTTTTCCCTGCAGGTGAAAATCAGGTTCGGCCAGACTTCCGTCTCCATCACCACGCCGACGCTCGGTCGCCATTGCTTCAGGAATCGCCGGATCGGCCCAACCATGTCGTAAGGCAGATAACAACGCAACACACGATCGCCAAACAGGTTTTCGCCTGTCGCGCGCCCGGTAGGCGTCATGTGCGTGAGCAGGATGCCGTGAGACGGATAGCGTTCGAGCAGCGCATCGATCAATGGCTGCGCCGCGCGCGTCTCCCCCACGGAGACGGCGTGCACCCAGATCAACGGGCGGCCGGTGTATGGCGGTGAATCGTAGAAGCCGAAGCGTTCCCCGATGTGACGACGATAGCCCGGTTCAAACCGGCCACGCCACCACAGACGGATCACCGCCAATGGGGCAACGATCCACCAGAGCGCGCGATAGATGAGACGCAGCGCCATTCAGATCAGCGCACGATGCGTGAGACGTTGCAACACCGCCAGCGGCGAGCACTCGGGGTGCACCATCGCTTCGGCGGGCAGGAAGAATGTCTGTTCCATCATGAACTGCCCCGACATCACGGCGTGCGACGTCTGATCGGAAAAGCACACCCACACGCTGCCCGGCGGGAACGGCATGGTCTGCTGATCGGCGTCGCGCTGGTAGCCCATGTCGGCCTTCATGCCGTCATGCAGGTGCAGCATGATGTGGTCGTAACCGCTGCGCACACGCTTGGTGATCCCCACGGCGTTCTGCAACCATGCGGAACCCGGCCATTGGGTCGGCACCTTCGGCAGAAAACGCTTGGCCACGTCTTCGAACGGCTCGCCCACGCGCCACACGCGCGGCTGGCCTGCCGGGTTGATGTTCGTAAACACTCGCAGGATGCGCTCACCGTAGTTCGGGCGCGACGGGAAGGCATCGACATGCAGGCGGCTATCGTCCTTGCGCCACGACGTCTGGCGCGTCTCGACCTGATGCAGACGCAGGCTTGTCGGCGCCGCGCGCAGCTTGCCGCGATACTCGGGCAGCAGACCGTCGATCAGGCTGCAGGCTTGCGTGTAATAGCGCTTGATCAGCGCATGCACTGCCCGCTGCGTGGCGTCGTCGGCGGCCACACCGACGAGCACGTCGGTCTTCGGGTCGAGGCTGATGTTCTTGCGCTTGGGATCGGCAATCGCAGGATCGAGCAGGCGTTGCTCCCCGGCGTCGATGGCGAAAGCCAGATGCGGGAAGTAAAGCACCTTGCCCGCCTCGACATCGGCCACCAGCGTCTCGCGCGGTATCGACAGTTCTGCGCCCTGCCAATTGCCGGATTCAACAGTGACGATCTGGTTGTTTGCGTTGGTTTCGCTCATGCGCTTCTGTCCTCCCGGGACGCGGCGTCGCCACTCACCACAGGCGCGGGCGACGGTGCAAGCTGACGCACGGCGTCGCGCACCTGCGCGAGGGTTGGCTTATGTTCGGCGTCGCCCAGATTGATGATGCGCGGCGACCAGAATCCACCGGTACGCCACGCAGTGCTGAAATTGTATAGTTCGATGGTGGGACGGTTCAGTGCTGCGGCGATATGTACCAGGCCCGTGTCCACGCCCACCGTGATCGCGCCGCGATCGATCAGACCCACGACCTGCGACAGGTTCATCTTCGGCGGCACCCAGGCGTCTTTCCCCAACGCCTCGGCCAACCTCACCGATACCGCATGCTCGGCCGCGCTGCCCCACGGCAACACGATCAGGAAACCCTGCGATGCCAGATCCCGGCCCAGCGCAACCCAGTCATCTTCCGGCCAGGTCTTGTCGTCGCGCGACGTGGCGTGCACAAACACCGCGTATGGACGCGCCGGACACTGGCTGTGGTCGGCCCGTTCGGTGGCAATGCCGAAGTCGATCTCGCCCGGCACCTTGAAGCCCATCGCCTCGGCCACCAGCAATCGCGAGCGTGTCACCACATGGGTATGCGGTTCGATACGCACCATGTGGCGGTACAGATAGCGCACCGGCCACTCGTAGCTGGCCCCCTCGGTCCGGTTGCCCAGCCCCCACACGGGACCGCGCGCCGTGCGCGCGATCCAGCCCGTCTTGACCAGACCTTGCGTGTCGATCACATAGTCGTAGGGGGTTTCGCGCAACGCACGGCGGAACGTGCCGATTTCCTGCCAGGTACGTGCCGCAAGCGGCTTCTTGCGCCAGCGGCGCAACGCGAAGGGAATGACCCGGCGCACACCGCGCACGAGTTTGACGAGGTCGACGAAGCCCTCTTCCACCACCCAGTCGATCTGGGCGTCGGGATACTGGCGCAGGATGTCCTGCACCACGGGCATGTTATGGACGACGTCGCCGAGCGACGAGACTTTGACGATCAGAACCTGCAACCGAACGCTCCGGCGGTTCGGCCGGGCCTCGTGAGCAAAACCGCGATTTTACCCCGACCCGGCCCGCCAGACATCATTCCTGCCCGGGTTCTCTTCACGCCCTCCTCACGGCATCTCGCGCGCCGGACCAACGCTTGCGTCACAGAGTTGCCGATCCCCTCGCGCCGCCGGGGCTGCCCCCGGCGTGACGTCACAACGGCAGTCAGAACGGCAGCTTTGCGTCAGGCTTGACCGCCAGAATGGCGCGACGGAAGTCGTCCTGAATACGTTGGATCGCGGCGTCGCTATCGGCCTCGAAACGCAACACGACGACAGGCGTGGTGTTCGACGAGCGGGCCAGACCGAAACCATCCGGGTATTCGACCCGCACGCCATCGATCTTGACGATGTCCTGCGCGCCGTCGAACTTGGCGGTTTCGCGCAGTTTGTCGATCAACGCGAAGTTCTCGCCTTCGGCAAGCGGAATCTGCAACTCGGGCGTCGAGATCGAATTGGGCAGCGCGTTGAGCACGGCGCTCGGGTCAGCCGCCTTCGACAGGATTTCAAGCAGACGCGCGCCGGTGTACAGGCCATCGTCGAAGCCATACCAACGATCCTTGAAGAACACGTGGCCGCTCATCTCGCCTGCGAGCGGTGCGCCCGTTTCCTTGAGCTTGGCCTTGACCAGCGAATGGCCCGTCTTCCACATGAGCGGTTCGCCGCCATGCTCGCGCACCCACGCCGCAAGGTTACGCGTGCACTTCACGTCGTAGATGATCTTCTCGCCCGGGTTGCGGCTCAGCACCTCGGCGGCGAAAAGCATCAACTGACGATCCGGATAAATGATCTGGCCGTCCTTGGTCACCACACCCAGACGGTCGCCATCGCCGTCGAACGCCAGACCGATTTCGGCATCGGTCGTTTGCAGCGTCTTGATCAGATCCTGCAGATTTTCGGGGTGTGCCGGGTCCGGGTGGTGGTTCGGGAAGGTGCCGTCCACATCGCAGAACAGTTCGATGACGTCACAGCCGAGCGCGTGGAACAGCGCCGGCGCGTAGGCGCCTGCCACACCGTTGCCGCAATCGACAGCGATCTTCATCGGACGCGCCAGATGCACGTCGCCCGTGATGCGTGCGCGGTACGACTCGCCGATTTCGTCGGCGGTGTAGGTGCCCTGCCCCGTTTCGAAATCCTGTTGTTCGATCAGCTTCGCCAAGCCCTGGATCGCATCGCCGTAAATCGCACGGCCGCGCAGCACCATCTTGAAACCGTTGTAGTCGGGCGGGTTGTGGCTGCCCGTGACCATGATGCCGGAATCCACGACCCGGCCGTGCAGCGTGACGTTGGTGGCGAAGTACACCATCGGCGTGACGACAACGCCGATATCGACCACGTCAACACCAGCGGCGCGCAGGCCATCGGAGAGTGCACCGACCAGTTCGGGGCCGGACAGGCGGCCATCGCGGCCGACGACGACGGCATTGCCGCCCTCGCGACGCAGCGCAGTGCCGAACGCTCGGCCGATCAGGTTCGCAACGTTGGCATCCAGGGTCTTGCCGACGATGCCGCGAATGTCATATGCCTTGAAAATCGCAGGCGAAACTTGCGTGGTTTGCGTCATGGGAAAGCGTCTCTCGGAAACGAGGGGAGAAATTAGCGTCCGTGGCGGGTGGGCCTGTCAGGTTGCCTGCCCGAGCCCGCGACGGGCCGGAAGTTGCGAACGCTCTGGCCGCGAGGAATATGCCAGCCGCGCCGCAAACGTCAAATCCCGGCAGGAAGCCCGGCCGGGAACGGCTGCATTACGCTAAAATTATACGGGACTTCGCTGCACTGCGGCGCACCCCGAAACCCTTGTCAGTCATGGCCTACAATCCATAGCCGCGCGACATGACAAGCGCGTGAAGTCCATCTGCACCGGCCTCGCAAGGCCGGTTTTGCTTATTTTGAGAACGAGTGAGCCGCGCGAGCGCCACATGCCCTATCGCACCATCATTCGCAACATTCTCTGGATGCTGACCGAGCGCGGCGCGCAGATCGTCGGCGGCATTGCAGTCTCCGGCCTTCTTGCCCGTAGTCTCGGCGCCGCACAGTTCGGCCTGTTTCAGTACGCACAATCCCTTGTGTTCCTCGCCGCCTCGCTCACGCTGCTGTGTGGCAGCGAGGTCGTGGTGCCGCGCCTGGTCGGCAAGACCGAAGCCGATCAACGCACGGTGATCGCGCACGCCTTCGTGTTGCGTCTGGCCGCCGCCGCTGTCGCTTATACGATTCTCGCCGTCTATATCGTCGGTTTCGCGGAATCCGATCTGGTAGCTGTCGCGTTGTGGCTCGGCGTGGCGCTCTGGTTCCGCGAGCCGTTCGGCATCGTGATCGCGTGGCTGCAAGCCCGCACGTTCAACCGCCCGAGCGTGACCGCCAATCTGTGCGGTCTGGGGGTAAAGCTCGCGCTCGTGGCCGTGTTGTTCGCCACGCATGCCAGCGTTGCCGCGTTTGCGGTCGTCTACGCCATCGAGGCCATCGTGGCCGCCGTGCTGCTCCTGCGCTACTACCTGAAACATTCGCCGAGTACGCCGGTGATCTGGCAACGCAAACTGCTGTTCGATCTGCTCGCAAGTGGCATGACGTTCTGGGGCGGGTTGATGCTCATGATTCTTTTCAAGCGCGTCGATCAGCTCGTACTCAAACCGCTCATTCCACTCTCCGAACTGGGCGCGTATGCCGCCGCCATGCAAATCACGGAAAACTTCGTGCTCGTCGCGCCGATCATCGCGAATTCGCTGGCCCCGCAACTGATCTTCCAGACGGCGGACAACGCCACCGCGACGCGCAACACCGTGCGAGCCGTGTGGCTGATGGTGGCCGCCGGTGCGAGTCTGGCAGTGCCCATTGCGCTGCTCGCGCCCTGGATCGTGCATCTGATTTACGGCGCAGGATTCGCAGAGTCGGCGCAGATTTTGCGTGTCTCGGCCCTCATGGGCATTCTCGTGTTTGCCGATGCCGCCCTGAACCTGACGTTGATTCGCCGCGGCGCCGGACGTTGGGTCATTGCGAAATGGCTATGCGCTGCCGTGGTGGCCTTCGTCGTCGTAAGTGGGCTCGCGCCTCAACTCGGCGCGCTTGCCGGGGCGCTTGGCTTCGGCGCTGGCTACGCGGCCGCGCTGGTGCTTGGCGTCTGGCTGCTCCGACGAGACTGACGCGATGACATTGCCGCACACCACCGCACCGCGCACCGTCTGCCTCTTCACAGGCACCCTTGCCGCCTTCGCCGGCGCCGAGCGTGCGACGGCCACGCTGGCCAATGCGCTCGCCGCGCGCGGACATCGCGTGCATGTGCTCTCGCTGTGGGGACATACGCCCGTCTTCCCACTAACGCCGGAAGTCGTGCATCACGCGATGTTCGCCGAGCGCGTGCCGTTCAAACATCATTATTTGTCCATCGTGCAGCAGGTACGGCGTTATGTGCGTCAGCACGCCATCGACGTGATGATCGATGTCGATCCGATGCTTGCCCTCTACACGGTGCCCGCTACGCTGGGTTTGCCGCTGCGACGCATCGCCTGGGAGCACAGCACATATGCCAGCGACCTGGGCCGGCGAGCACGTCGCTGGGCGCGGGCGCTGGCGGCATGCAGGTACGACGCCGTCGTGGTGCTGACCGATGCCGATCGCGCCGCCTGGCAGCAACATCATCCGAATGCACGCGCACAATTTGTCACGCTGCCCAATCCACTCGGCATCGCGATTCCCGATACGCCGCCGGCGCATGACGACGATCGCTGCGTGCTGGCCGTCGGACGTCTCGTTCCGGAGAAAGGCTTCGACCGGCTGATCGACGCATGGTCACGCATCGCCCACCACGCGCCCGGTTGGCATGTGCGCATCGTGGGCGACGGGGCGTTGCGCGATGCCCTGCATGCGCAAGCGCGCGACGCAGGGGTTGGCGACAGTGTCGAGGTGCTGCCCGCCGTCGCGGATATCGCGCAGAACTACGCGCGGGCAGCGATCTACTGCCTGCCATCGCGTCGTGAGAGCTTTGGGCTGGTGCTGATCGAAGCGAAGGCGTATGCGGTTCCCGTAGTGGCTTATGCTGCCGACGCTGGCCCGCGAACCCTTCTGAACGATGAAATCGACAGCCTCGTCGTGCACGACGGCGACATCGCCGCACTGGCTGGCGCGCTGTCTCGCCTGATCGGCGACGCCTCGCTGCGCCGCAAGCTCGGATTGGCCGGCTACGCCCATGCGCAGGATTTCCGGCCCGAGGCCATCGCAGCGCGATGGGAAACGCTCTGGCATGTCGGGACTTCGGCAACGGAGGAGACGCAATGAGGATTGTCCTGTTCGTCACCGGGCTCCAACTGGGGGGCGCCGAGACTCAGGTGGCCGATCTCGCCCGGGGGTTCCTCGCGCGCGGCCATGACGTCAACCTGATCTCGTTGACCGGACACTGCGCGATCGACTTACCGGAATCGCCGCAACTCACACTCGTCGAACTGAAAGCGAGCAAGACACCGTGGTCGCTTGCGTGTGCGCTGCGGCGGCTCGTTTCACATCTGCGTGCCTGGCGGCCGGACGTTGTGCACGCCCACATGGTGCATGCCAATCTGCTCGCGCGCGTGGCGCGCTGGTTTGTGCGCATGCCGGTGCTGGTGACGAGCGCTCACAGCCGTCACGAAGGCGGGCATCTGCGGATGCTGGCCTACCGGCTGACCGATCGGTGGACGGACCTGACGACCAACGTCAGCGACGATGCCGTCGCGGCATTCGTCGCGCAACGCGCCGCGCCCGCCGCCCGTATCGCGAGTGTGCCGAACGGCATCGACACAACGCGTTACCGGCCCGACGTACAAGCACGAATGCAGTGGCGAGCCGCCGCTCGGACGCGCGAATCCGGGTCGTCCGACGGGCCGTCCGGCGACAGGCCCATCGTCTTCGCCGCTGGACGGATGGTCGAGGCAAAGGACTATCCGACGCTGGTCGACGCGTTCTCGCACGTCCACCACGAATGGCCCGAAGCCCACTTGTTCATCGCAGGCGACGGTCCGCTTCGCGCCGCGATTCAGGCACATGTCGATGCCCGTGGGCTGGGTGGCGCCATCACATTGCTCGGGCGTCGCAACGACATTGCGCAGTGGATGTGCGCGGCGGACGTCTACGTGATGTCGTCTGCGTGGGAAGGATTACCGCTCGTGATCGGCGAGGCGATGGCCAGTGGCTTGCCCGTGGTGTCGACCGATTGCGGGGGCGTGCGCGAACTGATCGGCGATGTGCCCGGCAATGCCCTGGTACCCGTGGGCGATTCGCGGACGCTGGGCGAGGCCCTGATTCGACAACTGCGCGCCGACGCGAGCGTGCGCCACGCCACCGGCGCAGCCAATCGCGAACGCATCGTCGCCCATTATTCTCTCGACGCCGTCGTGACGCGTTGGCTCGAGACCTATGCCCAATTGGCTGCGGCGCGAGCCGTAACCCACTGAAACTCATGCAAGCACCCGTTCTTTTCTGCTCGAACTCCTTCTGGTCGATCCACAACTTTCGTGGCGGTCCGATTCGCGCATTGCTCGCCGACGGACACCCGGTCCATGTCGTCGCCCCGGACGACGACTACTCGCCCCTGCTGCGCGACATGGGGTGCACGGTGCACATCATGCCGATGGCGTCGAAAGGCCAGAATCCGCTTCAGGACATCGCCCTGACGATGCGCCTGTACCGCCTGTACCGGCGAATTCGTCCAGCCGTCTGTTTCCATTACACGATCAAGCCAAACATCTACGGCGCCGTGGCAGCGCGTTGGGCCGGCGTTCCGTCGGTATCCATCACGACCGGCCTGGGCACCGTCTTCATCAACAAGTCGTTCATTACGCACATCGTTCGCCTGCTGTACCGGTATGCGTTCCGGCACACCTTGGAGAACTGGCTGCTCAACGAGTCGGACTTCGACGCCATGGTCCGGGGCGGGCTGGTCGATATGCGCAAGGCACGCCTGCTTCCCGGCGAGGGCATCAATCTCGATCACTTCGCCCTCGCCCCGTGGCCGGAAAACGACAGTTCGTTCCGATTTCTGCTGATCGCGCGGCTGTTGCGAGACAAGGGCGTCCTGGAATTTGTGGAAGCCGCGCGGGCGCTCAAGGCAACGATGCCGCACGTTCGATGCCAGTTGCTGGGACCCGCCGACGTAGAGAATCCGACGGCAATTTCACGAGAACAGGTCGCGGCATGGGAGCGGGAGGGTCTCGTCGAGTACCTGGGCGTGACGCAGGAAGTCCGCCCTTTCATCGCACAAGCGCACTGCATCGTGCTGCCATCTTACCGGGAAGGCCTCTCTCGAACGCTGCTGGAGGCGAGTGCCATGGGACGCCCGGTCATCACCTCCGATGTTCATGGATGCCGTGAGGTGGTGACCGAGGGTGTGACAGGATGGGTCGTGCCGGTACAGGACTCGACCGCATTGGCCGCACAAATGACGCAAACCGCGGGCATGTCAACCCGTGATCTTGCGGCGGTCGGGCAGGCCGGGCGTGCTAAAGTAGCGCACAATTTCGACGAGCGATTGGTGATTGCCGAGTATTTCAGAATACTTGGCGAGGTCAATAGGAGGGCCCCGCGACATCCGACCCACGTTTAACCGGGATTTGGCGTGCACATCAATCGCAAATAAGAACTAAGCAACGCGATTAACTTGTCCGTACTATGCTGAGCCTGACATTGGCATTGCTGGTTTCATTTATCACTACGCTGCTTATTGTGCGGTATGCCCACGTACACGCGCATTTTTCCAGCGATAGCGATACGAAGGGGGTTCAGAAGGTTCACGCCCACCCTGTGCCGCGAATTGGTGGGCTGGGCATTATGCTCGGCTTGCTCGTTGCAGCGACGTTTGCGACGTTCTATTACCGCGGCGGACGACTCGATGAAACCCTGCTGCTCACCGCCTGCGCCGCTCCCGTGTTTCTGGGGGGCTTCATCGAAGACATCACCAAACGCGTTTCGCCGCGCACTCGTTTGTTGTGCGCGATGGTGTCGTCACTCATTGCCTATTGGGTTCTGGGCATTCATATCAATCGAATTGATATTGCACCGATTGATAGTCTTCTCACGATTCCATTGATCTCGGTTGCGCTGACCGTTGTCTGCACGGCAGCCATGACCAATGCGATCAATATCATCGATGGCTTCAATGGCCTTGCCGCGATGGTCAGCATTTTCATGTTCGCCTCGCTCGGTTACGTCGCGTTTCAAGTCGGCGATAGCATCGTGCTTTCTGCGTCAATGATTATGATCGGCGCCGTTCTCGGTTTTTTCATTCTGAATTATCCGAACGGTCTGATTTTCCTGGGAGATGGCGGCGCCTATTTCATTGGGTTCATGCTCGCAGAACTTGCCATATTGCTGGTGATGCGAAACCCGATGGTCTCTCCCTGGTATCCGGCACTCATGCTGATTTACCCGATTTTCGAAGTCTGCTTTTCGATCTACCGGCGACGCTTTGTGCGAGGCGTCTCCCCGAGCATGCCCGATGGCGTGCACCTGCATATGCTCATCTACAAGCGCGTCTTGCGCTGGGCGGTTGGCTCAAAAGTTGCCGCGCAACTTGCCCGACGCAATTCGATGACGTCACCGTATCTGTGGGTACTTTGTCTGTCGGCGGTGGTCCCGGCGACCATCTTCTGGCGGCACAGCGGCTTGCTCGCTGCGTGTTGTCTCGTGTTCATCGTGGTGTACGTCTGGCTGTATCAGCGAATCGTACGGTTCCGCTCGCCGCGTTGGATCATTTTTAAGAAAAAGTAAGACATTCTCCGTGTCCTCTTCCCGATAGCCGCATCACCGACTATCGCACTGCATCATGCTGAGTCTTGCCATCGCCCTCGTCGTGTCGTTTGTCGCGACGCTGCTGATCGTGCGCTACGCGCACATCCATTCCCGCTTCTCCGGCGATAGCGATGTCGCCGGGGTGCAGAAGTTTCACGTGCGCCCGGTGCCACGCATCGGCGGCGTCGGCATCCTCATGGGCCTGCTCGTCGCCGCGACGGCGCTGGGTGTCTCTTACCCCAAGGTCTCGCGCGATATTCTGCTGCTCATCGCCTGCGGCCTGCCCGCGTTCCTTTCCGGCCTCATCGAGGATTTGACCAAGAAGGTCACGCCGACGGTCCGCCTCCTCTGCACCATGTTCGCCGCCTTGCTGGCATGGCTCGTGCTCGACATCCATGTCACCCGCATCGATATCGGCGTGGCCGACCGCGTGCTGATGCTCGCTGCCGTCTCGGTACCGCTCACCGTGCTATGTGTTGCCGGCATGGCCAACGCCGTCAACATCATCGACGGGTTCAACGGGCTCGCCGCCATGGTCACCATGATCATGTTCGCCTCGCTCGGCTATGTCGGCTTCCAGGTACAAGACCCCGTCGTGCTCACCACGTCGATGATCATGGTGGGCGCCATTCTCGGTTTCTTCATCTTCAACTTCCCCGGCGGACTGATTTTCCTGGGCGACGGCGGCGCCTATTTCCTTGGCTTCATGCTGGCCGAGATCGCCGTGTTGCTGGTCATGCGCAACCCGCAGGTCTCGCCGTGGTATCCGGCCCTCATGGTGATTTACCCGGCGTTCGAAGTCTGCTTCTCGATCTATCGCAAACGCTTCGTGCGCGGCATCTCGCCCGGCATTCCCGATGGCGTACATCTGCACATGCTCGTGTACAAGCGACTGATGCGCTGGGCCGCCGGTGCGCGTACGGCAAGCGCCTTGACGCAACGCAACTCCTTGACCTCACCGTACCTTTGGCTGCTATGCTTGCTGGCAGTGATCCCGGCGACGGTTTTCTGGCGACATAGTCTGGTGCTAGCGCTGTGCTGCATCGCCTTCATGGCGACGTATGTCTGGCTGTACCTCCGTATCGTGCGCTTCAAAGCACCACGCTGGCTGATCTACAAGAAATGAACGACCACGGGGGGTGATGCACCGAAGGTGAGTCGCCACGGCACACAACATCCCCCGGATCGGGACAACAAGACAAGACAGCGCCACCTACGCGATGCGTGACATCTATGCCATCGGCGACCTGCAAGGTTGCCAAACGTCGTTTGAACAACTGCTCGCACGCCTGCCCGGGGATGCGGATCTCTGGCTCGCGGGCGATCTCATCAATCGCGGCCCGCGTTCGCTCGACACGCTGCGTCAGGTCATCGCGCTGGGCGATCGCGTCACGGCCATCCTCGGCAATCACGATTTGCATCTGCTGGCGGTGGCCGCAGGGGTGCGTCAGGCCCATGGCAGCGACACCATCGACGACATTCTCAGCGCCCCCGACTGCGACGCCCTCATCGACTGGGTTCGCCATCAGCCGCTTGCACACCTCGCGCATGGCCATCTGATGGTGCACGCGGGCGTGCTGCCGCAATGGGACGCCACGCAGGTCATCACGCTCGCGCGTGACGTAGAGACACAATTGCGCGGACCGGACTGGAAAACGTTCCTTTCGCGCATGTTCGGCAATCAGCCCGATCAGTGGCAGCAGGGATTGAGCGACGAGGATCGCCAGCGTCTCACCATCAACGCGCTGACCCGTATGCGCTTCTGCACGGCAGACGGGCGCATCGACTTCAAGATCAAGGAAGGTGCCGATGCCGCGACCACCGAGCTCAAGCCGTGGTTCGATGCGCCGGGCCGCCGCACGGCCGATGTCACCGTGGTGTTCGGTCACTGGTCGGCGCTCGGTCTGGTCATGCGCGAGAACGTCCTCGGACTCGATACCGGCTGCGTCTGGGGAGGCAAATTGACGGCGGTGAAGCTCGCCAGCGTCCCTGCCGAACGCGAGCTGATTCAGATCGATTGCCCGCAGATTCGCGATCCTTTTGCGCTGGCCGACGCCAAGAAGCGCGCCAAGATGAAGAAGGCCGATAAGGCCGAAGAGGCCTTCAAAGCTGCAAAAGCCGAGAAGATCGGCAAGGGCGCACGCAAGCTCGACAAGACCGATAAACCCGCAAAAGCCGACAAGACGGCGAAACGCAAAGGCGAATGAGGCGGGACTTGCCCCATCCGCTCACGTCTGTGCCTCACGTCTCGATCAAATAAAAAACGGCGCATTCACGCGCCGTTTTTTGTTCCGCCAGACTTCGCGTCAGGCCTGAACCGCCTGTGCGGCATCGCCCTCTTCGTCACCCAAGACCGCATCGCGCGAACCGACCGAACCACTCTGCGGAAGCACCACTTCCGGCAGGAAGGCCTGCAACGCGTCGCCAACGGCTTTCTGCGCGCCGAGCGCGAACTCGCGTCGATGCTGCCCATCCCTCGGATATTGCGGCTCGCCGACCGACAGTCGTACCGTCATCGGCGGTGCGCGCAGAATCATGTCGATGGACTCGATCAGACTCATCTCGCCAATGTAAGCCGGGGCCATCGTATGGCGTCCGCTCGACGCATCGGTGTAGAACAGGCAAAGCGGCTGCACGGGCTTCCCGGTACTCACCGGGGCTTGCAGCAGGTTGGCGTGAAACGGCAACAGGCTACGGCCATCCGTCGTCGTGCCTTCCGGGAAGACCGTAATGATGTCGCCGTCACGCAGACAATCCGACAGGTAGTGCATGATGCGGCGCGCATCGGCGCGGCGCTCACGTTGCAGGAAAATCGTCCGCGTCTGCACGCACAGCCAACCGACCAGCGGCCAATGGCGAATCTCGGCCTTCGCGACGAAGCGCACGGGTTGCCACGCATTGATCGCGAAGATGTCGATCCACGACACGTGATTGCACAGAAGCATGACGCCGCTGTCGGGCAACGCCGCGTGTTGCTCGACTTCCAGACGCATGCCGCACAGCTTCAGCAGCTTCTGCGACCACGCGCGAATGCGGCGATGCTTCGCCGCCTCGGTCAGAAACGGGAAGCACAACAACGCAGTGAGCAGACCGCGCGAGAGGTGCAGACCGAGACGGAGTTTTTTGATCAAGAGCACGGCAATCGCATCCTAAACGGCAGGGGCTTCGTGCGCCACGCGGCCACCCACCAGCGTGAGACGTACGCGCCCCGGCAATTCGTATCCCAGAAACGGGGTGTTATGACCGGCGCTGCGCAAATTCGGCGCGGCCACCGTCCAATGCGCCAACGGCGCGAATACACAAACATCGGCTGGCTGTCCCGGCGCAAGACGGCCAGCCCCCGACGCGACTTGCGCGAGACGCTGCCCTGGCGAGTGCGTCACACGCGCCAACGCGTCGACCAGCGGCACGCGCGACTCCTCGGCCCATTTCAGCACCAGCGACAGCAACAACTCCAGCCCGCTTGCGCCCGGCGAGGCTTCTGCAAATGGCACCAGACGGGCATCGGCAGCCAGCGGCGTATGGTCGGAGCAGATGGCGTCAATCGTACCGTCTCGCACCGCATCCCGGATGGCCTCCCGGTCGCGCTGGCCTCTTAGCGGCGGATCGAGCCGGTACTGGACATCAAAATAACCGATGTCCATGTCCGTCAGATGGAGATGGTGCGCGGCAACGTCGCACGTCACAGGCAACCCCTCGGCCTTTGCCGCACGCACGATCGCCAACCCTGCGGCAGACGACAGACGACACAGATGCACTCGCGTACCCGTGGCGCGCACGAGTTCGAGAATCGTATGGAGCGCAATGGTCTCGGCAACGACGGGAATCCCGGCAAGGCCAAGGCGCGATGCGACGGCCCCACTGGCCGCCACGCCACCGGCAGCCAACGCGGCATCCTGTGCGCGTAGCCATACCGTCAGTCCGAACGTGCCCGCGTATTGCAACGCGCGCAGCAACGTGCGGGGGTCGGTCATCGATGCGTTGGCCTGCGAGAGTCCGATGCAGCCCGCCTGCGTCAACTGCGCCATTTCCGTGAGTTCGCGCCCAGCGAGGCCAACGCTCAGCGCGCCCAGCGGATGGACTTGCACAAGATGAGCCGCACGAGCACGTAATTGCAGCATCTCGACAAGGTCGGGCTCATCGAGCACGGGGTCGGTATCCGGCGGGCAAACGACGCGCGTCACGCCACCGGCGAGTGCCGCCGCCGCTTCGCTGGCTGCCGTCACTCGGCGCGCGGCCAGATCGACGAGTCCGGGCATGACCACCAGCCCCGTCGCATCGAACACCCGTTCGGCCGTGAAATCGGCGGGTGCCTCGCCCAGCGCCCCGATATGACCGTCGGCGATGAAAACGTCCTGAACCCGGTCGGTTCGCGTCGCGGGATCGATGACACGGCCACCCTTCAGATGCAATTTCATGCTGCGCTCACCCGTGGTTTGCGGCGACGATGCTCATCACCGCCATGCGCACGGCGATGCCGAACGACACTTGTTCGAGAATGACCGAGTGCGGGCCATCGGCCACCGCCGAATCGATCTCCACGCCGCGATTCATCGGCCCCGGATGCATGACGATGACGTCCGGCCTGGCCAGTGCCAAGCGCTCGGGCGTCAAGCCGTAATACTTGAAGTACTCGGCCGCCGATGGCAGCAACGCACCGTTCATTCGCTCGTTCTGCAACCGCAACATAATGACGACATCGACATCGCGAAGTCCTTCGTCCATGTCGTGAAACACACGCACGCCGAGTTGTTCGAGTCCGGTGGGCAGAAGCGTACGCGGACCGATCGCGCGCACTTCCGGCACGCCCAGCGTAGTGAGCGCGTGAATATCGGAACGCGCCACCCGCGAATGCAGAATGTCGCCGACGATGGCGACCGTCAGGTTCTGGAATTCGCCCTTGTGATGGCGAATCGTGTACATGTCGAGCAAACCCTGCGTGGGGTGCGCGTGCCGTCCGTCGCCCGCGTTGATGACATGCACATGCGGCGCGCAATGCTCGGCAATCAGGTATGGCGCCCCCGACTGCGCGTGACGCACGACGAACAGATCCGCATGCATCGCCGACAGGTTGCCGATGGTGTCGAGCAATGTCTCGCCCTTGCTCGTCGACGACGCGTTGATATTCAGATTCAGCACATCGGCCGACAAGCGCGCTGCGGCGATCTCAAACGTCGTTCGCGTACGCGTGGAATTCTCGAAGAAGAGATTGAAGACCGACTTGCCGCTCAGCAGCGGCACCTTCTTGACGTCCGCATCGTTCACGCTGACGAACTGCGTGGCCGTGTCGAGAATGTGCATCAGCACGGCGCGCGGCAATCCTTCCACCGTCAGCAAATGCTTCAGTTCACCGTGACGGTTGAGCTGGGGATGGCCACGTCGGCCGAGAATTCCGTTAGCCATACAGGGGAGATGCCTTGCCAACGCCGCGTGGCGCGACGTCGCTCAGAAAACTGCGGGGCGCGATGCCCGCCGGGAGGTCAGGCAGGCACATGCTCGTCGAAATACTGCTGAAGGATGATGCGGGCGGCTTCGGCGTCGAGCGATGTCTTTTGGGACAGCTTGACGCCCGCCTCGGCCAGCGCTGCCGCAGCGGCGACCGACGAGTAGCGTTCGTCGACCCACACGACCGGCACGTCAAATCGCCCGTTGAGTTGATTCCCGAAGCGCTTGGCTTGTTGGGTCATCGCGTGCGGCGTACCGTCCGGATGACACGGCAGCCCGACGACGATCAGTTCGGGTTGCCATTCTGCAATGAGCTTGCCGGTCTCGGCGAAGCGAACTTCGCGATTGAGATTGGCAAGAACGGTGAGGGCGCGAGCCTCGCGCAACAGGAGATTGCCGATCGCCACGCCGATCCGGCGCTCGCCGTAATCGAAGGCGAGTACCGTGGCACTGCCAGCCGTCATGCGTGACCTGCGTCGGCGGAGAGCATCGACGACGTCACACCCAGCAGTGCCAGCGCGGCGTCGAAGCGTTCGGCCGGCGGCACATCGAATACGATGCCCGGGTCAGCGGCGACGGTCAGCCAGCCATTGCGGCCGATCTCGTCTTCCAGTTGGCCGGCGCTCCAGCCCGAATGCCCGAGCGTCAGCAGAAAGCGATTCGGCCCCTGTCCATTGGCCACGGCTTCGAGCACGTCTTTCGACGTCGTCATCTCGAGGCCACCCGGCACCGACAGCGACGAGCTATACGCCGTGCCGGTCGACTCGTGCAGCACGAAACCGCGCTCGGTCTGTACCGGACCGCCGAAGAACACCGGTTGATGCGCCAGTGGATCGATTTCCAGCTTCAGGTCGAGACGCTCGAACAGCGACTGCAAATCAATGTCGGTCGGACGATTGATGACCAGCCCGATCGCGCCTTTTTCACTGTGCTCGCACAGGTACACGACGGTGCCGGAAAAGGTCGGATCGGCCATGCCGGGCATGGCGATAAGGAACTGATTCGTGAGATTGATACGGTCGTTCGGCATAGGGCCAAAGTTTATCGGAACCTGTTTGACGGTCTGCCGCGCGGTGTCGCACTCCGCAGCAGGGGCATGGCCCCCGCGCGGGCTCGCAGCACCTGCCTGCGGCCGGTCAGCGGACGAACTTTTTCCGCATCGTGGTACGGCGATCGGCCGCCAAAGGCGACCTTTGCGCCGACTTTATCACGGAACGTCGCGCCCGGTGACGAGCCGCTGTCCGAACACGCTGGCGTCCAGCGCGCGCTCTCGCCACATCGCCATGTCGGCGATCAGGTCAGGTCGCGATTCGGGGTACGTGTCGGCCGCGAACTGGTGAAGCATGCCGCGCAACGCCTTGACGGTCATCGCAAGCGCTGCGGGCCCGCCCGGCTCCGCTGGCGGCGAAGCCGCAAGTCGCTCGCCCGTGGCGGCGACCGCCGCCGCAAGCCGCGCAACCGGAGCCAGTCCGATCGCCGCAGAGTATTCCGCGACCTTGGCGGCCACCGCAGGATCGTTCAAATTCGGAAGTGCCTCATCGGCGAGGCTGAGAAACGTTTGGCAAACGTCCTGCCGCACCGCCAACGGGCCGATGCGCAGCCAGTCGCGCGAGCTATTGCCCGCGCCCTGCTTCTGCGCCGCCTGTGCAGCATCCACCAACGGCTCGGGCAAATGACCGGGACGGCGCAGCACGCCGAAGTCGGCCAGCAACGTACCCAACCAGCTATCGGGGGCCTGCGCATGCCAGGTGGCGAGGGCTTCGAGCAGATCGTGCCCTGGCACCGCCTCGCCGCCGCCCTTCGCGCCTGTGCCCGCCGCGGCGGACGATGCGCTCTGAACGTCTCCCGGCGCACTCGGACGCGTCAATTGCTTACGCAGCGCCAGATTCATCCGCCCGATCTGGCGTTTGTCGGCCAGACTCAGCGGGGCACGCGCAAAGCGCAGCCACGCGGCGGCCAGACGCCAGTAGTCGAGCGGTGCCGTCGCCCCGGCGCGGTGGAGGTCGGCGGCAAGATCGGCCAATTGCGCGAGCGCCGCCGTGGTATCGGTCGCCTCCGCATCTGGACGCAACAGGCGCAGCAGAACGCGTTCGACGTCGGCACGCAGCGGTGCAGTGCCAACGGGCAGCCCATGTAGTCGCGGCTGTGCCACCACCCATCCCGCCATCCGAAGCTCGCCCGGCGACGGGGCGCCGGACCAGTTCTCAGAAGGCGCGGCGGCATCCGTCGATGCGGGCGTGGCGGCAGGGATGGCCCCCGCCTGCCAGATGTCGCGCTCGAACCGGCGCAGCGCGTTGCGCTGTGCGTCCTGGCCGCCCGGCTCCCCATATGCCGCCTCGGCGATCGCCTGCACAAGACGCTCGCCGTGCAGCGCCCAGTCGGCATGACCGCTCGACTGGAGCAGACGATTGGCGCGCCGCAACGGCCCAAGCGCAGCGGCGGGACCGTTGGACCAGGCGTCGGACGCCTCGGTCAGCGCTTCGGCCACCTCGGGCAGACGCCACAAGGGGGTCGTGTCACGCGTCTCGCGCGTTGCAGTTCCGGGGGTGTTGATGGTGGTGTCGGAAGGCGTTTGCGGCGTCACCATAGGCCATCTCCTGGCCGTGCGGCCGGTCTTCGTGAATTCGGGCGGGAAATCCGCCGCGTCACCGGCCGGGCCGATGGCCGGGCGGATCGTCGAGCGCTGTGCCGCACCCGGGGCTTAACGGCGTTGGCAGGCATCGGGGAGCGCGGCAAACACGCGGGCATCTCGGAGAAATGGCGGCTGAGCCGCCCATCCTCAGATTTGCACCATCTCGAAGTCTTCCTTGCGCGCGCCGCACTCGGGGCAGGTCCAGTTGATAGGCACGTCGTCCCAGCGCGTGCCGGGCGCAATGCCCTCGTCGGGCAAACCTGCCTCTTCGTCATAAATCCAACCGCAAATGAGGCACATCCAGCTCTTGTATTCCATTCTTTCTTCAGCGACGAGCGTTCCGTTACAATGGCTTGTCAACCGCTTCGGGTCCCGCCGGCAGAGATGTCGTGCGGTGTTGTGGGAACCCTGCCGGGGCATTGTCCGGACAGGGGGTGCCCACGGCGCTTTTCAGCGCTCCGAAACGGGCATTTAAGGCGTGATGGTACCAACGAACCCAAGGCCTGACCAGATCGCCGTCTATCCTGCCTCCATGCACACTGAATCCCCTCCCATTCTTCTGACCTTCGGGCTCTCCGACCCCACCTCGGCAACCGGCGTCCAGGCCGACCTGCTGACCTTTGCCAGCATGGGTGGCTACGGCGTGTCGGTGCTGACCGGCTACTCCTCTCAGGACTCACGCGCGTGCGATGAAGTGCAGCCGATCGATCCGGACTGGATCGCCGATCAGGCGCGCATGCTGCTCGAAGACATGCCGGTCGCCGCCTTCAAGGTCGGCAGCACGATTAACGCCGAAAATGTCGCCGCGATTGCCGAGATCGTGGCCGATTACGACGAGACGCCTCTGGTCGTCGCGCCCGACTTCGGGCTGGCGGGCGAGCATCTGCTCTCGGCCGACGAGTTGCGCGAGGCCACGGCCAGTCTTCTCGTACCGCAAGCCAGTGTGCTGGTCGTGAGCCCTGCCAGCGCCGTGGCCCTAGCGCAGACCATCACCGAAAACGAGAATATCTCGCTCGACGAAGCGGTCTCCATCCTGCTGGAAAACGGTTGCGAGTTCATCTTGGTGAGCGACAGCAACGCACCGCAATTCACGCACACGCTGTATGCCGATGGCGGCGTCGTTCGCGAAGACGCCTGGGACCGCCCGCCGCACAATGTGGCTGGCGCCATGGACACGCTGGCGGCAGCCGTCACGGCCATGCTCGCCAACGGCCTTGCCGTGCCCGAGGCCGTGCGCGAAGCACAGGAGTATTTGCAGCAGGTGCTGGAAAATGCGTTCCGCCCCGGCATGGGACGCCATTTCCCCGACCGGTTCTTCTGGGCACGCAGCGAAGAGACCGATCAGGAAAGCGACGCCCCCGAAGCCTGAACCTCCGGCAGGAAATGCCGCAAAACAAAACGCCCGCGAGTATCGCGGGCGTTTTGCTTGGCTAGCGGGGGTTCAGCACGCCATCGGCGTGGCTACGACACGCGCGACTTGCCTCGCAGAGGCACCATGGCATCGTCGTCGGCATCGCCCTTCGGCCGTCCCCACACCTCGATCACTCGCTTGACGAACGGCGCCAGATCGTCGCCCTGCGCTCGCAACATGCGCACGAGTGCCGCGTACTGCCCCGGGAAGATCGCCGAGTTGTAGTTCTTCAGACGGCGAATGTCTTCCAGTGCCTCGTCGTCGCGTCCGGCGATCGCCAGCAGCACGATGTAGCGTTTGATCATCGTCGGCCCTGCACCCAGCGCCAGCGCCTCGCGATGCGCTGCCAGCTTCTCGTCGAGTTGATCCCGGCTCAGGAGCAAGGCGCCCGTGACCGCGTAATCGCCGTAAGGCGCAAAGAAGAGTGCCGGATCAGTGCGGTACGTGTCGATCTTGCCACTCCGATACGCCACCTCGACCCGTTGGTAGTCCTGGAAGAGCCAGGGAATCGCCACGCACGCAAACAACAGGATCACGCCATGGATGGCGCCGGTCGCCGTCGACGAAACGCTGTCGATCTGCTTCGTCTCGCAAAAACCCAGCAGGAACAATGCAGGCAGCAGGAAGAACGCGTAGTGCTGCGGATACTCGAGCATGGCATGGATGGCGAGCATGCCGAGCAGAACGAACGCGAGCGCGATCGGCGGCGCCTTGATGCCGCGCACAGCGCGCACGAACCAGAACGCCAGCGGCACCAGTACCGCCAACGTGCCGATAATGCCGGTCTTCGCGAGCAGGTCGATCAACACGTTGTGGGCGTTGTCTGCCATTTCGACCGGGCCGAGCTTGTCGACGAGAGCAAACTGAGCGTCGATGTAGTTCGACCAACCCGCCCCAAGCCACCAGTGCCCACGGAAGATCGCCAGACCGTACTCCCACAGGTTCAGTCGCCCCGTCACCTGACCGGCCTGCTGCATGCGGGCCACAGCGCTGCCGTCGAGTTGCAATCCCCAGGCCACGTTCGCCCAGCCGACGAACATCGTCACCAGGGCGAGCAACGGCAGGATCGCCACCGGCACGAACCATCGCATCGACCGGCGCATGTTGCGTGTCGGCTCGGCACGCTCCATCCACACGAGCCACAATCCCGATGCCGACAGCAACGCCAGTTGCAGCCACGGCGTGCGCGACCCGGTCAGGCAGATGCCGATGTCGAACGCGGCGCATGCGATCAGCCAGAGCCACGCGGGTAGCTTGCGGAGATACCAGAGATAGAAGGCCCCTGCGCTGGCGAGCGACAAATACGTCGCCAGATGATTCGGCTGGTACATATTGCCGAACAGTCGCCTGGCCACCGTCACGGTGTACCTGGCCACCAGCCAGGGCACGTTGCCTTCCAGATGAAACGCCTGCACGACCTGCGCACCCACTGCATACAGTCCTCCCAGCGTGAGCGCCACCGCGCTCCATCGCATGAGGGCATTGCGCCAGCCAAGTTGTGCGAGCCAGAACCCTGCATTCACTGCCACGATCATGGCCACGCCATAGAGCAGCGCCGTCATCATCAGTTGCGGCAGCTCGGTCGGCATGACCGCTCGCTGCACCAGGATGACCGCCACGAACGCAAGCGGCATCCAGGTAACGCGCGGCATGCGCAGCACCCGCCCATCGCGCTGCCACACGGCAATCATCGCGAGCAGGCCGAGCACACCAAAGAGCGAAAACGTCAGCGCTTCCGAGTAGAACGTGGAAATCGGGTAGGTGTGCTTGACGAGGTTATAGGGCAACGCCCAGATCAAGGCTACCGTGAGCCCGATCAACGAAAGAAGCAGAGGAGGAAACAAGATCGCCGCCGTGCAGTGCACCGGTTGGAAGATGCGCAAGCATAACGAAAAATGGCCGCCCGAGGGCAGCCATTTCATGCCTGACGCACGTCAATACGCCGTCATGGAATCCGTCATCGCGGCAGATCGCGGTGCGTGACGATGTGCGACATGTCACGACCGTCCGCGAACGGGATTCAGGCCGCCTTGGCCAGCGGGCCGCGACACTCCTGCGGCGCCAGCTTACCCGGCAAAGTCGCCCCGTTCGGCGCCCCTTCACGGCCCTGGGCGTAACACGTCCACACGATCTGGCCTTCCGGTGCCTTGCCGACCGTCAGCGCCTTGGGCGCACCATCGACGCCGGCACTCGTCGGCACCAGCACGAGCGCACCATCGCCCGCGCGTTGCGTGTAGGCGACGGTCACGTTGCCACTCACCGAGTCGATGCTCACCGAGTTCACGTTATCGGTCGCGCTCGGCGCCTGCCAGCCGCTGTTGAACGGCGCGCCATGCATGGCGTTCTCACTCACGAGTGCCTTGGCCGAGGCAGCAACGCCCAACCCTTCGACAACGCGTGCGCGCACCAGATAATTCTGCAGATACGGAACCCCTGCCGTGACCAACACGCCAATGATCGCCAGCACGATCATCAGCTCGATCAGGGTAAAACCCCGGGATTTGGCGATACCGGTGGTCCGGTGGCCGAAACGACGCATTGTGTAACTCCCTGCGAAAGCAATAAAAACAAAAGGGACATCGGGGGGAAGTGGGCGGAGTATGCCACAGCCCCAACGGCGAGCACCCTGCCGTAGATCAAAATCGGGCGGAGCCGTACAGGTGGAGAGAATCGTCCTAATCCAGGGCAGGACGATTCGTCCGATCGAGGGAGTGATTCCCCCGAAAAGTCACCATCGACCGAGAACCATGATCCCGGCAATGGACTCGATTATTCCGAAGAGGTTGCACGCAATTGACGTGCCTCGCTGCGTCGCTTGAGGATGAGCCCTACCACCACGACCAGCACAGCACCGATGGCGCACGCCACGTAATGTGTGTATTCGGCGGCCGCCCCCGGCAAATGCAGCAGGTGCCCGATGCCCGGGTCCGAGACGATCAGACCGCCCGCGATCCAGCCGAGCAGCGCCGCACCGGCGATGATGATGAACGGAAACCGGTCGAGGGCCTTGAGCACCAGTTGCGAGCCCCAGACGATGAGCGGAATGCTCACGAGCAGACCGAAGATCACGAGCGGCAATTGATGATGATCGGCGGCACTTTCTGCCGCACCGGCAATCGCGATCACGTTATCGATGCTCATCACCAGATCGGCCACGATGATGGTCTTGATGGCAGTCCAGAGCTTGTCGGCCGGCTTCACACTGTCGTGAGCGTCATGGTCGGGCACCAGCAGCTTGGTCCCGATCCAGAGCAACAACAAGCCCCCGAGCGCCTTAAGGTACGGCACCGCGAGCAGCGTCACGGCGAACGCGATCAGGATCACGCGCAACACGATGGCGCCAACCGTCCCCCACATGATTCCCTGCAACCGTTGCTTGGCCGGCAGGTTGCGGCAGGCCAGCGCGATCACCACGGCATTGTCGCCACCCAACAGGATGTCGATCATGATGATCTGCAGGACCGCGGCCCAGTTCAGCTCGGCAAAAAACGCAAGCATAGCGGGAATATCCTCGGGAACGAATGAAGCGAATGACTTGGGAATTGCAATAGCAAAAAAGGGAGCCCGATGTTCCGGGCTCCCTTTTCCTGACCGATTACACGCTCGCCGGTTCCGACGGCCGTGATGCGGTCATCCGGCGGGAATTACAGCGCAGCCTTGAGCAGGCGGCCCATTTCCGACGGATTACGGGTCACCTTGATACCGCAGGCGTCCATGATGGCCAGCTTGGCTTCGGCCGTGTCGGCACCGCCCGAGATCAGCGCGCCGGCGTGGCCCATGCGCTTGCCCGGGGGCGCCGTCACACCGGCGATGAAGCCGACGACCGGCTTCTTCATGTTGCCCTTGATCCACTCGGCGGCCGTCGCTTCGTCCGGACCACCGATTTCACCGATCATGATCACGGCGTCCGTATCCGGATCGTCGTTGAACATCTTCATGACGTCGATGTGCTTCAGACCGTTGATCGGGTCGCCACCGATACCGACGGCGGTCGACTGGCCCAGACCCAGGGCGGTCAGTTGACCCACGGCTTCGTACGTCAGGGTGCCCGAGCGCGAGACCACGCCGATGCGACCCTTCTTGTGGATGTGACCCGGCATGATGCCGATCTTCAGTTCGTCCGGCGTGATCACGCCCGGGCAATTCGGGCCGAGCAGCAGGGTCTTGCGACCTTCGCGACGCATACGGTCCTTCACTTCGATCATGTCACGAACGGGGATACCTTCCGTGATACAGATCGCCAGATCCAGGTCGGCTTCAACAGCTTCCCAGATCGCGGCAGCCGCGCCTGCGGGCGGCACGTAGATCACCGACACGGTCGCGCCGGTCTGTGCCTTCGCGTCCTTGACCGAACCGAAAATGGGAATGCCCTCGAAGTCTTCGCCAGCCTTCTTCGGGTTCACGCCAGCGACGAACGCGTTCTTGCCGTTCGCGTATTCGCGGCACATGCGGGTATGGAACTGGCCGGTTTTGCCAGTAATACCCTGGGTGATGACCTTGGTATCTTTGTTGATCAGAATCGACATTGCTTGATTTCCTTCATCCGGTTGCCGGGCAGCATTCGCGCAACCCCTCGGGGCGGCGCGCCGCTGCGGCTTCGACTGTTCTGGTTACTTGCCTGCGGCAGCCGCGACAACCTTCTGGGCAGCTTCTTCCATGCTGTCCGCAGAGATGATCGGCAGGCCGGATTCGGCGAGCATCTTCTTGCCCAGGTCCTCGTTCGTGCCCTTCATGCGCACGACCAGCGGCACCTTCAGCGAGACGGCCTTCGATGCTGCGATCACGCCTTCGGCGATCACATCGCAACGCATGATGCCGCCGAAGATGTTGACCAGAATGGCGGTCAGGTTCGGGTTCTTCAGCATGATCTTGAACGCTTCCGTGACCTTCTCGGTCGTGGCGCCACCGCCCACGTCCAGGAAGTTCGCAGGTTCGCCGCCGAACAGCTTGATGGTGTCCATCGTGGCCATGGCCAGACCGGCACCGTTCACCAGACAGCCGATGTTGCCGTCGAGCGAGATGTAAGCCAGATCGAACTTCGAGGCTTCGACTTCCGCCGGATCTTCTTCGTCCAGGTCGCGGTACGCGACGATTTCCGGGTGACGGAACAGGGCGTTCGAATCGAAGTTGAACTTGGCGTCCAGGGCGGTGACCGTGCCGTTGCTGCTCACGTTCAGCGGGTTGATTTCCGCCAGCGAAGCGTCCGTTTCCCAGAAGGCCTTGTACAGACCTTGCAGGATCGTGCGGGCTTGCGGAATCGAAGCGTCGGGAACGCTGATCTTCTTGGCCAGGTCGTCAGCTTGCGCATCGGTCAGACCGACCGACGGATCGATGACAACGTGGTGGATCAGTTCCGGATGCTTTTCAGCAACTTCTTCGATGTCCATGCCGCCTTCGCTCGAACCCATCATCACGATCTTCTGCGTGACGCGGTCAACCACCAGGCTGACGTACAGTTCGTTCTTGATGTCGGCGCCTTCTTCGATCAGCAGGCGATTGACCTTCTGGCCTTCCGGACCGGTCTGGTGCGTGACCAGTTGCATGCCGAGGATCTGGCCGGCGTATTCGCGCACTTGCTCGATCGACTTGGCAACCTTCACGCCGCCGCCCTTACCGCGACCGCCTGCGTGAATCTGGGCCTTGACCACCCAAACCGGACCGCCGAGTTCTTCGGCTGCCTTCACGGCCTCGTCCACGGAAAACGCCGGAATGCCGCGGGGCACCGCGACTCCGAATTTTCGGAGGATTTCCTTGCCTTGATACTCATGAATCTTCATGCGTGATTCCCTTCTTGCTGAGTTGGAAGTTTGGGTTCGAGCTTGCGAGTCGAGGCACCATCGCGCACCGCTTCTGTTGTGACGGGCGTCGTGGGCTCGTTCGCTCGATCGTTTGCGCGGCCGTTGAACCAGCGCGGGTAAAACCGGCGCACTGCCTCGCCATCAAACCGCAAGGCGTGACAATGTCCGAGTTGGAAAGGAGGCGCCGAACTCTCGGCATCGTTGGCGGCCTTGAGCGCCGTATCGGGGGTATGAATCACCACGCCGGCAAAGGCCTGAATCGCTGCCGTTGGCAGGACACTGCAAAGTTCTGTCAGATGGGTACAACCCGCCGCGCCGCCAAGGCGCTCGCGAACCGCGTGCCGGAAGCCGCGTCGCAGGTTAAGTCCGATCAACTGACGGTATTCGGGGCCGATCTGATCGCAAATGCCGGGATACGGCACCCAGTCCGAGACGGCCTCGGCGTCATGCACCTCGAAGTCCTCATCGATGGTCAGACGCAGCCAAAGCTCGTGAATCGGCGTGCCCTCCTTGCGAAGTCCCGTCGCCAATGCAAAATCCCGATCTTTGTGATCGGTTAGACGGGCTTCGATGTCCCATAGGCCATCCTCGCGCGAATACGCTTCGACAGCGATCGTGCGGCGGTGACGCAAGGTACGAGAGGCAGGCTCAGAGAGCGGCATGCGAGAGTGTGCAATGCATGAACGCAGAAAGATCTTGATTCTAGCATAGGCCACGGCGCACTCTGCCGCAGCGCAACAGAAGCCCGCCGCATAAGGCCGAATAACCCGACCCGGCGGTCGGGTTATCAAAATCACGAGATGGACTGGCGCATGGTGCGACGCCATATCGCGATAACTGTGGCATGACGCGTCACGCGAGATTCATCGTCATGTCACGCCAGCATCCATGCGGCCTGCCAGACGGTGGCGGTCATTGACGCGTTACCGATGAATGCACGCACATCTATCAGGAAAGCGACGCAACGCGCGTTAACAATCGTCCGAAAACTCGTCTGCACCGCGCACGATTTTGCTGATAACGGTACGTGAAAAACCGCGTGAGGCGAGAAAGCGCATCTGCTTGGCTCGAGCTTCGGGCGTGGTAGCGACCTCGCCGAACTTCTTTTGCCATACGACGCGGGCGCGTGCCAGTTCCGTACCGCGCAACTGCTCCGAGAGCACAGCGACCGTCTCGGCGTCGACCTGATGTTGTTTGAGTTCGTTGACGATACGTGTCGTGCCCAGGCGCGATGCGCGCCGGTTCACCACACTTTCCGCAAACCGTTCGTTGGACAGCCAGCGTTCCTGCTCGAGGCTGTCGAGCACACGATCGAGCGCTTCGGGATCCTCGGCATCGGCGAACGGCACGAGTTTGCGGCGCAGCTCCGTCCGGCTGTACTCGCGACGGGCCAGATACGACAGTGCCCGCGCCTTGAGGCTGAGCACGGGTTTTCGTGATCGCTTGACCGAAACGGCCTCGTCACCCGGTGGGGGCGGCGGTGCGTTCGGATCTCGGGGAGGACGGCGATTGATCATGACGTCATCGTGGCGCAATCGGACTGGACTAGAAAAACAAAAACGGCAACGCGATGCCATGTGGCCTCGCGTTGCCGTTCCGAAACGGGGCTTATCAGGCCTCGTCTTCTTCTTCGATCTCGCCGGTTTCGTTGATCGCCGTCACGCCGAGCGATGCACGCACCTTGTTTTCGATGTCGTGGGCAATCTCCGGATTTTCGCGCAGGAATTCACGCGCGTTGTCCTTACCCTGACCGATCTTCTCGCCGTTGTAGCTGTACCAGGCGCCGGCCTTCTCGACGATCTTGGCGTTCACGCCCAGATCGATGATTTCGCCTTCGCGCGAGATTCCCTGGCCGTAAAGGATGTCGAAGATGGCTTCGCGGAACGGCGGCGACACCTTGTTCTTGACGACCTTGACGCGGGTTTCGTTACCGACAACCTCGTCGCCCTTCTTGATCGAGCCGATACGGCGAATGTCCAGACGCACCGACGAGTAGAACTTCAGCGCGTTACCGCCCGTCGTGGTTTCCGGGTTACCGAACATCACACCGATCTTCATACGAATCTGGTTGATGAAGATCACCGTGCAGTTCGTGCGCTTGATGGTGCCGGTCAGCTTACGCAGGGCCTGAGACATCAGACGCGCTTGCAGACCCGGCAGCGAATCACCCATCTCGCCTTCGATTTCGGCCTTCGGCACCAGCGCCGCGACCGAGTCGATGACGATCAGGTCGATCGAGCCCGAGCGCACCAGCGCGTCGGCGATTTCCAGCGCCTGTTCGCCCGTGTCCGGCTGCGAGATCAGCAGCTCAGGCACCGAGACGCCCAGCTTGTTGGCGTATCCGACGTCGAGCGCATGCTCTGCGTCGATGAACGCGCAGGTGCCGCCGATCTTCTGCATCTCGGCCACGACTTGCAGCGTGAGCGTGGTCTTGCCCGACGATTCCGGACCGTAAATTTCGATCACGCGACCGCGCGGCAGGCCACCAACGCCCAGCGCGATGTCCAGACCCAGCGAGCCGGTCGAGACGACCTGGATGTCTGCTTCGACCTCGCTGTCGCCCAGACGCATGATCGAGCCCTTGCCGAATTGCTTCTCGATCTGCGCGAGGGCGGCGGCGAGCGCCTTGCCTTTCTCGGCCGACAGATTGGCAGACCCTTTCTTGCTTTCTTCCATGAATCGTCCTTTGATATGATGAGCGAGACGGCTCGAGTGAGGCGTGAATGCCAGTACTGTATAAAAAACCAGTGCTCTTTGCAAGTGCCTGTTGTCCGAAAGCGCCGAAACGACAAAAAAAGCCGCGAACCACGCGCCGCAACATCACAGGAGACACACCGCTGCCGTCAGGCGCCGGTGCCTACACAAGCCTATCACGCCCATGCGAATTCTCATCGCAGAGGATGACAGCATTCTGGCTGACGCCCTGACCCGCTCGCTGCGCCAGGGGGGCTACGCCGTCGATCACGTCAAAACCGGGCTTGAAGCCGACTCCGCGCTCTCCGCCCAGGCGTTCGACCTGCTGATTCTCGACCTCGGTCTGCCTCGCCTGCCCGGTCACGAAGTGCTGCGCCGCCTGCGCGCGCGCAACTCTCATCTGCCCGTGCTGATCCTGACCGCGTCCGACAGTGTCGATGCCCGCGTCAAGGGTCTCGATCTCGGCGCCGACGACTACATGGCCAAGCCCTTCGCACTGGCCGAACTCGAAGCGCGCGTGCGGGCGTTGACCCGGCGTGGCGCAGGCGGTGGCTCCACCGTGATCCGTCACGGCCCACTCAGCTTCGATCAGGTCGGGCGCACCGCCTACATTCATGAGCAGATGCTCGACCTGTCGGCCCGCGAACTCGAATTGCTCGAAGTGCTGCTGTTGCGCACAGGCCGCCTCGTCTCGAAGGAGCAACTCGTCGATCATCTGTGCGGCTGGGGCGAAGAGGTGAGTAACAACGCCATCGAGGTGTACATGCATCGGCTGCGCAAGAAGATCGAGCCCAGCGGCGTGCGCATCGCCACGATCCGTGGGTTGGGGTATTGTCTGGAGAAGCCGGCCGCCGCGCCTGCCAATGCGGCCTAGTGCGCCGCGTACGGCGCGAGCCGTTCCAGCCTCTTGAGTCTTCCCGTCCGATGCGTCTGAGCTTTCGCCACCATCATCGCGCCACCTCTGCGGCCCCGGACGCCTCGTCTGCCTCATCGCATTCGGCAGACGGCATGCCGGCGCAACGCGGCTCCCCCACACACGCCTCGCCCTCCGACGCCACCGATCCGTTCGACCCATACGCCGATCCTTTCGTGCGCCCAGGCTTCGGCGCGCCGCTCGAACGCGAGGCCGAGCCGCCACCACGCTCGCTCTTCGGCGAGATTCTCGACTGGATGCTCGCGCCACTGCTGCTGCTCTGGCCGATGAGCATTGCCGTGACGTATCTCGTCGCAAAATCGATTGCCAACGGTCCCTTCGACCGGGCGCTCGAGACCAACACCTACGTGCTCGCGCAGCAAGTCCATTCGGATCGCGGACAAGTCACGCTCACGCTCCCCATGCCCGCACGCGACCTGCTGCGCGCCGACGCCACCGACAACGTCTACTTTCAGGTGCTCGGCGCGAAGGGCGAACTCGTGGCCGGCACGGCAGATCTGCCTTTGCCGCATGAAGACGACCGTCCGCAACCGGGTGTCGTCCAGTTTCGCGACGAGAACGTTGGCGGCAACGATATTCGAGTCGCGTTCACCTATGTCGATCTGCCCCGCATGGCGCCACCGGGCAGCATGGCGCTCGTGCAGGTCGCGGAGACGCTCGACAAACGCAGTCAACTGGCGAACGAAATCATCAAGGGCGTGATCCTGCCGCAGTTCGTGATCCTGCCGCTGGCCATCATCCTTGTGTGGTTCGGCCTGTCGCGCGGTCTCGCGCCGCTGCACGCGTTGCAGGAACATATCCGCGCCAGACGTCCCGACGACCTGTCGCCACTCGAAGCGCGTCAGGCGCCGCCGGAGATCGCACCGCTCGTGGGTTCGCTGAACGATCTGCTCGGGCGGCTCGAACAGAACATGAAGCTCCAGCAGCGCTTCATCGCCGACGCCGCTCACCAGCTCAAGACACCGCTGGCCGGGCTGCGCATGCAGGCAGAACTCGCCTTGCGCCAGACATCTCCCGACGAACTACGCCGTTCGCTCTCGCAAATCGCAGTCAGCTCCGAGCAGGCAGCACGTCTCGTCAATCAGTTGCTGGCATTGGCACGCGCGGAGAACAGCGCGAACGACGCCGCCGCGTTCACCCCGGTCAACCTCAGCGTGCTCGCCCGAAGCGCGATGCAGGACTGGTTCCAGGCGGCCTTCGCCAAACGGATCGACCTTGGCTTCGAGGAGCCGCCATTCCCGGTGCATCTGTCCGGGCAACCGGTAATGCTGCGCGAGTTGCTCAACAATCTGATCGACAACGCGATCCGCTACACGCCGGCCGGCGGCAAGGTGACGGTTCGCCTGCGACATGAGGCGTCTGACGGCTTCGTCCATCTGGAAGTGGAAGACACCGGGCCGGGCATTCCTGCGGCGGAGCGTCCGCGCGTTTTCGAGCGCTTCTATCGCATTCTCGGCAGCGACAGCGACGGCAGCGGTCTGGGGCTCGCCATCGTGCGGGAGATCGTGCAGATTCATCGCGGCGACGTGAGCGTGCTCGACCATGTCGACGCCCAGCACCCCGAAGCAACCGGCACGCTCATCCGGGTGACGTTACCGCTCGCGGACGCGCCTATCGAAAACCCGCATGCTTGACGAAAACACTCGAAATACGGTCGATTTCGCACCAAAGTCGAGGGTAAGTCCCTAGCCACGTAAGGTTCGAGTCAGTTTGGCGTCAGACGGCGGTAAGGTTGTCCTCCAATAATCAGTTGCAACGGCCCGGGCACGACCCAGGGGCGTGCTTACATTACAGGAGACAACCGCATGGCTACTGCAACGACAGCCACTACGCATGCGCCGATGACCAAAGAAGAACGCAAAGTCATCTTCGCGTCGTCGCTGGGCACAGTGTTCGAGTGGTACGACTTTTATCTGGCCGGTTCGTTGGCCGCTTTCATCAGCAGACACTTCTTCTCGGGCATCAATCCGACCGCGGCATTCATCTTCACGCTGCTGTCGTTTGCGGCGGGCTTCGCGGTGCGTCCGTTCGGCGCCATCGTTTTCGGCCGCATCGGTGACCTGGTTGGCCGCAAGTACACGTTCCTCGTAACCATCACGTTGATGGGCCTGTCCACGCTGGTCGTCGGTCTGTTGCCGGGCTATGCGTCGTGGGGGATTGCCGCACCGGTGATCTTCATTGCCATGCGTTTGCTGCAGGGTCTGGCCCTCGGCGGCGAATACGGCGGTGCAGCGACGTACGTGGCCGAGCACGCCCCGCAAGGTCGTCGCGGCTTCTACACGTCGTGGATTCAGACGACTGCCACGCTGGGTCTTTTCCTCTCGCTGCTCGTGATTCTCGGCACCCGCATGGCGATGGGTGAAGAGGCGTTCGGTGAGTGGGGCTGGCGCATTCCGTTCGTGCTGTCGATCGTGCTGCTGCTGGTTTCGCTGTGGATTCGTCTGCAACTGAGCGAATCGCCGGCATTCCAGCGCATGAAGGCTGAGGGCAAGGGCTCGAAGGCGCCGCTCAAGGAATCGTTCGGCGAATGGAAGAACCTGAAGATCGTGATTCTGGCGCTGGTCGGTCTGACGGCGGGTCAGGCGGTCGTGTGGTACACGGGGCAGTTCTACTCGCTGTTCTTCATGACACAGGTGCTGAAGGTCGACGGCAACACCGCGAACATCATGGTGGCGCTGGGTCTGTTGATCGGCAGCCCGTTCTTCGTGTTCTTCGGCGCACTGTCGGACAAGATCGGTCGCAAGCCGATCATCATGGCCGGCTGCTTGTTGGCGGCGTTGCTGTACTTCCCGATCTTCAAGGCGCTCACGCACTACGCCAACCCGGCACTTGAAGCGGCAACGGCACGCTCGCCGATCACGGTCATCGCCGATCCGAACGAGTGCTCGTTCCAGTTCAACCCGGTGGGCACGTCGAAGTTCACCAGCTCGTGCGATATCGCGAAGAGCTACCTGTCGCGCGCTGGCCTGAACTATCACAACGAAGCAGCGCCGGCAGGCACCATGGCGACGGTGAAGATCGGCGACAAGGTGATCCAGTCGGTAGACGGCAAGGCAGCGGACGCAAAAGACAAGACCAAGGCGTTCGAGACGGATATGTCAGCCACGCTCAAGGCCGATGGCTATCCGCCGAAGGCTGACCCGGCCCAGATGAACAAGCCGATGGTCGTGATCCTGCTGGCGATTCTCGTGATCTTCGTGACGATGGTGTACGGCCCGATCGCGGCAATGCTGGTGGAAATGTTCCCGACGCGCATTCGCTACACCTCGATGTCGCTGCCGTATCACATCGGTAATGGCTGGTTCGGCGGTTTCCTGCCGGCCACGGCCTTCGCCATCGTGGCCGCCAAGGGCGACATCTACTCCGGCCTCTGGTACCCGATCGTGATCGCGCTCATCACCTTCGTGATCGGCATGCTCTTCATCAAGGAGACCAAGGACGTCGACATCTACGCCAACGACTGATGGGGTGACCTGCCAGACAGGTTGAAGTGGATCGTCAACGCCGGGACCTTCGGGTTCCGGCGTTGTCTTTTCCGGGGCCCTTTCCGGAGGCTGCCCTGAACGGCGCGCCGTTAATTTTCGTCGGCTCGCAAAAAAAATGTTGACAGCCTATAGGGGCCTACCTATAATCATTTTCTTCGGCGAATTAGCTCAGTTGGTTAGAGCGACGGAATCATAATCCGCAGGTCCGGGGTTCGAGTCCCTGATTCGCCACCAAATTTAAGAACGGCTCCCAGCGATGGGGGCCGTTTTTATTTGTTCCGCAAAAACGGTTCCGTTCCGCAAACCGATCACTTAGTCGGCATGACCAGCTTCCCTTTGCGATGCCGGACGTACCGACGCAGAAATTCTCAATCGCTGCCTTGTCTTGGTTCTGTCGGAGCCAGATAGCCCCATCACGAACGTCCGGCGTGGCGGTGAAGTCTCCGATTTCGAATCTATGGATACGTCTGTGTAGCGATGCTACCGAAACGCGCTGGATGCAAAATCCGAGCCGCCGGCGGCACAATTGATTCGTCCGCGGACTACGCGGCAAGGTGAATCTGGAGATTGTGCATAACGGCCCACCGCAATGGATGGGCCGCAACGAAGGTTAGCGCACCAGCCTTGGTTTCTCGCCCCGCTTCGCCGCGTGAAGAATGACGTGAGACCCCATCAACATATCCGTCGCCACCATCGCCTCCGCGAACGTCTCGAAGTAAATCGCGTGCTCGGAGTTGGACACATGCGCTCGCCTGATTTCCCCCGCTGCGTCGTCCCAAGCGTAACCGAGGTACTTCTTGTATTCGTGGAACCAGATCACATGCCCTTCACGTGCCAACGACTTAGGAAGGTCGAGCCCGTCATCGGCCCCACCGCCGTTTACTCCATCCTTTCCGTCGCTTTGGGTTGAATCATTCATCCAAGCCTCCTGAAATGTGAGTGGATTGAGCCGACCTAGCGGCTAAATCCATCATCGCAGGAGTGCCGAGCCTTGCGTTTCAGTAACTTCCGAATATCCCCGACTATGCGTCGACACTCGAAACGTTTCGACGCGCAGCAAAAACGCTTACGGCGTATGACAGACCAAGAGTTCGCAGTAACACAAGGCCGCCGTTCTGCGAGCGGTTTTCGTTCATTAATGGCAAAGTCCATCGTCAGCGCCGTATCGTGCCTGTCGCGCCGCATGAATTGGCCAGGCACGTCATCGATCACAAGAGCCTGCACATGGGCGTTTCAACACCCCGTGAGCCGCTTGAAAACGTCCAGCCTTGCGACCGAAAATCGTTCCGCAACCATTTGAAACCCCAATTTGGGTGGGGATCTCGCCCTACCGTCGCCTTCTCGATTCGGAACGTCGACCTCATGATTCAAGACGTTTTGGCGCGAGCATCATAATCCGCACATCCGGGCCTTGTCGTTCCCTGACAAGAAGGCGGCCGTGCCGTTGTATGTGATCGTCAACCGGCGCTCCCCTCCCCCTTTCCTTGCCTTACGCATGCAGCCCCGAGCGACGCCCGGCGGCATTTCGTCGTTGATTGCATAATGGCTCCCCCGTCCCCCTGATCGAGAACGTTATGCGTCACCTGTCCGTTGCTGCCGCGCATGAATTCAAGGATGTCCGATTCGTCCTCACCGACATGGACGAAACCCTGACGTATCGAGGCAGACTCGCGGCCGACACGTATTGCGCGCTGGAGAACTTGCAGAAAGCCGGAGTGCGAGTCATTCCCGTCACGGCCGCGCCTGCCGGCTGGTGCGACCAGATGGCGCGCATGTGGCCGGTCGATGGCGTGATCGGCGAAAACGGCGGCCTGTTCCTTCAGCGCACGCCCGACGGCCATGGCATTCAACGGACGTTCTGGCACGCCGAGTCCGAGATCGAGTCGGTCTCCGAAGAGCTCGACGCCGCCGCAAGCGCCGTTAGCAACGCCCTCCCCTACGCACAACTGGCAGACGATCAGGTCTTCCGGCTCACAAGCGTCGCGTTTTCGCGTCCGGCAGATCCGGCGGCCGGTGAGCAGATCCTCCGCGAGTTGCAACGCGCCGGCGCCGACGCCACGATCAACAACCTCTGGGTGCTCGGCTGGTTCGGCGGATACGACAAGCTGTCGATGACGCGTCGTGTCATGGCCGAAGTCTATGGCGTCGACATCGACAAGGACCGCGACACCGTGCTCTACACGGGCGACTCGACCAACGACGCACCGATGTTCGCGTTCTTCAAACATACGGTCGGCATGAGCACCGTGAAGGAATATCTGCCACACATTCCCGTGCCGCCCAACTGGATCACCACCGGCCCCGGCGGCCAAGGCTTCATCGAAGCCGCACAAGCCGTGATCGCCTCGCGCGCGTCGTAGAAAAACGCCGCCCTGAAGAAAAAGCCAGTCATCCGACTGGCTTCTTTCGCTCGCTCGGCGCGCTCAACGTCAATCAAAGTCGAACATCTCGAACAACGACTTCTTCTTGCGCGGCTGATCGTAGTGACGACGACGCGCGTCATCGCCGTGATGCATGTTGCGCTGCTGATATTCATCCCGATGGTCTCGATGTCGGGCGTCCTGATGCGCGCTCCGGAGCGCACCTTCGCGCGCCGTCTGCGCCGGCCGGCCAGCCATGTCGTCCGTGCGCTCGATCAGCTTGTCCAACTCGCCACGGTCGAGCCACACGCCGCGACAGCTCGGGCAGTAATCGATCTCCACTCCCTGACGTTCGGTCATCAGCAAATCGGGGGTACCGCATACAGGACATTTCATCGTTTCGCTCCGTCACGTAAATGAGACAACGCCCTCAATGTATCGGGCTCCGCGCCACGAAAAAACCTGCTTTTTCATTCGTTAATGTTCGTAAAAACCGAACCTCGCAGATGTAAAAAAAACGGCGCCGAGGGTCCCCCGGCGCCGCCTTGCCTACCTCTTCATCACCACATGGCTTAGTGCAGCACGCGAGCCTTCTCCGCTTTGCGGCGTGCCGACGCGCGACGCGTCATCATGTTCATCCCCTCCACGAACGCCGAGAATGCCATCGCCGCGTAGATGTACCCCTTCGGAATATGCGAGCCGAAGCCTTCCGCGATCAGCGTCATGCCGATCACGAGCAGGAAGCCCAGCGCCAGCATCACGACCGTCGGGTTCGCCGCGATGAATCGCGAGAGAGGCCCTGCCATGAACAACATCGCCGTGACCGCAGCAATCACCGCAACGAACATGATCGGGATGTGCTCGGTCATGCCCACGGCCGTCACGATGCTGTCGATCGAGAACACGAGGTCCAGCATCAGGATCTGCACGATGGCGGCACGCGTAGTGATCGTCGCCATCGTTCCTGCTGTCGACGCGCCCTCACCGTGCTCCGCGTCGTCGGTGGCCGACGCCACATGGTGATGCATCTCCTTCGTCGCCTTCCACACGAGGAAGAGGCCACCCGCGATCAGAATCAGGTCGCGCCACGAGAAGCCGTGACCGAACAACTCGAAGAGCGGCGTCGTCAGCTTGGCGATCCACGCCACGGTGCCGAGCAGCGCCAGACGCATGACCAGCGCCAGCCCGATGCCCATGCGCTGCGCGCGCGCACGCATCGACAACGGCAACTTATTGGTCAGGATGGAGATGAAGATCAGGTTGTCGATGCCAAGCACGACTTCCATGACCACCAGCGTGACAAGCGCCGCCCATACTGCCGGGTCAACCGCCAAAGCAAGGAGATAGTCCATATGTGCGTCAAAGATTCCGTTTGGTTATCGGGGCATTCGAGGCCTGCAAACCACGGCCATGCCCCTTCGTTATTCCGCATCCAACGTGAGATGCGGGTTCAGGACAGCATCATCTCCGAACTCGTGCTTCGTAAAAACCAGTTATATACTTCAAAACAGTTCGGTTTTTCCGAAGTCCAGCCGATATGTTGAACTACCGTCATCTTTACTATTTTTGGGTCGTCGTCAAGGAAGGCGGATTCGCTCGTGCTGCGCAGCGCCTCGACATGGCCGTGCAGACGATCAGCGCCCAGGTGCGCGAGCTTGAGAAGTCGCTGGGCCACCAGTTGCTCAAGCCGGCCGGACGCGGCGTCACCATGACGGAACCCGGACAGGCCGCTTTCCGCCGTGCCGAGGAGATCTTCCGCCTCGGTCAGTCGATCCCGGACGAAGTCCGCGAAGCCGCGAGCGGGCGGGTCGCGCGGCTGGCCGTCGGGCTGGCGGACGGTATCTCCAAGCTGGCCGCGCACGCAATTCTCGCGCCCATTCTCGACACGCCTTCGCTTCGGCTCGTATGCCACGAAGGCGAACATGAACAGTTGCTGGCCGAACTTGCGCTACATAAGCTCGATCTGGTGCTGGCAAGTCAGCCTGCGCCGTACAACCCGACCTTGCGGCTGGCCAGCGAGCGTCTGGTCGAGTCGCCGGTCGACTGGTACGGCCCGGCGTCACTCGTGCGCAACGCCTCGCGCGACGCGTTTCCGCAATGCCTGTCCGACCTGCCCGTGTTGTTGCCAACGGGTCACTCGGCCTTGCGCGCCCGGCTCGATCAATGGTTCGAAGCGCAGAGCATTCGCCCGAATATCGTCGGCGAATTCGAAGATAGCGCCCTCATGGCGGTGTTCGCCACGCGCGGCATGGGTGTCTTTCCGCTGAGCGAAGCCGGCGCGGGCGACGTCTCGCTGCTGCGCGGCCTGCGCTGGCTGGGCCGCCCGGACGGCGTCTACGAAGACATTCACGCCATTCGATCGCGACGCGGCGAAGGGCATCCGCTCGTGGCACAAATCCTCCGTGACATCGGCGCAACGGCCGATTCTGATATAAGAACCCTTGGCGAGCCGTCAGCGCCGCCGCCATCTGCGAGGAAACCTCATGTCAAGTCGTAGCGACCAGCGCAAGTTCTTCCACCTCATGCTGTTCGTCGTGACGATCGTGTTCGGGTGGATTCTGTTCCCGCTGTTCGGCGCCATCTTCTGGGGAACGATCCTGGCGGTGCTGTTTCAACCGGTGCAGCGCCGTATCTTGATGCGCATGCGCGGCCGTCCGAACCTGGCGGCCCTCACCACGCTTGCGCTGATTCTGCTGATCGTGATCTTGCCGCTCACGCTTGTCGTCGGCATGCTGACGCAGGAAGTCAGCACGGCGCTGATTCGTTTTCGCACCGACCTGCCGCAACTCACAATCGCCTTCCAGCAATTGCTCGACCGCCTGCCCGCAAGCGTGCACCGGGTGATGGACCTGGCCGGCGTGCAGGACGTCAACGCGATCCAGCAAAAGCTCGGCGACGGCGCTGCACAGATCGGCCGCTTCGTCGCGGTGTATCTCGTGAGCATCGGCCAGAACACGGCACAACTGCTCGTGAGCTTCGGCGTCATGCTCTATCTGCTGTTCTTCCTGCTGCGCGACGGTACGGCACTCGGCGCGATGGTGCGCCGTGCCCTGCCGCTCGACGAGCGTCACAAGAACCTGTTGATCCGCCAGTTCACCACTGTCGTGCGAGCCACGGTCAAGGGCAACATCGCCGTGGCCGTGGCACAGGGCGCGCTCGGCGGCTTCATCTTCGCGGTGCTCGGCATTCAGGGCTACGTGCTCGCCGCCGTGGTGATGGCGTTCCTCTCGCTGCTGCCCGCCGTCGGCGCGGCAGTCGTGTGGGTGCCCGTGGGGGTGTGGCTGCTGCTCTCGGGGGCCGTCTGGAAGGGCGTGGTGCTGTTTTTGTTCTGCGGCACCATCGTCAGTCTGGTGGACAACGTGCTGCGCCCGATTCTGGTTGGCAAGGATACGAAGCTGCCCGACTGGGTCGTGCTGATTTCCACCCTCGGCGGCATGTCGCTTTTCGGCCTGACCGGCTTCGTCATCGGGCCGCTGATCGCTGCGCTGTTCATCGCAAGCTGGAACATCTACACGCGCTTGCGTGACGATGAAGACACGCAGGCCGATGCCGGGTGACGCTTTCCGCCACCGGATCCGCGCGGACTCGGCGCCTTTCTGAACCGAACGACGTCGAGCCCGGGCCAACCCGGGGGTGGCCCTCGCTCTCTCGCGCTCTCGCTTTCGCGCGCTGCCCCCCGCCTTACTGCGCCGTCTCCGGCGCCGGCGCGTCCGTCGTCGATTCGCCTCGTATCGCCGCCGCGAGATCCGCACCGACCTGCGCCATCACCGTGTCCCAATCGCCACGCTGCGGCTGACGCAAGAGTGTGAGCGACGGATACCAGTCGCTGTCCCGGCGCGCCAACTGCCAGCGCCAATCAGGGGTGAAGTTGACCAGCCCCCAGACGGGTTTGCCCAGCGCACCGGCAACGTGCAACACGGCCGTATCGGCCGAAATCACGAGATCCATCTGCGCAATGACGGCCGCCGTCTCGGCAAAATCGCTGAGCTTCGCACCGATGTCGCGCACGTTCGGATACCGTGCGAGTTCCGCGCGCTCTTCGTCGGTCGCATCGACCTGCAACGAGAAAAACTGCGCGTTCGTGCCGAAGACCGGCGCCCAGTGCTCGAGCGCCACGTCGCGATGCGGCGGGAAGGGACGAGGGCGCCACACGAATCCAACGCGCAACGTGCCTTCCGGCTTGGCGCCGAGCATCGAGCGCCAGATCATCTCCCGTCCGGCGCTGGCGCGCAGATACGGCGAATGGGTGGCGACGTTGCCGCCCGCCTTCAGCAAATGCGGCAGGCTGAGCAGCGGCAGTTGCCAATCGAACGACGGTACCGGCATGTGTTCGCCAAGCACCGTCACGCCACGCGCGAAGCCGCCCAGCAGCGTGACGAGCGGCGCCTGCACCGACAACACGACGTTGGCGCCCATCTCGACGAGGCGCGGCACGAAGCGTACGAACTGCAGTGTGTCGCCGAACCCCTGTTCGCTATAGACGAACACCGTCTTGCCTGCGAGCGGCGCACGGCCATCCCAGAGCCGGTCACTGAAGCGACGCCGTTGCCCGCCATCCTGCCAACGCCATTCATAGTCATGCCAGCCATGCTCGAAGTCACCCATCAGCAAATTGGTCTGCGCGCGGTTGGTGCGCGCCCCGGCATGCTCGGGGGCGAGCTTCACGGCCTCGCGAAAGCATTGCAGCGCCTCGGTGAACGCATGACGCTCGCGCAACGCCACCCCCAGATTCACCAGCGGATCCGGCTGCTGAGGCGCGATGGCGTTGGCAAGACGGTAAGCGTCGATCTCTTCGTCGTAGCGGCCCAGCGCGCCGAGGGCACGCCCACGGTTGAAATGCGCCTGCCACAGCGCCGGGGCCTTGGCCGCCGTGCGCTCGAACCAGACCAGCGCACGGGCGCTGTCGCCCGCCTGCGCCCACGTCATGCCAATGGTGTGCATCGTGCCGATGACGTCCGGCGACTGTTGCACCGTGGCTTCGAACAACGCCTCGGCACGCATCTGACGACCGGCCTGAAGGCTGGCCATCGCGGCGTCGAAGGTCGCCTGTGCGCCCGGCTGCGGCACCAGAGCGATCACGCGATCGAAGGCGTCGGCCGCCGACTCGAACGCGCTGGTACGCAACGAAACGTAGGCAAGCCCTTCGAGGGCGGGGAGAAATTCGGGGGATTGTTTCAGTACTAGGCGCAACTCGGCGATCGCCTCGTCGAGCCGGCCGGCGGCACTCAGTTGTCGTGCACGCTCGCAACGCGCGTCTAATGGCGTCGTCATGCGGCGCATCCTTGCTTGTCTGGGAATGAGTGGGACGGGCCGGCATGCCACACGAACACCGGAGCGACTTACCGCCCCGGCGACAGGCGCCGTGGCCCGATCAAGCGGTGCACACTACACGACCGCACGGCGCGAAGCAAGCCGCGGGGATTGGTCTTCGCAACGCCCATAAAGTTCACATCTTCAACGCAACATTTTGCCCGTGGCGTCACGTGCGATGGGCCCACCTCATTCGCCTCGCAAACGTCGCATCGACAGGGCATTCCGGCCATGTATCGCCTACCAAAACCAACTTCTCCCGCAATGCAGCATAAAAACCACAGTCGGTCATCGACGCCCCGATTTGCCAGGCCTGCCGCCGCGCTTTAACATCATTTTGCGGGTCAATCTGGTAGCATCCGCTGCCGTCCCTGCACACGAGCACCGTCGCTGCCGTGTCGCATATCGACGCCGAGTCCTGTTGTCCGTCCGAACCCTCATCCTCACGAGGTCTTGATGACGCGCGTAGCCCGTCCGTTCATCCCCGCCACTGCGCGACGCCTGCTGCCTAACCGCTGGGATTTCATTGCCTTCCCGCTCATCATCGGTTTTCTGATGGTCAGTTCGTCGGGCATTCGTCAAACCTGGGCCCCGCTTGCCGATCTGCAGACCGAAGTCATCTCGCTGGATCCGGCCAATCTGCCCGAATATGCGTTGCGCACTACGCTACGCATGCTCGCGGCGATGGTCGCTTCGCTGCTCTTCACGCTGATCTACGGCACCCTTGCCGCGAAAAGCCGCCGGGCCGAGAAGCTGCTTGTGCCGATGCTCGACATCCTCCAGTCGGTGCCGGTGCTGGGCTATATCTCGTTTACCGTCACGTTCTTCCTCGCCCTATTCCCGGGACGCGTGCTCGGCGCGGAGTGCGCCGCCATCTTCGCGATCTTCACGAGCCAGGCGTGGAACATGACGTTCTCGTTCTATCAATCGATGCGAACTCAGCCACGCGATCTGGCGGAAGTGGCCGTGAATCTGCGCCTCTCGCCGTGGCAGCGCTTCTGGAAGCTCGACGTGCCCTACTCGATGCCGGGCCTCATCTGGAACATGATGATGAGCATGTCGGGCGGCTGGTTCTTCGTGGTGGCGTCGGAGGCGATCACCGTCGGCGACAAGACCATCACGTTGCCGGGCATTGGCGCCTATCTCGCCACGGCCATTATGCAGCGCGATCTGCACGCGGTGGGCTGGGTGATTCTGGCGATGGTTGTCGTCATCGTCATTTACGACCAGTTCCTGTTCCGGCCCATGGTCGCCTGGTCCGACAAATTCCGTCTGGAAGACACCGTCTCGCAAGCCACCCCGGAATCGTGGGTGCTCAACGTCATTCAACGCACCCGGGCAATTCAGTTTCTGCTGCGCCCGTTCGGCAAGCTGCTGCGCACGATCGCACGCATGCGCATGCCGATCTCGCTTCCCGCTGCGATCCATTCCGAGTCGAGAACCCCGCTCTCGCGCGTGATCGACTGGCTATGGGCCGCGCTACTGGTGGTGCTCGGACTGGCCGCCGCGTGGAAGATCTGCGCCTTCGTGCTGGCCGAAGTCGGCTATGCCGAGATCCTGCGCGTGTTCGGCCTCGGTCTCATCACGCTCGTGCGCGTGATGGTGCTCATCGCCATCGCCTCGGTGATCTGGGTGCCGCTGGGCGTGCTGATCGGGCTGCGCCCGAAGCTCGCCGAGCGCATTCAGCCGCTGGCGCAGTTTCTCGCCGCGTTCCCGGCCAACCTGCTGTTCCCGATCTTTGTGGTGGCCATCGTCCATTTCCACGCCAATCCGGACATCTGGCTCTCGCCGCTGATCGTGCTGGGCACGCAGTGGTACATCCTGTTCAACGTCATTGCCGGGGCAACGACCTTCCCGAACGACTTCAAGGAAGCCGCCACCAACTTCCGCATTCGTGGCTGGCAATGGTGGCGTCAGATCATGCTGCCCGGCATCTTCCCCTACTACGTGACGGGGGCGATCACGGCGTCGGGCGGCGCGTGGAATGCCTCGATCGTCTCGGAATACGTGCAATGGGGCGACGACAAGCTCGCCGCGCATGGTCTGGGCGCCTATATCGCCGAAATGACGGCGGCCGGCGACTATCCGCGCATTTTGCTGGGCATCGCCGTGATGGCGCTGTTCGTCGTACTGTTCAACCGTTTGCTATGGCGCCCCATGTACGCCATTGCCGAAAACAAGCTTCGCCTGAATTGAAGGGACCGTGATGCCGAACGATACCCACCCCACGATTGCCGGAAAAGAGATCTTCTCGCTCGCCAACGTCAGCCGCGGTTTCCGCAAGGGCGGCGACGAGCGCCAGGTGCTCGACGGCGTGAACCTGCAACTGCATGAAGGCGAAATCGTCGGCATGCTCGGCCGGTCTGGCTCGGGCAAGTCGACGCTGCTGCGCATCATCGCCGGGTTGATCCAACCCAGCTCGGGCGACATCCGCTATCTCGGCCAGCCCCTCGAAGGCCCGCCCGAGGGCGTGGCGATGGTGTTCCAGACCTTCGCCCTGTTCCCGTGGCTGACCGTGCTGCAAAACGTGGAAGCCGGCCTCGAAGCGCTCGGCGTCGAGCCGAAGGAGCGTCGCAAACGCGCGCTGGCGGCCATCGACCTGATCGGTCTGGATGGCTTCGAAAACGCCTATCCGCGCGAACTCTCGGGCGGCATGCGCCAGCGTGTGGGCTTTGCCCGCGCCCTCGTGGTCAACCCCACGTTGCTGCTCATGGACGAGCCGTTCTCCGCGCTCGATGTGCTCACCGCCGAGACGCTGCGTACCGATCTGCTCGACCTGTGGAGCCAGCGTCAGTTGCCGATCAAGTCGATCCTGATCGTCACCCACAACATCGAAGAAGCCGTGTTCATGTGCGACCGGATTCTGGTGCTGTCGTCGAACCCGGGCCGCGTGGTCGCCGAGATCAAGGTGCCGTTTGCGCACCGCCGCAACCGTCTCGATCCGGCCTTCCGCAAGATGGTCGACGAGATCTATGCGCTGATGACCTCGCGCCGCAACGCGCACACCACGCAGAAGATGCCGCTGGAGTTGTCGAGTCCGCTGCACGAGGTGTCGACCAACCTGATGGCCGGTCTGCTCGAAGCGCTTGCCGGGCCGCCGTACAACGGCCGCGCCGACTTGCCGGAAATCGCTCAGACGCTGCTGCTCGAAGTGGATGACCTGTTCCCTGTCGCGGAAATTCTCGACCAGTTGGGTTTTGCCGAACTCAAGGAAGGCGACATTCTGCTGACCACCGCCGGCAAGCGCTTCGTGGACGTGAGCACGCAGGAACGCAAGGTGTTGTTCGCCGAGCACCTGCTGCGTCATGTGCCGCTCGCCGCGAAGATCCGCGCGGTGCTGCAAGAGCGTCGCGGGCAACGCGCGCCGCGTGTTCGCTTCGAGCAGGAACTGGAAGATTCGATGTCGGACGATCTCGCGCAGGAAACGCTCGACACCGCCATCAACTGGGGGCGTTACGCCGAGATCTTCTCGTACAACGACCACACCGAGACGTTCAGTCTCGAGGACGTGGAAGGCGCGACCTGATCGCCGCACGTCAGCGCATGACCGTCGGGAATCGCAACACCGCGTGCATCGTCAGAGCACGCGGCGTTGTCTTTTGTCAGAACGCGTAGCCCGCGCCGATCATCCACGTCTGGTTGATCGTCTTCGAATCGGGTTCATAGGCGTTCACGCCGGGCTGCACCTGCGTCACGCTCGAGCGGCCGTACTGAAATCGCGACCACTCGTAGGTCGCGTTCACGTGGAAGTTGCGCGCGATCGCATAGTCGAGACCGAACCCCGCAGCGACGACCGGCTTGTTGCCAAGGCTGAAGGTATTCTGCGAGCCGGCCTGCGTCATCGACGCCCCCACCATGGCGCCCGCCCGGATGTCGGCCGTGGCCACCAGCTTCTGGGTCAATTCAAGTTGCCCCATGAGGCCGCCGCCGATGACGTGATGGCGATAACGCTCGTAGAAACCGTAGGGATCGCGGCTGCTGTCGCGAATCCAGTCCCGGTAACTGTAGCTGACGTATGGGACCACCTGCGCATTCCAGGTCCCGAGATGGAACGGGAAGGCTTTGCCGGCCTTGAGCGTGACGTCGGTGGTCGTCGAGCGCGTCGTCATCCGGTAGTCCGGCTGCACGACACGTCCCGCAAAGTCTTGCAGATAGCCGCCGTAGTCGACATTGCCGTGCGCGACGCGCACCGACCCGCTGAAATAGAGATTCGAGACACCGAATAACTGACGCTGGGTCGACGCGCCCAGCGCGAAAGCAGCGGTCGTACCGCGTTCGGAATCGCTCTTGCCGGGCGCGATGTTCTCCCAGTAGTGCAACTGCTGGGCACCGGCATCGATCCAGACCTGATTGTTGGCGCGCAGCATGGCTTCCTGCGCATGGACGTGAGCCGCACCGAATCCGGCGGCAATGAAAGCGAATGCGGCGCGCGCGACGGCGGTGGCGCATTGGCCGCAAACGATGGTGCGGCGCGTGTTCGGCGTCATGGCACGACCCTCCCCAGGCGTGATCTCAACGACGGCTCGGCAGTGACCCTCGGCGTGGTCACCGTTTTCCGGCATTGTTTCAGCGCGTGACGCGGTGCGCAAGCGGGGAAATGTGGATTCTGCGCCCCTTCGCAATGCAAGACTCTCGTGATTCGAGAGACCTGTCCGGGGTGGCCTGCGGGGCGGGCCACGGGCGTTGGCGCAGACGGGGGGACCGGGATGTCGTCAGCCGTCGAGCCCGTCGTCGAAACATGCGACGGACCGTTGCGACCGTGTCAAAAAGGCCACACCTATCGGTAAAGATACTGATTAGCAGTCGTTTTTGTGCGGTCGCATAATCGACGCAGAACCTGCCTGTCCTGCGCCGGGGGGCGCATCGACACACGCTTGGGCAGGTTCTTTCCGCGGCGAAGACCGTGTATCAGACCCGAGAAGGTGCAACATGAGCTACTACCATTCCAAAGAAGCAGGCCGCGACCGGGCCATCACCTTCACTCCAGCCCACCGTTGGCGCCGTCGCGCCTTTGCCGTGACCTGTGCGGTGTTCGCCGCACTCGCCTACTACGCGGTGCATCACCCGAAGTAAGCGACGCGGCAAATCTCACCGTCAGGCGGCTTCAGGCCGCATTTCCCAAGGCCGGCGCGTGCCAGTCCAACGGTACGTTGGCGAGCATGTCGTCGACCATGGCGTCCAGACCGAAGGCCGGTTGCCAGCCCCAGTCGTAGCGCGCGTGGGTGTCGTCCAGCGTGTGCGGCCACGTCTCGGCAATCGCCTGACGGAAGTCCGGCGCGTACTTCACCGTGAAACCCGGGACACGACGTGCAATCGCCGCCGCCAGCGTTGCCGGGTCGAAGCTCACTCCGGCCACGTTGTACGACGAACGCACCCGCAACCGCGAGGCGTCTGCATTCATCAATTCGAGCGTAGCGCGCACGGCATCGGGCATGTAGATCATCGGCAGCGTCGCGTCCTCTTTCAGGAAGCAGGTGTAGGTCTCCCCGCGACGCGCCGCCTGAAAGATGTCGATGGCGTAATCGGTCGTACCGCCGCCCGGAGGCGTCTTGAAGCTGATCACGCCCGGATAGCGCAGGCTACGCACATCCACACCGAACTTCGTGAAGTAGTACTCGCACAGCCGCTCGCCCGCCTGCTTGCTGATGCCGTACATGGTGGTCGGGTCCATGATCGCGAGTTGCGGCGTTTCGACGGCCGGCGTATGCGGACCGAACGCGGCAATCGACGACGGCCAGAACACTCGCAGCCCTTGGCGCTCGCGCGCCAGTTCCAGCACGTTGAGCAGGCCGTTCATGTTGAGCGTCCACGCCTGAAGCGGACGTGTCTCGCCCGTGGCCGAGAGCAGCGCCGCCAGATGGAAGATCTGCGTGATGCCGAAGCGCTCGACAAGCGCCGCCAGTCGCGACGCGTCGAGCACGTCGAGCGTCTCGTAGTGCACCGGGTGACGCGACGGTCCCGGCGCAATGTCCGTGGCGACGACGTTCTCGTTGCCGTACTGCGCCGCCAGCGCTTCGACGAGTTCGCTGCCGATCTGCCCGTTCGCGCCGATGATGAGGATGCGTTCCATGTTCAACCTTGCTTGAGAATGCCGAGTTCGTTGCCGGCCTGGGCGAATGCCGCCAGCGCACGGGTCAGGTGTTCGCGGGTGTGCGCCGCCGAGAGCTGCACGCGCACGCGCGCCTGGCCCTGCGGCACCACCGGATAGAAGAAGCCGGTAGCGATCACGCCCAGCTCATAGAGACGCTGCGCAAATCGCTGGGCAAGCGTGGCGTCGAAGAGCATCACGGGCACGATCGGATGGGTGCCCGGCTTGATGGTGAAGCCCAGCGCCGCGACTTCCTTGCGGAAGAACGCGGTGTTCTCGTGCAGTTGCTCGCGTCGCGCAGATGAATGTTCGAGTTCGTCGAACACGGCGAGCGACGTACCGACGATGGCCGGCGCGAGGCTGTTCGAAAAGAGATACGGACGCGAGCGCTGACGCAGCGTCTCGATCACCTCACGACGGCCCGCCGTGAAGCCGCCCATCGCGCCGCCGAGCGCCTTGCCCAGCGTGCCGGTAATGATGTCGATCTTGCCGAGCACGCCGTGATGCTCGTGCGTGCCTCGCCCCGTCGGTCCCATGAAGCCGGTCGCATGACACTCGTCGATCATGATGAGCGCGCCGTATTGTTCGGCCAGCGCCACGATGCGGTCGAGTTGAGCGATCGTGCCGTCCATCGAAAACACGCCGTCGGTGACGATGATGCGATGGCGAGCCCCGGCTGCCGCCTGCAACTGGCGCTCGAGGTCCTCTATGTCGTTGTGGGCATAGCGCAGACGTTGCGCTTTACAGAGACGCACGCCGTCGATGATCGAGGCGTGGTTGAGGGCGTCGGAGATGATGGCGTCCTGCTCGTCGAACAACGGTTCGAACACGCCACCATTGGCGTCGAACGCGGCGGCGTACAGGATGGCGTCTTCCGTGCCCAGATACGCGGCGATGCGGGCCTCGAGATCCTTGTGCGGGCCTTGCGTGCCGCAGATGAAGCGCACCGACGACAAGCCAAAACCGAAGTCTTCCAGCGCCTTCTGCCCCGCCTTGACGAGCGACTCGCTGCCCGAGAGTCCCAGATAGTTATTGGCGCACAGGTTGATACGCGTCTGCCCGTCGTCGCACATGACCTCCGGCCCCTGCCGCGACATGAGCACGCGTTCCTGCTTGAAAAGGCCCTGGCGGCGCGTGTCTTCCAGTCGTTCGGTCAGTTGGCGGTAGAAGCCCTCGCGGGCCTCCGGGGTGTGTGCAGTCATCGTGCGCCTCTCCTGTGTGCGGTCGGCGCTCGCCGTTGTGCGGCGGCGCCGGAAGATGCGGGCGGCATCGGTGAATGCCGCCGGCTATCGAATACGGAATACGTGAAATCTGAAGGATCGAAGGCCGGGCATGCGTGAGCTATCGGCTCTGCTACCATGCAGCCATTCACCTTATCGGAAACTATACTTTATATTGAACAAGTTTCAATATATTGGAAAATTCTAATATCCCGGAATTCATATGGCAAGCATTCCCGCAGCGTCTGCGGTGTCCCCGGTCGCCCCGCCGCCTGTCGGCGACATGATTCAGCAACTGCGCAAAGAGCGCGGGATGACGCTGGAGACGCTCTCGCGGGCGTCCGGCGTCTCGAAGTCGATGCTCTCGCAGATCGAGCGCGACAAGGCCAACCCGACCATTGCCGTGGCATGGCGGCTGGCCAATGCGCTGGGCGTGCGGCTCGACCAACTGCTCGGCGCGCCCACCGGCGACCCCGAGCCGGTGCGCGTGATCGGCAAGCATGAAATTCCGACGCTCGCGGGCGCGGAGCATGCCTATCAGTTGAAGATCCTGGGCCCGATGGAACTGGCCGGTAAGTACGAGTGGTACGAACTGACGCTGCAACCGGGGGCCGCGCTCGTGTCGGAGCCGCACGATCCGGGCACGCGCGAGCATTTCACGGTGTTCGACGGTCAGGTCGACGTCGAAGTCGAGCACTTCGCACGACGCGCCAAGCCGGGCGAGACCGCCCGCTATCCGGCCGACCGCGCCCATGCCATCCGCAATGTGGGCAAATCGGTCGCGCGCGGCCTGCTGGTGGTAATTCACGGATAAGTCACGTCCGGCTCCGCTCGCCGCTTACCGCCCGCCTCCCCCCGTCGCTCAAGTCCTTTCGCAGACTGCCGTTAGCACACGTCTGGCCCGTGCTCTCATCAGGAGCACTGACAATCGATCGACAATCGGACCGCACGGATGTGGCGACACGTCACGCGCGGCCGCCGCGACAGGGACACCGGAGCGGAATCCGTGGGGAAGACGAAGTGATCCAGCAGTTGAGTTTGAAAGCGAAGTTGTGGTCTGCCGTTGCATTGATGTGGGTAAGCCTGCTGGCAATGGCGGTCTGGGGGGCGTGGGCACAGCGCGACACCATGCTTGCCGAGCGTCGTGCAGGGCTGACGCACGTGGTCGAATCCGGCCTGAGCCTTGTCAGGCACTACGCCGCACGCGCAGAGCGCGGTGAGCTCAGCGTTGCCGACGCGCAGAAGCTCGCGCGCGAGCAGATCGGCGCGATCCGCTACGACGGCGACAACTATTTCGGTATCTTGAACTCGCAGCGCGTGATCGTGCTGAACTCGGTCAATCCCAAGCTCGAAGGCAAGGACATGAGCCAGTTCCGCGATCCGTCGGGCAAGCTCATGTTCTCGGACATCGTCACCGCCGCGCGCACCGACGACCCGTTCGTCACCTATCTCTGGCCCAAACCCGGCTCGGACAAGCCCGTCGAGAAGATCAGCCGCGTGGGGGCATATTCGCCGTGGGACTGGTACCTGACCACCGGCGTCTATGTCGACGACATCAATGCCGCGTTCATCGGTGCACTGCTGCGCTGGGGCGCCATGCTCGCCGTGATCGGTCTGGCCGTATCCGGGGTCATGCTGCTCATCATCCGTAACGTCCAGCACAGCCTCGGCGGCGAGCCCGAATACGCCGCCGATATCGCCACGCGCATTGCCGATGGCGATCTGCTCACGCAGGTCCGGCTGCGCGAAGGCGACCGCGCCAGCCTGCTGTTTGCGATGCAGCGCATGCAAGCCAATCTTCAACAGATGATCGGACGCATTCGCGGCGGCACGAGCGCCATCACGCTCGCGGCGCGGGAAATTGCCGAAGGGAATACCGATCTGTCCGCTCGCACCGAGCAGCAGGCCGCTGCGCTGGAAGAGACGGCATCGTCGATGGAACAGCTCACGTCCACCGTCCGCCAGAATGCCGACAATGCGCGTCAGGCCAGCCAACTGGCGGAGAACGCGTCGGCGATTGCCGTGCGCGGCGGGCAAGTCGTCGATCAGGTCGTGGCGACGATGGAAGGTATCTCGCACAGCTCCGGCAAAGTGGTCGACATCATCAGCGTGATCGACGGCATCGCATTCCAGACGAACATCCTCGCGCTCAACGCCGCCGTGGAAGCGGCCCGTGCCGGTGAACAGGGACGCGGCTTCGCGGTCGTCGCGGGCGAGGTGCGCACGCTCGCCCAGCGCAGTGCCGCGGCAGCCAGGGAAATCAAGGAACTGATCGAATCGTCGAACGGACGGGTTCAGGACGGCTCGGTCCTCGTGGCACAAGCCGGTCAGACAATGCACGACGTGGTGCAGGCCGTGCGGCGCGTCACCGACATCATGGGCGAGATCTCGGCGGCCTCGGCCGAACAGAGCCACGGCATCGAGCAAGTCGGTCGCGCCGTCACGCAAATGGATGAAGTCACACAGCAGAACGCCGCGCTTGTCGAGCAGGCGGCTGCGGCAGCCGCGTCGATGGAGGATCAGGCGCTCGCCCTCGATCAGGCAGTGGCGGCGTTTCGCATGACGTCGGAGATTCAGCTTGCCGGTGCGACGGCCAGCACCCGGGGCTCGGCGGCAACGGCGTTCGAGCGGCTGGCTGCCTGACGGCGTCGGGCGCTAACGCTTGACCAGTCGATGGCGCGCATGCGCCATCGTGTCACGACATCTGAATGCGACCGGTGTCGTCCGGCGTCACGCGGCGTCCAACGCCCCCGCCATCCCCGCCTCGATGATCTGACGCGCCACCGTCGGCAGGATGCGCAGCGGCGGCGAACCGGGGCCGAACGTCTGACTTGCGGCGTAGGCGCCCTCGAGAATCAGCGATAGCGCGTCGACCAGCGGCGCCGGATTCTGCAATCCGGCGGCCGTGGCGAGTGCCGTGAAACGCTGCACCACTTCCGCCTTGTAGTTCACGACCGACTTGCGCGCCGCGTGCTCCGGGTCAGGAAATTCGGCCGCCACGTTCACGAACGGGCACCCGCGATAGCCGGGTTTGCTCGCCCGCTCGGCAAGATCCACGAAGATTTGCAGCATCTGCGCGCGCGGTTCGCCCACGCGTTTCGCGATGCTTTCGTCGATGCGCGCCAGACTGGCGGTTTGCATGTGATCGAGGTACGCCAGAATCAGATCGTCTTTCGACGCGTACTGACGATAGAGACACATCTTGTTCACACCGGCGCGCTTGACCACGGCGTCCACCCCCACGGCGCGCACGCCTTCGGTGTGGAACAGCTCCACGGCAGCGTTGAGCAGGTACTGCTGTGCCACCGGCGCAGGCGTCACATGTCGGCCGGTCTTGCCCGCGCGCGACGCTGCGGCGCGCCGGCGCACCGGCGTCGCCTTGGCTTCGGCCTTACCCTCGCCCTTGACTACCGCCTTCGTCGCAGCCTCCGCCGCCACGCCCGGATTTGCCATGTCGGACATGTCTTGTCGCAAGGGCGGTACGGTCGTTGTCGATTTGGCCATTGTCTGGCGCTCCCCAAAAGCAGTGATTCGCGACGCGGAGCAAAGCCCCTACGCCGCGAAGGAATACTTGACATGTTACCGAGCGGTTCATAACATGGCAACCTAATGTTACCGATCTGTCACAAGTCTACTGATGAACGTAGACAGCCCGGTTCTCGCAAACGTTCCCGGTTCGGTCGATGAGACCGAACCCTTGCCAGGATTTCCGCCATGAAGGCTGCACTTGCAAGGCGCATTGACGGACGCTTCCACTATGGATGGATCGTCGTCGGCGTAATTTTTCTGGTTCTGCTTGCGTCGGCGGGCATTCGCGCGACACCGAGCGTGATGATGGTGCCGCTCGAGCACGACTTCGGGTGGAGCCGCGCCACGATCTCGCTGGCGATCTCCGTCAATCTGGCGCTCTACGGCCTGACCGGCCCGTTCGCTGCCGCCGCGATGCAGCGCTTCGGCATTCGTCCGACGGTCATGGTCGCGCTGTTACTGCTCGCGTCGGGCACGGCGCTCTCTTCGCTGATGACGGCCCCCTGGCAGATGGTGCTGATCTGGGGCGTGATGGTCGGTGGCGGCACGGGCGTCGCCGCCGTGACGCTGGCCGCGACGGTCTCGAATCGCTGGTTCCACACGCATCGCGGCCTGGCGATGGGGATTCTCACCGCCAGCTCCGCGACCGGTCAGATGGTGTTCCTGCCGATCATGGCCGCGATCACCGAGCGCTACGGCTGGCGCCCGGTCGTGCTGATCGTGGCGCTGGTCGCGGCGCTGGTGCTGCCGCTCGTGGCGTTTCTCGTGCCCGAGCGGCCGGGGTCGGTCGGTCTGCGTCCGGTCGGCGCACCGGAAGACGCCCCCGATGTTCCGCTCGCCCAGGGCAATCCGCTGACGACGGCGCTGTCGGCACTGCGCATGGCGGTCGGCAAGCGCGACTTCTGGCTGCTGTTCTTCAGTTTCTTCATCTGCGGCGCGAGCACCAACGGCTACATCGGCACGCACTTTATCGCCATGTGTGGCGATTACGGCATCTCCGAAGTCAAGGGTGCGGGCATTCTGGCAGCGATGGGGGTGCTCGACCTCGTGGGCACCACGGCATCGGGCTGGCTCTCGGATCGCTACAACAGCCGTGTGCTGCTGTTCTGGTACTACGGACTGCGCGGCCTGTCGCTGATCTATCTGCCTTACGCCTTCGGCTTCGACTTCTTCGGTATTCCGCTCTTCGCACTGTTCTACGGTCTGGACTGGATCGCGACGGTGCCACCGACGGTACGCCTCACCACCGATGTTTTCGGCAAAACGATGGCCCCGATCGTGTTCGGCTGGATCGTGGCCGGCCACCAGCTCGGTGCAGCAACGGCGGCACTCGTTGCGGGTTCGCTGCGCGCCACGTTGGGCAACTACACGATGGCGTCGATGCTCTCGGGCGGCGTGTGCATCATCGGGGCGTTCATGGTGCTGCGTATCGCGCCGCACGCGCCGAAACGGCCCGTGACCGCAGGCGCCTGACGTGGCACAGGCCGCATAGGTGACGTGAAATCGCCATGCTGATCAACCATCAACATGGCGTTGAAACGATGGCCGTGAATCCGGCATGCTCGTAGCGATAGCGCGTCGTAGGTGACTGTTTTTGGTGCCTGGCGCCGGGCGATGGTCGATGACAAGCCGCTGGCTTTCCCGGTTTTCGGGGCGTCTGCAAGGCCGGAAGAATTGTCGTAACCTGTGCGAGTTTTGTGCAGCACAGCATCCCCCCACTTTCACAGGACCTTCAGCAATGACGGACTCGCAACAGACCCAACTCGCAGCGCTGGATACGGATCTTTTCTCCCCGTACACGCTCGGCCCGCTCGAACTTAGCAACCGCGTTGTCATGGCCCCGCTCACGCGCAGCCGCGCCGGTGCCGGCGACGTCCCGGGCCCGATGGTCGCCGAGTACTACGCCCAGCGCGCCTCGGCCGGCCTCATCATCAGCGAAGCCACCAATATCTCGCAGCAAGGCAAAGGCTACGCGTTCACCCCGGGCATCTACACCGAAGCACAGATCGCCGGATGGAAGCACGTGACGGACACCCTGCACGCGAAGGGCGGCAAGATTTTCTGCCAGCTCTGGCACGTCGGTCGCATCTCGCACCCCTCGCTGCAACCCGGCGGAGCCCTGCCGGTCGCCCCGTCCGCCATTCGACCGGCGGGCAACGCGTTCACCGAGCACGGCTTCGAACCGCATCCGACACCGCGTGCGCTCGAAACCTCGGAGATCCCCGGCATCATCGAGCAATACCGGCATGCGGCCGAGTGCGCGAAGCGCGCCGGTTTCGATGGCGTGGAAGTCCATGCCGCGAACGGTTATCTGCTCGACCAGTTCATGCGCGACAAGACGAACCATCGCACCGACCAATACGGCGGCAGCATCGAGAATCGCGTGCGTCTGACGCTGGAAGTCACGCAAGCGGTCGTCGACGTCTGGGGTGCCGAGCGCGTTGGCATTCGTCTCTCGCCGATCAGCCCGGCGAACGATTGCGGCGACAGCCATCCGGAGCCGGTATTCACATACGCTGTCGAGCAACTCAACCGCTTCGGCCTCGTGTACCTGCATGTGGTCGAAGGCGCGACGGGCGGTCCGCGTGAAGTGGAGAACGGCTTCGATCTGCAGAAGTTGCGCCACCTCTTCAAGGGCACGTTCATGGCCAACAACGGTTACGACCTCGCGCTCGCGTTGAAGGCTCGCAAGGAAAACCTGGCCGATCTGATTGCGTTCGGCAAGCCGTTCATCGCCAACCCGGATCTGGTGGAACGCCTCAAGCGCGGTGGCCCGTTCAACGCGCTGGATCGTGACACACTGTACGGCGGCGACGCCCGCGGCTATGTCGACTATCCGACGCTCGACGAAGCGGCCGCGTAAGGCTGGGCCGCTACAAGGCCTTAGTGCGGTAGTGCGGTAAGGCCCTAACGCCGCCGCATCAACGGGGTTCGCTTTGGCTTGAATCAAAAAGGGCTCCTGCGGGAGCCCTTTTCGTTGCTGTCACCGGGACAGTATGATTCGTGACGTTCTTCGCCCATCTCCTCCGCGAATACTTCCCGAAGCCCTCCCATCGTTGCCTTCAACGTTGCGCAGTCAAAGGCGCCGACGCGACGCACCAGCCGTCGCCGATCAATCGATCTGATCTGATCGAGCGTTACCGCACCGCGTCGCCCGGAAAACATGGCCGGGATTCGGTATCGAGACGCGTGCAGCGACGATGTCATAGGCGCTACGATCACACTACGCAAATGTTTGCGCAAATCGGTTGGCGATATCACGACACAAGGCCGTGTCTTCCTGATCTCACACCCAACGGCAGGGTCCAGTGACACGACCCAGACTTCGCCTCGTCTCACCACGTCCACTCCTCCTCGTCGAAGTCGTTGCCGAAACTCCACAACTGCAGTTCCTCTTCGCTGTCCATGTCGCCCAGTTCGACAGCCGGCATTTCACTCTGCACACTCGCCATACATCCCATGTCTTCTCGTTCGTCCATATTCCACTCCGATGCGATCCCCCGCTCCCCCTCTTACGTGGAGTCATGAGCATCGTCGCAGTCGGAAAGGCCGAAGTAAACAAAGTCGAAAGTATTCCGGAATAATCCTGAAGCACGATGGCACGATTCCGAGGCGCACTCAGACGACGCGTTACCGCATGCCCCGCCCGTCAAACCTGACCGTTACGCCGCCGGCTGCCCCTGCCAGCGCACCAGATCCGCACCGGCCGGATTTTGGTACATGCGCAGGCCGAACTCCGGCAGGATCGCGAGCAGATGATCGAAGACGTCGCCCTGCACGCGTTCATACTCGGCCCACACCGTCGTGTTCGTGAAGCAGTACAACTCGATGGGAATCCCTGTAGCCGACGGCTGGAGCGAGCGCACCATGCACGTCATGCCTTTGTGAATGTTCGGATGTGCCTTCAGATACGCCAGCGCATACTCGCGGAACGTCCCGAGGTTCGTCAGACGCCGCGTGTTGGCCGGCACGCCCGCCGCAACGCCCAATGCGGCATTCGCGTCCGCAAGCAAGCGCTGCTTGTCCGTCAGATAAGGGCCAAGCAGATGCAGCCTCGACAGGCGCGCGATCTCCGCCTCGTCGAGAAATCCAACGCTGCCCGCGTCCACACACAACGTGCGCTTGATACGACGACCGCCCGACTGTTGCATGCCGCGCCAGTTGCGGAAGCTCTCGGAAATCAGTCGCCACGTCGGGATGGTTGTGATCGTCTTGTCCCAATTCTGTACCTTCACCGTGTGCAACGCGATATCCACCACGTCGCCATCGGCCCCGACTTGCGGCATCTCGATCCAGTCGCCCACGCGCAGCATGTCGTTCGATGTCAATTGCACACTGGCGACGAATGACATGATCGTGTCCTTGAACACCAGCAGCAGCACCGCCGACATCGCGCCAAGCCCGGAGAGCAACAGCCACGGCGAGCGATCGATGATGGTCGCCACGATGGCAATCGCCGCCACCACATACAGCGCGATCTTGCCTAGCTGTACGTAACCCTTGATCGAGCGCGTGCGCGCGTGTTCGGACAGCGCATAGACCGTCTGCGCGGCGTCGAGAATACCGGCGATGGCCAGCGTGGCGTAGAGCAGCGTCGTGGCGAGCGCCACATTGCTGATGACCATCACGGCCTTCGGCGGCAGATCCGGCACCCACGCAATACCGAACTGAATCACGAGATACGGCAGGATGCGCGCCGCACGATGAAACACGCGATGCGCGAGCAATGCGTCGTCCCAGCGGTTGGCCGTGCGTTGCACGACGAGACGCACGACACGCACGATCAGAAACTGCGCCACTGCCTGCACCAGCACGGCCACCCCGACCAGAAGCGCCAACCCGCCGGCCATTCGTGCCCAGGGGGCGTTATCGAACCACGTCATCACCGCTTCCCACGTCATCCCGCAACTCCTTGCTACCGATTATTCCCAACGCCCGACGGGCGTATGAATGCAAAAATGACGGCCGCATCGGGCCGTCATTCTCCAACCTGCCGGAGGAACGATGTCGTCGCTCCTCCGATCGACACGCCAGCCAGCTTACTGCGATGCCCCGAACGGCACACTGGCCACCACGCTCGACGCGCCAGGCAACGGCGCCGTGATGATGGTGCCGCCGCCATTTCCGCGCGACTTGCCCGAGCTCAGATAGTCGGCGATGGAATCCTGCGTCACCTCGCCGAGATACTGGTTGTCGTCGCCCAACACCGGCAGCGACGCGAGATTGTGTTCGTACATGCGCGAGAGCAGCACCCGCAGGTTATCGGCGGCAACCGCCGACGCCTTGAAGTCGCGCACGCGCTCGCCGCACGTTCCCTGCGCATGGCGCGTGTCTCGACGCGCAATGTAACCCAGCGCGCGGGCGTTCTCGTCGACCACGACCAGCGAACGCGTATCGAGCTCGTCCATCATGCCGTAGGCCTCGGCCAGCGTGGTCTGCGGCTTCACGGTCGGCTGCGGCGTGGCCGCATCCTCTGCACGCACCAGCAGCAGGCGCTTCAAGATTCGGTCGTGTCCCACGAAGCTCGCCACGAACTCGTCGACCGGACGTGCCAGCAACGCATCGGGTTGCGCGTATTGCACCAGACGTCCCTGACGGAAGATCGCAATGCGGTCGGCCAGCTTGATGGCTTCGTCGATATCGTGGCTGACCATGATGACGGTCTTGCCCAATTGACGCTGCATCTGGAAGAACTCGTTCTGAATCGACTCGCGGTTGATCGGATCGACCGCACCGAACGGTTCGTCCATCAGCAATACGGGGGGATCGGCCGCCAATGCACGAATCACGCCGATGCGCTGTTGCTGCCCGCCCGACAGTTCGCGCGGATACCGCGACAGATAGTGCTTCGGATCGAGCGCCACCATGGCCATCAGTTCGATCGCACGTTCGCGGCAACGCTTCTTGTCCCAGCCGAGCAGACGCGGCACGACAGTGATGTTCTCCTCGATGGTCATGTTCGGGAACAGACCGATCTGCTGGATCACATAGCCGATATGGCGGCGCAGTTCGATTTCATTGATCTTGCCGGTGTCTTCGCCGTTAAGCAGAATGCGCCCGGATGTCGGCTTGATGAGCCGGTTGATCATCTTGAGGGTGGTCGTCTTGCCACAGCCCGACGGGCCGAGAAAGACACAGATTTCGCCCGGCGGCACTTCGAGGCTGACGGCGTTGACAGCGGTGACAGGCTTGCCGTCCTTCTGGACGAAGGTCTTGGTGAGATTGTCGAGTGTAATCATACGGTTCGGATTCCTTTCGGTGTCAGCACACGCTGCAGGCGGTGCAACAGGGTGTCGGCCACAATGGCGAGCAGACTCACCAGAACCGCACCTACGACGAGTTGTCGGGTATCGCTCTGGCTGATCCCCTGGGTGATCAACACCCCGAGACCGCCGGCGCCGACGATGGCCCCAATGGCCATCACGCCAATATTCATCACGACGGCGGTGCGCACGCCGCCCAGTACCACCGGCACGGCCAGCGGCAACTCCACCAGGCGCAGGCGCTGCCAGAACGTCATGCCGATGCCGATACCCGCTTCGCGGATGCTCGGGTCGATCTGCCGCAGCGCGAGACTCGTGTTGCGCATGATCGGCAGGAGCGAATACAGGAAGACAGCGGCCACGGCCGGGGCCGGCCCGATACCCATGCCGTAGACGGACAGGGCCGGGATCATCAGGCCGAACAGCGCAATCGACGGGATCGTGAGAACCACGGTCGCCAGACCAAGCACCGCGCCCGACAGCCAGCGAAAGCGCGTGACCAGCACGCCCAGCGGCACGCCAACCACGATGGCCGCCCCGACCGATGCGGCCACCAGCCACGCGTGCTGCCCCGTCAGGGTCAGGAGGCGGTGCCAGTTATGCGTCAAAAATTCAATCATGGGACTCCTCAGTCAGTAACATCAGGGGCAACGACGGCAGGACCGTCACTGCACCAGCCCTTCCTGCTTGAGGAAGTCGCTCGCCACACGCGACACGGCCCGATGGTCGATATCGACCTTAGCGTTCATGTCGCTCATGTTCTCGCTGTTGATCTTCTCGGACAGCGCGTTGAGTTCGTCGGCGAGCTTGGGGTTGGCGTCGAGCACTTCCTTGCGCACCACGGGCGTGGCCGCGTAGGCCGGGAAGAAGCCCTTGTCGTCGGCCAGCACTTTCAGATCGAAACCTTTGTTGCGACCGTCGCTCGTGTAGACCAGACCGGCGTCGATCTGCTCGTTGCGCAGCGCCGTGTAGACGAGGCCCGGATCCATCTGCTTGATGTTGGGGCGCTCGAGATGGAAGTCATAGAGCTGTTCCATCGGTTCGAGACCATCCGAGCGGCCGACGAATTCCATGTCGAAGGCAAACTGCATCTTCGGATTCGCGCGGAATCGGTCAATGAGCTGCGAAACCGTCTCGATGCCTTCTTCGCGGGCGATCTTGCCCGGCACGGCAAAGGCGTAGGTATTGTTGAGCGTCGAGGCGTTGAGCCAGATGAGGCCGATCTTCTCGTCGAGCGCCTTCACGCGCTCATAGGTTTGCTCCGGATCGAGCTTCTCGGTGATCTTGTTGTAGACGATCAGCGCCGTGCCGGTGTATTCCCAGACGATGTCGAGCTGATTGCTCTCCATGCCCTGGCGCATGACCACGCTGCCCAGGCCATTCTTGAGTTCGACGTCATAGCCTTTGCTGCGCAGGTACTGCGCGGTCATCTCCGAGAGAATCAACTGCTCGGTGAAGTTCTTGCCGCCAATGGTGAGCGTGGCGGCACTTGCGGTGGCGCTCGTGGCCATCACACCCAGCGTGACGCAGGCTGCAACCAGCAGCCGCATCCAGCGCGGCATGACACCGGCGAGCGTGCGAGGAAATGAAACTTGCATACGTATGGGTCTCCTTTGTCTCAACGCGCGGGGGCGCCGTGACGTGCGAACCAGAGCCCGCTCGTGAAGGCAACGATGCCGTCGAGGACGAGCGCGAGCAGCGCAGTCCCGGCCGCGCCGAGAAGCAGCTTCGTCTGGTCGTTCAGATAGATGCCCGGGAAGATCAGTTGTCCCAGACTGTCCGCGCCAATCAGGAATGCGAGCGGCGCGGTGCCGACGTTGATCGCGAGCGAGGTGCGAATGCCGCCGACGATGACCGGCATGGCGTTGGGCAGATCCACGCGGAAGAGCACCTGCGAGGGTGTCATTCCCATGCCACGCGCCGATTCCCGCAATGCGGGCGGCACTTGTCGCAAGCCTTCGTAAGCATTACGCACAATCGGCAGCAGCGACGCGAGCCACAGCGCCAGAATGGCAGGCCGATCGCCGATGCCAAGCACTGCCATCGACAATGCCAGCACGGCAAGCGACGGCAGCGTGTTGCCGATATTGAAAATCTGCACGGCACGCTCGGCGTGCTTCTCGAACTTCGGCCGCGAAATCAGCACGCCCGCGGGCACGCCGACAGCGATGGCCATCGCCATCGATATCGCCACAAGCTTGAGGTGCTGTTGGGTGTAGTACACCAGGTCGCCCCGGTATTTGACGAGCGTGTCGACGCCCAGCCAATACACCAGGCCGGCGACTGCGGCGGCGACACCGAGCAGTCCGAAACCGGCCAAATAGAGAATGCGATACTGCTTCGCCACGTTCATGCTCCCTTTGAATGGGTTGGCAGCGCTGTCGCGAGGCAATAGCAATCGCCCCGCGTGACAACGCGGTCAAACAAGCATGACAACTGTTAGCTGCCTTGCGAATTGTGAAGTGTTCGCTCCGAAGGTCTGTGAAAGACAACGGTGACGAACCAGGCGTCGCGAAATGCGACATGAGAGACGAGCTTTCGACGCCGTGGGCGACTGGGCCTCTCGGTGCACGCTTATTGAAAGCGCGCGAATGTTTTACTGCACAAACTCATTGCGTGATGGAACCGATCGCCGGCGCAACGAGGAACACCGACGATGCTTTTACTTCTGTTTCTATGGACCAATCGCAGCGATTGGCTTTTTTTATTTTAGTACAGATAGCGCGTCGATGCCAACCCGTAGCCCCTTTCTCGCGTTGAATCCCATGCATTTACACGATATTACACGGCACATTCGTCATATAAATCGCACTCCGAATTAATTGTACACTCCGCAATCCCCCGTCATCACTGGGGTTACGGTCATATCGGTGGTGTCGTCCCGAAATTAACCATTTTTGTGTTTCGCACAGCGGATTACCGTATCGCAGAGAATTTTTGTCACGCGAGGCGACGAGGCACTTTCACGCGCCCGAAAACGGTGCACAAATCGTCTGAAATCCGCATGTTTTGGTGGGTCGAATGGGAAATTAGAGTCGTCCCTTCGAAACGGATGCCAACCCGAAGAAACTCGTGTATTCTCCGAGGTTTATCTTAGTTTTCAACTATTTAGCGCGAATTCGGGGAAACGAAACGGTAACGCGAGGCCATGACCTTGCGACCAGTTTCGGACGCGATAGTTGAACGGTAAAAAGGCAATCGTGCGCGAGGCACGAGGTCGTTGATCGGCGAATAACAACTATGAAAAGTACCATCAGCCGTACCGAACAGGGCAACCGCGTTGCCGCGACCATGATCTTGGTGGCGTGTGCCGCGCTCACTCTCGCTGGATTTCTCGCTCGTGCGCTCGAAGGCGCAGTGAATCCGCTGCTGACGTTCTTCCTCGTCTCCGCCGGCGGCATTCTCAATTTGTCGACGGCCTGTCTGCTCGGCGTGCAGTATCTCTACAACGGCAAGCGGTACTTCGCGCAATTCGGTTGTGCGTTTCTGCTGCGCGGCCTGTTCATGTTCACCGAAGGTGTATTACTCGCGAATCAACTCGCGGGCATCTCGTCGCACGTCACGCGCGCCCCCTTCTGGCTCTGGCTCATGGCGGAGGCCAGCTTCGCGGTGTACGTGATGCTCAGCGTGCGCAGTTACTCGCTCACGCGCACCGATCCACATACCCGTCCCGGCTATTCCGAAGCCGCGCGCTATGGCGCCGTCGTGTTGATCGTCTGGGTGGTGGTTTCGCTCTCGCTGGTCGGCGCCGGACGCACGCTCGTCACCCCGCGTCTGGCGGGCGGCGTGGACATCGAGACCCTCGCCCTCGGCGCGCTCTTTGTCGGCTACCTGGCGTTGTGGTGGCGTATTGCGGCCGTCACGCGGCTCACGCACAAGCTGTTCCTGCTCGTGTGGGTGGTCGTCACGATCTCGCTGTGCCAGTTGCTGCTGTCGCTGACAGCGCCGAGCGAAGCCTCGTACCAGTGGTATGCCGCGCGCCTTCTCGCACTGGCCTCGCCAGGGGTTGCCACGCTCGCGCTGGTCTGGGAAATCACACGACAGTATCAGTCGCTCGCGCTCACGAACACGGATCTTGTCGAGAAGGTCTTCATCGACCCGCTCACGCATATCTACAACCGGCGCTACTTCGACAACCGCATTCGCCTCGTCGCGGAGCGTGTTCAGCAACGAGCGATTCCGCTGTCGGTGCTGCTGATCGACATCGATTTCTTCAAGCAGGTCAACGATCGCTACGGGCACCCGTTTGGCGACGCCGTGCTTCAGCGCATCGCCAATACGATTCAGCATTGCATCCGCCTGCCGAGCGATTTCGCCGTGCGTTTGGGGGGAGAAGAATTTGCCGTGGTGCTGCCCGAGATCGATCAACACGCCGCGCTTCGCGTGGCAGACCGCATTCGGGAATCCGTCAAGCGGGCCAGCACGGACCTGCTTCCGCAAACTGCGCGAGACGATGGCGAAGCCATCACGATCAGTGTCGGCATTGCGTCATGGCAACCGGGCGAGCCACTCGTGATCAGCGCGATGCTCGAGCGCGCCGACAAGGCGCTCTATCAGGCCAAACACAAGGGACGGGATCAAAGCGTGCTGGGGCAGATGGCGGCGTGAGCGTACGCCGAAGACAACTCGCGAGGCACGCGCTCAGCGATTCGGACGCGACGGTGGCCCCTTGAGTTCGACGGTATTTCCGTCCGGATCGGTGAGATAGCACGACGGCCCTTCGCCATGCGCGCCATAGCGCTGTACAACCTCGCCCAGCGTCACGCCGTGCGAGGCCAGTCCCTGCCGGATGGCCTCATCGTCGAAGGGCTCGACGCGCAAACAGAAATGATCAAGGTTGTGGCCTTCCGGGCCGGGCGCCACACCGCCCTGGCGGCCGATCTGCCCGGCCACGTCGACCAGATCGATCAATGCATCGCCCGCGCGCAACTGCACGAGTCCGATATCCGCCTGCACCTTCTCCAGCGTGCAGCCGAGCACATCCATGTAGAAGTGCTGAAGGCGGGCAATGTCGTTGGTGCGCAGCACTACATGATCGAGCGCGACGAACGGAATCTTCATCACGCGCTCAATGCATAGCGCCGCCGCTTCTCGACCTTGGTCTCGTGGGTCATCTCGCTGCGGCCGTCCTCGAACACCGTCTCCAGTCGCACGGTGAAGCCCCACAGACGCGCAACGTGCTTGAGGACCTCCTCGAAGCCATCGTCCAGTGGCTTGCGATCGGTTTGCACATGTCGCAACGTCAGTGACCGATCGCCATGCAGATCCACATGCGAGACCTGAATGTTCGGCTCGAGCTGGCTAAGGTTGTACTGTTGCGCAAGCATCTCGCGGATCTCGCGATAGCCGGTATCGTTGTGGATGGCGGTCACGCGCAAGCGGCTGTCGCGATCGTCATCGAGCACAGAGAACAGCTTCAGGTCTCTAATGACCTTCGGCGAGAGGAACTGCTGGATGAAGCTCTCGTCCTTGAAGTTGCGCATGGCGAAGTCGAGCGTCGTCAGCCAGTCGCTGCCGGCAATGTCGGGGGCCCACTGACGGTCTTCGTCGGTCGGTTCCTCGCACATGCGGCGAATGTCCTGGAACATCGCGAAGCCCAGCGCATAGGGGTTCAGGCCGCTGTAGTACGGACTGTCGAACGATGGCTGATAGACCACGTTCGTGTGCGCGTGCAGGAACTCCATCATGAACGCGTCGTTGACGAGTTTCTCCTTGTAGAGCTGCTGCAGGATCGTGTAATGCCAGAACGTTGCCCAGCCTTCGTTCATCACCTTGGTCTGACGTTGCGGATAGAAATACTGTGCGAGCTTGCGCACGATGCGCACGATCTCGCGCTGCCACGGGGCCAGCTTGGGGGCATTCTTCTCGAAGAAGTACAGCAGGTTCTCCTGCGGCTCGCCGGGAAAACGCGGGTCGTCCGATTCGGTCGGATCGAGGCCATCGTCCTCGTCGTCATCGTGCAACGCGTGGTGCGGCAGCGTGCGCCACAGATCGTTGATCTGCAATTGCAGATAGTTCTCTCGCTCCTTCTGACGCGCCTGTTCCTGCGCGAGCGACAACCGCTTCGGCCGCTTGTAACGATCCACCCCGTAGTTCATGAGCGCGTGGCAGGAGTCGAGCAGCAACTCGACCGACTGTTCGCCATAGCGCTGCTCGCACTCGGTGATGTAGTTACGTGCGAACAACAGGTAGTCGACGATGGCGTCGGCACTGGTCCAGGTGCGGAAGAGATAATTCCCCTTGAAGAACGAGTTGTGACCGTAGCTGGCGTGCGCGATGGTCAGCGCCTGCATGGTCATGCTGTTCTCCTCCATCAGATACGCGATGCAGGGATTCGAGTTGATGACGATCTCATAGGCCAGCCCCATCTGCCCGCGCTTGTAACCGCGCTCGGAAGACAGGAAGTGCTTGCCATACGACCAGTGGTGATAGCCGATGGGCAGCCCCACCGTCGCGTAGGCGTCGAGCATCTGCTCGGCGGTGATGATCTCGATCTGATTCGGATACGTGTCGAGCTTGAAGTCCGCCGCAATGCGCGCGATCTCGTGCTCGTAACGTTGAATCAGTTCAAACGTCCATTCCGATCCGGTGGATATATACGCCATGATGCGTCCTCGTTGCCCTCGTTGGGGTATCGACGCGGGACCGTTTTCAGGCCGCCTTCTTCTTGAACAGGTCGTGCAGCACCGGATAAATCTCGGCGGCTTCCATGATGCGCTGCATCGCGAAATTCGGATGCTGCTGCTTGACCGACAAGTACTCGTTCCACAGGTTCTGTGGTTCGGCGCTGGCCACCTCCACATACGCGAAGTACTGCACCGCAGGCATGATCGTCTGATTCAGAATGTCGCGGCAGATGGGCGAATCCCCGTCCCAGTTGTCGCCATCGGACACCTGCGCCCCGTAGATATTCCAGTCGCTCGGCGAGTATCGATCCGCGATGATTTCCGTCATCAGTTTGAGCGCGCTCGAGACCACCGTGCCGCCCGATTCGCGTGCATAGAAGAAGTCGTCTTCGTTGACCTCCTTCGCCGTGGTGTGGTGCCGGATGAGCACCAGATCGATACGCTCGTAGTTATGCCGCAGGAACAGATAGAGCAGCATGAAGAAGCGCTTGGCGAGATCCTTGCGGCTCTGGTCCATCGAGCCGGACACGTCCATCAGACAGAACATGACGGCCTGCGCCTGAGGACGCGGCTGCATGACCCGGTTCGAGTAGCGCAGATCGAGCTTCTCGATGTACGGAATCGCTTCGACGCGAGTGCGCAGATGCGTGATCTCGTGCGCCAGCGACAATGCTCGCGGCGACGTATCGCCCTCACGCGAGACGATGTCCGCGTATTCGGCTTCGAGCTCGCGCAACTGCTTGCGATAGGGCGCCGTGAGGGCAATGCGACGGCCCAGCGAACTGCGCATCGTCCGAATGACGTTGAGGTTCGACGGCGTGCCGTCGATCGAATAGCCCGCACGGACCTTGCGGAACTCCGGAATCTGCGCGAGACGTCGTTTCGCGAGATCCGGCAGGGCCATATCCTCGAAGAAGAATTTCAGGAACTCCTCGCGCGAGAGGTTGAAGACGAAATCGTCCTCGCCCTCTCCCGAGTCGCTGGCGCGGCTTCCGCCGCCCCCCGCGCCCGATGGCGGACGCTCGAAGTTGTCGCCCACCACGAACTCGCGATTGCCGGGATGAACCATCTCCCGTCGCCCGCCGGGCCCGTGGTGGAACAACGGCTCCGTGATGTCCTTGACCGGGATCGAGACCTGTCCGCTGCCATCGATATCGGTAATCTTGCGCCCGCCCACCGCCTTCGCTACCGCGCGTCGAATCTGGTCGCGGTAGCGTTTGATGAAACGCTGCTGGTTGATGGCGCTTTTGTTCTTGCCGTTTTGCCGTCTGTCGATGATTGCTGACATAGTGGCCCCGGTTGGTTACGAGGATTTGCGCACGCGCAGGTACCATTCCACGAGCAGGCGAACCTGCTTCGGGGTATAGCCTTTTTCCACCATTCGGTTGACAAAGTTGGCGTGCTTTTCCTGATCCTCCTTGGACGACTTCGCGTTGAACGAGATCACCGGCAGCAAATCCTCGGTCGTCGAGAACATGCGCTTCTCGATGACTGCGCGCAGCTTTTCATAACTCGTCCAGAGCGGATTCTTGCCCGCGTTGTTGGCGCGTGCGCGCAGGACGAAGTTGACGATCTCGTTGCGGAAGTCTTTCGGGTTGGTAATCCCGGCCGGCTTCTCGACCTTCTCCAGTTCATCGTTGAGCGCGGTGCGATCGAGAATCTCGCCGGTGTTCGGATCGCGATACTCCTGATCCTGAATCCAGAGATCCGCGAAGTTCACGTAGCGGTCGAAGATGTTCTGGCCGTACTCCGAGTACGACTCGAGATAGGCGGTCTGAATCTCCTTGCCGATGAACTCGACAAACGGTGCGGTCAGATACTCCTTGATGTAGGCGAGATAGCGCTTCTCGACTTCGCCGGCGTACTGTTCTCGCTCGATCTGCTGCTCGAGCACGTACAGCATGTGCACCGGGTTGGCCGCCACTTCGGTGTTGTCGAAGTTGAAGACCTTCGACAACACCTTGAAGGCGAAACGCGTGGACATGCCCGTCATCCCCTCGTCCACCCCGGCGTAGTCGCGATACTCCTGATATGACTTCGCTTTCGGATCGACGTCCTTGAGGTTTTCACCGTCGTAGACACGAACCTTGGAAAAGATATTGGAGTTCTCCGGCTCTTTCAGACGCGTGAGCACGGCGAATTGCGCGAGCATCTTGAGCACGTTTGGCGCTCGGGGCGCGTTCGCGAGCGAGCTGTTCTTCACGAGCTTCTCGTAAATCTTCACCTCGTCGGTCACGCGCAGGCAGTAGGGCACCTTCACGATATAGATACGATCGAGGAAGGCCTCGTTGTTACGATTGCCCTTGAAGCTCTGCCATTCGGCCTCGTTCGAGTGAGCCAGCACGATACCGTCGAACGGAATCGCACCGAACCCTTCCGTCCCCTTGTAGTTGCCCTCCTGCGTGGCGGTCAGCAACGGGTGGAGCACCTTGATCGGCGCCTTGAACATTTCGACGAACTCGAGCAGGCCGCGGTTGGCCAGGCAAAGCCCGCCGGAGTAGGAGTACGCGTCCGGGTCGTCCTGCGGAAATTCCTCGAGCTTGCGAATGTCGACCTTACCGACAAGCGACGAGATGTCCTGATTGTTCTCGTCCCCCGGCTCGGTCTTCGCAATCGCGATCTGTTGCAGCACCGACGGTCGCACCTTCACCACGCGGAACTTGGTGATGTCGCCGTTGAACTCGTTCAGACGTTTGGTGGCCCACGGCGACGGAATCGTATTGAGATACCGCACCGGAATGCCGAAGTCCTCTTCCAGAATCTTGCCGTCTTCCTCGGGTGAGAACAGGCCCAGAGGCGACTCGTGCACCGGCGATCCCTTCAGGCAGTAGATGGGCACGTCTTCCATCAACGCCTTGAGCTTCTCAGCCAGCGACGACTTGCCACCTCCAGGGGGGCCAAGCAGGTAAAGGATCTGTTTGCGCTCTTCGAGCCCTTGCGCGGCGTGTTTGAAGAACGAGACGATTTGCTCGATCGTGTCTTCCATGCCGTAGAACTCACGGAAGGCAGGATAGATCTTGATGATCTTGTTCGAGAACAACCGCGAGAGCCGCGGGTCGTGGTGCGTGTCGATAAGCTCAGGCTCACCGATGGCGCTCAGCATACGCTCGGCTGCCGTTGCATACGCTGTCGAGTCTTTCTTACAGATCTCCAGATATTCCTGGATGCTGTATTCCTCTTCCCTGCGTGCTTCGAAACGTGTCGTGTAGTGGCTGAAAATATCCATATGCCTCACCCCCGCTTCATCGGAAAACATCGGAAACGATGTCCGCTCTGTTGCCTAAGACCCGGATGACTGCGCAATGGTTTCGACCTGGCTCACTGCATGCCGGAGCGACTTTCGCGAAACCTTTCGCACTGTCCCCTCCCTTACATGAACGACTCAAAATCGGTTTAGGTTGACTTTAAACTTGTCACTGAAAATTGCAACCGTTAACTCATCATATGCACAAACAAAAAAACTGTCGCTAGATATTTTCCGCAGCGCTAAGCATCGCCGATAACCCGCATTCCACAAGGGTTTCCGCACCATCTACGCATTGCGCACGTCAGCGGTAATACATCAAAAATCGAGCGACTTTCCGCATACTCTCGCACGCATTGCGCATTCGGGTTTGCCTGCATTACGAAACGTTCGAATAGGCTCATCACTCACTAAGGAATCCTATCTATTAGATAGAATTTCTTGCGAACGTTCGAAGCACGACGTGCAATGTTTGCGGAAAAAAGTGGGCTGCCCGACAACGTCGACGAATGCGAAGACGTGGGCGCGTGACGAGGTGCTTTCCTGTCGAGGCGACGCGACTGCGCGAAGTCGCGAAGGTCGTGCGATCATCATGCGTCGGCGCAGGGTGTCGCGGGCGGAAAGTCGAAGACGGCCGGTGATCTGAACGGGCGAACCTCCTCGGCAGCGACGGTTACCGGTCGTGCGCCGGACCTCTCGTCAGAGACGCTGACTCGAGTCGCCGCACCGCACCATGCCACCGTCTCATCAATGCCTTGCATATTGCCGATCTCTGGAATGAAGCGAACAGCGTGCCAGTCGATCAGGCGTGAACCCATGTTACGCCGGTTCGCCAAAATGTGCTGCGCTGATATGTAACGCGTTGTGTACCGGCACCTGCCACAGGCGTTTTGCGACGTCCGACGCGCCCGATCGATCGGTGCCGCGCCATGGGACAATTCATGCCATAATGCAACTTTGTTGCATTTATTACACAGTTGCAATCTGTGTCTGGGCATCGCCCGTCTCACCCATGATCCGTTTTTCCGTTTGGCTCTACCGTCTCGCAGGCTGGGAACGCACGGCACTGACATTGCTTGTGCTCGTCCCGCTTTGGGCGCTCGTTTATTGGGCGCTGCAAGGAGTCGCCTCGTGATCGGCTGCCATGACCTTTCGGTTCATTTTGGACCGAACGTTGCACTGGAAGGCGTGAGCGCCACCTTCGCTCCCGGTGTGCTATCGGCGGTCGTCGGGCCCAATGGCGGCGGCAAGACCACGCTGTTGCGTGCCCTTGCCGGTTTGCAGAAAGCCTCGAGCGGCAAGATCGTTTGCGACGGGCCGGTGGCCTATCTCTCGCAACGCCCCGAAACCGATCACCGGTTCCCCATGTGCGTCGAGGAGTATGTGCTGACCGGCACCTGGCGACGCACGGGTGACGCCCGCCGTCTCGGACGCAACGAGTTCGACCGCGCCCACGACGCCCTCGCCCGTGTCGGCCTTGCGGACAAGCGCGCGCAACCGCTCGAAGTCTTGTCGGGCGGTCAATGGCAGCGCGCCCGCTTCGCCCGGCTGATCGTGGAAGATGCTCCCATCGTTTTGCTGGATGAACCACTCACAGGCATCGATGTCCCGTCGGCGGAACTGTTGCTCGCATTGTTGGATCAATGGCGCAACGAGGGTCGCACTGTGGTGACGGTGCTTCACGACCTGCCGCTTGTCCTCGAACGGTTTTCGTATGTCGTCGTGATGGCGGGCCGGCTGGTGGCCTCGGGCTCGCCGGCCGCGTGTCTGCACGGCGGGCTGCCATCCGGCGAGGTCGCAGCAGGCAGCGCGCATGTTGGCCTGTCGGGGGCCGGAGGTTACACCGCCCGGATCGCGGGCGCTGCGTCGCCCGCCGTGTCGCCCTATTTATCGGCCCAGGAGGGAGCGTCTTCGCCGGGCGCCGTCGCGGCAACGCGCGCAGGCCAGCGATGAGCACGGTCGTGGATTTGCTCGTCGGCCCGTTCTCGGAATTCGACTTCATGCGGCACGCCCTTGTCGGCAGCCTTGCGTTGTCGATCGGTTGCACGCCGGTGGGTGTGTTCCTGCTGCTGCGTCGCATGAGCCTGATGGGCGACTCGCTCTCTCACGCGGTGTTGCCGGGCGCGGCCGTCGGCTATCTGATCGGCGGCCTCTCGCTGCCGTGGATGGCGGGCGGCGGCATGGTGGCCGGCTTGCTGGTGGCCTTGCTCGCCGGGCTGTCGAGCCGTCGCACGCGGCTTGACGAAGGCGCGTCGTTTGCCGGCTTCTATCTACTGGCGCTGGCCGGTGGCGTGGTGATCGTGTCCAAATGGGGCAACAGCGTCGATCTGATGCATCTGCTCTTCGGTTCGGTGCTCGCGGTAGACGACCCGTCGCTCCTGCTCGTCGCGGCGATCGCGACGGTGACGCTGCTCTGGTTCGGCTGGCATTATCGCGGTCTCGTGCTGGATAGTGCCGATCCGACATTCCTCGGCCACGGCCAGGGCAAGAGCGTGATGCGTTACCACCTCGGCTTTACCGTGCTGACGGTGATGAACCTCGTGGCGGGATTTCAGGCGATGGGCACGCTCATGGCCGTAGGACTGATGATGTTGCCGGCAGCGACCGCCCGGCTCGTCGCCCGCACGCTCCCCGGCATGCTGCTAGTGGCCTGGCTGGTCGCGAGCGCGTCGAGCGTGATCGGGCTGCTGCTTTCGTATTACCTGGCCTGTCCCTCGGGACCGGCCATCGTTTTGACGGCTGGCATCGCCTATCTGAGCGCATTGCTGGTCACGCCGGGCCAGGCAAATAGTGCGAAGGCTCCGGCGCTTTAAGAGAGGAAAACATGTTCGGATTGGGTCAATGGGGCAGCAAAGCGTCGGGCGGCAAATCCTGGCTTGGCGCAGGGCTCGTCGCCACAATGGTTGCCCTGGCGCTGGCGTTCGTCAGCCCGGCACGCGCGCAGGACACGCGCCTGCCCGTCGGTGCGAGCTTCAGCATCCTGTCCGACATCGTGAAAGTGGTTGGCGGCGACCGGGTCGATGTCACCACGCTCGTCGGCCCCGATCAGGACACGCACGTCTATGAGCCGACCCCGGCGGACGTCGCCAAGATCTCCGGCACCAAGCTCTTCTTCGTGAACGGGCTGGGCTTCGAAGGCTGGCTGCCGCGCCTGATGAAGTCGAGCCACTATCCAGGCACGCTCGTCACGGTCACAAAGGGCCTCAAGCCCCGTACCATGGTCGACGACGGCAAGACCGTGACCGATCCGCACATGTTCCAGGACCCCGAGCGCGTGAAGGCGATGGTCGCCAACATTGCCGCCGCCCTGTCGCAGGCCGATCCCGCCGGCAGCGCCTACTACGCGGATCGCGCCAAGAACTATCAGGCTGCGCTCGACGACCTGATCACCTGGGCCAACAAGCAACTCGCCCCGGTTCCGCCGGCCCGCCGCGTGGTGCTGACCTCGCATGACGCCTTCGGCTATCTCGGCCAGCGCTTCGGCATCAGGTTCCTCGCCCCGGAAGGCGTGTCGACGGAAAGCGAAGCCAGCGCCAAGGATGTGGCGAACCTGATTCGCGTGATCCGCCGTACCGGCATCAAGGCGGTCTTTATGGAAAACATCTCCAATCCCCGTCTGGTCCAGCGCATCGCCAAGGACGCCAAGGTGACGGTCGACGGCAAGCTTTACTCCGACGCGCTCTCACAGAACCCGGAAGCCTCGACCTACCTCCAGTTGTTCCAGCACAACATCCGCGCCCTTGCTGCCGCGATGAAGGACAACCGCTAGTCCGGACGCGCTCCCCTGCGGTGCACGCGGTATAATGCGTGCACCACTCACCGGCCCCGCTACGGAGGTCCGGACAGGCCGGCCACGCCGGCTTTTGCGTTTGGGTCACCGCATTTCTCTCGCGGCCCGGCATGACTGAACCCCTGAAACATCCAATACGGACGCCCCCAGGTTAACCACTGCGAACGGCGCACACTCAATGGCAAAGAAGATTTATATCAAGACGTTCGGCTGTCAGATGAACGAGTACGACTCCGACAAGATGGCGGACGTGCTCGGCGCAGCCGAAGGTCTCGAAAAGACCGATTCCCCCGAAGACGCCGACGTCATCCTGTTCAATACGTGCTCCGTGCGCGAAAAGGCACAGGAAAAGGTGTTCTCGGATCTGGGCCGCATGCGCGCCCTCAAGGAGATCAAGCCGGATCTGGTCATCGGCGTAGGCGGCTGTGTCGCCAGTCAGGAAGGCGCCGCCATCGTGCAACGTGCGCCCTACGTAGACGTGGTATTCGGCCCGCAAACGCTGCACCGTCTGCCGCAGATGCTCGAAGCGCGCCGCACCACGGGCCGCTCGCAGGTCGACATCTCGTTCCCGGAAATCGAGAAGTTCGACCACCTGCCGCCGGCCAAGGTCGAGGGCGCCACGGCGTTCGTCTCGATCATGGAAGGCTGTTCGAAGTATTGCAGCTACTGCGTGGTGCCCTACACGCGTGGCGACGAAGTATCGCGCCCGTTCGAAGACGTGCTCACCGAGATTGCCGGTCTGGCCGAACAAGGCGTGCGCGAAATCACGCTGCTGGGTCAGAACGTGAACGCCTATCGAGGCCTGATGGCCGACGGCGAAATCGCCGACTTCGCGCTGCTCATCGAATACGTCGCCGAAGTGCCCGGCATCGAGCGTATCCGCTACACGACCAGCCACCCGAAGGAATTCACGCAGCGTCTGATCGACACCTACGCCAAGGTGCCCAAGCTCGTGAGCCATCTGCACCTGCCCGTGCAGCACGGCGCCGACCGCGTGCTCTCGGCGATGAAACGCGGCTATACCGTGCTCGAATACAAGTCGATCATTCGCCGCCTGCGTCAGGTGCGCCCGGACATGTCGATGTCGTCGGACTTCATCGTCGGCTTCCCCGGCGAGACGGAAGAGGATTTCGACAAGCTCATGGCGATGATCCACGACATCGGCTACGACACGAGCTTCTCGTTCATCTACAGCCCGCGCCCTGGCACGCCCGCTGCCAACCTGCCGGACGACACGCCGCGCGAGGTCAAGCTGCGCCGCCTGCAACATCTGCAAGCCGTGATCGAGGAAAATGCTGCGCGCATCAGCCAGCGCATGGTCGGCTCGCGTCAGCGCATTCTCGTCGAAGGCGTCTCGCGCAAGGACCCGAACGAGCTGCAAGGGCGCACCGAGAACAATCGCGTGGTGAACTTCCCCGTGCCCGAGGCGCAACGCGCCAGCCTGATCGGCCAGATGACCGACGTGGTAATCACCTTCGCCTACCCGCACTCGTTGCGTGGCGAACTGGTCACCACGCACTAAGCGAAATTTGCGAATATGAACGGACCCGGCAGTCCCTGGCGTACCCACCGCATACCCGAGCCTGCCCCCGGCGACTCCATCGAACGACCTGAACAGGCAACCGACCGGATCATCTTGAAAGCACCCGTCCAAGAATTCACCGCCCCGCGCGACGACAATCGCCGGCTGGCCAACCTTTGCGGCCCGCTGGACGAAAACCTGCGTCAGATCGAACAGGCACTCGACGTCTCGATCACCCGGCGCGGCCATCGCTTCTCCGTGCGCGGCAAGAGCGCCGTGATCGCCACGCAGGCCCTCGAGAGTTTCTACAACCGCGCCACCGAACCCTTGTCGGTCGACGATATTCAGTTGGGCCTCGTGGAATCGCGCCAGGGTCTCGTGCCGACCGTGCGTCACGGCGATGACAACCCGTTTGCCGCCGGCGAAACCGAGGACGGCTCGCCCGTGCTGCACACGCGCCGCAGCGACCTTCACGGCCGTACCCCGGCGCAGCGCGATTACCTGAAGCAGATTCTGTCGCACGATGTCACGTTCGGCATCGGGCCAGCCGGTACCGGCAAGACCTACCTCGCGGTCGCGTGCGCTGTCGACGCGCTTGAGCGTGACGCGGTCAAGCGCATCGTGCTCACGCGCCCGGCGGTGGAAGCCGGCGAGCGTCTGGGTTTCCTGCCCGGCGATCTGGCACAGAAGGTCGACCCGTACCTGCGCCCGCTTTACGACGCGCTGTACGACCTGCTCGGCTTCGACAAGACGCAGAAGTATTTCGAAAAGCAGATGATCGAGATCGCGCCGCTCGCGTATATGCGCGGGCGCACGCTCAATCACGCGTTCATCATTCTGGACGAGGCGCAGAACACGACGCCCGAACAGATGAAGATGTTCCTCACGCGGATCGGCTTCGGCAGCAAGGCCGTCGTGACCGGCGACACCACGCAGGTCGACCTGCCGCGCGGCTCGAAGAGCGGCCTGATGGAAGCACAACTGATCCTGAAGAACGTTCGCGGCATCGCCATGACCCGCTTCACCAGCGTGGATGTGGTGCGTCACCCGTTGGTCGCCCGCATCGTCGAAGCCTACGACGCGCACACGCAACACGCCGAAGCCGGACTGGACCTGCCGGAATCGAACGACCGCGAACGCCGAGATGGCCGGGCGACGCGAGGCAAGGCATGAGCGAGCGGGCCCCTCGTTCGCCGCGCCACGCGCTCACGCTGACGAGCCAGTTCGTGGCCGGCCCGGCATTCGCCGCGCACAAGGCGCTGCTCTCGCGCACGGCGGTACGCCGCTGGGTGCAGGCGGCCTTGTTGGCCGACGCCGAACTGACGCTGCGCTTCGTCGATGCCGAGGAAGGCCAGACGCTCAATCGAGGCTATCGCGGTAAGGACTACGCCACCAACGTGCTCACGTTTGCCTACGCGCAAGATGAAAGCGATCCGGTCACGGGCGACATCGTGTTGTGCTGCCCGGTCGTCGAGCGCGAAGCGAACGAACAAGGCATTCCCCTCGAAGCGCATTACGCGCACCTGATCGTGCACGGCGTGCTCCACGCGCAGGGATACGATCACGAGGCCGACGACGAGGCGCAGGAGATGGAAGGCCTGGAGACGGAAATTCTCGCCGGTCTCGGGTACGCCGATCCCTATGCGTCGGAAAAGTCTGCGCCGGCCACTTTCGCCGACGCCAAAACCAACGCTAAAGCACCGGCCAAACCGCGCCGCGCCTGAACCGACATCGTATGGACCGCATCCCCGATCGCCCGACTGCCTCCGAGACTCCACCGGCCAGCGTGTCGAGCGGTCCCGGGTGCACGCAATATCCTCCCGACATCGGACTGGGCCGCCATCTGACGCCGGAAGAACTCTCGACGTCGCTCGACGCCGCGCTTACCGGCTGGGACGGGTATCAGGATCTGTGGATCTTCGCTTACGGCTCGCTCATCTGGAATCCCGGCCTGCCGGTCGAGGAAACCCAGCGCGCTCGCGTGTATGGCTATCACCGGGGGCTGTATCTGTGGTCGCGCGTCAATCGCGGCACGCCCGAGCAGCCGGGTCTCGTGCTCGCGCTCGACCGCGGCGGCTCGTGTGCAGGCGTGGCGTTGCGGCTCTCGGCCGCCAAAGCGCGCGCCGAACTCGAAACGCTCTGGTATCGCGAGATGGCGATGGGTTCGTATCGCCCCGCGTGGCTGAACTGCGCGCTCGCCGACGGCCGCACCGCGCCCGCCCTCGCGTTCGTCATGCGACGCGACGTGAAAAGCTATGCAGGCCGCCTGCCCGACGAGACCATCCGTAAGGTCTTCGATCAGGCGCAGGGGCGCTACGGCACGACACAGGATTACGTCGCCCGGACGGTCAAGGCGCTGCGCGAGGCCGGCATGCCCGATCCGGCGCTGGAAGCGATTTTGCACCGCTGCGGTGTGCGCTGATGTGCACTCAAGCCCCCGAAATGTCCTGAAATCCGCAGCATCGTCCTGCAACCAGCGCCGCGTAACGAAACACGATGCAAACGCTGCGGACCTGTCGCGGAGATGCCGCACATCTGGTGTATCCTTTAGCTTCCTGTAACAGCTCGGCGTCCGCCCAACTTGGACGCGCCGTCATGAACGACCCTTATCCCAGTCGACCCGGTCGAAAAAACCCTGATAAACCTCGCTCTCTGCTCGAACGCCTCACCGATCTGATCTCCCCGGAGCCGGAGTCGCGCGCAGAGTTGCTCGAAATTCTGCAAGACGCTCACGCCCGCAACCTGATGGACGCCGATTCCCTGGCGATGATCGAGGGCGTATTCCAGGTGGCCGATCTGTGCGCCCGCGACATCATGGTGCCGCGCGCGCAAATGGACGCCATCAACATCGAACAGACCCCCGAAGAATTTGTCCCGTTCGTGCTGGAACAGGCGCACTCGCGCTATCCGGTCTACGAGGGGAATCGCGACAACATCATCGGCATTCTGCTCGCCAAGGATTTGCTGCGTTACTACGCGAATCACGATTTCGACGTGCGCGACATGCTGCGCCCGGCCGTGTTCATTCCGGAGTCGAAGCGCCTGAACGTGCTGCTGCACGACTTCCGCGTGAATCGCAACCACATCGCCATCGTCGTGGACGAATACGGCGGCGTGGCCGGTCTGATCACCATTGAAGACGTGCTTGAGCAGATCGTCGGCGACATCGAAGACGAATACGACTTCGATGAGGAAGAAGACAACATCATTGCCGCGCCCGACGGAACGTATCGCATTCGTGCGCTGACCGAAATCGAGCAGTTCAACGAAGCGTTCGGCACGCAGTTCCACGATGACGAAAACGACACGATCGGCGGTATGATCACCCACCAGTTCGGCCGTGTGCCGCGCCGTGGTGAGCGTATGCGCATCGGCAATCTCGTGTTCGAAGTGCTGCGCGCCGACGGCCGTCAGGTCCACATGCTGCTGTTGCGGCGCGTGGAGCCGGCACCGGCCGTTCAGCCCGAGTAACCCCTCCATCGATCCATGCAGGAAATGACCGTCCACGCGCCCGAGCGGCGCTCGTGGCCGGCCTGGCGCGCCCGTGTGCTCGCCGGTCTGGCCGGTATTGCACAGACGCTGGCCTTCGCCCCGCGCGACGTCTGGTGGTTGCAACTGCTCGCCATGGCGGGCCTCTTTGCGCTCGTCGAGCGCAGCGCCTCGCGTCGCGATGCCTTCTGGCTTGGCGGATGCTTCGGGCTTGCCTCGTTCGTATCGGGCATCTGGTGGCTCTACATCAGCATGCATACGTATGGCGGCATGCCCGCCATCATGGCCGGTGCAGCGGTTGTCCTGTTCTCGATCTATCTCGCGCTGTACCCCGCGCTGGCGGCGTACGCCACGCGCTGGGTGACGGCCGCCGGACCGTGGCGCGCCTTCGCGTTCGCCGGCGCGTGGACACTCGCGGAATGGCTGCGCGGCACCGTCTTCACCGGCTTTCCATGGCTGTCGCCCGGCTACGCCCATGTCGACGGCCCGCTCTCGGGCTTCGCACCGCTCGTCGGGGTCTATGGCATCGGCGGACTCGCGGCACTCGCAGCGGCGTGGCTTGCCCGCGCCGTCCTGCCCTTCGCGGTGACAACGCCCCCCATGCGACGCTTCGCGGCCGTCGTCGGCACGCTGGCGCTGCTCGGTGCAGGTGCCCTGCTCGCCCGCCACGAATGGACGACGCCTTCGGGCAAACCGCTCACGGTGCGGCTGCTGCAAGGCAATATCGCGCAGGACATGAAATTCGAGCGCGCCGGGATCGACCACGCCATGGCGCTGTATCGCGACATGATCGTGGCCGCGCCGGCCGACCTCATCATCACGCCGGAGACGGCGTTCCCGGTGCTGCTGCAAGCCATTCCGCCCGACGTGGCCGGCCCGATCCGGGAATTCGTCGATCGCACCGGCTCGCATGTGGTGCTCGGCGCCGTGGGCGCGACCCTCACCGATCGTGGCCCGACGGACCTGACCAACAGTCTGTTCGGTGTCACGCCGCGTGACCAGACGCTGTACCGCTACGACAAGCATCACCTCGTGCCTTTCGGCGAATTCGTCCCGTGGGGCTTCCGCTGGTTCGTCGACATGATGCACATCCCGCTGGGCGATTTCCTGCGGGGAACCGCCACGCCGAGCGGCTTCGCGATTCGCGATCAGCGCGTGGCGCTCGACATCTGTTACGAAGATTTGTTCGGCGAGGAGATCGCGCAGGCGCTGCGCAATATGCCGGCGCCGGCCACGGTGCTCGCCAACTCCACGAACCTCGCGTGGTTCGGCGACACCATCGCGCTGGATCAGCATTTGCAGATCGCACGCATGCGCACACTGGAGACGGGGCGTCCCATGTTGCGGGCGACGAACACCGGCGCCACGGCGATCATCGATGCGCACGGCCGTGTGCAGGGCCGTCTGCCGGCGATGACCACGGGTGCGCTCACCGGCAACGTCCAGCCGTACAGCGGCCTCACGCCGTATGTTCGCTTCGGCAATACGCCTGCACTGGTGCTGGCGCTCATCGCACTGGGCCTCGGTCTGGCAATGACCCGCCGCTCGCGCTAAGACTCGGCGGGCATCATCGAAACGACGCAGGGGGACGTGAAATTCCCCCTGTCGCACCACCCAATGGGCAGTGACGCCCCATTCGGGTCGAATTCCCGCTAAAATTCAACGTTTTAGTTTGTCGGCCGCGCTCGCGGCCGGGTCGGCAAGCTGCGCAAAATCCGCATTTTTTCCTGTTCGTCCGCGCGAATTCATCATGCTTACCTTTCAACAAGTCATCCTGACTTTGCAGGATTACTGGGACAAGCAAGGCTGTGCGTTGCTCCAGCCTTACGACATGGAGGTCGGCGCCGGTACCTCGCACACTGCCACGTTCCTGCGCGCGATCGGCCCCGAGCCGTGGCGCGCCGCCTATGTGCAGCCGTCGCGCCGTCCCAAGGATGGCCGTTACGGTGAGAATCCCAACCGCATGCAGCATTACTACCAGTATCAGGTGGTGCTCAAGCCGGCACCGGAGAACATTCTCGACCTGTACCTGGGTTCGCTGCGCGCGCTCGGCCTCGATCTGACCGAGAACGACGTGCGCTTCGTGGAAGACGACTGGGAAAACCCCACGCTCGGCGCCTGGGGGCTGGGCTGGGAAGTGTGGTTGAACGGCATGGAAGTCACCCAGTTCACCTACTTCCAGCAAGTCGGCGGTCTCGATTGCAAGCCGGTGCTCGGCGAAATCACCTACGGCATCGAGCGTCTGGCCATGTATCTGCAACAGGTCGAGAATGTCTACGACCTCGTGTGGACGGAGTGGGAAGAGCAAACCGCCGACGGCCCGGTCAAGCGCCGCCTGACCTATGGCGACGTGTTCCATCAGAACGAAGTCGAGCAGTCGACGTACAACTTCGAGCATTCGAACCAGCCGATGTTGTTCAGCTTCTTCGACAACTACGAGAGCGAAGCCAAGCGCCTCATCGAAGCCGAACTGGCGTTGCCCGCCTACGAGATGATTCTCAAGGCCGCACACACCTTCAACCTGCTCGACGCGCGCGGTGCCATCTCGGTGACCGAACGTGCCGCGTACATCGGCCGTATCCGCGCGCTGTCGCGTCTGATCGCACAGGCCTACTACGCGTCGCGCGAGAAGCTCGGCTTCCCGATGCTGAACGCCCCTGCCGCCCAAACCCAAACGCAAGCCGCATGATGAGCACCGCACAACGCACCCTGCTGGTCGAACTGCTGACCGAAGAACTGCCTCCGAAGGCGCTGGCGCGTCTGGGCGACGCGTTCGCCGACGGCATTGCCAACGGCCTGCGCACGCGCGGCCTGACCACCGACGCCAGCGTCGTCACGCCATACGCCACGCCGCGCCGCCTGGCCGTCACGATCTCGAACGTGCTCGAGCGCGCCCCGGACGCCACGATCCGCGCGAAGGTGCTGCCCGTGTCCGTCGCTCTCGACGCCAACGGCAATCCAACGCCGCCGCTCGCAAAGAAACTCGCTGCGATGGGCTTCGCCGACCTGTCGGTCGCCAGCCTGGAGCGCGCGATGGACGGCAAGGCCGAAGCCTTCTTCCACACGTACACCGCTGCGGGCGCGCAACTGGCCGACGCCCTGCAAGCCGCACTGGACGAAACGCTCGGCAAGCTGCCGATCCCGAAGGTCATGAGCTATCAGCGCCCGGACGGCGAGACGGTCCAGTTCGTGCGCCCGGTGCATGGTCTGATCGCCCTGCACGGCGACACGCGCGTGCCTGCCACGGCCATTGGCCTGACCTCGGGCAACAAGACGCTGGGTCACCGCTTCCTGTCGAAGGGCGAAGTCACCGTCGCCCATGCCGACGCCTATGCTGCCGTTCTCGAAACCGAAGGCAAAGTGCTGGCGAGCTTCGCGGGTCGCCGTGACGCGATCCGCACGCAATTGCTCGCCGCCGCAGGCAACGACCATGTGGTTATGCCCGACGCGTTGCTCGACGAAGTGACCGCACTCGTCGAATGGCCCGCCGTCTACGCCTGCCACTTCGAGAAGGAATTCCTGGCGGTTCCGCAGGAATGTCTGATTCTCACGATGCAGACGAACCAGAAGTACTTCGCGCTGACCGACAAGCCGCTCGCCGAGGGCGGCCGTCTGACGAACCGCTTCCTGATCGTCTCCAATATCGAGACCGCTCACCCCGAACAGATCGTGACGGGCAACGAGCGCGTGGTACGCCCGCGTCTTGCCGATGCGAAGTTCTTCTTCGAGCAGGACAAGAAGAAGCCGCTCGCGGATCGTGTGCCGCTGCTCGCGAACGTCGTTTATCACAACAAGCTGGGCTCGCAGTTCGAGCGCACGCAGCGTCTGGTGAAGCTGGCCGGTGCCATTGCGCAGATGATCGGCGCAGACGACAACGGTGTGACGCTGGCCGAGCGCGGCGCCCTGCTGGCCAAGGCCGACCTGCTGACCGACATGGTCGGCGAGTTCCCGGAACTGCAAGGCACGATGGGCACGTACTACGCGCGCCACGACGGTGAAGCCGACGAGGTCGCCCGTGCCTGCTCGGAGCACTATCAGCCGCGCTTCGCCGGCGACGCATTGCCCGGCAGTCAGACCGGCACGGTGGTGGCACTGGCCGACAAGCTCGAAACGCTCGTCGGTATCTGGGGCATCGGCCTGCAACCGACGGGTGAAAAAGACCCGTTCGCGTTGCGCCGTCATGCGCTGGGTATCGTGCGCATGCTCATCGAGCGCCGCCTGCCGGTGATGCTGTCCGATTTGCTCAACGTCACCTATCAGCAATTCACGACGGGCGTTGCCGGTCCCGAATACCTGACCGACGTCTACCAGTTCGTGCTCGACCGTCTGCGCGGCTATCTGCGTGAGCGTGGCTACGCCGCCAACGAGATCGAGGCCGTGCTGGTGTCGCCGTCGATGTATCTGGATCTGAGCGATCTGATCGAGCGTCTGGAAGCCGTGCGCGCCTTCTCGGCACTGCCGCAGGCCGAAGCGCTCGCAGCGGCGAACAAGCGCATCGGCAACATCCTGAAGAAGACAGCGCCGCCGCCCGATGGCGTGATCGTGCCGACCCTGCTGATGGAGCCGGCCGAGAAGTCGCTCGCCGCTGCGCTCGAGAAGGTGGCCCCTGTCGTGGAGCAAAAGTTCGCCGCGCGCGAGTACGCGCAAGCCCTCTCGGCGCTGGCCGAACTGCGCGACGCGGTCGACGCGTTCTTCAACGACGTGATGGTGATGGCGGAGGACGAGGGACTGCGCAACAATCGTCTCGCGCTGCTCTGGCATCTGCATGTGCAGATGAACCGCGTGGCCGATCTCTCGAAGCTCGCCGCCTGATCGCGGCTCAATGTCCCGGAAGCCAGTCGCCATGGATTCGCGCAAAGATCGCACCCCCGGCCCCGCCGCCCGCAAGCTCGTGATTCTCGATCGGGACGGCGTCATCAACGTCGACTCGGATCAGTTCATCAAGTCGAAGGAGGAGTGGGTGCCGCTGCCCGGCAGCCTCGAAGCGATCGGCCGTCTCAATCAGGCCGGCTACCGGGTCGTCGTGGCGACGAACCAGTCGGGTGTCGGACGCGGGCTGTTCGACATGGCGACGCTCGGCGCCATGCACGCGAAGATGTCGAAGCTGGCGGCGGCCGCCGGCGGACGCATCGACGCCGTGTTCTTCTGCCCGCACACCGCTGCCGACGCTTGCGACTGCCGCAAGCCGAAGCCCGGCATGTTTCAGGAAATCGCGCGCCGCTATGAAACCGACCTGACCGGCGTGCCGGCGGTCGGTGATTCGCTGCGCGATTTGCAGGCTGCCGCAGCCGTGGGCGCCAAGCCGCATCTGGTACTCACAGGCAAGGGCAAGAAAACGCTGGCCGCGGGTAACCTGCCCGAAGGCACGCGTGTTCACGACAGTCTGCAAGCCTTCGTGAACGACTTGCTCGCCGAAGAGGACGCCAAGAGCGTGTAAGTGGCCATCGCCCGCCACATGACCCAGGACGCGCGTTCAAACGCGTAGGACAATCGCTCCGGCACCCCACCCCAGGCCAAGACCCGATGCTGCAATTTCGTTCGATTCTGTTCTTCATCTTCCAGATTGTCTGGACGATTCCGTATGCCATTGCGTGCATCCTGTCGTTCCCGTTCCTCTCGCGCGTGCAGCGCTACTGGTTCGCGGTGGGCTGGTGCAAGGTCGTGATCCGTGTGGCCGACAAGCTGTGCGGCATGCGTTACCGCGTCATCGGCTGGGAGAATCTGCCGGAGCGCCCCGCGATCATTCTGTCGAAGCATCAGTCGGCCTGGGAGACGGTCGCGCTGCCCGCGCTCATGCCGCGCCCGCTGTGCTACGTATTCAAGCGCGAGTTGCTCTATGTGCCGTTCTTCGGTTGGGCGCTCGGCCTGCTCAGCATGATTCACATCAATCGCAGCAAGGGCACCGACGCCTTCCAATCGGTCGTCGCGCAAGGTCGCGAGCGTCTGGCCGAGGGATCGTGGATCATCATGTTCCCCGAAGGCACGCGCACAAAGACCGGCTCGCGCAACAAGTACAAGTCGGGCGGCGCCCGGCTCGCGACCACGACCGGTGCGCCGGTGGTCCCCATCGCGCACAATGCCGGACGTGTCTGGCCGCGCAACTCATTCAAGAAATTCCCGGGCGAAGTGATCGTCTCGATCGGGCCGGTCATTGAAACGGAAGGCCGCACGGCCGAAGCCGTCAATGCCGAAGTGGCCGAATGGATCGAGCGCGAAATGATACGCATCGACCCGGACGCCTACACGTCGAAGCCTGTGGCGAGCACACCGCACTCGTCCGACAAGCCAGACGCTTCACCACGGACCTGATCCGCACGCCGAGACTGTCTCATGTCGAAAGTCCAACCCGCTACCCGCGACACCCGCTCCCGGCATGAGACGCCTGCTCCCCAGATGGAACTCGACCTGTTCGGCAATCCCGCCGCCGAAGCCAATGGCGTGGCCACCGACGCGCCCGGCCCGTCCGCTGCGCTGAGTCCGTCTGCTGCCGACACGAATACACTGCAAACCGCTCCGCCAGGTGCCTCCGGTCCGCGCAGAACGCCTGCCAACGGCGAGCGCGTGATCGTGCTCGATGGGCATGCGATCTATTACCGTTTCAAGCGGTCCTCGCGCCGCACCATCGGCTTCATGATCGACGAATCGGGACTTGCCGTGACCGCCCCGCGCTGGGTCACGCTCGCCGATGTGGAAGCGGCCATCGTCGAGAAGAAGCGCTGGATCTTCAACAAGATCGCCGAGTTTCGCGAGCGCGCGGCACGTCGTGTCGTGCCACGCGTGACCTGGGTCGACGGCGCCACGCTGCCTTACCTCGGGCACACGCTGACGGTGCGACTCGGCGAGCGCCCGGGCGCCGCGCAATACGACATCCATACCCACACACTGTGGCTCGATCTGCCGCCGCAGGCCGCGCCGGAGCAAATGCGAGACCGCGTGCAAGGCTGGTTGCAGCAGGAAGCGCGCAAGCTCTTCACGACCCGGCTGGAAGTCTACGGCGAGCGGCTTGGCGTGCGCTACACGGCGCTGGGACTATCGTCGGCATCGACCCGCTGGGGCAGTTGCAGCGCAGATGGGCGTATCCGCCTGAACTGGCGGCTGATCCACTTCCCGCTGGGCGTGATCGATTACGTGGTCGCGCACGAATTGGCGCATCTGAAGGAAATGAACCACGGGCCCCGCTTCTGGCAGGCCGTGGCGTCGATCTTTCCGGAATTCGAAGCCGCGCGCGATACGCTCAAGTCGCACGCACCGGAGTGGTTGCCGGAATTCTGAGCGTTCTGAGCGAATGCCGCCCTGGATAATCGGAATTATTCAACGCTGCATGAACGCGGCTCATTTTCATGGACGCGGGTACAATCGAGGTCTCGTTGTCCCCACACGTTAAAACACCATGCGAATGCTCCATACCATGCTGCGCGTCGGCGACCTGCAGCGCTCGATCGATTTCTACACGCGCGTGCTCGGCATGCAACTGCTGCGTCAGAGCGAGAATCCTGAATACAAGTACACGCTGGCTTTCGTCGGCTACGGCGCCGAGTCGGAAAACACCGTGCTCGAGCTGACTTATAACTGGGGTGTGGAAAAGTACGAAATCGGCACCGCGTTCGGTCATCTGGCCGTCGAAGTGGACGATGCCTACCAAGCCTGCGACACGATCCGTGCTGCCGGCGGCAAGGTCAGTCGCGAAGCCGGCCCCGTCAAGGGCGGCACCACGGTCATCGCCTTCGTGGAAGATCCGGACGGCTACAAGATCGAACTGATCCAGAAGCACTCGGCCAAGGGCGGTCTGTAAGTCTGCCGGTCTGCCAACACGCCGGATCCGTTTGGCCCGGCGTCCTGAGGTGGTGGCCATGCTTTGGCAGCGGTCGCACCGCAGAGAGGTCAACGTCGCGCCGGTTTCTCTCTTGCAAACCGGCGTGACGCATTCAAGACGTCAGAACTCCACCATCGCAAAATCCTCCTTGCCCACGTCGCACAGCGGGCAACGCCAGTCTTCCGGCACGTCTTCCCAGCGAGTTCCCGGCGCAATGCCGTCTTCGGGATAGCCCTGCGCCTCGTCGTAAATCCAGCCACAGATCACGCAGACCCATTGCCGCGACGCCCCCGCGTGCTCCCCGGACGGCGCGAGAGCGGCATCGTCACCCAGAATGCCATCGGTCTTCGGCAGCGCCCCCGGATCGGTCAACGTGAACACCAGCGGCGATTCCGTGCCCGAAGCATCGTGCTGCGCACGGCTCAGATGCGATTGCAGGGCCGCAAGCAACGCCTGCGCCTCGTCGCGAGTGAGATCGATCCAGTACGGATCACCCGCCCCGTCGTTGAGTCGCGACGGGGAGAACTGAAGTTCGACGGCAGAGCCTTTCTTATACATACGAGAGACAGCAATGAATGACGACGGGGGTGAGCAGACACGGATACGACGCAAGCCGCGTCACGGCTCGCGAAGCATTGTATCGGTGCACTCCGGCGCAATAAACCCTTGAAACGGGGAGACATTGTGCCGAACGACGAAACAATAGGTGCCGGATTACCCATGCTGCCTGCACCAGAATGAGGCTGACGGCAGCGGGATCGGTGACAATGACCGGCATTGCGCACTGCACTCACATTACATCGCCATCCTAACCAATGCCATGAAAACCACGCCGCGTCCGATCGATGCCACCGCGCTCGCCATCATGCTGGTTCTGTGCACCATATGGGGCGGCCAGCAAGTTGCCGTCAAACTGGCCGTGCCCGTGGTTCCGGCGGTATTGCAGGCGGGTTTGCGCTCCATGGTCGCCACGGTACTCGTGGGCGGCTGGATGCTGTGGCGCCGTCAGAAACTGATGACGGGCGACGGCACGCTGCCCGCCGGCATTCTCGCCGGCGTACTTTTTTCGCTGGAATTCCTCTGCATTTTCGTCGGACTGACGCACACGACCGCCTCGCGCATGGCGGTCTTCCTCTACACTGCCCCGTGCTTCACCGCCATCGGCCTGCACTGGACAGTGCCCAGCGAGCGCTTGCGCACGATGCAATGGCTGGGCATGGCGATCGCCTTCTGCGGCATCGTGGTGGCGTTCTCCGACGGCAGCGGTTCGGACCTTGCGACGACCTGGCCGGGCGACCTGCTCGGGATTCTGGCGGGGCTGTTCTGGGGATTGACGACGGTGGTGGTGCGCGCGTCGCGACTCGCGACGGCCGCGCCATCGAAGACACTGCTCTATCAACTGGCCGTCTCGGCCGTATTGCTATGCGCGCTGGCGCTGGTGACGGGCAACGTACACATCGCCCCGATGACGACCACGACGTGGGTCAGCCTCGTCTATCAGTCCATCGGCGTAGCTTTCGCGAGCTATCTGATCTGGTTCTGGCTGCTTACCCACTACAGCGCCGCCCGCCTCGCGTCGTTCTCGTTCCTGAGCCCGCTCTTCGGTGTGACGTTCGGCGTGCTGATTCTCGGCGAATCCGTCGGCTGGCGCTTCGGATGCGCCGTCGCTCTCGTGTTCGCCGGGATCAGCCTTGTGAACCGGCGCCGCTGATCGCGCGCGACAGGCTCACGTATTCGTCGACCGGCACATCTTCGGCGCGGCGGGTGAGATCGAACCCGAGCGCGTCGAAATCGACCCGGTCGCGATAACTGTTCAGCGTGTTGCGCAGCATTTTCCGGCGTTGCGAGAAGGCTTGCGCGACCACGGCTTCGAACACATCCAGGTCGACTTGCGGCAGATCGGCCACCGCACGTGGAATCATTCGCACGACAGCGGAATCGACTTTCGGTGGTGGGTTGAATGCGTCGGGCGGCACGTCGAGCACCTTGTCCATCCAGTAGCGATACTGGAGCATGACGGAGAGCCGGCTGTAGTTGCTCGACCCCGCAGGTGCCACCATGCGCTCGACCACTTCGTTCTGAAGCATGAAGTGCTGATCGCGCACCAGCGTTGCGTAGCGCATCAGGTGAAAGAGCAGCGGGCTGGAGATGTTGTACGGCAGATTGCCAACAACGCGCAGCGGCGCTTCGTCACGGCGGTCTTCCGAAACAAGCGAGCCGAAGTCGAAGTCGAGCGCATCGCCCGCATGCACGCTCACGCGCTCGCCGAACTTGCGCGAGAGGCGCCCGACCAGATCGCGGTCGAGTTCGACGACGTGAAGATGAGCAAGCCATTCGGTCAGCGGCGTCGTCAGCGCGCCCAGTCCCGGCCCGATTTCGACCATGAGGTCGTCGGTGCGCGGTGAAATGGCGCTCACGATCGCGTCGATGACGCCCATGTCGACGAGAAAATTCTGACCAAAACGTTTGCGCGCCACGTGGCCCTGTTGGACGCCCGTGCGCTTCGATGCGCTACTCATGTGAAATTCCTTATGAACGCGGTGGTACGGCGTCCGGACCGCCGGTCGTGCCGGCCGTCAATTGTGCGTGTGTTGCGGCGTTGGCCGCCATGATGGCTGCCGTGCGCAAGGCTTCGAGCAGGCTACCACTCTCGGCTTGCCCCGTGCCGGCGAGATCGAGCGCGGTGCCGTGATCGACCGACGTTCGGATGATCGGCAGACCGAGCGTGATATTCACGCCGGCACCGAAGCTCGCGTATTTGAGGACCGGCAGTCCCTGGTCGTGGTACATCGCGAGAACTGCGTCGGCCCCTTCAAGATGCCTCGGCTGGAACAGCGTGTCGGCCGGATACGGGCCACGGGCGTCGATGCCGGCGGCACGCGCATCGTCGAGCGCAGGGGAAATGACATCGATTTCCTCGCGGCCCAGGTAGCCCGACTCGCCAGCATGCGGGTTGAGCCCCGTCACGAGAATGCGCGGACGTTTCACGCCGAAATGCATCATCAGATCCTGATTGAGGATGATGAGCGTTTGCAGCAGATCGTCGCGACGAATCGCCCCGGGAACCTGCGCGAGCGGTAGATGTGTCGTTGCCAGCGCCACGCGCAATCCGCCGCCCGCCAGCATCATGACGACGCGTGGCGTGCCGGTGCGCTCGGCGAGGTATTCGGTGTGGCCGGTAAAAGCCACGCCGCAGTCGTTGATCGTGCTCTTTTGCAGCGGTGCGGTAACGATGGCGTCGTAGGTGCCTGCCAGCGCACCGTCGATGGCGTCGTCGAGCAGGTCCAGCACGTAGCGGCCGTTGGCGGCATCGAGTTGCCCCGGCTGTGCCGCGACCGCGAGCGCGTGGTGCACGACACGCACGCGATCGCCCGCCAACAACGTCTGCCACGCATCGCCCAACCCGACCGCCTGCGCACGCTCGGCGAGCAACGAGGCATCGCCCAGCACGGCGAACCGGCAGCGGGAAAGCGCAAGGGAAACGTCGAAGGGAGTGCCGGCGGCGGCGTCCGGGGCGGACAGGCACTGCACGAGCGCCTGCACGGTCAGTTCCGGCCCGACGCCCGCCGGTTCACCCGTGGTGATGGCGAGGACGAAGGACCGGTCGGGAGTCATGCCTGGAAGGGGTCGGAGGTGGCGAAACGTCTCACGCGGCGCTTACTGCTGCGCGCTGCTCAGACGATAGTCGACGTAAGCGCTGTCGCGCAGTTGCTGCAACCAGTCGCGATATTGCTGCTCTGCCTTGCGGCCACGCAGTTCCTGCATCGCGAGATTGCGCTCCTGATCGCCCGAGACCTGCGACTCGCGGTGACCCAGCACCTGAATCAGGTGATAGCCGTACTCCGAGCGCACCGGATCGCTGATCTGGCCGTCCTTGAGTTCGGACATGGCGCGCTCGAACGCCGGCACGGTCTCGCCCGGCGAGATCCAGCCAAGATCGCCGCCCTGCGACGCCGATCCGTCCACCGAGAACTGCCGGGCGAAGTCGGCGAAATCGCCCTTGCCCGATTCGATCTTCGCCTTGATGTCGAGCAGCTTCTGACGTGCCTGCGCTTCCGACACACCGTCACCCACGCGAATCAGGATGTGACGGGCGTGGATTTGCGGCACCGTCATGCCCTGATCGCCACCTTGCTTGCGGGTCTCGATCAGCTTGACGACGTGAAAACCGTTGTTGCTGCGCAGCACCTGCGGCACCACCGTGCCAGGCTGCAGCTTCTGCACCTGATTCAGGTACAGATCGGGAATGCGTTCGGGAATGCGAAAGCCCATGTCGCCACCATTCGCGGCATCCGACGCGTCGGAATACTGCTTCGCCAGCTCAGCGAAGTCCCCGCCGGCCTTTGCCTTGTCCAGCGCCTCGTTGGCCTTCTTCTGTGCGGCGCTGACCTGATCGGGCGTCGCGCCGTCGGGCAGTTTCACCAGAATTTCGCTCAGACGGTATTCCGTGGAGGACGGCGTGGCCGTCGCGCCGCGCTGTGCCGCCAGGAAGGTATTGACTTCCGAGTCGCTGACCTGCACCTGGCTGTCGACTTCGCGGTCGCGCAGACGCGCCAGAATGATCTGTTCGCGGACTTCCTTACGGAAAGCATCCCACGGCACCCCTGCCTGCGACAGGCGTGCCTTGTACTGATCGACGCTCAAACGGTTGTCGGCGGCAATGCGTTGCAACGCCTGCTCGACGTCGGCGTCTTTCACGACGATGCCGTCTTCCTTCGCGCGCTGGAGTTGTACCTGCGTGACGATCATTTGTTCGAGCACCTGACGCTGCAGCATGTCGGCGTCCGGGATCGGTCGCTTGGCGAGCGTGAGTTGGTGCTTGGCCTCCTCGATCCGCGTGTCGAGTTCCTTGCGCGTGATCACGCTGTCGTTGACCACGGCCACGATGGAATCGACCGCACGCGCGGACGACGCAGGTGCGCCGGCGGCTTTGGCACTGACCGGCGCCGGCTGAGCCACCGCCACCCCAGCGGCGAGACACAGGCTCGCCAGCAGCGAGGCACGCTTCACAAACATGTCATTCATAGTTGCTGAATCGAGAAGGAATCTGGTTCGTCGGCGGCGGTTGATAACCCGGCACGCCGACCTTGAAGGCTTCTGTGGCCGCGGTGCCGGACTTGGTCAAGCCCTTCAACTCCAACTGCGCGAAGATGCGCGAAGTCGTCGTGGTGGCATTGGTCGCGTAGCGCTGCAGCCCCACCCGGAAGGCCCAGCAGTCGGCATCATACTCGAAACCCGCCAGGGCATCGATGAACGTCTTGTCGGTGATGCTGTAGTTCAGACGCCCGACAATCCCGAGACGCGGTGTGATCGGCCATTGTCCGGAAAGTTCGACCTGATTGATCGGCGTGACCGTCAATGCGGTTTGTCCCACGACCGGCGGGGGATTGCGCAGATAACGGTAATACAGGTTGAACACCCGGCGCTCGCCCGGGCGCCATGTGAAACCCACATCCGACCGGTTGAATTGCGACGTGCTCGGGCTGTACTGCACGTTGGTTGTGAACGTCAGGTTGCTGTACAGCAGGGCCGATCCTCCCACCAGGAAGTCGGACACGCCGGCGTCTTCCGGCACGCCGCCCGGCATCGTCACCCGCGACTGCTGAATGTTGTATCGCTGCGCGTACCAGACGCGGCCGCGCTCCACCCCGGAGTCCTCATCGATCAAACGCGACGTCAGTGCCATCGTGATGCGATTGGCATCCTGAATCCGGTCCACGCCGATGAACGAGTTCTCGCTGAAGATTTCCGCAAGGTTGAAGTCGGACACCGCGCTATCGAAGATCGGGATCGAACTCTGATTGCGGTACGGAGTGTAGACGTAGAACAGGCGAGGTTCCAACGTCTGGCGCATTGCCGTGCCGAACAGGTTCAACGAGCGCTCGAAGGTCAGCCCGGTATCAAGGCTGACAGTCGGCACCGTCCGCGTGATCGACGACTGCATCGTCGATCCATTCGGGTAATCGATGTTGTACGAAGCCGCATTAAAGATGACCTTCGGGATAACAAAGTAGCCCGGCGTCAGGATCGGGTAGCTCAACGTCGGCTGGGCATAGAGCCGTTCGCCATTCGGCTGGCCGGTCCACGATGCAATCTGGAACCGGTTGTACCGAATCGGCATCGTGAAATCGAAACCGTGGAAATCTGCCTTGTTGTACGTCGCAGATAATTCCGGCACCGACTCGTATTGAGGCGCACTTGGTGCAAGCGTCTGATACTTCAATACCCGGGCAAGGAACGACCAGTCCCCATAACTCCAGGTCAACCCGGCTTCGCGGTTGTACACGCGCTGCACGCCGCTTTGAAAATTATAGCCAGCGCCGAAATCGTCCGGATACGTGTCGTCCGAAACCTTCGTGAAGTTGACGTAGGCGTTAACGCCGTAGCCAAGCGACTGGCTATGCTGCCACGTGAAGGTGTAGCGCGCGTCGCCAGTCACCCGATCCTTCGGCAGATACTCAAGGTGGAACAACCCTGAATACGTCGGCTCAAGGTAACGGAAATCCCCCATGAGCATCACACCGCGCTTGGTCATGAAGCGGGGCGTGAGCGTCAGGTCCCGGTTCGGCGCGATATTGAAGTAATACGGTGTCGCCAGTTCGAAGCCAGTACGACTTGACTGTGTGAAGGTCGGCGGCAAAAAGCCTGAACGACGTTCACTCGACGTCGGGAAAGACATATAAGGGCTGGCGAAAATCGGAACGCCCTGAAAGAACAGAATGCCGTTGTACGCCGTGCCTTCCTGCTGTTCCTGATCGAACTCGAACTCGGATGCCTTGATATACCAGGCCGGCGTCTGCCCCTCTTCCGTACAGGCGCACCCCGAATACGTGCCCCGTTGCATCGTGATGACGTTGTTCGCCTCGATGTCCGCCCGTTCCGACTTGCCACCGCCACCCGACACGAGCCGATAGGTCGGCGTCAGCATGTAACCGTCGCCTGCACCGGTATACATATGGGCCTCGGGGCCCACGAACAGATTTCCGCCCTGGGAAAGGTGTGCATTCCCCCTCGCCACGACTTCATCCGAGTCCTGGTCGTACGTCAGGCGGTCGCCCTTCACGAACTGGCGGTACTTGCGCGCCTCGGCGTCGCCATCGACCGTCGCATCCACGTTGGTCCGGCCGGTCAGGTGCATGCCGCGCACGTACATCGGCACGTCTTCACCGGCACCCAACGGGTTGTCGACAAGCGCCGGCACCGTGCGCAGCACGAGACCGTCGCTCTTGGCGATATCGGGAGGGGGGGCTTCCTGCGCGCCGGCGAGCGAACACCACACCCCCGGAAGGGAGAGCAGGAGTGCCAGCGGCTTGCGCCGCGTACGCATCAGGCGACGCAGCGAAGAAACTTCATTCGTATGGACTTGTTTATCCGGCATGTACGCAAACAGCGTGACAATCGTGGCGCCGCTTGCGGGCAGCCAATCTCGTATGTCGGCTCGGCTTTACCGGGACATTCGGGACGGTCGATCGAGGTCGAGAATCAGGGTGTCGGGAAAACATGATCGGGTATTATATGGCAAGACGTTTACCGCCCCCATCATGACCGCACACCCCATTGCCGCCGCGAGTGTTTCCAACGCTTCCCACGCGCGCTCCGACGCCGCCGATCCCCGCCTGAAAGCCCTCAGCGACTGGCTCGCCAGCGTCGCCGAACCGTTTGCGCTCGACATGACGCAATGGGCCCCGGCATCGGCCGACGCCAGCTTCCGGCGTTACTTCCGCATTGGCAGTCACGACCCCGCCCATCCGAGCCTGATCGTGATGGACGCGCCGCCGCCGCAGGAAGATTGCCGCCCGTTCGTTCACGTCGCGCAATTGCTCGACGAAGCGGGCTTGCAAGCGCCAAAGGTGCTGGCAGAAGATCTTGCGCAGGGTTTTCTGCTGCTCACGGACCTCGGACACGAGACATATCTCGACGTGATCAACGAGGAGAACGCGCGAGCGCTCATGCGTGCCGCCCTCGATGCGCTGATCGTCTGGCAGAAAAGCTCGCGCCCGGAAGTCCTGCCCGCTTACGACACGGCGCTGCTCCAGCGCGAACTCGATCTGTTCCCCGACTGGTACGTCGGCAAGCATCTGAAATTCGAACTGAACGCCGACCAGCGGGCCACCCTCGATCGCATCAATCAACTGCTCATCGACAGTGCGCTCGCCCAACCGAAGGTGTTCGTGCACCGCGACTACATGCCGCGCAATCTGATGCCGGGTCTGCCGGGCACGACAGGGCCCGGCATTCTGGACTTTCAGGATGCCGTCTACGGACCGCTCACCTACGACGTCATCTCGCTCATGCGCGACGCGTTCCTCAGTTGGGACGAAGAACGCCAACTCGACTGGCTGGCGTATTACTGGGAACGTGCACGCAAAGCTGGTCTGCCGGTCGACGCCGACTTCGGCGAGTTCTATCGTCAGGCCGAATGGATGGGGCTGCAACGTCACCTGAAGGTGCTCGGCATTTTCGCGCGCATCAACTATCGCGACGGCAAGCCGCGCTATCTGGCCGACACGCCGCGTTTCATCGAGTACGCCCGCAAGGTCGCCGATCGTTATGCGCCCTTGCGCCCGTTGGCCAAACTGCTCGACGAGCTGACCGGCCAGCAGGTCGACGTCGGCTATACGTTCTGAGGCGCGCCGCATGACCGCCATGAGGGCGATGATCTTCGCAGCCGGACGCGGCGAGCGCATGCGTCCGCTCACCGACGTTACACCGAAGCCGCTACTGAGCGTTGGCGGCAAGCCGATCATCGTCTGGCAGATCGAAGCGCTCGCACGGGCGGGCTTCAGGGATATCGTCATCAATCACGCCTGGTTGGGTGCGCAGATCGAAGCCGCGCTTGGCGACGGCAGCGCGTTCGGCGTGCGGCTCGCCTATTCGGCCGAGACCGAGGCGCTCGAGACGGCAGGCGGGATCGCGAAAGCGCGGACATTGCTGGAAGGCGCCGGGAACGTGTTTCTGGCCATTGCAGGCGATGTCTTCACGTCGTTCGACTTCGCCACGCTGCGCCCGCACGCGACGCGCATGGCGGCGCAGGCCGAGCCGCAAATGCATCTGGTCATGGTGCCGAACCCGCCGTTTCACCCGAAAGGCGACTTCGCGCTCGACGAGACAGGCCGTCTGCACTTGCCAGCGGCAGCCCCCGCGTCGGCCGAGTCGCTGACGTTCGGCAGCATTGCACTGTACGACCTGCGTCTGTTCGACGGCATTGCCTCCGGCACGCGCATGGCGCTCACGCCGCTGTATCAACGCTCGATCGCCGCCGGCCAGGCAAGCGGCGAACGGTTCGACGGTATTTGGGAAAACGTCGGCACGCCGGCGCAGCTCGCCGCACTGGACACCGAAGTGCGCGCACGGCACGACCTCGCCCCCGGCAGTAGAATCGCCTGAACACGTCTGCAATCGACCGAGTAGAACGACTAGACCGAAATGGAGCCCGCGATGTCTGATTCCCCGTACCGTGCCCGCCGCGAGCGAGTCATCGAACAGATGCGCAAGGCCGGCGGCGGCGTTGCCATTCTGCCCACGGCGCCCGAGGTGCCGCGTAACCGCGACAGCGACTACCCTTACCGTCACGACAGCTATTTCTATTACCTGTCGGGCTTTACGGAACCCGAAGCGGTCGTCGTGCTCGACAGCCGTACCGGCCACTCGATTCTGTTTTGCCGCGCGAAGAACGAAGAACGCGAGATCTGGGACGGCTTCCGCTACGGTCCCGACGCCGCACGCGAGACCTTTGGTTTCGACGCGGCCTATCCGATTGACGAGATCGACACGCGTCTGCCGCAACTGCTGGCCGACGCGCCCGCGCTCTTCTACGCCTTGGGCGCATCGGCCCAGCAGGACCGTCAGGTGCGTCACTGGCTGAGCGCCGTTCGCGCGCAGGGCCGCACGGGGGTGTCGGCCCCGTCTGCTGCACGCGATATCCGCGCGATTCTCGACGAGATGCGTCTGGTGAAGGACAGTGTCGAACTCGACATCATGGCGCGCGCCGGCAAGATTTCAGCCGATGCCCACGTCCGTGCGATGAAGACGTCGCGTCCCGGGCTGCGCGAGTACCATCTCGAAGCCGAACTGCTGTACGAATTCCGCCGCAACGGCTCGCAATTCCCCGCCTACGGTTCGATTGTCGCCACAGGCGCCAACGCCACAGTGCTGCACTATCGCGCTGGCGATACCGAATTGCGCGACGGCGATCTGTGCCTGATCGACGCCGCCTGCGAACTGGACGGCTACGCGTCGGACATCACGCGCACGTTCCCCGTGAACGGCAAGTTCACCCCGGCACAGCGCGAGCTGTACGACATCGTGCTCGCGTCGCAGCAAGCCGCCATCGACGCGACGCGCGCCGGCGTGCGCTTCGATGCGCCCCATGAAGCCGCCGTGCGCGTTCTTGCGCAGGGCATGCTCGATACCGGCCTGCTCAAGCACGATACCGTCGGCAGCCTGGACGACGTGATCGCCAACAAGTCGTTCAGCCGCTTCTACATGCACCGCACGGGGCACTGGATCGGCATGGACGTGCACGATTGCGGCGAGTATCGCGAGGACGGACCAAACGGCGAACGCCCGTGGCGCACGCTGGCCCCGAACATGGTGACGACCATCGAGCCGGGCATTTACGTGCGCCCGGCACCGGACATCGACGAGCGCTACTGGAACATCGGTATTCGTATCGAGGACGACGCGGTCGTGACCGCTGACGGCTGCACATTGCTCACGCGCGACGTGCCGGTCGATGCCGATGAGATCGAAGCCCTGATGCGCGGCTGATGACTCACGCAGCTCCCGCGTCCCCGACGCACGATACTCTGGCCGCAGACGACCGCCTCGCCCGGCGTTTCGATGTCGCGATCGTCGGTGCCGGTCCGGTCGGCGCTGCGCTCGCCCTGATGCTCGCGCAACGAGCGCCGCAATTGCGCATCGCGCTGGTGGACGGCCGCGGCGCGCAGACCGGCTATGACGACCCGCGTACCCTGGCCCTCTCGCACGGCAGCCGCGAGATTCTTTCGCGCGCCGGAGCGTGGCCACACAACGGATCGGGGCTCGACAGCACACCGATTCAGCATATCCACGTCTCACAGGCGCGGCGCTTCGGCAGCACGGAAATCGACTATCTCGATCACGGCGTTCCGGCGCTGGGTTACGTGGTGCGGTATGGCGCGCTGATGCGCGCACTGGACGCCGCCATGTCGCGCGTGCCCGCCCGTTTCGAACACGCACCGTCGGAGGTATCGACCGCATCGTCCCCCTCACTCGCATCGCGGGATGCGCCGGGCTTGCATCACTTCCGTCCGTACCGGGCTATCGCCCTGCATCAGGATTCGCAGCAGGTCGCGATCACGCTTGGCACGTCGATCGACGATCAGGCGCACACGCTGCACGCCACGCTGGCCGTGAATGCCGAAGGTGGCCTGTTCGAGGGGCAGACGGCTCGCCCTCGTGTCCGCGACTATGGGCAGACGGCGCTCGTCGGTTTCGTCACCTGTGAACGGCCACGCATCGGCTGGGCATGGGAACGCTTTACACCGGATGGCCCGCTGGCGCTGCTGCCACAGGAAAACGGCTATGCGCTGGTGTGGTGCTGCGCGCACGGCGAGGCGAAGCGTCGACGCGAAATGGACGACGCGTCATTCCTCGCGGAACTGCACACGGTGTTCGGCGACCGGATGGGCCGGTTCACGTCGATCACGGGCCGTGCGAGCTTTCCGCTGGGCCTCAACGCCCTAGGCCATGTAGTCGATGGCCGGGTAGCCGCCATCGGCAATGCCGCGCAAACGCTCCACCCGGTCGCCGGGCAAGGCCTGAACCTCGGCCTGCGCGATGCCTTCGATCTGGCCGACACGCTGGTGCGCGACGCACGCCTGTCCTCCCTCCATCACGGCGTGCCGGGCCCCGCTGCCCTCGCCGCCTTCGCCCGCCGGCGTCGTGCCGACCGCGGCCTCACGATTCGCATTACGGATCTGCTACCCCGCCTCTTCGGTATCGACGCCGCACCTGTCGCCGTTCTGCGCGGCATGGCGCTGGCCGGTCTCGACCTCGTCCCGCCTGTCAAAACCGCCTTCGCCCGCCAGATGATGTTCGGCCAACGCGGCTGAGCCGGGCTGCGCCCCGCCCGGCCGGCGGGGTCGCAGAACGATTTGCACATTTTTTAGGCGACGGGGACGGGTTTTCGCAGTAAAATACAAACTTTTTCCCGGCTTTTCCCTTCATCGTGCGTATTGGTCCCCACGAACTCCGCAATAACCTGTTTGTCGCGCCCATGGCGGGTGTGACGGATCGGCCTTTCCGCCAGTTGTGCAAACGACTCGGCGCGGGTTATGCCGTCTCGGAGATGGTGGCGTCGAACGCACAGCTATGGAAAAGCGAGAAGACGATGCGCCGCGCGAATCACGCTGGCGAAGTCGCCCCGATCTCCGTGCAAATTGCAGGCGCCGACCCGGTCATGATGGCCGAAGCCGCCCGCTATAACGTGGAACGCGGCGCACAGATCATCGATATCAACATGGGCTGCCCGGCCAAGAAGGTGTGCAACGTCGCCGCCGGCTCGGCCCTGCTGCAGAACGAACCGCTCGTCGCACGCATCGTGTCCGCTGTCGTTGGCGCCGTGGGCGACGTGGTGCCGGTCACGCTCAAGATTCGCACGGGCTGGGACCGCGACCACAAGAACGCCTTGACGGTCGCGCGTATCGCGGAAGACTGCGGCATCAGCATGCTCACAGTCCACGGCCGCACCCGCGCCGACCTGTATCACGGCGACGCGGAGTACGAGACCATCGCCGCCGTGAAAGCGGCTGCACGCATTCCGATCGTCGCCAACGGCGATATCGCCACGGCGCAGAAAGCGAAGCATGTGCTGGAAGTCACGGGCGCGGACGCCCTCATGATCGGCCGTGCCGCGCAAGGACGTCCGTGGTTGTTCCGCGACATCGAACTCTTTCTCACGACGGGCGAGATCGCGTTGCCGCCACGCGTCGACGAGATCCAGCAGATCATGAACGAACACCTCGAAGACCATTACGAGTTTTACGGGGAATACACGGGGGTGCGGACCGCGCGGAAACATATCGCGTGGTATTCGCGTGGCCTGCCGGGGGCAGCCACGTTCCGCCAGCGTATGAATACGCTCGACACCACGCAGGAACAGTTGGCTGCGGTCAACGAGTTTTTCGAACAGCAGAAGGCGCACTCGGACCGTCTCTGCTATGAACAAGAATCGCCGAGGGAGCTATTAGCCGCATGAGCAAAACAAACATAGAACAATGCGTGCGCGACAGTCTGGATTCGTATTTCCGCGATCTGGATGGCGCACGGCCACACGATGTCTACGATATGGTCGTCTCGGTCGTTGAGAAGCCGCTGCTCGAGTTCGTGCTCGGCAAGGCCGACGGCAACCAGTCGCTCGCCGCTGAATATCTGGGAATCAACCGCAACACGCTGCGCAAGAAGTTGCAGCAGCACGGCCTGCTGTAACCGCCACGCCCAGCCATTCGCCCAACTCGCCAGTTTTTGCCGCTTCACTACCGTCCGTCATGATTAAGCAAGCTCTCATTTCCGTCTCCGACAAGACCGGCATCGTCGACTTCGCCAAGTCGCTCGCTGCTCAGGGCGTGTCGATCCTCTCCACTGGCGGCACCGCCAAACTGCTGGCCGAAGCTGGCCTGAAGGTGACCGAAGTGGCCGACTACACCGGCTTCCCGGAAATGCTCGACGGGCGCGTGAAGACGCTGCATCCGAAGGTTCACGGCGGCATTCTGGCGCGTCGCGATCTGCCCGAGCATATGGCTGCGCTCGAGAAGCACGACATTCCGACGATCGACCTGCTGGTCGTGAATCTGTACCCGTTCGTGCAGACCGTCGCCCGCGATGACTGCTCGCTCGAAGACGCCATCGAGAACATCGACATCGGCGGTCCGACGATGCTGCGCTCGGCCGCAAAGAACCATCGCGACGTCACCGTGATCGTCGACCCGGCCGACTACGCTGTGGTGCTCGACGAAATGAAGGCGAACGCCAACACCGTCGGCTACGCCACGAACTTCCGTCTGGCCACGAAGGTGTTCGCGCACACGGCCCAGTACGACGGCGCGATCACGAACTACCTCACGAGCCTTGGCGAATCGCTGCGTCACAGCGAACGCTCCGCCTACCCGTCGACGCTGAATCTGGCGTACACGAAGGTGCAGGACATGCGCTACGGCGAGAACCCGCACCAGAGCGCCGCGTTCTACCGCGACATCGTCACGCCGGAAGGCTCGCTCGCGAACTATCGCCAGCTTCAGGGCAAGGAACTGTCGTACAACAACATCGCCGATGCCGACGCCGCCTGGGAATGCGTGAAGACATTCGACGCCCCCGCCTGCGTCATCATCAAACACGCGAATCCGTGTGGCGTGGCCGTGGCTGCCACGCCAGCCGACGCCTACGCCAAGGCCTTCCAGACCGACCCGACATCCGCCTTCGGCGGCATCATCGCGTTCAACCGCGAAGTTGACGAAGCCACCGCGCAATCGGTGGCCAAGCAATTCGTGGAGGTGCTGCTCGCACCGTCGTTCACCGACGCAGCCAAGCAAATCTTCGCGGCCAAACAGAACGTGCGTCTGCTGGAAGTCCCACTCGGCAACGGCGTGAATCAGTACGACTTCAAACGCGTCGGCGGCGGCCTGCTCGTTCAGTCGCCGGATGCCAAGAACGTGGCGCCGCATGAACTCCGCGTGGTCACGAAACGCCATCCGACGCCCAAGGAAATGGAAGACCTGCTCTTCGCATGGCGCGTGGCAAAGTTCGTCAAATCGAACGCCATCGTGTTCTGCGCCGGCGGCATGACGCTCGGCGTAGGCGCAGGCCAGATGAGCCGCGTCGACTCGGCACGCATCGCCAGCATCAAGGCGCAAAATGCCGGCCTGTCGTTGAACGGCTCGGCCGTGGCATCGGACGCGTTCTTCCCGTTCCGCGACGGCCTCGACGTAGTGGTCGACGCAGGCGCCACCTGCGTGATCCACCCGGGCGGCTCCATGCGCGACGACGAAGTCATCGCCGCCGCCGACGAGCGCAACGTCGCTATGCTGATGACGGGCACCCGCCACTTCCGTCACTAAGCCCAACGCTGCGACGCAGGACGCACGCCCTCTTTTTTGGGCTCGCCGTTCAGTGAAGACAAAATGCCGCTTCGAGATGATTCGAAGCGGCATTTTTTTTGAGACTTTACGGGACTTCGTTTGGAGACGGTGTCGGACGCTCTCCTTCCACACCTCCCCCCAGATGGGCCGGGGCCCCTTTCCGCCTCTCAGACATAAACCCAACTCGCTGCAGAAAGGGGCCCCGGCCCATCCCCCTCACTGCCCTCCGTACTTCTACCGAAACCTCTCCGCTTCTTACTCTCTCGTGACTGTCCGCGTGTGGGCTCGCGTTGACGGTGTCATCTCAGAAGTAGTGCGCTAGACCTACGGCTACACCAATCTGATTGCTGCCCGGCACGATGGTCATGCCGTAACCCGTCACGCCCAGATTCGAATGGTTCTGGTTTCGAGCGAATCCTACTTGGGCGAAAAGCTGTGTGCGCTTGGAAAGCAGATACGCCGCATTCGCCGCCATCAGGTACGGATGCTGATTCGCCGATGTGATGTTGTTGTAGTACATCGCGCCCGAAAGTATCACCTCGGTGACAGGTCGGTATTGCAAACCCGCGAAGTACAACTCGTTTCGACCCGCCACGCCCGGCACGTTGCTCAAATACCACTGGTACCCAACGAATGGCTTGAAGTTCCCAATGGCATAGCTGGCACCCGCCGCCACCCGCTGTGTCGTCGCCCCCTGCGTAGCAACAGACGTGCCCTGCTGCTGGTCATACACGAGCGACATGTTGAACGGCCCACTGCCGTACCCCACCGACACGCTGTACTCCTTTCCCACTCGCCACTCGCCCGGCACCTGTCCGCCATTCGTGATCGTCGCGTCATACCCGGTCGAGAACAAACCCGCCACTTTGACACCACTGAAGTTGCCCGCATACTTGATCGAGTTGTCCGCCTTTCCGACAAACTGCGCGTCTAGCGCAGGCAACGAGTAGCTGTAGTACGACAACGGATCTAGTTCCAAAAACGCGTCGTAGATCAGGTTCTTCTGGCGGCCAATAGTCACCGCACCCCATTCGTTCTGCAAACCGACATACGCCTGACGGCCGAACATCCGTCCACCCTGCTGCAACTGCCCCGTGTCGAGGTTGAAACCCGCCTCGAGCTGCATGATCGCTTTCAGACCACCCCCAAGATCTTCCGATCCCTTGAAACCGAACCGGTTCGGTGCCTGCGATCCATTGCTCACGCGAAACAACGATTGCTTGCTGCCATTCGCCCCCGTCCCGGCATTGCTCAGGTATTCCAGACTGTTGTCCAGAATGCCGTAGATTTGCAACCCATCCGCTTTGGCACAGCCCGCCCCAAGCGTCAACATCATCGCCAACCACACCTTGTGTTTCATGACATCCCCTGTATTTATATTGGACTACGAATTACATATCCGTCATGCCATGCCGTTTCGCAACGCCGTGATCTCCGCCAGAATCGCCAGCGCGATTTCCGGCGGTGTGCGCGCACCGAGCGGCAAACCAACGGGGCCGTGCAAACGTTCGATCTGCGTGGTGGTCAGATCGAACATTCCCAAACGCTCGCGACGCGACGTTTGATTGCGGTGTGAACCGATCGCGCCGACATAGAACGCATCGGATTTGAGCGCCTCCAACAGCGCCATGTCGTCAAGCTTCGGATCGTGTGTGAGTGCAACGATGGCCGTGCGACCATCGGGACGCAGACGCACAATCAGGTCGTCCGGCATCTCCCGCGTGCGGGTGACATGGACGCTGGGGGAGGCGCCGTGCCTCGCATCGGGAGGTTCGTCGTGAATGTCGCGGGGATCGCAGATGACGATCTGATACCCCAGCGGGACCGCCATGGCGACCAGGTGGTGCGTGAGTTGCCCGTCGCCGATCACGATGATTCGCCAGCGAGGACCGAACGGCACGGTCAGCCGCGTGGGGGTATAGGCGAACGCCGAGGGTTTCGCCACGCTGCGCACCCGCGCCTGGCCAGTGTGCAGATCGAGGTCGCGCACGCCGAGGCTGCCGCGCCTGATGGCATCCCGCATGGCATCAAGCGCACTGCGTGGCGTCACTCGCTCCACGACCAACTCGAGCGTGCCGCCGCAGGGCAGACCGAAGCGATGCGCCTCGTCGGCCGTCAGACCATACGTCTGCACATGCGGACGCTCCCCCGGCCGGAACCCGCCCGCCACTTTGGCGAGCAGATCGTCTTCGATGCAACCGCCCGAGACGGAGCCGGCGACGCGTCCCCGGGTCGCGAGCGCCATCATTGCGCCTACGGGACGCGGCGCCGATCCCCACGTCCGTGCCACGGTCGCGAGCAGCACGTCGTCACCCTGCGCCTGCCAGCGCGCAACGGCGTCGAGTACCTCGGCGTCGACTCCGTCCATCAGGCATGCCCCTCGCGGCTAAGGGCGTTGGCCTCGGCGACGGTTTGCGGCAGTGGCATCGACCGCGCACGCACGCCGGTGGCGCGCCGGATCGCCTGTGCCACTGCCGGCGCCATCGGCGGCAACGACACTTCGCCACAGCCCTGGGGCGGACGGTCGCTGGGCAGAATCACAGTCTCGATCTTCGGCATCTCGACGAGGTACAGCAGCGGGTAATCGCCGAAGTTGCTTTGCTCCACGCCACCGTTGGCGAAGGTAATCTGGCTCTTGAACGTGTTGGTCAGCGCGAACCCAATGCCGCCTTCGATGTTGGCGCGAATCAGGTTCGGATTGATCGCGCGGCCGCAGTCGACACCGCACACAACGCGTTCGACTTTGAAGCGCCCGTCCACCACACGCAGTTCCACGGCGACGGCGACATAGGTCGAGAACGCCGCGCCGCGTCCGGTATAGGTGCTGTATCCAAAGCCCCGATGGACGCCGGGCTTCGCCTTCGCCTGCCAGCCGGCCGACGTCACGGTGGTCTCGATCACACGGGTGGCCAGCGCGTCGTGCTTGAGCAGACGTTTGCGATACTCGATGGGATCGATCCCGGCCGCCTCGGCCATTTCGTCGATGAAGCTCTCGAGAAAGAACACGCTCGATGTCGAACCGACCGAGCGCATGAAGCTCACGGGAATGTTCGGCTGCGGCACGTCGATGCCTTCCACGCGTAGATTCGGCACGGCATACGCAAGGTCGTAGAGCCCGTCGAGCATGGTCTCGTCGTAGCCAGCTTTCTCGTAGTGGTCTTTCTTGATGACGTTGTAAAGCGACTGTCCCGCCACGCGGACATGCAGTGCCGTCGGCAATCCGTCGTGACCGAGCACGGCCTGAAACCGGCCCGACGCGCACGGACGATAGAAGCCATGCCGCGTGTCGTCTTCACGTGAGCGAATCACTTTGACCGGTCGGCCGACAGCCGCCGACGCTACCGCCGCATGGATCACGAAGTCAGGCACGTACTTGCGGCCGAAACTGCCGCCGAGGAACGTGGTGTGCACCGTGACTTTCTCCGGCGGCAGTTTGAAGATGCCGCCAAGTGCCCATCGGACTTTGTCCTGTCCCTGAATCGGGCCCCAGACTTCAATCTCGCCCTTGTCCTTGCGCACATGCACGGTGGCGTTCACCGGCTCCATCGTCGCGTGGACGATGTACGGCGTGTGATACTCGCCAGTCACCACCTTGCCGCCCGCCGCGATGCGCCCCGGCGCGTCGCCGATGTTAGTGGCGACACCGGCATGCCCATCGAGCAAGGCCGCACGTCGCTGTGCCAGAATCGTTTTGCTGTCGGCGGCCGGGCCCACTTTCCACTCGACGTCCAACGCGTCGCAAGCGGTCTTCGCACGCCAGTAGTCGCTCGCGACGACGATGATGGCGTCCTTCGCCATGACGACGTCGTGCACCCCCTTGCGCGCCTTGATCTCATCGCGATTGCGCACAGCAAGCGGCGTGCCTCCGGAGGTCGGCGCCATGCGCACTGCGCCGACGAGCATGTCCGGCACCTTCACATCGATACCGAAGACCGCCGAGCCATCGACTTTCGACGGCGTATCCAGGCGCGGCACGGGCTTGCCGATCAACGCGTGTGCGGCTTCGTTTTTGAGTTGCGGATGCGGATTGAGCGGTTGCTTCGCAGCTTCGGCAGCCAACTCGCCATAGCCCAGCGAGCGCCCCGATTGCGGATGCAGAACGCGACCCTCACGCGTGACACAGTTGGTCGTGCGCACACCGAACCGGCGTGCAGCAACGGCCACGAGCGCTTCGCGTGCCTGCGCACCGGCGACTCGCAACCGCTCGTAGAACAGTGTCACCGACATCGATGCGCCAACGAATTGCTGCAATGCTTCGTTGGCGGCCGCCGTGCGATAGGCGTCGCGTGCCGTCACGAATTCGACGCGTACCCGCCGCCAGTCGGCATCCAGTTCGTCGGCAAGCACCTGCGGCAATCCGGTGTAGACGCCCTGTCCGACTTCGCATTGCGACAGCCCCAACACGGTCGTGCCGTCGGCATCGATCCGAATCCAGTCGTTGATCTCGATGAGGTTCTCGCCCGCCGCACGCGCCTCGGGGCTCGCTACCCACGATGCCGAGATCGGAATCAGCAGACTTCCCGCCGCCAACGACATGCCACCCAGCCAACGACGGCGGGAGGGAGACGTCGGGGCACCCGATCCCGCGTTGGCCACGGCAGAGGCCTTGTACTCAGCGTTTTGCTGCGACATGGATTGCCTCCCGGATACGGTGATAGGTCGCGCAACGGCAGAGGTTGGTCATGGCCTCGTCGATCTGGGCATCGGTCGGCTGCGGGTGTTTGTCGAGCAACGCCGCCGCCGCCATCACCATGCCGGACTGGCAGTAGCCGCACTGCGGCACATCTTTGGCGATCCACGCCTGCTGAATCGGATGGGAGCGTGTCGGCGACAGCGCCTCGATGGTGGTGATGCGCTTGCCCGCAACCGCCGAGACCGGCAGCACACACGTGCGCGTCGCCACGCCCTCGACATGCACCGTGCAGGCGCCGCAAGCGCCGATGCCGCAACCATATTTGGTGCCGGTCAGGCCTGCGGCATCGCGAATGACCCACAGCAAAGGCGTGTCGTCATCGCCATCGAAGGCGAAGGGCCGCCCGTTGAGTTGGAATTCCATGATGTCTCCCGTTGTGACTTCCGCCTGCGCCGGTGACCCTCACGGCGCACTGGAAGATGGCGAGTGAATTCTCACAACGAGAAAATTGGCGAACAACGACCGCTCGGCCCGAAAAGGATGCCGTTCGTCCAGAGACGGGAAAACCCTCAGGCATGCAACGCTACGGTTGCACTAGTTGCCCAGTTCGCAGCTTCGGAGGTATTCGCGCGGCGGCAGGCCGTAGCAACGGCGAAAGGCACGGGTGAAGGCTTTCTCGGAGGCATAACCGACGGCGTCGGCTACGTCGGCAATACGCGCGCCCGCACCCGCCAGACGCTCGGCCGCCAGATACATGCGATGCGTGGTGAGATACGACATCGGCGATTCGCCCACGAGGTCGCGAAAGCGCAGACAGAACTTCGATCGAGACATGCCCGCGATATCGGCCAATTGCTCGACCGTCCATGGCCGTTGTGGCGCTTCATGCATCGACGCGATACTGCGGCCCAGTTGCGGATCGGTCATGCCGCGCAACCAATGCGTCGTCGCGCCGCCATTGGCGCTCAGATACGCACGCAGGATCTGAACGAACAACACGTCGGCCAATCGCGCGACCGCCACGCGCCATCCTGCCCCGCGTTGCATCGACTCCTCGATGAAACCGGCAATGGTCGTGGTCAGCAACGCCGGAACCGCAGGGTCTCCCGCACGAATGTGGATCAACGGCGGCAGCGAGGCCAGCAAGGGATTGCGCACGCGTTCGCGGAACATCACCACGCCCGTGTAGAGATCGCTGACCGGTCCCTGTCCCCCCGCGCGAAAGGCGAGCGGTGTGTCGAGTCTCGGCTCGATGCCCTGCGCCGACATCAGTTGTTCGAACGCGATCGGTGTCTCGTCGAGCGACGAACACATCACATGCTCATGGCCGTGTGGCAACAACACGCAGTCGCCCGGCTCGACGCGCACGGGTGCCATTCCCGCCACGACAAGATAGAACGGCTCTCCCATCGCCGTGCGAAACGGTGCGCCATCGAGTGCAGGTTTGCGTAGCGACCACGGGGCGCCGAATGTGAACCGGCCCGTGACGACGGCATCCGCACGCAGATCGTTGAGGACGTCGCTCAGCGGATCCATATCGCCCCGGCTGGCGCGGCGTGAAGCATTGTTTGTTTCATGGGTGGAACTTTGATTTATCTATGGATAAATCAAAGTATGCCGTTTCGCTCGCCGGAAAAGAATCGGGATCGTCCTAGGGAAAATACGGGGAGCAAGGCGGCACGTCGGCAGGCGGTGCCGGAGGATGTCGGCCGGGGTGCGATCGACCTATGTCCCGCGATGCGGCACACAGGTCAATTGGCTACCGGCGCGAGAGCGTCGTCAGGAAGACTTCGGCAGGATTTGCGTCGGCGTGCAGTTCACAGGCTTTGCTGTCACTGCCGTCGATGCGAAGCGCATGTCCTTCGGCAACGCTCACGGTCTGACCATCACCGAAAGTCAATCGCACTTGTCCGTTCGCGCAGTAGAGGAAGGCGACGGCATCGGCCTCCACGGGCAGTGCCCACGTGACCGGTGCTCCATCGAGATGATGCTGAACCAGCGTGTGCTGCCACTCGGCGCGGCGCGTCATGACGTTGAAGTCGTCAATGGGGACACCGGCCGTCTCCAGCACCGGCGTACTGCTCACCGCCAACTCTCCCGCGAAGGGGTAGGCAGGCGTGCGCGTGGTGAGCGTGACGTCCGGACGGCCCTCGACGTTGAGCGTCAATGTGCCGCCCCGGACAATGGCCAGCGAACGGTCGATGCCGGAGAACACGGAGAACGGTCCCGGTACGGCGACCGTCGCGGTGCTGATGCGCCAGTCAAAGCCGTCGTCGTCGGCGCGTCGTGCGACGGCGAGTTCCGTCGTCACCCCCTGGCCGTTCTTCCACGGCATCTTCAGAAAATCGGCCGGGCCGAGCACTTGCAGTTTCATAAGTCGTCGTTGGCGACGCGATTACTGGCGGACTTCGCCGTGTCCGAACACGACGTACTTCAAACTCGTCAGGCCTTCGAGACCCACCGGCCCACGCGCGTGCAGCTTATCGTTCGAGATACCGATCTCGGCGCCCAGACCGAACTCGAAGCCGTCGGCAAAGCGCGTGCTCGCATTGATCATCACGCTGGCCGAATCGACTTCGCGCAGGAATTGCATCGCAGCGGTGTAGTCCTCTGTCACGATGGCGTCGGTGTGATGCGAGCCGTAGCGGTTGATGTGCTCGATGGCCGGCGCAAGACCGTCGACGATCTTGATGGCCAGCACTGGGGCAAGATATTCCGTCGACCAGTCTTCCTCGGTTGCCGCTACCGCGCCTGAGACACCGGCATCGGCCAGCGCTGCTAACGTGTGCTCGCAACCCCGCAATTCGACCTGCTTGCCCTGGAACATGCGCGCAATGGCAGGCAACTGGCCGATGGCCTGCTGATCGACGAGCAACGTCTCCATCGTGTTGCAAGTCCCATAGCGGTGCGTCTTGGCGTTCTCGCAGATCGTCAGCGCCTTCGCCGGATCGGCGCGGCCGTCGACGTAGACGTGGCAGATACCATCGAGGTGCTTGATCATCGGCACACGCGCGTCCTGCATCAGACGCGCGATCAGGCTCTTGCCACCGCGCGGCACGATCACATCGACATAGTCGGTCATCGTGATGAGTTCGCCGACGGCTGCGCGATCGGGCGTATTCACGACCTGCACGGCGTCGCCCGGCAAGCCGGTCTGTGCGAGTGCCTTCGCGATGAGCGCCGCCAGCGCGGTGTTGCTTTCAATGGCTTCCGAACCACCGCGCAGAATGGTCGCGTTGCCCGATTTGAGGCACAGCGCTGCGGCGTCGATGGTCACATTGGGACGCGATTCGTAGATGATGCCGATGACACCCAGCGGCACGCGCATCTGGCCGACCTGAATGCCACTGGGCTGCACACGCACGTTGCTGATCTCGCCGATGGGATCGGACAGGCCCGCGATCTGGCGCAGGCCTTCGATCATCGTGCGCAGCGCCTTGTCGGAGAGCGTGAGGCGGTCGATGAATGCGGCGTCCTGACCGTTGGCGCGGGCTCGCTCCAGATCGCGGCGGTTCACTTCCTGCAACTGCGCGCCATCGCGTTCGATGGCATCCGCAATCGCCAGCAGCGCGCGATTCTTGGCGGCAGTATCGGCACGCGCCATCGCGCGCGAGGCGTCGCGGGCACGCTGGCCCAGCGATTGCATGTAGGCTTTGATATCCATATCGTCGGTTCGGCTGTTCTTGGGGCGACGCGGTCGCCGTTGCATTCTGTTGGCTGCCAGTACGGGCAGCCGGCGTTGGCAGGATCTGGGGCGCGGTCTACGCGTGCACCGGACGCGGTGCGCGGGCGGAGCGCGCCGCCGGCGGTCGCTCGCCGGCAAGCAGCAGGCCGAGCTGAAGCATGCCGTCCCAGGGGTCGCCGGGCAGGCCGTCGGCGCGCAAGCCCTTGACCTGACGGTCCAGACGCGCAGCCAACTGCAATGCCTGTGCGAGCATGGCCGGCGTGGCACGATTCGCCGCCTGTTCCATCAGACGCTCACGCGGGCCCCAGACCCGGTATTCGCGCAGCAACATGGCCAGCGGTTTGCCCGCCGCCATCCCGCGCGTGATCTTGGCCAGCGTGCGGACTTCTTCGGTCAGTGCCCACAGCACCAGCGGCGCGGCTTCGCCCTCGCCGCGCAAGCCGTCGAGCATGCGAACGAGTCGGGCGGCGTCGCCCGCCAGCACCGCTTCGCTGAGCTTGAAAACGTCGTAACGTGCAACGTTAAGCACAGCGTCCTGCACCTGCTCGAACGCCAGTACGCCCGCTGGATACAGCAAGCCAAGCTTCTGAATTTCCTGATGTGCCGCGAGCAGATTGCCTTCGACGCGATCCGCAATGAACTGCAGGACACGACGTCCCGACTCACCGGCTTCGACGCGCTGTCCCTGTGCGGTGAGACGCTGCGCGATCCAGTCCGGCAGACGGCTTCGGTCAACCGGATCGATCTTGATCGTGACACCAACGCGATCGAGCGACGAGAACCAGTCGGACTTGGTCGCCGTGGCATCGAGCCGGGGCAGTGTGACGATCGTCAGGACGTCGCTATTGGCCGCATCGGCGTGTGCCTTGAGCGCAGCGCCGCCATCCTTGCCGGGCTTGCCGCCGGGAATACGCAGTTCGATGAGCTTACGGTCACCGAACAATGACATCGACTGCCCGGCATTGGCGAGGGCGCCCCAGTCGAAGCTACGCTCGACGCTGAGCACATCGCGCTCGGTGAAGCCTCCCGCACGCGCCGCGGCACGCACACGATCCACCGCCTCCTGCACGAGCAGGCTCTCGTCGCCGTAGATCGTATAGATCGGCGAGAGGGTCTTGGCGAGATGCGCGTCGAGCGCGTCGGGACGCAGTTGCATGGCGGTGGGCGTTACTCTTCCGGCTTCTTCTCCGGCATGGCCTTCACAGCTTCCATGCGACGGATGATCTGGGCCACGGCATCTTTCTGCATGTCCCGGCTAAGCAAAGCAGCTTCCGCGTCGCGTGCGGTCGTTTCGCTGTCGCTATAGGGCAAATTGCGTGTCAGGCGAATGGTGCTCAACGGAATGATCGGTGTTCCATCCGGTGTCACCAGTTGGAAGGTGTACGAGCTGCGCATTTCGTACTCACGCGCCTGACCGTTCGCGTCGAGACTGACGGCAGTGCGTGAGCCCGAAGTATTCACGATCTCCAACCGGGCATCGGCATCCTTCGGCTCGGTAACAACCACCGTTCCCTTGCTGCCGTAGCGGATGTAGCGCGAGATGTCGGTCGCCATCTGACCGCCACCCGAAATGTACAGACGATGGAATGCGTACTCGCTTGCGCCACGCAGTTGGAAGCCGCACGCAGACAGCGTCAATGCGCAGCCCAACAGCGCGAGCCAGCCGAAAATTCTGCGCGTCACGCCGACGCCTCGTTGCCCGGATGTCATTTGCACGTGATGTGCCCTCTTGTCACCAAACGTCATCAAATCATCGACCAGCGGCAGCGGTCGCCGCCTCAGACCACCACGTTCACGAGACGGCCCGGCACGACGATGACCTTTTTCACCGGCTTGCCTTCGCCAAATTTGGCCGTCATTTCGTGTGCCAGTGCGGCTTGCTCGATGGCCTCGCGCGAAGCATCCTTCGCCACGCGAACGGCACCGCGCACCTTACCGGCGACCTGAAGCACGAGTTCGATCTCGTCTTGCACCAGTGCGGCTTCGTCGACTTCCGGCCAGGCGGCGTCGAGCAGATCGCCCTGCTGAGCGGCGTAGCCCAATTCGACCCACAGGCCGTGCGTGACGTGCGGCACGACCGGGTACAGCACGCGCAGTAGAATGCCGTAGCACTCGCGCACCGCACCGGCACCCGCAGCGCCCTTGTCGCTCTCGATGGCGTTGAGCATCTTCATCGCCGCCGACACGACCGTGTTGTACTGCACACGCTGGTAATCGTAGTTGGCCTGCTTGAGCACGCTATGAATCTCCAGGCGCAGTGCCTGAGCGGCCGGATTGGCCGTATCGATGGCGGCGTCCGCCTGGCGCAGCAAGGCCGCCTGGGATTGACCGAAGCCCCACAGACGACGCAGAAAGCGGCTCGCCCCCTCAACGCCTGCGCCCGACCACTCGAGCTGCTGCTCGGGCGGTGCGGCAAACATCACGAACAGACGCGCCGTATCGGCACCGTACTGATCGATCAACGACTGCGGATCGACGCCGTTGTTTTTCGACTTCGACATCTTCTCGATACCGCCAAGCGTCACATCCGCGCCGTCGGCCTTCGAGGTCGCGCTGGTCGGGCGGCCCTTGTCGTCGAACTGCACTTGCACATCGAGCGGATTGAACCATGTCTTCTTGCCCGAAGTGTCTTCGCGATAGTAGGTCTCGTTGAGCACCATACCTTGCGTGAGCAGATTCTGCGCCGGCTCCTTGAAGCTCACCAGCCCCAGATCGCGCATGACCTTGGTCCAGAAGCGCGAATACAACAGGTGAAGAATCGCGTGCTCGATGCCACCGATGTACTGATCCATCGGCATCCAGTAATCGGTGCGCTCGTCGACCATCTTGTCGGCGTCCGGGCAGGCGTAGCGCGAGAAGTACCACGACGAGTCGACGAACGTGTCCATCGTGTCGGTTTCACGGCGTGCCGGCTTGCCGCATTTCGGGCAATCGCACTTGAGGAATGCTTCGGACTTGGCGAGCGGGTTGCCGGTGCCGTCCGGCACGAGATCTTCGGGCAACACGACCGGCAGATCCTTCTCCGGGACCGGCACGGCACCGCACGCGTCGCAATGAATGATCGGGATCGGCGTGCCCCAGTAGCGCTGGCGCGAAATACCCCAGTCACGCAGACGATAGGTGACCTGCTTGTCGCCCGCCCCCTTCGCCTTGAGATCCGCAGCAATGGCGTCGATGGCAGCGGCAAAGCCCAGGCCGTCGTACTTGCCGCTGTTAATCAACGTGCCGTTTTCCTTGTCGCCGTACCACGCCTGCCAGGCGTCGGTCGAATAGGTCTCACCCGCAACGGCAACGACTTGCTTGATCGGCAGGCCATATTTGCGCGCGAACGCGAAATCGCGCTCGTCGTGCGCCGGCACGCCCATCACGGCACCTTCGCCGTAACCCATCAGCACGTAGTTGCCGATCCAGACTTCGACTTTCTCGCCGGTCAGCGGATGCGTGACGAAGAAGCCCGTCGGCATTCCCTTCTTCTCCATCGTGGCGATATCGGCTTCCGCCACGCCACCTTGCTTGCATTCAGCGATGAATGCCTGCAACTCGGGACGCTCGGCCGCCAGACGCGTGGCCAACGGATGCTCGGCAGCGATCGCGCAGAAGGTCACCCCCATGATCGTGTCGGCACGCGTGGTGAACACGCGCAGCAACTTGCTCTCGCCGTCCAGCTCGTATGGGAAGCCGAAGTTCACACCGAAGCTCTTGCCGATCCAGTTCTGCTGCATCACCTTCACGCGCTCGGGCCAGCCGAGTTCGTCCAGATCGCCGAGCAGTTCGTCGGCGTAGTCGGTGATGCGCATGTAGTACATCGGGATTTCGCGCTTCTCGACGAGGGCGCCCGAACGCCAGCCACGACCGTCGATCACCTGCTCGTTCGCGAGCACGGTCTGATCGATCGGATCCCAGTTCACCGTCCCCGTCTTCAGATAGGCGACACCCTTCTCGAGCATCTTGAGAAACAGCCACTGGTTCCAGCGGTAGTACTCCGGCTTGCAGGTGGCGACTTCGCGCGACCAATCGATCGCCAGGCCCATGGCCTGCATCTGCTTCTTCATGTACGCGATGTTGTCGTACGTCCACTTGGCCGGCGGCACGTGGTTGGCCATGGCCGCATTTTCCGCCGGCATGCCGAAGGCATCCCAGCCCATCGGCATCAGCACGTTGTAGCCTCGCATGCGCATCTGACGGTACATCACGTCATTGATGGTGTAGTTACGCACGTGGCCCATATGCAGCTTGCCCGACGGATACGGCAGCATCGAGACGCAATAGAATTTCTGTTTGTCCGCGCGCTCGGTGGTCTTGTAGGCATCGATCGCCTGCCAGTGAGACTGGGCGGAAGCTTCGACGTCGGCGGGAACGTATTTTTCTTGCATGATGGGTCGGCGGATAGGATTCGGCTCGGTCGGCCCCCACTGGCATGCGGCACGGACAGTGCGGCACGCAGGACTTTCAGGGCAGATCCGGGGAAAACGATGATTATAACGCCGCCGGGAGCGGATTCGGCGCGGCGGCAGCGAGGGGATGCGACCTTTGGGTCACCTTGACGCCGGAACCCGCGGATGCGTCATGCGATCTGCGGTGGCGTCCGCCCCTTTCGATGGCCTCGGAGAGCCGGTTGACGCATCTGAGGTACGCCACCGGCAACCCGGCCAGAGGCCAACGCTGGATCAGCGTAGGCCCAACACGTCCTGCATGTCGAACAGGCCGGTCTTGTGCTGCGCGAGGAAGCGGGCAGCGCGCAGCGAGCCCTGTGCATACGAAAGACGGCTCGACGACTTATGCGTGATTTCGATGCGTTCGCCGATGCCGGCAAACAGCACCGTGTGATCGCCGACGATATCGCCACCACGCACGGTAGCAAAACCGATGGTCGACGGATCGCGCTCGCCGGTCACGCCTTCGCGGCCGTAGATGGCGCATTCCTTCAGGTCGCGACCCAACGCTTCGGCCACGACTTCCCCCATGCGCAACGCCGTGCCGGACGGGGCATCGACCTTGTAGCGATGGTGAGCTTCGATAATCTCGATGTCGTAACCCGTGTTCAAAATCTTGGCGGCGACCTCGAGCAGCTTGAATGTGGCATTGACGCCAACGCTCATGTTGGGCGCAAACACGACTGCTACACGCTCGGCACCGGCAGCCAGACGCGCCTTGTCGTCTTCGGAGAAGCCCGTCGTGCCGACGATCATCTTCACACCGTGCTTTTCGGCGGCGGCCAGATGCGCCAGCGTGCCTTCGGGGCGAGTGAAATCGATCAGGTATTCGGCGCTGGCGAGTGCCGCGTCGAGATCAGCGGTAATTCTTACCCCCGTCTCGCGGCCCAGGAAAGCACCTGCGTCATGCCCAAGCGCGGGGCTGCCTTCACGGTCAAGCGCCCCGACCAGCTCAGCGTCATCGGCGGCCAGAACCGTTTCGATCAGCATCCGGCCCATACGGCCGGACGCACCGGCAATCGCAATTTTCATCATCGTGATTCTTTCTGCTTTCAACAGCTTACTTGGGTGTCGAGAAAAGACCGCCACCCGAGGTGACGCGCGGCGACGGCACGAGTCCGGTACCGCCCGACACGCCCGAGCCACCCGACGCGCTGCTGTCAGCGACAGGAGCGGCTTGCGAGGCGGGGGCAGACACCGTTGCGGCATCCGTTGCGGCGGGCGCGGCCGTGGGGGCGACAGCCACCGCATCCGGCGACGGCGCCGCAGCCTCGGCGGCGGCAGCGCTCGCTGTCGACGGCGCAGGCGCTTCGGTCTTCACAGCCTTACCCTTCTGTCCATCGATTTCCTGAACCAGTTGGTACTCGGTCGGCAAGTTTTCCCCGCCTTCCCAACGGGCCAGCGTATCGCCTTCGAAGTACACCTTCAGATGGCGCTCCTGCACCACCGACGCGTTGCCACGTTTGAAATAGAAGACGTAGTCCCAGCGGTTGGCGTGGAATATATCCGTGAGCAGCGGTGTGCCGAGCAATTGCCGCACCTGATCGCGCGTCATGCCGGGCTTAAGCTGGTCATAGGCCTCTTTCGAGACGAAATTGCCTTGAACGATGTTGATTCGATACGGCGTGACCACGCCGATCACTTTGTCGGTCACGCTGTCGTACGTCGAACAGCCGGCCAGAGCCAGGAATGCCGCCGCAGCACAGACGGAGAACGGAAGGGAGAGATAACGACGCAAATCTGACTCGCTTTCAAAAAAATCGAACATGACTCCGGCACGCCGGGCGCGCCGCCACATCGCCCTCGTTGACGGCATTTACCGTCCCGTTTGCCCGGTTTGCACCCGGGCAAGGCAAAAAGGCATTATTATTGGGGCTGTATTGTACTCTAGGGACGTAGAGCGATGCCGAATCCCGCCGATTTGAAAAATATCGGACTGAAAGCCACGCTTCCGCGCCTCAAGATTCTGGAAATTTTCCAGAATACCGAGGTGCGTCATCTGACCGCAGAAGACGTTTATCGCCATCTGCTCAACGAAAATCTCGATATCGGTCTCGCCACGGTCTACCGTGTGCTGACCCAATTCGAGCAAGCTGGGCTATTGTCGCGCAGCAACTTCGAATCCGGCAAGGCCGTTTTCGAACTCAACCTGGGCCATCACCACGATCACCTGGTGTGCCTTGACTGCGGCCTTGTCGAAGAGTTTTGTGACAAGGACATTGAGGAACGGCAGCAAATGATTGCGAAGAAATATGGCTTCGCGCTGCAAGAGCACTCGCTCGCCATGTACGGAACTTGCACGAAAGACCCGTGCCCTCACCGTCAGAAAAATTAAAAATTGGTATGTCAGGATGCCTTTTCGCAAAGGCATTCTGGGATTTTCCACAGATCCCCACCACCCGCGAAAGTCCACATTACTGCGCGTCGTCTACAATAACTCCCCGTAAGGTGCGGTAAGGCCAGCCTACGCGGACGCGCCACAGCACCACCGTCCCCCGAATTTTCACATGAATCGCGAAGAACTACCCGACGACATGACACAGAGTGACGCAGACGAAATCTCGCTGGCGGATATTCTCAGTTTTGCCCGTGACAACCTGAAGGTGATAGCTGGTCTAGCTTTGGTAGGTGCCGCCATTGGCATTGGAAGCACGTTCGCCATTCATAAACAATGGGAAGGCACGGTAACGCTGCAAGTCGGGCGAGCCGCTGGTTCACCTGTCGCGGGCCCCGACGGCCCGCTGATTGAATCGCTTCAGCAGACAGTTGGACGCGTTCAACTAAGCACCTTCAAAGACAAGGTGGCCGCAGACGTGTTTCCTCAGTTGCAAAGCGACCCGGATGCGCTGCGCCGAACCCTTGCATGGAACGCGCTGAAAGCTCGAACACTGGCCGGCACAGCTTATATTGAGATCACCGCTCGCGGAAGCTCTCAAGAGCAGGCAGAGCAAGTCCTGAGTGCTGCATCGCACCGGATTGAAACCGAGCACGCCGCAATTCTTGAGCGCGTACGCTCGCTCCCCAAGCAACAGTTAAGTGTCATCGATGCCGCCATCGAGGCGAATACCAAGGCGCAAGAGCAATTGAGCGCAGCCTTGGTGCGATCGAAGAACACCGATTCAGTGATGGCACTAAGCGCGCTACAAAACAGCAGGTCCGAACGCGCGACACTAAACGACAGTCGGTATCGTATAGCGCAACTACTCGCTCCGGATCAGTCATACAACACCCGGATTGTCAGCGCAATTCAGGTCAATAAAAACGCTGTCTTCCCGCGTAAGTTGTACTTTGGCCTTGGCGGCTTGGTACTGGGCGCCATTGTGGGCATTGTCATCGGACTGTGCCGCAAAGATCGCGCACGTAGCGCTTAACTCTCATACCGAACGGCTAACTAAAGCGCCGATCACCCGTAAAAAAGCCGCTGTCTCACGACAGCGGCTTTTTTCACAACTCGCGTCGAACGCGCTTACTTCGCCGACATCAGCGCGACGGTCGTGTCGAGCATGCGGTTCGAGAAGCCCCACTCGTTGTCGTACCACGAGCTGACCTTCACCAGACGGCCCGACACCTTGGTCAGCGTGCCGTCGAAGTTCGACGAGGCCGGATTGTGGTTGAAGTCCACCGACACCAGCGGCGCCGTGTTGTACGTGGCGATCGCCTTCAGTTTGCCTTCAGCAGCTTCCTTCAGGATCGCATTGACTTCGTCCACCGTCGTGTCGCGCTTGGCGATGAACGACAGGTCAACGATCGACACATTGATCGTCGGAACGCGGATGGCGTAGCCGTCGAGCTTGCCGTTGAGTTCCGGCAGCACCAGGCCGACAGCCGAAGCCGCGCCCGTCTTGGTCGGGATCATGCTCATCGTGGCCGAACGGGCGCGACGCAGGTCTTCGTGATAGACGTCCGTCAGCACCTGGTCGTTCGTGTAGGCGTGAACCGTCGTCATCAGGCCCGTTTCCAGACCGATCTTTTCGTGCAGCGGCTGAACCAGCGGTGCCAGGCAGTTCGTGGTGCACGAAGCGTTCGAGATGACCGTATCCGTCGCCTTGAGCACGCCTTCGTTCACACCGAACACGATGGTGGCGTCCACATCCTTGCCGCCCGGCGCCGAAATGATGACCTTCTTGGCGCCACCCTTCAGGTGAGCACTGGCCTTTTCCTTCGTGGTGAAGAAGCCCGTGCATTCCAGCACGACGTCCACGCCCAACTCGCCCCACGGCAGCTCTGCCGGGTTACGGTTGGCCAGCACGCGGATCTTGTCGCCGTTGACGACCATGAAATCGCCGTCGACCGACACCGTGCCCGGGAACTTGCCGTGGGCCGTATCGTATTGCGTCAAATGAGCGTTCGTCTGTGCGTTGCCGAGGTCGTTGATCGCAACGATCTCGATGTCGTGCTTCTTACCACCTTCGTAATGGGCACGCAGTACGTTGCGGCCGATACGGCCGTAGCCGTTGATAGCGACGCGAATGGTCATGGGGGTATCTCCGTAAGGTCTAACGAAATCAGCCAAGCACGGACTTGACCGTCGCGACCACATGGTCGACGGTGAAGCCGAAGTGTTTGAACAGCACGCCGGCCGGAGCCGACTCGCCGAAAGTATCGATGCCGACCACGCCGCCCTCCAGGCCGACGTACTTATGCCAGAACGCCGTCACACCGGCTTCCACGGCCACCCGCGGCACACCACGCGGCAACACGCTCTCGCGATACGCCTTGTCCTGACGGTCGAACACGTTGGTCGACGGCATGGACACGACACGCGCCGCGATGCCTTCAGCGGCCAGCGCTTCAGCCCCCTTAAGGGCCAGGTCCATTTCCGAGCCGGTCGCGATCAGCACGATCTGCGGTTTCGCCACGTCGCGCAGCACGTAGCCGCCACGACGGATATTGGCGATCTGCGCGTCGTCGCGCGAGACGAACGGCAGATTCTGACGGCTGAGCACAAGGCTCGAAGGGCCGTCGTGACGCTCCACCGCAGCGACCCATGCGACCGCCGTTTCGGTCGTATCGCACGGACGCCACACGTCCATTTGCGGAATCAGGCGCAGGCTCGAGACGTGCTCAATGGATTGGTGCGTAGGACCGTCTTCGCCCAGACCAATCGAGTCGTGCGTGAACACGAAGATCGAACGCAGCTTCATGAGCGCCGCCATACGCAGCGCATTGCGGCTGTAATCGGAGAACGTCAGGAACGTGCCGCCGAACGGGATGTACCCCCCGTGCAACGCGATGCCGTTCATGATGGCGCTCATCCCGAATTCGCGCACACCGTAGTTGATGTGGTTGCCGAACTGCACGCCATCGGCGTTCGCACGCACGGGCTTGCTGGCCTTCCAGTTCGTCAGGTTCGAGCCGGTCAGGTCGGCGGAGCCGCCCAGGAATTCCGGCAGCACAGCCGCCAGGCCTTCGATGGCCAGTTGCGACGCCTTGCGCGTCGCCACCGTCTCGGCCTTTTCATTGGTCTTCGCCACGAACGCGGCGGCGGCCGACTTGAAGTCGCCCGGCAGTTCGCCCTTCATGCGGCGCTCGAACTCGGCAGCTTCCGCCGGGAACTGGCCGCGATAGGCGGCGAAGCGCTCGTTCCAGGCCGCTTCGGCTTGCTTGCCCGCAGCCTTGGCATCCCATGCCGCATAGACCTCGGCCGGCACTTCGAACGGCGGCAACGTCCAGCCCAGCGCAGCACGCGTGGCGGCGATTTCGTCGGCGCCCAGCGGCGCGCCGTGCACGTCGTGACCACCCTGCTTGTTCGGTGCGCCCTTACCGATCAGCGTCTTGCAGCAGATCAAGGTCGGACGATCCGACGTCTTGGCTTGTGCGATGGCCGCGTCGACGGCATCGACATTGTGTCCATCGACGCCACGAATCACGTTCCAGCCATACGCTTCGAAGCGCTTGGGCGTATCGTCGGCAAACCAGTACTCGACGTCGCCGTCGATCGAGATGCCGTTATCGTCGTACAGCGCGATGAGCTTGTTCAGACGCAGCGTGCCCGCAAGCGAACAAGCTTCGTGCGAGATGCCTTCCATCAGGCAACCATCGCCAAGGAATGCATACGTGTAGTGATCGACGATGTCGTTGCCCGGGCGATTGAATTCCTTGGCAAGCAGCGCTTCGGCCAGGGCGAAGCCCACGGCGTTAGTGATGCCCTGACCCAGCGGGCCCGTGGTCGTCTCCACACCCGGGGTGATCCCCACTTCGGGGTGACCCGGTGTCTTGCTGTGAAGCTGGCGGAAATGCTTCAGCTCTTCGATCGGCAGGTCGTAACCCGTCAGATGCAGCAACGAATAGATGAGCATCGAGCCATGGCCGTTCGACAGCACGAAGCGGTCGCGATCGAACCAGTGCGGGTTGACGGGATTGTGTTTGAGATGCCGGCCCCAGAGAGCGACCGCGATGTCGGCCATGCCCATCGGCGCGCCTGGGTGACCGGAGTTGGCCTGTTGGACCGCATCCATGGAGAGGACGCGAATGGCAGAGGCCATCAGTGCAGCCGTAGCAGTAGAGGAGTTCGTCATGGTGACCAGCCGGAAGAGCGGGCGTGCCCCGTTGCCGCGAGCTGCCGCGCGAAATTCAAATGCAAGAAAAGACCACGATTTTAGCAGATTCGATACTTGCCCGGGTCGTTTGCGGCGAACTTCCCCAACCGACGAGAACGTGGAATCATGCAAAAAAGTGACACGATCGCCCCAATTTAGAGGAAGTTAACCTGCCAATGCCCGCCAAACGTGACGTCCCTGCGAAGGATTCCGGCGTCGCCGCGTCGCCTTACACGGCGCCCCTCGGGCGCTGGGCAAGCTATACGTTCGCCGCGAACGCCGTATTTGCCACCCACTCGGCCTATCAGCACATCGAAATCGTGGATTTGCCCGCCTTCGGGCCCCTCGGACGCGCCTATCGGCTCGATGGCCGCTTCATGGCCTCGCTCGCCGACGCTCATATCTGTCACGAATGCATGGTGCACCCGCTTCTGCTGGCGCACGGCAGTGCCGAGCGCGTACTGATACTCGGGGGCGGCGACGGTGGCTCGGCCCGCGAGGCGTTACGCCACACCAATGTGCGCGAGGTGGTTGTCGCGGAACTCGACGCGCAGGTACCTTCAACGATCCTGCAACACATGCCGGCGCTCGCCGACGGGGCGTTCGACGATGCGCGCACCACGCTCGTCATCGGCGATGCCCGGGATCTCGTGGACGATGCGTTAGCCACTGGCAAACGATTCGATGCGGTGATTTTCGACCTGACGGAAGCCGATGGCGAGGCGGCGCCGCTCCACGATGCGGCGTTCTTCGCCAAAGTCCGCACGATTCTCGGCCCGCGTGGCGGAATCGCCCTGCAATTGGGCGCGCCCTGGTTCGAGGCCGGACAGGTGCGGCACATACTCGATGCCCTGCGCTCGGTATTCGCCCACGTCCAACCCATGACAACATATGTCCCCCTGTACGGCACGCAATGGGCATTGGCCGTCGCCAGCGATTCGCTCGACGTGCGTTCAGGCGTGACGAACACGCTGCCCGACGGGTTGCGACGTCTACGTCACTATTCGCCCGACCGACACGCTTCGCTATTCGACATCCCGCCAGAACTGGCCGCGGTGCTTGGCGATGTGCCCGATGACCGCACAACAAGTTGACGCCGTGCGGGTGAAGCGAACACGCGTTCCTTGTATATTGAGGGCGGGTCACGACCGTCGGCTTTCCTCGTGCGCGCCCTCACCCGTTTTTTGGACGCCCCCCATCGCCCCGCCGGCGGACTTACCGGAGCACAGTCATGTCCGATCCTCGCCCATCCCATGTGCCGTGGTTGACGCCGTACCTGACCGTGCGTGACGCCCGAGCCGCCGCGACGTTCTACGAGCATGCGTTCGGCTTCACGGTGCACGACATGGTGGACGACGACGGTGCTGTCATGCACGTCGAAATGTTCTATCAGGGCCAACTGATCCTGATGTTCGCCCCCGAAGGCGCGTTTGCCAGTACGGCGCGCACGCCGCGCACCTCGGGCGTGGAAGCGCCGCAAAGCTTCTACGTGTACACGGAGGATGTCGATGCGCTGTACGCCCGAGCCATCGCCGCGGGCGCGAAGGGACTGATGCCCCCCAACGATCAGTTCTGGGGGGATCGCTTCTGCCAACTGGAAGACCTGGACGGGTATCGCTGGGGCTTTGCCCGACCCGTTGCACCACGCAGTTAAGCCCGTGCTGCGAGCGCATTGGGGTATGCTTCTGTCCCCAACGCGCCGCGCGTCTTCCCTCGCCCTTCGCCCGTATGCCTCGCTTTTTCATCGATGCGCCGCTGCACGCTGGCGCCCTGCTCGACCTTCCCGACGCCGTGGTTCGTCACGTTCAGGTATTGCGCCTGAAGACCGGTGACACGCTCACGCTGTTCAACGGTGCCGGCGGCGAATACCCAGCGGTGCTCACGACGCTGGAGAAACGCCATGCCACGGCCCAGCTAGGACAGCACGATGCCCGGGAGGCGGAGACGCCCTATCGCGTCACCCTGGCGCAGGGCATTGCCGGCGGCGACAAAATGGACTGGCTGATCGAAAAGGCCATCGAACTCGGTGTGACGGATATCCAGCCGCTTGCCACCGAACGATCGGTCATCCGCCTCGATGCCGAACGCGCCGCAAAGCGGGTGGCGCACTGGCAGGCGTTGGCGCAAGCCGCTTGCGAGCAGAGTGGAAGAAATTGCGTGCCACGCATCCTGCCCATCCGCCCAATCGGCGCATGGCTGCGCGAGCAGAACACGGTGACAAGCTACGGATGGCGTGTGCTATTGTCACCTAGAGCAGACAGCGGTTTCGATTCGCTGCCGCGCGAAGCACCGCCGGAGCCCGGCGTGTTGCTCTTCGGCCCGGAAGGCGGGCTGGCACCTCAGGAAGAAACGCTGGCGCGGGAGGCCGGCTTCACGGCCATTCGCTTGGGCGAACGTATCTTGCGGACGGAAACAGCGGGCATTGCGGTACTCGCTGCTTTGGCCGCACGCTGGGGCGGTTGGTAAGCAAAGATGACTCGGACAACGGCTTCTCAAGCCTAAGGAGTAATTCCTCATGGGTATCCTCGATTCCATTCTCGGCGGTGTGTCGGGCAATCAGGCCGGTGGCACCAGCGGCGGCGGCAATACCAAGATGTTGCTGCTGATGGGCTTGCTGGCGATGATTGCCAGCCGCTCCGGCAACGCGCAAGGCCAGGGCGGACAAGGCGGCGGCGACCTGCTCGGCTCGCTAGGCGGCGCACTCGGCGGAATGCTGGGCGGTGGTGCCGCAGCCGGTGGTGGCGGTCTCGGCGGGCTTCTGGGCGGCTTGCTGGGTGGCGCTCAGGCCGCGCAGCCGACGGGGGCGGGCGCCCCGGCGACCTCACCCGGCGATTTGGTGGGAGCGCTTGGCGGCTTGGGCGGTTTGACGCAAATGCTCGAAAACGGAGGCCTCGGCGACGCCGTGCGTTCCTGGGTCGGCACCGGCGGCAATCAGCCGGTCTCGGCCGATCAGGTAGCGCAAGCGCTGGGCCCGGGCGGACATTTGCAGCAACTGGCCGATAGCGCGGGCGTCAGTCAGGACGAAGCTGCGCAGCAGTTGTCCTCGCTATTGCCCGAGGTGGTCAATCACCTCACACCGAACGGCGACTTGCCGCAGGGTCAATTGGATCTGGCGAGTCTGGCGCAGAAATTCCTCGGCGGCCATACCGGCTGATTGCTGAGGCAGGGCAAGCGACACGTCGCCAATACCCGGTCAGAAATGAGAAAAGGTCCGCAACGCGGACCTTTTTTCTTGCCTCCGAAACGACCGGCATCGACATGGCACCGACTCACATCAGCGGACTCGTTTCACCCCGTCAGACGAGGATGGCGCGAACCTTCATCGTCGATGAAGTCATTAACGATCAGGCAAATGAGTAGAACACACGGAAACTCACGCGACGCTCCGACCAGAACTCAGCGGCATCGCGGAAAACATCAAGCAGCGTTTCCCGGCCGTCCTTATCGAACTTCGTCACCACCGGCAATCCCTCCAGCACCACCACGAAACCCGGCTGCGGTCCGGAGTGACTCACCAGATCGGTGAGGCAATCGTGCAACGCGTCGTAGTTCTTCCCGAAATGCTTGGGGAACAAGAACGACGTGGCAATCGTCTCCAGCACCTCGGTCTTGCTTTGCGCCTGCGAGCAATTGGCGTAAAGGAAGTGCTGTCCGAGTCGCTCGGCCTCTGCGGCCAGTTCCGGCACGCGGAATGCGCGGATCGACTGCACAATATTCGGCCTGACGGTCTTGAAAAGACTCATATCTCCCTCTTCCGATAAGGTATGGCGGCGGCCAGCCCGCGCGACAGCATGCAGGCCCAGCACCTGCTTGAACAAGTTGCCCTCGCCCGCACCGAATGGATCTGCCATAAGATCTTTCCCGCGTTCCTGTGCGAAAACCGGCTCACTCATACTGCTGTCATTCCCTTATGCGTCTAAAACTGTTGTAGTGATCTTGGGTGTAGTAACACGGATCCACTGTACGTTGGTCACCGCCGCAGATGATGCGCCTGGCACCTCTATTGCGGGCGCCGGGAGTCGGCACCGTATATTCATGGTAATAGCCTCGCGGCTTTTTTGGCAGGCGCTTTTCGTAGTTCCCGAACACAATGCCATCCTTGGCATAAGGGAACGGCCCACCCTGAGCAATCAGCGTCAGCGTGCGCTGCGCTTCGCGAGGCAATTCGGCAACGGAAACCGCTGCCGTTTGATCCGTGACGTATGGCGCGGTTTCGCGCGCCACGGTATTACCCGCCAGAAAAACACTACCAGCCGCCGTCAGCGCCACGATGCCCCGATGAAGCCAACGTGCCATTGTCATAGCTAGCCTGTCGCCCGGCGCCGTTTTGCGCTGCGGACCCGTTCTGGTGGGTGAAGCCGTAAGGTTATCGCTATTGCTCACGAGAATCAATGTCGGCTTACATTTTGCAACCAAACTAGTCAACAAATTCATGAAAACACAAGGGTTTTCGCGACAGCAAGCACTCACATGAACATATACGATCAGCCAAATACGTCGCAAAAACGACAAAACGCCGCCCCGAACGGGTGCGGCGTTTTGTCGTTAACGTGTGGCGAACAGCGGCGAACCGCCTCGCACACCCGCGGGATCAGCGCGACTCTTGCTGCGCTGCCGCATCGGCCACCACCAGCGCGACCATGTTGATGATGCGGCGTACCGTAGCCGATTCGGTCAGGATGTGCACCGGCTTCGCAGCGCCCAACAAGATCGGGCCGATCGCAACGTTGTTACCGGCGGCCGTCTTGAGCAGGTTGTACGCAATGTTGGCCGCGTCGATGTTCGGCATCACGAGCAGGTTGGCGGCACCGGTCAGCGTCGATTCCGGCATGATGCGCGCACGCAGTTCCGGATCGAGTGCGCAATCGCCGTGCATTTCACCGTCGACTTCCAGTTCCGGCGCACGCTCTTGCAGAATTGCCAATGTTTCGCGCATCTTGCGAGCGCAACTCGCATCGCTCGTACCGAAGTTCGAGTGCGAGAGCAGCGCCACCTTCGGCTGGATGCCGAAACGGCGAATCTCATCGGCCGCCATCAGCGTGATCTCGGCCAACTCTTCGGCGCTCGGATCCTGATTGATGTGCGTGTCGACCAGGAAAATCTGGCGATTCGGCAGAATCAGGGCGTTCATCGCAGCGTAGACATGACCGCCCGCGCGCTTACCGATCACGCGATCGATGAAGTGCAGGTGACGGCCCGGCGTCGACACCGTGCCGCAAATCAAGCCGTCTGCCTCGCCCTTGCGCACCAGCATGGCGGCGATCAGCGTGGTACGGCGACGCATTTCAACACGCGCATACGACGCCGTCACGCCCTTGCGGTTGGTCAACTGGTGATACGTCTCCCAGTAATCGCGATAGCGCTCGTCGTGCTCCGGATTGACGACGGTGAAATCGACGCCCGGCGTCAGGCGCAGGCCATATTGCTCGATGCGGTGCTCGATCACGGCCGGACGTCCGACCAGAATCGGCGTGGCCACACGCTCGTCCACGAGCACTTGCACGGCGCGCAACACGCGCTCTTCTTCACCTTCGGCGAACGCAATGCGCTTCTTGTTGGCAGGCACGCTACGCGCCACCGAGAAGAGCGGCTTCATCAGACCGCCGCTGTGGTACACGAACTGCTGCAGCGACTGCGAGTAGGCATCCACATCCGCAAGCGGGCGCGTGGCGACGCCCGCGGCCATCGCCGCTTCGGCCACGGCGGTGGCGACCTTGACCAGCAAACGCGGGTCGAACGGCTTCGGAATCAGGTATTCCGGGCCAAACGACAGATTCTTGATACCGTAAGCCGACGCCACGATATCGCTCTGCTCCTGACGCGCCAGTTCCGCCAGCGCATTCACGGCGGCGATTTCCATCGAGCGCGTGATCGTGGTCGCACCGACATCAATGGCGCCACGGAAAATGAACGGGAAGCACAGAACGTTGTTGACCTGATTCGGATAGTCGGTACGCCCCGTTGCCATCACGCAGTCCGGGCGCACTTCCTTCGCGAGTTCCGGCGTGATTTCCGGGTTCGGATTGGCCAACGCAAAGATCAGCGGCTTGTCGCCCATCGTCTTGACCATTTCGGGCTTGAGCACGCCGGCCGCCGACAGACCGAGGAACACGTCCGCCCCGCCGATCACTTCGGCCAGGCTGCGTGCATCGGTCTTTTGCGAGAAGCGGATCTTCTCCGGGTCCATCAGTTCGGTGCGGCCCTCGTACACCACCCCGGCGAGGTCCGTCACCCATACGTTCTCAATGGGCAGCCCCATGTCGACCAGCAAGTCCAGACACGCGAGCGCGGCAGCTCCTGCGCCGGACGTGACCAGCTTTACCGACTTCAGATCCTTGCCAACGACCTTCAGGCCATTGATCAGTGCAGCGGCGACGACGATGGCCGTGCCGTGCTGATCGTCGTGGAAGACCGGAATCTTCATGCGCTCGCGCAGCTTGCGCTCCACGATGAAGCACTCCGGGGCCTTGATGTCTTCCAGGTTGATCGCGCCGAAGGTCGGTTCCAGCGCGGCGATGATCTCGACGAGCTTCTCCGGGTCTTTCTCGTCGATCTCGATGTCGAACACGTCGATATTGGCGAACTTCTTGAACAGCACGCCCTTGCCTTCCATCACCGGTTTCGATGCCAGCGGGCCGATGTCGCCCAGCCCAAGCACGGCGGTGCCGTTCGAGATCACACCGACCAAATTGCCACGCGCCGTATAGCGCGACGCATTGAGCGGATCGATGACGATTTCCTCACACGCGGCCGCAACGCCCGGCGAGTACGCCAGCGCGAGATCGCGTTGGTTGAGCAACTGCTTGGTCGGCGCGATGGCGATTTTGCCGGGAGTGGGGAATTCGTGATACTCGAGCGCAGCTTCGCGCAGTTTCGGATCGATCGGCGTGGGCATGGAGAAAGGCTCTTGGGCGAACAAAATGAATCAAAATTTCTCTGCGAATTGTAGCCCTATTTATTCACGCCATTTATGCAAAAAACGGATAAGGGCCACACCTGCGTTACCGCAATTCCATGACGATAGTGACCAGAAATCCGTGTGAACTCAACGCTGCATCGCACCATCGCCCGCCTTTTCAGACGCGAGATGAAATTCGACTCAGGTGTTATCCGAGAGGATCGTGAGACATCGACCGAATTCGGGACGCCCCCGCGTTTGTTTGCTTGGGAAAGCGCAGACAGCCTCTTAGAATAGGGGTTCGCGCTGCCCATTTACGCAGCCCTGCGTTCCGACGCATTGATCCATTGCCTGCCCGCCTGACGTCTGACGTTGCCATGCCCTCGCGCGGCAACGCAATACTCCGCCCAGGTTGGCAACCGTGCCGGTGCCCATGACCACAACCCTCCCGTCAACTTCGCCGCTATCCGAGTTCTCGCTCATCGACCGTTTCTTCACTCACGCAACGCGTCAGCGTGAGCATGTCACGCTCGGCATCGGCGACGATTGCGCCTTGTTGCGCCCGCCAGCGGGCGAGCAACTCGCAATTTCCACCGACATGCTTGTCGAAGGCCGACACTTCTTCCCGGACGTCGATCCGTGCGCGCTCGGTCATAAGACACTCGCGGTCAACCTCTCCGATCTGGCGGCGATGGGTGCGCAGCCCCTGGGATTCACGCTGGCGCTCGCCCTGCCCGACAGCGATCCCGCGTGGCTCGCGCCATTCGCACAAGGGCTGAGCGCGTTGGCCGACCGCTACGCGTGCCCGTTAATTGGTGGCGACACCACCCGGGGGCCGCGAAATCTCTGCGTGACGGTGTTCGGCAGCGTGCCGGGCGCCGAGGCACTGCGTCGCGATGCGGCACAACCCGGCGACGACGTCTGGGTCTCCGGGACCCTCGGCGATGCCCGGCTGGCGCTCGGCGCATTGCGAGGCGAATGGTCACTGCCATCGGACGACCTTGCGCTGGCGCGGCGTGCAATGGACTGGCCCGAGCCGCAAATATCACTCGGCCTGGCCCTGCGGGGCGTCGCACGCGCGGCGCTGGACATCTCGGACGGATTACTCGGCGACCTCGGCCATATTCTGGAACGCTCGGACGTGAGCGCGCAGGTCAACGTCGATGCACTTCCCCGTTCCGCATTGCTTTCCTCACAAACGCCCGCGATTCAACAACTTTGCACGCTCGCAGGCGGAGACGACTATCAACTGTGCTTCTGCGCCGAGAGTGCCCAACGGCAGCGAATCACGGCGATCGGCGACGAACTGGGCATACGTCTTACGCGTATCGGTACAATAGCGGTTCCCGACGCGCGCCAAACGATGCTGCACCTTCATGACAATACCGGCGCGGCCGTCGCTGCCGATTTCAAAAGTTTCGACCATTTCCAATGAGCACTGATCAAACGGCCGCCGTCAACCCGGGCAGTCGCCCGCGCCGGCCGACCTCACGTTTTCTGCTGTCGCACCCCGCGCACCTGTTTTCGCTCGGCTTCGGCACAGGCTTGTCGTCCTTCGCACCGGGCACGGTGGGCACCCTTTTCGGCTGGGCGTCGTATCTGGTGCTCAATCTGTATCTGACGGTCACCGGCTGGGGCGTGTTGATCGCCGCGTCGCTTGTGGGCGGCGTCTGGATTTGCAGCTATACGGCGCATAAGCTCGGCACGCAGGACCCGAGCGCAGTCGTCTGGGATGAGATCGTCGCCTTCTGGATCGTGCTGCTGTTCATTACCCCGGCAAGCTTCGGTGGCCAACTGGTGGCGTTCGTTCTGTTCCGCTTTTTCGATGCCGTCAAACCGCCGCCCATCCGCTACTTCGACCGCACCGTAAAGGGTGGCCTCGGGATCATGCTGGACGATCTCGTCGCCGCCTTCTGCACGCTGCTCGTGATTGCGCTGTGGCGCTCGATCTAAACGGCGTGCTCGTTGCGTCATCGTTGCATCGACTTTTTGAAGGCGTCGTCCCGTGGTCTCCGAACAAAATCTTCTGGCTCAACTGTCGATAAAAGTCGGCAACCGTCTGCGTGAAGAACGCCTGATGCTGACGACGGCCGAGTCGTGCACCGGTGGCCTCGTCGCCACGGCGATCACCGACATTTCCGGCAGCAGCGAATGGTTCGAGCGTGGTTTCGTCACCTACTCGAACCAGGCCAAGTCCGAGATGATCGGCGTGCCAGCCGAACTTATCGAGAAGCATGGTGCCGTGAGTGAACCCGTGGCACGCGCGATGGCCGAAGGCGCGTTGCTCAATAGTCGCGCCCAACTCTCGTTGTCGATCACCGGCGTCGCGGGTCCCGGCGGTGGCACGCCCGACAAGCCGGTAGGCATGGTGTGCTTCGGCTGGAGTAATCGTGTCACGACCCTCGTCGAGACGAAGCAGTTCAAGGGCGATCGCACACAGGTGCGCAGTCAGGCGGCGCAATATGCGTTGCGTGGTGTCATCGAGTTGCTCGACAAGGCCGAACCGTAATCGTCCCGTTCGTCGGATTCGTCCCAACTGCCCTGCACAGCCGGCTGTGCGACGACGCGACAACAGCGCCAACGCTGCGTCCACCACCATAAAAAAACAGCGCCTGCGATTCACTCGCAAGGCGCTGTTTTTTTGAACGCGGCCCCCATGACGAGGCAGCGAACCTTGTAATGGCTGTCACCGCATGACCCACGGCAACCGTGCCGACGACGATCGCTCGTCTATCGACACGAGAGCCCCATCAGCGATAAGCGTTGATGCTGTCGCGGGTCTTCTGCGCAGCCGTCGCGGCGGCCGCAGCGAATTGCTCGTCGCGTCCCGCGTAGATGATGGCGCGCGACGAATTGATCATCATGCCGGTACCGTTAGCGGTGCGCCCGGCGTTGACCGTCGCTTCCACGTCCCCTCCCTGCGCGCCCACCCCCGGAATCAACAGCGGCATATCGCCGACGATACTGCGCACGGTGGCGATTTCCGCCGGGAACGTGGCGCCGACGACCAGACTGATCTGACCGCTCGTATTCCACGGACCGGCCGCCAGACGCGCTACCGTTTGATACAGCGGCTTGCCGTCGACGTCGAGGAACTGCAGATCGCTGCCGCCCGGATTCGACGTCCGGCACAGCACGATCACGCCCTTTTCGCGGTGTGCGAGATACGGCTCCAGCGAGTCGAAACCCATATACGGATTCACCGTCACAGCGTCGGCGCGGTAGCGCTCGAAGGCCTCACGCGCGTATTGCTCGGCGGTGCTGCCGATATCGCCGCGCTTGGCGTCGAGAATCACCGGCAGGCCCGGATGATCGGCGTGGATATGCGCGATCAGCCGTTCGAGCTGGTCTTCGGCGCGATGCGCGGCGAAGTAGGCGATCTGCGGCTTGAACGCGCATGCATACTGGGCCGTGGCATCCACGATCTCGCGGCAAAACTCGAAAATGGCTTCGGGTTTGCCTTGCAGATGCGCAGGAATACGCGACGGTTCAGGGTCCAGGCCCACGCAAAGCAGCGAATTGTTGCGCGTCCAGGCAGCGTTGAGAACTTCGGTGAATGTCATGACGGGGTTCCGGCGGGGTTCCGGCGGTAGTCATCCGTCGGAAGGTGATTCGAGACTGTTTCCATCCAGCAAGGCCGCTATTTTACCTGCTCGGCGGTACGGCCTCCCGTTCTCCGGCAAACCGGCCGCCGACGCTCAGTCGAGCCAGCCGCGATGACGGAAATACAGGAACGGCGCAATTGCCGACAAGATCATCAGGCCGATGGCGAACGGATAGCCGACCTCCCAATGCAGTTCCGGCATCATCTGGAAGTTCATGCCGTAAATACTGGCGATCAAAGTCGGCGGCAGGAAAGCGACCGCCGCCACCGAGAAGATCTTGATGATCTTGTTCTGGTTGATGTTGATGAAGCCGATCGTGGCATCCATCAGGAAGTTGATCTTGTCGAACAGATACGCTGTGTGGTTATCCAGCGACTCGATATCGCGCAGGATCTGCTTGCCTTCCTGATACTGCTCGTCCTTGAGCATGCGGGCGCGCATGAGAAACGACACAGCGCGGCGCGTATCCATCACATTGCGACGAATCCGGCCGTTCAGATCTTCCTCGGCGGCGATGCTCTCCAACGCCTTGGCGGCGTCGGCATCGGTGAGATTCTTGCCCAGCACCCGCTTGCTCACCTCTTCGAGCGCGGCATACACGCCTTCGAGCGAATCGGCCGAATACTCGGCATCGGTCGAATAGAGGTCGAGCAAAACGTCCATGGCGTCGCGAACCGAACCCGGACGAATGCGCGCGCGCATGCGCACCAGCCGGAACACCGGCAGATCCTCGTCGTGAATGGAGATCAGCAAATCCTTGAGCACCACGAACGCCACCGGCACGTTGCGCGACTGCTCTTCATCGTCGAGCAGGAAGTCCGTGCGAATGTGGAGCACGCCACCATCGTCTTCGTAATAGCGCGCCGATGCCTCGATATCGGTGATTTCATCGCGCGACGGCAACTTGACGTTGTAGGCCTCTTCTACCCAGCGGCGCTCTTCTTCCGATTCGCTATGTAAGTCGACCCAAACCGGCGAGACGCTGGCCAGGTCACTGGGGTGGTCACAAGTCACCTGTTGCAGGCGGCCATGATGGATGACGAAGGCATTGATCAAACGAGGTTCTCCCAGCTACGCGGCGACGGCAAGTGTAGCAGCCACGCGACAGACACGCCAAGAGCGGCGACCTTCCACCGATGACAGGCCTCGTTCGGTCGTCAGTCGAAGGACGATTCGCTCGTAAGAATCCTCCTAAAATCAAGGAAGTCCGCACGTTCGGCAGGGAACGATGGCAAGCTGATCGAACCAATCCACGCACTTTACGTCAACCTTGGTATCGACGCGTTCACGCGTCCATCGACAGGGAGAAAAGCAGAATGAATGAAGTCACGACCCCTCTCGCGTCTTTCGACGCCGTGATGGGTTTTCTCGCGGGCAACGCCGTTCGCTACGGTCTGTCGTTCGTACAGGCCGTGCTGATCCTGCTGATCGGCTTCTGGATTGCGAAACGACTGGCCCGCTTCGTTCACCGCACGTTGAGCCGTTCGCCGCACTTCGACGCCACGCTCAAGCCGCTCATCGAGTCGGTCGTGCTGTGGTCGGTACGCATCATCACCATCATTGCGGTGCTGGCGCAGTTCGGTGTGCAGACGGCCAGCATCATCGCGGTGTTGGGGGCTGCCGGTCTGGCGATCGGTCTCGCATTGCAGGGGACGTTGCAGAACATCGCGGCAGGCACGATGTTGCTCGTGTTGCGTCCCTTCCGTAATGGCGACTACATCACCGCCGGCGCGGCCGTTGCGGGTACGGTCGAAGAAATCGGTCTGTTCACCACCACGCTCACCAGTGCCGACGGCATTTACGTGTGTGTGCCGAACAACCAGATCTGGGGCCAGCCGATCACGAACTACAGCCGCAACGCGACGCGTCGCATGGAGATCACCGTGGGTATTGCGCTGGACGATGATCTCGACGCCGCCATGGCGGCACTGCGCACGCATGTCGCGCAAGACGACCGGGTGCTCGACAAGCCCGCGCCGGAAATCATGGTCAAACAGGTCAGCGACAGCGCCGTGATCGTGAACGTGCGTGTCTGGTCGCTGCTGGGCAGTTACTGGGGGCTGTACTGGGATCTCCAGCGCCGCGTCAAGGAAACGGTCGAGGGCGTGGGCTGCTCGCTGCCGTTCCCGACACGCACCATCATGCAAGTGCCTGCACAGACGATACCGGACGCCGCACAGCCGAGACACTAGCCTCGGCGCGAAAAAACGCGAGGGTTGCGCATGAAGCGGCACGACGAAAGTTGTGCCGCTTTTTTTGTCGCGAAAACGATCCGATGTCGAAGACAATGGCGCGGCGTGCGCCACACGGCACCCCGCTACTGCGGCAACTCCGCAGCCCCCATGCGACGCGCAATCACCCCGGCGCGCTGCGCAAGGTATGGCGAATTGCGATGGGTGTCGAAGTAACGCGGACGCGGCAGCATCACGGCCAGTCGCGCCGCCTGCCACGGCGACAGCTTCGAGGCCGGAATGCCGTAGTAGTAGCGCGCGGCCGCTTCCGCACCGAACACGCCTTCGCCCCACTCCACCGAATTCAGATAGATCTCGAAGATGCGCTGCTTGTCCATCCAGAATTCAAGCATCCAGGTGATGCTCAACTCCTCGGCCTTGCGCAGATAGCTCTTCTCGCTCGACAGGAACAGATTCTTGGCCAACTGCTGCGAAAGCGTCGAGCCACCCGCGACAATGCGCCCCTTCTTCTGATTTTTCTCCCACGCGCCGAGCATCGCGTCAATCTCGAAGCCATCGTGGTTGACGAAATTGGCATCTTCACTCGCGATAATCGCGCGTTTCAGATTGCGCGAAATCTGATCGTACGGCACCCAATCGTGCTTGAGCGTCGCATTCGGATCGGTCTCGCGTAACCTCGCCTCGGCCGCGCGCATGAAGGCCGTCGACTGCGGATTGAACCGCACCCACCAACCGATTTGCACGAAGTAATAGAGCTGTGTCGCCAGCACCCCCACGAACAGCAGCGTGACGACGTAGGCCGTCCATTGCCACGGTCCCCAGCGGCGTTTGCGGGTCGTGCGCGGAGCGCGTCGCGGCGCAACCATCGGGGAAGATCAGCCCTTGGCCGCGAGCCGGGCGCGCAACGCGGCGCGCACCGTCTCGGTCGACGGTCGGACACCACGCCACACCGCAAACGCTTCAGCCGCCTGTTCGACGAGCATGCCGAGTCCGTCCGCCGCGCGCGCCGCACCGGCGGACAACGCATGTGTCATGAACACCGTCGGCTGCGCACCGTACATCATGTCGTAAGCCAGCGAGCCGGGCGCGTAGACGCCCTTCGGCAGCGGCGGCACGTCACCCTGCAAGCTACCGGCCGTGGCATTGATCACGACATCGAACGCCGCCGGCGTTGCGTCCCATCCTCCTCCCGCCAACGCGACGTCATGACGTTGCGCCGCGCTCGTGAAACGCGCAACGAGTTCGTCCGCGCGGGCGGCCGTGCGATTGGCGACGAACAGCGCCGCCGGCTGCGCTTCGATCAGCGGAAGCATCGCCCCGCGCGACGCCCCGCCAGCCCCGAGCAGCAGCACGCGACGCCCCTTGAGCGATACGCCGAGCGGCCCCTCGATGTCGCGCACCAGGCCCACACCATCGGTGTTGTCGCCGGTGACGCCCTGGGCGTCGAATACCAGCGTGTTGACGGCACCCGCCGCTTGCGCGCGCTCGGTCAGACGATCGGCGAGTGCGTGCGCTTCGAGCTTGAACGGCACCGTGACGTTCGCCCCTCGTGCGCCATGCCCGATGAAGGCGCTCACGGTGGCCGCGAACGCGTCGAGCGGCGCGAGCAGACGCTCATAGGTAAGATGCTGCCCCGTCTCGCGCGCGAACTCCGCGTGAATGAACGGCGACTGACTGTGTTCGACGGGATGACCGATCACCGCGTAGCGATCGGCCGGCCGGTCCCCGGATGGCGTTTGGTTTGTCATCGTTTTCAAAGACGCGGCGCCTGGCTTTCGCTCAGGCGCCGCTGTTGCTGTGCGTCAGATTCGGTGTCTGGCCGACGTTCGGTGCGCGCCGGTCACCAGAAGATCCACAGCGCGATGCCGCCGAACAAAGCCCATTTCACCGCATAGTACACGTAGCGGTTCCACGCCTTGAGGCGTTTGCCGAGAATGCGGATCGAATAAATATACTTGAACGCCTTGTTCAGCGCGCCGGTGCGATCGCCAGCCTCGTTGGGCGATGCCGCCGCGCCGACCAGATGGCGGCCGAACCAGTGATTGATCGCCTGCGTCCAGCGATACCTCATCGGGCGCTCGACGTCGCAGAACAGAATGATGCGATTCTGGCCGCTCTGGTTCTCGGCGTAGTGAATGTACGTCTCGTCGAACAGCACGCCCTCGCCATCGCGCCAGCTATAACGCTGGCCGTCGACATCGATGTAGCAACGATCGTCGTTCGGGGTGAGCAATCCCAGGTGAAAACGCAACGATCCCGCGAACGGGTCCCGGTGTCGCACGAGACGGCTGCCGTGCGGCAGTTCGGCAAACATCGCGGCCTTGATCGTCGGGATCTGGCGCACGAGGCCTGTCGTCACCGGGCAGAGTTCATTGGCGGACGGATGGGCATCGTCATACCACTTCAGGTAGAAGCGTTTCCAACCACTCTTGAAGAAGGAGTTAAAGCCGACGTCGTTGTACTTGTCGGACGCTTTGATGCGACTCGCTTCGAGCAGCGACACCGCTTCGGCACGAATCGCCTCCCAGTTCTGGCGCAGTGGTTCTAGTTCGGGGAAGTTTTCGACTTTCAGATACGGTGTGGTCGGCACACGAGAGAACGTGTACATGAACACATTCAGTGGCGACAGAAACGTCGAATGATCAGAGAGCTGGCGGAAGAATTGATGGCGAACCTTACCGCGGAAATGCACGTAGACAGCACAAGCAGCAAAGATCGCCAGAACGATCCATTTCATGGCGGACTTTCCAAAAGTCGGAGAAAACCCGGCAATTATAGAAATATTTGGAAAGTTTTTCCGGGCAGACCTGCCCGTGAAAGGCACCGCTTGACTGCGCCCTGCCGGGCCTTACTGTGGCTTGGCGCCTGGCGGCGCGACCAGCGTTTCGGCCTGCACGCCCTGACGTGAAAACGTCATTCGCGTGACAATTTCGAGAATGTCGTAACGCTGCTTCATGTCGGCGGAGAACTCACCGAACGGCGCGCTCGCCTGCACGATCGCCACGGCGCGACGATCCAGATCGCGATTCCCGGAGCTTCGCGTGATCTCCACCCCCGAGACGTCCCAGCCGTCCTTGTGATACCCGAGCCCGCCGCGTTGATTGACGTTGAGCGTTACGATCAGCTCGCCGTATAGGCGATCATTTCCGATCTGCGGGAAGTGATCGGTGCCGTAGCGCTCGACGCGATGGCGCAGCGTATCGAAGTAGCGGGCATACGCCACTTCGCGCGTATTGGCCGTGACCTGACCGCGTTTCGGACGCGTCTGATACGCGCGCAATTGCTTGTCGATTTCCGCCTGCAAGCGGGCGATTTGCTGATCGACGTTCCGATCGTCGAGACCTTGCCCGCGTTGCGGGGTGTCGGCGCGGTTGCGCTGTGACTCGGGAGCGGCAGCGTACTGACTACGCAATTGCGAGAGCAACTTCTCCTGCATCGCCTCGAGATCGCTCACGTTGCGCTGAATCTGTGCAACGGGCGCGCCGTCACGTTCGAGCGCACGCGACGGCAACGGCGACGTCGCACGCTCACCGTCGTGCTCACCGCCACCCACGAGGTTGGCCTGCGCGAGCGCGGTGGCCTTCTCGGGGGCGTTGGCGGACTTCGCGTTCACGAGCACGACTTCAAGCGGCGAGTCCGCGCTGTGCAACCGGAAACTGTCGGGGGCAACGAAATGCACCGCCAGCGCGAGCAAATGCACCACGGCCGAAAAGACGAGACCGGTGGCAAGCGGATGCTCGCGCATGAGCGACCAGCCGCGACGTCGTGCCGCGCCCAGGTTGCCGGAGGCGAGTGCCGGTTTCAGCACGCCGGGCTGGCAGAGGCGTCGCGAGTGCCCGCAGCCATCAGCGCAGCAGCCAGCGGCGAGGTATTGGCGGCGTCCGCCGGCTGGGCGACAGCAGCACTCGTGTCGTGCGACGTCGATGCAGCATCGTCGTCTGCGTCGCGTTCACCGTCCTCGTCGTTGGCATCGCCGGCATCGTCGCCGTCATCGCCGTCAGCCCCGGCGGAACCATTCGACCCGTCGGCGCCTTCGGTGCCTTCGGCCCCGTCACCACCGTCCCCTGCGCCGCCTTCCCCTTCGTCATCGTCATCGGCCGCCACCGACTGGCTGGCATCGAGCACCTGCGAGAGGCGCACCGAGATACCCAGCGTCACCACGTCGAGCGACAGCACATCGAGCATGATCTGCGTGCCGCGCGCGTGCAGACCGAGCCCCGGCACGATCAACGTCAACGGAATGTCGTTCAGACGCACCGTGTCGCCCTTGAGCACACTCGCTTGCACCTGCGACTTGTTCTCCTGAAGCAGCCAGCGCAGACACCAGTAACGCTCCATCCGGCTCTGATGCTCGCCGTAAGCCGCATAGGCAGCCTCGAAGCTCGAGACGGTGACATACAGATCGGCGTCCTTCGGCTTGAAGGGCGCAGCCAGCTTCGCCGTTACGCCATGACGTACGCAGGCAATCAACTGCCACTGGTTCACGAGGTCGACGTAGCGACGCAGCGGCGATGTGCTCCACGCGTATTGCTCGACGCCGAGGCCTTCGTGCGGCGCCGGCGACGTTTGCATACGCGTGCGATTCACACCGTAGGCACGCTGCGCACGGTAGATGCCGGGCACGCCGCATTCGGCCAGCAGGCGACCCCAACGGCTGTTCGCAAGAATCGCCATTTCGGCGACGATCAGATCCAGCGGAGCGCCGCGCAGGCGTTGCTTGATCGTGACATGCTCGCCGTCGACATAGAAACTGAAGTCGGTCTTGTTCTGCACTTCCGGACGCAGACCGTAGCCCACACGCGCGGCCTGGCGCTTGTCGTACAGCGACTGCGCGAACGGCCACAGCAGACGCAGCTCTTCCTTGTGCGGGTAATCGCCGCTGCCATCGGCCAACGTTTCCGCCGTGATGATCGCGTCGAGTTCGTTGTGACGCAGATTCGCGGAAATCGGCACCAGCTCGGCACGCGTTTCGGTCGCCACGATTTCGTAGGTGTCGGCCTTGGCCACGACGTACAGCGACAACGCCGGACGTGCACCGCCCTCGGCGAGGGTGTACGCCTCGACCACGGCATCGGGCAACATCGTGATCTTCTCGCCCGGCGCATAGACCGTCGACAGACGCACGCGGGCGATCTCGTCGATGGCGTCGCCGCGCGTGATGCCGAGCGCCGGCGCCGCAATGTGGATCCCCACGCGCAACAGGCCGTCCGGCAGCAATTGCACCGAGAGAGCGTCGTCGATTTCGGTTGTCGTCGAATCGTCAATGGAGAACGCCTGGACGTCGGCCAGCGGCAAGTCGTCGCCCGGTGTCGGCACCGGCCCCACATCGGGGAAACCGGTACCGCGCGGGAAGTATTCGTAGAGGAACGCTGCCTCGTGATAAGCGCGCGGCGACGCAATACCGCCACAGGCAAGCATCACCTCGGCGTGCGTCTTGCCCAGCGCGCTCGCAGCGGCGTCGAGCGCCTTCCACTCGATGGAGTTCTTGTCGGGGCGGAACAGCAACAGCAGTTCCTTGCCCTTGAGCGCATCGGGCAACGTGCCGGCGATCATCTGGTCTGCGTAGGCGGCCTGCAACTCGGCCTGCTGCTGCTTGCGGGCAAGGCCCGCGAGCGCGGCCTGAATTTGTTCCTGCGGCGCACGTTGATACTGACCACGGCCCTTGCGGCGGAAGTAGATCGGCGAGGCTTGCAGGGCCAGCGCCAGTCCGGCCTGTTGCGCAGCGCTCGCGGTTTCGCCGAAGTACTCGGCGGCGAGCGTCGGAAACGGAAACTCTTCGGCAGGCGCGCACTCCCACAGGAAACTCATATCGATGTCCTGTGCGGCTGCCTGAGCCTGCGCGATCAGCTCCGTGGGTGAAGGCGATTCAAAACGCAACAGGACGTCGCGTCCCTTGATCTTGCTACGGCGTCCGCCAGGCAGTTCCACCTGATACGACTCACCCTGCTGCGACAACACCGTGCCAGCCTTGAAGCCGCCGGATTCCTCAAAAAAAATGTTCATGAAACAGCCATCGATCGCAATAGGCGATATTGTAGCCCGCCAGACTACGGCGGTTTAGGGCAGAACGGGCAAACGCGTCATTCGCCCGCGAACGGCCCCGCGGAACCGGGGGAAGGAGGAACATCGATGCCGGCAAAGCGCAGCACGTCGTCCATATAGTCGACGAAGTCGGAAATGCCGTGGTCGCTGCCTTCGATCTGGGTCAGTTTCGCCCCCGGAAACTTCGCCACCATGTCACGGTAGTCGAGCGTCTGATCGCCGGTTGCGGCCACGAGGTAATAGCGCTCGGGACGCGTAATCTGCGCCACATCGATCATGCGCAACTCGTCCAGATGACGCGGCTCGACGACGATCGTGCCACCACCGTGCCACATCGGCTGCTCGCCGAGCCACTTCCCGAGGTCGTCGTATGGCCGCGTGGCCGGATTGAGCAACACCGCGCGGCAGCCAAGCTTCTCGGCCAGATAGGTCGCGTAGTAACCACCCAGCGAGCTACCCACGATGGTCAAGTCATCGGGCGCCACGCCCGTCAGCAGACGCTGCGCGTCGACTACGGCGGCCAGCGGCGACGGCGGCAACTGCGGGCAAGCCCAGTCATGACCGAGCCCGAGCCGGTGCATGCGCGCAGCCATCAGTTGCGCCTTGAACGAACGCGGCGAGGAACGGAAGCCGTGCAAATAGAGAATCATGTGAGCCCCCGATAAAACCAAGTCAATGTGCGCCGAGCGCCATCGCGCCCGAATCAGGCGCGCGCCGCCAGCGCGTCGAGCAATTTCTGATGAATGCCGCCGAAGCCGCCGTTACTCATCACCACAATCTGATCGCCCGGCTGTGCCGCCGCACTCACGGCGCGCACCAGGCCATCGATATCGCTGAATGCCTGCGCCCGTGCGCCGAGCGGAGCAAGTGCCTCGGCGAGATTCCAGCCGAGGGCGTCTTTGCCCGAAGGGGCGCCATAACCGAACACCAGATCAGCATCTGCGAGACTGGCGGGCAATTGAGCCTTCATCACGCCAAGCTTCATCGTATTCGAGCGCGGTTCGAGCACCGCCAGAATACGCGCGCTGCCCGCACGGCGGCGCAACCCGGCCAGCGTCGTCTGGATGGCGGTCGGATGGTGGGCGAAGTCGTCATATACGGTGACACCCGCCGCTTCGCCGCGCACTTCCATGCGGCGCTTCACGTTCTGAAACTTGCCAAGCGACGCCGCGCCCTGCTCCGGCGGCACCCCGACATGTCGCGCGGCGGCCAACGCGGCCAGCGCGTTCATCCGGTTGTGCTCCCCCTGGAGCGACCACTTCACTTCGCCGGCCGCCACCGGGCCGTGGTGGACCCAGAACGCCTCCTGCCCAGGGGCGAGCGTGTCGTTGGCCTGAGCAACGTGCCAGCCATCGGCCACGCCAAAGCGTTCGACCTCACTCCAGCATCCACGCGCCAGCACGCGCTCGAGCGCCGCCTCGCGACCGTTGACGATCACGCGGCCCTGACCCGGCACGGTGCGCACCAGATGGTGGAATTGCGTCTCGATGGCCGTCAGATCCGGGAAGATGTCGGCGTGATCGAACTCCAGATTGTTCAGGATCACCGTGCGCGGATGGTAGTGGACGAATTTGGAGCGCTTGTCGAAGAAGGCAGTGTCGTACTCGTCGGCCTCGATCACGAAGAAATCGCTGTCTGTCAGACGGGCCGAAATCCCGAAATTCATCGGCACGCCGCCAACGAGAAAGCCCGGGTTGTAGCCGGCGTCTTCAAGAATCCAGGTCAGCATCGACGTGGTGGTCGTCTTGCCATGGGTTCCCGCCACGGCCAGCACCCACTTGCTCGACAGCACGTGCTCGCCGAGCCATTGCGGGCCCGAGGTGTAAGGCAGGTTCCGATTCAGGATCTCTTCCATCAGCGGATTGCCGCGCGAGACCACGTTGCCGATCACGAAAAGGTCGGGTTCCAGCGAGACCTGTTCGGCGTCGAACCCTTCGATCAACCGGATACCCTGCGCCTCGAGCTGCGTGCTCATCGGCGGATAGACATTGGCGTCGCAACCCGTGACAGTATGGCCGGCCTGTCGCGCGAGGACTGCCAGACCGCCCATGAACGTGCCGCAAATGCCAAGAATATGAATATGCATGGATGGGGAGCGTGGTGAGAACGGGCCGAACCCGTGCGGGAAATGGGGGTGCCGAAAAGCCAAGGGCTCCATTGTACCTGCGGCGTGCTCCGCAATGCCTTTCGGGTATCATCGTCCGCATGACACGTAAATCCTGGACCGACGCTCAACGCCTGCGCGAAGAAATTGCGCTGGCCGCCGCCCGCCTGATCGCTGAGGAGGGCGCCGACTATGCCAGCGCGAAGCGCAAGGCAGCGAAGCAGATCACCGGAGAGACGCGCATTGCCGGCGAATTGCTGCCAGATAATGACCAGATCGAAGCGGAAGTCCGTGAGTATGTCCAGACATTCCTCTCCGACACGCAACCGGCCGAGCTGGCGCACCTGCGTCAGGTGGCGCTCACGGTGATGACTGAGCTGGCGCGCTACCGGCCATATATTACCGGCGCCGTCTATAACGGCACCGCCACGGCACTATCGGATATCTATCTGCAGGCTTTTTGCGACAATCCGAAAGAAGTGGCCATTGATCTGCTGAATCGGGGCATCGACTATGAAGTCTCGGAGAGCCGCCATTTCAATGGCCGCGGTATGGTCGAGACACTGAGTTTCCTCTGGCGCGAGCGTCATCAACGCGGTGAGCCAGCGGGCGTGCACCTGTCGCTCTACTCCATGGACGACATGCGGGGTGCGCTCAAGGCGAGCGACGGCAATGGCCGCCCGGTGCGCGTGGATGCGAACGGTCTGCGCTCACTGATCGCCGAAGCGACCGAACAAGCGCACAGCAGTTGATCTGTCGTCAGATGGCGACCAAATCCCCATTAATTCTTCGCAATTACCCTCCGTTTTTCGTCTACCGTTGATCCCGGCACCTCTGCCCACCCTCCCATCATGGCAAAACGCATCGTTATTCTGGTGATTCTGGCGCTCGCAGGACTGGCGGGCGGATTCTGGCTCGGCCACCGGAACCAGCCGGCGGCGAGCGCCTCGGACGCCGCCGTCGCCCAGTTGCTCGCTACCCGCCTGCCCGACCTGAGCGGTAACGAGCAAGCCGTCTCTCAATGGCGCGGCAAAACACTGGTGGTCAACTTCTGGGCCCCGTGGTGCGGGCCCTGCGTGGAAGAAATGCCCGATTTGCAGGCGTTATCTGCGGAATTCGGTAGTAAAAACGTCCAATTCGTCGGAATCGGCATCGATACCGCGCAGAACATGATCGCCTTCGAACAAAAGGTGAAGGTGGACTATCCATTGCTCGTGGCGGGTTACGCAGGCACCGATCTGGCCCGGGCGTTGGGCAACAAGGCCGGGGCGTTACCCTTTACCGTCGTGATCGACCCTCAAGGCCGTCTGCACTACGAGAAACTCGGCCGCATCACGTCGGACGAAGTCCGCACAGCGCTCAAACCGCTCATCTGACCCCACCGCGAAAAAGGGAAATCCCGGGAAGTCCCGCCAGACGTGAGTGGCGGGGCCCGATTTTCGCCCCACTGGACAAAATCCACCAACTGGCGTTTAATTGCGCCCAATTTCGTGAAATTTGATTCGCCGATGCCTCACCGCATTCTCGTGCTCCATGGCCCTAACCTGAACCTGCTCGGTACTCGCGAGCCGGAGGTGTACGGTCGCACGACGTTGGCCGACATTGACTCCGCCCTTGTGGCGCAAGGCAAGGCGGCGGGTGCCGAGGTGGCGACATTCCAGAGCAATCACGAAGGCGCATTGGTTGACCGGATTCAGGCGGCGCGCGATGAGTCGATCGACTTCATCGTCATCAACCCTGCGGCCTACACCCACACCAGCGTAGCCATTCGCGACGCGCTGGCCGGGGTAGGCATACCGTTCGTCGAGGTTCACCTCTCGAACGTCCATGCGCGCGAGGCCTTCCGGCATCACTCGTACTTATCCGATATTGCGCAAGGCGTGATCTGCGGCCTGGGCTGGCGCGGTTACACCTTCGCACTCGATTTTGCCCTGCGGCGACTCGCCGGCGGGTAGTCCTCTTACATCCCCTATTTCCCCGCGCGGGGGCGCTGCCTCCGCGTCGATATCGAATCAAGGAGCTTCCTTCATGGATTTGCGCAAACTCAAGACGTTGATCGACCTCGTGGCCGAATCGGGTATTTCCGAACTCGAAGTCACCGAAGGCGAAGGCAAGGTCCGCATCGTCAAGGCACCGCCGCAAGTGATCGCCGCCCCGATGCAGATGGCCATGCCGGCACTCGCCCCGCAGGCCGCTGCGCAAGCCCCGGTCGCGTCGAGCGCCGCACCGGCCCCGGCAACGCCGGTGCTGCCGCAAGGTCATATCGTGACCTCGCCGATGGTCGGGACGTTCTATCGCGCCCCGTCGCCGGGTGCCGATCCGTTCGCGCAAGTCGGCGACACGGTCAAGGAAGGCCAGACGCTGTGCATCATCGAAGCGATGAAGCTGCTCAACGAAATCGAGTCGGACAAGGCTGGCGTGATCAAGGAAATTCTGGTCGAGAACGGTCAAGCCGTGGAATACGGTCAACCGCTGTTCGTGATCGGCTAATGCCGGTTGTCGGACGCCCCGCCTGCGCGGCTGTGTGCCGCCCGGCTGCCAGCGGCGCCCGGCCCCGATCCTCTCCCCTTACGGGCAGGACTGCACATAATGTTTGAAAAAATTCTCATCGCCAACCGCGGCGAAATCGCCTTGCGCATCCAGCGCGCGTGCCGCGAGATGGGCATCAAGACCGTCGTGGTGTATTCCGAAGCGGATAAGGAAGCGAAGTACGTCAAGCTCGCTGACGAAGCCGTTTGTATCGGCCCGGCCCCGTCGCCGTTGAGCTATCTGAACATGCCGGCGCTCATCAGCGCAGCGGAAGTCACCGACGCTCAGGCCATTCACCCGGGCTACGGTTTCCTCTCCGAAAATGCCGACTTCGCCGAGCGCGTCGAGCAATCGGGCTTTACGTTCATCGGTCCGCGCCCCGACACCATTCGCCTGATGGGCGACAAGGTCTCGGCCAAGCAGACGATGATCAAGACCGGTGTGCCGTGCGTGCCGGGTTCGGAAGGCGCATTGCCCGACGATCCGAAGGAAATCGTGCGCATTGCACGTCAGATCGGCTATCCGGTGATCATCAAGGCCGCAGGCGGCGGCGGTGGTCGCGGCATGCGCGTGGTGCACACGGAAGCGGCGCTCGTGAACGCGGTCAACATGACTCGTGAAGAAGCGGGCCGTGCATTCGGCAACCCGGAAGTCTATATGGAGAAGTTCCTCGAGAACCCGCGCCATATCGAAATCCAGATTCTCGCCGACAAGCACAAGAATGCCATCTGGCTGGGCGAGCGCGATTGCTCGATGCAGCGCCGTCACCAGAAGGTGATCGAAGAGGCGACTGCACCGCTGATCCCGCGCCGTCTGATCGAGCGCATCGGTGATCGCTGCGCCGACGCCTGCAAGAAGATGGGTTATGTCGGCGCCGGCACGTTCGAGTTCCTGTTCGAGAACAACGAGTTCTACTTCATCGAAATGAACACGCGCGTGCAGGTCGAACACCCGGTCACGGAGATGATCACGGGTATCGATATCGTGCAGGAACAGATCCGCATCGCGGCCGGCGAGAAGCTCGCCTACCGTCAGCGCGACATCCAGTTCCAGGGTCACGCCATCGAGTGCCGTATCAACGCCGAAGATCCGTTCAAGTTCACGCCGTCGCCGGGCCGCATCACCGCCTGGCATATGCCGGGCGGCCCCGGCATTCGCGTTGACTCGCATGCGTACAACGGCTATTTCGTCCCGCCTAACTACGACTCGATGATCGGCAAGCTGATCGCCTACGGTGCAACGCGCGATCAGGCGATTCGCCGCATGCGCGTGGCGCTCTCGGAAATCGTGATCGAAGGTATCCAGACGAACATCCCCCTGCACCGGGAATTGATGCTCGACGCCAAGTTCGTCGAAGGCGGCACGAGCATTCATTATCTGGAACACAAGCTGGCGCAGAAGTCTGCCGTCGGCGGTAATTAAGTCGTTATTTCGCAGGAACTACTCGCTATGTATCGCGAACTCGTCGTAGAAGTCGCCCGTGCTCAGGCCGAGGCCCTGTCAGACGCCCTGCTCGATCTCGGCGTGCTGTCGGTCTCGGTCGAAGACGCGGACGCCGACACGCCCGACGAGCAGCCGATGTTCGGCGAGCCTGGCCTGACCCCGCCGGACACCGCGTGGCAACACTCGCGCGTGGTCGCGCTGGTGGGGGAAGATCAGGACGCCGCCGTGCTGCTCGCGGCGGCGATCAATGAACTGGGTCTCACCGAGTCCCCCGCGTTCACCTTGCGTGACGTGGAAGACCAGGATTGGGTGCGCCTCACGCAATCGCAGTTCGAACCGATGCAGATCGGCCAGCGGATCTGGGTCGTGCCGTCGTGGCACGACGCCCCGGACACCGACGCCCTCATCCTCGAACTCGATCCGGGTCTGGCCTTTGGCACCGGCAGCCATCCGACCACGCGCCTGTGCATGGAGTGGCTCGAACAGCATGTTCAACCGGGTCAGTCGCTGCTCGACTACGGCTGCGGTTCGGGCATTCTGGCGATTCTCGCGCGCAAGTGCGGCGCCGATCCGGTCATCGGTATCGATATCGATCCGCAAGCGGTCGAGTCCGCCCGCTACAACAGCGAACGCAATCATGCGCCGGTCGAATACGGGCTGCCCGACGATCTGCGCGACGGCCAGTTCAATATCGTGGTCGCCAATATCCTGTCGAATCCGCTCAAGCTGCTTGCCTCGATGCTGACGTCTCGCGTCGCACCGGGCGGACGCCTCGCGCTGTCTGGCGTGCTGGAACGACAGGCTGACGAGGTGATCGCGGCCTACGCGCCCTATATGAAGATGTCGGTCTGGCGCGCTCACGATGGCTGGGTCTGCCTGCACGGGCAGGCCGCCAGCTAAGCCGCGCATCACGCGCCGAGCCCCCGAGTCCCATGACCCAGTCCTCGCGCGTTCTCGCTACCCGCTGCCCTCACTGCCATACGGTCTTTCGCGTCGTCGCGGACCAGCTTAAGCTGCGCGACGGCCTCGTGCGTTGCGGCAACTGTCGAGAAGTGTTCGACGGACGCGTCTATCTTTGCGACCCGCCGAGCGACGCGAGTGACGATGCGTCCACCGGGGCCGCCGAAACCACGAGTGCGACGGGCACAGCGCTCGTCGAAGACGCGTCGCTTGCCGACGCCGTTGCCACGAGCGACATCGGCGCGCCCGACGTCGCGGGCGAATCGCTAGCAGCGACGTCGCCCTCACCCGTGCCGGAGCCTGCTCAGTCGCTTGCCTCCATATCGCCTCCGGCGAACGAATCCTCGGCATCCGGCGCCCCCTCAGCCTCGAGCGGGCGACCGCCGGTGCCCGAGATGCTGACGCCCACCGCCATTGCGGCCCTGTTGGGCAGCCCCGACGAAAGCCGTGCGCAAATGCATCACGGCCCGGGACGCTACATCGACGACGACCCCACGGTACTCGCCGCACCGACCGCACAGAACACATCGATACCGCGCAGCGAACCGCCCATGTCGCCTACGCTCACCGGACAACCGCAACGCCCCGGTGCCGCTCGCGTGATCTGGCGCGTGCTGCTCACACTGGCCATCCTCGGTCTGATCGCACAGTGGGCATGGATCGAACGCGCCGCAGTGATCGACCGGGTGCCGGCGTTGCGCGGTGTGTTCGCCGCTATCGGCCGCCCGATGCATGTGACGATCGCGCCGCCGCGTCAACCGGACATGATTCAGATTTCCAGCGTCACGCTGGTGACCGACGAAGCCACCGCAGGCGACACCGCGGACACCTCCGACACGACGGCAAGCGCGGCGTCTGCCTCGCCCGGCAACGCCGTGCCGATGACGCTCACCGTGTTCATCCGCAATCAGGCGGACTACGCGCTCGCCTGGCCGTCGCTCGAGTTGACGCTGTCGGACCTTGAGGGAAAGCCCGTCGTGCGACGCGTATTTGCGGCCAGCGACTACGTCACCGACAGCGCACTGCGCGAGGCCGGTCTGGCTTCACGCAATGAACGCACGATTCGGTTACGATTGTCGGCGCAGGCAGCGCTAGCAAGCAATTACCGGGTGCTCGCGTTCTATCCCTGATAGCGCTGTTGCACTCAATCTAGGAGATATTGATGTCCCAAGTCACACTCGGGGGTAACCCCATCGAAGTCGACGGCCAGTTCCCGCAGAAAGGTCAGACCGCACCGGCACTCTCGCTCGTCAACGCTAAGTTGCAAGACGTCACGCTCGACGACTTTGCCGGCAAGCGCAAGGTGCTCAATATCGTGCCGAGTCTCGACACGCCGACCTGCGCCACGTCGACCCGCAAGTTCAACGAAGCCGCCGGCAAGCTCGAGAATACCGTCGTCCTCGTGATCTCGGCCGACCTGCCGTTCGCGATGAGCCGTTTCTGCGCCACCGAAGGCCTGAACAACGTCGTTACGCTCTCGACCATGCGCGGTCGCGAGTTCCTCAAGAACTACGGTGTCGCGATCACGACGGGTCCGCTCGCCGGTGTGGCGGCACGCGCTGTCGTGGTGCTCGACGCCGATAACCGCGTCGTTCACGCTGAACTCGTGCCCGAGATCAAGAACGAACCGAACTACGACGCAGCGCTCGCCGCCCTGTCGTAAATCACGGTCGTTTATCTGGCGTATCCGGCTCCGCCGGTGCGCCGGGCGTAGTTCCCGCGCCGACGCAAGGAATGCGTCGGCCAGTTTTTTAGCTGCACACGCCGACGCGAACCGACGCGCATGTGCCGCCGCCCTTGTTGGCCCCCTTTTCTATTTTTCGCAAGGACCTCTCCCGTGACCACCGTGATTTGCGGCTCGCTCGCCTACGACAACATCATGACGTTCGAAGGCCGCTTCGGCGAGCACATCCTGCCCGATCAGGTGCACATCCTGAACGTCAGCTTCCTTGTGCCGACCATGCGCCGTAACTTCGGCGGTTGCGCGGGCAACATCGGCTACAGCCTGCATTTGCTGGGTGGCACGCCGGTGGTGATGGGGATGGTCGGCGACGATGGCGGCGCCTATCTCGAGCGCTTCCAGTCGCTTGGCATGACGACGGAATTCGTGCGTACCGTCAGCGACAGCATGACGGCGAACGCCATGATCACCACCGATCTGGACAATAACCAGATCACCGCCTTCCACCCGGGCGCCATGATGTTCTCGGCGCGCAATCGCGTGGCCGATGTCCAAGGCGCCACGCTCGGCATCGTCGCCCCCGACGCTCCCGACGCCATGCTCGCCCACGCCGAAGGCTTCGCCGCGGCGGGCGTGCCGTTCGTGTTCGACCCGGGCCAGGGCTTGCCGCTGCTCTCGGCTGAGGCACTGCGTCGCATGGTGGAACTCGCAACGTATCTTGCGGTCAACGACTACGAAGCCAAGCTCCTCTGCTCGAAGACCGGCTGGTCGATGGAAGACCTGCAGTCCCGTGTGGAGGCACTTGTCGTCACGCGCGGAGAGCACGGGGCCCTAATCTTCGCCGACGGCAAGCAACACGACATTCCTGCCGTGACCGCCAAGCGTGTCGTCGATCCCACCGGGTGCGGCGACGCTTTCCGTGGCGGGTTGCTGTATGGCATCGAAAAGGGCCTCGACTGGCCGACGACCGGCCGCCTGGCCAGCCTGATGGGTTCCCTCAAGATTGCCGAGCAGGGCCCGCAGACTTACGCACCGACGCGCAGCGATATCGAGGCGCACTATGTAGAAGCGTTCGGCCAGCGCTTCGAATGATTCCAGCAAAGGCATAACGATGGCACGACTGACCACACCGCTCATTATTCTCACTGCCGCGGCTTCGCTCTCTCTGTCCGCCTGCACGGCGTTCGGTCCGAGCAATTCTGCGAGCGTCTACAACAGCCGTCAGGCGCAACGCGAACAGGTCGTGCGTATGGGCACGGTTGAATCGGTGCGTCCGGTAACGATCGACAGCAGCAACGGCGATCCGGGGATTCTCGGTATCGCCGGCGGCGGTGCACTCGGTGCGATTGGCGGCAGCGCCATCGGTGGGGGTCGCGGCTCGATCGCGACGGGCATCGTCGGGGGTCTGCTGGGCGCCGTCGCGGGTCAGGCCATCGAAAGCCGCATGAGCAAGAAGGCGGGTCTGGAAATCACCGTGCGACTCGACAACGGCGAACTGCGCGCCATCACACAAGATGCCGACGAGGGATTCCAGCCGGGACAGCGCGTGCGTCTGCTCTCGAGCGGCGGCGTGACCCGCGTGACGCACTAAGCCGTCACGTTGCACTGAAGCCGGCAAGACTCGCCGGGGGCGATCCCGCATCGCTCTCGCGCACGCATCACTCGGGCGACTCAGGTCGCCCGTTTTCATTTCCGCCATGAAAAAACCCGCTGTGACGATCGCTCATCACAGCGGGTTTCGGATCGAGTAGGCCTACTCGATCAAAAGACACCTAAGTGCCTTGGTTCCTGCATCGGCACTCGAATTACGGACGGCTGCCGGTCGGGAACGGCCATGCCGCTGCCGGGTTCAACGCCGTCTTCGGTGCTGCCGGTGCTGCAGCCGGAGCCGCAGCAGGCTTTGCCGCCACCTTCTTCACAGCCGGCTTCTTCGCAGCAGCAGGCTTCTTGGCAGCGGGCTTTTTAGCAGCCGGCTTCTTCGCAGCAACCTTCTTGGCAGCCGGTTTCTTGGCAGCGGCCTTCTTCACTGCTGCCTTCTTGGCTGCCGGCTTCTTGGCAGCAACCTTCTTCACTGCTGCCTTCTTGGCTGCCGGCTTCTTGGCGGCGACTTTCTTGACGGCTGCCTTCTTGGCGACCGGCTTCTTGGCGGCAACCTTCTTCACCGCTGCCTTCTTGGCGACCGGCTTCTTGGCGGCAACCTTCTTCACCGCAACCTTCTTCGCTGCCGGCTTCTTAGCAGCAACCTTCTTGGCTGCCGGCTTCTTGGCAGCAGCTGCCTTCTTCGCGACCGGCTTCTTAGCAGCCACAGCCTTCTTGGCGACAGGCTTCTTGGCGGCGGCAGCCTTCTTCGCTACCGGCTTCTTGGCAACAGCCTTCTTGGCTGCGGGTTTTTTCTTAGCAGTAGTAGCCATCACTTTGCTCCTTAACGTGAAAGATCACTCAAACAAACCACCTGAGAAGGAAACCCGACCACCGTGCGGTGAACTGCCGGCGAGCGGGCTATTCATCGGCGTACGCATCGGACAACGACGGCTTACGCTAATGAATTCGGCGCTGCGCGCATGACGCTGACCGTGTGTGGTCACGCGCGCAAAAAAATTGCCGGCGACATTGCCGCCAGCAATTCGATTGTCTTGAGAAGGGGGATTCGCCAGATTCTTCGGGGGGTAGCTTGCCTGTCCCGTCATCGGGATGGAGGAGATTGCGATAGCGGATAAGCGATACTGCTTGCTATGCACCAAGGTTTTTACGCTCCGTAACTACCAGCTCTCTGTCGCGGGAGGAAAGCGATGTGCTTTCGTGTGTTCATCGAGACTGCAATTTATTTGAGCGAATAATAATTCTTTTGTGATGCGATGTTAATACTTTGCGCGTAAAAAAGCGCACAACATTCGTCACGATGAAGTCAATCTGTTGTATTTGATGCACATCGCACTCGCATGTCGATGCGTGCGAAGCACTTGCGAAGCGATAGAAACCTCTCGCGAGTGAGGATGATGTGCGTGACCTGCACGTTCTCTTTTGCTTCTCTTGCTGCTGGTCACACGCGCTGCGCGCGAACACACCACCCTCTGGAAACCCGCATGGATGCTTGCTTTGCAGCGAGCACCCATTTTTCACTTTTGACTTAGTCCCAGCTCAGCGCGCCACCGGTCTGGTACTCGATCACACGCGTTTCGAAGAAGTTGCGTTCCTTCTTCAGGTCGATCATCTCGCTCATCCACGGGAACGGATTCTCTTCGTTCGGGTAGAGCGCTTCGAGACCAATTTGGGCACAACGACGGTTCGCGATGAAGCGAAGATAGCTCTTGAACATGCCGGCGTTCAGACCAAGCACGCCGCGCGGCATCGTATCTTCAGCGTAGCGATACTCCAGCTCGACCGCCTTCTTGAACAGCTCACGAATCTCTTCGCGGAACTCCGGCGTCCACAGATTCGGGTTTTCCAGCTTCACCTGATTGATCAGATCGATGCCGAAGTTGCAGTGCATCGACTCGTCGCGAAGGATGTACTGATACTGTTCCGCCGCCCCCGTCATCTTGTTCTGACGGCCCAGCGCGAGGATCTGCGTGAAGCCGACATAGAAGAACAGGCCTTCCATGATGCAGGCGAACACGATCAGCGAGCGCAGCAGCTTCTGATCGGCTTCCTGCGTACCGGTCTGGAACGACGGGTCGGCCACGACTTCAATGAACGGCAGCAGGAACTCATCCTTGTCGCGAATCGACGGCACTTCGTGATACGCGTTGAAGATCTCGCCTTCGTCCAGGCCCAGGCTCTCGACGATGTACTGATAGGCATGCGTATGGATCGCCTCTTCGAACGCCTGACGCAGCAGGAACTGGCGGCACTCCGGAGCGGTGATGTGACGATAGGTGCCCAGCACGATGTTGTTCGCGGCGAGCGAGTCGGCCGTCACGAAGAAGCCGAGGTTGCGCTTGATGATGCGGCGCTCGTCTTCGGTCAGACCGTTCGGGTCTTTCCAAAGTGCGATGTCGCGCGACATGTTGATTTCCTGCGGCATCCAGTGGTTCGCGCAACCGGCCAGATATTTCTCCCAGGCCCACTTGTACTTGAAGGGCACCAGTTGGTTCACGTCCGTCGTGCCGTTGATCACGCGCTTGTCGGACGCACTCACGCGACGCGTCGACTGCGAAGCGATCACACTCGGGGTATCCCCTTGGGTGCCGAGAATGTTCGACGCCGGCGCAGGGGCCGGAGCGGAGGCAGGGGCAGCCGACTTGGCGGCGGTGGTGTCTTCTTCCCAGTTAAGCATAGGGTCTCAGTCCGTTCAGGTTGATGCGATGCACACATACGCGCACATCGCCGAAGTGACAGATCAGCCGTTCGCGAGCGAAGGCTGACAAAAAACTTGCGATCCGGCAGCCGGCGACTTATCGCCGACAGTGCGAAGTCCGCCGGAAAAGTTGCCGTGTTTCGGGGGTGATGCAGATGCGCATTTGCGCAGTTTTGAACAACAACGCCGACGCGAGAGCGGTAACAACATCATGACCTCCCGACGTCGAATTGAATGACTCCAATTTAGCACAATTACGTCACTCATTCCAGCACACCACACTAGATATAGTGTCGCACCGCACGATGACCACTATACCTAGTGTCCGGCGGTTTTCCCTAGGGCATAGGCGTCCGGCCTCGCGGGACCGGCATCTTGCCACGAAACGGCGTCGCACGACAGTCATGGCGGTGTGGCGCGCCGATGCCACGTCACATTGGCGTATCCTGTCGCGACGAGCGTCACCGCGCAGCGGACCGGAACGACAGATTCCGGCGCGCGCCACCTCCAGACGCCGATGAAGGAGATACCGACGATGACATCCGCAGGCGCCCACAGCGCACAGGCCCAGGCAGGTTCGCCGGGCCCGACCCCACGCACCCTCACCCCCGGCAAACCGATCCGTCTCTCGAAGGGCGCACTCGTGGCCGACGTTCAACCCGGTTGTGGCGGACGGCTCGCACGACTCGCGCGCCGCGACACACGCGGCGACCTCTTCGACTACCTCGTCCCCATGGGCAACGAGCCGTTCCCATCGGACGAATGGCCGAAGGCCGGTGCGTTTCCGATGCTGCCGTACACCAATATGTTGCGCGACGACACGCTGCACTGGCGCGAGCGCGCGATTGCCGTTCGCGAGACGCCGGTGGCGTCGAGTTCGCTGCACGGCTGGGGGCTGCGGCGCGAGTGGGACGTCGTCGACGAGAGCCCGCACTGTTGCGTGCTGCAACTCGACAGCCCAGCACAACCCGAGTGGCCCTGGCACTATCAGGCGTACCTCTCGGTGACGCTCGACGAGCACGGCGTCGACATGCACCTGTCGATCACCAATCTCGGCGCCGAAGACATGCCGGCCGGGCTCGGTCTGCACCCGTACTTCCGCTGGCCCGCAGGCGCGCGTCTGACGTTCGAATCGGAAGCCATCTGGCGCTCGCCGTCGGAGGACATTCGCTGGCCGAGCGAGCAGCGCGTGCATGTCGGCGCAATGGAAGTCGTGTCGGTCGGTGGTGGACTCGACACCGGGGGACGGTCGACCTGGTTCGCCGAAGTGCCCTCCGAGTCCGGTACATTCAACGCGCGCATCGACTACGCCGGCGGTTTGCGCTCGGCCACGGTGAGCAGCGACGACGCCAGTTGGCTGGTGCTGCACTCGCCTGCCGGTCGCCCGTATCTGTGTCTCGAGCCGTCGACCCACCGCGTCGGCGAGTTCGACGACGATCATGTCGTCGTGGCACACGGGCAGACACTCGATCTGTCGATGCGGATCGATCTGGCCTGATCCCCTCCGACTCGCCCGGGCACGGCGCGCGCTCATCGAACGCATCCGAATCCGCCCAAGAAAAAACCCCGTCGGCCCACAAGGGCGACGGGGTTTTTTCCAGATGCCGGGCACCTTGTCAGGCACCGCGGCACGCTCAACTTACTGGCAAGCCTCGCACTCGTCGAAGCCCGGGTCGCCCGGACGCATCGTGCAGACTGCGCCTTCGGCTTCCGGCATCGGCTGTGCCAGCGGCGAGGTCGGCTCGGCCGCGAGGCTGCCGCTCGGCGTCACGCCCCCCGAACTCACTGCGTTCAGCGCGCCGTGGCTCACCGTCGACTTCTCGACGTGCGTGGCGGCCATCGTGCGGAGGTAGTACGTGGTCTTGAGGGCACGCGTCCACGCCAGCTTGTACGTCTCGTCGAGCTTCTTGCCCGATGCGCCCGCCATATAGATGTTGAGCGACTGCGCCTGATCGATCCACTTCTGACGACGCGACGCCGCCTCGACCAGCCACTTCGGCTCGACTTCAAACGCCGTGGCGTAGATCTCGCGCAGGTCGGCCGGCACGCGATCGATGCGAGCCAGCGAGCCGTCGAAGTACTTCAGGTCGGCGACCATTACTTCGTCCCACAGACCACGGGCCTTCAGGTCACGCACCAGATACTCGTTGACCACCGTGAATTCGCCCGACAGGTTCGACTTCACGTACAGGTTCTGGAACGTCGGCTCGATACAGGCCGAGACGCCGATGATGTTCGAGATCGTCGCCGTGGGTGCGATCGCCACGCAGTTCGAGTTGCGCATGCCGTGTTCGGCGATGTGCTTGCGCAGGCTGTCCCATTCGAGCGTGCTCGACAGGTCGACGTCGACGTAACCGCCACGCTCTTCGGCCAGCAGCTTGAGCGAATCCTGCGGCAGGATGCCACGATCCCACAGCGAACCCTTGTACGACGAATACTGACCGCGTTCCTTGGCCAGCTCGGTCGATGCCCAGTAAGCGTAGTAGCAAACGGCTTCCATCGAACGGTCGGCAAACTCGACCGCTTCGTTCGACGCATAAGGCGTGCGCAGCAGGTGCAGGCAGTCCTGGAAGCCCATGATGCCCATGCCCACCGGACGGTGATGCAGGTTCGAATTGCGCGCCTTCGCCACCGCGTAGTAATTGATGTCGATGACGTTATCGAGCATGCGCATCGCCACACGAATGGTGCGCTGCAGCTTTTCGTGATCCAGCTCGTAGCCGTTGGCCGTCTGCTTCAGGTGAGCCACGAGGTTCACCGAGCCGAGGTTACACACGGCAATTTCGGTCTCGCTCGTATTGAGCGTGATTTCCGTGCACAGGTTCGACGAGTGCACCACGCCCACGTGCTGCTGCGGCGAACGGATGTTGCACGGGTCCTTGAACGTGATCCACGGGTGGCCGGTTTCGAACAGCATGCCCAGCATCTTGCGCCAGAGCGCTTGCGCCGGCACCTTCTTGAACAGCTTGATCTCGCCGCGCGCGGCCTTGTCTTCGTAGGCCGTGTAAGCCTGCTCGAACGCCTTGCCGTACTTGTCGTGCAGATCCGGGCAGGTCGACGGCGAGAACAGCGTCCACTCGGCGCCTTCCATCACGCGCTTCATGAACAGATCGGGAATCCAGTTCGCCGTGTTCATGTCGTGCGTGCGGCGGCGATCGTCGCCAGTGTTCTTACGCAGTTCCAGGAATTCTTCGATGTCCAGGTGCCACGTTTCCAGGTAAGCGCAGACAGCGCCCTTGCGCTTGCCGCCCTGGTTCACGGCCACGGCCGTGTCGTTGACCACCTTCAGGAACGGGACCACGCCCTGGCTCTTGCCGTTCGTGCCCTTGATGTGCGAACCGAGGGCGCGAACCTGCGTCCAGTCGTTGCCCAGACCGCCGGCGAACTTCGACAGCAGTGCGTTTTCCTTGAGCGCTTCGTAGATCCCTTCCAGATCGTCCGAGACGGTCGTCAGGTAGCACGACGAGAGCTGCGAGCGACGCGTACCCGAGTTGAACAGCGTCGGCGTCGAGCTCATGAAGTCGAAGCTCGACAGGATCTGGTAGAACTCGATCGCACGCGCTTCGCGCTCGACTTCGTTCAGCGCCAGGCCCATGGCCACGCGCATGTAGAACGCCTGCGGCATTTCGATGCGATGGCCATCGATGTGCAGGAAGTAGCGGTCGTACAGCGTCTGCAGGCCGAGGTAATTGAATTGCAGGTCGCGCGATGCGTCGAGCGCGGCGCCCAGCTTGGCCAGATCGAACGAGAGCAGTTGCTCGTCGAGCAGTTCGGCCTCGACACCCTGCTTGATGAAACGCGGGAAGTATTCGATGTAGCGCTCGGCCATTTCCCCCTGCGGCACTTCTTCGCCGAGGATTTCGCGGCGGATCGTGTGCATCAGGATACGGGCCGTCACCTGGCTATACGCCGGTTCCTTCTCGATGAGCGTGCGCGACGCGAGGATCGCCGAGTCGTAGACCTGCGACAGCGGCACGCCGTCGTACAGATTCTTGATGGTCTCGGTCAGGATCGGCTCGGCCACCACTTCATCGCCAAGGTTTTCGCAGGCAGCTTGCACCACGCCACGCAGCACGGCCATGTCGAGCGCACGCGTCACGCCGTTGTCGGTCACGCGCAGCACCGGCGCGTCGGGCGTTGCCGTTTCCTGCGTGGTCTCGACCGCGTGGGCGCGCTCTTGCGCACGCTTCTCGCGGTACAACACGTAGGCGCGGGCCACGTTGTGCTCGCCTTCGCGCATGAGCGCGAGTTCGACCTGATCCTGAATGTCTTCGATGTGGAACGTGCCGCCGTTCGGGCGGCTGCGCACCAATGCGCGCACAACGTTCTCCGTCAATTGCTCCACGAGTTCGCGTACGCGCGCCGAAGCCGCACCTTGACCGCCATTCACGGCAAGGAACGCCTTGGTCACGGCGATCGCGATCTTCGACGGCTCGAAACCCACCACCGCGCCGTTGCGTCGAATCACTTTGAAGTCGGCGTTAGTGGCCGGCTCGAATGCGCCCGTCGTCTGGGGCGCCGACGCACCCGTGCCACTGCCGGCATTCGCGGCGGGCGTCGGGTTCGGGCGGGTGAGGTTTTCGTTAGTCTGCATGTAAAAACTCCCGTTCCAATGAGATGGTGCTGTTAGCGCGTCTCTACCAGTTTTACGGCCGGCAAAAATGCGCCCTGGGGGCGCCGATGGAGCGAAGTGCTGAACACCGCACGACCGACGGACGGCCAAGGGTTCGAGGTGTCCGCTGCACGGCTTTGCTGCTATGCCGCCCCACAAAACGCCGCAGGACAAGCACGGTATTGATGGTTATTGCATTCTTCGCCGAACCTGACATCAACCACTAGATGTAGTGGTCGGCACTGGAATTGGCACTAAGTATAGTGGAGATGACGCACTCCGCAAACCCAAAAATTTCTCACGCCGGGGAAGCCCGTGGCATCGCCCTGTCAAGCAAAACCTGCCCCCGGATGGGGATTAATCGGTTGGCTGAAACGGCAACGCTTCGGGGCTCAGATCCGCCATCCGTCGCAACCGCTCCCACTCGAAATGCGGTCCCGGATCCGTCTTCCGGCCCGGTGCTATATCGGCATGTCCGACGACGGCTTGAATCGGAAAACGCTCACGCAACGCACGCGTGAGCGCCGCCAACGTGGTGTACTGCGCCGCCGTAAATGGCAGGTCGTCCGTTCCTTCGAGCTCAACGCCGATCGAAAAATCATTGCAGCGTGTACGGCCCTCAAACGACGACGCGCCCGCATGCCACGCCCGCGCATGGCACGACACAAACTGCTGCAACGCACCATCGCGGCGCACCAGAAAATGCGACGAGACATGCACGCCGCGAATCTCGTCGAAGAACGGATGCGCGTCGTGGTCGAGTCGATTCTGGAAGAACGCGGCGATCTCGCCGCCGCCGAACTGTCCCGGCGGCAACGAAATGTTGTGCACCACCAGCAGGTCGGTCGGCATGCCATCGGGTCGCATGTCGAAATTGGGAGACGGCAGACGCTCGGCCTCGCGAACCCAGCCATCGGCATCGAGCGTGAGCGGCAGGCGTTGGTCCGGCGCGTTCATGCGCGACCTCGCGGCAACGTCGGCATCATCGGCCGCACGCACTGCTGCCCGCAGCCACAAGACCGGAGCGAAACATTAGGGGACGCAAATGACTGGAGCATGACGGGCACAGCGAACTCCCGTGGGGGCGAGGGGCGCCATTGTAGCCCACTTGGCGCGACGCCGCCGTGGGCGCGCCAGGTCGGCCGGGCGCAGGCGGCGAGTTCAGTGATGATACGCCGCCGGATACCTGTCGGCCACCGCACGACAAGGAAAAACGACGCCCAAAGAAGAAGCCTCCCGCCTTACCTGGCCGAGAGGCTTCCGTGGGCGTGACCACGCCCTGGGATGGCGTCGCACTCGTGCCATACGGCACGCGCACCACCCCGCGTCGCTCACAGGTGCGACGCTATTGGCCGTTGCCGGCCGGTGAAACTCGTCTCCTGCACTCACCCGATTTTCGCTTTCGATACGATGACCTCGCAAGTTGCCATCCATTATGGAAATGCCGGAATTGCGGCTTCCACCCCTTCCATATGCGCCTCGGGGTGATGCTCCTTGAGCATCTCGCGAATCTCATCCACCCTGCCGTCGCGCACGTCCACCATCAGCAGGATCATGCCGCGCTCGAGTGGCTCGCGAAATGCCTTGAGCCGCGAGTTCGGCACCGAGACACCGATCATGCTCGACACCCAGGCACCGAAGAGCGCGCCGAGGGGAGCCGTCACGATCATCAACTCCCATTGGGGACGCGTGCCCACGATGGGGAAAAACGCCGCGACTGCACCGACTGCCAAACCACAGAACCCGCCGATCACGAGCCCGGCTTCTGCGCCGTGCACGATATCGGAAGTCTGTAGCAGGTTAGCCTCGTGCAGTCCCTCCAGGTCCATTTCGTCACGTGCCATGAAGTGGATGTGACGCTCCTCGATACGGGCGAGCAGCAAATCGCTCATCGTGCGCTGCGCACTGGCCAGATCGGGAAGAAGAAAATACATCCGTCTGCGCATTAGCATATTGCGCCCTCCTGTCGTCTCGTCCCTGTTGTTGTGGTTCTTTTATACAGAGCCGGTTACTGTGTTTTAGTGCATGCGACAGGCATGCGCAAGGCGGCCCTTTCGAGGGCCGTGACGCAGACGAGGGAGAATTTCGATATCGCTGCGCGGCCGGACTGCGCAGCGGGTCTCAGACGCGGTGTTCGCGCGTCAGATAGGCGTCGCGGTGCGCGGTGCTGCAAAAATGTTTGCCATTTGCACCGCCCAGCGCTTCGCTCTCGGGAAGAAAAGTGTTGCACTCGGTGCATTGCACCATGCGCTCCGCGGGCGGGAGCGCGTCGCGCACCGTCTTGCGCGGATCGCTCGCCGGGGGCTGACGCATGCGTTCGTTGCGCTCATCACGCTCGGTATGACGCTTGCGCTCGTTGTGCCGCATCCACCATGTACCCGCCACCAACAACACCAGTAACAGCAAGATATTGCGCATCGCGCTTCAAGTCTCCGTCATGCGATGCAGCACCACCTCAAGCACGAAGCGAGAGCCGACATACGCCAGCAAAAGCGCCACGAACGACGCCAGAACCCAACGCAGCGCGACCTTTCCGCGCCACCCATAAAAGTGCCGGCCCAGCAGCACCGCGCCGAACATCAGCCACGACACCACCGCGAACACGGTCTTGTGATCGATGCGCACCGCGCGCCCGAAGAGCGCCTCGGAGAACATCACCCCGGAAATCAGCGTCAGGGTCAGCAACACGAACCCGGCGCCAATCAACCGGAACAGCAATTTTTCCATCGTCAGCAGCGGCGGCAGTGTCTCGAGCCAGCGCGAGAGCCAGCCGGTCGCCTCGTTGCTGCGCGACGGATGCAGTTGCCTCTCGGCGTAAATCATCAGCAACGCGTGCAGCGCCGCCAGCGCAAACAGCCCGTAGGCCATGTTGGCGATGATGAAGTGCGCCTTGAAAATCGGATCCGCCGCAAAACCGAGAATGCGTACATCCGGAAAAATCATCGGCAACAGACATGCGACGGCAGCCACGGGTGTGACCATCAGTCGCAGGCTGTCGAGCGGGAAGAAGAAACTTTCGATCCAGTAAATGCCGACCGAGAGCCACAACATGGCCGAGAGCATGTACGCGAAACCGAAGTGCATGCTGTCCGCGCGGAAGATGGTCTGATGCAGCAACACCCCGTGCAGCAACAGCGCGGCGAACAGCGAGAGCTGCATCGGCCAGCGCGAGGGCGTGCCCGCGACCGGCGCAGGCGCGACCTGCCCGCCCGCCAAAGCGAGCGCGGCATCGCGCCGGTATCCTTGCCACGAACAAACCGCCAACCCGGCGTAAAGGATGGCGGTCAGCGCATACAGTAAAATAGTCATATTTGAAGTTTACACCAGCCCATGACGGGCGCGCTGCCGTACCCGCCACCGCCCCTGCCGGGGCGCGAGGCAGGGCCACCGGGGCCACTGCGAGTCTTACAGGATACGTTTCATGCTCGACAATCTCACTACGCGCCTCGCCAAGGTCGTCAAGACGCTGCGCGGCGAAGCTCGCCTGACCGAGGCCAACACGCAGGAAATGCTGCGTGAAGTGCGCCTCGCCCTGCTCGAGGCCGACGTCGCCCTGCCGGTGGTCCGCGATTTCATCGCCAAGGTTAAGGAAAAGGCCCTGGGCGAGGAGGTCATTTCCAGCCTCTCGCCAGGCCAGGCGCTCGTGGGCGTGGTGCAGCGCGAGCTGACCGCGCTCATGGGCGGCGATTACGAAGGCCGTGCCGCCGAACTCAACCTCGCGACCACGCCGCCCGCCATCATCCTCATGGCCGGTCTGCAGGGCGCGGGCAAAACAACCACCGTCGGTAAGCTCGCCAAGCTGTTGCGCGCCCAGAAGAAGAAAGTGCTCACGGTGTCCACCGACGTCTACCGCCCCGCCGCTATCGCCCAGTTGCAGACGGTGACGCAGCAGGTCGACGCCGACTTTTTCCCGTCGCAACCCGATCAGAAGCCGGTGGACATCGCGCGCGCTGCTGTCGACTGGGCCCGTCGCCATCACCATGACGTGCTGCTCGTCGACACGGCCGGCCGTCTGGGGATCGACGAAGTCATGATGCAGGAAATCAGTGCCCTGCACGCCGAGCTGAAACCGATTGAAACGCTGTTCGTCGTCGACGCCATGCTCGGTCAGGACGCCGTGAACACCGCCCGCGCCTTCAACGACGCGCTGCCGCTCACCGGCGTGGTGCTCACCAAGCTCGACGGCGATTCGCGTGGCGGTGCCGCGCTGTCGGTGCGTCACATCACCGGCAAGCCGATCAAGTTCGTCGGTGTGGGCGAAAAGCTCGACGGCCTCGAAGTCTTCCACCCGGATCGCATGGCGAACCGGATTCTCGGCATGGGCGACATTCTCGCGCTCGTCGAGGAAGCGCAACGCGGCGTTGACGTTCAGGCCGCGCAAAAGCTCGCCGAGAAGGTCAAGAAAGGCGGCGACTTCGATCTGAACGACTTCAAGGCGCAGATCGGCCAGATGAAGAAGATGGGCGGCTTGTCGTCGCTCATGGATAAGCTGCCGGCGCAATTCCAGGCCGCTGCCAGCCAGACGAATATGGATCAGGCCGAGAAGCAGGTGCGCCGCATGGAGGGCATCATCAACTCGATGACGCCGGCCGAGCGCGCCAAACCGGAACTGATCAAGGCGAGCCGCAAGCGCCGGATCGCCGCGGGCGCCGGGGTGCAGGTGCAGGAGGTCAACCGCATGCTCAATCAGTACGATCAGATGCGCACCATGATGAAGAAGCTCAAAGGCGGTGGCATGATGAAAATGATGCGCAGCATGAAGGGCATGATGCCCGGCATGCGCTGAACCAGGCTTACCGGTTGCGGCCCGGCAACGCGACGGATTTTCCGTATATACTCCGGGCCGCACTTAGCGACATCCCCCAGCAACACGTTCCACAGGGTCGCCCCATATGAACCGCGAAGAAGCCCTCGAAGTATTCCGTAATTCCGAAGAAATCGTCTCGGCCGACAAGGTGAATCAGTCGGTCGACACGATGGCCAAGTCCATCAAGGACGCCATTGGCGACGAATTCCCGATGGTGCTGTCGGTCATGGGCGGCGCCGCCGTCTTCACCGGCATGCTGCTGCCGCGTCTGGACTTCCCGCTCGAGTTCGACTACATCCACCTCTCGCGCTACAACAACACCACTACGGGCGGTGCAATGCAGTGGCGCGTGGCGCCGCGCGACTCGGTGCGCGACCGCGTGGTGCTCGTGCTCGACGACATTCTCGACGAAGGCGCCACGATGGCCGCGATTCGTGACCGGATTCTGGAAATGGGCGCCTCGAAGTTCTACAGCGCCGTGCTGTGCGAGAAGATCCTGACGAAGGAAAAGCCGTCGCACCCGGATTTCTGCGGATTCACGGTGCCGGACCGCTACGTCTTCGGCTGCGGCATGGACGCAAAGGGTTACTGGCGCAACCTGCCGGCGATCCGTGCGCTCACCACGCCGCGCTGAACGTCGCATCGGGGCACCGCACGAAAGCAAAAAGGAGCCCGCGAGGCTCCTTTTTCACGACTGGCGCGGTGCACGCCCCGCCATCAAAACTGGTGGACGAAGATTCTCACGCCCTTGAGGATCATCTCTACCGAGATCGCCACGAGAATCAGCCCCATCAGACGCTCGAACGCCGCCACCACGCGCGAGCCCACCCATCGCTCGATGCGATCGGCCAGCAACAGCACCACCGCGCAAACGGCCATCGTCACGCACAGCGCCGTGATCCATTCGAGCATACGTCCCGGCTGCTGCGACACGAGCAGCATGACAGTCGCGAGCGCCGACGGCCCGGCCAGCGCCGGAATCGCCAACGGCACGATGAGGGGCTCGCCGGCGTCGGGCAACGAGCCCTGATCGGGACGCGGGAAGATCATGCGCAGCGCAATCAGAAACAGCACAATGCCCCCGGCCAACTGCAGCGACAGATCGGTCAGGCTCATCATGCGCAGAAACCGGTCCCCCGCCAGCATGAAGATCAGCAGGATGACGAACGCAATCAACACTTCGCGCAGGATCACCCGAGGCCGTCGGTGCGCCGGCACATTCTTCAGCGCATTCACGAAAATCGGGATATTGCCGAACGGGTCGGTGATGAGCAGCAACAGGATCGTTGCCGAGGCGAACGTGTATTCCATACTGACAGGGCTTCCGGATATGACAACGGCAGCCGCCGGGGCGACTGCCGTCAGGTATTGCCGCTTGCGACTGTGGCGTCGATAGAGGAGCAGTGCTTTACCGGCAGACGTTCACCGGCACCCTGCCCCCCTTACGCCACCGTTGCTCAGACCGCTTTGGCTGCACGCACCTTACCGGTGACGACTTCCGCCGCGACACCGGCATCGAGCAACTGGGCCTCCTCGTCGCGGCGGCCGCGATACTCGATCTTGCCTTCCTTCAGCCCCCGGTCGCCGATCACCAGGCGATGCGGCACGCCGATGAGTTCCCAGTCGGCGAACATCACGCCGGGACGCTCGCCACGGTCATCGAGAATCACGTCGACGCCTGCGGCCAACAGCGCTTCGTAGAGCTTGTCGGTGGCTTCGCGCACCGCGTCGTTGCGGTCGTAGCCCATCGGGCACAGCACCACCTCGAACGGGGCAATCGATTCCGGCCAGATGATGCCGTTGTCGTCGAAATTCTGTTCGATCGCCGCGCCGAGAATACGCGTGATGCCAATGCCGTAGCAGCCCATTTCCATCGGTGCCGGCTTGCCGGTCTCGTCGAGGAACGTGGCGCCCATGGCGTCGGAGTACTTGGTGCCCAGTTGGAACACGTGACCCACTTCGATGCCTCGGCACAGCGCGATCTCGCCCTTGCCGTCCGGCGAGAGGTCGCCCGGTACGACGTTGCGCAGATCGGCCACGACTTCCGGCTCGGGCAGGTCGCGGCCCCAGTTCACGCCGGTGATGTGGAAGCCCGCTTCGTTGGCGCCGACGACAAAGTCGCTCATCTTCGCGACCGAGCGATCGACCACGAGCTTGACCGGCTTCTTCGTCCCGAGGGGACCCAGATAGCCCGGCGGCGTGCCGAACCATTCCACGATCTCGGCTTCGCTGGCGAAACGCATACCGGACAAGCCCGGCACCTTGCTCGCCTTGATCTCGTTCAGATCATGGTCGCCGCGCAGCAGGAGCAGCCAGACGGTCGTGCCGGCGTCTTCGCTGTCGGTGGCCAGCACGATCGACTTGACCGTGCGCGCGAGCGGGATCGAGAGGAATTCTGCAACGGCTTCGCACTTGGCCTTGCCCGGCGTGGCGGTCTTGGTCAGGGCTTCGGCAGGCGCGGCGCGCTCGCCCTGAGGCGCGAGCGCCTCGGCCATTTCGACGTTGGCCGCATAGTCGGACGTCGGGCAGTAGGCGATGGCGTCTTCGCCGGTGTCGGCGATCACATGGAATTCATGCGAACCGGAGCCGCCGATGGAACCGTTATCGGCCACCACTGCGCGGAACTCCAGCCCCAGACGCGTGAAGATGCGCACGTAGGCATCGAACATCTTCTGATACGACACCTGCAAGCCCGCACGGTCCTTATCGAAGGAATAAGCGTCCTTCATGATGAACTCACGGCCGCGCATCACACCGAAACGCGGACGGATCTCGTCGCGGAACTTCGTCTGCACCTGATAGAAGTTCACCGGCAGTTGGCGATAGCTCTTGATTTCGCGGCGGGCGATGTCCGTCACCACTTCTTCATGCGTCGGGCCGACGACGAATTCGCGATCGTGACGATCCTTCAAGCGCAGCAGTTCCGGGCCGTACTGCACCCAGCGTCCCGACTCCTGCCACAGTTCTGCCGGCTGCACGGCCGGCATGAGCAGTTCGAGCGCGCCTGCGCGGTTCATTTCTTCACGGACGATGGCTTCGACCTTGCGGATCGAGCGCAGGCCGATCGGCAGGTAATCGTAGATACCGCCGGCGACGCGGCGAATCATGCCGGCGCGCATCATCAGCTTGTGGCTGACGATTTCGGCGTCGGTGGGCGCTTCCTTGAGGGTGCCGATGAAGAAACGAGAGGCTTTCATGCAGATTTCCGGAAAAATGAGGGTCAACGGCGCACACAGCGGTCGGGTCGGTTGCCAGAAGCGGGGGGCCGGGGCGCGCCTGAACGTCGTCGCAGCCCCTGAGACACCCGCCGGCCTTGCGCGCCGCCCCGGTCACCCGAGCCGCCGCCGGCCGCCGCGCCGGTGATTATCTGTTTATAATCGAAGCAATTTTAAAGGATTCAAGGGTGGTTGTATGCTTGACCGTGAAGGCTTTCGCCCGAACGTCGGCATCATCCTCTTAAACGCACGCAATGAAGTGTTCTGGGGCAAGCGGCTGGGCGAGCACTCCTGGCAGTTCCCGCAAGGCGGCATCAAGTACGGCGAAACGCCCGAACAGGCTATGTTCCGAGAATTGCACGAGGAAACCGGGCTAAAGCCAGAACACGTCAAAATCATTGGTCGCACACGCGACTGGCTGCGTTATGAGGTGCCGGACAAATTCATCAAGCGCGAAGTGCGCGGACATTACCGGGGCCAGAAGCAGATCTGGTTCCTGCTGCGCATGGTCGGTCGCGATTGCGACATCTGCCTGCGCGCTACCGATCATCCCGAGTTCGACGCCTGGCGCTGGAACGAGTACTGGGTGCCGCTCGACGCGGTGATCGAGTTCAAGCGCGAGGTGTATCAACTCGCCCTGAACGAGCTATCGCGCTATCTGCGTCGCTCGGCTGCACGCGCCCAGCAAGACCGGCGGCGGTTCCCGCGCGCCGGTGCCCGTATCGGTGAAATGCCGCCCGGTGGCACGCACGCGCACGACGACGGGTGCGGCCATGACGATTGCGGCGACGCCGGCGAAGCTGCCGACACCGCCACGTCGGGCATGCCGCCCCGGGAGCACTGAACCGGGCCGCGACCGGCGTGTCCCATCATCGGTTGCGGGCGTCATGCCCGCGCCCTTTTTTTGACCAGGCGTCCTCCGGGACGCCGCGCGGATTGCCCGCTTTCGTTCATCCGCCGTCCAACCGACTTCTCATCCACATCTCATGCGTCCTTTCTTTGCCCGCCGCGCCCCGCGCCTGGCCGCCCTGGCTCCTCTGGCTGCTCTGGCGCTGATTGCCGCCTGCAGCAGCACGTCGCAACCCGTCCAGGACTTCGACGAATACCTCGCCCAGCAGGAAGCCGCCAAGGGCAAATGGAAGGAAGCGGAATACACCTTGCCGACCGCCGCGCCGCAGGATGCCGATCTGGTGAGCTTCCCCACCGTGCCGAATTCGGCGCTCGACTACGCCATCGACACGAAGTCCGTGCAGGTGACCGATGACGGCGTGGTTCGCTATATCGCTGTCATTCGCAGCAAGCAAGGGGCGCGCAATGTGTCATATGAAGGCATTCATTGCTCGTCGTTCGAGTCGCGTCTGTACGCCACCGGCCGCCCCGATGGTTCCTGGGTCGCCGCGCGCAAGAGCGAATGGCGCCCGATCCAGCCATACGGCGCGACGGCTTACCAGGGCATTCTGTACCGCGATTATCTTTGCCAGGACAAGACGCCGCTGGGCAGCGCCAAGGCCATCATCCAGGGGCTGCGCTTCCCGACGACCAATCCCGCCTATCGTTGAGCATCGCGGGCGCGCGACGCCCGGCTTGGTCGGATAAAAAAACGCCGCTCACGCATTGCGTGCCGGCGTTTTTTACGTCTGACGCGAGGCATATGCTCCCCGCGCCCGTGCCTCAGCGCAGAATCAGATTGTCGCGATGGATCAGCTCGGGCTCGTTCGCGAAGCCCAGCACCTGCTCGATGTCACTGCTCGGGTGACGGCGAATCAGACGCGCCTCCGAAGCGCTGTAGTTCGACAGGCCACGCGCGACTTCGTGACCGGCCTCGTCCACACAGGCGATCACTTCCCCGCGCGCGAATGTGCCCTCGACGTCGATCACGCCGATCGGCAACAGGCTCTTGCCCTCTTCGATCAGCTTCTTGCACGCGCCCGCGTCGATCACGACACGGCCGCGCACCTGCAGATGGTCGGCCATCCACTGCTTACGTGCAGTGAGTACCGCCGTGCGCGCGACCAGTTGCGTGCCGATGGCTTCGCCGCCTGCCAGACGCACGAGCACGTCGGCTTCGCGTCCCGATGCGATCACGGTGTGTGCGCCGCTCGTGGCCGCGCGCTTGGCCGCCAGAATCTTGGTCAGCATGCCGCCGCGTCCGATATTCGTGCCGGCGCCACCGGCCATCGCTTCCAGACGCTCGTCTCCCGCCTCGGCTTCGTGCACGAACTCGGCGTCGGGGTGCTTGCGCGGATCGGCCGTGTACAGACCCGATTGATCGGTCAGGATGACCAGCGCGTCCCCGTCGATCAGATTGGTCACGAGCGCGCCGAGCGTATCGTTATCGCCAAACTTGATTTCATCGGTGACGACCGTGTCGTTCTCGTTGATGATCGGCACCACGCCGAGTCGCAGCAAGGTCAGCAAGGTCGTGCGCGCATTCAGATAGCGTTCGCGGTCGGCCAGATCGGCATGCGTGAGGAGAATCTGTGCGGTTCGCACGCCGTGTTCGGCAAAACGGGTCTCATAGACCTGCGCGAGGCCCATCTGGCCCACGGCGGCCGCGGCCTGCAATTCGTCGATGGCCTTCGGACGGCGCGCCCAGCCCAGACGCTGCATCCCCTCGGCAATCGCGCCCGAACTGACGAGCACGACCTGCTTGGGCGGACGTCCGTCGCCACCGTGCCGCAGCGCGGCGATCTGTTGCGCCCATCGCGCAATGGCGACATCGTCCAGACCGCGACCGTCGTTGGTCACGAGACTGGAGCCCACTTTCACCACAAGCCGCTTGGCATCGGCGATGACCGAACGCATGGACCTGGATTCTCCTGCGGATATATTGGGAAGACGGGCTGCTGCCGTCGCCGGTAAGCGGCGGGAAGTGATGAGAGGTGTCGTAGAACGGCCCTTCCCTCACCTGACGACAGCACCCGGTTCGCGGGTGGGTGGCGCGACGTATCGCGACAGCACCCGCATTTGAGTGACGAGAAGTTTACGCCTTTGGCGCGTCGTCCGGGGGCGTTTGTGGTGCGGCGTCCGCAGCCGGCTCTGCCGGGGCAGTGCTGCCTGCGCGGAAACGGGGGTCCAGCGCGGCGTCTTCCAGTGCCTCTTCGACGGCGCCGCGTTGCTGGTAGAGATATTCCTGCACCGCCAGGCACAGCTTCTCGCAGCCTTCGCCCGTCAACGCGGAGATTTCGAACGTGGGGCCGCTCCAGCCGAAGCGCTTTTGGAAATCGGCCACGCGCGCGGCACGCTCCTCTTCCGGCACCATATCGACCTTGTTGAGCACCAGCCAACGGGGCTTCTGGAACAGCTCCTCGTCGTACTTCTGGAGTTCGAGAACGATCGCCTGCGCATCGGCCACCGGATCGACACCTTCGTCGAACGGTGCGATGTCCACGATATGGAGCAACAGGCCGGTACGCTGCAAGTGGCGCAGGAACTGGTGGCCCAGCCCGGCACCCTCGGCGGCGCCTTCGATCAGGCCGGGAATATCGGCAATCACGAAGCTCTTGCCCGGCGCGGTGCGCACGACGCCCAGATTCGGGTGCAACGTCGTGAACGGATAATCCGCGATCTTCGGGCGCGCATTCGATACCGATGCGATGAACGTCGACTTGCCGGCATTCGGCATGCCGAGCAGGCCGATGTCCGCGAGCACCTTCAGCTCGAGCTGGAGCATACGGCGCTCACCGGGCTTGCCGTCCGTCTTCTGACGCGGCGCGCGGTTCGTGCTCGACTTGAAATGGAGATTGCCCAGACCACCGGCGCCCCCTTGCGCGAGCACGACTTCCTGACCGTGCTCGGTCAGATCGGCGATGGTCTCGCCGGTTTCCATATCGCTGATGATCGTGCCGACCGGCATGCGCAGGAAAATGTCCTCGCCGCCCTTGCCGTAGCAATCTGCGCCGCGACCGGATTCGCCGTTCTTCGCCAGATGCTTCTTCGAATAACGGTAATCGATCAGGGTATTGATGTTTCGGTCCGCCACGGCATACACACTGCCGCCGCGACCACCGTCGCCGCCGTCAGGTCCACCGAACGGCACGAACTTCTCACGGCGCATCGATGCCGAGCCATTGCCGCCATTCCCGGCGATCACCTCGATACGCGCTGCGTCAATGAATTTCATGTGGGTTCGTTCCGCTCAATCGACCGTCCGCAGACGATCCAAATACTGTTCAATGATCCAGCCCGGGCGCACGATGCTCGCTGCGCGCAGGCGGGACAAACAAAAAAGGCTCCGCATGGGAGCGGAGCCTTTTGGTGGCAAAAGGCTTAGCTTACGCTGCCGGCACCACGCTAACCACTTGCTTCTTCGCTGCGCCCTTGACGGCGAACTGCACGTGGCCATCGGCCAGTGCAAACAGCGTGTGGTCCTTACCGATACCGACGTTTTCGCCGGCATGCATACGAGTACCACGTTGGCGAACGATGATGCCGCCAGCCAGGATTGCCTGACCGCCGTACACCTTCACGCCGAGGCGCTTCGACTCGGAATCGCGGCCGTTACGGGACGATCCGCCTGCTTTTTTGTGTGCCATGACTTAACTCCTTACCTAGCTTGATCGATTAGCCGTTGATGCTGTCGATGCGCAGCTCGGTGTAGTTTTGGCGATGGCCTTGACGCTTTTGGTAGTGCTTGCGACGGCGCATCTTGAAAATCTTCACCTTGGGGTGACGACCTTGGGCGATAACGGTAGCCTTGACGGAAGCCCCACTGACCAACGGCGCACCGAACTTAATCGATTCGCCCTCGCCAACGGCGAGAACCTGGTCGATGGTGATTTCAGCGCCAATGTCAGCCGGTATCTGTTCTACTTTGAGCTTTTCGCCAGCAGCAACCTTATATTGCTTACCGCCGGTTTTTATGACCGCGTACATTGTTGAACCTCACTCATAAACAAGAGAATTTTCCGTGCAGACCGAGGGTCCCGAAAGGACTCGACTTACCGGCCAATCGCACCGCTGCGGACCGTCATACCGAGGCATTTTCGGACCTGGCGCAACGAATACGCGCACGAAAACCGGGGATTATACAGACTTTCTCCTTTTGAGTCAAAGACTTCCATGAATCCAGCCATTCCGCGGGGCTGGTCCCCGAAAGTCGCCCCGCGCACTATATAATTTGGGGCGAATTTTTCCTCACCCGAGCCTTGTCTTGACTGCTTCGACTTCTCCCCAGAACGTACTGGCCGCCATTGCCGACGACATGCGTGCCGTCGACCAGCTTATCCGCCACCGGCTGGCCTCCGAGGTGGTCCTGATCAATCAGATCTCGGAGTACATCATCAATTCGGGCGGCAAGCGCCTCCGCCCTGCGCTGCTGCTGCTCGTTGCCGGCGCGCTCGGCGTGAGCTCGCCGCACCGCTTCGAACTTGCAGCGGTCATCGAATTCATTCATACCTCGACACTGCTTCACGACGACGTCGTCGATGAATCCGACCTGCGCCGCGGCAAACAGACCGCCAATGCGCTGTTCGGCAACGCGGCATCGGTGCTGGTGGGCGACTTCCTGTATTCGCGCTCCTTTGAAATGATGGTGAGCGTGGACAACATGCGTGTGATGCAGATTCTGGCGCGCGCCACCAATGTGATCGCGGAAGGCGAAGTGCTGCAGTTGCTGAACATGCACGACCCCGATGTCGATGAAGCCCGCTATCTGCAAGTCATCCAGTACAAGACGGCCACGCTGTTCGAAGCGGCCACGCAGCTCGCTGCGGTACTCGCGAATGCCGACGCACAGACCGAAGCGGCCGTGCGCGAATACGGCGGGCGTCTGGGCACCGCGTTCCAGTTGATGGACGACTGGCTCGACTACGCAGGTGACACGGACGCGATGGGCAAGAACGCGGGCGACGATCTTCGCGAAGGCAAGCCGACGCTGCCGCTCATTCATGTGCTGCAACACGGTACGGATGAAGAACGCGCGCTCGTGCGTGAAGCCATCGAGAATGGCGGCACCGACAAGTTCGAGCCGATTCTTGCGGCAATCACGCGCACGGGCGCACTCGACTACACCCTGGCACGCGCGAAAGAAGAGGCCGATGCAGCAGCGCAAACAATTTCTGCGCTCCCCTCTTCCCAATATAAAAATAGCCTGCTAGAATTATGTTCTTACTCGATAGCGCGACGCACTTAACGGTGAAGCAGCAGTATCGAAGCGGGGTGTAGCTTAGCCTGGTAGAGCGCTACGTTCGGGACGTAGAGGCCGGAGGTTCGAATCCTCTCACCCCGACCAGGATTTACTTTGCTCTCAAGCAAAGCAAAAAAGACCGCCGGACGTGTCCGGCGGTTTTTTTATGCCTGTCGTATTCATCGCCCCTGGCGTTTATCCAGTGCCATCCTCTCGAGTCCGGCGCCGAATGTCTTGTAGTCCGTTGCATTCGATCAGACGCAACTGGCGGCCCGAACCCCACGACGAACACCCCCATCCCCTCTGCTATAGTGGCAACTCATTGCCACCCCATGCGCCATTCGCGCGCCCAAACGCTTGGAAGCCTTGCCCTTATGGGCGCAGATTTGCGCCGTCGCCCTCCTGATCGTCTGCTCGGGATTCTTTTCCATTTCCGAAACGAGCATGATGGCGCTCAATCGCCATCGCCTGAAACATCTGGTGCGGATGAACGTTCACGGCGCCAGGGCGACACAGGGCCTGCTCTCGCGCACCGAAGCGCTGCTCTCGACGATTCTCGTCGGCAATAACGTCATTAACACCGTCGTGCCGGTGCTCACCACCTCGATTGCGGTGCGCTATTTCGGCAACGACGCCGTCACGCTGTCGATCGCGACCGCAGTGATTGCGCTGCTCATCATCATCTTTGCCGAGATCGGTCCGAAGATCGTCGGCGCGACATACCCCGAGCGGATCGCCTTGCCGACCAGCACATTGCTCAAGCCAATCGTGACGCTGGCCTCGCCGCTCGTGTGGGTGCTCAACGGCTTTGTGCGCGGCATGCTGCGCGTGCTGCACATCGACACGCGCCGTGCCGCAAACGAAGCTCGCCTCACCACGGAAGAGTTGCGCACCATCGTGCTCGAAGCCGGCAACTACATGCCGACCAAGCCGCGCAGCGTGCTGCTCAATCTGCTCGACCTCGAGAACATTACCGTCGACGACGTGATGGTGCCGCGCGCACGCATCGAAGCGCTCGACATCTCGGCACCGCTCGACACGATCCTCACGCAACTCGAAACCTGCTACCACAACAAGCTGCCGGTCTATGACGGCGACATCGATCGCGTCGTCGGCATTCTGCCGGTTCGTCGCACGCTGGCCGCACTGCGGCACCCCGACGACCTGACGGTCGACACGCTGCGCGCGTTGCTTGTCGATCCCTACTTCATCCCGAGCGATACGCCTGCGCTGCGTCAGTTGCAATACTTCCAGGAAAACCACCGCCGTGTGGGACTGGTCGTCAACGAATACGGCGAAGTCGAAGGACTGGTCACCACCGAGGACATCATCGAAGAACTCATCGGCGAGTTCACGACGAGTGTGCCGGGCACGGGTGGCAGTCGCTCGGGCTGGACGGCCGACGGCGATTGCCTGGTCAGCGGCGGCGTGGGACTTCGCGATCTGAACCGACGGTTGAGCCTGCATCTGCCAACCGACGGGCCGAAAACGCTCAACGGCCTGATTCTCGAAGTGCTGCGGGAAATTCCGGAGGCTGCTGTCAGTCTGGAAATCAGTGGCGTTCGCATGGAAATCGTGCAGATCGACAATCAGGCGATCAAGATGGTGCGTCTGTTCAAACCCGCCACACGATCGTCGGCGCACGATTGAGTCGTCCCCGTTCACTGCACGTGACATCGCCCCATTTTTCGGGCAATTCCGATTGAGCCGCTCCCGGGTTTTGACGAGACTGAAGCTTCACCCAGCCCTCGCCAAACCCCGCCATGTCATTTCGCACCCCCGAACACGCTTCCGCCTCCGCTGACACGGCACCACTCACCGATCACCGCGAGTCCGCTGCCACAGAACTGCGCGCGGGGCACGGCGCGGCCACACCTCTGCAACTCCTTGAGCAGATGCTGAGCGAAGCCATTCGCGCAGGGGCGTCCGACGTGCACTTCGAGCCCATGGCACAACGCTTTCGCATTCGGTTGCGTATCGATGGCCGTCTGCAAGAGCACCGCGACGTGCCCATGCCGTGGCGCGACATGCTGATCTCGCGTCTCAAGGTGCTGGCCAATCTGGATATTGCGCAAAAGCGTCTGCCACAGGACGGGCGCATGATATGGCGCGAAGCGGGCGAGCCGGTCGAGTGCCGCGTCAGTGCGCTGCCAACGCTGCATGGCGAAAAGCTCGTCGTGCGTTTGCTGGACGGCGCCAAGGTCCCGCTCTCGCTCGAGGGGCTCGGGTACACACCACAGCAGTATCTTGCGCTCGCCCGCGCCATCGCCCAGCCGCACGGCATGATCCTGCTCACCGGACCGACAGGGAGCGGCAAGACCGTCTCGCTCTACAGTTGCCTGCGGCGGCTCAACGATACTTCGCGCAATATCGTGACCATCGAGGACCCCGTGGAAATCCGCTTGCCCGGCATCACTCAGGTCAATCTCAACGAACGCGCCGGACTCGACTTTGCCACGGCCCTGCGCGCGTTTTTGCGGCAGGACCCGGATGTGCTTGTCGTTGGGGAAATCCGCGATCCGCAAACTGCCGAGATTGCCGTGCAGGCGGCGCAAACCGGACACCTCGTCTTCGCAACCGTCCATGCGAACGACGCCCCCAGCACACTCGCCCGGCTCTTCGACCTCGGTGTGGCGCCGTTCAATCTTTCGTCGACGCTATTGATCATCAGCGCACAGCGCTTACTCCGTCGTCGCTGCCCGGCCGGCTGCGAACCTCACGCCGCGCCCAGAGCGCCCTCACCGGCCGGACATCGCTGCATGCGCTGCCACGGCACGGGCTTCGCCGGGCGCATCGGCGCTTTTCAGGTGATGCCAATCAGCGCGACACAGGCGATCAACATCGCGCAGGCCCGCAGTCCCCACGAACTGGCCGCACAAGCCCGGAGCGAAGGGGTCATGACATTGCGTGAAGCCGGACTCTGGCATGCCGCCGCTGGCACGGTGAGCAAGGAGGATGTCGATGCGACAACACCGGCCTGATGCGCACTCATCCCTGGCTCTGAACCACGCGTCGCATGTCACGCCACGCAACTCGCACGAGCTTTCAACGCGAGCACGTCCATCCTGGTTGTATTTCGTGTCTGCGGGGAGCCAACCATGCCATCCCTGACACACGTTCGAAGGTGGCGATGGCAAGGATTGGATGCCGATGGGCAGCGTCGGGAAGGGGAATTGCTCGCCCCCGGCGAAGCCGCCGCGCGACGGATGCTTCGCGACCAGCGCGTGACGATCACGCATCTCCATCCAGGGCGCAGGCATGCGCCGGCAGGGCGCGTCGCTTCGGCAGACGCCACCGACCTTGTCCGACGCTTATCCACGCTGCTGGGCGCGGGTGTGCCGCTCGCAGCCGCACTCGATGTACTTGCACGCGGCGCCCACGCGCGAGGCCTCAAGCGGCTCGCCTCCGCCATCGGCTCGGATGTCGCACTGGGGTATCCGTTAGCCCAGGCCATGGCGCGAGCCAGCCGCCGATTCAGCCACATCGACTGTCAGTTGATCGCGGCAGGAGAACTGAGTGGCCAACTTGGCCCGACACTCGCGCGTCTGAGCGCGCAGTACGATCACACACGGACCGTGAAGGAGAAGTTGCAACGCGCGCTTGCCTATCCGTTGACGGTGCTGGCCGTTGCCACGACTGTCGTGGTCGCCCTGCTCCAATGGGTGATCCCGGAGTTCGAGCGACTGTTCGCCAGCGCCGCCGGCGGTGGCGTGCCGCTCCCGCCCCTGACGCGGTGGCTTATCGACCTTTCGCGCGCGTCGTTGACGCATGGACCGTGGCTGCTGGCCGGCATGGGCGCGTCGGGATTGGTCATCACGGCCGCCTGGCGACGCAGCACGCGAATACGGCGATTATGGGATCGCCTGATATTGCGTCTGCCAGGTGTCGGCCGGATCCTGCGGATGATGAGCGCCGCGAGGTGGTCCCGAACGCTCGGCACGTTGCTGGACGCGGGCGTGGCGCTCCCCGATGCGATGGACGCCGCGGCGAGCGCATGTGGCAACCTCGTCATGCAGCAGGCTGCGCACGACGTGCATCGCGCTGTCGCCCGGGGTTCACGACTTGCCACCTCGCTCGAGGCGCACGCACACTGGCCGTTGGTGATCGCGCAACTGACGGTGATCGGGGAGGAATCGGGTACACTCGGGCGCATGCTCAACCAGGCCGCCGGCCTGCTCGACGAAGAGGCCTCGCATGCGCTGGTCAGTGCCTGCGCGACGCTGGAACCCATGATGATTACGTTTCTTGGCCTGTTGATCGGCGGCATGGTGCTCGCCATGTATCTGCCGATGTTCCAACTCGGATACGGTGTCGCATGAACGGTTACGCAGAGCTGCTTCTCGTCGACTGGCTGGCGCAACTTGAACCGCATTGGCGCCTGTTGCTGTTCGCCGCAGTGGGTGTCATTGCCGGATTCGGCCTCGACGTCGTGGTACGCCGTGTCCCCGTCGCCGTCGAACAAGCCTGGCTCGAGGAGATGCAGACGGACGACGCCGGTCACGCCGGTCACGCGGGTGGTGCGGACAGCGCCTCACGACTCCATTCCACCTCGTATCAGGCCACCTTGCCGTCAGCCGCGATCACGCGAGCGGGTTCCCTCGTCTCGCCACACATCCCGTCGCTCGATACTGCGCCGTCGCGTCGCTGGCAGCTATCGCTGTTGAGCGGCGTGCTCAGTGTCGCTATCGGTTGGCGCTTCGGTCCGACCTGGCAAAGCCTCGGCGCACTCGGTCTTGTCTGGACACTGATTGCGCTCGCCTACATCGATTACGACACGCAACTACTGCCCGACATCCTGACGCTGCCCCTGCTCTGGGCCGGACTGCTCTGCAATCTCGGTCACTGGTTCGCCGCATTGCCCGCGGCAGTCATTGGCGCCGCCGCAGGCTATATGAGCCTGTGGGCGCTCTACTGGGTGTATTGGTGGCTGCGTCGTCGCGAAGGGATGGGCTTCGGCGACTTCAAACTCTATGCGGCGCTGGGGGCATGGTTCGGATGGACGGCGTTGGTGCAGATTCTGACGCTCGCGTGCCTGCTTGCGATCGTCGTGGCCGGCACCGCATGGATCGCCGGACGTCTGCGCAGCGACCAAATGTTTCCGTTCGGCGCTTTTCTCGCAGCGGCTGGCATCGCCACGCTGTTCGGCGGCAACGGTCTGATGATCTGGATCGGAGGGACTCCATGACTTACGCCATCGGTCTGACTGGCGGCATCGGCAGCGGCAAGACGACTGTCGCGAATCTGTTCGCCACGCATGGCATCGCCATTATCGATACCGACGCCATCGCGCACGGCATCACGGCCCCCGGGGGCGCCGCCATGCCAGCGATCCGGCGCGAGTTCGGCGACGCCTTTGTCGCCCCGGACGGCTCGCTCGACCGCGCGCGCATGCGCGAAGCGGTATTCACGGACGACGTGGCGAAAACACGTTTGGAGGCTATTACCCATCCGTTGATCCGCACGGAGTGCGAGCGCGCCGCCGCCGAGGCGCAAGGGCCCTATCTGATTTTCGTCGTCCCCCTGCTGTTGGAATCCGGCACGTGGCGCGAGCGGGTACAACGGGTGCTCGTTGTCGACTGCACCGAGGAGACACAGATCTCGCGCGTCATGTCCCGGAACCGCTTCACACGTGAGCAGGTGCAGGCAATCATGGCGCGGCAGGCCACTCGCGCGCAACGGCTGAGCGCCGCCGACGACGTGATCGACAACGACGTTCAGCACGCGCCGCTGGCCCCGCAAGTGGACCGCTTGCATGCGGCCTATCTGAAGCTGGCGGCACAGGGGGATGGCCATTAATCGACGTTGGCGGCCGTGTTTCCTGCGTCCCTCGCGCTCGCCGCCTTCGATTGAGCGCCCACTCGCGTTGCACCCCGACAGATTCCCGCATTAGAATGTCGCCATTACGCTGAAAAGCGCCAACTTTTGGGCCAACGCGCTTGATCCTGTACGAATATCCGCTCAACGAACGCATTCGCACGCTGCTTCGGCTAGAAGAGCTGTTCGGGCGCTTTGCCTTTTTCGTCGGGCAGGATCAGCCGCTCGATCACCATGCGGCGCTGATCACGATGTTCGAGATCGCCGACATTGCTGGGCGCACTGATCTGAAGAACGATCTGGTCAAGGAACTCGACCGGCAGCGTCAGACGCTCCACACCTATCGCGGCAATCCCGATATCGCCTCCGACGCACTTGAACAGTTCATCGGCGAAGTCGAGCTGGCCATTGCGAACCTCAACCAGATTCCCGGCAAACCCGGCCAGCACCTGAACGACAACGAGTGGCTCGCAAGCATTCGTAGCCGCTCGGTGATCCCGGGAGGCACGTGTCGCTTCGATCTGCCGTCGTACTACGCATGGCGTCACAACGATGCCGAACAGCGTCGTCACGATATCGACAAGTGGATCGGCCCGCTGCTCCCGCTGCGCGATGCGATCACCATCGTGCTGGGCCTCGCGCGCGAGTCTGGGCACGCCAGCAAGGCGATGGCGCAGCAAGGCAGCTATCAGCAGATGCTGACCGGGCGGGTCTATCAGCTCATGCAAGTGCGTGTCGCCGCCGATCTGCGCGTCATTCCCGAAGCCAGCGCCAACAAGTACATGTTGTGGGTACGCTTCACGACGCAGGACGGCGATCTGAAGCCGCGTCCGGTCGACAGTGACGTGCCGTTCCTGCTGACGCTCTGCAATCTGTAAGCGCATGACGACCGTCATCAACTGTCCGACTTGCGGCAAGAAAGTGGTCTGGGGACCTCAGGCAAAATTCCGCCCATTCTGCTCGGAGCGCTGCAAGCAGATCGACATGGGCGCCTGGGCGGCGGAGAAGTACACGATCCCCGCCGAGTCGCCGGACGATCCCTCGCAGGACGCACCGCTCGATCCAACAGAGCGTTAGGCGACTTCACGCACGGAAGTCCCTGCGTCGAACCCAATGAAAAAGGCATCCTTCCGGATGCCTTTTTCATTTCTGGAAGCGCCTGCCATCGCCGCCGTCACGCCGTCAACGACAACCGCGCCGCCGCGCCCTCGTTACGCCCTCGTGACGCTCTTGTTACGCTCTTCGTTACGATTTCGCCGCCAGTTCCTCGGCCAGCCATGTAAGCGGCGGCAGCGCAGCCGGCAGTAGCGGCTCAACGCTCACCGGCGGACGCTCCCACGCCAGCGCCTGACCTTCCTTGCCGTGCGGCTCTCCCTGCCAGGCCGTCACCTTGCAGAAGTGCAGACGCACATACGCATGAGGATAATCGTGCTCGAGCACGCGCCACGGCGCACACCGCTCCACCGTCACGCCAAGCTCTTCATGCAGTTCACGCGCCAGCGCCGCCGCCACCGACTCGCCTTCTTCGAGCTTGCCGCCCGGAAACTCCCAGTAGCCCGCATACGGCTTACCTGCGGGACGTTGGCCGAGAAGCACCGAGCCATCCGGGCGCACCATCACACCCACAGCCACTTCCGTGACGGGCCGCCCATCGGGCGCATATCGTTTCGAGTCTGTCATATCACTGCACAATGCCTGCGGAATTGCCGGATCGCGTTACGGATGACACGCGGACCGTTGGCCCGGGCCCCCGTCGCGTCCCAATCGTTAAGATGCGTGCGACGCACCACGCTGTTTGCCCGCCCAGTCGCGGGCAAACTGAAACGCCACGCGACCTGAGCGCGAACCACGCTCGAGCGCCCAGATCAGCGCCTCGTGACGCGCACTCTCCGTCTGATCGGCTGGCACACCGAAATGCTGCAACCAGTGACCAACGATCGTCAGGTAGTCGTCCTGCTTGAACGGATAGAAGCTCACCCACAGTCCGAAGCGCTCGGACAGCGAGATTTTTTCCTCGATCACTTCGCCCGGATGAATCTCACCGTCTTCGGTATGGCGATAGCTCTCGTTGTCCTTCATGTATTCGGGCAACAAGTGACGGCGGTTCGACGTGGCGTAGATCAACACATTGTCGGACTGCGCGGCGATCGAACCGTCGAGCGCGACTTTCAACGCCTTGTAGCCCGACTCGCCGTCTTCGAACGACAGGTCGTCGCAAAACACCACGAAGCGTTCGGGACGCTGCGAAATCAGGTCGACGATATCGCCCAGATCGACCAGATCGTCCTTGTCGACTTCGATCAGACGCAGGCCTTCCGGGGCATATTGGTTCAGGCACGCCTTGATGAGCGACGACTTGCCCGTGCCACGTGCGCCGGTCAGCAACACGTTGTTAGCGGGCTCGCCACGCACGAACTGACGCGTGTTCTGCTCGATCAACCCCTTCTGGCGCTCGATGTTCTGCAGGTCGTCCAGCGTAATCTCGGAGACATGCGCCACCGGCTGCAAAAAACCACGCCCCTGCTTCTTGCGCCAGCGAAACGCCATGGCGGCGTTCCAGTCGATCTCGGGGGCCGCCGGGGGCAACATCGCCTCCAACCGGGCCAGCACGCCTTCTGCGCGCGTAAGGAACTGCTCCAGCTTATCCATGCTTCGAAATCCCCGCGCCGCTCACGGGCGCTCGTGTCGATGCTTCTTCGTGTTGTGGTTTCCCTTCGCTGTGCGCCACGGTGCTTTTGCCACCTGCCGGTGACGCACCGACAGGGTCGGCGACGTCGACCGGCGCGTGGCCGATGCCGGTCCGGCACCGGCCCTCTGCGCCGACGGCCGCGGCCTCCGGTGGGAGGCGTGCAGCCATCGCGTCAGGGCTCAGGAACGGTAATCCGCGTTGATGCTCACGTAGTCGTGCGAGAAGTCGCACGTCCACAACGTCGTGGCAGCGTCGCCGCGCCCGAGCACTACGCGTACCGTAATCTCGCTTTGCTTCATCACGCGTTGGCCGTCTTCCTCGCGATAGTCGGCATTGCGGCCACCGGCGCGCGCGACCAGGACGTCGTCCAGATAGAGATCGACCTTGCTGACGTCGAGGTCGCCCACGCCGGCATAACCGATCGCGGCCAGGATACGGCCCAGATTCGGATCGGACGCGTAAAACGCCGTCTTCACCAGCGGCGAGTGACCGATGGCATAGGCAATCTGACGGCATTCCGCGACGTCGCGCCCACCCTCGACCTTCACGGTGATGAACTTGGTCGCCCCTTCGCCGTCGCGCACGATAAGCTGCGCGAGCTCCTGCGAGATCGACAGCAGGGCGTCGCGCAATGCGGCGAACGCCGGCGTGTCCGTGCTGGCGATTTCCGGCAACTCGGTCTGGCCTGTCGCGACGACGATGAACGAGTCGTTGGTGGACGTATCGCCATCGATGGTAATGGCATTGAACGAACGGTCCGCAACGTACTTCACGAGCGCATCGAGCACCGGCTGCGCCACACGCGCATTGGTGCCGACGAAACCGAGCATGGTCGCCATGTTCGGCTTGATCATGCCGGCGCCCTTGCTGATACCGGTGAGCACGATGGACTTGCCGTCGATGATGACCTCGCGCGACGCGGCCTTCGGCAGCGTGTCGGTCGTCATGATCGATTGGGCGGCTTCGTACCAATGCGCAGGCGCCAGATTGGCAATCGCCTGGGGCATCCCCGCGATCAGACGATCGACCGGCAGCGGCTCGAGAATCACGCCCGTCGAAAACGGCAGAATCTGGTTCGGCGCAACCGACAGCAGCTCGGCAAGCGCATTACACGTTGCGCGCGTCGCGGCCATGCCCGGCTCGCCGGTACCGGCGTTGGCATTCCCCGTGTTGACGATGAGCGCGCGAATGCCCGAATGAGCCACGAGGTGCTCTTTACACACCGTCACCGGCGCGGCGCAAAAGCGGTTCGTCGTGAAAACGCCGGAGACCGTGCTACCGGTGGCCAGTCGCATGACCAGCACGTCCTTGCGGTTCGGCTTGCGGATATTGGCTTCGGCCCAGCCCAGTTCGACGCCGGGAATGGCGCGCAGTTGGGAGGCTTCGATCGAGGGGAAATTGACGGCCATGAGGGTTCGCCCGCGAGAGGTAAGGGTTGCATCTCCCGCCCAGACGATGTCGGCACGACACGCCGCCGGGGCGGCGGTTGATCGGTGCGGCCGGTCGAAAAACCGGCGCTACAAACGACGCGGCGCCGATTGAGTCGGCGCCGCGTCGATCGGTTCACATCTTAAGACAGTTTGCCGTGGCAGTGCTTGAATTTCTTGCCACTGCCGCACGGGCACGGATCGTTGCGGCCAACCTTCGGCAACAACTCGCCATCGACCGCGGCTGCCGCGCCCGCCGCCTGGGCGAGCGCCGCGACCACCGGACGACCGGCATCTTCGTCGATCTCGCCTTCGCCGCCCACGGTCTCGAGTTCGTCGTGCTTGAACTCGATATTGACCAGACCGCCCGCGTTATCTTCGAGCGACTCCGTTGCGTGCTCAAGCTCTTCCTGCGACTGGATACGCACGTTCATGATGACGCGCGTGACTTCCAGCTTGATGGTTTCGAGCAACTGGGCGAACAGTTCGAACGCCTCGCGCTTGTATTCCTGCTTCGGATTCTTCTGCGCATAGCCGCGCAGATGGATGCCCTGACGCAGGTGATCCAGCGCCGCCAGATGCTCACGCCAGTTCGAATCCACGCTCTGCAGCATGACCGAGCGTTCGAAGCCCGAGAACGACTCGCGGCCCACCAGTTCGACCTTGGCGTTGTACGAAGCTTCCGCCGCGTCCATCACTTCCTTGAGGATGTCCTCGTCGTCGATCTCGTCGGCGCCTTCAATGCGCGACTGCAGCGGCAGGTCGAGCTGCCACTCTTCGCGCAGCGTCGTTTCCAGCCCCTTCAGGTCCCATTGCTCTTCGACCGTACCGGCCGGCACATAGGTGCGCACCAGGTCTTCGAACACGCTTTGACGCATGCCCGCGATGGTTTCCGAGACGTCTTGCGCTTCGAGCAATTCGTTACGCTGCTGGTAGATCACCTTGCGCTGATCGTTGGCCACGTCGTCGTACTCGAGCAGTTGCTTACGCACGTCGAAGTTGCGCGCTTCGACCTTGCGTTGCGCCGACTCGATCGAGCGCGAGACGATACCCGCTTCGATGGCTTCGCCTTCCGGCATCTTCAGACGATCCATGATCGCGCGCACGCGATCACCCGCGAAAATGCGCAGCAGCGGATCTTCCAGCGAGAGATAGAAGCGCGACGAACCCGGGTCACCCTGACGGCCCGAACGGCCGCGCAACTGGTTGTCGATACGACGCGACTCGTGGCGCTCGGTGCCGATGATATGCAGACCGCCAGCGGCCTTCACCTGCTCGTGCAGACCTTGCCACTCATCCTGCAGTTGCTTGATGCGAGCGGCCTTTTCGTCGTCGGACAGTGCGGCATCCGCCTCGATGAAACTCGACTGCTTCTCGACATTGCCGCCCAGCACGATGTCGGTACCGCGACCGGCCATGTTCGTGGCGATGGTGATCACGCCCGGACGGCCTGCCTGCGCCACGATCTCGGCTTCGCGCTCGTGCTGCTTGGCGTTGAGCACCTGATGCGGCAGCTTTTCGCGCGTGAGCAGTTGCGAGAGGTATTCGGACGTTTCGATCGACGTCGTGCCCACCAGCACCGGCTGGCCACGCTCCACGCAATCGCGAATGTCCTTGATGACGGCGTCGTACTTCTCCTTGGCCGTCTTGTAGATCTGATCCTGACGGTCGATCCGCTTGGGTTGGCGGTTCGTCGGAATCACCACCGTCTCGAGACGGTAGATTTCGTTGAATTCGAACGCTTCCGTGTCCGCGGTCCCCGTCATGCCCGAGAGCTTGGCGTACATGCGGAAGTAGTTCTGGAACGTGATCGAAGCGAGCGTCTGGTTCTCGTGCTGGATCGACACGCGCTCCTTCGCTTCCACCGCCTGGTGCAGCCCTTCCGACCAGCGGCGGCCAGCCATCAGACGGCCGGTGAATTCGTCGACGATGACAATCTCGTCGTTCTGCACCACGTAGTGCTGGTCCTTGTGGAACAGCGTGTGCGCGCGCAGTGCGGCGTACACGTGGTGCATGAGCGTGATGTTCTGCGGTGCGTAGAGACTGTCGCCCTCGGCGATCATGCCCCACTCGGCCAGCAGTTGCTCGGCCTTCTCGTGGCCGCGCTCGGTCAGGAACACCTGACGCGCCTTCTCGTCGAGCGTGTAGTCGCCCGGCACTTCGACGCCCGTGCCATCGGCCTTCTCTTCGCCGATCTGACGCTCGAGCATCGCCGGCAGGCGATCCATCTTCACATACAGTTCGGTGTGGTCTTCGGCCTGACCGGAGATGATGAGCGGCGTGCGCGCTTCGTCGATCAGGATCGAGTCCACTTCGTCGACAATCGCGTAGTTCAACGTGCGCTGCACGCGCTGCTCGGTCTCGTAGACCATGTTGTCGCGCAGGTAGTCGAAGCCGAACTCGTTGTTCGTGCCGTAGGTGATGTCCGCTGCGTAGGCCGTCTGCTTCTGATCGTGCGGCATCTGCGACAGATTGATGCCGACCGACAGACCCAGGAAGTTATACAGACGCGCCATCCACTCGGCATCGCGCTGCGCCAGGTAATCGTTGACGGTCACCACGTGCACGCCTTTGCCCGAGAGCGCATTCAGATAGGCAGGCAACGTTGCGACGAGCGTCTTGCCTTCACCGGTACGCATTTCGGCGATCTTGCCGAAGTGCAGCACCATGCCACCGATCAGCTGAACGTCGAAGTGGCGCATCTTGAGCACGCGCTTGCCGGCTTCGCGGCACACGGCAAAGGCTTCGACGAGCAACGAATCTACAGTCGCCCCCTGGGCGATGCGTTGCTTGAATTCCTCAGTCTTGCCGCGCAGTTGCTCATCGCTGAGTTGGGCGATCTGCGGCTCGAGGGCGTTAATCGCCGTGACGGTTTTCTGGTACTGCTTGATGAGCCGCTGGTTGCGGCTGCCAAATACTTTTTTAAGAAGACCGGGAATCATCGGATCACTGGTTAGGGCGGCAAATGTCGTTCGCAATCGCGCCGCTTGCCACCGGACGGAGCACACTCACCGGAGACATGCCCCGGAAATGCCAACCGCCCGATGCGCCTGAGCGCTGCGGGTCACCGGTGTTCGGCACGCTGGCCTCGCTCCGGTTCGATACCTGTACTGAAAAATGGATTCTAGCATGCTGCGGTTACACGTCCCGGCGGTACCCGACGCCGACAACCCGGTGTTTTGACGGGGCGGGCCGAGGCGACGCCCGATGGCGGGGTAAAATAGGCGGCGACATCTGTCTCATCATATGAAACGACCCAAAGCAAACCGCGTCGCCCGCCCCCTGACCACCCTTCTGTCCGCCTCCGACGGCGCAGGATCACTGCTGGTCGCCGCCGAGCAGCTGGCCCGGCTGGAGCGGGACGTGCATGCGTTGCTGCCCCCCGCGCTCACCGCCAGCGTGAAGGTCACGCCGCCGCGCGAAGGGGCGCTGGTCTTTCTCGTCGCCAACAATTCGCTCGCAGCGCGTCTGCGCCAGCAAACGCCGTCGCTGATCGAAGGCCTTGCAAAACGGGGCTGGCTGATTCGCACGATCCGCATTCGCGTCAGTATCGCCGCGCCAGAGCCACAGAAGCCTCCCAAGGAGGCCCGCTTGCCCCGGCAAGGGCTGGTCAGTCTGCGCGATTTGCGCGACGCACTGGAACCCTCCCCGCTGCGCGACGCCCTCGCGCGTCTCGTCGCGCGTCACTCCTATGGCGGATCGCGCAAACCGTGACGCAGCCCGTCGGGGCACGCATGCCTCAATGAAACGGATCGATGCCAAACGCCGATATTTGTCGCGCGTCAAATAAAAAAGCGCCGGATTTCCGGCGCTTTCGTTTTGTTACATCCCCGCTGCGGCGGGCGACGCGTTGCGCGATTTACGCGAACTGCGTCTGCGGCTCGAACTGGAAGCCGCGCGGTGCGTCTTCGGCGTGCTCGAACGTGACGATTTCGTAGGCGTCTTGTGCGAGAAGTTCGCGCAGCAACTGGTTATTCAGACCATGTCCCGACTTGTACGCCGTGTACGACGCCAGCAACGGGTGACCAATCACATACAGATCGCCGATGGCGTCGAGCATCTTGTGCTTCACGAACTCGTCGTCGTAGCGCAGACCGTCGTTGTTCAGGATGCGGTATTCGTCGAGCACAATGGCGTTATCCATGCTGCCACCGCGTGCCAGACCCAGTTCGCGCAACATCTCGACTTCATGAGCGAAGCCAAACGTGCGGGCGCGCGCAATTTCCTTCGCGTAGGACGTTTCGGCAAAGTCGATCTCGAGCGCCTGGCCCGTGCGATCGACCGCCGGGTGACGGAAATCGATGGTGAACTTGAGCTTGAAACCTTCATACGGTTCGAGACAGGCGAACTTGTCGCCTTCGCGAATCTCGACCGGCTTCGTCACACGAATGAATTTCTTGGCCGCCGCCTGCTCTTCGATGCCTGCCGACTGAATCAGGAAGACAAACGTCGCTGCGCTGCCATCCATGATCGGAATTTCTTCGGCCGTCACATCGACATACAGATTGTCGATGCCCAGACCCGCGCATGCCGACATCAGGTGCTCCACGGTGGACACCCGCGCACCATCCTTCTGCAACACCGACGCCAGACGCGTGTCGCCGATCGCCATCGCCGATGCCGGAATCTCCACAGGAGGATTCAGATCGGTACGACAGAAGACGATACCCGTATTGGGCGGTGCCGGACGCAACGACAACTCGACCTTGCGACCGGAGTGCAAGCCGATGCCGACTGTCTTGGCGATGGATTTGAGTGTGCGCTGCTTGAGCATGCTATTTATTAAAACTATCAGACGCTAAGGACCATAGATCGAATTATACCAGATCGGCGCCTTCATCGCTGTGCCACAAACACAACGCTTCGTTACTAAACATTCCGAATTCTGCCCCATCGGTTTGTCGTCGCCCATATCGCATGACGAAATAGGCTGTTTCGTCGTTCCGTAGCTTTGTGCCTCGTGCTTCGACGTCGGACCTCACACATGACGTCATGCACGTTCGGGGCACCCCGGCCGCCGCGACGGAGGCATGCCGCAGCGGTCGGGGGACAGATCCGCGAGACCGGGTCCGGGATCACGAACGCTTACCCGTAACGTTCGCCATCTGCGATGCGTTGACGCCTATTGCGACTCTGGTTGTCGCAGCTACAAGGCATTTCCCGCATCACAACCTTGCCGTATCGTCATTCGGACTCGTACTGCGGCGCGCCTTCCCCACGCCACCTGGCATGGTATTCGGGGCGACGACGAATCCTCACGACGACCTGCGTAGGTCTCGCGATTCTCAAGGTGCGGCGGCGCCAGGCACTGGCACCCGGCCCGCACGCCACCTTGTCAGTCGGCTTGCTTGCGCAGGAAAGCCGGAATGTCGTACGTGTCGACACCCTTTTCCTGCAATGCGGCCACGTGCGAGGCTGCGGTCTCGCGCGTGCTGCGCCACACGGCCGGCGTATCGAGCGCGCCGTAGTCCGTACCGCCCGCCTGACCCACGTTCGGCACATGGCCGGTCGCGATCGGCATATTGTCGGTACCGGTCTTGAGCAGCGTCATCGGTGCCGCGGCCTTCTTCGCAACCGCACGGCCCAGGCCGGTTGCCACGACGGTCACGCGCAGTGCATCACCCATCTTGTCGTCGTAGACGGTACCGAAAATCACGGTCGCGTCTTCGGCGGCATAGCTCTTGATGGTGTTCATCACTTCACGCGTTTCCGACAAACGCAGCGAACGCGATGCCGTGATGTTCACCAGCACGCCACGTGCGCCCGACAGGTCCACGCCTTCGAGCAGCGGGCTTGCCACGGCTTGCTCGGCTGCCAGACGCGCACGATCGACACCGGCAACGGTGGCCGTACCCATCATGGCCTTGCCTTGCTCGCCCATCACCGTCTTCACGTCTTCAAAGTCGACGTTCACCAAACCGTCGACGTTGATGATTTCGGCGATGCCGGCCACGGCGTTGTGCAGCACGTCGTCGGCGCACTGGAAGCACTTGTCCATCTCGGCGTCGTCGCCCATGACTTCGAACAGCTTGTCATTGAGCACAACGATCAGCGAGTCGACGTTGTCTTCCAGTTCCTGCGCGCCCGTCTCGGCGACACGCATGCGCTTGCCACCTTCGAACTCGAACGGCTTCGAGACCACGCCCACGGTCAGAATGCCCATTTCCTTGGCAATCTGCGCCACGACCGGTGCCGCGCCCGTGCCCGTGCCGCCACCCATACCCGCGGTGATGAACACCATGTGCGCGCCGCGCAGAGCGTCGGCCACGCGCTCGCGAGCCTCTTCCGCGGCAGCATGGCCCATTTCCGGCTTCGCGCCAGCCCCCAGACCGGTCTTGCCGAGCTGGATGTTGACGCTGGCCTGCGAGCGGCCCAGTGCCTGAGCGTCGGTGTTCATGGCGATGAATTCCACGCCTTGCACACCACGGTTGATCATGTGCTGGACGGCATTGCCGCCAGCGCCACCAACACCCACCACCTTGATGATGGTGCCGTTGGTTTCCGTTTCCAACATTTCAAAGTTCATAGCGCCTCCAGTGAATTAAAAGCAGATCCGGTACTGCGGGTCACGTGTGGCTCGGGTAAGCCGCGCGTGTTTTCAATACCGAATCCACACCCCTCAAAAAACACCATTAAAAATTGCTGAAGAACCAGTCGCGCATGCGCGTCCAGACCTGATTTGCCTGCCCCGACTGCACCGCGACCTTGCGGCCACGCATGCGTTGGGAACGCCCTTCGAGCAGCAGCCCCATCGCCGTCGCGTAGCGCGGACTGCGCACCACATCGGCCAGACCGCCTGCATATTCCGGCACGCCAATACGCACCGGCTTGAGGAAGATGTCCTCGCCCAGCTCGACCATGCCCGGCATCATCGCCGCGCCGCCGGTGAGCACGATGCCCGAGGACAACAGTTCTTCGTAACCCGACTCGCGCACGACCTGCTGCACGAGCGAGAACAGTTCTTCGACGCGCGGCTCGATCACCGCCGCCAGCGCCTGACGCGAGAGCGTGCGCGGACCGCGCTCGCCCAGCCCGGGCACTTCGATCATTTCATCCGGATCGGCCAGCGACTGCTTGGCGATGCCGTGCGCGATCTTGATGTCTTCCGCGTCCGGTGTCGGCGTGCGCACGGCCATCGCGATATCGCTGGTGATCTGATCGCCGGCAATCGGAATCACCGCCGTATGACGAATCGCGCCTTCGCTGAAGATCGCAATGTCCGTCGTGCCGCCGCCGATATCGATCAGCACCACGCCGAGTTCCTTCTCGTCTTCGGTGAGCACCGAGATGCTCGACGCCAGCGGCTGGAGAATCAGATCGTTCACTTCGAGGCCGCAACGGCGCACGCACTTCACGATGTTCTGCGCGGCCGAGACGGCGCCGGTCACGATGTGCACTTTCACCTCGAGACGGATGCCGCTCATGCCGATCGGCTCGCGCACGTCTTCCTGACCGTCGATGATGAATTCCTGCGTGAGGATATGCAGCACCTGCTGATCGGTCGGAATGTTGATCGCCTTGGCCGTCTCGATGACGCGCGCCACATCGGCCTGCGTCACTTCCTTGTCCTTGATCGCCACCATGCCGCTCGAATTGAAGCTGCGGATGTGGCTACCGGCAATCCCCGTGAACACATTGGTGATCTTGCAGTCGGCCATCAGCTCGGCTTCTTCGAGCGCACGTTGAATCGACTGCACGGTGGCCTCGATGTTCACCACGACACCCTTTTTCAGGCCTCGCGATTCACTCTGGCCAAGGCCGATCACTTCATAGCGGCCTTCAGGGCGCAGCTCGGCCACCACCGCCACGACTTTCGACGTGCCGATATCGAGGGCGACCAACAGATCCTTGTAATCTTTGCTCATAGCGTGTGTAAGTCCTGAAGTCTCACTGGCTTCGCTTCTGCCGCGCGGCAGGTTGCGCAACTGCCGGCTTTTGCGAATCCCGCTTTTGCACCGGTGTCGCGGCTAGCTTCTTGGCCTGTTCTTCGCTCAAGAAACGCATACCTGCGGCCCGGACTGCAAAACCGTTCGGGTACCGCAGATCGGCATACTCGATCTGATTTCCCCAGCGCGCCGCAACCTGCGGATACGCTTGTACGAAACGCCGGCTGCGCGTGGCGAGGGTTTCGGGCGTACGCTCCCGTCCCAGCGCCAGTTGCACGCCCCCTGCGAGTCGCACGCCCCATGCGTAACGATTCGACAGCGTGACCGCCTCGGGTTTCATATTCAGCGGCGCGAACCACTTCATGAAGTCGTAGTACCGCGCCGTCACATCTTTCTCGCTGCCCGGCGGCCCCGCGAACTCGGGCAGCTTGCCCTCGTCCTCGGCTTCCGCCAGATTCGCGGCGAACAACTCGCCATCCACACTCACCAGACGGCCGTCGTTCCAGGTCGCCAGTGGCTTGTATTCCTCGATCGTGATGGCCAGTTGATTCGGCCAGACACGCCGCACACTGGCATGACGCACCCAGGGCACCGCCTCGAAGGCCGCTCGCGTCGCGTCCAGATCGATGGTGAAGAAGTTGCCCTTCAGACGCGCCACCGCGTTCGCACGCAAGGTCGGTCCGTTGATATGCGACACGTCCCCATCGATCTGAATCGCCTTGAGCGTGAAGATCGGCCGCTGGATCAGCCAATGGCCGCCCGCCGCGAGCGCCGCCAGCACGACGAGTGCGACGAGCGCACTCGCGATGGCGTTGAGCAGGCGTACGTTGTGCCACATGGCGATTTGCTTTCCGTATCAGGGCGTTCTTCAACGCGTTCAAGGTTTTACTCGGGTTTCCACTGCGCGTTCGGGTGCAGATCGAGCGTCGCAGTTGCCAAAATTTCGACCACCAAGTCTTCGTAAGACAGGCCCGCCGCGCGCGCCGAGATCGGCACCAGCGAGTGGCCGGTCATGCCCGGCGACGTATTGATCTCCAGCAGGAACGGCTTGTTGTCGCGCTTGCGCAGCATCACGTCGGCACGAGCCCAGCCCCGGCAGCCCAGCACGAGGTAGGCGCGCAACACGAGGCGCTGCACTTCCTCCTGCAAGGACACCGACAACGGCGGCGGGCATTCGTAGCGCGTGTCGTCCTTGAAATACTTGTTCTGGTAGTCGTAGTTCGCGTCCGGCGCCACGATGCGGATCACCGGCAGTGCACGGGCGGCCGCAGCCCCCTTCGTGCCCACGCCGAGCACCGGCACGGTCAGCTCGTCGCCATCGATGAACTCTTCGGCGAGCACGTCCGGATCGAGCGCGGCAGCCTTCTCGTAGGCCGCCTTCAACTGCGACGCCTCGGTGACCTTCGTCAGGCCGATGGTCGAGCCTTCGCGCGACGGTTTGACGATCAGCGGCAGGCCGAGATCGCGCGCCACGGCATCGAAGTCGCTGTCGGCGGTGAGCATCGCAAAGCGCGGCGTCGGCAGCCCTTCGTTGATCCACACGCGCTTGGTCATTTCCTTGTCCATCGCCAGTGCGGACGCCAACACGCCACTGCCGGTGTAAGGAACCCCCAGATGTTCGAGCGCGCCCTGAAGCGTGCCGTCTTCGCCATAACGTCCATGCAATGCGATGAACACACGGTCGAACTTCTGCGCAGCCAGTGCCGCGAGGTCGTGCATGCCTGTGTCGAACGCGTGCGCGTCCACGCCACGCGAGCGCAGGGCTTCGAGCACACCATTGCCCGAAATCAGCGAGATCTGACGCTCGGCCGAGCGCCCACCCATCAGGACGCCAACCTTGCCGAAACGTTTCGGATCGAATGCACTCACGTCAAACTCCTTGCTGAACTTGCAACTTGCCGGGCACCGCGCCAATCGAGCCGGCACCCATGGTGATTACAACGTCGCCCGCACGAGCGACTTGCAGAATGGCGTCGGGCAGTTGCGCAACGTCTTCCACGAAAACCGGTTCCACCTTGCCCGCCACGCGCAATGCCCGCGACAGAGCACGGCCGTCGGCCGCCACGATGGGCGCCTCGCCAGCCGAGTACACCTCGCCGAGCACAACGGCATCGGCGTCGGACAACACCTGCACGAAGTCCTCGAAGCAATCGCGCGTGCGCGTGTAACGGTGCGGCTGGAAGGCCAGCACGATACGGCGCCCCGGGAACGCCCCCCGCGCAGCGGCCAGCGTGGCCGCCATCTCGACAGGGTGATGGCCGTAGTCGTCGATCAACGTGAACGCCCCCCCGCCACTCGCCTTCGGCAGCGCAATGTCGCCATAGCGCTGGAAGCGTCGGCCAACGCCGTTGAATTCCGCCAGCGCCTGCTGAATCGCGGCGTCGGGAACTTCGAGTTCGGTCGCAATGGCAATCGCCGCCAGCGCGTTGCGCACGTTGTGCTCGCCCGGCAGATTCAGCGTGATGTCGAGCGGCGCAGCCCCCGCGCCGAATTTGCGCAGCACGGTGAAACGCATTTGCCCGGCGTCGGCGCGCACGTCGATGGCGCGCACTTGCGCATCCTCCGACAGGCCGTAACGCACGATCGGCTTCGAGACGAACGGCAGGATCTCGCGCACGTTCGGGTCGTCCACACACAGCACGGCAATGCCGTAGAACGGCAGGCGCTGCGTGAAGGCCACGAACGACTGTTTCAGACGGGCGAAGTCGTGCCCGTAGGTGTCCATGTGATCGGCATCGATGTTGGTAATGACTTCGATGACCGGATTCAGATTCAGGAACGAGGCGTCCGACTCGTCGGCTTCGACCACGATGAAGTCGCCGGTTCCGAGCTTGGCATTCGCACCGGCGCTGTTCAGACGGCCGCCGATCACGAACGTCGGGTCCAGTCCGCCCTGCGCGAGCACGCTCGCCACTAGGCTCGTCGTGGTGGTCTTGCCGTGCGTGCCGGCGATCGCCACCCCCTGCTTCAGACGCATGAGTTCCGCGAGCATCAGCGCGCGCGGCACGATGGGAATCTGACGTGCACGACCTGCGAGCACTTCCGGGTTGTCGGCCGTGATGGCCGTGGACACGACGATGGCGTCCGCGCCGTCGATATGTTCGGCCGCATGGCCGCGAGCGATACGCGCGCCCAGGCCTGCGAGGCGCTGAGTCACGGCGTTGTCGCCGAGATCGGAGCCGCTCACCTGATACCCCAGGTTGAGCAACACCTCGGCAATGCCGCTCATACCCGAGCCGCCAATGCCGACGAAGTGAATGTGTTTGACGATGTGTTTCATTTCAATCCTTGGCCAGAGCCGCGCACACGCGCGCCACTTGTTCGGTGGCGTCCGGCTTGGCGAGCGCCCTGGCTTTCTCTCCCATCGCGAGCAGCGATTCGCGCGTCTGACGGCGCAGCCACTCGGCCAGGGTCTCGACCGACAGCTCGCGCTGGTCGATCAGCGTTGCCGCGCCCTTGTCGGCGAGGAAACGCGCATTCGTTGTCTGATGGTCGTCGACCGCGTGAGGGAATGGCACGAACAGCGCCGCCACCCCCGCTGCGGCCACTTCGGCCACCGTCATCGCGCCCGCCCGGCAGATCACCAGATCCGCCGCCGCGTAGGCCGCGACCATGTTGTCGATGAACGGCACCGCTTCGACCGTCACCCCCGCTGCAGCGTAATTCGCTTGCAGCGTCTGAATATGTTTGACGCCCGCCTGATGCGTGACCTGCGGACGATCTTCGCGCGGCAGCTTCGCCAGCGCCTTCGGCACGATCTCATTGAGGACCGTTGCGCCCAGACTGCCGCCCACCACCAGAATGCGCAGCGCGCCAGTACGCGCGTTGTAACGTTCGGCCGGCGGTGCCATCTCGTCGAAGTCGGCACGAATCGGGTTGCCAACCCATTCGCCGTGCTCGATGGTGTCGGGGAACGCGAGCAGCACCTTGTCGGCCACGCGCGCGAGCACCTTGTTCGCCATGCCCGCGACCGAGTTCTGTTCGTGCAGCACGAGCGGACGCCCCAGCAGAGACGCCATCATCCCCGCCGGGAAGGTGATGTACCCGCCCATGCCGAGCACCACATTCGGCTTCGCACGACGAATCGCGCCAATGCTTTGCCAGAACGCGCGCAGCAGGTTGAGCGGCAGCAGCAGCTTGGTCATCGGCCCCTTGCCGCGCAAGCCGCCAAACTTCACGAACTCCATCGGAATGTCGTACTTCGGCACGAGCGTCGCTTCCATGCCGGTCGGATTCCCGAGCCAGACCACGCGCCATCCCTGCACACGCAGGAAGTTGGCGACCGCGAGCCCCGGGAAGACGTGACCGCCCGTGCCGCCGGCCATGACCAGCAGCGTGCGTGTCTTCGTTTCCGGTGCCGGCATCGCGGTAGCGCGCTCGGTCATACTTTTCCTCCCCGCATCAATACGCGGTTCTCGTAATCCACCCGCAGCAGAATCGCCACGGCCACACAGTTGAGCAAGATGCCCGAGCCGCCGTAACTGACCAGCGGCAACGTCAGCCCCTTGGTCGGCAGCAGGCCCAGATTCACACCCATGTTGATAAAGGTCTGCGCACCGAGCCACACGCCCACGCCCTTTGCCAGCAACCCGGCGAAGGTGCGCTCGAGCGCCAGCGCCTGACGGCCGATCTCGAACGCACGGCGAACCAGCCAGTAGAAGAGCAGGATGACCACCAGCACGCCGACGAAGCCGAACTCTTCACCGATCACCGCCAGGATGAAGTCGGTATGCGCTTCGGGCAGGTAGTGCAGTTTTTCGATGCTGCCGCCCAGCCCCACGCCGGTCCATTCGCCGCGTCCGAACGCGATGAGCGAGTGCGTGAGCTGATAGGCCTTGCCGAGCGCGTAGTCCTCGCGCCACGGATCGAGATACGCGAAAATCCGCTCGCGACGCCACGGCGAGAGCCAGATCAGCATCGCGAACGTGCCGACCGCGGTAAGCGCCAGCCCGCCGAACAGACGTCCGTTCACGCCGCCGAGGAACAGAATGCCCATCGCGATGGCCGCGACCACCATGAATGCGCCCATGTCCGGTTCGAGCAGCAGCAGCATGCCGACGAACACCACGGCGATCCCCATCGGCAGAAAGCCCTTGCCGAAGCTCTGCATGAATTCCTGCTTGCGCACGGTGTAGTTCGCGGCATAGAGCGTGACCGCGAGCTTCATGATTTCCGACGGTTGCAGATTGAGCACACCGAACGGAATCCAGCGCTTCGAGCCGTTCACGCCCTTGCCCACGTGCGGGATCAGCACGATCACCAGCAGCACCAGCGCCAGCAGAAAGACCTTGGGCGCGAGTTTGTCGAGCGTCTTGACCGGGATACGGAACGTGATCGCCGCGGCGGTCAGCCCCATCGTGAGCGACACGATGTGACGACCCAGGAAGTGATACGTCGAATAGCCGCTGTACTTCGGCGAATCCGGCAGTGCGACCGACGCTGAATACACCATCACCAGCCCCAGCGACAGCAGCGAGATCACCACCCACATGAGCGCGTGATCGTATTCGAGCATGCGCGAGCGGGTCGGCTTGATGCTGCCGAGCGTGCGGCTCGCCGCTTGAGTCGCGGCACCCGGCGCGGTGGCCGTGCCCGCACCGGCGAAGCCGGCCTGACGCTTTTTGCTGAAGAACGACTTGATACGGTTCATAGCATCACCCCTGCGTCGGCGGCCAGATCAACCACGGTGTCGCGGAACACCTGCGCGCGATGCTCGTAGTTGCGGAACATGTCGAAGCTCGCGCACGCGGGCGAGAGCAACACTGCGTCGCCCGGCTGGGCCAGTCTGGCGGCTTCTCGCGTGGCGTCTTCGAGCGTCGGGGCGTCGATCAGTTCGACACCGGTATCGGTCAGGGCTTCGCGCAGCAACGGCGCGTCGCGGCCGATCAGCAGCACGGCGCGCGCATGATGCGCCACCGGATTGGCCAGCGGCGAGAAGTCCTGCCCCTTGCCCTCGCCACCGACGATCAGCAGCAGCGTCTTTTGCAGGCCCGTGATGGCCGCGACGGTGGCGCCAACATTGGTGCCCTTGCTGTCGTCGTAGAACTCGACTTCGTTGAGCGTGCCGATGAGCTGCACACGATGCGGCTCACCCGGGTATTCGCGCAGGCCGTGCAGCAGCTTGGCCATCGGCAGATCGATGGCGCGGGCCAGTGCCAGCGCCGCCAGCGCATTCGCGGCGTTGTGCTGACCGCGGATACGCAGGGCGTCGGCCGGCATGAGACGCTTGCTGTACACCTCGACCGCCGCTTCCACGGCCCCCGCCTTGCGACGCTTCGGGGCCGGCGGCGCGTCGTCGCGCGTGATGCCTTCGACCAGCCACCACATGCCGCCTTCCATCTCCAGACCGAAGTCGCCAACGGCATCGGGCTTGCTCGTGCCGAACGTCACCACGTTGGCCTCGGGCGCCGCAAACGCCATCACACGTGCGTCCTCGCGGTTGAGCACGCGAACCGTCTGCTCGCTGAAGATGCGCGCCTTGGCGCCGGCGTAGGCGTCCATGTCGCCGTGCCAGTCCAGATGGTCTTGCGTGATATTGAGAATCGCGGCCGCATCGGGCGCGAGAGAGTGTGTCGTCTCGAGCTGGAAGCTGGAGAGTTCGAGCACCCAGACGTCGGGCAGCGTGGCGTCGGCAATGCACTCGGTCAAACGATCAAGCGCCGTCGGGCTGATGTTGCCCGCTACGGCCGTGCGCTTTCCGGCGCGTCGGCACAACAACCCGGTCAGACTCGTGGTCGTGGTCTTGCCGTTCGTACCGGTAATGGCCAGCAGCTTGGGCGCATAGCCGCTCGTCGACTGCATGTGACGCAGCGCCTGCGCGAAGAATTCGATCTCGCCCCACACGGGAACGCCGCGCTCGGCAGCCTCGGCGAGCAACGGCGCCACATCGGGCGACAGCGGCGAGAGGCCCGGACTGATGCCGATCAGTTCGATGTCGTCGAGCAGCGCATCGACTTGCCCGGCAAACGCGCCGCCGATGAATTCGGCTTGCGGCGCGTCCAGGCGCAATGTCGCCACGTTCGGCGGTGTCTCCGACGACGCAAAACGCGTATCGGCCGCCCGCACACGGCAGCCGTAACGCGCGCACCAACGCGCCATCGCCAGGCCGGACTCTCCCAGACCCAGGATCAGGACACGCGGTTGCCAGGATTCACCAAACTTCTCGCCGAACACGTCGCTCTTTCCCTTTTATCGATTCAAACAACCTACGAATGCATCGCTTCAACGACACCGATATTCCGCTATCGGCGCGAGCGGCCCTTCCTTTAGTGCAGCGTTGCGAGACAGCGACTTCGCCCGTTCGCGATGCCGCCTGCCCGCCTTCTTCGTCCTGTCAGCGCAACTTCAGCGTCGACAGGCCGATCAGTACCAGCATCAGCGTGATGATCCAGAAGCGAACCACCACCTGCGTTTCCTTCCATCCCGACAGTTCGAAGTGGTGATGCAGCGGGGCCATCTTGAAGATCCGCCGCCCTTCTCCGAAACGTCGCTTGGTGTATTTGAACCAGGTCACCTGCAACATCACCGACAGCGTCTCTGCGACGAACACGCCGCCCATCACGAACAGCACCACTTCCTGACGCACGATCACCGCGACCGTGCCGAGCGCACCGCCCAGCGCCAACGCGCCGACATCGCCCATGAACACCTGTGCCGGATGCGTGTTGAACCACAGGAACGCCAGCCCCGCGCCCGACATGGCCGAACAGAACACAAGCAACTCGCCCGCGCCCGGAATATGCGGGAACAGCAGGTACTTCGAATAGACAACGTTGCCCATCACGTAAGCGAACACGCCGAGGGCCGCGCCGACCAGCACGACCGGCATGATGACCAGGCCATCGAGACCGTCCGTGAGGTTAACGGCGTTGGACGAGCCGACGATGACAAAGTAGGTCAACGCGATGAAACCGAACACGCCCAGGGGGTAGCTCATCGTCTTGAAGAACGGCACGATGAAGTCGGCCTTCGGCGGCAGATCGAGCGGGAACCCGTTGCGCACCCAACTGATGAACAACTCGAAAACCTTCAGGTTGCTCGTCTCCGACACCGAGAACGCCAGATAGGTCGCCGCAAACAGGCCAATGATCGATTGCCAGAAATACTTCTCGCGCGACGACATGCCGCGCGGGTCCTTGTAGACCACCTTCCGGTAGTCGTCGATCCAGCCGATGATGCCGAAGCCCAGCGTCACGGTCAGCACGATCCAGATGAAGCGGTTGCTCAAATCGGCCCAGAGCAGCGTGGCAACGGTAATGCCGATCAGAATCAGAACCCCCCCCATCGTGGGCGTGCCCGACTTGATCAGGTGGGTCTGCGGGCCATCGGTACGCACGGCCTGACCGACCTTCATTTCGGCGAGCTTGCGAATGACCATCGGCCCGAACGAGAGCCCGATCACCAGCGCCGTGAGGCTTGCCATCACGGCCCGAAACGTCAGGTAGTTGAACACGCGCAAATAGCTCGCATCCGCTTGCAGCCATTGCGCCAACGTCAGCAACATTCCATCAATCCTTTTTCACTTGGCCGGGGCATCGACGCCCCCGCCTTCACTCGTCGCGCGCAACTGCTCGAGCACGCGCTCCATCCGCATGAAGCGGCTTCCCTTCACTAATATCGTGGCCGGCGCGCTCAACGTGGCATTCAGCTCGGCCACGAGCGGTGCGACATCGGTCACGTCCGAAAAATGCTCGCCACCGTCGCCGAAGGCGGCCACACTCGCTTGCGTCTGCTCCCCCATCGCCAACAAGCGATCGACACCGCGCTGCGCGGCGTATTCGCCCACTTCGCGGTGAAATGCCGGGCCGTTGTCGCCGACTTCGCCCATGTCGCCCAACACCAGCACGCGGGGGGGCGGCGTCTGTGCCAGTACGTCGATAGCGGCCCGGACGGAATCGGGGTTCGCATTATAGGTGTCGTCGATCAGGGTCACGCCGGCGAGCGGTCCCTTCGAGAGCGTTGACACCTGAAGACGGCCTTTGACGGCGGAAAACGCTTCGAGTGCCCGCACGATCGAACCAATGTCGACATGCGCGCCCAACGCACATGCGATGGCGGCCAGCGCGTTGCGCGCGTTGTGCTCGCCGAGCAGCGGCAACGCGACCGAAAACTCACCGGCCGGCGACGCCACACGCAGCACGCGCGTGGCTACGTCATAGCGTCCCGATACCGCGGCACGCGCATCGAGCGCGAAGTCGAGCACACGGCGCTTGCCCGCGATGTCGCGCCACATCGGCGCAAATTCGCTCTCCGCCGGGAACACGGCGGCGCCGTCGTCGGGCAGCGCTGCCAGCACGGCCGAATGCTCTTGCGCCACGGCCGCCACGCTCACCATGAACTCCTGATGCTCACGCTGCGCGTTGTTGATCACAGCCACCGTCGGCTGCGCGATCTTCGCGAGATACGCCGTTTCGCCGGGGTGATTCATACCCAGTTCGAGCACTGCCAGCTTGTCACCGTCATGCAGACGGAACAGCGTGAGCGGCAGGCCGATGTCGTTGTTGAAGTTACCGGCGGTGGCCAGACGCGCTTCGACGCCCACCGCTTCGGCGAAGATCGCCGAGATCATTTCCTTCACCGTCGTCTTGCCGTTACTGCCGGTAACCGCCACCACGGGAATCGCAAAGCGGCGGCGCCATGCGGCGGCCAGCTCCCCCAGCGCGATACGCGTATCGGGCACAATCAGCGCAGGCGTCTCGACCCCCTCCGGCACGCGCGACGCGACCACAGCGGAGGCACCCGCGCGGGCCACATCGGCCAGAAAGTCGTGCGCGTCGAAACGCTCGCCCTTGATCGCCACGAAGAGATCGCCCGGTTGTACCGAACGGCTGTCCGTCACGATGCGTGCGAACGCGGTCGACGGCGCCCCCGTGATGCGTGAATCGCTCACGGCCGCTTGAGCATCGCTCAGTCGCCACATCGTCATTCGCCACCTCCGCGCACAGTGGTTGCACGCGCGGCGAGTGCCAGACGCGCATGCTCCTGATCGGAGAACGGCCGCTTCTTACCCATGATTTCCTGTGTACTTTCGTGTCCCTTGCCCGCAACGAGCACCACATCGGCGGCCTGCGCGCCGCGCACGGCTTGCAGAATCGCGCTCGCCCGGTCTTCGATGAGACGTGCGGCGCCCGGCTGCGTGAGACCTGCGGCGATCTGCGCCATGATGTCGGCCGGCGCTTCGGTGCGCGGGTTGTCGCTCGTCAGCACGACGGCGTCGGCCAGACGTTCGGCCACCGTCCCCATTTGCGGACGCTTGCCCGCGTCGCGATCGCCGCCACAACCGAACACGCAGACAAGCTTGCCACCCCGCGCTGCCGCCACCGGGCGCAGCGCTTCGAGCGTCTTGTCGAGGGCGTCGGGCGTGTGCGCATAGTCGATGACGACCAGCGGCTGTCCCGGTTGGCCGATCTGTTCCATACGACCTGACACGGGCGTGAGCGTCGCCAGTCCGGCAATGGCCGCGTCTTGCGGTACACCCGCTGCCAGCGCGGCACCCAGCACAGCGAGTGCGTTACTCACGTTGAACTCACCGATGAGCGGCACCGTAATCTGCTGGCTGTGATCGTCGATGTGCAGCGTGAAGCGCGTGCCTGCCGTCGTCGCGCGGATATCTTCCGCGCGCAACACCCGGTTGCCATGCACCGACACGGCGTCGCCGTGCACACCGTATTCGTATACCGGCGTCTTGCCGGCCAGACGCTTGAGCAGGCGCTGGCCCATCGCGTCGTCACGATTGATGACCGCCGCCTTCAGGGCCGGCCAGTCGAACAGGCGCGTTTTGGCCGCTTCGTACTCGGCCATCGTGCCGTGGTAATCGAGGTGGTCCTGCGTCAGATTGGTGAAGACGGCGACGTCGAACGCCACGCCGTTCACGCGACCTTGATAAAGACCGTGCGACGAGACTTCCATCGCGACCGCCTTCGCGCCTTGGGCGCGCAGGTCGTCGAGGCTGCGTTGCAACTGAACGGCATCCGGCGTGGTGAACCCCGTGACCGTCAAATGACCGGGGAATCCGCTACCCAGCGTGCCGATCACGGCACTGCGGGTACCTGCCTTCGACAGCAACTGCGCGAGCCACTGGCTGCAGGACGTTTTCCCGTTCGTTCCGGTCACGCCCAGCATCGTCATGCCGACGCTCGGCTCGCCGTACCACAGCGCCGCCAACGGACCGGCCAGCCAATCGAGTCGCGGCACACCGAATTCCGGCACGTTCGCCAGACTGACCAGCGATGCCGGCCATGTGAAGCCATCGCTCTGCCACAGGACGGCAGCCGCGCCGCGCTCGACCGCATCCGCGATGAAGCCCCGGCTGTCCGCCCCCTTGACCGCGTAAGCGACGAACACGTCGCCCGGCGTGATGCGACGGCTATCCGCGTGCAACGTCGCCCCGGCCGGCACCGTGCGGCACAGCCAGTCCCATGCCTGTGCGAGCGTGGCGCGCTCGGTGGCGTCCGCGATCATCGCGAGCGTGGCAGGCGTCTGAGGCGTCGGGGTCACGGTGCCCATGGCTCGCTCTCCTCCACCTTGTCGCTCACCACGAGCTTCGTTACCGGCGAATCCGGCACCACATTCAGCGATCGCAGCGTGCCGCCCACAATGGCGGCGAACGCCGGGCCGGCGGCCACGCCACCGTAGTGCGAGCCGCGGCCCGGCTCATCGAGCGTCACGGCCACGATGATGCGCGGTTCCGACATCGGTGCCATACCCACGAACGACGCGCGATACTTGCTCTTGTCGTAGCCCTTGCCCGATTGCTTGTAGGCCGTGCCGGTCTTGCCGCCGACGCGATAGCCGACCACCTGGGCACGCGTCGCGGTACCGCCGGGTGAGGTCACCATTTCGAGCATCTTGCGCACTTCACGCGCCGTCGCCGGCGAGATGACCGGCGTGCCCTTCACGACACTGCCATCCGTCTTATAGATAGAGATGGGCAACAGTTCGCCGTCGTGCGCGAACACGGTGTAGGCGCGCGCAAGCTGAATCAGCGAGGCCGACAGACCATAGCCGTAGCCCATCGTCGCCTGCTCGATCGGGCGCCAGCTCTTGGCCGGACGCAGACGTCCCGCCACCGCACCGGGGAAGCCGAGCTTGGGCGCCTGACCGAGGCCCACGCTCGTGAACATGTCCCACATTTCCTGCGGCTTCATCTGGAGCGCAAGCTTGGCCGTACCGATGTTGCTCGACTTCTGAATGACGCCCGCCACGGTCAGCAAACCGTAGTCGTGCGTGTCCGTTATCGTTGCGCCGAAGAAGGTCGCCCGGCCGGTGGTCATGACCGTCGACGTCGGTTTCACGTAGCCGTTCTCGATGGCAGCGGCCACCGTAATCGGCTTCATGATCGACCCCGGCTCGAAGGTGTCGGTAATGACCCGGTTGCGCAACTGCGCGCCGGTCAGGTTCGTGCGGTTGTTCGGGTTATACGTGGGGAGATTGACGAGCGCGAGCACCTCGCCGGTACGAACGTCGAGCACCACGGCGCTGCCGGCCTTTGCGCCGGTGCGCTCGATGGCGTCTTTCAATTCGCTGTAGGCGAGGAACTGGATCTTGCTGTCGATCGAAAGCGTGATGTCATGGCCGTCGCGCGGCTGCGCCAGGATATCGATGTCCTCGACCACGCGGCCCAGACGGTCCTTGATCACGCGGCGGCTGCCGGGCGTGGCGGCCAGATCCTTCTGCATCGACAGCTCGACGCCTTCCTGCCCGATGTCCTCGACGTTCGTGAAGCCCACGACGTGCGCCGCAATCTCGCCTTCCGGATAGAAGCGCTTGTACTCCTTGCGCTGGTAGATGCCCGGGATGTCCAGATCGGCGACTTGCTTGGCCACATCCGGCAAGACCTGGCGCTTCACGTAGACAAAGCTCTTTTCCTGATTGAGCTTGCGGCGCAGATCCGGCTCGCTCATCTCGAGCAGACGCGAAAGCTGGCGAATCTGCTGCGTCGAAATGTCGTCGGGTACATCTTCGGGGATGGCCCAGATGGCCTTGACGGGCAGACTGGTGGCAAGCACCTGCCCGTTACGGTCGAACACTTTGCCGCGCGTGGCGGACATCTCAAGTGTGCGTTCGTAACGGCTCTCGCCCTGACGCTGATAGAAGGCGTTGCCCGGCCCCTGAATCCAGAAGGCACGCGCAACCAGCGACGCAAACGCGCCGAAGATCACGAAGACGAGCATCTTCGAGCGCCACATCGGCAGACGCACGGACAGGACCGGGCTGGCAGAGAACTGCACATCCTTGGTCTTGGCCTTGGCGTCTTTGCGGCGAATCATCGCTTGCCTCCGCTCGCAGGAGCAAAGGCGGCGCTTGCGCTCGGCACCGGCACATCCACCATCGCCCCGGTGCTACCAGCCGGCGCAGACAGGTATTGCGTGCGGCCCGGCGACACGGCCTGCATTTTCAGGTCGGTGCGTGCCACGCTTTCGATACGGGCGCTCTTGCTCTGCGCGCTCTGCTCGTACTGAAGACGATCCCAATCCTGCAGCAATTGATGCTCGAGTGCCTGCTCGCGGTTGAGTTCGACGAACGTTCCGCGCGCGCGATATTGCGCATTGATCAGCGACAACGCGCAGCCGATGAGTACCGCGAGCAGGAGCATATTGAGCCGGCTCATGTTGCCACCCGCTCCATGACCCGCATGATCGCCGAGCGTGCGCGCGGGTTTGCCTCCACCTCTTCGGCGGACGGCTTGATCTTGCGACTGGATTTGAAGGGCGGCTCGGGAATTTCGTGGGCGCGCAAAGGCACGCGGCGATCCACCACCGGCGCGGTCGTGCGCGCTTGCACGAAGCGCTTCACGATGCGGTCTTCCAGTGAATGAAAGCTGATCGCCACGAGTCTGCCTCCCGTTTCGAGGACATCGGCCGCCACGTCGAGTGCTATCTGCAAGTCCGCAAGCTCTTGATTGACGTGAATCCGTAGAGCCTGAAAGGTGCGTGTTGCCGGGTCCTTGCCCTTCTCACGGGTCTTGACCGCGCCCGCCACGATTGCGGCAAGCTCGCGAGTGCTGACGAGTGGACCGAGGTGGTCGGCGTTTGCCCGGCGAGCAACAAGCGCCTTTGCAATCTGAAAAGCAAACCGTTCTTCCCCATAGTCCTTGATGACCTCCGTCATTTCTTCCAGCGTTGCCCGGGCCAGCCAGTCGGCGGCCGACTCTCCGCGCGTGGGATCCATGCGCATGTCGAGCGGGCCGTCAAAACGAAAACTGAATCCACGCGCAGGGTCGTCGAACTGCGGCGACGAAACGCCCAGATCCAGCAAAACGCCCGACACCTTGTCGATACCGCGTCGGGCCAGCGCCTCGCGCAACGTCGCGAAGCTCTCGTGCTCAATCGAAAATCGCGGATCGGCAATTTTTGCCGCCTCCGCGATCGCTTGGGGATCCTTGTCGAATGCGATCAGCCTCCCCTTGGGACCCAGCCGCTCGAGAATCCTGCGACTGTGCCCGCCTCTGCCGAACGTGCCGTCGACGTATACGCCGTCGTCGCGCCACAGCAAGGCATCCACGGCCTCCTCTAGCAGGACCGTGCGGTGCTGCATTACCGTTTCCACCGCGTGCGCCATGCTCGTCGGACCACCTGATCTGTCAAAAAGTGAAGTTTTTCAGTGCTTCCGGCATACCCTGCGCCATCGCCGCCTGTTCCTTGGCGGCATACGTCGCGGCATCCCAGAGTTCAAAGTGACTGCCCATGCCCAGCAGCATGACTTCCTTGTCCATGCCCGCAGCCGCGCGCAATTCGGGCGCCACCAGGACACGGCCCGCCGAATCCATTTCGACATCGGCTGCGTTGCCCAGGAAGATGCGTCGCCACCAGTGCGCATCCATCGGCAGTGCGGCGATCTTGCCGCGGAAGATTTCCCATTCGGGTCGCGGGAACAACAGCAAACATCCATCCGGGTGCTTGGTAATCGTCACCTTGCCTTCAGCGTCGCCCTGCAGCACGTCACGATGCCGGGCCGGAATCGACATCCGTCCCTTTGCATCCAGTGAAAGTGCCGAGGCTCCCTGAAACACGCGCGCTCCCGTGAGGTTTTGTCCGCCTGCCCGTCATGCCGAAAGAGAAAGATTTTGTGCCCTACGCCACACAAAAATACACTTTCTCACACTATTTCCCACTTTAGAGGAGAGTGTATGGCCGGTCAAGCGTTTCGCCCTTTTTTAGCGGCGAATTTGTCAGGCAGAACAATGACTTAGCTCACTTTCCTAAAGCCAGAAAACGGAATTTTGTCAGGAAAATTAAAGACATAACTGCGATAGTGAAAGTGGAACCTCAAACTTTGGGCATCGCCTCGCAGGAGGCCCGCCATCACTATCGATACCGGGTAGTGCGCGCTCACGCCGTGACAAAGCCGGGCAAATGCCGGCCGGCACGCGTCGCACCAGGGGAGATCGACTGAGCAGGTAGGGGTCTTTCGGGGGGACGTTGCAGACGCTCTATATATAGTAGGCGGTCGTCGTCATGACCTTGGCAGCCGCCCGCATCACACGCTGCACCGGCACTGGCAGGTCAATCCCGCCGGCATCGCGCGCTGCCTGACCGTGTTCGATTTCATCGATGCGCATCTGATCGACGATGGCGCGCGAGCGCAAATCGTGCGGCGGCAGATCTTCCAGGTGACTCTCCAGATGGCGCTCAACCTGGCGCTCCGTCTCCGACACGAAGCCCAGGCTGACCGTGTCGCCACACTTACCTGCGACGAAGCCAATAGCAAATGCCCCGGCGTACCAAAGCGGATTGAGCAGGCTGGGACGCGAGCCC